>NZ_FNCX01000002.1:0-986375 GCF_900099665.1 Pseudomonas sp. BS3767 | reverse complement strand
ATCCCATCCCGAACTCAGTAGTGAAACGATGTATCGCCGATGGTAGTGTGGGGTTTCCCCATGTGAGAGTAGGTCATCGTCAAGATTGAATTCCAGAAACCCTCATCGCTTACGCGTTGAGGGTTTTTGTTTGTCTGGTGCCTGCAAAAACCAGCGTGAAAACACGTTTTCGTTTCTATGCATCATGCCTCAGCGTGGCTATGATGCGTGCCTTATTGCCAGGCGATTCCAAATGCTGACCTTGTTAAAGCTTCTTGCCGATGGTGCGTTTCATTCCGGACAGGTATTGGGCGATGCCCTCGGCATAAGTCGCAGTGCTGTCTGGAAGCAGCTTCAGCAGCTTGAAGCGGATCTGGGCATAGATGTCCACAAGGTGCGTGGTCGTGGTTATAGACTCGCAACGCCTATTTCTCTTCTAAGTCCTGCCGGTATCGAACAGTCAGGCTTTCCTGCCAACTGGTCTGTTCGCACTTACGATTCCATCGACTCGACCAACGCTGAGGCCGCACGCCTGATCACTCAAGGTGTTCCTCTGCCTGTACTGGTGGTGGCCGAGCAGCAGACTTCCGGAAGAGGGCGACGTGGTCGAAAGTGGGTAAGCCCCTTTGCTGAAAACCTGTATTACAGCCTGGTCCTGCGCATTGATGGCGGGATGCGTCAGCTGGAAGGCCTCAGCTTGTTGGTGGGGCTCGCGGTGATGAATGTCCTGCGTGATATGGGCGTCCAGGGCGCAGGCCTCAAGTGGCCAAACGACGTGCTTGTTGGCAGGCAGAAGATCGCCGGCATTTTGCTCGAGCTGATTGGTGATCCGGCGGACGTTTGTCATGTGATCATCGGGATAGGGGTGAACGTAAACATGCGTTCCTCCAGCGAGGTGGATCAGCTATGGACGTCGATGAGGCTTGAGACAGGCGGCCTGGTTGATCGCAATCAGGTCGCCGCTCGTATAAGCACCCAGCTTGAGGCTCTTATGGCGGTTCATCGCAGGGAGGGCTTTGCAGCATTTCATAAGGAGTGGGAGCGTGGGCACTTGTGGCAGGGGGCTGCGGTCAAGCTGCTCTCGGGGGTGGAGGTGGTGGAGGGAGTAGTGTTGGGGGTCGACTCACTTGGAGCGCTGCGGTTGGAGGTCAATGGTGTGGAAAAAAGCTTTAGTGGTGGTGAGCTGAGCCTGAGGTTGCGAGATGATTCTTGAGCTCGATTGCGGCAACAGCTTCATCAAGTGGCGCATTACCGCTAAAAGCGATGCAGCAGTGGTCAGCGGCGGTGTTGTGGACTCTGACGAAGCCTTGTTGGAGCACCTGCGCAATCTACCTGACACGACGTTCAGCGACTGCCGTCTGGTAAGTGTCCGCAGCGCCGAAGAAACGGCGCGTCTGGTTGCTGTCCTGGCTGACGCGTTCTCGGTTGCCCCCGTCTGCGCAGTGCCTGCCCGCGAGCTGGGAGGGGTGATCAATGGCTATGACGATTTCGAACGTCTCGGCCTGGATCGCTGGCTGGCTTTTGTAGGTGCGTACCATCTTGTCAAACGTGCATGCCTGGTGATTGATCTGGGCACTGCCGTGACATCTGATTTCGTCGACGCCGGCGGCGCGCATCTTGGTGGCTTCATCTGTCCTGGGATGCCCTTGATGCGCAATCAGTTGCGCACCCATACTCGTCGCATCAGGTATGACGACACAGAGGCGGAAAGGGCGTTGGTTCGTCTAGTTCCCGGGCGGGCGACCGCAGAAGCGGTAGAGCGCGGCTGCTCGCTGATGCTTCGGGGGTTTGCAGTGACTCAGGTCGAGATAGCTCGTGGGTATTGGGGGGACGACTTTGCTATTTTTGTGACGGGCGGTGACGCTGCTCTGGTTGCGGATGTGCTGCCAGGAGCCCGAATTGTTCCTGATCTGGTCTTCGTGGGGCTGGCTCTCGCCTGCCCTTTGCGTTGAGGTCTTTATGCGTTGGTTATTTCTTCTGCTGTTGATGCTTAATGCCTTTTATTACATCTGGCATCAGCAGGAGGCTCCGCTCAGGGCCAAGGAGGTCATGCCCTTGTCGTTGCACCGTGCTTCTCAGCAGGATATCCGTCTGCTCAGCGAATCGGATGCTGGCCGGGCGTCCCACGATCCTGACACTAAATGCCTGTACGTTGGTGGCTTTGCCAGGCAAGAGGACGCGCGCCTGGTAGAGCAGCGATTGAACAGCCTGGATATCCAGTCTCAATATCAGTCAGTGCAAACGAGCGGGTCGACCGCCTACTGGCTGAAAATTGCGCCGGAAAGTCGACGCCTTGTCGAAGCAGGCTTGATCAGCCAGCTGAGTCAGGATTTCCCGCAATTAAAAAATCAAATAATGTCGTGCGAGGGCATTGCAACTGCTGATTAGTTTACATAGAATGGCGCCCGCTTCGCAGTGAGGTGAAAGTCTCACGAACGAAGTGGTAGTAGTCAACGCATGTAACCTCAGGTTTTTACTGAGAAAAAGGTTGACAGAAGGGTAGCATGAGTTGAGAATGCTGCCTCGCTTAGGAGGGGTTCCCGAGCGGCCAAAGGGATCAGACTGTAAATCTGACGTCTACGACTTCGAAGGTTCGAATCCTTCCCCCTCCACCAGATTTAGCGCGAGCTGCAAGTTGTGCGGGTATAGTTTAGTGGTAGAACCTCAGCCTTCCAAGCTGATGATGCGGGTTCGATTCCCGCTACCCGCTCCAGGCTTGTGGTTCATGCATAGTGTTTTGCTCTTGTAGCTCAGTTGGTAGAGCACACCCTTGGTAAGGGTGAGGTCAGCGGTTCAAATCCGCTCAAGAGCTCCATTGATAAAGGCAGATATGAAAATATCTGCCTTTGTTTTAGGCGGTTCCGCGCTGCGTGCGCCGTCTAAAGCTTATTCGGAGGGCGTCGCCTGTTTGGTGCTCTCCGAATAAGGTGTTGAAAAACTCTTGTCAGGTCCGCATAATGGTCGGCCTGATTTTGCTTTTAGGTCAGTAGCTCAATTGGCAGAGCGACGGTCTCCAAAACCGTAGGTTGGGGGTTCGATTCCCTCCTGACCTGCCAGATTCCCTAGATGTAATCTGGCTTTCTTTTCACAGGATCTCCGTAGATGAATCCCAAGGCTGAAGCATCAGACTCTCGCTTTGATATGCTGAAGTGGCTCCTGGTAGTCGTTTTGGTTGTCGTGGGTGTTGTCGGTAATCAGTATTATTCTGCTGAGCCGATCCTGTATCGCGTTCTCGCTCTCCTTGTGATTGCCGCAGCCGCTGCATTTGTAGCGCTGCAGACAGGCAAAGGTAAGGCTTTCTTCGTTTTGGCGAAAGAGGCCCGTGCCGAGATCCGTAAAGTCGTATGGCCTACTCGCCAAGAAACCACTCAAACCACGTTGATCGTTGTGGCTGTTGTGCTGGTTATGGCGTTGCTGTTGTGGGGGCTCGATTCCCTGCTCGGCTGGCTTGTTTCCTTGATAGTTGGCTAAGGGTGTCCCGTGGCTAAGCGTTGGTACGTAGTGCATGCTTACTCGGGTTACGAGAAGCATGTCATGCGCTCGTTGATCGAGCGTGTGAAGCTGGCAGGCATGGAAGATGGCTTCGGCGAAATTCTGGTTCCCACTGAAGAAGTGGTTGAAATGCGTAATGGCCAGAAGCGCAAAAGCGAACGCAAGTTCTTCCCAGGTTATGTGCTTGTTCAGATGGACATGAATGAGGGTACTTGGCACTTGGTCAAGGACACCCCGCGTGTCATGGGCTTCATCGGCGGTACCGCTGACAAGCCTGCTCCCATCACTGATAAAGAGGCAGAAGCGATTCTGCGTCGTGTCGCTGATGGTAGCGACAAGCCGAAGCCGAAGACGCTGTTCGAGCCAGGTGAAGTCGTTCGTGTCACCGACGGTCCGTTCGCTGATTTCAATGGCACGGTCGAAGAAGTTAACTACGAAAAGAGCCGGATTCAAGTGGCGGTGCTCATTTTCGGACGCTCTACTCCGGTAGAGCTGGAGTTCAGTCAGGTCGAAAAGGCATAACTGAGCTGGAATCCCATACCCCGCAGCCCAAGGCTGTGGGGTTTTTTCGTCACTGGGATATACGCGTAAGTAACCGGGGAGCCTTTGTTGGCGCTTGAACCCGTAATTGGAGTGCCTCATGGCCAAGAAGATAACCGCATACATCAAGCTGCAAGTGAAAGCCGCTCAGGCTAACCCAAGCCCGCCAGTTGGTCCTGCTCTGGGTCAGCACGGTGTGAACATCATGGAATTCTGCAAAGCGTTCAACGCCCGTACTCAGGGTATTGAGCCAGGCTTGCCGACACCAGTGATCATCACTGTATACAGCGACCGTAGCTTCACTTTCGAAACAAAAAGTACCCCTGCATCGGTTCTGCTGAAGAAAGCTGCAGGCTTGACCAGCGGCTCGGCTCGCCCGAACACCGTTAAAGTTGGCACCGTGACTCGTGCTCAGCTGGAAGATATCGCTAAAGCAAAAAATGCGGATCTGACTGCAGCTGACATGGAAGCGGCCGTGCGTACCATCGCCGGTTCCGCTCGTAGCATGGGCCTTAACGTGGAGGGTGTGTAATGGCTAAGCTGACCAAGCGTCAAAAGGCAATCGCCAGCAAGATCGAAGCTGGTAAATCCTACAACTTCGTAGACGCTGCTGCTCTGCTGACCGAGCTGTCGACTGTCAAGTTCAGTGAGTCTGTAGACGTTGCTGTTAACCTGGGTGTTGATCCTCGTAAATCCGACCAGGTTGTACGTAGCGCTACTGTACTGCCACACGGTACCGGTAAGACTGTACGCGTTGCAGTTTTCACCCAGGGTCCTGCTGCTGAAGCTGCTCTGGCTGCCGGTGCTGACCGCGTTGGTATGGACGATCTGGCCGCTGAAATGAAAGCTGGCGATCTGAACTATGACGTCGTTATCGCTTCCCCTGACGCAATGCGCGTTGTGGGTCAGTTGGGTCAGGTTCTCGGTCCTCGCGGTCTGATGCCAAACCCGAAAGTCGGCACTGTTACTCCTGACGTTGCTAACGCCGTCAAGAACGCCAAGGCTGGTCAGGTTCGTTATCGTACCGACAAAAACGGCATCATCCACACTTCCGTTGGCAAGGTCGGTTTCGACGCTGTCAAGCTGAAGGAAAACGTTGAAGCCCTGATCGCTGATCTGAAGCGTATCAAGCCTGCTTCTTCGAAAGGTATTTACGTCAAGCGCATCACCCTGAGCACCACTATGGGCCCAGGCCTGGTCATCGACCAGGGTTCGTTGGAAGCGTAAGACAAAATGGTACGGTGATTGATGCCGTACCATTTGAAAGATTGGGGTCCCTGCCTGGCGGGGGCTATCCAAGACCGTAGGCGACGCAAGTCTTAAACCACAAGCCTACGCAGATGGTGCTCCCGGTTCCTTACCGAATCAGACACCAAAACGACATCTGGCTTCGGTCGGATGAAACGGTAACAAGCAGGAGTTAAACCCGTGGCAATTAAACTCGAAGACAAGAAGGCCATCGTCGCTGAAGTCAACGAGGCTGCCAAAGCTGGTCTGTCCGCTGTCGTGGCTGATGCCCGTGGCGTGACGGTTGGCGCAATGACCGGACTCCGTAAAGAGGCTCGTGAAGCTGGCGTTTACGTACGTGTTGTACGTAACACCCTGCTCAAGCGCGCTGTTGCTGACACTGAATTCAGTGTCCTCAACGACGTGTTCACTGGCCCGACCTTGATCGCGTTCTCCAATGAACATCCTGGCGCTGCTGCCCGTTTGTTCAAGGAATTCGCTAAAGGTCAGGACAAGTTCGAGATCAAGGCAGCTGCGTTCGAGGGCAAGTTCCTCGCAGCTAATCAGATCGATGTACTGGCAAGCCTGCCGACCCGTGACGAAGCAATTTCTCAGCTGATGAGCGTGATTCAAGGCGCTACCAGCAAGTTGGCTCGTACTCTGGCGGCTGTTCGCGACCAAAAAGAAGCAGCTGCAGCCTAAGGCTGAGTCAGATCTTTTCGCGTATTTTTGTTTATTTTGATGGTCGCGTAGGCCGTCCCCCAATTCAGGAAATTGAGTCATGTCCATCTCTCAAGACGATATCCTTAACGCCGTAGCTGAAATGTCCGTTCTGCAGGTTGTAGAGCTGATCAAGGCTTTCGAAGAGAAGTTCGGCGTTACTGCTGCTGCTGGCTCTGCTGGTCCTGCTGCTGCAGCTGCTGTTGTTGAAGAACAAACTGAATTCAACGTCATGCTGCTGGAAGCTGGCGAGAAGAAAGTAAACGTGATCAAGGCAGTTCGTGAACTGACCGGTCTGGGCCTGAAAGAAGCCAAGGCTGTAGTTGACGGCGCTCCTGCCCAGGTTCTGGAAGCAGTGTCGAAAGACGCAGCTGACAAAGCAAAAGCTACCCTGGAAGAAGCAGGCGCTAAAGTCGAGCTGAAATAAGCATCGATTTTGAGTGTCCAGCCCACGCGTTTAGCGAAAGGCTGATGGCTGGTGGCTTTTGCCACCGGCCTTTTTCCGTTATAGACGATTGGCGCTGTCAACGTCTGTAACGTGTGGCATCCACCGATGGCGGTGGCGCAAACCAAGGGGTTTGCAAGATTTTCTGGCTGCTTCCGTCGGGAGGGAGCCAAACAAGCAGGTGACCAAGCTGGGGAACGCTGATGGCTTACTCATATACTGAGAAAAAACGTATCCGCAAGGACTTTAGCAAGTTGCCGGACGTAATGGATGTGCCGTATCTCTTGGCCATCCAGCTGGATTCGTATCGCGAATTCCTGCAGGCGGGAGCGACCAAAGATCAGTTCCGCGACGTCGGTCTGCATGCAGCCTTCAAATCCGTTTTCCCGATCATCAGCTACTCCGGCAATGCTGCGCTGGAGTATGTAGGTTATCGCTTGGGCGAACCGGCATTTGATGTCAAGGAATGCGTGCTGCGCGGTGTGACTTACGCAGTACCTCTGCGAGTCAAGGTCCGTCTGATCATTTTCGACAAAGAATCGTCGAACAAAGCGATCAAGGACATCAAAGAGCAAGAAGTCTACATGGGTGAAATCCCCCTGATGACTGAGAACGGTACCTTTGTAATCAATGGCACCGAGCGCGTTATCGTGTCTCAGCTTCACCGTTCGCCTGGCGTATTCTTCGACCACGACCGTGGCAAGACGCACAGCTCCGGCAAGCTGCTGTACTCCGCTCGTATCATTCCTTACCGCGGTTCGTGGCTGGACTTCGAGTTCGATCCGAAAGACTGCGTATTCGTCCGTATCGACCGTCGTCGCAAGCTGCCTGCGTCCGTACTTCTGCGCGCTCTGGGTTACACCACCGAGCAAGTGCTTGATGCTTTCTACACCACCAACGTATTCCATGTGCGCGGCGAAAACCTGAGCCTGGAACTGGTGCCTCAGCGCCTGCGTGGTGAAATTGCCGTTCTGGATATCCTGGACGACAAGGGCAAGGTTATTGTCGAGCAGGGTCGTCGTATCACTGCCCGTCACATCAACCAGCTGGAAAAGGCCGGGATCAAAGAGCTGGAAGTGCCTCTGGACTACGTCCTGGGTCGCACTACAGCCAAGGTCATCGTGCATCCGGCAACCGGTGAGATCATTGCCGAGTGCAACACCGAGCTGAACACTGAAATCCTGGCCAAGATCGCCAAGGCTCAGGTTGTTCGCATCGAAACGTTGTACACCAACGACATCGACTGCGGTCCGTTCGTCTCCGACACACTGAAGATCGACTCCACCAGCAACCAACTGGAAGCGCTGGTCGAGATCTATCGAATGATGCGTCCTGGCGAGCCGCCAACCAAGGATGCCGCTGAAACACTGTTCAACAACCTCTTCTTCAGTCCTGAGCGTTACGACCTGTCTGCTGTAGGCCGGATGAAGTTCAACCGTCGTATCGGTCGTACCGAAATCGAAGGCTCGGGCGTGCTGTGCAAGGAAGACATCGTAGCGGTCCTCAAGACCCTCGTTGATATCCGTAACGGCAAAGGCATCGTCGATGACATCGACCACCTCGGTAACCGTCGCGTTCGTTGCGTTGGCGAGATGGCCGAGAACCAGTTCCGTGTAGGTCTGGTCCGTGTCGAGCGCGCTGTCAAAGAACGTCTGTCCATGGCAGAAAGCGAAGGCCTGATGCCTCAGGACCTGATCAACGCCAAACCTGTTGCGGCGGCGGTCAAAGAGTTCTTCGGTTCCAGCCAGCTGTCCCAGTTCATGGACCAGAACAACCCGCTGTCCGAGATCACGCACAAGCGTCGTGTTTCCGCGCTCGGCCCTGGCGGTCTGACGCGTGAGCGTGCCGGCTTTGAAGTTCGAGACGTTCACCCGACTCACTACGGCCGTGTGTGCCCGATCGAGACGCCTGAAGGTCCGAACATCGGTCTGATCAACTCCCTGGCGGCCTATGCCCGCACCAACCAGTACGGCTTCCTCGAGAGTCCGTACCGTGTGGTCAAGGAAGGTCTGGTCACCGAAGAGATCGTCTTCCTTTCGGCGATCGAAGAAGCGGACCACGTCATTGCTCAGGCTTCGGCCGCAATGAACGACAAGCAAGAGCTGATCGACGAGCTGGTTGCTGTGCGTCACTTGAACGAATTCACCGTCAAGGCGCCAGCCGATGTCACCCTCATGGACGTTTCGCCCAAGCAGGTTGTCTCGGTAGCTGCATCGCTGATTCCGTTCCTCGAGCACGATGACGCCAACCGTGCGTTGATGGGTTCGAACATGCAGCGTCAGGCTGTTCCTACTCTGCGTGCCGACAAGCCTCTGGTAGGTACTGGCATGGAGCGCAACGTTGCTCGCGACTCCGGCGTTTGCGTCGTGGCTCGTCGTGGTGGTGTGATCGACTCGGTTGACGCCAGCCGTATCGTTGTCCGCGTTGCTGATGATGAAGTTGAAACAGGTGAGGCGGGTGTAGACATCTACAACCTGACCAAATACACCCGTTCGAACCAGAACACCTGCATCAACCAGCGTCCGCTGGTCAGCAAGGGTGACCGTGTTCAGCGTAGCGACATCATGGCCGACGGCCCGTCCACCGATATGGGTGAACTGGCGCTGGGTCAGAACATGCGCATCGCGTTCATGGCCTGGAACGGTTTCAACTTCGAAGACTCCATCTGTCTTTCTGAGCGTGTTGTTCAGGAAGACCGCTTCACCACGATCCACATTCAGGAACTGACCTGTGTGGCACGTGACACCAAGCTTGGGCCAGAGGAAATCACAGCTGACATCCCTAACGTGGGTGAAGCTGCTCTGAACAAGCTGGACGAAGCGGGTATCGTTTATGTAGGTGCCGAAGTCGGCGCCGGCGACATCCTGGTCGGTAAGGTCACTCCGAAAGGCGAGACCCAGCTGACACCGGAAGAAAAACTGTTGCGCGCGATCTTTGGTGAGAAAGCCAGCGACGTTAAAGACACCTCCCTGCGTGTACCAACCGGTACCAAAGGTACTGTCATTGACGTTCAGGTCTTCACCCGTGATGGTGTCGAGCGTGATGCGCGTGCCCTGTCCATCGAGAAGTCGCAACTCGACGAGATCCGCAAGGATCTGAACGAAGAGTTCCGTATTGTCGAAGGCGCTACTTTCGAACGTCTGCGCTCTGCGCTGGTGGGTCGTGTAGCTGAAGGCGGCGCTGGCCTCAAAAAGGGCCAGGAGATCACCAACGAAGTGCTCGACGGTCTTGAGCATGGTCAGTGGTTCAAGCTGCGCATGGCTGAAGATGCTCTCAACGAGCAGCTCGAAAAGGCTCAGGCTTACATCGTTGATCGTCGTCGTCTTCTGGATGACAAGTTCGAAGACAAGAAACGCAAACTGCAGCAGGGCGATGACCTGGCTCCAGGCGTTCTGAAAATCGTCAAGGTCTACCTGGCAATCCGTCGCCGCATCCAGCCGGGCGACAAGATGGCCGGTCGTCACGGTAACAAGGGTGTGGTCTCTGTGATCATGCCGGTTGAAGACATGCCGCACGATGCCAATGGCACGCCGGTCGATATCGTCCTCAACCCGCTGGGCGTACCTTCGCGTATGAACGTTGGTCAGATTCTCGAAACCCACCTGGGCCTCGCGGCCAAAGGTCTGGGCGAGAAGATCAACCGCATGCTCGAAGAGCAGCGTAAGGTTGCTGAGCTGCGCAAGTTCCTCAACGAGATCTATAACGAAATCGGCGGTCGTCAGGAGTCTCTGGAAGACCTCTCCGACAACGAGATTCTGGACCTCGCGAAGAACCTGCGTAACGGCGTACCGATGGCTACCCCGGTTTTCGACGGTGCCAAGGAAAGCGAAATCAAGGCAATGCTCAAGCTGGCAGATATGCCGGAAAGCGGCCAGATGCAGCTGTTCGACGGTCGTACCGGCAACAAGTTTGAACGTGCTGTAACGGTTGGCTACATGTACATGCTGAAGCTGAACCACTTGGTGGACGACAAGATGCACGCGCGTTCCACTGGTTCGTACAGCCTGGTTACCCAGCAGCCGCTGGGTGGTAAGGCACAGTTCGGTGGTCAGCGTTTCGGGGAGATGGAAGTGTGGGCGCTGGAAGCATACGGCGCGGCGTACACTCTGCAGGAAATGCTCACAGTGAAGTCGGACGATGTGAACGGTCGTACCAAGATGTACAAAAACATCGTGGACGGCGATCACCGTATGGAGCCGGGCATGCCCGAGTCTTTCAACGTGTTGATCAAAGAAATCCGTTCGCTCGGTATCGATATCGATCTGGAAACCGAATAACACGTGACGCGAATCGGGGGCAGGGCGGTATTGCCTGCTCCCTGCTCCGCCAGGAGGAAAAGCCTTGAAAGACCTACTGAATTTGCTGAAAAACCAGGGTCAAGTCGAAGAGTTCGACGCAATCCGTATCGGACTTGCATCGCCTGAGATGATCCGCTCTTGGTCGTTCGGTGAAGTTAAAAAGCCGGAAACCATCAACTACCGTACGTTCAAGCCTGAGCGTGACGGTCTGTTCTGCGCCAAGATCTTTGGCCCGGTAAAAGATTACGAGTGCCTGTGCGGTAAGTACAAGCGCCTGAAGCACCGTGGTGTCATCTGCGAAAAATGCGGTGTTGAAGTAGCACTGGCCAAGGTTCGTCGCGAGCGCATGGCTCACATCGAGCTGGCTTCGCCGGTTGCTCACATCTGGTTTCTGAAATCGCTGCCGTCCCGTATCGGTTTGCTGATGGACATGACCCTGCGTGATATCGAACGTGTTCTCTACTTCGAGAGCTATGTCGTTATCGATCCAGGCATGACTACCCTTGAAAAAGGTCAGCTGCTGAACGACGAGCAGTACTTCGAAGCGCTTGAAGAGTTCGGTGACGACTTCGATGCCCGCATGGGTGCCGAGGCTGTCCGCGAGCTGCTGCACGCTATTGACCTTGAGCACGAAATTGGCCGCCTGCGCGAAGAAATTCCGCAAACCAATTCCGAAACCAAAATCAAGAAGCTGTCCAAGCGTCTGAAATTGATGGAAGCCTTCCAAGGTTCCGGCAACCTTCCTGAGTGGATGGTGCTGACCGTTCTGCCGGTTCTGCCGCCAGATCTGCGTCCTCTGGTTCCGCTTGACGGTGGCCGTTTCGCGACGTCCGACCTCAACGACCTGTATCGTCGAGTGATCAACCGTAACAACCGTCTGAAGCGCCTGCTGGATCTGTCCGCTCCCGATATCATCGTGCGCAACGAAAAGCGCATGCTGCAGGAAGCGGTCGATGCACTGCTCGACAACGGCCGTCGCGGTCGTGCGATCACAGGTTCCAACAAGCGTCCTCTGAAATCCCTGGCTGACATGATCAAGGGTAAACAGGGTCGTTTCCGTCAGAACTTGCTCGGTAAGCGTGTTGACTACTCGGGTCGTTCGGTAATTACCGTAGGTCCGACCCTGCGTCTGCACCAGTGCGGTCTGCCGAAGAAGATGGCTCTCGAGCTGTTCAAGCCGTTCATTTTCGGCAAGCTGGAAATGCGTGGCCTGGCCACGACCATCAAAGCTGCCAAGAAGATGGTCGAGCGCGAGCTGCCAGAGGTCTGGGACGTTCTCGCTGAAGTGATTCGCGAACACCCAGTGCTTCTGAACCGTGCGCCAACGCTTCACCGTCTGGGCATCCAGGCGTTTGAACCGGTACTGATCGAAGGTAAGGCTATTCAGCTGCACCCGCTGGTCTGTGCTGCGTACAACGCCGACTTCGACGGTGACCAGATGGCCGTTCACGTGCCTCTGACGCTGGAAGCTCAGCTCGAAGCCCGTGCACTGATGATGTCGACCAACAACATTCTGTCGCCAGCCAACGGTGAGCCAATCATCGTTCCTTCGCAGGACGTTGTACTGGGTCTGTACTACATGACCCGCGAAGCGATCAACGCCAAGGGCGAAGGTCGTGTATTTGCGGATCTGCAGGAAGTCGACCGCGTATTCCGCGCCGGCGAAGCGGCTCTGCACGCCAAGGTCAAGGTTCGTATCCACGAAACGGTCAACGACCGTGATGGTGGCAGCGTCAAGAACACCCGTATCGTCGACACCACTGTCGGCCGTGCGCTGCTGTTCCAGGTGGTTCCGGCCGGCCTGTCCTACGACGTTGTCAACCAGCCGATGAAGAAGAAGGCGATCTCCAAGCTGATCAACCAGTGCTATCGCGTGGTTGGCCTGAAAGAGACCGTTATCTTCGCTGACCAGTTGATGTACACCGGTTTTGCCTACTCGACCATTTCGGGTGTTTCCATCGGCGTTAACGACTTCGTTATCCCTGATGAAAAAGCTCGCATCATCGACGCGGCTACCGAAGAAGTTAAAGAGATCGAAAGTCAGTACGCCTCCGGCCTGGTAACCCAGGGCGAGAAGTACAACAAGGTAATCGACCTTTGGTCCAAGGCGAACGACGAAGTCTCGAAAGCGATGATGTCGAACCTGTCCAAAGAGCGTGTTATCGACCGTCACGGCGTCGAAGTTGATCAGGAATCCTTCAACTCGATGTACATGATGGCTGACTCCGGGGCGCGTGGTTCTGCTGCCCAGATCCGTCAGCTGGCCGGTATGCGTGGTCTGATGGCCAAGCCTGACGGCTCCATCATTGAAACTCCGATCACTGCGAACTTCCGTGAAGGTTTGAGCGTACTTCAGTACTTCATCTCTACTCACGGTGCTCGTAAGGGTCTTGCGGATACCGCACTGAAAACCGCTAACTCCGGTTATCTGACACGCCGTCTGGTAGACGTCGCTCAGGATCTGGTGGTTACCGAGGTTGACTGCGGTACCGAGCACGGTCTGCTGATGACACCGCACATTGAAGGCGGTGACGTTGTGGAGCCGCTGGGTGAGCGCGTACTGGGTCGAGTCATCGCCCGTGACGTATTCAAGCCGGGCACAGAAGATGTCATCGTGCCTGCTGGCACGCTGGTAGACGAGAAGTGGGTCGAGTTCATCGAGCTGAACAGCATCGACGAAGTCATCGTTCGTTCGCCAATCAGCTGCGAAACCCGCTACGGCATCTGCGCCAAGTGCTACGGTCGCGACCTGGCACGCGGTCATCAGGTCAACATCGGTGAAGCTGTCGGCGTAATCGCTGCACAGTCGATCGGTGAGCCGGGTACCCAGCTGACAATGCGTACGTTCCACATCGGTGGTGCGGCAAGCCGGACCTCGGCAGCCGACAGCGTTCAGGTGAAGAATGGCGGTACTGTCCGTCTGCACAACCTGAAGCACGTCGAGCGTGTTGACGGTCACCTGGTTGCGGTATCCCGCTCCGGTGAGCTGGCAATCGCAGATGACTTCGGTCGCGAGCGTGAGCGTTACAAGCTGCCATACGGTGCAGTGATTTCGGTGAAGGAAGGCGACAAGGTCGACGCTGGCTCTATCGTGGCCAAGTGGGATCCGCACACTCACCCAATCGTCACCGAGATGAAAGGTACTGTTACCTACGTAGGCATGGAAGAAGGCATCACGATCAAGCGTCAGACAGACGAATTGACCGGTATGACCAACATTGAAGTGCTCGACGCCAAAGACCGCCCGGCTGCCGGCAAGGACATCCGTCCTGCTGTGAAGATGGTCGGTCTGGATGGCAAGGATCTGTTGCTGCCTGGTACTGACGTACCGGCCCAGTACTTCCTGCCGGCCAACGCTCTTGTTGGTGTTGCTGACGGTGCGCAGATCGCGATCGGTGATGTTATCGCTCGTATTCCGCAGGAAACTTCGAAGACTCGTGACATCACCGGTGGTCTGCCGCGTGTTGCCGACCTGTTCGAAGCGCGTCGTCCGAAAGAGGCGTCGATCCTTGCAGAAGTCAGCGGTACCATCGCATTCGGTAAAGAGACCAAGGGCAAGCGCCGTCTGGTCATTACCCCGAACGACGGTAGCGATCCGTACGAGGAACTGATTCCGAAGTGGCGTCACCTGAACGTCTTCGAAGGCGAGCAAGTGAACCGCGGCGAAGTTATCTCCGACGGCCCGAGCGATCCACACGACATCCTGCGTCTGCTGGGTGTGAGTGCGCTGGCCAAGTACATTGTCAACGAGATTCAGGACGTATACCGTCTGCAAGGCGTGAAGATCAACGACAAGCACATCGAGACGATTCTGCGTCAGATGCTGCGCAAGGTTGAAATTGCCGAGTCTGGCGATTCCAGTTTCATCAAGGGCGACCAGATGGAATTGACTCACGTACTGGTAGAAAACGAGCGTTTGAGCACGGAAGACAAGTTTGTTTCCAAGTTCACTCGCGTGTTGCTGGGTATCACCAAGGCATCGCTGTCCACCGAGTCGTTCATCTCCGCGGCCTCCTTCCAGGAGACAACCCGCGTACTGACCGAAGCGGCTGTGACCGGCAAGCGCGATTACCTGCGCGGCCTGAAGGAAAACGTGGTCGTGGGTCGTCTGATCCCGGCCGGTACTGGTCTGGCTTATCACAGCGAGCGCAAGCGTCGTCGTGAAATGGACAAACCGACCCGTGTCAGCGCGAGCGAAGTAGAAGCAGCTCTGACGGAAGCGTTGAACTCCAGCGGTAATTGAGACCAGAGCCTCGGCATTTTTCACCTGGCAGACAGCACCTTTCGTGCTGCCTCGCCCGGTGAGGACGTCGGGGCTTTGTCTTGACTGGGGGCGGGATCCTCTTTAGACTCTTGTACCCCTAAATTTGGCGGGGCCTGTGCCCTGTCATTTGCTTTTCTTGTAAGACAATAGCGTCGCAAGACAACAGTGGAGCTAGTAGATGGCAACTATCAACCAGCTGGTACGTCAGCCGCGTAAGCGTATCGTCGAGAAATCCGACGTACCTGCGCTGCAGAACTGCCCGCAACGTCGCGGTGTGTGCACTCGTGTGTATACCACCACGCCGAAAAAACCTAACTCGGCATTGCGTAAAGTCTGCCGTGTGCGCCTGACCAACGGTTTCGAGGTTTCCTCGTACATCGGTGGTGAAGGTCACAACCTGCAAGAGCACAGCGTGGTACTGATCCGTGGCGGTCGTGTAAAAGACTTGCCAGGTGTTCGTTATCACACCGTTCGTGGTTCTTTGGATACTTCCGGCGTTAAAGGTCGTAACCAGGGTCGCTCGAAATACGGTACCAAGAAGCCTAAGTAGTTTTTGGCTTCTGTTTGAAATTGCAGATTTCTATTTTTCTGAGTCGATAAGAGTAAGGTCGGGCGCATCCCTCGCAGGATGGTGGTCCCGAGCTAACCTGAAGACCGTTTGAGGGCTTATCCATGCCAAGAAGACGCGTAGCAGCCAAGCGCGAAGTGCTTGACGATCCAAAATACGGCAGCCAGATTCTGGCCAAGTTCATGAACCACGTAATGGAAAGCGGCAAGAAAGCCGTTGCCGAGCGTATCGTTTATGGCGCGCTGGAAAAGGTTAAAGAACGTAAGAACAGCGACCCCCTGGAAATCTTCGAGAAAGCTCTCGACGCCATCGCTCCGCTGGTCGAAGTAAAGTCGCGCCGTGTAGGCGGTGCTACTTACCAGG
Source organism: Pseudomonas sp. BS3767 (assembly GCF_900099665.1). NCBI lineage: Bacteria > Pseudomonadati > Pseudomonadota > Gammaproteobacteria > Pseudomonadales > Pseudomonadaceae > Pseudomonas > Pseudomonas sp. BS3767. Next base: position 970,479 of record NZ_FNCX01000002.1, on the reverse strand, counting down.
TTCCTGTCGAAGTTCGTCCGTCCCGTCGTAATGCTCTGGCAATGCGTTGGCTGGTAGACTTCGCGCGCAAGCGCGGTGAGAAGTCAATGGCGCTGCGTTTGGCTGGCGAACTGCTGGACGCCGCCGAAGGTAAAGGTGCTGCGGTCAAGAAGCGTGAAGACGTGCACCGTATGGCTGAGGCCAACAAGGCTTTCTCGCACTACCGCTTCTAATTTCAGCGTCACTAATTTTGCGAGGGCTTTATGGCTCGTACTACTCCGATTGGCCGCTACCGTAACATTGGTATCGTTGCTCACGTGGATGCTGGTAAAACCACCACCACCGAGCGCGTCCTTTTTTACACCGGCAAAAGCCACAAAATGGGCGAGGTGCATGACGGCGCCGCGACCACGGACTGGATGGTTCAGGAGCAGGAGCGTGGTATTACCATTACTTCTGCTGCTATTACTGCCTTCTGGCAGGGTTCCGAGAAGCAACACAAAGACCAATACCGTTTCAACGTTATTGACACCCCGGGCCACGTTGACTTCACCATTGAAGTTGAGCGTTCCCTGCGTGTACTCGACGGCGCGGTCGTTGTGTTCTGTGGTACTTCCGGCGTAGAACCGCAGTCCGAAACCGTATGGCGTCAAGCCAACAAGTACGGTGTTCCGCGTATCGTTTACGTGAACAAGATGGACCGTGCAGGTGCGAACTTTCTGCGCGTAATCGCTCAGATCAAGCAGCGCCTGGGTCACACCCCGGTGCCGATCCAGCTGGCCATTGGCGCCGAAGACAACTTCCAGGGTCAGATCGATCTGATGTCCATGGAAGCTGTTTACTGGAACGATGCCGACAAGGGTATGGTTCCACGTCGTGAGCCTATTCCTGCTGAGCTGCAGGAACTGGCTGACGAATGGCGCAGCAACATGGTCGAGGCTGCGGCCGAAGCCAGCGAAGAGCTGATGAACAAGTACCTCGAAGGTGAAGAACTCTCCAACGAGGAAATCAAGGCCGCTCTGCGTCAGCGTACTATCGCTGGCGAGATCGTTCTTGCTGTTTGCGGTTCTTCCTTCAAGAACAAGGGCGTTCCCCTGGTTCTCGACGCCGTGATCGACTACCTGCCGGCTCCGACCGACATTCCAGCTATCAAGGGTTCCGATCCTGATAACGAAGAAGTCCTGATGGAGCGTCATGCAGACGACAACGAGCCGTTCTCGGCTCTGGCGTTCAAGATCGCTACCGACCCATTCGTGGGTACCTTGACTTTCGTCCGCGTTTACTCGGGCGTGTTGGCATCCGGCGACGGCGTGATCAACTCGGTCAAGGGCAAGAAAGAGCGTGTGGGTCGTATGGTGCAGATGCACGCAAACGCCCGCGAAGAGATCAAGGAAGTACGCGCTGGTGACATCGCGGCCTTGATCGGCATGAAGGACGTCACCACTGGTGAGACCTTGTGCAACGCTGACAAGCCAATCATCCTGGTTCGCATGGACTTCCCGGAGCCGGTTATTTCGGTTGCCGTTGAGCCTAAAACCAAGGATGACCAGGAAAAAATGGGTATCGCACTGGGCAAACTTGCTCAGGAAGACCCGTCTTTCCGCGTCAAGACTGATGAAGAGACTGGTCAAACGATCATCTCTGGCATGGGCGAGCTGCACCTGGACATCCTGGTTGACCGGATGCGCCGTGAGTTCAACGTCGAAGCCAACATCGGCAAGCCTCAGGTTTCCTATCGTGAGCGCATCACGAAGAATTGTGAAATCGAAGGCAAGTTCGTTCGTCAATCCGGCGGTCGTGGCCAGTTCGGTCACTGCTGGATCCGTTTTGCACCTGCTGACGAAGGTCAGGAAGGTCTGCAATTCGTAAACGAAGTGGTAGGTGGTGTTGTTCCCAAGGAATACATCCCGGCTATCCAGAAGGGTATCGAAGAGCAGATGAAGAACGGCGTTGTTGCCGGCTATCCGCTGATCGGCCTGAAGGCTACCGTGTTTGATGGTTCCTACCATGACGTCGACTCGAACGAGATGGCGTTTAAGGTGGCTGCCTCCATGGCGACCAAGCAACTGGCCCAGAAGGGCGGTGGTGAGTTGCTTGAGCCGATCATGGCGGTAGAGGTTGTTACGCCTGAAGACTATATGGGTGACGTGATGGGCGACCTTAACCGCCGTCGCGGCATGATTCTGGGTATGGAAGATACGGTTTCCGGCAAGGTAATTCGTGCCGAGGTTCCGTTGGGTGAGATGTTCGGTTATGCGACCGACGTTCGCTCCATGTCTCAGGGTCGCGCAAGCTACTCTATGGAATTCAAAAAATACAATACAGCTCCGTCGCACATCGTCGAAACTGTAACCAAAAAACAAGGCTGATTCAGCGCCTTTAGGCTAGGAGTTATTTGTCGTGGCTAAAGAAAAATTTGATCGTTCCCTCCCGCACGTCAACGTTGGCACCATTGGTCACGTTGACCACGGTAAAACCACGCTGACCGCTGCTCTGACTCGCGTCTGCTCCGAAGTTTTCGGTTCGGCTGCTGTTGAATTCGACAAGATCGACAGCGCACCGGAAGAGAAAGCTCGTGGTATTACCATTAATACCGCGCACGTTGAATACAAATCGTTGATCCGTCACTACGCTCACGTTGACTGCCCAGGTCACGCTGACTACGTGAAGAACATGATCACCGGTGCTGCCCAGATGGACGGCGCGATTCTGGTTTGTTCGGCCGCTGATGGTCCGATGCCACAAACCCGTGAGCACATCCTGCTGTCCCGTCAGGTTGGCGTTCCGTACATCGTGGTTTTCCTGAACAAGGCTGACCTGGTAGACGACGCTGAGCTGCTGGAACTGGTTGAGATGGAAGTGCGCGATCTGCTGAGCACTTACGACTTCCCAGGCGACGACACTCCGATCATCATCGGTTCTGCTCGTATGGCTCTGGAAGGTAAAGACGACAACGAAATGGGCACCACTGCCGTTCGTAAACTGGTTGAAACACTGGACTCCTACATTCCAGAACCAGTTCGTCTGACCGACAAGCCGTTCCTGATGCCGATCGAAGACGTGTTCTCGATCTCCGGTCGCGGTACTGTTGTGACTGGTCGTATTGAGCGCGGTATCGTCAAGGTTCAGGATCCACTGGAAATCGTTGGTCTGCGTGACACTACCGTCACCACCTGCACCGGTGTTGAAATGTTCCGTAAGCTGCTCGACGAAGGTCGTGCTGGCGAGAACTGCGGCGTTCTGCTGCGTGGTACCAAGCGTGACGACGTTGAGCGTGGCCAGGTTTTGGTCAAGCCAGGCACCGTCAAGCCGCACACTCAGTTCGAAGCTGAAATCTACGTTCTGAGCAAAGAAGAAGGCGGTCGTCACACTCCGTTCTTCAAAGGCTACCGTCCACAGTTCTACTTCCGTACTACCGACGTAACTGGTAGCTGCGAACTGCCGGAAGGCGTAGAAATGGTTATGCCAGGTGATAACGTTAAAGTTTCCGTTACCCTGATCAAGCCAATCGCAATGGAAGATGGTCTGCGTTTCGCAATCCGTGAAGGCGGTCGTACCGTCGGCGCTGGCGTCGTGGCCAAAATCATCGCGTAAGCGTTGATTCCCAAAAAGAGCCCCCGCAACGCGGGGGCTTTTTTATTGGGTTGACACCTAGTGAGGTCGTCTATAGAATTGCGCCTCCTTTTAACGGGCGTATTGCGCTCGGTGGGAACAGCAATCTGGAGTCTGAATCCAATGCAAAACCAGCAAATCCGTATCAGGTTGAAGGCTTTTGACCATCGCCTGATCGACCAATCAACCCAGGAAATCGTGGAAACCGCGAAACGTACTGGTGCACAGGTGCGTGGTCCGATTCCACTGCCGACTCGTAAAGAGCGGTTCACCGTTCTGGTTTCTCCGCACGTCAACAAAGACGCGCGCGACCAGTATGAGATCCGTACTCACAAGCGTGTTCTGGACATTGTTCAGCCAACGGAAAAAACCGTTGATGCGCTTATGAAGCTTGATCTTGCGGCCGGTGTGGAAGTTCAGATCAGCCTCGGCTAAGACTTGGGTCTTAGTCGTGTAACGCTCTGAAATGGGCGGCCATAGCGGGTGAAAGCCCCGTACACTCATGAGGTTTACAACATGACTATTGGTGTAGTCGGTCGTAAATGCGGTATGACCCGTATTTTCACCGAAGAAGGTGTCTCCATTCCGGTCACGGTCATTGAGATCGAGCCGAATCGCGTCACTCAGTTCAAAACCGAAGAAACCGATGGCTATCGTGCAGTGCAAGTCACTGTCGGCGAGCGTCGCGCTTCGCGTGTTACAGCCGCTCAGGCTGGCCACTTCGCTAAGGCGAACGTTGCCGCCGGTCGTACCGTCATGGAATTCCGTCTTGAAGAAGGCGACTACCAGGCTGGCGATCAGATCAACGCTGAAATCTTCGCCGCTGGTCAACTGGTTGATGTAACCGGTCAGTCCAAGGGTAAAGGCTTCCAGGGTACGATCAAGCGTTGGAATTTCCGTGGTCAAGACAATACCCACGGTAACTCCGTCTCCCACCGCGTCCCAGGCTCTATCGGCCAGTGCCAGACTCCTGGTCGTGTATTCAAGGGCAAAAAAATGTCCGGTCATATGGGCGCTGAGCGCGTGACCGTGCAGTCCCTGGAAGTAGTGCGCGTGGACGCTGAACGCAATCTGTTGTTGGTCAAGGGTGCTGTTCCTGGCGCTACTGGCGGCAACCTGGTTGTACGTCCGGCAGCCAAGGCTCGCGGTTAAGGGGAAGCTGACATGCAATTAAATGTAAATGACGCTCAGGCAATCGAAGTTTCCGAACTGACATTTGGCGGCGAATTCAACGAGACGCTGGTTCACCAGGCAGTCGTGGCCTACATGGCTGGCGGTCGTCAGGGTAGCAAGCAGCAAAAGACCCGTTCCGACGTTCGTGGTGGCGGTAAGCGCCCTTGGCGTCAGAAAGGTACTGGCCGTGCTCGTGCCGGTACTATCCGTAGCCCAATCTGGCGTGGCGGCGGTACCACTTTCGCGGCTCGTCCTCAGGATCACACTCAGAAGCTCAACAAGAAGATGTATCGCGCTGCTCTGCGCTCCATCCTTGCTGAACTGGTTCGTACTGATCGTTTGGTCGTGGTTCAGGACTTCGCTGTTGAAGCACCGAAAACCAAAGATTTGCTGAACAAGCTGACTGGCATGGGCCTGACTGACGTCCTGATCGTGTCTGACGCTGTTGACCAGAATCTGTACCTGGCTGCTCGTAACCTGCCGCACGTTGATGTACGTGACGTTCAAGGTTCCGATCCAGTTAGTCTGATCGCATACGACAAAGTGTTGATCACTGTGTCGGCCGTGAAGAAATTCGAGGAGCTGCTGGGATGAACCAGGAACGCGTATTTAAAGTTCTGCTTGGCCCGCACGTTTCCGAGAAGGCTACGGTTCTTGCAGACAAAAAAGGTCAGTTCGTTTTCAAGGTTGCTACTGACGCAACCAAGCTGGAAATCAAGAAGGCCGTCGAAAGCCTGTTCAGCGTGAAAGTAGAGCGTGTTACTACCCTGAATGTTCTGGGTAAGAGCAAGCGCACTGCTCGCGGTCTGGGCAAGCGTAATGACTGGAAGAAGGCAGTTATCTCCCTTCAGCCAGGCCAAGATCTCGATTTCAGCAGCAGTGCTGAGTAAGGAAGGGGTGCATCATGGCAATCGTTAAATGCAAACCGACTTCCCCTGGCCGCCGTTTTGTGGTCAAGGTGGTCAACCAGGAGCTGCATAAAGGCGCTCCTCACGCACCGCTGCTCGAGAAAAAATCGAAGTCTGGTGGTCGTAACAACAATGGTCGTATTACTACCCGTCATATCGGTGGTGGCCATAAGCAGCATTATCGTCTGGTCGACTTCCGTCGCAACGACAAGGATGGCATCGCTGCCACCGTCGAGCGTATCGAATACGATCCAAACCGCACTGCTCACATTGCTCTGCTGCTTTACGCAGACGGCGAGCGCCGCTACATCATCGCCCCTAAAGGCGTAAGTGCTGGCGACCAGCTGATTGCAGGTGCTCTGGCACCAATCAAGCCGGGCAACGCTCTTCAACTGCGCAACATTCCAGTTGGTAGCACCGTACACGGCATCGAACTGAAGCCAGGTAAAGGCGCACAGATCGCTCGTTCCGCTGGTGCCTCGGCACAGCTGATCGCTCGTGAAGGTGTGTACGTTACCCTGCGTCTTCGCTCCGGTGAAATGCGTAAAGTACTGTCTGAGTGCCGTGCAACGCTGGGTGAAGTCTCGAACTCCGAGCACAGCCTTCGTTCGCTGGGTAAAGCGGGTGCCAAACGCTGGCGTGGCGTTCGCCCAACCGTTCGTGGTGTTGCCATGAACCCGGTTGACCACCCACATGGTGGTGGTGAAGGTCGTACCTCTGGTGGTCGTCATCCGGTATCGCCGTGGGGCTTCCCGACTAAGGGCGCGAAGACTCGTGGTAATAAGCGTACCGACAAAATGATCGTCCGTCGTCGCAAGTAAATAGAGGGATACGACAGTGCCACGTTCTCTGAAAAAAGGTCCTTTTATTGATCTTCACCTACTGAAGAAGATCGAAGTGGCGGCGGAAAAGAACGATCGCAAACCAGTTAAGACCTGGTCGCGTCGTTCGATGATCCTGCCACAAATGGTCGGTTTGACCATTGCAGTGCATAACGGTCGCCAGCATGTTCCAGTTCTCGTGAACGAAGACATGGTCGGCCATAAACTAGGCGAGTTTGCCGGTACCCGCACATATCGTGGGCACGTGGCAGACAAGAAAGCCAAGCGTTAAGGGGTAAGGAACGATGGAAGTAGCCGCTAAGTTGTCGGGCGCTCGAATCTCCGCCCAGAAAGCCCGCTTGGTCGCCGACCAGATCCGCGGGAAGAAGGTGGGCGAAGCGCTCAACCTGTTGGCTTTCAGCAGTAAGAAAGCCGCCGAGATCCTGAAGAAAGTGCTGGAGTCGGCTGTAGCCAACGCCGAGCATAACGAAGGCGCAGACGTTGATGACCTCAAGGTCTCCACCGTTTTCGTCAACGAAGGGCGTTCGCTGAAGCGCATCATGCCACGTGCTAAAGGCCGTGCTGATCGCATCGTCAAGCGGTCTTGCCATATCACTGTCAAGGTTGCTGACAAGTAACGGAGTCGAAGAGATGGGTCAGAAAGTACATCCCATTGGCATTCGCCTGGGAATCGTCAAGGAGCACACCTCCGTCTGGTACGCAGACGGTCGGACTTATGCGGACTATTTGTTCGCTGATCTGAAAGTGCGTGAGTACCTCCAAGACAAATTAAAAAGCGCGTCCGTCAGCCGTATCGATATCCATCGTCCGGCTCAGACAGCACGTATCACCATCCACACCGCTCGTCCAGGTATCGTTATCGGGAAGAAAGGTGAAGATGTTGAGAAACTGCGTCAGGACCTGACCAAGCAAATGGGTGTGCCTGTGCACATCAATATCGAAGAGATCCGTAAGCCGGAGCTCGACGGTATGCTGGTTGCGCAGAGCGTAGCTCAGCAGCTGGAGCGTCGCGTAATGTTCCGTCGCGCTATGAAGCGCGCTGTTCAGAACGCCATGCGCATTGGTGCCAAAGGCATCAAAATCCAAGTGAGCGGTCGTCTCGGCGGTGCTGAAATCGCACGTACTGAATGGTATCGCGAAGGTCGTGTGCCACTGCACACCCTGCGTGCCGACATCGACTATGCCAACTACGAAGCTCACACCACTTACGGTGTGATCGGTGTAAAGGTTTGGATCTTCAAAGGCGAAGTAATTGGTGGTCGCCAAGAAGAACTGAAACCACAAGCACCAGCGCCTCGTAAAAAAGCTGCTAAGTAAGGGGTACGCCAAATGTTGCAACCAAAGCGTACGAAGTTCCGCAAGCAGATGACCGGCCACAACCGTGGTCTGGCACTGCGCGGTAGCAAAGTCAGCTTCGGCGAGTTCGCGCTGAAGTCTGTTGCTCGTGGTCGTCTCACCGCTCGTCAGATCGAGTCAGCGCGTCGTGCTCTGACCCGTCACGTTAAACGTGGCGGCAAGATCTGGATCCGTGTGTTCCCGGACAAGCCTGTAACCAAAAAGCCACTCGAAGTTCGGATGGGTAAAGGTAAGGGTAACGTGGAGTACTGGGTTGCCCAGATTCAGCCAGGCAAAGTCCTGTATGAAATCGAGGGTGTTACTGAAGAGCTGGCGCGTGAGGCTTTCGCCCTGGCTGCTGCAAAGCTGCCGCTCGCCACCTCCTTTGTTAAGCGGACGGTGATGTGATGAAAGCGAATGAACTTCGTGAAAAATCAGCACAGCAGCTGAACGAGCAACTGCTCGGCCTGCTGCGCGACCAGTTCAATCTGCGTATGCAGAAAGCAACTGGCCAGTTGGGGCAGTCTCATCTGCTCTCGCAAGTTAAGCGTGACATCGCTCGCGTGAAAACTGTGCTCAACCAGCAGGCAGGTAAGTAATCATGGCTGAAGCCGAAAAAACTGTCCGTACGCTGACTGGCCGTGTTGTCAGCGACAAGATGGACAAGACCATCACCGTTCTGATCGAGCGTCGCGTAAAGCACCCGATCTACGGTAAATACGTTAAGCGTTCGACTAAGCTGCACGCGCACGACGAAACCAATCAATGCCATATCGGCGACAAGGTCACTATTCGTGAAACTCGTCCGGTAGCCAAGACCAAGTCTTGGGCATTGGTTGATATCCTCGAACGCGCTGTGGAAGTCTAAGGGCTAGGGGTCGGAGAAATTATATGATTCAGACTCAATCCATGCTCGATGTGGCCGATAACAGCGGCGCACGCCGCGTTATGTGCATCAAGGTGCTGGGTGGCTCCCATCGTCGTTACGCTGGTATCGGTGACATCATCAAAGTAACCGTCAAGGAAGCAATTCCTCGCGGCAAGGTGAAAAAAGGCCAAGTGATGACTGCAGTTGTAGTCCGCACTCGCCACGGTGTTCGTCGTGCAGACGGCTCCATCATCCGCTTCGATGGCAACGCTGCTGTTCTGTTGAACAACAAGCAAGAGCCGATCGGTACCCGTATCTTTGGGCCAGTGACCCGTGAACTTCGTACTGAGAAGTTCATGAAGATCGTCTCGCTCGCCCCAGAAGTGCTCTAAGGAGATCCGACATGCAAAAGATTCGTCGTGACGACGAGATCATCGTGATCGCCGGCAAAGACAAAGGTAAGCGCGGTAAGGTGCTCAAGGTTCTCGCTGACGACCGTTTGGTCGTTGGTGGGATCAACCTGGTGAAGCGTCATACCAAGCCAAACCCGATGTCGGGCGTACAGGGCGGTATCGTCGAGAAAGAAGCGCCAATGCACGCTTCCAACGTCGCCATTTTCAACGGCGCAACCAACAAGGCTGACCGCGTTGGTTTCAAAGTTGAAGACGGCAAGAAAATTCGTGTCTTCAAGTCGACCCAAAAAGCGGTTGATGCTTGAACACTGCTAGGTAGAAGACCATGGCACGACTAAAAGAGATTTACCGGAAGGAAATCGCTCCGAAACTTAAGGAAGAACTTAAGCTTTCGAACGTGATGGAAGTTCCGCGCGTTACCAAAATCACCCTGAACATGGGTCTGGGCGAAGCGATCGGCGACAAAAAAGTCATCGAGCACGCTGTTGCTGACCTGGAAAAGATCACCGGTCAAAAAGTCGTTGTGACTTACGCTCGGAAATCCATCGCTGGCTTTAAAGTCCGTGAAGGTTGGCCGATCGGTGTCAAAGTGACTCTGCGCCGCGATCGTATGTACGAATTCCTGGATCGTCTGCTGTCGATCTCCCTGCCTCGGGTTCGCGACTTCCGCGGCCTGAATGCCAAGTCCTTCGATGGTCGTGGTAACTACAGCATGGGCGTAAAAGAGCAGATCATCTTCCCGGAAATCGACTACGACAAGATCGATGCTCTCCGCGGTCTGGACATTACCCTGACCACCACTGCCAAGAACGATGATGAAGGTCGCGCATTGCTGCGTGCTTTCAAATTCCCGTTCCGCAACTGATTGGAGTAGGAAAATGGCCAAGAAGAGCATGAAAAACCGTGAGTTGAAGCGTCAGCTCACCGTTGCAAAGTACGCCAAGAAGCGTGCAGAGCTGAAAGCAATCATCGTTGATCTGAACGCAAGTCCAGAAGCGCGTTGGGAAGCTACCGTAGCCCTGCAGAAGCAACCACGTGACGCAAGCGCTGCGCGCATGCGTAACCGTTGCCGCATCACTGGTCGTCCACACGGCGTTTACCGCAAGTTCGGCCTCGGCCGTAACAAACTGCGTGAAGCAGCCATGCGTGGCGACGTACCAGGTCTGGTCAAAGCCAGCTGGTAAGGCGCACCTCTCGCTTCGTGCCAGCCGGTTGCGCAAGTCACCGGTCGGCATGAAGCCTGAATTTGAATCAAGCCCCTATTGGGGCTTGATTCATTTCCGGCGTAGGACTAGAATTGCCGGCTCGCCTGAGCCCGTGTTTTTACTTGCCCGGAAGTTCTCGGCGATCAAGCTGTAGCCGCAAGGCTAATTATTTTGTTTTAGGAGCGTCTAGCCCATGAGTATGCAGGACCCGTTAGCGGACATGCTAACTCGTATCCGTAATGCCCAGATGGCTGAAAAGCCCGTCGTAAGCATGCCATCTTCCACGTTGAAGGTTGCTGTAGCAAAAGTCCTGAAGGACGAAGGCTACATTGCGGGTTATCAGATCAGCAGCGAAGTTAAATCCTCGCTGTCCATCGAGCTTAAGTACTTCGAAGGCCGTCCGGTCATTGAAGAGGTTAAGCGCGTCAGCCGCCCAGGCTTGCGTCAGTACAAGTCCTCCGATGATCTGCCGAAAGTTCGTGGCGGTCTTGGTGTGTCTATCGTCTCCACCAGTAAAGGTGTGATGACGGATCGTGCTGCGCGCGCTGCCGGTGTCGGTGGCGAAGTGCTTTGCACTGTGTTCTAAGGGGGGATAAGCATGTCACGCGTAGCTAAGAACCCCGTTAAGTTGCCATCCGGCGTCGAAGTCAAACTCGTCGGCCAGCAGCTTTCGGTGAAGGGTGCCAAGGGCACTCTGGAACTGAACATCCATTCGTCCGTTGAGATTGTTGAAGAAGCTGGTGAGCTGCGTTTCGCTGCTCGCAATGGCGATCAACAAACCCGCGCAATGGCAGGCACCACTCGTGCACTGGTTAACAACATGGTCCAGGGCGTAAGCCAAGGCTTCGAGCGTAAGCTCCAGCTGGTCGGTGTTGGTTACAAGGCGCAAGCAAAAGGCACGGTCCTGAACCTTGCACTTGGCTTCTCGCACCCGGTGGACTATGAATTGCCGAATGGCATCACCGCTGAGACCCCCAGCCAGACCGATATCCTGATTCGTGGTATCGATAAGCAGTTGGTTGGTCAAGTGGCCGCTGAGATCCGCGACTTCCGCCGTCCTGAGCCTTACAAAGGCAAAGGTGTGCGTTACGCGGACGAAGTCGTCCGCCGTAAAGAAGCCAAGAAGAAGTAGGGCATAGCAAATGACCGTCAAAAAAGTTACCCGACTGCGTCGCGCTCGCAAAGCACGCCTGAAAATGCACGAGCTGGAAGTCGTGCGTCTCTGCGTGCACCGCTCTTCGCAGCACATTTATGCCCAGGTCATCTCGGCCGACGGCAGCAAAGTCCTGGCAAGCGCCTCGACTTTGGACAAAGAACTGCGTGATGGCGCCACTGGCAACATCGACGCGGCCACTAAGGTTGGCAAGCTGGTCGCCGAGCGCGCGAAAGCCGCGGGTGTATCGCAAGTCGCTTTCGACCGTTCTGGCTTCAAGTACCACGGCCGTGTCAAAGCGCTGGCTGATGCTGCTCGTGAAGGCGGGCTGGAGTTCTAAGTTATGTCAAATCACGACCAAAAACGCGACGAAGGCTACATCGAGAAGCTGGTTCAAGTTAACCGCGTGGCCAAAACCGTAAAAGGCGGCCGTATCTTCACTTTCACTGCGTTGACCGTAGTGGGTGATGGTAAAGGGCGCGTTGGCTTCGGCCGTGGCAAGTCACGTGAAGTGCCTGCTGCAATCCAGAAAGCGATGGAAGCTGCTCGTCGCAACATGATTCAGGTTGATCTGAACGGCACTACCCTGCAGTACGCGATGAAGTCTGCTCATGGCGCCTCCAAGGTGTACATGCAGCCTGCTTCTGAAGGTACCGGTATCATCGCTGGCGGCGCAATGCGCGCAGTGCTGGAAGTTGCTGGTGTCCAGAACGTATTGGCCAAGTGCTACGGTTCGACTAACCCGGTAAACGTGGTTCACGCTACGTTCAAGGGTTTGAAGGGCATGCAGTCTCCTGAGTCGATCGCTGCCAAGCGTGGCAAGCGTGTTGAGGAGATCATCTGATCATGGCTACCGTTAAAGTAACGCTGATCAAAAGCATGACCGGCCGCATCCCTAATCACAGATTGTGCATTAAGGGTTTGGGTCTGCGTCGCATCGGTCACACTGTAGAAGTCTTGGATACTCCCGAAAATCGCGGGATGATCAACAAGGCTTACTACATGCTGCGAGTCGAGGGTTAATCGATGAAACTCAATGATCTGAGTCCAGCGCCGGGTTCCCGTCGCGAAAAGCATCGTCCGGGCCGTGGTATCGGTAGTGGTTTGGGCAAGACCGGTGGCCGTGGCCACAAAGGTCAAAGCTCCCGCTCCGGTGGCACTATTGCTCCGGGCTTTGAGGGCGGCCAACAGCCGCTGCATCGTCGCCTGCCAAAATTCGGTTTCGTTTCCCTGAAGGCCATGGACCGCGCAGAAGTGCGTCTGTCCGAGCTGGCTAAAGTGGAAGGCGACATCGTAACTGTGCAGTCCCTGAAAGATGCCAACGTGATTAACCAGAACGTTCAGCGTGTGAAAATCATGCTGTCGGGCGAAGTTACTCGCGCTGTCACTATCAAGGGTATCGCCGCCACCAAAGGTGCGCGTGCGGCTATCGAAGCAGCTGGCGGCAAGTTCGAGGAATAAATGGCTAAGCAAGGTGCTCTCTCAGCGCTCGGCAAAGGCGGTATGTCTGAACTCTGGGCTCGTCTGCGTTTTCTGTTCCTGGCGATTATCGTCTACCGAATAGGCGCACACATCCCGGTTCCAGGTATCAACCCGGACCGACTCGCAGAACTGTTTCGACAGAATGAGGGGACCATTCTTAGCTTGTTCAACATGTTTTCCGGCGGCGCGCTGGAACGGATGAGCATCTTTGCACTGGGGATCATGCCGTACATTTCGGCATCGATCATCATGCAGTTGATGACCGCCGTCAGCCCGCAGCTGGAGCAGTTGAAGAAGGAAGGTGAAGCTGGCCGTCGCAAGATAAGCCAGTACACCCGCTATGGCACCGTTGTCCTGGCTCTGGTCCAAGCTATCGGCATGTCCGTTGGTCTGGCGAGTCAGGGCGTCGCGTTTTCTGGGGGCCTGGGTTTCCACTTTGTGGCCGTAACTACCTTCGTGGCAGGTGCGATGTTCATGATGTGGCTGGGCGAGCAGATCACCGAGCGCGGTGTCGGCAACGGTATCTCGATGTTGATTTTCGCAGGTATCGTCGCCGGTCTTCCGAGAGCAATAGGGCAGTCTTTCGAGTCTGCACGTCAGGGTGATATCAATATCTTCGCTCTGGTTGCAATCGGTTTGCTGGCGGTAGCGATCATCGGTTTTGTGGTGTTCATTGAGCGTGGTCAGCGTCGTATCGCTGTTCACTACGCCAAGCGTCAGCAGGGCCGCAAGGTCTTCGCTGCGCAGACCAGCCACTTGCCGCTGAAAGTGAACATGGCTGGTGTAATACCGGCCATTTTCGCGAGCAGCATTTTGCTGTTCCCGGCTTCGTTGGGGTCCTGGTTCGGTCAGTCTGAAGGTCTGGGCTGGTTGCAGGACATCTCGCAGTCGATCGCTCCTGGTCAGCCGTTGAATATTCTGCTGTTTAGTGCAGGGATTATTTTCTTCTGCTTCTTCTATACGGCGTTGATGTTCAATCCGAAAGACGTAGCGGAAAACCTGAAGAAGTCCGGTGCCTTTATTCCGGGTATTCGTCCAGGTGAGCAGTCGGCACGCTATATTGATGGCGTTTTGACTCGCTTGACCATGTTCGGTGCTCTATATATGACGGCCGTGTGTCTGCTTCCCCAGTTCCTGGTGGTCGCGGCAAACGTACCGTTCTACCTTGGCGGGACCTCGTTGCTGATCGTGGTCGTGGTTGTGATGGACTTTATGTCGCAAGTGCAATCTCACCTCGTTTCGCACCAGTATGAATCCCTGATGAAGAAAGCCAACCTGAAGGGCTACGGTGGCAGCGGCGGTATGCTGCGCTGAAGCACCCCTAAGGTTCGAGGAGTTGGTGATGAAAGTTCGTGCATCGGTGAAAAAGCTGTGCCGTAACTGCAAGATTATCCGCCGCGAAGGTGTGGTTCGAGTAATTTGCAGCGCGGAACCACGTCATAAGCAGCGCCAAGGCTGATTGTGATTTGTGCTTAAGCCCAGCAGCTAGTGCGCTGCTGGGTTGATTATTTGTTACTACAGCGATATTATCTCGCGCCCTATTTCTTGGCTTCCGGGGCGTAGGTAGCTGTCAATTGGAGTCCCACTGAATGGCCCGTATTGCAGGCGTTAACATTCCAGATAACAAGCATACTGTTATCTCGTTGACCTACATCTATGGTGTTGGTCGCACCACCGCACAGAAAATTTGTGCAACCACCGGCGTAAATCCGGCGGTGAAAATCAAAGATCTGAGCGACGAGCAGATTGAACAGCTGCGTGGCGAAGTGGCGAAGTTCACCACTGAAGGTGACCTGCGTCGCGAAATCAACATGAAAATCAAGCGCTTGATGGACCTGGGCTGCTACCGCGGTCTGCGTCATCGTCGTGGTCTTCCATTGCGCGGTCAGCGTACCAAGACCAACGCGCGTACTCGCAAAGGTCCGCGTAAGCCGATCCGCAAGTAATCGCACCAGCGCAACGACAGGAATTTAGTCATGGCAAAACCTGCTGCTCGTCCTCGTAAAAAAGTTAAAAAGACAGTGGTTGATGGCATCGCCCACATCCACGCGTCGTTTAACAACACAATCGTCACCATTACCGATCGTCAAGGTAACGCTCTTTCGTGGGCTACCTCCGGCGGTTCGGGTTTCCGTGGTTCGCGCAAGTCCACCCCGTTCGCTGCTCAAGTAGCTGCTGAACGTGCTGGTCAAGCTGCGCTGGAGTACGGTCTGAAGAACCTCGACGTCAATGTCAAGGGTCCAGGCCCAGGTCGTGAATCCGCTGTCCGTGCATTGAACGGCTGTGGCTATAAGATCGCCAGCATCACCGACGTGACGCCAATCCCGCACAACGGGTGCCGTCCGCCGAAGAAGCGCCGCGTGTAATCCAGGAGACTGTAAGAAATGGCTCGTTACATTGGTCCAAAATGCAAACTTGCTCGTCGTGAAGGCACCGATCTCTTTCTGAAGAGCGGCGTTCGCGCTATCGAATCCAAGTGCAACATCGAAGCAGCTCCAGGTATCCACGGCCAACGTCGTGGTCGCCAGTCCGATTACGGTACTCAGCTGCGTGAAAAGCAAAAAGTCCGTCGTATCTACGGCGTTCTCGAGCGTCAGTTCAGCGGCTACTACAAAGAAGCCGCCGGCAAGAAAGGTGCAACAGGCGAGAACCTGCTGCAACTGCTCGAATGCCGTCTGGACAACGTTGTATACCGCATGGGCTTCGGCTCGACGCGTGCCGAATCCCGTCAATTGGTTTCGCACAAGTCGGTCAGCGTAAACGGCAAAACCGTTAACGTTCCTTCTTATCAGGTTCGTGCTGGCGACGTTGTTGCTATCCGCGAAAAAGCTAAGAATCAGCTGCGTATTGTCCAGGCTCTCGATCTGTGTGCCCAACGTGGCCGCGTAGAATGGGTAGAAGTAGACACTGAGAAGAAATCGGGCGTTTTCAAGAACGTTCCAGCTCGCAGTGATCTATCCGCCGACATCAACGAAAGCCTGATTGTCGAGCTCTACTCCAAGTAAGGGCTAGAAAATAGGTGCATCCATGCAGATTTCGGTAAATGAGTTCCTGACACCCCGCCACATTGATGTGCAGGTTGTCAGTCCAACCCGCGCCAAAATCACTCTCGAGCCTCTCGAGCGTGGTTTCGGCCATACCCTGGGCAACGCGCTTCGCCGCATTTTGTTGTCCTCCATGCCCGGCTGTGCAGTAGTCGAGGCCGAGATTGACGGTGTACTCCATGAGTACAGCGCCATCGAAGGTGTACAGGAAGACGTCATTGAAATCCTGTTGAACCTTAAAGGTCTGGCTATCAAGCTGCACGGTCGAGACGAAGTTACGCTGACCTTGTCGAAGAAGGGTTCGGGGGTGGTTACCGCTGCCGATATTCAGCTGGATCATGATGTCGAGATCGTTAACCCCGATCACGTAATCGCTAACCTGGCGTCTAACGGCGTCTTGAACATGAAGCTCACCGTAGCTCGTGGTCGTGGTTATGAGCCGGCAGACTCGCGTCAAAGCGATGAAGACGAAAGCCGCAGCATTGGTCGCTTGCAGCTTGACTCTTCGTTCAGCCCGGTTCGCCGTATCGCATACGTGGTGGAAAACGCCCGTGTCGAGCAGCGTACTAACCTGGACAAGCTGGTTATTGATCTGGAAACCAACGGTACTCTGGACCCTGAAGAGGCTATCCGTCGCGCTGCAACCATCCTGCAACAGCAGTTGGCTGCGTTCGTGGACCTCAAAGGCGACAGCGAACCAGTGGTAATCGAACAGGAAGACGAGATCGATCCGATCCTGCTTCGTCCGGTTGACGATTTGGAACTGACCGTGCGTTCGGCCAACTGCCTTAAGGCGGAGAACATCTACTACATCGGTGATCTGATTCAGCGCACCGAAGTAGAGCTGTTGAAGACTCCGAACCTGGGCAAGAAATCCTTGACCGAGATCAAGGACGTTCTGGCTTCTCGTGGTCTCTCCCTCGGCATGCGCCTCGACAACTGGCCGCCGGCAAGTCTTAAGAAGGACGACAAGGCTACGGCCTGATCGTCGTAATCACCGAACGCGAGTTTGGTAAGGAATGAACCATGCGTCATCGTAAAAGTGGACGTCACCTGAGCCGTACCAGCTCTCACCGCAAAGCCATGTTCCAAAACATGGCGGTGTCGCTGTTCGAGCACGAGCTGATCAAAACTACCCTGCCGAAAGCCAAGGAACTGCGCCGCGTTGCCGAGCCGCTGATCACCCTGGCCAAGGAAGACAGCGTTGCCAACCGTCGTCTGGCTTTCGACCGTACTCGTTCGAAAGAAATCGTCGGCAAACTGTTCAACGATCTGGGCAAGCGCTATGCAACCCGTCAGGGCGGCTACCTGCGCATCCTCAAGTGCGGTTTCCGCGCTGGCGACAACGCGCCAATGGCGTACGTCGAGCTGGTTGATCGTCCTGTCGGTGGCTCTGTAGAAGCTGCTGAATAAGACATCAGTTTGAACATGAAACCGGGCCTAGTGCCCGGTTTTTTGTTTTCCGGAATTAAGAATTGCTATCGATAGTCATGATTTAATGAATTCGACGCTTCAATAGCTTTCGGCAATACTTCCTCCCAAGCCGATCAGCCGGCTATACACACCAGAGGAAGATGTAGATGAGCCAGAAGACCCTTACGACCGCCAGCGGTGCCCCAGTCGCAGACAATCAGAACTCCCGTTCGGCAGGCCCACGTGGTCCTCTACTGCTTGATGATTTCCATCTGATCGAAAAGCTTGCCCACTTCAACCGTGAGAACATTCCGGAGCGTCGCGTGCATGCCAAGGGATCGGGTGCTCATGGCACGTTTACCGTGACCCGCGACATCAGCCAGTACACCAGCGCCAGGCTGTTCGACACGGTGGGCAAGCAGACACCGATTTTCCTGCGCTTCTCCACCGTAGGCGGAGAGCGTGGTTCGGCTGACACCGAGCGTGACCCGCGCGGCTTTGCGATCAAGTTTTACACCGAGGAAGGTAACTGGGACATCGTGGGCAACAACACGCCGGTGTTCTTTATCCGTGACCCTCTGAAATTCCCTGACTTCATTCACACTCAGAAGCGCCTGCCGCAGACCAATCTGAAAAGTCCTCAGATGATGTGGGATTTCTGGTCGCACTCGCCTGAGGCGCTGCACCAAGTCACCATTCTGTTCTCTGATCGTGGCATTCCGGACGGCTACCGTCACATGCACGGCTTCGGCAGCCACACCTATAGCCTCATCAGTGCTGCAGGCGAGCGTCATTGGGTGAAGTGGCATTACAAGACCCGCCAAGGGATCAAGAACCTGGCGCCCGCAGACGCTGCGCGGATTGCCGGTACTGATCCCGATTACGCTCAGCGCGATCTGTTCACTGCCATCGAGAAGGGCGACTTCCCCAAGTGGCAGGTGTGCATTCAGTTGATGACCGAGGCTCAGGCTGCGAATCATCATGAGAACCCGTTCGACGTGACCAAGACCTGGTCGCAGAAAGAATACCCGCTGATCGAGGTCGGCGAGCTGGAGTTGAACCGTAACCCTCTCAACTACTTTGCCGAAGTCGAGCAGGCCGCGTTCGGCCCGAGCAACATGGTGCCAGGCGTTGGCCTTTCGCCAGACCGTATGCTGCAAGGGCGCGTATTTGCCTACGCCGATGCGCATCGCTACCGCGTGGGTACCAATCACCAGCAGTTGCCGATCAATGCCCCCAAGAGTCCTGTACACAGCTATCAACGTGACGGGGCGATGGCCTTCGGCACCAATGGTGGTGCGGCGCCAAACTATGAACCGAACAGCTATTCGGATGCGCCGAAAGAAGATCCGCGCTACGCAGAGCCTGCGCTGTCTCTGAGCGGTGCCGCAGATCGTCATGAGCACCGGGTAGACGGTGATTACTACAGTCAGGCAGGCAAGTTGTTCAACCTGATGAGCGCTGATCAGAAAGCGCTGTTGATCGGCAACATTGCCGGGGCAATGGCAGGCGTTTCCAGTGACGTGGTTCAGCGTCAGTTGCAGCATTTCCACAAAGCCGACCCTGCTTACGGAGAAGGCATCGCAAACGCATTGAGCATAAAACTGGGCTGAGTCGAAGTGAGAAACAGAACCGCCCTCATTTGGGCGGTTTTTCGCTTCTTAACGGCGTAATTTCGCCACTTTTCGTCGGTTTATTGCGTTTTTCTAAGTGACCTCGCGCGACGCTTGGTTCAAACTAGCGCCTTTGAAGCAGGAGTCTGGTGCGATGCAAGGCCACCCGGAAGTAATCGATTATCTCAACACGTTGCTCACGGGCGAACTGGCAGCTCGTGACCAATATTTCGTTCACTCACGTATGTACGAAGACTGGGGCTTTTCGAAGCTCTACGAGCGTATCAATCATGAGATGGAAGAAGAGGCGCAACACGCTGATGCGCTGATGCGTCGTATCCTCATGCTCGAAGGCACGCCGCGCATGCGCCCTGACGACCTCGACGTCGGCACCACAGTGCCTGAGATGCTCGCCAGCGATCTGCGTCTCGAATACAAGGTACGTGCTGCCCTGTGCAAGGGTATCGAGCTCTGTGAGCTGCACAGCGACTACGTGACCCGCGAAATCCTGCGCGTACAGTTGGCTGATACGGAAGAAGACCATACCTACTGGCTCGAACAGCAGATGGGGCTGATCAAGTCCATCGGCCTGCAGAACTACCTGCAATCGCAGTTCTGATTCAGCCGCTCATGAAAAAGCTCCTGCACTTGCGTGACAGGAGCTTTTTTGTATCCGGGTTCGACTGACGCCGACCCCGTTTTTCATCACTAGCGTCAGGCCTTGTCTCTGATCAACAGAGGTTTCAGGTAGTGACCAGTGTAGGACTGTTCCATCTCGGCGACCTGTTCAGGTGTGCCCGTTGCAATGATCTGCCCACCTCTCGAACCGCCTTCCGGACCCAGATCCACCAGCCAGTCGGCCGTCTTGATCACGTCCAGGTTGTGTTCGATCACCACCACGGTATTGCCGTGGTCGCGCAAGCGATGCAATACATCCAGCAACTGCTGAATATCCGCGAAGTGCAGGCCTGTGGTCGGCTCGTCGAGGATGTACAGCGTCTTGCCGGTGTCGCGCTTGGACAGCTCACGTGACAGCTTGACCCGTTGCGCCTCACCGCCTGACAAGGTCGTCGCCGATTGCCCCAGCTTGATATAGGAAAGTCCGACATCCATCAGGGTTTGCAGCTTGCGCGCCAGTGCAGGAACGGCATCGAAGAACTCACGCGCTTCCTCAATGGTCATCTCCAGCACTTCATGGACGTTCTTGCCCTTGTACTTGATCTCAAGCGTTTCACGGTTGTAACGCTTGCTCTTGCACACATCGCAGGGCACGTAGATGTCCGGCAAAAAGTGCATCTCGACCTTGATCAGTCCGTCGCCCTGGCACGCCTCGCAGCGGCCGCCCTTGACGTTGAACGAGAACCGCCCCGGACCGTAGCCCCGCGAGCGTGATTCCGGAACCCCGGCGAACAGTTCGCGAATCGGCGTGAACAGCCCGGTGTAGGTCGCCGGGTTGGAACGCGGCGTACGACCGATAGGGCTCTGGTCGATGTCCACCACCTTGTCCAGATGCTGCAGACCATTGATGCTGTCGTGCGTAGCCGCTTCCAGCGTGGTGGCGCCGTTCAGTGCTGTAGCACTAAGCGGGAATAGCGTGTTGTTGATCAGCGTCGACTTGCCCGATCCGGAAACCCCCGTCACGCAGGTCAACAAACCGATAGGGATTTCGAGATTGACGTTTTGCAGGTTGTTGCCACGCGCGCCCTTGAGGGTTAGCGAGAGCTTTTTGTTACGCGGGGTGCGCTTGGCAGGAACGGCAATCTTCACGCGGCCCGACAGGTATTTGCCGGTCAGCGAGTCGGGATGCGACATCACTTCGTCCGGCGTACCTTCGGCAACGATATGACCACCATGCACGCCGGCCCCCGGGCCGATGTCGACCACGTAGTCGGCCAGGCGAATCGCATCTTCATCGTGCTCGACCACAATCACCGTATTACCGATGTCGCGCAGGTGCTTGAGCGTGCCCAGCAAACGATCGTTGTCGCGCTGGTGCAGACCGATAGACGGCTCATCGAGGATGTACATCACCCCGACAAGGCCCGCACCGATCTGGCTGGCCAGACGAATACGCTGTGCTTCGCCGCCGGACAGGGTGTCCGCGCTACGATCCAGGGTCAGATAGTCCAGGCCCACGTTGACCAGAAACTGCAGACGCTCACGAATTTCCTTGAGAATCTTGTCGGCGATCTCGCCACGCCGTCCGGTCAGCTTGAGGGTTTCGAAGTAATGCGTAGCGTCGCCAATCGGCAGATTGGTGACTGCAGGCAGAGTCTTTTCACCCACCCACACGTGGCGCGCTTCACGACGCAGACGAGTGCCTCGGCAGTCAGGGCAGGGCTGCGTGCCCAGAAATTTGGCGAGCTCTTCGCGGACTGTGGCCGATTCGGTTTCCCGATAGCGACGTTCCAGATTCGGCACGATGCCTTCGAACGGGTGCGCACGCTTGACGATATCGCCACGGTCATTCAGGTAGCGGAAATCGACACTCTGCGAGCCGCTGCCGTTGAGCAGAATCTTCTGCATGTCGGCCGGGATCTGCTTGAAGGGCATTTCCAGGCTGAAGCCATAGTGTTTGGAGAGCGAGCCGAGCATCTGGAAGTAATAGACGTTACGCCTGTCCCAGCCTCGTATCGCGCCTTCGGCAAGCGTCAGTTCGGCATTCACCAGCCGCTTGATATCGAAGAACTGTTTCACGCCCAGGCCGTCACAGGTCGGGCAGGCGCCAGCCGGGTTGTTGAAAGAGAACAGCTTCGGTTCCAGTTCGCTGATCGCATGGCCACAGATAGGGCAGGCGAAGCGGGCGGAGAAGATCACTTCCTCGCCCGGCTCGTCGTCCATTGGCGCAACCAGGGCGATACCGTCGGCCAGCTTCAGGGCTGTTTCAAAGGACTCGGCCAGACGCTGCTGCAGGTCGGCGCGGACCTTGAAACGGTCAACGACCACGTCGATCGAGTGCTTCTTTTGCTTGTCCAGCTTCGGCAGCTCATCCAGCTCGCACAGCTTGCCGTTGACTCGCGCCCGGACAAAGCCCTGCGCGCGCAGCTCTTCAAAAACCGAAAGATGCTCACCCTTGCGCTCGCGGATAACCGGCGCAAGCAGCATCAATTTGCTGCCTTCCGGCTGGGTCAGCACCAGGTCGACCATCTGGCTGACCGTCTGGGCTTCGAGCGGGATATCGTGGTCGGGGCAGCGAGGCTGGCCGACGCGCGCATACAAAAGACGCAGGTAGTCGTAGATTTCGGTGATCGTACCCACGGTCGAGCGCGGATTGTGCGATGTAGACTTCTGCTCGATGGAAATCGCCGGCGACAGACCTTCGATCGTGTCGACGTCCGGTTTTTCCATCATCGACAGAAACTGGCGGGCATAGGCCGACAGCGATTCGACATAGCGGCGTTGCCCTTCGGCGTACAGCGTATCGAAAGCCAGCGAAGACTTGCCTGAGCCGGAGAGCCCGGTGATAACGATCAGTTTGTCGCGGGGAAGTGTCAGGTCAATATTTTTCAGGTTGTGGGTTCGTGCCCCACGTATCAGGATCTTGTCCACTGCGGCCTCGCTTGGCGGGCATAAACGACGGAGTATAAGGCTCCGAGCCATTACGCGGCAAAGCGTCGCGTATGTGCTGTACAACGATGGGACTGGTAGAATCGCCGCCGGTTCACACGAGGTTATTCCATGCACGATACCCACAGCGAGCGTATGAGTAGCGGCGAGACCCGCGCAGCAGGCGGTCTGGCCCTGGTGTTCGCGTTCCGCATGCTTGGCATGTTCATGGTTTTGCCGGTTCTGGCAACCTACGGCATGGACCTGGCAGGCGCGAGCCCTGCACTGATCGGTCTGGCAATTGGCGCCTACGGTCTGACCCAGGCTGTGTTGCAGATACCGTTCGGGGTCATTTCCGACCGTATTGGACGGCGACCGGTGATTTATTTCGGCCTGATCATCTTTGCGATCGGCAGCGTGGTGGCGGCGAACGCGGATTCGATCTGGGGAATCATTGCCGGACGTATCCTGCAGGGGGCGGGCGCTATTTCCGCGGCGGTCATGGCGCTGCTCTCCGACCTGACCCGCGAACAGCACCGCACCAAGGCCATGGCCATGATCGGCATGACCATCGGTCTGTCGTTCGCCATCGCCATGGTCGTCGGCCCGGTCATCACCGGCATGTTCGGTCTTTCCGGATTGTTCCTGGCCACTGGCGGCATGGCCTTGATAGGTGTTCTCATCGTCGCCTACGTGGTGCCCAAGGCCAGCGGGCCATTAATGCACCGCGAGTCCGGCGTCGCCAAACAGGCGCTGGGGGCGACGTTGCGTCATCCGGACCTGCTGCGCCTGGATTTGGGTATCTTCGTGTTGCATGCGATGCTCATGTCCAGCTTCGTGGCCTTGCCGCTGGCGCTGGTCGAAAAAGCCGGTTTGCCCAAGGAACAACACTGGTGGGTGTACCTGACCGCTTTGCTGGTTTCCTTCTTCGCGATGATCCCGTTCATCATCTATGGCGAGAAGAAACGTCAAATGAAGCGCGTTCTGCTGGGCGCCGTCACAGTTTTGATGCTGGCTGAGCTATTCTTCTGGGCATATGGGGACACGTTGCGGGCACTGGTCATCGGGACAGTGGTATTCTTCACCGCGTTCAACCTGTTGGAAGCGTCGTTGCCGTCGCTGATCAGCAAGGTTTCACCGGCCGGCGGAAAAGGCACGGCAATGGGAGTTTATTCCACCAGCCAGTTTCTTGGATCGGCCGCAGGTGGGATACTGGGCGGCTGGTTGTTCCAGCACGGTGGGCTCGATGTGGTGTTCCTGGGTGGTGCAGCCATGGCCGCCGTCTGGCTCGCCTTCGCAGTGACCATGCGAGAACCGCCTTACGTGACCAGCCTACGTCTGCCGTTGTCGCCGCAGGCGCAGCGTGAAGCAGGCCTGGCAGAGCGCTTGATGTCCGTAGCAGGCGTGACAGATGCAGTGGTGGTTGCGGAAGAGGCAGCCATCTACATAAAACTCGACACAAAATTATTGGATCGTACCTCTCTCGAAAAGCTGGTCAATCCAGCGTCAGAAGCGTGCGAAGCCTAGGAGAACGTTATGGCCCGTGGGGTTAACAAAGTCATATTGGTCGGTACATGCGGCCAGGATCCCGAAGTTCGCTACTTGCCTAACGGTAACGCCGTGACCAACCTGAGTCTGGCAACCAGCGAACAGTGGACTGACAAGCAGTCCGGTCAGAAAGTCGAAAAGACCGAATGGCACCGTGTATCGATGTTCGGCAAAGTCGCCGAAATCGCTGGCGAATACCTGCGCAAGGGTTCGCAGGTGTACATCGAAGGCAAGCTGCAGACCCGCGAGTGGGAAAAAGACGGCATCAAGCGCTACACCACTGAAATCGTCGTCGACATGCAGGGCACCATGCAACTGCTGGGCGGCCGTCCTCAGGGCGACTCCCAACAAGGTCAGGGCGGCGGCAACTACAACCAGTCCGCACCTCGTCCACAGCAGTCGCGCCCACAACAATCGGCGCCGCAGCAGTCCGCACCTCAGCAGAACTACAACCAGCAGCCGCCACAACGCGACTCGCGCCCAGCGCCACAACAACAAGCGCCGCAGCCAGCTGCTGACTTCGACAGCTTCGATGATGATATTCCGTTTTAGGATGTAGCCGGAACCTGCTGTTCAGGTCCAGAGCCGGAGCCCCCTTTTATCGGGGGCTTCGTCGTTTTCAGGCGTCAGAAAGCGCTGAACCGCTCTGGCGATACTGCTGCCATGAAGGCTGCTATGCGCCTAAAACCGCGCACCCTTCTGTGTTTGTGCGTTTTCGAAACCATGCGCGATCACCCAGCTCGCTGGCTTCACCTCACCTCGTGGGCCAAACGCCAATGCCCGTTGTGCCAACGGCCCGTTGCTGGCCGTGGCGCCTGCAACATGCGGGCTGTCCCAAACACCCCACGTAATAACGGTAGATACCGAGCGCGTGGCAAGCACCACGTCGAGATAACGCTTATAAGTCGCTGCAACTGATCCATCACGATCTGCGATGGACCCCGTCAAGTGGCTGTCGTCGACGTCGAGTTCCGTGATGTGGATCGACAACCCCATATCACGCACTGCCAGAATAAAGCGAGACAGGCCCGGACCAAATGTGTCGCCTGTACGCAGGTGGGACTGAA
This sequence comes from Pseudomonas sp. BS3767, assembly GCF_900099665.1. Taxonomy (NCBI): domain Bacteria; kingdom Pseudomonadati; phylum Pseudomonadota; class Gammaproteobacteria; order Pseudomonadales; family Pseudomonadaceae; genus Pseudomonas; species Pseudomonas sp. BS3767. Next base: position 945,278 of record NZ_FNCX01000002.1, on the reverse strand, counting down.
TGCCAAGGCCGTGTATGGGAATGCCCCGCTGCTTGAGCCCGCGCAGCAGGGCGAGCACGGCAGTGCGTTTGCTTTCGCCGTAATGGGTATCCTTTTCCAGGCCGTAATCGTTGTAGCAGAGCAGGGCGTCCGGGTCAGCCTTGTGCGCAGCCTTGAAGGCTATGTCCAGATAGCGAGGCCCGAGCATCTGATACCAGAATGAATTGCGCAGCCCGTCAGGCTGGCCGTCCTCCAGCTGGATGGCTTCGTTGACGACGTCCCATACGCTGATGAGGCCGCGATAATGGCTGGCGACGGTACTGATGTGCGCCGTCAGCACTGCTTCGGCGTTCATCGGGGTGACGGTGTGGTGAACCCAGTCGGGTAAGGAGCGATGCCAGCAGAAGGTGTGCCCGCGCATACGCTGGTCATGCGCTTTCGCAAACGCCGCGATTGCGTCGGCGGGCGCGAAGTTGTAACGGTCTGGTTCGGGGTGGACGGTCTGCCACTTCAAAGCATTTTCTGGCACAACGATGCTGGCCTGACGGGCGACCAGCTGCCGATAGGCCGCATCGTCATTCAGCTTTGCCGGATCAACCGCAAAGCCGAACCGGATACCTTTCTCGGCGGCAGGCTGGCGCAATGCGGGAAAGGGTTCTGCCGCCAGCAGCCTGCTGTTGACGAAGGGCAGGCATGCCAGCAGGCGGACAAACGCAGTCAGAACACTGCGTCGACTAGCCCGGCGCATTACGCACCAAAAATCTCCATCAACTCCTCACGGCCTACCATCACCGTCATTGAGCCTTGTTTCTGTTCGCCTTCAATCGTGCACAACAATCCGGCCTCCCGGCAGATAACGGCGCCCGCTGCGATGTCCCACAGGCTGGTGAATTTCTCCATGTAGCCGTCTGTCTGCCCCAAGGCAGCGAACGCCAGGCCGATGGTGGCGCAGCGATAACCAGCAAGGCCCCAGCCCTGTCGGCGCAGGCTCAGGTGCAGTTTGCCCATCTCTTCGGCGTCCCAGCGGGTGTTTTCACCGACGCCGGCGATGCGCAGGTGCTCGGGTGGTTGAGGGCGGACAAAAGGGACGCCGTTGCGCAGCAAGCCATCACCCGTGCGGGCTGCCAGGGTGTAGCCCAGTGCCGGGTAGGCGACGACGCCGATTTCGGGCTCGCCTGCCGACATGTACGCCACCGCGATCCCCCACAATGGTGTGCCGCGCAGGTAGTTGCCGGTGCCGTCAATGGGGTCGATGACCCAGCCGTCGGTGATGAATTCGCCGCCCATTTCTTCGCCCAGGATTGTATCGTCGGGGAAGTGTTTGCTCAGTTCTGCTCGCAGCAGTTGTTCCACTTCAAAGTCGGCGCGGGAGACGAGGTCTTGCGCGCTTTTGGTGGTGATGTCGAGGGTGTGGCGGTCGTTAAAATACGCCATGGCCAGGCCAGTGGCCTTTTCTACAGCTTGCATGGCGACGCTGAGTCGGTTGTTCATTGCAGACAGCCTCCGTTCGGCAGGTTCAACAGGTCCGGGTAATCACTGAGAATCGACTGTGCGCCATGTTCCAGCAGGTAGTGCGCACGTTTCGGGCTGTTGATGGTAGCCACGGCGAATTCGACGCCGCTGCTTTTCAGGCGAACAAGGTGATGGTCATCGAGCATATCGTCAAGTACGTGAAGTATTCGGCAGTCATATTCGGCCAACAGCGCGACCGGGTCGGCAGGCGCCACCACGGAGGCGATAGCCAGCGGTACATCGTTCCACAAGCGTCGCGCGGCCGTTAGTGAGCGCACCGAAAAGCTGGAGACGAACAACCGATCGTTGTCGGCGGGCCACAGATTTTTGAGGATCGGCATCACCACTTCCGCCGTCTCGACATCGTCGCCAATGGTCGGCTTGAGTTCGACCTGCAAGCCCAGGTTGAGGCGCAGCGCACAGGCCACGATCTCTTCGAAGGTCGGCACCTGCAGGCCGGCGAATTCAGGCGCGAACCAACTGCCCGCGTCCAGCATGCGGATAGCTTGCAGCTCATGCAGCACGACGGCGCCACGGCCGTTGGTGGTGCGGTCCAGCAAGTCGTCATGAATCACGACCGGCTGGCCATCACGGGTCAGCTTCACGTCGATCTCGACCCACTCGGCGCCGCATTCGGCAGCTTTTTCCAGGGCCAGCAGAGTGTTTTCCGGCACGTAAGCCTTGGCACCGCGATGGGCAATCAGGGACGAGCGGACGAGGGGAGCAGGTTTGAGCATGGCGGGTCACTTGGTGGTGTGGGAGAAGGTCACGAGCTGGCGCTGGCCGGTCTCGATATCGAACAGCAAGGGCGTGGAATTGATCGCGAGTCGAACCTGGGTGCCGGGTATCTGATGTTGCCGTCCGGCGAGGCTGACAACGCAGCGCGTTCCAGCCAGTTGGCAATACAGCAGCGTGTGGCTACCCAGATTCTCCGATGACTCGACTGTGGCAGTGACGCCTTCCTGGTCGAGCATGAAGGTCTCGGGGCGCAGGCCCATCAGCCATTTGCCGGTCCGGTTGCTGGCAATACCGAGCTTGATGGGCAAACGCTGCCCATCGGCGAGGAGCAAAATCCTGTCGTCGAGGCAATGCACCGGCAGCAGGTTCATGGGCGGCGTACCGATGAAGCTGGCAACGAATGTGCTGGCGGGTTGATCGTAAATCTCGGCGGGCGTGCCGATCTGCTCGACACGGCCCTTGTCGAGAATCACCACGCGCTCGGCGAGGGTCATGGCTTCGGTCTGATCGTGGGTGACATACAGGATCGTCGCGCCGGTGTGCCGGTGCAGGCTGCGAATCAACAGACGCATTTCATGACGCAGCGCGCTGTCCAGATTGCACAGCGGCTCATCGAACAGCAGCACCGGCGGTTTGCGGATCAACGCCCGACCGATGGCGACGCGCTGGCGCTGGCCGCCGGAAAGTTCTCCAGGCTTGCGTTGCAGCAGTTCCTCCAGGCCCAGTGAGGCGGCGCACTCGCGGATGCGCTGCTCGCGTTCCTTGCGTGTAACCCGCGCCAGCTTGAGCGCGTAGCCGATGTTGTCGGCCACGCTCATGTGCGGGTAGAGCGCGTAGTTCTGAAACACCATGGCGCAGCCGCGTTCCTTGGGAGGCAGGCGCGTAACGTCGCGGCCGCCCATGAGAATCTGCCCTTGGCTGACCTCTTCCAGCCCTGCCACCATGCGCAGCAGCGTGGACTTGCCACACCCGGACGGGCCAAGGATCACATTGAGCTCGCCCGCCTTGAAAACCAGGTCGAGCCCTTGAAGGATGGGGTCTGTGCCATAGGTTTTGTGCAGGCCTTTGAGGACAATATCCGGCGCGCAGGTCATAGGGGTGAGCGCGTTCATTTACCGACTCCAATCAGGCCTTTGACAAACCATCGCTGCATGAGCGCAATGACGAGGATGGGCGGCAGCATGCTGACCACAGCAGCGGCCATCAGCAGGTTCCACTCGGGGACCTGAGTTGCATCGGTCGGCAGGAAACTGGCGACGCCCAGCACCAGCGTGCGCATGTCCTCGCGATTGGTTGCGACCAGCGGCCACAGGTAATCCTTCCAGGCGCCGATGAACACCAGCGTGCCGAGCGCTGCAAAGTTGGTCTTCGACAATGGCAGCAGGATGTCGATGAAGAACCGCCAGGGCCCGGTACCGTCCATCCGTGCGGCTTCGACCAGCTCAGCAGGCAGCGTCTGGTAGAACTGTCGGAACAGGAAGGTGCCGGTCGCCGAGGCAATCAGCGGCAGGGCGAGGCCGGGGTAGCTGTCGAGCAAATTGATGGTCGGCAGCGGCAGCCACTGAATGCCCAGCCAGTGCAACAGGCTGCGCACGGGGCCGAACAGATCGCTGGCCACTGCATACGTGGGGATGATCCGTACTTCCAGCGGCAGCAATAGCGCCCCCAGCACGGCGAAGAAAATCACCGAACTGTAGCGGCTGCGGAAGTACACCACGGCAAAGGCTGTCAGCGCCGAGAGCGTCAGCTTGCCGATCACCACCAGTGTGGCGACCAGCAGGCTGTTGCCCAGCAGGCGCAGCAGATCGAGACGCCGGGTGACCTGCTGCAGATTCTCCAGCAGTTGGTCGCCGGGAATCACCGCCAGACCGTGGTCGAACAGCTGTGGATTGCTGACGGTCGCCGAGCAGACCGCCATGTACAGCGGGCCCAGCGCGAACACCAGCCCCAGGGTCAGCAGCAGGTAAGCACCTGCGTTGAACAGCCGGTTATGCTCGATCATGCTTTCACCCCGCGGCGCTGGAAGCGCGACAGGAGTTTGAATTGAGCGACGCTCAGCGCCACCACCGCGAGCAGCATGAGCACTGACAGGGTCGATGAGCCTGCCAGGTCCAGCCCCATGAACCCGTCGGTGTAAATCTTGTAGGCCAGCACATTGGTGGTGTCGCCAGGTCCGCTTTGGGTGAGGGTGTCGACCAGGCCGAAACTGTTCGACAGGCTTTCCAGCAGGTCGATGACAAACACGAACAACAGATAGGGCGCGATCAGGGGCAGTTGTATGTCGAGCATGCGCCGCAATGGACCTGCGCCATCCAGTGCTGCCGCGGCGAGGTAGTCGTCGGGCACCGATTTCAGGCTGGCGACCAGCATCACGAAGTTGAACGGCACCAGGCACCAGGCATACGCCACGATCAGCAACAGCATGCTCTGTATCGGGCTGGAGTAGGGCGCCCAGGTGCCGAGTGCAATCGCGTTGAGCCAGGCGAAAATACCCATCACCGGATTGGCCAGCACATGAAAGACGATACCGATGGTTGCGCCCGATACCGCGTAGGGCCAGATCAGCAGGTTGCGAAACACGGCGTTGCCGCGCAGTTTCAGTTCCAGGCACAGGGCAAGCACCAGCGCGATGAGGATCGAAAGCACGACGCTCGATAAGCTGAACACCAGCGTCGAGCCCAGCGACGCCAGCACGCCGGGGTCTTTCAGCACACGCCAGTAATTGCTCAGACCAACAAAGATTTCATTGCCGCCGAAGGGTGGCACCAGATGAAACGACCACCAGATGGCCTGGATCGCAGGCCAATAGAAGAACAGGCCGAGCGCCAGCAGTTGCGGCAGGGCGAACAGTAACGCCAGACGTGGCTGTGGGAAATGCGCACGCGGTTTCATGGCGTTGCCTCGTTTGAGTCGTTGCTGGCCTGGGCCTGATGCATCTGTTGAAACAGCCCCAGCAGCTGGTTGGCCCGCAGCGTCGTCTGGCGCAGGGCCAGATCGATGCTCTGGCGACCCGCGAGCGCGTTCTCCATTTCCTGCGACCAGATCAGGCGCATCAGCGTGATAAAACCGCAGCGCAAAGGCGCGGAGGGCTGACCGTCGATATCGGTCAGCGCTGCCAGTCCGACCGTCATTGCCGATGGCTCGCTGGCTGCGGATTGCAAGCGTGCGGCGGCAGCCTGAGTGACAGGCAGGTAGCCCGTCCGTGCGCTGAACATCAACTGATTGTCCGGTTGCAGCACGAATGCCAGAAATTCCGAGACCAGTCGGTAATCCCTCACGGAATGCCCGCGCATCACCCACAGCGAGGAGCCTCCGGGGACATTGGCGCGTCGCTGGGTACCCGCGTAAATCGGCAGTGCCGTGACCTGAATATCGGATTCGGGCGTGCTGTGCACAACATTCCACGCCCCGGTGGAGTCGATCAGCATGGCGCAGTCGTCGGTGGCAAACGCCAGTGCCTGCTGTCCGCTGCGGGTTGCATCCTCATGGACCACCAGACCTTCACGGGCCCATTGCGCGAGGTCTTTCATGAGACGCAGATGGGAGCCTTCGTCGAATTGATAACGGTCACTGCCTGCGGAGCGAACAGCAACGGCGGTGCCTTGCGCTGCGCTGGTCTGCTCCAGCCAGATCCAGGGCGCAAACGCGCTGACGACCGGGCATTTCTGGCCGCTTTTCTTAAGGGCTCGCAAGGCATCCGCAAAAGCTTCCCACGTGGCGGGTGGCGCATTGATCCCGGCAGCGGCCAGCGCATTTCTGTGCGTGTAGAGCACGGCTGTGGACGCCGCAAAAGGCTGCGCCGCGAGCGTGCCGTGATCGTCGGCGTAATAGCGCCGCAAGGCTGGCAGAAAGGTGTCGTCGGGATAGGCCCTGTGATGATCGGCCATGATCGCCTCGACAGGTCGGGTGGCACCGCCCAAGAGCATGTCAGGCGTGGCGACGTCGTAAATCTCCACCAGTGCCGGGCCTATGCCCGCCCGGTAAGCGGCGACGGTTTTCTGCAGCGTCTGCTCATAGCTGCCCTGGCGAATGCAGTGCAGACGATCTTCTTCCTCGCGTTGCGCATTGAAGCTTCTGCACAAGTCCGCGATGGCACTCCCGGCCGCGCCACTGTGGCTGTACCAGAACTCGGCCGGTGCGGCGAAGGTGTGTGCAGCGAGCGACAGCAGGGCTAGCGTGGAAAATAGCTTACGGATGGAAGGCATGAGAACACTCACAAGAACTCAATGCCATTTAATACAGGTTGTGTGTAGTATTTGTGACCTGCGCGACTTTTATTAAATTTTCATGATTGAAGTGTGCAATGGATGGTGAGCGATACACTGCTTCACGCGCCGACTGTTTTAATCCCCCTATGATTTGAAGATTCCATGCCTCTCGACCTCGACACGCCACTTGATTCGCATCAACCGTTGAGCCTCAATGAACGCAAGCTGCTGGACATCCTTCGTCGTCGAGGCGCGATCACCCGTGCCACGGTTTCGACCGAGATGGACCTGGCTCAACAGTCGGTGCACCGGCTTATCGAAGAACTGATCAGCCGTGGTCTGCTGCGCAGCGGTGAGCGCGTCAAAAACGGTCGCGGCCAACCCAGCCCGCGGATCGAACTGATCAACGAAGCGGTGTATGCCATCGGCGTATCGATCAACACCGACTCGGCAGTGGTCTGCGTCGCCGATTTGGGCTGCAATGTGCTGGAACAGGTCACCCTACGCACGCCGCCGTTAAGCCGCAACAGCACCCTGGATTCGCTGGAAAAGACCATCGAACGCATGCTTCAGCGCAACGGCATCGAAGTGCAACGGGTCGTCGGCATGGGCTTCGCGATTGCCGGCTTTTTTCTCGAGAACCGCCAGATCAATGCGCCTGAACCGCTGCGCGACTGGTCATTGATGGACCTGCAACCGGTGCTGGAAGAACGATTCGGCATGCCGGTCTGGCTGGAAAACAACGCCACCACCGCAGCCATCGGCGAAAGCCTGGTCGGCGTGGGCGCCTGGGCCAGCAACTTCGTCTACCTGTCGTTCAACTTCGGCTTCGGCGCGGGCGTCGTGATTAACGGCAAGCCGTACTTCGGCAGCCACGGCAACGCAGGCGAGATCACCCTCTACAACGACGAAGAATCGATAAACCGTCCGGCTTTGCGTTACCTGCTCGAAGACCTGCATCAGAGCGGCGTGCAGGTCGACTCGATCGAAGACCTGCGCTTGCGCTTCGACCTCGACTGGCCCGGTGTGGATACCTGGCTGACACGCGTCAAGCCCACCCTGGATCGTCTGGTCAACGCACTGGCCGGGTTGTTCGATCCGCAGGCCGTGGTGTTTGGCGGGCAATTACCGCCCGAATTGGGAAAACGCCTGATCGCCGCGACGACTTTCTGGGGCACCCATCGCTACAACTCCCCACCGCCTCGGCCGCAGTTATTGCTGAGCGAGACGAATGGCGATGCGGCGGCTCTGGGGGCGGCGTTGGTGCCGTTGAAAGAGCGGTTTTTTGTTTGATCTGTCGTCAGTATCGAGTCGAAGCGGGCATTCAACGCATGATGACATCTACGCCAAAAGCATTTTGACGCCCTCAGCCCTTCTGTCTTAGAGCTTGCATCAGTTGCTCAACGACGATGGCTTCAACGGCACCTTCAGTGGCGTCCGCATCAAAAGCAGCGCAGCAAGCCGATGCCATAGAACGGCGTGATCCATGGGCGTTCTGGAATCGGGCCGCATAATGTTCGTGCGGTCTGCATTTCCTCAAGCAAGCCTGCGCACAGGATTTCTGCGCAGAGAAGTCGATCCAGAAATAACGCTGCTTGCGAAATCGGACCGATCAACAAGCCGTGGTAAACCCAGGCGGGGTCATCATTCGAGGTACTTCCCAGAGGGATCGTTTGTAAGTCGGCTTGCGCTTTAGCAAAGCGAACGTTCGAGATACCCAAAGGGGCAAGAGCACGTGGAATCACTGCATCATCAAACGTCAGATCGGTCAGTCGTTCAATGAGCTCTCTGCGGCGGGGGCAGGCAGGTGTGTTGGCTGGCCATTAACATTTATTCATGCAATCGGTGCTTAAGATTCAAGAAGCTCGGCCGATTATACGATATTGCTGAAATTAAGTTGGCTCTAATCATCGTTGAATAAGCCGTTATTGTACAGTCGGAGTTGACACGTGAAGTTACGCCTGAGCTGCAAAGCTATAATGATCGCCCTGTCGTTTGCCTTGTCGAATGTGGCGATTTCTGAAGAGCTTAAAGTGTACAACTTTTCGCCCGTCAATCAGTACAATCTTAATCTTTCAGCCAGCTTTTGGAATCCAATCATAAAGTATGTGTCCGAAAAAAGCGGCGTGAATCTCACGCTGAAGTTAGGGCGAACGTCCTCTGATACAACGAGTTATGTGCTCGCCCAAGAAGTTGATTTCGCTTTTACCAATCATCTGTTTAGCCCGGAACGCGACAAGATGGGCTGGAAGGTGTTTGGTCGCCGTGACGCGCCTGCGCTTGAGGGGCAAATCGTGGTGCCTGACGACTCGCCAATTCATAGCCTTTCGGAGCTGGAGGGCAAGGAAGTCGTGTACCCGGGACCGGAAGCGTTCATTGCTTATAAAGTCACAAGCTCGGAATTGGTCAAGAAAGGGATCAACACGTCTACTGTGTTTGCAGGGAACATGGACGGTGCTTTCAGCCAACTCCTCAGTGGTAAGGCTCAAGCGATGGGAGCCAATTCACAGCTGGTAAGCGGCTACACGGAGAGAGAAGGGAAGTCGTTCCGCGTACTGTGGAGTTCAGCCTCGTTCAATGATTTGGCCCTCATGGCATCCCCTCGGGTTTCTAAAAAAGAACGTGATGCGGTCGCCAACGCATTTTTTAATATGCAAAACGATCCCGACGGTAGCAGGGTTCTTCGTGAGGCGACCGAGCTGGTCCATGCACCCGCACCGATTACCTTCATTCCTGCGACGGAAGCGGATTATGCGTCCTATCGTGATTTTTATAACAGTTTGCCAGCAAACCTTAAGTAAATAATTTCAACGTTAGCTGGAGAGGCTGTTAATGAATTTCTTTAAAAGCCTGCTGCCCAAATCACTGACGTCGCGAATACTGGCGATGTTATCCATTCTGATACTGACTTTTTTGACGACAGGGCTGGGACTGTTTTATAAAAACCAGCTGCTTCAGCATATTGAAGAGATACAAGACACCGCTAACATGCTCATTGAGGTTGCGGCGCAAGCGGTTGAGGAAAGTGTCGTCATCGGCGATTACGACACCATCAAAAGAACCCTCGAAAAAACCCTGGCTCGCTCGCCGTTCAAGTCGGCCATGTTTATTGACCTGTCGGGTGGCGTGATTCGCCTTGAGGCAGCCAGTGCGCCGGTTGGAAGAGCGCCTGCGTGGATAGAGTCTGAAGTCGCTGCAAGATTATTCGATGTCAATCGCCCGATCACTATTGGCGGAAAAGATTATGGTGTGATGCGTTTGTCTTTTAATGCCGAGAGAATTGCTGCCGAACTCTATAGTCTTGTGATCCAGGCTACATTGTTTGCGGTATTTTTTCTGCTGATAAGTTTGATGTTGATGGGGTTCATGATCAAGCGTTCGCTTGCTCACCTGGGCAAACTTCACTCTTATGAGGCGGAAATTGCTTCAGGTGCAGTGGCAGCAGAAGCGATGTTGGTCGCTGATGCTCCCATGGAAATACAGGAGGCTATAAAAGCGGTAAACCGCACTGCCGCAAGTATGCGCAATCACTTTGGTCTGCGTATCGAATCGTTGATGAATACCTTGGTGCAGCATAAAAATGCCCTGGATGAGGTGTCCATCGTTTGCGAAGTGTCGGCCTCCGGACGTATCACCTACGTTAACGAACGATTCGTAACAAGCTCACAGCACTCGCGAGCCGAGCTTTTAGAGTTGACGATCGATGAGGTCTGGACCGGCATGTCTTCAACCACTGAACCGTGGCAATGGGCACCGGAAAATGAGGTGTGGAACGGTGAGGTCAGGCTCTCAGGTCGCAGCGGCAAGGTTGCATGGCATCGACGCACTATCATACCTATTCTCGATGACCTGGGCGGCGTTGAAAAATATATCTGCATCGATATCGATATCACCGATCGAAAAGAGTTTGAGGTGGCGATTCTGGATAACTCCAGAAGGCAAAACCTTATCGCCTTGTTTGGCCAGCAGGCGTTGACCGAGGAAAACGTCAGTGTTCTGGGTGAACGGGCAACACTGACTGCGGCGCAAGGATTGAACTTGAGCAAGGCCGCTTTACGGGTCATTGATCGAGTGAATCATGAGGTCATCCTCAGCGCGGAGGTTGGCTTCACCGACGTTGAGATCCGCAGTGGTTATCACAATGATTTTTTGAGCGGGACTGCTGCTTCTGTCGGGTTTTTCATTAATGCTGATGCGCCAGATAGCAGGTACGCGCTGCTTCCTGGTGAAACAGTGGACGTTTGCAATATTAGAAGTGGCCTGGAGGTTGATATCTCTTGCAGGGAGGTCTTCAAGGGCGTTCTTGGTGTGTATGCCAGCAGGGATTACACGTTTACGCGTGAAGATGTCAGCTACCTTCAAACACTTGCCAACCTTTTGGCAGCCGCGCTTGAAAGGCATGACGCAAAGAGAAAGCTCACCTACCTGGCCGAAAATGATTCGCTTACCCATCTGCCTAATCGCTGGTTTCTCAGCAATTATCTGCGCGAGATAATCAGTCGGACAACGTCAGCGCCAGATGCAGTAAGCGTCATATTCATAGATTTGGACAGGTTCAAGGCCGTCAATGACACCATGGGGCATTCAGTAGGCGATCAATTGCTTATCCAGGCGGGTCGACGCTTGAAAGGCTGCATGGATGAGAACAGTGTGGTTGCGCGGCTGGGAGGCGATGAATTTTCGATTGTCGTCACACACAACGTCTATTCCGAGAGCCTCATAAAATCGCTGGCGACCCACGTTGTTGATGCGCTGGGCAAACCGTTCAACCTTGGCGGTCAGGATATATTCGTTTCAGCGAGTGTAGGCATCGCTAATTATCCGTTTGACGGGCGTGACACTGGCGTTATCTTGAAGAATGCGGACACCGCCATGTACCATGCGAAAAAAAGTGGCCGTAACAATTTCAAGTTTTACAACGCCAGAATGAACGAAAGTTTAACCAGACGCTTGCAAACGGAAACGCTATTGCGGGGTGCGCTTGATCGCGATGAGTTTATTCTGCATTTTCAGCCAAAGGTCAGCCTCGCCGATGGCAGGATAAGTGGTCTAGAGGCCTTATTGCGCTGGAATCACCCGGAGCAAGGTATGATTTCTCCGGCCGATTTTATCCCTATTCTTGAGGACACTGGCCTGATCATTCCTGTCGGCGTTTGGGTTATACGGAAAGTCTGTGAAACCCTAAAAAGCTGGGAAGAGAACAACATAAGGCTGGTACCGATCGCCATCAATCTGTCCGTCAGGCAGCTTCAAGTCAAAGGCCTGGCTGAGACCGTCAAGCACGTCGTTGAAGCATACGGTATCAACCCCGCTCTTTTAGAGTTCGAACTGACCGAGTCGATGCTGATGATCGATCCCGAGTCGGCGGTTGAGATACTTCGAGATATAAAATCGTATGGTATAAGCCTCTCCGTCGATGATTTCGGAACGGGCTATTCCAGTTTGGCCTACCTGAAGCGGTTTCCTCTTGATGCCCTCAAAATCGACAGGGCGTTCATAAAGGATATCACCAGCAATCATGAGGACGCCGCGATCACCAGGGCAGTAATCGTACTGGCGCACGAATTGGGTCTTAAGGTCATTGCAGAAGGCGTTGAAACAGTCGACCAGCTAGAGCTGCTCGTGGCGTATGGCTGCGATCAAATGCAGGGTTATCTTTTCAGTAAGCCTGTCATCAGTGATGAGTGTGCAGCGATGATCAAATCGTCACGCAGTCTGGATATAGGGTTTTCTGAAAGCGGTGTGGCGTAGCGTAGTAGTGATAGCCTCTGCGAGAGCGGTCATGGCGCGCCGCTGTACGCAGCGCCCACTTTTAGCTGTTAGCCGACAGCTTCAGGGGGGATCTGCACGATGTGGGTCGCGTGAGAATCCTCTATTCGAATGAAGCCTCCGTCGTAAAGCGTGTCCAACAGCATGCTGAGTGTTGGGTCAACCCGCTTCCAATTTCAATCATTGGCGAACGGTGGTAACGAAGTATCGTGAGACGACCCAGAGCATGAAATCCTTTGCGGCTGTGGCCAAGGGTTTCTCAGATCATTCGCCTGGAGGTCTGCGCCAGCCTTAAGATTATTGACGAAGTTTTAGTTGATGGCACAATAGTGGCCTCTATCGCTGTCGTATGAGGCAGTGGTAAGGCCGCAATTCTTGAATGGATTCGGACAGACGTTCTGTTATTGACTAAGGAAAATCGTAAATGAAACGCTTGAAGACACTGGGCCTTGCGGCAATGCTGGTATTGAGCGGCTGCGCCAGTTTTACCAAGGACGAAGTAGCGCCAGTCACCATGCCTTCCATGGCCAGCTACACGAATAAACCCAACGTGTTCGTTGCGTTCGATTTCTACCAGGGCACACCCGGAACCACCGGCGCAGTAGAAGTACCGCAAGCTCGGGATGCACTCAAGCCCCAACTGCAAAAAGCGCTGACTGACTCTGGGTTGTTTGGCCGAGTGACCCTTGATGAGTTCAAGAAACAGCCAGGCGACTACAGCCTGCACCTCAAGGTGTATAACCATCCGCCAAGCGGTGGCCAATTGGTGATGGCGTTTATCAGTGGTCTGACTCTGACTATTATTCCGTCGATGGCCACCGATCAGTACAGCATGAGCCTGGATGCGCAGGATTCCCAGGGCAAGGTGCTGAGAACAGTCGGTAACCATGATGCAATCAACACCTGGATAGGTATCTGGTTTGTGCCGATGATGGCCAATACACCGCAGAAGGCTGTTAACGATACGTTTACGCGCCAAGTCAATTCACTGCTCAAGCAGTTGGTGGAGAGCCAGAGTCTGAAGTACTCAATGCTGAAGGTTACTGTTCCGCAGGTGTAATGAACTGACCGCCCGAAAAAAAGAGCCCATTTGGGCTCTTTTTTTATTTGTGATTCAGCGCTTGGGTAAACAGTGGGTCGCTGTATAAAGCCTTGAGCAAATCACGCACCAACGGGTTGTAGGCGTTTGCCGCATTGGGGATAGCGACGGCCCCCAAAAAACTGCTGTTCCATTGGCTGCTGACCTGCTTGGTAGCGTCATATTCAACTTTCGCGCCGTTGATCAGCGTGAAGTGCGCGGCGATTGTGCCGGTGCCTGTACCCATTCCAGCGGTCAGTTCGTTCTGCGTAACCAGCACATTTAGCTGGCGTGGCGATTGCGGGTCGATGAGACCTGCGCGGTCCAGTTCACCCGTCAGGGCATCCTGGATGTGTTGCGTGATGCTGCCGCTAGGGGATGTGACAGGATTGCCGCGCACTTGCAGTGAATCCTGACCTGCCGCAGCGCTGACCTGAGTCTGACGGATCGGTAAAAGGGGAGGCGTTTGCTTGAGCTTCTGGACGTTATCGAAGCTGGGCTCGTAACGCGTCATGGTCACGCCACAGCCTTGTATAAACAGTGCAAGCACCGCAACCAACAGTAGATTTCCTTTCACTGCATTTCCTTGTCTGAGTTATTTGAGGGCGTGATTATCAGGAACCTCAGATTCAAGGGCAATGCTTGATAGCCTGCTGGTCTACATCCTCAGCGCTATAGCCTCTGCCACAAGGCACTCCAGCGCAAACTGCTCGGTATAGGTCATCTGAATCGGCGTGGTCTCGCCTTTGACGGTCCTTTCCCCATCGAGGATGTAGCGAATGCGTTTGTCGGTCACCCCGATGCGCTTGGCAATCCACGAAGGGGTTTGACCGATGCGCGAGATCAGTTTGTCGGCATATTCGGTGGAGGGGTTATAGAGTTCTGCGTTGGGTGTCATGGTGTGTCCAGATGGAAGTCAGGCGCTATAGATGCGGGGGAGTATGCAGCACCGTGCGCTGTTCGTCGCCGTGGGGCTGGCAACCGACACGTATTATGCAGCGACTGGCAGATTGCCTTCGCTAGCAAGCTCGCTCCCACAGATGCCTGTCTTCAGGAGCAGGCCCGTTCCCGCAGGATCCTGTCTCCAGGAGCACACCGCGCAGCGTCACTCAATGCAAGTGGCGGATGGGGCGATCCTTCGCCCGTCCTCAGTCAGCAACGATCAGAGCTTCACGCCCAGTGTTACAAACGCGCTGCGCGGTGTGCCCACTTGAAGGATCTGCAGGTTGCCCGCCGGGTCGGTGGCTGCGCTGGCGTCGGTGTTGAGGGTGGAGATGTAGCGTTTGTCGAACAGGTTGACCATGTTCAGCGACAGCGTGGTGTCCTTGAGGGCGCCGAGTTTGCCGAAGTCATAGCCGAGGTTGGCGTTTGCCAGCCAGTAGCCGCTGACACTGGAGTCATTGGTGTAGGTGTAATAGCGCTTGCTGATGTAACTGCCTTGCAAGCCGGCGTTCCAGTGTTCCCAAGTCCAGTCCAGGTTGCTCGAATACATCAGTTTCGGTGTATCGACTACGGTTTTGCCTTTGACATGAACGGTGTTGCCGCCGCTGGCGTAGTCATCGTCGTAAGTGCTGTGGTTGTAGGACATGGAGTTGGACCAGCGCCAGTTTTCATTGGGCGTCAGGCCGAACGACAGTTCCAGTCCTCGACTGGTGACCGAACCGACGTTGGCGACACCGTTCTGGCAGATGACGATGCCGGTGCAGTTGGTGATGGCGACCAGGCGGTTATCGAATTTGGTGTTGTAGATCGCCGCCGAGGCCGAATACAGTTTGGTGCTGCGGCGCACGCCCAATTCGACGGTTTTCGAGGTTTCCGGCTTCAGGTCCTTGAAGCCGTTCTGCGCATCGACGGCGCTCTGCGTCGTGAAGAACGGGCTGTACCCGCCACTCGGGAACGCAGCCATGTTTTCCGAGTAAGAAGTGAAGACTTCGTCGTCCTCGTCGAGTTTGTAGGTTGCGCCTATTTGCGGCAGAAACCTGTCCCGCGCTTGCAGCGAGCCACTGGCGTAACCGCCGCCTTTGCCTTCGGCTGTTGAGGTCGTCACAGTATTTTTCGCGCCGAACTCAAGTTTGAGGCGGTCATCGAGCAGGGTGTAGGTGTCGCGCAGGTAGAACTGCCGGGTCAGGTCGTTGTAACTCTGATCCAGAACGGTGGCCGCCAGGGGCAGGCCATCGGTTTTGACGATGTGGTTCTGCGGCGTCGCATTGGTGGTATCGAACAGGTAGCGCGAAATGTCGTTCTTGTTGGACTGAATCCAGAACCCGCCCTGAATTTCATGCTGGCCGAGATAGTAGGTCAGCGAGCTCTGGAAGCCGGTTCGATCGATGCCGTATTTTGTGCTGCGAATCGAATTGCTCGGCACTGTCGTCGAGCCGCTGGTGTAGACGAACGGGTAATACGAGTTGCCCCGACCCGAGTCATGGTGATGATAGACGGTCGCGTCCAGGACCAGATCATCGGTCAGCGAGAAATTGCCGTTGAGGATGTCCAGTTCGTCGTCGCGCAGGCTGCTGGCGTTGTAGGTCGCATCGTTTGCGCTGGTTACCCCGCCGGTATAAATGCCGTTGGCCGCATTGACCGCGCGGGTCCAGTCCGGCGTGTAGTAGCTCCAGTTGTAGCCCAGACGCTGGATGATGCTCTTCGACAGGTTCGGCAGGTTGGCTTCGTCATGTGACGAGGTGCTGTGGAAGAAACTGACCCGGTTGTCGCCGAAGTTGTAGTTGACCTTGGCGTTCACTGCGTCGGACTTTTGCGGGTTGCTGTGGCCTTTCCAGGCGTCGGCATCGTACTTTTCGCCTGACACGTACGCTGAAAGTCCGTTGTATTCGCCAGTATCGACCCGCATGAAAGTGCGCGAGGTGTCGTAGCTGCCCAAGGTTTGCGACAGGCGCGCGCCGAACTCTTTATCGGGATTGGAACTGGTGAACTGGATGGTGCCGCCCAGATCGCTGTTCGATGCCGTGCCCAGTGAGCCGATGCCGGGTGCCACTTCGCTGGAGGCGATGTTTTCAGCGATGATCGCGCGGGTGATGCTCAGGCCATTGAAGTTGCCGAAGCTCATGTTGCCGAGGGTGACGCCGTCCAGCGTGTAGCCCAGGTGGTGCATATCGAAGCCGCGCAGGCTGATGCGCTGGCTGCCTTCCTCACGGCCCAGCGGGTCACCAGACTGAAAGTTGACCCCAGGCAGGCGTTGCAGAACCTTCATCGGGCTGGTGCCTGCCGAGTAAGCCTTCACATCCTTTTGCGTCACGCGCTGCACCTGGCGAGTCTCGCCCTGACCGATCACTGACACCGTGCCCAGCGTCATGGCGGCGGTGTCGTCGCTGGCGGGCGCCGTTACCGAGGTGGGCACCTCGTCATCGGCCTGAATGAACGGGCTGATCAGGCACAGTGAGTTCAATGAAACCAGCAGCGCTAGGCGCGTTACCGGGAATCGAGGGGCACGCGGTATCGATCGATTGTTCATGGAAAGATTTTCCTGGGGGCGTCAGGGCGCCGCGCTTGCGGCGGGTCATGTGGTTAACGACAGGTTTTTGTTTCAGGGGCTTTCGGTAATCACCGACAGGCGACTGATGCCGGCTTTCTGCACATCTGCCAGTACCTGCGCCACGCGGCCGTAACCCGTCGCCTGATCGGCGCGCAGGCTGACGGCGACGTCCGGGTCTTTGCTGTGCAGGGCTTGCAGCGCCTCCGGAAGTTGCTCCAGCGCTACAGCTTCGCTGTCGATGAACACGCCGCCAGTGGCGTCGACACTCAGCACCACCGGGTCGGCCTGATCCAGTGAGGTGGTGGCGACGGTCTGCGGCAGGTCCAGCGGTATGGCGTTATTGAGCAGCGGTGCGGTGACGATGAAGGTCACCAGCAGCACCAGCATCACATCCACCAACGGCGTGATGTTGATGTCGCTGATTGCATCGTCATCATTGGACGTGGAGAAGGACATGTCAGCTCACTCCTTTCAGGCTCGGGGCCGTCTTGTCGCGATGGTCGGGTTGCAGCCGGAAGGCGTTGCGTTGCGAGAGGTTGAGGAAATCCACGGCGAACTCCTCAAGGTCCGCGATCACCAGCTTCAGACGCCGCCCGAAGAAGTTGTAGGCCAGCACCGCAGGCACCGCGACGGCGATGCCGACGCCGGTCGCTACCAGCGCTTCGCCAATGGGCCCGGCGACCACCGCAATGCTCGCCGACCTGGCCTGGCTGATCGCAGTGAGTGCATGAATGATCCCGAACACCGTACCGAACAGGCCGATGAAGGGCGCGGTGCTGCCGATCGATGCCAGCAGGATCATGCCGCTCTCCAGGCGACGACGTTCCTTGTGGATCTGTTGGCGCAGGCTGCGCTCGAGCAAGTCCTGGCGGTTCCAGCTGTGGCCCAGGTCCGGCGAGTCGTGGGGCGCGGCGAGGGCCTGCGCGCCGGCATCGGTCAGGCGCGCCAGGCTGCCTTCACTGTTTGGCAGGTGCAGCGCATTTTTGAGGTCGCGGGCGGCCCAGAACTGCGTGGCGTAGCGTCGGTTCTGCCGGGTCAGTCGCCAGTGCTGAAAGGTCTTGCCGAGCAGCAGCGCCCAGGTCACCAGCGAGAAAATCACCAGCAGGGCCATTGAGGATTGGGTAATGAGTACGGAGTAAGCAGTGTTCATGACGTGAGCCTCAGGGTGCGAGTTTGAAAGCCATGGGGACGTTGACCCAGCCTTCTACCGGGGTGTCGCCGCGTTTGGCGGGAATAAAGGTCCATTGCCGGACGGCTGCCTGCGCGGCGTCGTCCAGCGCCGGGACGCCGCTGCTTTGCAGCACCTGCACCTGGTCGGTACGTCCGTTGGGCAGCACATGCACACGCAGCATCGTCGTGCCTTCCTGATGGCGGCGGGCGGCGGCGGGCGGGTAGACCGGTGGCGGATTGTTCAGGTAACCGGCGCGGCCTATGGGCGCGGTGGTGGTCTGTGGTGCCGCTGGCGCAGGTCTTGGCGCTGGCGCTGCAGCAGGCGTCGGTGTGGGTGCCGCGATGGAAGGCGCCGGCGCAGCAGGTTTGGCGACAGGTTTGCTTGGTGCGCTTCTGGGCTGCGCCTTGGGCTTGGGTAGCTCGGCAGGTTTGGGCTCAGGAGGCGCTGGCGTGGGGGCTGGCTCAGGCCTGGGAGCTGGCGCAGGCGCAGGCGGCTCCGGTGCTGGCTGAGGGGTGGGCTCAGGCGGCGTCGGCTGGGCTACCGGCAGCGCAACGGGCGGCGGTACCCACTGCACGGTGATCGGCATCGGCGGGGTCGGCTCGGGCGCTTGCGGGTGATCGGCCATCAGCCACGCTGCCAGCGCGGCATGCAACCCGATCGCCAGTGCAATCGCCAATGCGGCGTGCGGCCATGTACGTGGTGCGTTGTGGCTGTGCTGCTGGACGACAAGCGACGAAGGGGCAACGTTGCAGTTACCCACAGGCTGATGGGGCCAGTGGCGTAGCTGACGCGGCGGTAAGCGGCGGGACAGTATCAGCGTTGACATGAATTCAGCTCACCCGTGAAAGAATACAAGCCCGTCGTGTTGGCGAGAGGCTCGTTTCAACTGGAGCTGATATTAATACTCGTCGTGTGTATTAATTATGACCGCCGCCGTGTGATCGTGGTTTTCTGCTGTTGAAAGTGAACCCGGCTTGTCGCGCAATTGTTCGTAAATTTCATTAGGCAAGGCATTTGCTGCAATGCTATCTGTCCAGACTTGCCAGGTTCGTACTGACACGAAAACGTATTGCCGCGCAGGCTGGGCAACAGGGCGTCACCCTCTTGATCCGCGGTTCACACCTTGGACAGAAACGGGAGAACTCGATGAAATTGCTACGTTACGGTGAAAAAGGCTTGGAGAAACCCGGGCTGCTGGATGCCAACAACCAGATCCGCGACCTGTCTGCGCACATCAGGGATATCGCGGGCGAGGCACTGAGCCCGGCCAGTCTGGCGAGCCTGGCGGCAATCGATCCTGCCAGCCTGCCGCTGGTTTCGGGCCAACCACGTATCGGGGCGTGTGTCGGGCAGGTCGGCAAATTCATCTGCATAGGCTTGAACTACGCTGACCACGCGGCAGAGTCGCAGATGGACGTGCCGAAGGAACCGATCATCTTCAACAAGTGGACCAGTGCTATTTGCGGTCCCAACGATGATGTCCAGATCCCCCGTGGTTCGCTCAAGACCGACTGGGAGGTCGAGCTGGGCGTGATCATCGGCAAGGGCGGACGTTACATCGACGAAGCCGATGCCATGGAGCATGTAGCCGGGTATTGCGTGATCAATGATGTGTCCGAGCGCGAATGGCAGCTTGAGCGCGGCGGGACCTGGGACAAGGGCAAAGGCTTCGATACCTTCGGCCCTTTAGGTCCGTGGCTGGTGACTCGCGACGAGATTGCCGATCCTCACGCGCTCGACCTGTGGCTGGAAGTGGATGGCCATCGTTATCAGAATGGCAATACGCGCACGTTGATTTTCAGTGTGCCGCAACTGATCGCCTACCTGAGCCGTTGCATGAGCCTGCAACCAGGCGATGTCATCTCGACGGGGACACCGCCGGGTGTGGGACTGGGCGTGAAGCCACAACCTGTCTTCCTGCGTGCAGGGCAACGCATGCGTCTGGGGATCACGGGGCTGGGCGAGCAGAGTCAGTTGACCGTTCCGGCCGACTGACCCGCTGCCAGCAGGGAGCTGGCAATCGGCTCCCTGTCATGCAAACTGTCAGCCCTGCACAAACGCCAGCAGGTCTTTGTTAAGCGTCTCTGCATGGGTCACTGCAAACCCGTGCGGTGCTCCTGAATACACCTTAAGTTCGGCACCCTTGATCATCGCAGCAGCCCGTTTGCCCGAGGCTTCGAACGGCACCACCTGATCATCGTCACCATGAATCACCAGGGTCGGCACATCGATTTTTGCCATGTCCGGGCGGAAGTCGGTTGCGGAGAACGCTGTCACGCAATCCAGCGTGCCCTTGAGGGAGGCGAGCAGGGCGATGTTCAGCGTTTGCGTCTGTACGCCTTCGGAGACTTTCTGGCCGTGGTTTATGCCATAGAACGTGCTGGCGAAGTCGCTGATGAACTGGGCGCGGTCCTTGAGCAGGCCTGCCATGATGCTATCGAATACGGACCGGTCGACGCCTTCCGGGTTGTCAGCGGTCTTGAGGAAGAACGGTGTGACCGAGCCCAGCAACGCCAGTTTGGCCACCCGCTTGCTGCCATGTTTGGCGATATAGCGCGTGACGTCACCGCCGCCCATGGAGAAACCCACCAGTGTCACCTCGCGCAGATCGAGGTGTTCGATCAGATCGGCGATGTCGTCAGCGAAGGTGTCATAGTCATAGCCGGTCCACGGCTGACCGGAACGACCGAACCCGCGGCGGTCGAAGGCGATGGTGCGATAGCCCCGGCTGCTCAGGTATTCCATCTGGTATTCCCACATATCCGCATCCAGCGGCCAGCCGTGGCTGAACAGGACCGGTTTGCCCGTGCCCCAATCCTTGTAATAGATCTCGGTGCCATCTTTGGTGTTGAACGTGCTCATGCAGATTCCTCTCGATGTCAGGTTCTCGATGTCGGGGTTATCGGGCGAGCGCTTTGGTGCGCAGGCGGGTGCACGCCTTCGGCAGCTCCCGATAATTCCGGCAGTGAGGGTTTTGCATAGTTCAGTCGAGAAGACTGAGCGTACTGCCCAACCGCGGTTTTCTGAAACATTGCCTCATCGTATTTCCCTGCCGAAACCGAACTTGCCGCGCATACGGGAATCAGTTCATTGGGGTCGAGGCTTGCCTTGCCCTGTCCATGGTTTGACTTGCCCATTGAAGGAGAAAACTGCGTGGCGTCTCAGCTGAAAATCTTGATCCTTTCGGGTCTGCTGTTATTCGCAGGCAGTTTCAATCTCCAGGCGGCCGATGTACCTGCATTACCGATGGGCGCGGCGGTGCCGGCAGATGACAAGGCTGCTGAAAAGGCTGACCCCAAAGCCGACCCCAAGGCTGCTGACAAACCCGCCCCGAAAGCGGATGACAAGGCGGCGGACAAGGACAAGGCCGATGCGAAACCGGCTGATGGTGCAGAGCCTGCGGCCGAGGCTCCCGAGTTGCTGGTGCAGGGCGGGTTACTCGGCGCCATCAGTACCAGCATCGATGACGTCCAGGAAAAGCTCAACCTGGATGACAATCTGTTCGACGCTTGGCAACTGCGTGCCGATCGTGCCGCCGACGAGCTGGAAAAGCTGGTCAACAAACGCACTACTCGTTCCCCATGGAGCGTCGCCGGGGACTTCCTCGCCCTGTCTTTTGTATGGATCGCATCGTTTGCGGTTCTGACCACGCTGGGTCGTTTTCTCGCCGTACGCTTGTGCCGCACACCGTTCATGCGGGTGCGCGCACGCAGTCAGGCGCTGCTCAAGTACGTGTTGCCATTTACCCTGCCAGCCATCGTCTGCCTGCCGTTGACCCTTTACGTCAGCCATTTCATGCCGTCTTCGGTAGGCCGTGCGCTGGCACTGTGTTTCGCGTATGCAACCAGCAGCGGCATCGTCTCGACTTCGGTGCTGCTCTGCGTGATCGTGATGTTCAATTTCGGCCACAAGCGTGCCGCCGTGCGCATGATTCGCCGCTACGCGCCTAGGCCATTGTTCGTGGTCGGCTTCCTCGCGGCGCTGAGTGACGCGTTGACCAGTCCGCAGATCGCCCGCCAGTTGGGCAGTAACGTCACCACCAGTGTTGCGGTGTTTACCGGGCTGTTCGCCTCGGTGGTGTTCTGCATGCTGATCATCAAGGTGCGTCGCCCGGTGGCCCACCTGATCCGTAACCGCTCATTGAGCAGTCGCCTGCAACGGCCCGCGCTGCAACAGTCGTTGAAGATATTCTCCAAGCTGTGGCACCTGCCGATCCTGCTGATGATTCTGGTCTCGGCGATCAACCTCATCGGTGCCGGTGAGGACAGTCAGCAAGCGCTGCGTTGTGCGTTGTTCACCACCATTCTGCTGATTGCCACGGTGTTCCTCAGCACCGTGTTCCAGCACCTGTTCAAACCGACCGAGACCCTGGGTCGCGGCGGGCATGTGTACAAGGCGCGTCTGTTGAGCCTGGTGTATGCGGTGCTGCGTATCGCGCTGGCCATCGGGTTCATCGAGATCCTGGGCCGTATCTGGGGCTTCTCGATGTTCGAGTTTGCCCAGCGCAACACCCTTGGCCGGGTGATCAGTGATTCACTGAGCAGCATCGGTCTGATCTTCGTCGTCACTTGGCTATTGTGGGTGGTGCTCGACACCGCCATTCAGGAAGCCCTGAAACCGCCGGTCAATCATCGCAGCGGTCGCCAGCCAAGCACTCGGGTCAAAACCATTCTGCCGCTGCTGCGTAATGCGGTAAAAATCATTCTGGTAGTGATCTGTGCGATCACCACCATGGCCAACCTGGGCATCAACGTGGCACCACTGCTGGCGGGTGCCGGGGTCGTCGGTCTGGCCATCGGTTTCGGTTCGCAGCAACTGGTGCAGGACGTGATCACCGGCCTGTTCATCATCATCGAGGACACCTTTTCGGTGGGCGACTGGGTGGTCCTCAGTACCGGCCATTCCGGGTCGGTGGAAAGCCTGACCATTCGCACCGTGCGACTGCGTGACGGCAAGGGGTTCGTTCACTCGGTGCCGTTCGGGCAGATCAAGGCCGTCACCAACCAGTCGCGGCAATTCGCTTATGCGTTCTTCTCGGTGCAGTTCACCTATGACTCGGACATCGATGACGCACTGGCGCTGATCCGCGAGACCGGCCAGTCGATCAGCGAAGACATCCTGCTCAAGCACAACCTGCAGGGACCGCTGGAGGTCTTCGGCGTCGACCGCATGGACCTCAACGGCGTGGTGCTGACCGCGCAATTTCGTACCTCTTCGGGCGGTCAGTACGCGGTGGGACGTGCGTTCAACGAGCGTCTCAAGCGGCTTGTGGACAAGAATCCGAGCGTACGCTTTGCGCAGACTTATCCACAGATGGTCATGGGGCCGGGCTTCAATAATCCGCAGGCTGGCGTCGAAGCCGAAGGGCCACCCGCGCCCTCGGACCCTGCCATGGCGACACCTTCTGCGCCTGCGCCTGCGCCCGCGCCGCTCAGTCTGTCCAAGGGCAACAGCACGCCGGGCCCGGCCGCTCAGTAACTCAACCGACATGCGCGGACGCTGCAACGCTTTGTCGCGGCGTCATTAACCCGCCAGGCTGCGCAACTGTTGGGGGTTGGCAGGCAACGTGTTATGTTTGCAGGCGTTTTTCAATTGTTCGTTTGATTATCTGATACCGAGCCTGCTGACTCTATGCGAATGCGCCTTATGCTATTGGGCGGCGGGAATGCCCTCGGGCAGGCGCTGATTCGTCTGGGTGCCGAGGAAGACATTGGTTTCCTCGCACCACGTCCACCGCAAGACGGCTGGGACGTGGCGAGCCTTACGCAACTGCTTGATGACACCCGTCCCGATGCCCTGATCAACCTTGCTTACTACTTCGACTGGTTTCAGGCGGAGACCGTGAGTGAAGCGCGCCTGACTCATCAGGAGCGCTCTGTCGAGCGTCTTGCCGAACTCTGTCAGCACCACAACATCACGCTGGTTCAGCCGTCCAGCTATCGTGTGTTCGATGGTTCCCGCGCGACGGCCTACAGCGAAAAAGACGAGCCTGTACCTCTGGGCCTGCGCGGTCAGGCCCTGTGGCGTATCGAGCAAAGTGTTCGTGCGACCTGCCCGCAACATGTGCTGGTGCGTTTCGGCTGGCTGCTGGATGACAGCACCGATGGTGTGCTGGGCCGCTTTCTCTCGCGTGCGAAAGAACCCGGAGAGCTGCTGCTCGCCGACGATCGTCGCGGCAACCCGACGCCGGTCGACGATGCGGCGCGGGTGATCATTTCGGTCATCAAGCAACTCGATTGCGAAGCGCCGCTGTGGGGCACCTACCACTACGCCGGACACGAGGCGACTACGCCGCTGGCGCTGGGGCAGGCAGTGCTCACCGAAGCGCGTCTGCTGCACGCGCTGGCTATCGAATCGCCCACTGCGCAGGCCCACGCCGCGCGCCCCGATGCAGGCGAAGAACCGCAGCACGCGGTCTTGGCCTGCAAGAAAATTCTCCACACTTTCGGCATCAAGCCCCGCGCCTGGCGGGCCGGTCTGCCAAGCCTGCTGGATCGGTATTATCGACATGTCTGACGCTCCTGTTCTGATCACTGGAGGTGCGGGTTTTATTGGCTCGCACCTGACCGACGCATTGCTTGCCAGTGGGCAGGCCGTGCGTATCCTCGACAACCTCTCGGCAGGCAAGCGCAGCAATTTGCCGCTCGATAACCCGCAGGTCGAACTGATCGAAGGGGACGTGGCCGATGCCGACCTGGTCAAGCGCGCGGCGCAGGGTTGCAAGGCCGTCGTGCACCTGGCGGCAGTGGCCTCGGTTCAGGCGTCGGTAGACGACCCGGTGCGCACCCACCAGAGCAACTTCATCGGCACGTTGAATGTCTGCGAAGCCATGCGCGAAGCGGGCATCAAACGGGTGATCTTTGCTTCCAGCGCGGCGGTGTACGGCAATAACGGTGAGGGCGAAGCGATCACCGAGGACACCACCAAGGCACCGCTGACCCCTTACGCCTCGGACAAGCTGGCCAGCGAGCACTACCTGGATTTCTACCGTCGCCAGCATGGCCTGGAACCGGTGATCTTCCGCTTCTTCAACATTTTCGGGCCACGCCAGGACCCATCGTCGCCGTACTCCGGCGTGATCAGCATCTTTGCCGAGCGTATCCGCAAAGGCCTGCCGATCAGTGTGTTTGGCGATGGTGAGCAGACGCGGGATTTCTACTACGTGGGCGATCTGCTCAAGCTGCTGCTGCAGGCTCTGTCACGAGACAGCGCCATCGAAGGCGCGATCAACGTCGGTCTGAACAAGACCACGTCGCTCAATGAGTTGCTGTCGGCACTCTCGCAAGTGGTCGGCAAACAGCCGGAAGTCAGCTATCAGGCACCGCGCTCGGGCGACATCAAGCATTCCCGCGCGAGCAACCAGCGCTTGCTGGAGCACTTCACCATCGACGAGCCAACGCCACTGGTGCGTGGGCTTGAGTTGTTGATGGGACAGTGAGTCCCGCGCTAAGTGCTTGTCGTTATCCGTGCCTCAATCAGCCCTGAAGAAGGTGCTTATGCACCAGAGCATGGAAGGCTATGACGACTGCGATGGACTGAGGCTTTGGAATATGCGGCCTCGGTTACACCGATGCACCGTCTGCACGGGTTTTACTGCCTGTTTCGGCAAATGGTGTCAGCTACCAATTGCCTGCGGCCCAACGCTGGTGTGAGATCTATTGGCTGGTTGCGCAGGATTTAGCTTCCGAATATGTAGGAGCATTCTGCATTTTTTGTAATTGATGATTTTAAGGTGTTCAGCAATTTCAATGGCTTCTAGTATCCATCGTCATTCTTATGAAGGACGCATGGCATGCAAGACGAAGATGAACTAGAGGTAGAAAATCTCGGCGAGGTCAACGTGCACCAAGTGCCGGGAGAGATCGCAGTACCGGGCTTTATTGAAGCATATTTGGCTTATCTTTCTACTGAAAAGGAAACCGATAGCGCACCGGTCATTTTGACGTCACTCCTCTTGAGTCTTATTGGGTTGCTGCTGTTTGTAGTTGGGGGCGCTTTTATCATATTTGGCCCTGACACTGTTCGTATCGACTATCTGACCGGGCTAACGTTTCTTCAGTTTCTTCAACTTTACCCAGGTCCTATCGCTTCCGTAGGTGTGCTGGTGTACGGCATCAGCACCTTTCTTCGTTCCTCGGGCATAGTTGAGCCGATGATTCCGGAGCAGTTCCTGACGGCTAATTACGACCTGAAATTGCCAGAGGGAATTGACGATGATAAGCCGCTGGCGATCACCTATGTCGGTGATGGCGTATTCAGAATTGAGGATACTGTCGGGCAGGCATAATAAGCTTCGGCCCGAAAAGACGTTCAAGAGTCTGGCCATTTTACCTCCTCAAGGCAGTTTCTCGAGGTGCGAAGAGGCAACTTGAACAGGGCTTGAGTTTCTTTGATACAGCTTCACCACTTGGGGGAAGAGCGGATCGAAAGATGCTCTGCTCATCCGCGAACTGTTGAGAACCGATAAGCGTTGTGCACTGGCACGAGCGTCAGCAGCTCCCGCAAAAAACAAAGGCACCCAATAAGGGCGCCTTTGTGCTTGTGGCGCTTAAGACGTTCAGGTCAGAACTTGTAACCCACACCCACCATGTACACCCACGGGTCGATGTCCACGTCGACCTTGGTCTTGCCGACGGCCAGGGCTGACGGGCCGTCCACGGTTGCTTTGGTATCGATGTCGACGTACCAGACCGAGGCGTTGAGCAGTACGTTGTCGGTGATCATGTAATCCATGCCCAGCTGTGCGGCCAGACCGACCGAGTCCTTGAGCTTGAGGTTGCTGAAGCCCTGATCCTTGCGGTTGCCGGTCAGGTCGGTATCGAAGAACGTGGTGTAGTTGATGCCCACGCCAGCGTACGGCTGGAATTTCGACGACGGTTCCATCGGGTAGTATTGCAACGACAGCGTCGGCGGCAGTTGTTTGATATCGGCCAGCTTGCCATCCAGGCCAGGCCCGAGGCCTTTGACCGACACAGTGTGGCTGAACGGTGTGGCGGCCAGCAGCTCGATGCCGACGTGCTGGGTCAGCATGTAGGCGAAGGTCAGGCCCAGCTGGTTTTCGCCGTCGACAGTCGCTTTGGTGCCGGAAACCTTGGTGCCGTCGAGGCGCACTTCGCCGCTGTCTTCATTGGGCTGAACGTGCGCGACACCGGCGCGAACGATGAAGTCGCCAGGCTCGTAGGCGTGTGCCGCGACCGGGGCGGTGAGGGCAAGCGCGACAAGGGACGCGCGTAGCAGATGCTTGTGCATGGAGGCTCCAGAGATCAGTCAAAATTTATGGGCGTAATGTTAAAGCGCTGTCGAGCGGCGACTTTGACTCAGCTCAATGAAATCGCTGGGAACCTCGTGATCCTTATGAATCCGGCAACTCGTAGACAAGAATCTTGTCTGCCTGCATCTGATAACCCGCTTCTGCCAGTTCGCTGGAAGACGACTTGGCCTGCATCGGTCCTTCGATCCAGTACGGCTGATACAGCTCATCGACCTTCACACCCAGCTCGCTCGTGACATGCACGATCTGGTTCGCCGGTGGCGGCGGCACATGGATGCAGGCGCCGAAATACGGCACCAGCAAAAACTCCGTCACCCGGCCTTCCTCACTGACCTCGAGCGGCACGATGTAGCCCGGTAAACGCACCAGTTTGCCGTCCAGTGCCTTGACCACCGGCGCATGCGGCGCCAGTTGGTGAGCCGCAGGCGCTGCCTCCATGGCCAGTGCATCGGACAGCTTGGACATATCGTGAAGCGGAGTCGTTACCGGCTTCACCACAGGTGCATCGGGTGGAATCATGTCATTCCAGGTCAGCTCACGCGGCTCGGCGGCCCACACTTGAGTGGTAACCGAGAACAGCAGAGTGAGTAGCATGCGCCGCATCATGAAGGTCCTCATAAACGAATCGACAGTCCATCGGCCAGTGACTGCCTGTAGGCTCGCCAGGCTGGCACGGTTCCCATCAACAGCGCGCAGCCGAGAATGGCACCGAGTAATGTCCATTCATATTGGCCAGGTGGCATAGACGACAGGTACAGACCGTAGTTGTCGAGCACGTAGTCGCGGGCCACGAAGATGCCGATATAGAGCAGCGCAAGGCCACTGATGACACCCGCCAGCGCCAGGGCGAAGGCTTCGAGTATAAGCAGACTTGCGATATGCCAGGGACGCGCGCCGACCGAGCGCAGGATGGCCATTTCCCGGCGCCGTTCATTGAGGCTGGTAAGAATTGCGGTCAGCATGCCGATCAGCCCGGTCAGTACCACGAACAGCGAAATCACGAACAGCGCCTTTTCCGCAGTGCCCATCAGGCTCCACAGCTCCTGCAGGGCCACGCCGGGCAGAATCGCCAGCATCGGCTCACCACGGTATTCGTTGATCTCGCGTTGCAGGCTGAAGGTGGAAATCTTGCTGTTCAAGCCCAGCATGAAGGCAGTGATCGCAGTCGGCGTCAGGTCCATATTGCGCGCCTGATCGGCTGAGATGCGCTCGTTGCCGCGTGCCGGGGCGCCGTTGTGCCAGTCGATATGAATGGCCTCCATGCCGCCCAGACTGATATGCAGCGTGCGGTCCACCGGCGTACCGGTCGGCTTGAGGATGCCGACCACGGTGAACGGTTTGTCGTCATGCTTGACCAGACTGATCGCGGCGACACCGTGCGCCAGGACCAGCTTGTCGCCCAGCTTGTAATGCAGCGCCTTGGCGACCTCCGAACCCAGCACCACTTCAAAGGGATCGGTCTTGAACTCGCGTCCTTCGGCCATCTCCAGGTGCTGTTGGCGGCCGAACTGATAATGCTCGAAATACGCTTCACTGGTGCCCATCACCCGGTAGCCACGATGGGAGTCGCCCAGCGAAACCGGGATCGCCCACTTGACCTGCTTGCTGTTGGCGAAGTGCTCGAAGCTGTCCCAGCGAATGTTGTTGGTGGCATTGCCGATGCGGAACACCGAGTACAGCAACAGGTTGATCGAGCCGGAGCGCGCACCGACGATCAGATCGGTGCCGCTGATGGTGCTGGCGAAGCTGGAGCGCGCTTCGGTGCGTACCCGCTCGACGGCCAGTAACAGGCAAACCGACAGGGCAATGGCGAAGGCAGTGAGGAACGCGGTGAAACGGCGATTGGCCAGGCTGGCCATGGCCAGACGAAACAGATACATCTCAAATCTCCACGGCGACGGCGGCGCGATTCAGGTCGCTCAGCGACAGATTGCGATCAAACAGCGGTGCCAGGCTCTGGTCATGACTGACGAACAGCAGGCTGGCCCCGGCCTCGCGGCACTCGGCGAACAACAGGCGAATGAACGCCTCGCGCGAGTCTGCGTCCAGCGCAGACGTAGGTTCGTCGGCAATCACCAGCTCCGGTTGACCGATCAGCGCTCGGGCGGCGGCAACACGCTGCTGTTGGCCGATGGACAGCGAGTCGGCGCGGCGTGCCAGCATCGCCGGGTCTTTCAGACCCAGGTGGGCGAGCAGGGTGGTGGTGGCTTTCTCGACGCTGCCGTGGCGTTGTCTGGCACGTTCGGTACGCACGCTGGAAAAGTGGCAGGGCAGTTCGATGTTTTCCCGCACCGATAAAAACGGCAGCAGGTTGAACTGCTGGAAGATGTAGCCGGTGTGATCGACGCGAAAGCGGTCACGCGCGGCCGAAGAGAGGGCCGACAGTTCCTGGTTCAACAGGCGAATGCTGCCGCTGACCGGCTTTTGCACACCGCCCAGCAGGCCCAGCAATGTGGTTTTGCCGCTACCGCTGGGGCCTTTGAGGAACAGGGTTTCGCCGCTTTGCAGACGGAATTCGGGGATGTCCAGCAGTTGCGGATGGCCGGGCCAGTTGAAGCGCAGGTCCGACAGTTCGATCAGTGCTTGGGTCATGGGCTGACTCACGCTCGGTTGGAAATTAAAAGACCGGGCCAGGCCCGGTCGTTGTACCGCAGGGTGCGATCAGAATTTCAGCGTCGGGTTGGCTGCGATCACTTCTGCGCCTGACTGGCCACCTGGCGAAATCAGTTGTACCTGAAGCTTCTTGGTGTCGGGAAAGGTTATGAAGATTTGCGACAGGTCGAGCTTCTTCAGAATGGCCGGTGCGTCACAGACGAACTTGTAGTGACCGTGAATTTCGCTGTGCTCATGATGATCGGCTTCGCCGTCCTTGGCGTGTTCATCGTGATCGTCATCCTTGTCGCCAAACAGCGGGCTTTCCAGCTTCACCGAAGTGGCCGAGCAATTGGCGGCATCGGCAATGCTGAACAAGGCGTTGGGCTTGAGCAGCAACTCGCGGGCCTTGGCGACTTTGGCCTTGTCTTCATCCGAGGTCGCAACGTGCTCGAAACCGACGATGTTCATGGCCGGGCTGTCAAATTCGAACTCCAGCGTCTTGCCTTCCAGCACCACATCCAGGCGTCCTACGCCGTGCTCGTGTGCACCCAGGCTGCCATGTTCATCGCCATGATCGTGGTCGTGTTCTTCGGCAGCGTGCGCAGCAACGAGTGGTAACAGGGCGAAAGGCAGGGCGAGTAGCAGACGGCGCATAGCGGGCTCCAGAACAATAATCGGAAAAACTGTTATGTGATCTTATAACAAGTGGCGACCTGCGTGGACGTGTTTTTATCCAGGCGCCGGAAGACCGGGCTTCAGCAAAGCGCTATTGACGGTCTTATCGGGAATACCCGGTCAGGGGCTTATGCCTAAGTAGTCTCACACTTAGCGTCATCAAGTCCTACTCTGGAAGATGAAAATCGCTACACCTGCGCCGGATGCGCAGGAAGGTTTTCATCCCAGCCAGGGCCTGCGCTCGACCTGGGCCGAGTGCGACATCAGGGAAGATACTCATGAACAAGCTCCATTCGAACAGGGAAGTCCTGCGTGCTGTGTACAAGGATATGGAACGTATCACCGAATTCGCCGACGCTGACATCGTGCTGCACAAGGCGGATCAAGGCGCTGGCGGTGGGTTGTCCATAGCCATCGGCAGGGAGGCAGTACTTTCCCACCAGATCAATCTGATCAGGCGGACGCATCAGACCCTGTACATGGATGTCCACGATATCGTCGCCAACGATCACTTCGGCTCGGTGCTGGGCGAGATGCGCGCCAGCTGCGGGGGAAGGAAAATCATCATGCCGTTTTGCGGCCTGTGGCGGTTTCGCGATGGCCGAATTATCGAGTACTGGGAAAACGTCTACGACGTGCGGGCGCTTGGCAATTTCATGAACGGCAAGGAACCGGTCCTCAACCAGTGGGGTTACGGTTGATCATGGGAATGCGCGCCAGCCTGTGGGAGCATGTACGCCTGACTGTCAGCAGGTGCACATCATGTTGCGTATTCGTGGAACCGTAGGCCAATGGCCGGTGGATTTGACCCTTGAACTGGACGACGGGGACTGGGCGCAACTGGGCGCGCAGCTCAAGGCAACCGCCCCGGAGGTACCCGCCGCCGTGGCCGAGAACAAGCCGCTCAATCAGGACGACAGGCTCTGGCAAGTCGCTCAGGAATTGCTGTACAAGGCCGGGCAGATGAGTGGGCCGGATCTGTTGGGGCAACTGGAAGGGTTGGCGGGCAGCACCGCAGCGGGCAAGCATCTACTGGTGCGCTTGCGCCACTCGGCGAACGTGAAAGTCGAGAGCGGCGGAGATGCGCCGCTGTACAGTTGGGTCGAAGCGACATGACCTGACTGTGCTCGGCAACAACAGGCACCCGAGCGGTGCCTGTTGCTTTGTACATTAGTACAGCGCGGCAAACAGCTTGCGACGGTACGCCGTGACCAGCGGATGGTCGTTGCCCAGCAGGTCGAATACTTGCAGCAGCGTCTTGTGCGGCAGGCCCTCGGCGTAATTGCGATTGCGGATGAACAGCTTGAGCAGGCCCTCGAGCGCAGCTTCGTACTGTTGACGCGACAACTGCTGAATCGCCAGTTGCAGTGCCGCTTCATCGTCTTGAGGGTTTTGTGCAAGACGGCTTTTCAGTTCGGCGGCGTCCGGCAGGGTCGCGGCTTGCGCGAGGAACGTCAGCTGGGCCTTGGCACCTGCCAGTTCTGCCTTGTGTGCATCACCGGTGACCGCATCCAGCACGGCCTTGGCTTCGCTCAGTTCGCCCCGTTCGGCCAGGCAGCGCGCATACAGAATCAGCGCGGCGCCATTGGTGTTGTCTTCGCCCAACAGCACCTTGAGCTGTGCTTCGGCTTCGGCGAAACGACTTTCCGCAAACAGCGTCTGTGCCTGCTTGAGCGGGTCGGCGGCTGGCGGTGGCGGCATGACTACGTGTTGTTCGAGGATCTTGCGGATTTCCGACTCGGGCTGTGCACCGGCAAAGCCATCCACCGGCTGGCCGTCCTTGAACAGCACCACGGTAGGCAGGCTGCGAATGCCGAAGCGCGCCACGATGTCCTGCTCGATGTCGCAATTGACCTTGGCCAGCAGCAACTCGCCCTGATAACTCTCGGCGATTTGTTGCAGCAGGGGCATCAAGACCTTGCAGGGCGCACACCACTCGGCCCAGAAATCGACGAGCACGGGCTGGTCGAAGGACTTGTCGATCACCAGTTGATCGAAGTTCGCGGCGGTTGCGTCGAAAATGTAAGCAGTTTCCTGGCTCATTGCACGTCTCGAAGAATCTGAATGCTGCCAACTATAAAGCCCGCAGGACAATGCTGAAAGCGGCGTCGTCTATTGGACATGATCGTTCCCGCACTCATTGCTCCTGATGCTGGCCGAAGGCCGCGGGAGCGAGCCGGGCGACGCCTCGCTTGTTCGTGAAAGGGGTGGAGAGCTCCAAGGGATTTATCGTTTGAACGACCGTCTTCGCGAACAAGTTCGCTCCTGCAGAGACCGTCTGGCTGAACGCTCACCGCGCCGCGTGATAGAGGCTCACGTCGCGAAACTCGTGCGGTTCGGCCAGGTCCGGCAGGGTGTGCGCATGCAGCATCGTCAGACGCTGGTAGGCA
This sequence comes from Pseudomonas sp. BS3767, assembly GCF_900099665.1. Classification (NCBI taxonomy): domain Bacteria; kingdom Pseudomonadati; phylum Pseudomonadota; class Gammaproteobacteria; order Pseudomonadales; family Pseudomonadaceae; genus Pseudomonas; species Pseudomonas sp. BS3767. The sequence goes on along the minus strand of NZ_FNCX01000002.1, from coordinate 912,402 downwards.
GTGTGCCTGAAGTCGCGCACGCGGGAATCGGCCACCAGTGCCACGCGGCCTCGGGAGAGAAAATGATCCAGCAGCGGCAGGTTGGCGCGGTCGTAGAGCACGTCGGCGACCAGAATCAGATCGAAGCGGTCCGCCTCGGCAAAGAAATCCGTCGAGTAGCTCAATGGCACCTGATTGAGTTCGGCATTGGCCCGGCAGGCAGCGAGCGCCAGTGGGTCGAGATCACAGGCCACTACCTCAAGCGCCCCTGCCTTGAGCGCGGCAATGCCTGCCACACCCGAGCCCGCACCGAAATCCAGTACCCGCTTGCCGGCCACCCAGTGCGGGTTTTCAGCCAGAAAGCGTGCCAGAGCCAGGCCGCTGGCCCAGCAAAAGCACCAGTACGGTGGATCTTCCAGAATGCGCCGCGTTTCATCCGGGCTGAAGGCGCGGTCCATGTTGGCATCGTCGATCAGCCACAGCTTCAGATCTGTGCCCGGCAGCGAAGTAATTGCCAGCCGGGCGTCGCCAAGCAGTTCGCTCAGCGCGTGTTGCAGATGTTGCGGAGCGATCATGGCGCCTTGACGAACTGCAACTGCCCCAGGGCCTGAGTCACCGGCTGATCGATGCGCATCGACGGCAGATGCAGAATCAACTGCCCGGACTGACTGGCACGGCCACGCAACTCGACGCGTCCGCCGACCGGAAAGGCTTCCGGGTTGAAGCGCAGCTGGAACGGCAATGATTGACCGTTACCCTTGAGCAGGGTGTTGGTCAGCAGCTTCTGCGGACGTCCGCGTTCGTCGATGACCAGCATCGCCAGCTCGACCTCGGCGCCGGCCGGTACGCCCAGCAACTGCCCGCTGATTTCTCGCTGGTACGGCTGCAACGGCCCTGGACCGGCGGGCAGCTTGATCGACGGTGCGACCGGTGGCGGCGCAACGGGTTTCGGCGCGTCATTGCTGCTGCACGCGGCCAGCAAGCCGATGAAGCAGAGTAGAAAAGCGGGGCGTAACGTCATCAAGAGCTCCACAAGGCAAAATTCGAAAGGCTGGGTGACGCCAAGCGTGCAGTATTACCGAGCCCGGACAATTTCACACCGCTTTAATGCGCGTCTATATACCGTAAACCCTCAGCCTTGTCTTGCCGGCAGGATGCGCTAACATGGCGCTCCCCATTCTTTCGTTGCCAGCCACCATGCACTGTCCCTTCTGCGGTGCCAATGACACCAAAGTCATCGACTCCCGCCTCGTCGCCGAAGGCGAGCAAGTACGCCGCCGACGCGAGTGCCTGGCCTGCGGCGAGCGCTTCACTACGTTCGAAACTGCCGAACTGGTCTTGCCGCGTCTGATCAAACAGGACGGCAGCCGCCAGCCTTTCGATGAAGAAAAACTGCGCGCCGGTATGCAGCGCGCGCTCGAAAAGCGTCCGGTGAGTGTCGAACGCCTTGAAGCGGCCCTGGTTCACATCAAACACAAGCTGCGCGCGACCGGCGAACGCGAAGTCAAATCGCTGGTGGTGGGTGAGCTGGTCATGACCGAGCTGCAGAAGCTCGACGAAGTGGCCTACATCCGTTTCGCTTCCGTGTACCGCCGCTTTCAGGACCTCAACGAATTCCGTGAAGAAATCGACCGTCTGGCCCGCGAGCCGGGCAAGGAATAAATGCATTGCTGACTGAACAGGCGGCTCTCGACGTTCATTACATGGCGCGAGCACTCGAGCTGGCGCGCAAGGGGCTGTACTCCACGCATCCCAACCCGCGAGTCGGCTGCGTGATCGTGCGTGAAGGCCGGATCGTTGGCGAAGGCTGGCATGTACGGGCCGGTGAGCCGCATGCCGAAGTGCATGCCTTGCGCCAGGCTGGCGAGCTGGCCAGAGGCGCGACCGCTTACGTCACCCTCGAACCGTGCAGTCACCAGGGGCGCACACCGCCCTGTGCCGATGCACTGATCGAAGCCGGAGTGACGCGGGTTGTCGCTGCGATGCAGGACCCCAACCCCGAAGTCTCCGGCCGTGGCCTGTTGCGCCTCATGAATGCCGGTATCGGCGTTCAATGTGGTGTGCTGGAAAGCGAAGCGCGAGCGCTGAACAAAGGCTTTCTCAAGCGCATGGAAACCGGCCTGCCGTACGTGCGGGTCAAGATGGCCATGAGCCTGGATGGCCGCACGGCGATGGCCAGCGGTGAAAGCCAGTGGATCACCGGTCCCGAGGCGCGCTCTGCCGTGCAGCGTCTGCGTGCGCAGTCGAGTGTGGTGCTGAGCGGCGCCGATACGGTGCTGGCCGACAAGGCTCGTCTCACCGTACGCCCTGATGAATTGGGGCTCGATGCCGAACTGACCTCACTGGCCGCTGCACGCCCGCCGTTGCGCGTGTTGATCGACGGCCGTTTGCGTGTGCCGCTTGATGCACCGTTCTTCCAGGCAGGCAGTGCGCTGGTCGTGACGTGTGCCGCTGCGTCGGCGCGAGGTCGCTACCAGGAAGAGGGCCACGAAATGCTCGCTCTGGCCGACAGCGCCGGTCATGTGGACCTGCGCAGGTTGATGGGCGAACTCGCCGCGCGTGGCGTCAATGAAGTATTGGTCGAGGCCGGTCCGCGACTGGCGGGGGCTTTTGCGCGTCTCGGGCTGGTCGACGAATTTCAGCTCTTCATCGCCGGCAAGTTTCTCGGCTCATCGGCCCGCCCGCTGCTCGATCTGCCCCTGGCGCAGATGAGCGAGGCACTTGAGCTGAACATTGTGGAAATGCGTGCTGTCGGTAATGACTGGCGAGTCATCGCTCTCCCTGTGCGCACACCCGGCGTATAATTCCCGGCTTTCGCCTAGCGCGCAGCCCTTGTTCTCCCGGAGGACCCATGTTTACCGGCATTATCGAATCCATTGGCAGCATCCGCGCCCTGACTCCGAAAGGCGGCGACGTCCGCGTTTATGTGGAAACCGGCAAGCTTGACCTGACCGACGTCAAACTCGGCGACAGCATTGCCGTGAATGGCGTATGCCTGACCGCCGTCGAATTGCCCGGTGATGGCTTCTGGGCTGATGTCAGCCGGGAAACCCTGACCGTCACCGCCTTTGTCGACCTCAAGAGCGGCAGCCGGGTCAACCTGGAAAAGGCCCTGACCCCGACTACGCGTCTGGGCGGCCATCTGGTCAGCGGTCATGTCGACGGCGTGGGCGAAATCGTCGCCCGTGCGGACAACGCCCGCGCCATTCAGTTTACGGTGCGTGCGCCACGTGAACTGGCCAAATACATCGCCCACAAAGGCTCGATTACGGTCGACGGCACCAGCCTGACCGTCAATTCGGTCAACGGCGCCGAGTTCGAACTGACCATCGTGCCTCATACCTGGAGCGAAACGATCATGGCCGACTACCAGCCCGGCCGTAAGGTCAACCTGGAGGTCGACCTGCTGGCGCGTTATCTGGAGCGCCTGCTGCTGGGTGACAAGGCCGCCGAGCCGGGCCACGGCACGATCACCGAAAGCTTCCTGGCCGAGAACGGCTACCTCAAATCCTGAATTGATTGAAGGGGGTGCCGCGTGGCGCTCAACAGTATCGAAGAACTGGTCGAAGACATTCGCCAGGGCAAGATGGTCATCCTCATGGATGACGAAGACCGCGAAAACGAAGGCGACCTGATCATGGCCGCCGAATGCGTGAAGCCCGAGCACATCAACTTCATGGCGCGTTTCGCCCGTGGTCTGATCTGTATGCCGATGACTCGCGAGCGCTGCGAAACCCTCAAGCTGCCGCTGATGGCAGCGCGCAACGGTTCGGGTTTCGGCACCAAGTTCACCGTTTCCATCGAAGCTGCCGAAGGCGTGACCACCGGCATCTCGGCAGCCGACCGCGCACGTACTGTGCAGGCTGCCGCTGCCAAGGACGCGAAAGCTGAAGACATCGTCAGCCCTGGGCATATTTTCCCGCTCATGGCCCAGGCTGGCGGCACCCTGGCGCGTGCCGGTCATACCGAGGCGGCCTGCGACCTGGCGCGCATGGCCGGTTTCGAGCCGACGGGCCTGATCTGCGAAGTCATGAACGATGACGGCACCATGTCGCGACGTGCCGAACTCGAAGCATTTGCCCTGCAACATGACATCAAGATCGGCACCATCGCCGACCTTATTCACTACCGGATGATCCACGAACGTACCGTTCAGCGGATTGCCGAGCAGCCGATGGACAGCGAACTGGGCAGTTTCAACCTGGTGACCTACCGCGATTCGGTCGAGGGCGACGTGCATCTGGCGCTGACCCTGGGCACCATCTGCGCCGAAGAGCCCACGCTGGTTCGCGTGCACAACATGGACCCGCTGCGTGACCTGCTGATGGTCAGCCAGCCCGGCCGCTGGAGCCTGCGCGCCGCCATGCGCGCGGTTAACGAGGCGGGCAGCGGTGTGGTGCTGCTGCTCGGTCACCCGCTGGATGGCGATGTCTTGCTGGCTCATATTCGCGAAACCGCCGGTCAGCAACCCATCAAGACACCGACCACTTACAGCACGGTCGGCGCTGGTTCGCAGATCCTTCGTGACCTCGGCGTGCGCAAAATGCGCCTGATGAGTTCGCCGATGAAGTTCAATGCGATATCCGGTTTCGATCTGGAAGTTGTAGAATACGTGCCCTCCGAATAAATACCGGCAGGTCGGGGCGTGTGAAAGATGGTTTTTTCGCAGGTCTTGGCCTGACAGGCATGATTCGTGGCCTAATATCCCTCAAAGTCCGCCCCAAGGCGGGCTTGCTCTTTAATACGAGACTCACCGAATGACCTTGAAGACCATCGAAGGTACCTTCATCGCCCCCCAGGGCCGCTATGCCTTGGTAGTTGGCCGTTTCAACAGCTTCGTCGTGGAAAGCCTGGTTAGCGGTGCCGTTGATGCGCTGGTACGCCATGGCGTGAGCGAAAGCGACATCACCATCATCCGTGCGCCGGGTGCGTTCGAGATTCCACTGGTTGTGCAGAAAGTTGCCCAACGCAGCGAGTTCGCGGCCATCGTCGCACTGGGTGCAGTGATCCGTGGCGGTACTCCACACTTCGAATACGTGGCAGGCGAGTGCGTCAAGGGCTTGTCCCAGGTGTCCATGGAATTCGGCGTGCCGGTCGCTTTCGGCGTATTGACCGTCGACTCCATCGAACAGGCCATCGAGCGTTCCGGCACCAAGGCCGGCAACAAGGGCGCTGAAGCCGCTCTGTCCGCCATCGAAATGGTCAGTCTGCTGTCGCAGCTGGAGGCCAAGTGATTTCCGACGATACCGACCAGTTCAACCCGCGCGACGCCAAATCGCCGGAAGCCGCCAAGGGTAAAAGCGCCAAGCGTCGCGAAGCGCGTCAGATGGCGACTCAGGCCCTGTACCAACGGCACATGGCTGGCCACGCGCTGAACGAAATCGAAGCACAGTTTCGGGTCGATAACGACTTCAGCAACGTTGACGGCCCCTACTTCCGTGAGCTGCTGCACGGCGTAGCGACCAACCAGACCGAGATCGATGCTGCTCTTTCGCCTTGTCTTGATCTGACCATCGAAGAGCTGGACCCGATTGAACTGGCGGTATTGCGTCTGTCGACGTTCGAACTGCTCAAACGTATCGACGTGCCTTATCGCGTAGTGATCAACGAGGGCATCGAGCTGGCGAAAGTCTACGGCTCCACTGACGGCCACAAGTTCGTCAATGGCGTGCTGGACAAGCTGGCGCCGCGCCTGCGTGAAGTCGAAGTGAAGGCCCACAAGCGCTGATTCGCGCCTGACCTTCATGGGAGAGTTCGAGCTGATCCGCAATTACTTCGCCGCCGCGCCCTGTGCGCAGGCGGGCGAGGAAGTTGCCCTGGGGATCGGCGACGACTGCGCGCTGCTGGCGTTGGCGCCCGGCGAGCAGTTGGCGATCTCGACCGATACCCTGGTTGCCGGGGTACATTTTCCTGATGTCTGCGACCCCTTTGTGCTCGGTCAGCGTGCGCTGGCGGTGTCTGCCAGTGACCTGGCGGCCATGGGTGCCCGGCCTGTCGCGTTCACCCTTGCCCTGACCCTGCCGCAGGTCGATGCCGACTGGCTGCAGACCTTCGCTCGCGGCTTGAACCAGATGGCGCAAGGCTGTTCGCTGCGTCTGATCGGTGGTGATACCACGCGCGGTCCCTTGAGCCTGACGCTGACGGTGTTCGGTGCCGTGCCGGCCGGATCAGCCCTGACCCGCGCGGGTGCCCAGGCGGGTGACCTGCTGTGTGTCGGCGGCACGTTGGGTGATGGTGCAGGTGCATTGCCGCTGGTATTGAAGCAGCGCAGCGCCGAGCCCTCGATCGCCGAAGCATTGCTGGCCCGCTACTGGTCGCCTCAACCGCAACTGGCGCTGGGGCAGGCCTTGCGGGGCAGGGCGACGTCCGCGCTGGACATCTCCGACGGGCTGCTGGCCGACTGCGGACACATCGCCCGCGCTTCGGCTGTGCGTCTGGTGATCGAGCGTGACCGGCTGCCGATGTCCGACCAGTTGCTGACCTTGTTCGATCTGCCCTCTGCCCGACAGGCCGCGCTCAGCGGTGGCGACGATTACATCCTGGCCTTCACGCTGCCTTCCGAACACCTGTCGGCGTTGCTGAAAGAAGGCTGGCCGGTGCATGTCATTGGCCGGGTAGAGCAGGGTCAAGGCGTCGTGCTTGTCGACGACACAGGGCAAGACGTCACGCCCGACACGCGCGGCTACCAGCATTTTGGCGCTGAGCAGTGAGCGGACGAGCGCTTCTATCTATCGAACTTTATGATCTAAATGCCCGAGAATTCACCCTGAGCGTCCGCAGGAACCTGCTGTTACAATGCAAATCTTGCGAATTTCCAGTCTTCACACTGATCAGGAGCACACGGTGCCCGTCGTCTTTGTCGCCGCTTCCAAACTGCCTACTCCCTTTGCAGAATTTGCCATGCACGGCTTTATCGAGTCGGCAACCGGCCGTGAACATGTCGTCCTGAGTCTGGGCGATGTGGCGGACGGTGAGCCGGTTCTGGGTCGCGTACATTCCGAATGCCTGACGGGCGATGCCCTGTTCAGTCAGCGTTGCGATTGCGGTTCTCAACTGGAGGCTGCCCTGCGCGCCATCGCCACCGAAGGGCGTGGTGTACTGCTGTACCTGCGTCAAGAAGGGCGCGGTATCGGTCTGATGAACAAGATCCGCGCCTACGAGCTGCAGGATGGCGGCGCCGATACGGTTGAGGCCAACGAGCGCCTGGGCTTTGCTGCCGATCAGCGTGACTACGCGATCTGCCTGCCGATGCTTCAGCATCTGGGCGTGCAATCGTTGCGGCTGATGACCAACAACCCGCGCAAGGTCAAAGCCTTGACCGACATGGGCATCAGGGTCGCCGAGCGCGTGCCTCTGCACACCGGACAAAACCCGCATAACCGTCTTTATCTGGCGACCAAGGCGGGCAAGCTGGGGCACATGATGGGCAACGAACATCAAAGCGAGGTCGGCCCCGCGTGACACGCAGCGAGGTTCGTCAAAAGCTGGAGATGCAATGGTGGCGTCAACTGGGTCTGACCCTGGCGCCATTGCTGGTGGTCTGTGTATTTTTTGGTGCCAGCGAACCGCTCATTCCGGTGTTGGCGATCCCGCTGTTCATCGCCGGGATAGGCTCGATGTTCGTCAGCCTGAAACCCTTCGGCGCCTACAAGCGCGCGTTGGCGGTCACCCAGGCTGCACTCGATACACCCGAGGAGCCGGCAGCATGGCTCAAACTCGCTGCCATCCGCCGCCTGGCGTTCCTGGCCGCCGGTTTGCCCGCCTGGATCGCGGCCATCGCGGTGCTGTTCGGTCTGCATCCCTTGCCGGTCTGCCTGCTGGCGTTTGCCAGCGCAGTGCTGCTTTACCTGTACCGAATTCCCGCGCTTTCGCGCTGATCGTCCCCCCCCGGCTGAAGCGGACACGATCAGCGCGAAACGCCATCAGGCTGCGAGTAACCAGACACCCGCTGCCGCAGAGGCTGCACCGGCGATACGCACCAGGGGGGCCGCCGCCTGAGGCAACACGCGAACCACCGCATAACCCAGCGCATGCAAGGCCGCAGTTGCAGCAACGAAACCTGCTGCGTACGCCCATGGGCTGGACATTTCCGGCAGTTCAAGGCCATGCGCTACGCCGTGGAACAAGGCGAACAGGGCTGTTGCGGCTACCGCTAGCGCCAGCGGCGGACGCACTGCCAATGCCACGGCCAGGCCCAGAGCCAGTACCGAGGCGGCAATGCCGCTTTCCAGCGCCGGCAGGTTCAAACCTTCAAAGCCCAGCATGCCGCCAATCAGCATGGTGCCAACGAAGGTGCACGGCAGCGCCCAGCGTGCCGAACCTTGTTGCTGCGCAGCCCACAAGCCGACGGCCAGCATGGCCAGCAAATGATCCAGCCCGCCAATCGGGTGGCTGATACCTGCGATCAGGCCATTATCGCCATGACCGGGGTGAGCCAGCGCCAGAGTCGGGACCAGCAACAGCGCCAGGGCGCCAAGGGCTTTTTTGTAGTTCATCGACGGGTTCCTTTTGGTTGTGAATTCAGGCGGCGGCAGTCAGCAGGCCCTGGCGCTCAATGAAGGCAATGATCTGTTCCAGACCTTGGCCGGTTTTCTGATTGCTGAACACGAACGGCTTTTCGCCACGCATCCTGCGCGTGTCGCTGTCCATCATTTCAAGTGACGCGCCTACCAAAGGGGCGAGGTCGATCTTGTTGATCACCAGCAGGTCGGACTTGCAGATGCCCGGACCGCCCTTGCGCGGCAGCTTGTCGCCGGCCGACACGTCGATCACGTAGATGGTCAGGTCGGAAAGCTCCGGGCTGAAGGTCGCGGAAAGGTTATCGCCACCGGATTCGACGATGATCAGGTCCAGGCCTTCGAAGCGGCGATTGAGCTGGTCGACTGCTTCCAGGTTGATCGAAGCGTCCTCGCGAATCGCGGTGTGTGGGCAGCCGCCTGTTTCAACGCCGATGATGCGCTCAGGGGCCAGTGCCTCGTTGCGCACCAGAAAGTCAGCGTCTTCGCGGGTATAGATATCGTTGGTCACCACGGCCAGGTTATAGCGGTCGCGCAATGCCAGGCACAGCGCCAGGGTCAGCGCCGTCTTGCCGGATCCGACCGGGCCACCGATTCCGACGCGCAGAGGTTGGCTGTTCATTGAGTTCTCCATAAGGAATGATCAGGACCGGAATAACCGGCTGTATTGACGTTCGTGCGCCATGCTCGCCAGGGACAGGCCAAAGGCTGCGCTGCCGGCATGGCAGGGATCTTGTGTGCTGGCACTGACCTGCGCCTGCTGCAATAACGGCAACAGCTCGCTGGTCAGGCGCTGGGCGGCTTGCTGGCCCAGCGGCAGGGTTTTCATCAGCACGGCCAGCTGGTTTTCAAGCCAGCTCCATAGCCAGGCGGCCAGCGCATCCTGCGGGCTGATCTGCCAGGCGCGTGCGGCCAGCGCCCAGCCAAGGGCCAGGTGCGGCTCGGCAGTCTGCTGCAGAAACTGGCGTGCTTCACGATCCAGTTCAGGCAGGCCATTGAGCAACTGTTGCAGGGAGTAGCCCATCTGCCGGCTTTCCAGATGCAGCTCGCGGGTCTCGCGGCTGGCGCGATGCTGCTCGCTGACTTGCAGCAACTGGCCCCAGTCACCGGCTGCCGCCGCCTCGCAATGAGCCAGCAGCAGCGGGGCCTCGAAGCGCGCGAGATTGAGCAGCAGTTGATCGCCGATCCAGCGGCCCGCGGTCGGCGGGTCCACCACAATGGATTGCTCCACGGCCATTTCCAGCCCTTGCGAATAGCTGTAGCCACCGATAGGCAGCTGCGGACTGGCCAGGCGCAATAGCGCCCAGGCGCTGTTCACTTGCGCACGCCGAACTGGTGCATGCGCGGCGGATAGTTGAAATCCTCCTCGCCCGCGCGCGAATGATGATGCCCACCGCCGTAGGCGCCATGTTCCGGCTGGAACGGCGCTTCGATGGTTTCGACAGTGGCGCCCAGTTGGTCGAGCATCGCCTTGAGCACGTAATCGTCGAGCAGGCGCAGCCAGCCGTCGCCGACTTGCAGGGCCACGTGGCGATTGCCAAGGTGATAGGCCGCGCGGGTCAGTTCGAAAGTACTGCTGCACGTGACGTGCATGAGTTTTTCGGGACGTGCGCAGACACGCACCACGCGGCCGTCCTGGGCCTGAAGAAACTCGCCATCGCGCAGCGGCGACTGACCGCGTTGCAGAAAGAGGCCGACGTCTTCGTTTTCCGCACTGAAGCAGCGCAGTCGACTTTTGCTGCGTGCCTCGAAATTCAAATGCAGCTCGGCGGCCCATTCGGCCTGAGGTTCGATTCGGTCGTGAATCACCAGCATCAGATAGCTTCCAGCCAATTGCGATGCTTCAAATCAGAGCAAGGGGCTTGCCAACAGTGCAGCTTGCGGGGAAATGGCTGACAGAGGCAGGTGATCCAAGCATCGGCAAGATCACTAAAGATCTATTTTGGTGCGTAATCATGATAGCGCTTTAATTTGGTGCACCTTGGATTGCTGGAAGTGAAGTTAATAGTGAGACGGTTCACATCTCAGCCCCAGGTAGAGCGTGTCGCCGCTCAATCGTGACTGCCCAGACCACGCCAGTGCCGTGCGCCAATGAAGATGAAGCGCAGTTGCTGAGTGATCTTCGCCTGAGGTGTCAGGTGCGGGGCGAGCGAGGCGGGCGGCGGGTCGATCAGCTCCGGCAGCATCGCGAACACGCTTTTGACCACCAGGTCGGCGATAATCGACAGGGCATCGGCATTCAGGTGCTGCCATTTGGGCATCTTTGCCAGGTCGGCTGTGAGGTCGGCGCTGATGCCTTCGCGCAATGCGCCAAGCGCCTGACGCACCTTCAAGGAGCCGCCGTATTGTTCGCGCGCCAGAAACAGGAACTGCGACCGGTTGGCCGCCACACGTTCGAGGAATATCTTCACCGAGGCACGAATCAGCCCGCCCATGGCGAATTCGTTGTGGCGCACCAGCCTGATGGTCTCGCGAAAGGTCTGGCCGACCTCGCTGACCAGCGCCAGCCCCAACTGGTCCATGTCTTCAAAGTGCCGGTAGAACCCGGTTGGTACGATGCCTGCCGTGCGCGCCACTTCCCGCAGGCTCAGGCTGCCGAAGCCGCGCCCGCTCTCCATCAATTGGTGGGCAGCATCGAGCAGGGCTCTTCGGGTCTGTTGTTTCTGTTCGGCGCGGGGCAGCATGGCTCAAACGATTCTTGGATTAGGCTGGGTTGCACTTTAGCAAATGCGCTTTACCTGCGTCGAAAGGGTTTTCAGTCAGGCTCCTTGACCAGTAATAGTGCATGAGTGCTGGCCTTCGATGCATTTTCGTATTCAAATCAAACCCTCGGCGCGTTTGTCAGTCGAACATTCATGTCGTATTCAGCGCGCCAGGGTCGGGGCGCTGTTTTCTGGAGAGTGACGCATGACGCGCAGCCGCAAGATTTTCGCCTGGACAGGTGCTACGTTGTTGGTGGTGCTGGCTATATTGGTCATTGTGATCGTCACTTTCGACTGGAATCGCATCAAACCCACCCTCAATGCGAAAGTCAGCGAAGCGCTGCATCGTCCGTTCGCCATCAATGGTGATCTGGATGTGCGCTGGACGCGTGAGCCCGAACTCGGTGGCTGGCGTGCCTGGGTGCCGTCGCCGCACTTTGTTGCTGACGACCTGAGTCTGGGTAACCCTGAGTGGTCGAAGACCCCGCAGATGGTGACCCTCAAGCACGTCGAATTTCGTCTCTCGCTGCTGCCGCTGCTGGCGCAGCAAGTGGTTATCCCGCGTATCGATCTGACCGGACCCGAGGCTAAACTCGAGCGTCTGGCCGATGGTCGTGCCAACTGGGTGTTCGATCTGCCCAAATCCGACCCGAACGCCGAGCCCTCCAAGTGGGTGATGGACATCGGCGCGATCAAGTTCGACAAGGGACTGGTGAGCTTCAACGACCAGAAGCTCAACGCCAACCTGGACGTGGTGATCGACCTGCTCGGCAAGCCGATCCCGTTCAGTGAAATCGTCGGCAGCAAGGAAGCGAAAAAGGCCCAGGACAAGGGCGCAGTACCGCAGGATTACGCATTCGGTCTGGCGGTCACCGGCCAGTACCACGGTCAGAAGCTGAGCGGCACCGGCAAGGTCGGCGGCCTGCTCGCTCTCAAGGATGCCAATCAACCGTTTCCGGTACAGGCTGACGTGAAGGTCGGTGACACCCATGCGGTGATCGCCGGGACCCTGACCGATCCACAGAACCTGGGCGCGCTGGACCTGCGCCTCAAGCTTTCCGGCGCGAGCCTGAGCAATCTGTACCCGCTGACGGGTGTGACCCTGCCGGATTCTCCGGCGTACTCCACCGATGGCCGCCTGATCGCCAAACTGCACGACCCGGCCGGCGCCAACTTCCGTTACGAAGGCTTCAACGGCAAGATCGGCAACAGCGATATCCACGGCGACCTGGGCTTCGTCGCCAGCCAGCCCCGGCCTAAGCTGAGTGGTGTGCTGGTCTCCAATCAACTGCTGTTCAGTGACCTCGCGCCACTGATCGGTGCGGACTCCAATGCCGCGCAGAAAAAGCGCGGTGGCGAGAGCAAGCAGCCTTCGGGCAAGGTACTGCCCGTCGAGGAGTTTCAGACTGATCGCTGGCGGGCAATGGATGCCGACGTGGAGTTCACCGGCAAGCGCATCGTGCAGAGTCCGGACCTGCCATTCACTGACCTCTATACCCATCTGGTTCTCAACGATGGTCAGTTGAGCCTCGAGCCGCTGCGTTTTGGGGTGGCAGGTGGCAAGCTGGACGCGGACATTCGCCTCAACGGGCAAAACAAACCGATGCAGGGCAGGGCCAGGCTGTCGGCGCGCAATTTCAAGCTCAAGCAACTGTTCCCGACCTTCGAACCGATGAAAACCAGCTTCGGTGAGCTGAACGGCGATGCCGATATCAGTGGCCGTGGCAACTCGGTTGCAGCCTTGCTGGGGACTGCCAACGGCGAAATGAAGATGCTGGTGAACGACGGTGCGATCAGTCGTGGCCTGATGGAAATTGCCGGGCTTAACGTGGGCAACTACGTCGTTGGCAAGCTGTTCGGCGACAAGGACGTAAAAATCAATTGCGCGGCCTCGGACTTCGGCATCAAGGACGGGCTGGCGACCAGTCGGCTGTTTGTTTTCGATACCGAGAACGCCATCATCTACATCAACGGCACTGCGAACCTGAAGACCGAGCAACTGGACCTGCAGATCAACCCTGAGTCCAAGGGCTTCCGCGTGTTCTCGCTGCGCTCGCCGTTGTATGTCAACGGCCCGTTCGCCAAGCCCAACGCGGGCGTACAGTCCGGTCCGCTGTTGCTGCGCGGAGCCGGCATGGTCCTGCTCGGCGCAACCGTAGGCCCTGCTGCAGGTCTGCTGGCGCTGGTCGCCACTGGCGACAGCGAGCCCAATCAGTGTGGCCCGCTGCTGGAGCAGATGCGCACCGGCAAGGCGCCTAAGACGGTGAAGTAACGCTCCACCTCTCGTGCCAGCGCTCCGCGTTGGCGCGCACTTGGCCGGACCCAGAGCGTCCAGAAATGCATTCCCACGCTGGAGCGTGAGGAACCATGTTTACGTCGCTGGCCTGAGAAAATACTTCCCCACAAAAAAGCCAGGACACAGGTCCTGGCTTTTCATTTGCTGTCGCGAGTTACAGGTCTTCGAGAATATCCGCCATGTCATCAGCGTGCTCTTCTTCCTGAGCAAGGATCTCTTCGAAGATGCGGCGGGTAGTCGGGTCGCTGTCGCCGAGGTATTGAATGATTTCGCGATAGCTGTCGACGGCGATGCGCTCGGCAACCAGATCTTCGTAAACCATTTCCTTCAGTGTGTTACCCGCCACGTACTGCGCGTGGGAGTTCTTCGACAGGGTGTCCGGGTTGAACTCCGGCTCGCCGCCCAGTTGCACGATACGCTCGGCCAGTTTGTCGGCGTGCTGCGCTTCCTGCTCTGCGTGTTCCAGAAACTCGGCTGCCGCGACGCTCGCTTTCAGGCCTGACGCCATGTAGTAGTGGCGCTTGTAGCGCAGCACACAGACCAGCTCGGTAGCCAGCGATTCATTGAGCAGGCGCAGGACCGTTTCGCGGTCAGCGCTGTAGCCTTGAGTCACAGCACCATCCTCAACGTTCTGGCGTGCGCGCTGGCGCAGAGTATTTACATCGGAAAGCTGTGATTGCGGTGCAGAATTCATCATTTATCTCCAGGACTCATCAGGTTTTGCTGTCTCGCTCTGTGGGTGGCCCGGCAGGATCAGCAAAGATTGTGAGTAGCGAAGGGGGCAAAAAGTTTTATCGGATTTTCACAGATACGGACGGCTGTGTCTGAATGTAAAAATATAAGAAACGAGTGCCGAGCCCCGCGGTCCCAACCTTGAGACCCAAATAAATCGTGGAGATACACAATGCTCAAGTTCCTGGGAAGCACCGTTGGCATCATCTTTCTGATCGGCCTGGTCGTGGTTATCGCCCTGTTCAAGCTGGTTTTCTAAAAACGCATTCAACAAAAAGCCCGAGGCATTCATGCCTCGGGCTTTTTGTTTGTGCCTGCGTTTTGATTACATCGCTTTTTCGTTCTTCTCGCGTTGTTCGCACGTCATGAAACCTTTGTTGGTCACACGGCCGTCGCTGTTGAAGCTGACGTGGTAGACCTGTTTGTGGCCGTCCTTGTTCATGACGTAGTTGTTGCAAGTGCCTGGGTTGACCTTACGCTCGATAGTGCTCGACGGCTCACCGCCGATAGTCAGGACCTGCTGGCGCGTCATGCCGTTCTCGACCTGCTTGACCAGCGGCTCGTTGCGATAAGTGACGTAGTCCACCGGGTTCTGCACGGTTGTGTTGCTGCAGCCAGCCATCGTCGCCAATACAAAGGTCGCCGCGAAGAGTTTTTTGTACATCGTTATTGCTCCACATGTCAGAGCCGGTTTTGGCCCGGTATGCCTTGGAGCAGAAGAGGGGCTCAAGAGTTCGAAAAAAAGATGGCGATGAGGCAGTACCTCGCATCCACCCCGATGCCGTTGCTGACCCCCCCTGAACGCCATGACAATCGGGCATGAGAAGCGCTTTGAATATTCCTCGCACGTTCCCGAAAGGCCGAGGTCAATCTGATGGCATGGTTGAGCGTTTTGCTCAGCCTTGGGCTCGGTCATCGGTTGTCGGACCGTAGTTCGTTAATCAGCCGCTCCTCAGTGACGGCCAGGAAGATGCGATGAGCGATAAAGAACTGTATGAGATCGAGTACACCCTGCTCGGCGAGCACCACGTAGACATTATCGAGAATCTGGATGTGCCCATCATCGAAGTGGTGCACGAACTGGCGCTCAAGCATCACGTAGAACTGGACGAGCTGCCAATGGGTGAAGCCGGGCTGCCGCTTGCCGCCGGCATCACCGATGTGTCGATTCACAGCCTGGAGGGCAGCGAAGGCAGCGCGACTGCCTAGTCCGCCCTGGATCGCAGCGGCGTCGTCCAGCGTTCCGCGAGGATGACGCCGCAGAGGGTCAGCGCTCCGCCGAACAGGTGATAGAGCGCCAGCTGCTCGCCCAGTGTCGCCGCGGCAATCAAGGCCGTGGCGATGGGCATCAGGTTGAAGAACAGTGTTGTGCGGCTGGGGCCCAGGCGCATGATCGAGGTCATCCACAACCATGGTGCGAGCATCGAGGTTGGAATCGCTGCGTACAGCACCATCGGTATGTTGTTCGCATTCAGACCGGTTTTCTCCGACAGCATGAACGGCGGCAGCAAAACGATAATCGCCAGCAGGATCTGTACGTAAAGCAACTGCAGGGGCGGCAAACGCAACTGCCACTTCTTCAGCAGCGTGCTGTAGACCGCATACGATGCGGCGGCCACCAGCACCATCGCATCGCCCCGATTGACCCCCTGCTCAATCAGGCCGGCCGGATTGCCCGCCGAGACCACGACCACCACTCCCGCGAATGACAGCACCGCCCCCAGCAGCGCACCCGAGGTCAGACGAGTGCCGAGGCAGGCTATCGACAGCCCCAGCGCCATCATCGGCACCATCGACTGAATGATCCCCATGTTGGTGGCGGTTGTCAGGCTGGCCGCGAAATACGCCAGGCTTTGATACAGCGCTGTGCCGAGCACGGCCAGAATGAAAATCTTGCCGAGTACCGGTTTGATCGCCGCTCGGTTCGCCCACACAGGCCCGAGCATGAACGGTGTGAACAGCAAGCCAGCCAGCGCCCAGCGATAAAAGCCAATTTCAGCCGGAAAGATCACCCCGGCAGACGCCTTGGTGACGGCTGTGTTGATCGCCCAGATAAGGATGGTAATCAGCGGAAAAGCGTATTGCATGAGTGGATCATCGTTAGAGCGAGGCGTAATTATCCGCCTGTTTGTCGAGAATGCCAGCGGCGATGTTGGGTGCTCCGTCACAGAGCGCAGACGCTGACTACACTGAATCTCAGTCTGTGCCGCCCGGTGCAGTGGATCTGGAGAGTGGATCGATGAACAAGCTCGGTATTCCTGTATTGCTCGTTGGCTTGATGTTATCTGCCCAGGGTTTCGCTGCGACCGCGCAGCAGAACAAAATGACCACCTGCAATGCCGACGCCAGCGCGAAGTCGCTGAAGGGCGATGAGCGCAAGACGTTCATGAGCACTTGCCTTAAAGCGGCACCGCCGCCAGCGGCGACCCAGCAGGAGAAGATGAAAACCTGCAACGCGACTGCCAGCACTCAGGCGCTCAAGGGAGACGCGCGCAAGAGTTTCATGAGCGATTGTCTCAAGAAGAAATAATTTTTCAGTCGGCATCTTTGCGGCAGGCAAGAGGCGCGGGTGCAGTAAACACTGCACTTTCGCGCCGTTCTCGAGCCGATCATCGGGCAGATCATTGCGGCGTGTTTTTTCCGGCTTTCTGATCACTGGTTCTGGACTGAGAAGGCTGGCAGACTGCCCACCTTCCTTGTGTTGCCCGTTGAGGGTCTATGCCAACGTTTTCTGCGCGTCAGGTGTTAATAGCCAGCTGGATTCTTGTATTTGGCGGTCTGTTATTGGTGTTGCCATTCAAGTTGTTGCCCAGTCTGTTGGCCGGACTGTTGGTTTTCGAGCTGGTCAACATGTTGACCCCCAAACTGCAACGGCTGATCTCCGGCGAACGTGCTCGCTGGCTGGCCGTAGCGTTGCTCGGCACGCTCGTGGTCAGCCTGCTGACGCTGATTTTTGCCGGCGCCATCAGTTTTGTGCTGCACGAAGCCGAAAATCCGGGCGCCTCGCTCGACAAGTTCATGACCCTGGTCGACCGCGCTCGTGGTCAGCTGCCTCCGTTCATCGACGCCTACCTGCCTGCCAGCGCAGCGGAGTTTCAGGTTTCGCTCGGGCAATGGCTGCAGAAGCACGTGGGCGAATTGCAGTTGATCGGCAAGGGGGCGGCGCACATGTTCGTCACCATGCTGATCGGCATGGTACTGGGCGCGATCATTGCCTTGCAGCGTATCTCCGACGTGCATGCGCGCAAGCCGCTGGCGGCTGCTCTGTTCGATCGCCTGTACCTGGTCAGCCGGGCGTTTCGCAACATTGTTTTTGCCCAGATCAAGATTTCCCTGCTCAACACGGCGTTCACGTCGGTGTTCCTGGCCATCGTATTGCCGCTGTGCGGAATTCACCTGCCGCTGACCAAGACCCTGATCATCATGACCTTCCTGCTCGGCCTGTTGCCGGTGGTGGGTAACCTGATGTCCAACACGTTGATCTTCATCGTCGGCATGTCCATCTCGATCTGGGTCGCGCTGGCTGCGCTGGGCTATCTGATCGTGATCCACAAGGTCGAGTATTTCCTCAATGCGCGCATCGTGGGCGGACAGATCAACGCCAAGTCGTGGGAGTTGCTGCTGGCGATGCTGCTGTTCGAAGCCGCATTCGGCCTGCCGGGCGTGGTTGCAGGGCCGATTTACTATGCGTATCTGAAGAGCGAGTTGCAGAAGGAAGGGTTGGTCTAGGGCGCTTGCGCATGTAGCCGTCCGAAACAACGCCTGTCACTTCACCGCGTTGGCATGCAGTTCTGGACGCTCTGCGTCTGCAGTGCCGCAGAACATCCACATGGCTCGAAACACGCCCGCCCGTGGGAGTGATTCACATGGCTTGAAAACACCCCGGCCCTACAGGAGTGAGCTTGCTCACGAAGAGGCCGGTGCAGCCGCTGGAAGCCCATTGGTCAGGTAATCCGCCTTCGCGAGCAAGTTCGCTCCCACAAGATCAGCGATCTGTGACGCGGAGCATCACGAAGGGCATTCCCACGATAGGCGCATGACTAGCCGTAACGCTTCTTCGCTTCGATGGCCAGGCCGCTACCGATGCTGCCGAAGATGTTGCCTTCAACGTGGCGCGCGTTGGGCAGCATGTCCGAGACGCTGTTGCGCAGGGCAGGGATGCCGCTTGAACCGCCGGTGAAGAACACCGTGCTGACCTGTTCGACACTCACGCCCGCATCGTTCAGCAAGTTCGTCACGCTGTTGCGCACCCGCTCGAGCTGGGCGTCGATCGCTGCTTCGAACATCACCCGGCTCAGGTCCACGCTCAGTCCGGCTTCCACGCGATCCATAAGCAGATGGCGGCTGTCGGCGTGGGTCAGCTGGATCTTGGTTTCTTCCACTTCCATGGCCAGCCAGTGCCCGGCGCGTTGTTCGATCAGCTTGAACAGGCGATCGATGCCACCGGTGTCTTCGATGTCGTAGCGCATGCTGCCCAGGGCCAGTTGCGATTTTTGCGAGTACACCGCGTTGATGGTGTGCCAGGTCGCCAGGTTCATGTGGTGGCTGGTCGGCATGTACGCACCGCTTTTCATGCGGCTGCCATAACCGAACAGCGGCATCACGCCTTGCAGGCTCAACTGCTTGTCGAAGTCGGTCCCGCCGATGTGTATGCCACCGGTGGCAAGGATGTCCTGCTGGCGATCATCGTGCCGGCGTCGCTCGGGCGACAGACGTACCAGCGAAAAGTCTGACGTACCGCCGCCGATGTCGACAATCAGCACCAGCTCTTCGTCCTGGATGGTGGACTCGTAATCGAAGGCCGCAGCGATGGGCTCGAACTGGAAAGATACGTCCTTGAAACCGATCTTGCGCGCCACTTCAGCCAGCGTGTCTTCGGCTTCCTGATCGGCCTGGGCGTCGTCATCGACAAAATGCACCGGACGGCCCAGCACGACCTGCTCGAATTCGCGGCCAGCCGTTTGCTCCGCGCGCTTTTTCAGCTCGCCGATAAACAGTGCCAGCAAATCCTTGAACGGCATCGCCGTGCCCAGCACGCTGGTGTCATGCTTGATCAGCTTCGAGCCCAGCAGGCTCTTGAGCGAGCGCATCAGGCGGCCTTCGTAGCCCTCCAGATACTCGTGAAGCGCCAGGCGGCCATACACCGGGCGGCGTTCTTCCATATTGAAGAACACCACCGAAGGCAGGGTAATCTTGTCGTCCTCCAGCGCGATCAACGATTCCATGCCGGGTCGTTGCCAGCCGACAGTGGAGTTGGACGTGCCGAAATCGATACCGCAGGCACGGGCCGGGGATTGGTCATTCATGTCTTTTACGTTCCAGTCAAAAAACGGCCGCGCAGTTTATGCCAGCGCGGGCAAATTGCGTAGCGCGACACGTCGCTTATATTTACCTGGCTGTATTTGCGACCAAGGCTTGAACTGAGGCCCGTTACCCCCAATCTTGAAGGGATTCTCGGTAGACCCTGTTGTCGGACATTATGTTGTCGAGCTATCGACCTGCCGACAAAGGCAGCTGGTCTATCTGTATATTTTTCGACGTTAGGTAATCCAGATGCCTCGTGACAGAGGGAGCTGGGCACGTGACGCCAGCGTATCTGGCTTTGCCGGATAATTCGGATGGGTGATCGTTACATGGATTTCAAAGACTACTACAAGATACTTGCCGTGGAGCCGACTGCGGACGACAAGGCGATCAAGACCGCCTATCGCAAACTCGCGCGCAAGTATCACCCGGACGTCAGCAAGGAGGCAGGCGCCGAAGACAAGTTCAAGGAAGCCTCCGAAGCGTATGAGGTACTCAGCAGCCCGGAAAAGCGCGCCGAGTATGACGAGCTGCGCAAATACGGTCGTCAGGGCCGCCCGTTCCAGACCCCGCCGGGCTGGCAAAGCCGTGCCGGCGCCGGGGCAGGCGGGTTCGAGGAAACGGCAGACTTCTCGGAGTTTTTCAGCTCCATTTTCGGTGGCCGGCCACAGCAGGGCGGGCGTACCCGCAACCCTGGGCGTACCGGGCAGGACGTGGAGATGGAACTGGCGGTATTCCTCGAAGAGACCCTGTCGGGGGAATCCAAGCAGGTCAGCTTCAAGGTGCCGCAGCACAGCCCCAACGGGCAGCGCATGAGCGATATCACCAAGACCCTGAACGTGAAGATTCCCGCGGGCGTGGTCGATGGCGAGCGTATTCGCCTGAAGGGGCAGGGCGCGCCGGGCGTGGGCGGTGGTGCCAATGGCGACCTGTACCTGATCATTCGCCTGGCCCCTCACCCGCTGTTCGAGGTCGAGGGCCATGATCTGGTCATCACCGTCCCACTGGCCCCCTGGGAAGCCGTGCTGGGTACCAAGGTCGCTGTGCCGACGCTGACCAGCAGGATCAACCTGACCATCCGCCCGGACAGTCAGAACGGGCAGCGTCTGCGGATCAAGGGTAATGGCTTGATGAACAAGAGTGGCGAACGCGGTGATCTTTACGCGCAGTTGAAAGTCGTCGTGCCCAAGCACACCGACGAGGCTACCCGGGCGCTCTGGCAGAAACTGGCAGACAGTTCGTCGTTCGATCCCCGCGCGCAGTGGAAGGGTTGAGCATAGCGGTCTTGCGATTCTGTCTTTTCTGAATGGGCTGATGCGCCACCCGCATCAGCAGGCAATCAGCCTCGCTCAGTTTTTCGGCAGCACCACATTGAAGGTCGTGCCCTCACCAATGGTCGAGGTCACAGTGATGCTGCCACCGTGGGCGTTGACCACTTCCTTGACGATGAACAGGCCAAGACCCAGGCTGGTCGATGTACCGCGTGTTTCGCTGTTTTCCTCGGTGCTGCGCACCAGCGGATCGAAGATCGTCCCGATAGCGTCTTCGGCAATCGGCTTGCCTTCGTTGTGTACCACCAATATCACCGCTTTCTCGGCACCCGTAACACTGACCGTTATCTCGTGACTGGCCGCACCGTGCTGCAGGGCGTTGCCGATCAGATTCTGTAACATCTGGCTGATCCGTCCGGCGTCCCAGTGACCCTTGGTGTTGCCTTCGATGTTCAGTACCGGAACAGAGTCCGGTCGCCCGGCGCAGGCTTCCTCGATGGCTTCACGGCAAGCACTGGCCAAATCCATGTATTTGCGTTCAACCGGTAGCCCGGCGCCCAAGCGACTGCGCACGAATTCCAGCAGATCGCTGACCATCGAGCCCATATGGCGGGTGCTGGTCTGGATACGCGAAACATAGGACTGGGTCTTTTCGTCCAGCGCTATCTTGCGTGCCAGCAATTCCGTCGACATGCTGACGGCCTGCAGCGGCGCGCGCAGATCGTGACCCAGAATGGCAAGAAATATATCCCGTGAGCGGCCGACCCGTTCCGCATAGGCAGCGGTGGATTCGGCAAGCGCCTCGTCGATGGCTTCGTTGAAACGAATCACGTTCTGAAAATCGGCCAGTTGCGGCGTTGCCAGGCTTTCTACCCAGAGGCGGATGACGCTGGCGCGCAGATGGCGAAATTCCGACGTCATCTGCACCAGATCAAAGCCGACCTCATGACGCAACTCGCCATGGCTGCTGGCTGCTTCGTCCAGGCTTGGCGTCTTGTTCAACTCTTCGCCTCTGGCCTTGGCAATCTCCTCGCTTTTGCTCTGCGCGGTATTCATGTCCCGCGCAGCGGCGAGCAGGATCGACCTGGCATGATCCCGCAGCTCGGCTTTGCTCATCGTTTCTGCCGCCGGTTTCAGGGTTCTGGCGAAGTCTTCCCATTCATCGACGATGCGATCCACATGAATAACGATGAATTCGGAAAGGCGCATGGCCGGTTACCTTTGGAGATGCGTGACGAAAGAATGGGCGCATATTACCTCCTTTGCATGACACGACAAACAGGGCGTTTGCTGTCATTTCTGTCAGTAGACGTCCTATTCGCTTCGTCCTATGTTCTCTCCGGGGACTATACGAACGGAGGGCCATGACATGAGCGTCATTACGGTTACAGATGCGATCTTTCAACAGGAAGCTCTTGAAGCCAGCAAGGCGAAGCCGGTCCTGGTCGAAATTTCTACCCGAGGTAACCGAATACCAGGCCAAGTCGGTAACATCAAAGGGCCGTCCGAAGGGGAGGCCCTTTTTTGGGTTCAAAACAGAAAGTACCGCTGCGCCATCGGCAGCACATCCGCGGGCTCGCACCACAGCAACACCCCGTCGGCCTTGACCTGATAGGTCTGCGGGTCGACTTCGATGTCCGGCAGGTAATCGTTGTGGATCAGGTCTTTCTTCTGCACGGTGCGGCAGCCTTTGACGACACCGATCTGCTTCTTCAGGCCCAGTGACTCTGGTACACCGGCATCGAACGCTGCCTGGCTGATGAACGTCAGGCTGGTGGCGTGCAATGAGCTGCCGTAGCTGGCGAACATCGGGCGGTAATGAACCGGTTGCGGGGTCGGGATCGAAGCGTTGGCGTCGCCCATCAAGCTGGCGGCGATGGCACCACCCTTGAGGATCAGGGTCGGTTTGACGCCGAAGAATGCCGGACGCCACAGCACCAGGTCGGCCCACTTGCCAACTTCGATAGAGCCTACTTCATGACTGATGCCATGAGTGATCGCCGGGTTGATGGTGTATTTGGCGATGTAACGCTTGGCGCGGAAGTTGTCGTTGCCCGGACCATCCTGCGGCAGTGGGCCACGCTGTTTCTTCATCTTGTCGGCGGTTTGCCAGGTGCGCATGATCACTTCGCCAACCCGACCCATGGCCTGGCTGTCGGAACTGAGCATCGAAAAGGCGCCCAGGTCGTGAAGGATATCTTCGGCAGCGATGGTCTCGCGGCGGATGCGGCTTTCCGCGAAAGCCACGTCTTCGGCGATGCTCGGGTCCAGGTGATGGCAGACCATGAGCATGTCCAGGTGCTCGTCGATGGTGTTGCGGGTGAACGGACGCGTCGGGTTGGTCGAGCTCGGCAGCACGTTCGGCGAACCACAGGCCTTGATGATGTCCGGCGCGTGACCGCCACCGGCACCTTCGGTGTGATAGGTGTGAATCGTGCGGTTCTTGAACGCGGCCAGGGTGGTCTCGACAAAACCTGACTCGTTGAGGGTGTCGGTGTGGATCGCGACCTGCACGTCGTATTCGTCGGCCACGCTCAGGCAGTTGTCGATGGCCGCAGGTGTGGTGCCCCAGTCCTCGTGCAACTTCAGACCGATGGCCCCCGCCTTGACCTGCTCGATCAGCGGGCCGGGCAGGCTGACGTTGCCCTTGCCGGTGAAGCCGATGTTCATCGGGAACGAGTCCGAGGCCTGGAGCATGCGCGCCATGTGCCACGGGCCGGGCGTGACAGTGGTGGCATTGGTGCCCGTGGCCGGGCCGGTGCCGCCGCCGATCATGGTCGTCACGCCGCTCATCAGCGCCTCTTCGATCTGCTGCGGGCAGATGAAGTGGATGTGCGTGTCGACGCCACCCGCGGTAAGGATCATGCCTTCGCCGGCAATGACTTCGGTGGCGGCGCCGACCGCGATGGTCACGTCCGGCTGGATGTCCGGGTTGCCCGCCTTGCCAATGGCCGCGATACGCCCGTTCTTGATGCCGACGTCGGCCTTGACGATGCCCCAGTGATCGATGATCAGGGCATTGGTGATCAGCGTGTCGACTACGTCAGCGGCCAGCAACTGGCCTTGGCCCATGCCGTCACGAATGACCTTGCCACCGCCGAACTTCACTTCTTCGCCGTAGGTGGTGAAGTCCTTCTCGACCTCGATCCACAGCTCGGTGTCGGCCAGGCGAACCTTGTCGCCGACGGTGGGGCCGAACATGTCTGCGTAGGCTTGTCGGCTTATCTTCATCTTTCGTACCTCGGATTCAGAGCGGCAAGCTGCAGGCCGCAAACTGTAAGTTTTTCAAAGCGACCAGCGGCGAGCTGCAAGTCGTTAGTCGTCAAAGCTTTTGATCCTCGTGCCGAGTGCCCATCGTCATACACACGTCCCGATTGGATGCCTGTGTGACCGGTGCGGCGATCCGCATTGCTCACGAAGACGTTAGTCCGAACGCCCTGTTTCTGGAGGCTGTACCGGCCTTTTCGCGAACAAGTTCGCTCCTACGGCCTTCGGCCAGAATCAAAAGCAGACTTGTGTGTAACGATGAACGCGGAGCGTAGGAACGGTATTCAAAAAGCCTTCAATCCAGATCGCCCATCACCCGACCGGCAAACCCGTAAACCTTGCGCAAGCCGGCCAGGTCCACCAGCTCGACTTCGCGGGACTGGCCCGGCTCGAAGCGCACCGCGGTGCCGGCCGGAATGTTCAGGCGCATGCCCCGGCTGGCGGCGCGGTCGAAGGTCAGTGCGTCGTTGGTTTCGAAAAAGTGGAAATGCGAGCCCACCTGAATCGGCCGGTCGCCGCTGTTGGCGACGGTCAGGCTGAGGGTGCGGCGTCCGGCGTTGAGTTCGATGTCGCCGGGCTGGATCTGGTATTGACCAGGGATCATGTCGGTTGCCCCAAGGTTTTGAAATAAATGGCGGTGGGATGCAGGCGCCCGTCCGGTGTGGCGCAATAATCCGGCAGCTCACCGACACGGTGGTAGGCCAGCGCGCTGTAGAAGGCTTCAGCCGCCGAGCCTGCTTCGGTGTCCAGGTGCAACAGCCCACGTTTGTGTTTCACGGCCGCCTGTTCAACGGCCTCCATCAATTGCCTGCCCAGGCCACGCCCGCGCGCCGCAGGCAGCACCATCAGTTTCTGTACTTCGGCGCGGTTCAGGCCGTTGGGCTTCTGGCACAGCGACAGTTGTGCACTGGCCAGGACGTTCTCGTTCTCGACCACCACCCACAGCAGCAGAGAGCCAGCGGCGACATCGGCTCTGAGCCCGTCGCACCAGCCGTAGGCCTGCGCCATGTCGAGGTCGGCCATGAAACCGACCGACGCGCCATCATGAACCGTATCGAACAACAATTGCGCCAGACCCTGGCGGTAATGCGCGAAGCTTTCGGCGGTGACGCGGCGCAGCTGTGCTGGATTCATGGCGTGCTCTCTAAAGGGCGGAGGGGGCTTGCGAAGCCGGTGGCTGAGCACCGGGCGACAGGTCGAGCTGCATGAAGGTCAGGTCCAGCCAGCGGCCGAATTTGGTGCCGACCTGAGGCATTTGTCCGGTGGTCTTGAAACCCAGGCGATCATGCAGGGCGATGGACGCAGCGTTACCACTTTCGATCGCCGCGACCATCATGTGCTTGTCACAGGCACGGGCGCGCTCGATCAAGGCGGCCATCAGACGCGGGCCCAAGCGTTTGCCACGCTGGTCAGCGCGCACGTAAACCGAATGCTCGACCGTATGGCGAAAGCCTTCGAACGGCCGCCAGTCGCCAAACGACGAATAGCCGAGCACTTCGCCTGCGGTGTCGGTGGCCACCAGAATCGGATAACCCTGACTCTGGCGAGCGGCGTACCAGGCCTGGCGGTTGGCCAGATCAACCGGCTGCTCGTTCCAGATAGCCGTGGTATTGAGCACTGCGTCGTTGTAGATCTCCAGAATGCCCGGCAGATCGTCCGGCAGGGCATCGCGAATCACGTCCTGCATGATCACTCCTTCAGGCAATCGGCTGATGCACGGTGACGAGTTTGGTGCCGTCCGGAAAGGTGGCTTCCACCTGAATCTCCGGGATCATTTCCGCGATACCTTCCATGACCTGATCGCGGCTCAGCAGGGTCGTGCCGTAGTGCATGAGCTCAGCGACGGTCTGTCCGTCACGCGCACCTTCGAGCAGTGCCGCAGAGATGTAGGCCATGGCTTCCGGGTAATTGAGCTTCACACCGCGTGCCAGACGCCGTTCGGCGACCAGTCCGGCGGTGAAGATCAGCAGCTTGTCTTTTTCGCGTGGTGTCAGGTCCATGGGGCTTCCGTTTGTTCAAATTCGGTGGTTGATCGTTCCCAGGCTTGAGCCCTCATTGTTATGTATAAGTCTGTTTTGGGTTCTGGCCGAAGGCCGTGGGAGCGAACTTGTTCGCGAAGGGGCCGGTGTAGTCGCCGAAAATGCAGCGCCTAAAACATGGTCTTCGCGAACAAGTTCGCTCCCACGCCCTGCGGGCAGAAGCGCTAAAAGCCCCGATTTTCGGGCTTTTCAGGACTTATGTACCACGCTGAGTGCATCAGCGCCGAGGGTGTAGCCTGGAATGCAGAGCGTCCAGTCATCAATCAGGTGTTCCAGATTCTTGGCGTTACCGCCTCGCGTCCCAGCAGGGCAGGGCGCAGGTATTTCCAGATTTGTATCAGCCAGGCCCGCGCGTGCAATGCTTCGTCTGCCAGACAGCGAGCGACCAGC
The DNA here is from genome assembly GCF_900099665.1 of Pseudomonas sp. BS3767. NCBI lineage: Bacteria > Pseudomonadati > Pseudomonadota > Gammaproteobacteria > Pseudomonadales > Pseudomonadaceae > Pseudomonas > Pseudomonas sp. BS3767. The sequence continues at coordinate 885,906 of NZ_FNCX01000002.1, read as the reverse complement.
AGACCGGGCAATTGAGTCAGGTCGCCGCGTACCGGGTTGGGCATCGACAGCGAACGGCAGGCCTCGAGCAGCTCGCTGCTTACTTCGCCGGTCATCAGCAGGGTGGCGAACACCGTTCTGCCGTCCAGGCCGATGGGCGAGTCCAGCAGCCCGTCGCCACCGATAATGCGTTGTCGCTCATGCCAGAGCAATGTGCCGTCGCGACGTATATCCAGATGCGACTGAAAATGCCCGTGCTCGAACCGCTCGCCACTGGCCGGGCGGCCCAGCGCCACTACATCCCAGTAAAACAGCTTCGCATCACCGTGCAGCTCTATCCGAGTGCTCAGCTCTGCCTGGGCATTGCTGAAGACGATGGTTTCCTGCGGCAGCCATTCCAGCGTCGCACCAGGCTGGACGTGCAGTTCCAGTTGCTGAAAGGCCGGGCTGGCGGCGCGATACCATTTGGCCGCGCCGGGGCTGGTCAACTGTGCCCAGGCATTGGCCCCCACGGTGGCCGAGATATCCAGCCGGTCACCCCCGGCGATACCGCCTGGTGGATGAACGATGATGTGCTGGCACACCTCCGGGCCTTCGGCGTACAGATGCTTTTGCACCCGCAGCGGTCCTTTGTGGCGCCGCTGCGTCGGGCGTGTGCTGTCATCGAAACGGCCGTAACCCAATTCCAGTTCGGCGTGCCAGCTGGGGGTGAAGAGGGCGGTGTTGGCAGGCAGGTTCATGGTGTCTTCATTGGCTTGTCGAATGCTGCACGATAACGGATTGGCGCATCAAATAGTGACCAGACCACGAACGCCGTCGGTCTCCATGTTTTCGCCACGGCCCTGCTGGACGATCTCGCCCCGCGACATCACCAGGTACTGATCGGCCAGCTCCGCGGCGAAGTCGTAGAACTGCTCGACCAGCAGAATCGCCATGTCGCCACGCTCGGCGAGCTTTTTGATGACGGCGCCGATTTCCTTGATCACCGAGGGCTGAATACCTTCGGTGGGCTCGTCGAGAATCAGCAGGCGTGGACGGCTCGCCAATGCCCGGCCTATTGCCAGTTGCTGCTGCTGACCACCGGACAGATCGCCGCCGCGGCGGTGCTTCATTTGCAGCAGCACCGGGAACAACTCGTAGATGAAGGCCGGCACTTCCTTGGCCTCGGAGCCCGGAAAACGGGACAGGCCCATGAGCAGATTTTCCTCGACCGTCAGCCGACCGAATATTTCCCGGCCCTGCGGTACGTAAGCGATCCCGGCATGTACCCGTTGATGCGTCTTGAACTGGGTGATGGTCTTGCCTTCCCATTGCACCGAACCTTCCTTCGATGGCAGCAGGCCCATCAGCACGCGCAAGAGCGTGGTCTTGCCCACGCCGTTGCGGCCCAGCAGGCAGGTGACTTCACCGACCTTCACATCGAACGACAGACCGCGAAGAATGTGGCTGCCGCCGTAATACTGATGAAGCTTTTCGACCTGGAGCATGGTGGGTGTTCTCGTCTATTGCAGCGTAATCGCAGTGTTGCGACGCGGGGCGTCTGGACAGGTATTCCCGCGCAGCGCGCCGGAACGATCGGTTCGTTGCGTCAGCGTCCCAAATACACTTCGATCACGCGTTCATCGGCCTGTACGTCGTTCAGCGAGCCTTCAGCCAGTACGCTGCCCTGGTGCAGCACGGTGACATGGTCGGCAATCGAGCCGACGAAACCCATGTCGTGCTCAACCACCATCAGCGAGTGCTTGCCGGCGAGGCTCTTGAACAGCTCGGCGGTAAATTCGGTTTCGGCATCGGTCATGCCCGCCACCGGCTCGTCGAGCAGGAGTAATTGCGGGTCCTGCACCAGCAGCATGCCAATCTCCAGAAACTGCTTCTGGCCGTGGGACAGCAAGCCTGCAGGGCGCTGCATCGAGCTGGTCAGGCGGATCGTTTCCAGCACCTCACCGATCCGGTCCTGTTGTTCGCCGCTCAACCGCGCACGCAAACTGGCCCACACCGATTTGTCGGTCTTCTGCGCCAGCTCAAGGTTTTCGAACACGCTCAAGGCCTCGAATACTGTGGGTTTCTGGAACTTGCGGCCGATGCCGGCCTGGGCAATCTGCACTTCGGTCATCTGCGTCAGGTCCAGCGTTTCACCGAACCATGCCTTGCCGTGGCTGGGCCGGGTCTTGCCGGTGATGACGTCCATCAGCGTGGTCTTGCCCGCGCCGTTGGGGCCGATGATGCAGCGCAGTTCGCCTACGCCGATGTACAGATTCAGATCGTTCAGGGCCTTGAAGCCGTCGAAGCTGACGCTGATGTCTTCCAGCGTCAGGATCGTACCGTGGCGAGTGTTGAGGCCTTTGCCGGCGCTTTTGCCGAGCCCCACTGCGTCGCGGCTGGTGCCGGCATCGGAGTTTGGCGCCAGGATCGGTTCCAGCATGAAAGACGGGGTCGGAGTGGTTTTCATTGCTCGCTCCTTTTCTTCAGCATGCCGATCACGCCCTTGGGCAGATACAGCGTGACGATGATGAACAGCGCGCCAAGAAAGAACAGCCAGTATTCCGGGAAGGCCATGGTGAACCAGCTCTTCATGCCGTTCACCAGACCTGCGCCCAGCAGCGGGCCGATCAGCGTGCCGCGGCCACCCAGGGCAACCCAGACAGCGGCTTCAATGGAGTTGGTCGGCGACATTTCGCTGGGGTTGATAATGCCGACCTGCGGCACATACAAAGCGCCAGCCAGACCGCACAGCACAGCGCTCAGGACCCAGACGAACAGTTTGAAGCCGCGCGGATCGTAACCGCAGAACATCAGGCGGTTTTCCGCATCGCGCAGTGCCGTCAGCACGCGGCCGAACTTGCTCTGCGCCAGGCGCCAGCCGATGTACAGACTGGCCACCAGCAATGCGACCGTGGCCAGAAACAGCGCGGCTCTGGTCCCTTGTGAACTGATGCTGAAGCCCAGAATGCTGCGGAAGTTGGTGAAGCCGTTGTTGCCGCCAAAGCCGGTCTCGTTGCGAAAGAACAGCAGCATGCCGGCGAAGGTCAGCGCCTGGGTCATGATCGAAAAGTACACGCCCTTGATCCGCGAGCGGAAGGCGAAGAAGCCGAATACCAGCGCCAGCAGTCCCGGTGCCAATACCACCAGGCACAACGCCCAGAGGAAATGGTCGGTGCCCGCCCAGTACCACGGCAGCTCGGTCCACGACAAAAATGTCATGAAGGCCGGCAGACCATCGCCAGCGGCCTGGCGCATCAGGTACATGCCCATGGCATAGCCGCCCAGGGCGAAGAACAGGCCGTGGCCCAGCGACAATAGCCCGGCATAGCCCCAGACCAGATCCAGCGCCAGCGCGACAATGGCGTAGCAGAGGATCTTGCCCACCAGGGTCAGGGTGTAGGCCGAGACCTGAAAGCCGTTATCGGCAGGCAGCAACGACAGCAGCGGCAGTGCCAGCAGCACCGCCAGTATTACGCAGCCTGCAGTCAGCGTGCCTCTTGGCCCGACTTTTTGCGCGGCAGTTACTATCAATGGCTGGCTCATCAGTCGATCACCCGTCCTTTCAGTGCGAAGAGGCCTTGCGGACGTTTCTGGATAAACAGAATGATCAGCGCCAGAATCAGGATCTTGCCCAATACGGCGCCGATTTGCGGTTCTAGAATCTTGTTGGCGATGCCCAGCCCGAAGGCCGCCATCACGCTGCCGGCCAGTTGCCCGACGCCACCGAGCACGACCACCAGGAACGAATCGATGATGTAGCTTTGCCCAAGATCAGGGCCCACGTTGCCGATCTGGCTCAGGGCAACACCCCCCAGACCAGCGATACCTGAGCCCAGACCGAAGGCCATCATGTCGATGCGCCCGGTCGGTACGCCACAGCAGGCGGCCATGTTGCGGTTCTGGGTGACGGCGCGCACGTTCAGGCCCAAGCGGGTCTTGTTCAGCAGCAGCCAGGTCAGTACCACCACGAACAGCGCGAAGGCGATGATCACGATGCGGTTGTAAGGCAGCACCAGATTAGGCAGCACCTGGATGCCACCCGACAGCCATTGCGGGTTGGCGACTTCAACGTTCTGCGCGCCGAAGGCAAGACGCACGGCCTGAATCAGCATCAGACTGATGCCCCAAGTTGCAAGCAGCGTTTCCAGCGGGCGGCCATACAGGTGACGAATGACCGTACGTTCCAGAGCCATGCCGATCGCGGCGGTGACAAAGAACGCCACTGGCAGCGCGATCAGCGGGTAGTACTCGATGGCCCCCGGTGCATAGCGCTGCAGCATCAGTTGCACAACGTAGGTGGAGTAGGCTCCCAGCATCAGCATCTCGCCATGGGCCATGTTGATCACACCCAGCAGGCCGAAGGTGATCGCCAGACCCAGCGCCGCCAGCAACAGGATCGAGCCCAGCGACATGCCGCTGAACGCCTGACCGAGGATTTCACCGATCATCAGCTTGCGCTTGACCTGCGCCAGGCTGGTTTCAGCCGCCACGCGTACCGAAGCGTCGGTTTCCACGCCGGGTGCCAGCAATGATTCAAGACGGGTACGCGCCAGCGGATCACCGGTTTCGCCCAGCAGCCGCACGGCAGCCAGACGTACTGTCGGGCTGGAATCGACCATTTGCAGGTTGGCCAGCGCCAGGGTCAGCGCGCTTTTGACGCTTGAGTCGGATTCGCTGGCCACGCGTTCGGTCAGCAACTCGAGTTGTGCAGGGCGCGCGCTTTTTTGCAATTGCAGGGCCGCGGCCATGCGCAGTTGTGTGTCGGCTGCCAGCAACTGATGGCTGGCCAGCGCCGTTTCAACCAGGCCACGCAGCCGGTTGTTCAAGCGCAATTTACGCGGTTCGTCAGGCGTTGGAGCATCGGCGGCGGCAGGAGCCTGTGCATCGACGGCCACGTATTGATCGTTGTTTTCGATCCAGGCGCGCTTGCTGCTGTCAGCACCTACACGGCCATCGCGCAAGGCTTCAAGCAGCTCGACGCGTTCCGGCACAGGCTTGGCGGCCCAGGCCTCCAGCAGCTCTGCCTGTTGCGAAGAACTGGCTGCGACAAAGTCACTGGCATCACCGGCCTGGGCAGCCAAAGGCAGCAGCAGGCTGATGGCGAGGATCAAACGGTAGAAATAAGAAGGCATATCAATATGGCCTTGGTCTGTTATGGCGTTCCACTAGACAGTCGTGGCTGTTCGCCCTGACGCTGCTCGTTCCTCACGCTCTGCGTGGGAATGCCTTTCGTGACGCTCTGCGTCAACCATGCACCGAGCCGCGCGCTCAGGATCGGACGCGGAGCGTCCAGAACTGCGTTCCCACGCTGGAGCGTGGGAACGATCGGGCTGTGTTGATAGGGGGTCAGTTGCTCTTCGCCGGGGCGTCCGGCTTCTTGTCGTTGCCAGGGATGTACGGGCTCCAAGGCTGGGCGCGGATCGGCTCTTTGGTCTGCCACACAACGTTGAACTGACCGTCGTCCTGGATTTCGCCGATCATCACTGGCTTGTGCAAGTGATGGTTGGTCTTGTCCATGGTCAGAGTAAAGCCCGACGGCGCGGCGAACGTTTGTCCGGCCATGGCTTCACGGACCTTGTCCACGTCGGTGGATTTGGCTTTCTCGACCGCCTGCGCCCACATGTGAATGCCGACATACGTGGCTTCCATCGGGTCGTTGGTCACGGCCTTGTCAGCGCCTGGCAGGTTTTTCTTTTTGGCGTAGGCCTTCCAGTCAGCCACGAACTTCTTGTTGACCGGGTTTTCCACCGACTGGAAGTAGTTCCAGGCGGCCAGATGGCCTACCAGTGGCTTGGTGTCGATGCCGCGCAGTTCTTCTTCGCCCACCGAGAAGGCCACAACCGGCACGTCGGTAGCGTTCAGGCCCTGGTTGGCCAGTTCCTTGTAAAACGGCACGTTGGAGTCGCCGTTGACGGTGGAGATAACGGCCGTCTTGCCACCGGCGGAGAACTTCTTGATGTTGGCCACGATGGTTTGATAATCGGAGTGACCGAACGGGGTGTAGACCTCTTCGATATCGGTATCTTTCACGCCTTTGGAATGCAGGAAGGCGCGCAGAATCTTGTTGGTGGTGCGCGGGTAGACGTAGTCGGTGCCAAGCAGGAAGAAGCGCTTGGCCGAGCCGCCATCTTCACTCATGACATATTCGACGGCAGGGATGGCCTGCTGGTTAGGCGCAGCACCGGTGTAGAAAACATTGGGCGACATCTCTTCGCCTTCGTACTGCACCGGGTAGAACAGCAGCCCGTTGAGTTCTTCGAAGACCGGCAGCACCGATTTGCGCGACACCGATGTCCAGCAGCCGAATACCACGGCTACTTTATCCTGGGTCAGCAACTGACGGCCTTTTTCCGCGAACAGCGGCCAGTTGGACGCCGGGTCGACGACGACCGGCTCCAGCATCTTGCCGTTGACGCCGCCTTTGGCGTTGATCTCGTCGATGGTCATCAAGGCCATGTCCTTGAGCGATGTCTCGGAGATGGCCATGGTGCCGGACAACGAATGCAGAATGCCGACCTTGATGGTCTCGGCTGCCTGAACGGTCCAGGTCAGCCCCATGGCGGCGATGGATGCGGACAGGGTAAAGGCTTTGATCAGGCTGCGACGCTTCATTGACTGGCTCCCTTAGTACATTGTTTTGAGGTTTGGCGGCGGTGCATTTTTTGCTCTTTCAGGCTTTAGCAAGGTCTGGGCCAATGCAGAAACGTCGCAAAATGGAACGAATGTGTCGCGGTTCGGGGAAGATGTGCACCAAGGTGGAACCCGGCCTTGTCCCGCGTGCGCTCCGGGCTCTGCAATGGTGCAAGGCTGCTTTGCAGGAGCGCCGGCCAGTAACGACCGGCTTCCCGGATCAGCCGCGTGCGGGTTTCAGACCCAGAGTTCCTGTTCCCCGGTATAGAGATCGTAGGTCTGATCAACCAGTTGTTCGGGCGCATCGAACCAGGCAAACAGCTGTCCGTTGACCCGCTTGGTCGCACCCAGTTGCACGTATGTCCCCGGCGCAATGGCCACGTGATCACCAAGAAAGCCGGTGAACATGTTCTTCTTGGGCACAGCCGGTGCAAAGATGAAGAACACCGGGTGGTTTTCGGCATTGGCGTTGCGATTCACGAACCCGTCCTGGCTCCATCTGGAGGCGTTGGCTCGCGACATCGATGCAGACTGCACGCCATTGTCGGTAAACACTGCACCCACTTCGCGCTCAAGGCATGCCACCCCGTCGCTGGACACATAGGTGGCGCGAAATGCAGTGCCTTCCCACGCCTTGAGCTTATGGAACTGACGCAGAAACCTGCGCGTGGTGGCATTGCGCACGCCGCTTCGCAGCAGCGGGTTGATCTCCGTTGAACCGCCTTCCACGTAGGTGGTTATTTCGGAAAATTTTTCTGCGTTGGATGTATGGGCCAGCGTCAGGTAGTCGGTCTCGAACTTCAGGCGTTCGATGCTACTTGCTTCCTCCAGAGACGCCGGCCAGAGAGTTGTCAGGCTGGTCAGCCGCGCCTCGGCACTGCGGATTGCCGATTGACTCATGCGCGGTATCTGTTTGCCCACGATTTTCCAGACGCCGGTCGTGCTGCGAAGAGCAAACTCCTGCCCGTGCACCAGTTGTGTGGCATCCATCGGGTTTACCCGATAAAGGCGCGAGTGGCCGAACACGTTAGCCCGCCGGCTTATGAAGCAGGTCTGGCCCTCTACCTCAATGGCGACGAAGCTTTTGGGGTCCATGGCAGCGATCAGTTTCGAGCCTGCGAAACGCGGCGCCTTTGAGTGCGAAAGGAGGTAGCCGATCTGCGCCTGACCATCACGACCGACTCTGCGTACGAGGTGCGGACGTCTCACCATTTTTGCGGCGCTTCCTGCCGGCTTCAAGGCCAGCGCCAAGTGGCCGACCAAGGCAATGGCAAGATAGCTGAGGGCGCTCAGAAACTCCTCGGCGGCGCCTTCCAGGTCGTTTTCATCGATTTTCGAAAAAGCGCTCCAGGTTTTGTAAAGGCCAGCGCCCAGCGCGACAGGCATCATGATCGCGCCAGGCAGTAACAGAATCGCAATGCTCGCGATCAGATCGAAGCCCAGACCCGATTGCCCTGTACCGGTGGTCAGACTCATCTGCCGTTTGGCTTCGTTGATCAGAAGGTTGATCTTGGTCTCGTGATTTTCCTCGTAAATGTCTTTGCTCTGGCTGACAAACACGACGGGGCGCAGCAGCCTTGACGGGATCGGTAGCAGCGTCAGTTGGGTAAATACTTCGGGTGGACGCCAATGCTTCGCTTCCTTTTCGTACTGCATGGCATGCAGCGTCTCAAGACGCCTGGAAACCGGTATTTGCTGAATCAGATACTGCTGGAAGGGTGCCTCTTCCAGAAAGCTGGTGGTCAGGTGATACATGCTGTTGAACCAGCGGAAAACGACACCGTCGGCAGCATCCAGCGTGCACAGCACCAGTGGCCCCTTCTCGAATTTTCCGGCTGGAGCAATCAGCATCACGTTGGTCATCTTGAGTTGGTTGACGCTGAAAAAACGGACTTCAATGGCTTGCTTGTTGATGGTTCGACGTCCTTGGAGTCCTGGCGAATCCAGCACAGCCTTGATCCACTCGCGGCCGGTGGGTGCAAAAGCCTGTTGTTCGATCTCCAGCAGCGCCATCTTCATCTGAGCTCGCAACATGGCTTTTTCTGACCGCTTGAGCTGCTGTGCATACGCCGAGGTTTTCAGGTGCAGGTCAAGGTAATTACTGAGGTATTGGGGATCTTCCAGCGTGGTAATCAGCTCTGTTACGGCCTGCCTGTCCAAGTGCGCAAGGTAGACGCCTTCGGCGTCGACAGCGCGTAGAAGCACGGCATCCTTGGCCTTGGTGTGCAGGGCTTGGGTATGTGCCAGTTGCCTGAGTGAAACGTTCTCGGTGTTGATTTCTGGCAATACAGGCGCGCCGGGAATATCGAGCACTTCGATGCCCGTCCTGTAGGTCAGTGAAATATTGATCTGTTGCGCTGTTGCCGTGATGGATAGCCGGTTCAGCAGTTGAGCCAGTTGCTTGTCGATATAGCGCGTCGGGTAGGTGTGGCTGTCATTTTCCGCCTGGCCGAAGTGCTCCTTGCTGGCTTTGCGCATGTTCACCACCAATTCGCCAAACCGCTTTGCCTGGCGATGCCATGCATGACGCTGCGTCAGCGTCATGGTTTTCCACCAATCGGGCATTCGGCTTTGCACCAGATCGCTGTCGAATCCGTCGAGTCGCCAGTGGTTGTCGAAGTAAATCCTGGGTTTCAGCAAACTCGCTATCGTTTGCTCGAAACAGACCGCGTCCATCTTCTGAGCGCGGGCCAGCTGTACAGCCTGAGCGAAGACCGACTGCTGCGCGACAACCTGCCGGGCAAGCAGCAGGCTGAGAAAATTGCCGTCCATCAGGGTGTATTGCCATTGCAAGACAGGGGTGGGTTTGGTGGGGCTTGCCTCCCCGGCGGTGACGCTGTCGCCCAAACGTCCTCGGTACTCGGGTTCAGTCACTCGCTGAACAAGCGCGTGGTTCAACTGTTGCAATGAGGCAAATGCTTCCAGCCCGTCATGGGGCGTAAACAGAAGTACATCTTCCCGCTCTTCCCGCTCTTCCCGCTCTTCCAGGTCTGGCTGGACCGGCGCATCACGAAGACGCCGGGCAATGGCAAACGCACCGTAAAGCGACAGCGAGGGGCCGTCGCCGTCTTGTGCCGACAGGCTGTAAACACTGTGCGGCTGCAAGTCTGCGAGACCCGCGGTCGCATCTGTGGCACAGGGCCCAAGGGTGGCCGAAAGCAGGCTGTAGTGCCCGGTCGTCATCTTTCCCAGGGCGATCAGCACCGCACATTCGGATGTCAGGCACTCGATCTGCTCTGCGACAAACTGGCTGCTCCGGGTTTCGCCATCAAGCGTCGCAGTGCTCCAGTAGTCTGCAAGATTTCGTGTGTAGCACTGCTCAAGTTGCTCGCTGACCTGGGTGAAGAACGTTACAGTCGCTGCCCGCCCCAGCGGCTGAATGGCAGGTGGCTTGACGTCAGGCTGCTGTGTGTCAGGCGTTGGAGAAGGCGTGTCGAGAGGCGGGTGGAGAGCGACTACATCATTGTCGATCCATTGCAAATAGCCGGTGAAGTATTCGATCAGGCCAGGGATCAGTGGAACCCTGTGTATGTTGCTCCCGTGGTCGAATCCGACCTCGTTGTCACGGTAAGTCAGCCAGGTCGTCTCGACATCCAGCTCGGGTTTGAGGGGATGCAGCAGGGTACGGGCCAGTTCTTGGGTCGTCTTGCTGAAGTCGGGTGGATAGGTATCGCTGGCAAGCGAGGCGTTTAGAGCCTGGGTTGATGCGGTGAGCGGTAAGGTCATGGTGCCGATTCGTCTGCGTGATGGATGATCCGCTCGAGGTGTTGGCCGGGCGGTTCATTTCATATAGTCAGGGTTAAAGGCACGCGGGTATCGGCCAGCGCAGTGAGAGGACTGCAGCATCGGCTCTCTGATAGGTAGGAAGTCTCGGAAACGCGCGAGATTGAGGTAAGGACGGGGCCTGAAACCGGGTATGAGGAGGAATTCATCACAACGCCACTCAATGGTTTCAGGCCCCGCAGAGAGCAATCTAAGCTGTTGTCGCTGTTTTGGCAAAGCGCGAAAGCACTATTCGATCAAGCGCCCGGACAACCAGCATCGGTCCTGGGTGTCAGGGATACCACCGCGATAGGATCGATGAAGGCATTCAGCTCCCGGCCCTGCTCGTTGGGAGTTACTCAGTGCTGGTGTTCCGAAGCCTGTTTTTGTACCACGACCTGCACCTCGACATCCCCCGCCTTTTCAAAATGCAGGGTCATCGGGAAGCGTTGGCCGACCACCAGCTTCGAGCGGTCCTTGATGTCCAGCAGCATCACGTGCCAGGCCATGGGGGCGAAAGCCACCTTCGCGCCAGCCGGTATGTCGACCGCCTGAACGTGCTGCATCTTCATCAGCCCGTCGACATGTACATGCTCATGCAACTGCGCCTGCCCGGCGATGGGTGTGTCGACGCTAATCAAACGGTCGGCGCTGTCACCCTTGTTCTCGATAGTGAAATACGCTGCCACCGTCGGTGCGTTGGGCGGTAGCTCCATTGACCACGGATGGCCAATCAGCAACGGCCCTGCCTTGTACTCATGGGCGTGGACGAGGCTGGCTGGCAGCAGCAGTGCGGCCAGCAGCAGTGCTTTTTTGAGCATGGGGGGCTCCGCAGGATTCGATGAAGGGGTGAAAGGTAGCTTAAATGGAAATCCGAAACACCTGGGTAAACCTTTGAGCGCCGCTGAGTGAGCCTGTTTCGTAAAGTCGTTCCCCGGCATGCAGTCATAAGGGGATCGGGATGTATGAAAGGGCACAGTCACATCGTTTGCGTTTGGGGCGATGCTCCAGTGCAGGCCAAATGTATTTGGTCACCGCAAAAACATTCCAGAGAAATCCTGTCTTTTCCGATTGGCGCATGGGCCGTCTGCTGGTTGATGAACTTCGACACGTTCAGGAGCAGCAACTGGCTGATTCATTAGCCTGGGTGGTAATGCCCGACCATATTCACTGGCTGCTGCAGTTGAATAGTCATTCATTATCCAGAGTTGTGCAGCGCGTGAAATCGAAAAGCGCGATCGCCATAAACAGAGCCAGAGGCTGCAGTGGACCTTTTTGGCAAAGCGGATTCCACGACGTCAGCATCCGCACTGAAGAAAGCCTTTTGGGTTTTGCCCGTTATATTGTGGCCAATCCGGTTCGAGCCAACCTGGTCAAAAGCGTGCGCGATTATCCCCTATGGGACGCAATCTGGTTGTGAAAAACCGGCCTCTTCGTGAGCAAGCTCACTCCCACGGGGCCGAGGTGTGTTCTGCAGCATCGCTGATCCTGTGGGAGCGAGCTTGCTCGCGAAGGCGTATTAACGGATCACAGATTTCCAGCGGCTGCACCGGCCTCTTCGTGAGCAAGCTCACTCCCACGGGTCCGAGGTGTGTTCTGCAGCATCGCTGATCCTGTGGGAGCGAGCTTACTCACGAAGGCGTATTAACGGATCACAGATTTCCAGCGGCTGCCCCGACCTCTTCGTGAGCAAGCTCACTCCCGCGGGTCCGAGGTGTGTTCTGCAGCATCACTGATCTAGTGGGAGCGAGCTTGCTCGCGAAGGCGTAGTAACGGATCACATATTTCCAGCGGCTGCACCGGCCTCTTCGTGAGCAAGCTCACTCCCACGGGTCCGAGGTGTGTTCTGCAGCATCGCTGATCCTGTGGGAGCGAGCTTGCTCGCGAAGGCGTATTAACGGATCACAGATTTCCAGCGGCTCCCCCGACCTCTTCGTGAGCAAGCTCACTCCCACGGGTCCGAGGTGTGTTCTGCAGCATCGCTGATCCTGTGGGAGCGAGCTTGCTCGCGAAGGCGTGTTAACAGATCAACAGATTTTCAGCGGCTGCACCGGCCTCTTCGTGAGCAAGCTCACTCCCACGGGTCCGAGGTGTGTTCTGCAGCATCACTGATCCTGTGGGAGCGAGCTTGCTCGCGAAGGCGTATTAACGGATCACAGATTTCCAGCGGCTGCCCCGACCTCTTCGTGAGCAAGCTCACTCCCACGGGTCCGAGGTGTGTTCTGCAGCATCGCTGATCTAGTGGGAGCGAGCTTGCTCGCGAAGGCGTATTAACGGATCACAGATTTCCAGCGGCTGCCCCGACCTCTTCTTGAGCAAGCTCACTCCCACGGGGCCGGGGTGTGTTCTGCAGCATCGCTGATCTAGTGGGAGCGAGCTTGCTCGCGAAGGCGTATTAACAGATCAATAGATTTTCAGCGGCTGCACCGGCCTCTTCGTGAGCAAGCTCACTCCCACGGGGCCGGGGTGTGTTCTGCAGCATCGCTGATCTAGTGGGAGCGAGCTTGCTCGCGAAGGCGTATTAACAGATCAACAGATTTCCAGCGGCTGCCCCGACCTCTTCGTGAGCAAGCTCACTCCCACGGGTCCGAGGTGTGTTCTGCAGCATCGCTGATCTAGTGGGAGCGAGCTTGCTCGCGAAGGCGTATTAACGGATCACAGATTTTCAGCGGCTGCACCGGCCTCTTCGTGAGCAAGCTCACTCCCACGGGGCCGGGGTGTGTTCTGCAGCATCACTGATCCTGTGGGAGCGAGCTTGCTCGCGAAGGCGTATTAACGGATCAGAGATTTCCAGCGGCTGCACCGGCCTCTTCGTGAGCAAGCTCACTCCCACGGGACCGAGGTGTGTTCTGCAGCATCACTTATCCTGTGGGAGCGAGCTTGCTCGCGAAGGCGTATTAACGGATCACAGATTTCCAGCGGCTCCCCCGACCTCTTCGTGAGCAAGCTCCCTACAGGTCCATTCAGTGAGGACTAAAGACGGCTCATCAATCCAGGCCCAACGCCTCCAGCACTGCATCCACACCCCAGAACAGCCTATCAGCGTCAGGCAACTGCGGGCGTTTGAGGATCAGGACGGGCAGGCCGCGTTCGCGGGCGATGTCGAGCTTGGGTTCGGTGGAGCTGCTGCCGCTGTTTTTGCTGATCAGTACGTCGATGCGGCGTTGTTCGAACAACTGGCGCTCGTCTTCCAGCATGAACGGGCCGCGTGCGCCGATCACTTCGCAGTGTTGGTTGCCGGGGTAGTCGTCCAGTGCCCGGAGTGTCCAGAACTGGTGCGGCGGGATTTCGTTCAGGTGCTGCAAGGGCTCGCGACCCAGCGTGAACAACGGGCGCTTGAACGGGAGCAGGGCATTGGCCAGTTCTGACCAGTCAGCCACTTCGCGCCAGTCGTCCTCTGGACCTGCCTGCCACGCGGTGCGGCGCAAGGCCCAGCAGGGAATGCCGGCCAGCCTGGCCGCTCGCGCTGCGTTGTGGCTGATCTGTGCGGCGTACGGGTGGGTGGCGTCCAGCAGCAAGTCGACGCCCTGTTCGCCCATGTACTGCGCCATCCCCTCGGCGCCGCCATAACCGCCGACCTTCAATTGGCAGGCCAGGTCAGACGGCACCCGGCCCACGCCCGCGAGGCTGTAGATGTGCTCAGGCCCGAGCTTCCGCGCAATCGCCAAGGCCTCGGTAATGCCGCCCAGCAGCAGGATGCGTTTCATGTCGCTTCTCTCTGTAAATCAACGCCAGCCTGACCCACCAGTCCGCCCTGACGGTCAATGGCGAAAACCTCCACCTGAACGCTCGCAGGCACGATGCTGCGCGCGAAACTCAGCGCGTGGCGACACACTTCGTCACCCAGTGGCACACCTGCCGCAGCGCTCATCGCCAGCGCTTGCTGACTGGTGTTGGCTTCAAGGATCCGTTGTTGCAGGCCTGCATCCGCGCCGACCTGCGCAGCCCAGTGCGCCAGTTGCGGCAGGTCGATGCTGGAATGGCGGCTGTGCAGGTCCATATGGCCGGCGGCCAGCTTGCTGATCTTGCCGAAGCCTCCGCACACGCTCAACTTATCCACAGGCACCTTGCGCAAGTGCTTGAGCACCGCACCGACAAAGTCGCCCATCTCGATCAGGGCGATATCGGGGATTTTATAGACGCGGCGCATGGTGTCTTCGCTGGCATTGCCGGTGCAGGCGGCGATATGCCGATAGCCGTTGGTGGTGGCGACGTCGATGCCCTGATGGATCGAGGCGATATAGGCCGCGCAGGAGAACGGCCGGACAATCCCGCTGGTGCCGAGAATCGACAGTCCGCCGAGAATGCCCAGGCGCGGGTTCATGGTCTTGAGCGCCAGCGCCTCGCCGCCCTCGACGCCGATCGTGACTTCGAATCCGCCGCTGTAGCCTTGTTCTTCGGCCAGCCGAAGCAGATGCTCGGTCATCATGCGCCGGGGCACCGGGTTGATGGCCGGCTCACCGACTGCCAGCACCAGCCCGGGGCGGGTCACGGTGCCGACGCCTGCACCCGCCACGAAGCGCACGCCTGCTGCCGCCTGTAACCTGACGCGGGCAAATACCAGGGCGCCGTGGGTGACATCCGGATCGTCGCCTGCATCCTTGAGCGTTGCAGCTTCCGCGAAGTCATCCACAAGCCGGCAGAATTCCAGGCGCATCTGTACCTGTTTACCCTTGGGCAGAACGATGTCCACCGCATCGCTGATCTGCCCGCAGAGCAACAGCCGCGCCGCTGCGAGGCTGGTTGCGGTCGCACAGCTGCCAGTGGTCAGGCCACTGCGCAGTGGCGCAGGCTGTTCGGCGGTTTCTTCGCGCATCAGGGTTTGACTACGTCCAGCAGGGTGATCGGCAACGCCTGACGCCACGTGTCGAATTCGCCAAGGGGTTGTGCATGGGCGACGTGGATACGGGTCAGTTCGCCGCCATGCCGTTCGCGCCAGGCCATCAAGGCCGTTTCGCTTTGCAGGGTGACCGCATTGGCAACCAGTCGGCCGCCCGGACGCAGTTGTTCCCAGCAGGTTTCCAGCACGCCGACACGCGTCACGCCACCGCCGATGAAGATCGCATCAGGGCGTTCCAGACCGCTCAGGGCCTGGGGCGCGCTGCCCCGCACCAATTGCAGGCCGGGCACGCCGAGTGCGTCGCGGTTGAATTCGATCAGTTGCTGGCGGCCTTCATCGGCTTCGATAGCCATCGCCCTGCAGGTCGGGTGCGCGCGCATCCATTCGATGCCGATGGAGCCGCAACCCGCGCCGACATCCCACAACAGTTCGCCCGGCAGCGGTGCAAGGCGGGCGAGGGTGATGGCGCGCACGTCGCGCTTGGTAAGCTGGCCGTCATGTTCGAACGCGCTGTCCGGCAAACCTGAAATGGGGCTCAGACGGATGGCGCTGGCGTCGGCACGACAGTCGATGGCAACCAGGTTCAGCGCGGCGATCTCGGGGTTGCCCCACTCGCTGGCCAGTCCTTCGACGCGCCGCTCGGCTTCGCCACCCAGATGCTCCAGGACGGTCATGCGGCTTGGCCCAAAGCCGCGTTCGCGCAACAAACCGGCAATCAGGGCGGGGCTGCTGCCGTCGTTACTCAACACCAGCAGACGCATGCCATGGTGGACGTGTGCGTTCAGCGCGGCCGCCGGCCGGGCAACCACCGACAGGGTGACGACGTCCTGCAGCGGCCAGCCGAGGCGGGCGGCGGCCAGAGAGTAAGAGGAGGGCGCGGGCAGAATGCGCATTTCGTCAATGCTGACCACGCGTGCAAGACTGGCGCCGACGCCGAACATCATCGGGTCGCCACTGGCCAGCACGCAGATCTCGGCACCCCGCTGCTCGAGCACCGGGTTCAACGAGAAAGGACTCGGCCACGCACGTCGTTCGGCGCGAATGCACGGCGGCAGCAACGCCAGCTGACGCGGGCCGCCGAACACCTGATCAGCGTGCAGCAGAGCGTGTCTGGCGTTCTTGCCGAGCCCTTTGTAACCGTCTTCTCCGATTCCCACGACTGTCAGCCACGGTGACATGTACCTACCTCAATCCGAACTTCCGACAGAGCGCCTTTTCATGCCTGCGGACAAAGCAGGCATAATACCGCGCCCGACGGGGTACAAGTGCTCTAATCAACGTCCGTTTCCAGCCAGTTCACATCGGGTGACCCATTGAACGAGCAGCAGTCCGCTCGCACATCCTCTGCAACGCTACGCCCCTCGGCCTGCCCGGGGTTGCTGCGTATCGTCCCGGCACTGGACGGCGGGATCTGCCGGATCAAGCTGGCGGGCGGGGTGATCACCCGTGCGCAGGCCATGGCCGTTGCCGAGGCCGCGAGCACGTATGCACAGGGTGTTATCGAAGCCACCAACCGCGCCAATTTGCAGATTCGCGGCATTGGTGCCAATCACGACGGGTTGATCGGCGCCTTGATGGCGGCAGGGCTCGGCCCCGCCAACCCGGCCAGCGACGATGTGCGCAACCTGATGCTCAGCCCGACGGCCGGGCTGGACCCGCAGATGCTCTTCGATGCCCGGCCGCTGGCGGCGCAGATTCTCGACGCGCTGGAACATCATCCGCGTTTTCATGAGCTGTCCCCCAAGTTTGCCTTGTCGCTGGACGCTGGTGAAACGCTGGTCATGCTCGAACACCCGCATGACGTGTGGCTGTCGGCGCTGAAAGTCGATGGCGAAGTGTTGCTGGCGTTCGGGCTGGCCGGCTGCCCGGCCCATGACCGACCGCTGGCCGCTGTCCCTGTGGCCGAGGGGAAGACGCTGGTTGTCGCACTGCTGGAGCTGTTTCTCGACCTTGCCCGTCCCGAGCACACCCGGATGCGACACCTGCTGGCCGAGGTTTCGACCGACGATATGCTGCGCGAGCTGTCGACCCGGTCCGGCTGCACAGTGCGGACCGATAAGGCGATCACCGATTGGCAGCGTCCGGCCATTCAAGGCATTCGCCACATTGGTGTTTATCCACAGGCCCAGCCGAATCAGGTGGCGGTGGGCGCTGCAGTACCGTTGGGGCGTCTCGATGCGGCGATGCTTTCCAGCGTGGCGCAACTGGCGGCGGATCAGGGCGACGGCACGCTGCGCCTGACGCCCTGGCAAAGCCTGTTGTTGCCGAACGTGCCGGTCGAGCGCGCCGCGGCGGTGCTGGACGCGTTGCAGGCATCGGGATTCGTCGGGGCGGCCGAGCAACCACTGGCGCAGATGCTCGCCTGTACCGGTTCTGCCGGGTGCGCCAAGGGGCTGGCCGATACCAAGTCCGACGCCCTGCAACTGGCTGCCGGGCTGGCTACCGGCCAGGCTGTGCACGTGAGCGGCTGCACGCGTTCCTGCGCCGCCGCTCACGTAGCGCCAGTAACCTTGCTGGCTGTCGCGCCGGGCCGTTACGATCTTTATTTTCGCGATGCAGCGCATGCCGGTTTCGGCGTGCTGCGCGCGCGCAACCTTACTATTGAAGCAGTCGGCGCGCAGTTGAACGCCGGCTCACGGAGCAATATGCATGATTGATTACATCCGCGATGGTCAGGAGATATATCGCAACTCTTTCTCGATCATTCGCGCCGAAGCGCGTCTTGACACGATCCCTGCCGACTTGGAAAAACTCGCCGTGCGCGTGATCCATGCCTGTGGGATGGTCGAAGTCATCGAAGACCTGCGCTTCTCGCCGGGTGCCGGTACTGCCGGGCGCAACGCTCTGGCCGCCGGAGCGCCGATCCTGTGCGATGCGCGCATGGTCTCCGAAGGCATCACTCGCACCCGTCTGCCCGCCAATAATCCGATTATCTGCACCTTGCATGATGAAGGCGTGCGGGAAATGGCCCTGGAGCTGGGCAATACGCGTTCTGCGGTGGCGCTTGAGCTGTGGCGTCCGCACCTGGAAGGCAGCGTGGTGGTCATCGGCAACGCGCCGACCGCGCTGTTCTATCTGTTGGAAATGCTCGATGCCGGTGCGCCGAAGCCTGCACTGATTCTCGGCTTTCCGGTCGGCTTTGTCGGCGCCGCCGAGTCCAAGGCGATGCTTGCCGCCGATAGCCGCGGTGTGCCGTTCGTGATCATGCAGGGCCGCCGTGGCGGCAGCGCTATGGCCGTGGCCGCAGTCAACGCACTGGCCACGGAGATCGAATGATGCAGGCACGCGGTCGATTGATTGGCCTGGGCGTAGGTCCCGGCGACCCGGAGCTGATCACTGTCAAAGCCCTGCGTCTGCTGCGCGAGTCGCCGGTGGTGGCGTATTTCGTGGCCAAGGGCAAAAAGGGCAACGCATTCGGCATCATCGAAGCGCATCTGCAGGACGTTCAGACCCTGATGCCGCTGGTCTACCCGGTGACCACTGAGGCATTGCCGCCGACACTGTCCTACGAAAAGCTCATCAGCGACTTCTACGACGAATCCAGCCGGCATATTGCCGCGCACCTGGACGCCGGACGTGACGTGGCGGTGATCTGCGAAGGCGATCCGTTTTTCTATGGCTCCTACATGTACCTGCACGATCGTCTGGCCGAGCGCTACGAGGCCGAAGTGATCCCGGGTGTGTGCTCGATGCTCGGTGGCGCTTCGGTGCTGGGCGCGCCGCTGGTGTATCGCAACCAGAGCCTGTCAGTGCTGTCCGGTGTGCTGTCCCACGACGACCTGAAACGCAAGCTGACCGACGCCGACGCGGCGGTGATCATGAAACTGGGGCGCAATTTCCACAAGGTTCGCGAGGTGCTGACCGAACTGGGGATGGCCGGGCGTGCGCTGTATGTTGAGCGCGCCACGATGAGCAACCAGAAAATCGTCCCGCTGGACCAGGTCGACCCGATGTCTTCGCCGTATTTTTCGCTGATTATCGTCCCTGGCGACAGGTGGCAAGGCTGATGACCTCCATGACCCCGGCCATCGTCATTCTCGGCAATGGCAGCCTTGCCACCGCGCGGCGCATTCAACAGCTGTTCCCCGATGCGCTGATTCATGGCCTGGCCGAGCGCGTGCAGGGGGCCGACCGCACTTACAGCGAGTTCGGCGCGACGCTGCGCCAGCTGTATCAACAGAACACACCGATCATCGCCCTTTGCGCAGCCGGTATCGTTATTCGCACCCTGGCCGCCGTGCTGCTGGAGAAGGGCGCCGAACCGCCAGTGCTCGCCGTGGCCGAAGACGGCAGCGCCGTAGTGCCGCTGCTTGGCGGCCTTGGCGGGGTGAATGTCCTGGCGCGCAGCATCGCCAGCGGGCTTGGCGTTGCGCCAGCGATCACCACCAGCGGCGAGCTGCGTTTCGGCACCTGTCTGCTCAACCCGCCAAGCGGCTATGCGCTGGGCGATCTGGAGCTGGGCAAGCGTTTCGTTTCCGACCTGCTGTCCGGCGAACCTGTACGCATCGAGGGCGAAGCCCCTTGGCTGGCCCAGGCGCAACTGCCCGAAGACCCACAGGCCGCGCTGGCCATTCATGTTGGCAGTACCCTGCGCGAGCCGTCACCCCATGAATTGCTGATCTACCCACGTAACGTGCTGGTGGCGGTGACTGACCTCAGTGACGAACTGGCTGAGCACGTGCGCTCGGCCCTGCGCGAGGTACGTATTGCCGGGCAGTCCTTGGCGTGCCTGTTGGCTGCCGAGGAGCAGATGGCCAATCCGCACCTGCACAAGGCTGCCGCCGAGCTGGACGTTGCGGTGCGATTCGTCAGCGCCGCTGCGGCCAGCGAGATGGCCATGAAGGCTGTGCCGCAGCTGTTGCCACCGCTTTGCGTCGACGCCCACACCGCGATTGCTGTCGCGGCGCAACCGCTGGAGGTGCAGAGCATCGGCCGCGGGCGTGGCCGCGTTGCAGTCATTGGTCTGGGCCCTGGCGCAGCAGACCTGATGGTGCCTGCGGTCAAGGCCGAACTGGCACGTGCCAATGATGTGCTGGGCTATGAAACCTACGTGCGCATGGCAGGGCCGTTTCGTGCCGATCAGGTACTGCACTGCACTGACAATCGCGAAGAAATGCAGCGTGCCCGGCATGCCTTCGAGCTGGCTGCTCAAGGCCGTTCGGTGGTTGTGGTGTCGTCCGGTGATCCGGGAGTGTTCGCCATGGCTTCAGCGGTGCTTGAGGCGTTGCATGAGTCGGATAATCCTCACTGGCATGCGGTCGAGCTGGAGATTCTGCCGGGTGTCTCGGCTTCTCTGGCAACCGCCGCTCAGGCTGGTGCGCCGCTGGGACATGATTTCTGCGTGCTGTCGCTGTCCGACAACCTCAAGCCCTGGGACATCATCGAAAAGCGTCTGGACCTCGCCTGTCAGGCCGATCTGGCGCTGGCATTCTACAACCCGATATCTCGCTCCCGACCCTGGCAACTGGGGCGTGCGCTGGAGATTGTCCGCCAGCATCGCATCCCTGCAACCCCCGTGACGCTGGGCCGCGACATCGGCCGTCCCGGGCAGACATTGAGGGTTATCACGCTGGGCGAATTGACACCGGAGCAGGTGGACATGCGCACCATGGTGTTGATCGGCTCTTCCCTGACGTGCACCTTTACGCGCCACGCAGGCGGCAACTGGGTCTACACGCCGCGTTGGTATGGCAACAAGCCTACAGGTTGAGCGCACACGCGTGTCATACCTGCTGCCGTTTATCGTGGGAAAGTGCTGAAGTGGCGATGTCACTTCAAGCCTGTGAGCCTTTGTTTCGGCCCACAGGCTTGAGCGAATCGGCTCTCTTCAATCGTCGTCGTCGGTAGTCCGATTCCAGAAGCCTCCCCGGAATCTTCGCTCACCTGCGGTACGCCGGGAGGCAGATGGCGGGTCGAATCTGGCTCTGCGTATCGAGTTCGGCAGCCAAGTGCCCGAAAGCCACCAGAGGGCAACGGAAAGCTCCGAAAAAACCGCCTGATTTATTTCGTTAGTCTCGATTCAGTCCATCAGGACGCATGAGTTAAAGGACTAATGAAATGACACAGGACAAAACCATGAACAGCACTGACAACCTCGATTACATTGCCGCCTGCGAGCTGGCTGAATGCCCAGCTTCGTTGGGCGCATTCGCGGCCCCCGCAATCCCCGGATTGCCTCAGGCAGGTGACGTCACTGACGCACAGTCCGGCCATGAAGGTGCGGTGGTTGCAGGCAGTGTGCTGGCATTTCCCAACGGTATGTCGGCGCAGAGCAAGCAGGACGTGATGAATTCCTTTCTGTTCGCCACCCTTGTGGCCAACAAGGCGTTCAGCTCTGAAACCCAGGGCGATCAGTGGTATGACAAATTCAACGAAGTGCTTTCCAAGGTGGGCTGGCTCTCCACCCATTGGAACTATGCGCGCTACCGTGCCACCCAGCAGCGTTTCACCATGGACGAAGTCGGTCTGGAGATCCTCGGTTCGGCCATTGCAGCTGCCGCGTTACCCGGGCCTGCATCGCTGCTGATGCTCAAAGTGGCTGCAGATGCCGTCGCCGCGCTGCAGGCCAGGAAAGAACCCCTGCGCCTGTTCGAGAGCCAGACCAAGGCACACCGTGGCGGTAGCTTCCGTATCGCCTCCTGTATCGAATCCGGGGACAGCATCGTCAGTCTGGCCATGGCGGCAGTCAGCTTTCAGGCCGACAGTGACGTCACCAATGTGCTGTTCTGGGAATGGCAGGGCACCAGTGTCCAGACCTGGAAGGGCGAGCACAACCTGTTGCTCAACACGGACCTGTATGCGCGCTATCGCAAGCTGATCGAGCAACGGCTTGGCGACAATGTCAGTAATGCGATTGCAGAGTACGAAATCTGATCGGAGTGTTGGCGGAGGCGCGGACTGCCTCCGCTTTCGGGATAAAAGGAATTCTCCCATGAAGCAGGAATTGGATGCCGTAGTCGTCAATGCGGGCTGTTTGATGTTTTTCCCCGAGCCGCAGCGGGTCGCCCTGAAAAATGATGTGCTGGACTCGATGCTGTACGTGCAGCTGGCCGCATCGAAACAACACTCGAAGTTTGCCGAACCCGAAAAATGGAATGAAACCCGTCTCACCGCTGCGCAGCGTTTCGGCTGGCTGCCGAGCGCCAGCGAACATATCAGCCAGCCTTTGCCTGAAGACTCCGCTGAAACAGTGTGGAGTTGCATGGTGCGTGCGCTTGTACCGTGGGTGTCAGCCGAGACGCTCCTGCGTGCGGAGGCGTTCATGCGCAGGGCAGGCAGCCAGTCCGTCGCGAGCGAAGCGCTTCATCTGTTGCGCAGTCAGACGGTACAGAGCGGTTTGAATCACTCGGGAAAATTGCAGGTCAGCGTAGTTCTGCAACTGGCTTTCGTCGACACCCGACAGAAGCTCAAGCTGGTGCAGCTTCAATTCACCACACGTCAGCCGTTGTCATCCGGGTTTCTTTTCGAGGTCATCGAGTCGAAGAGTGTCTACGGCAACATCGCTGTGACTGTCCATGCAATGCAACTGTTTGAACAGGTCTATTCGCAGTTTCGCGATGGCATCGACACCGCGCTGTCGAGCAAGCGTGCGTGCCTGATCATGCCGCTCGGGGGCAGTCCCGATGTCTGATCCGGATGAAACTCTACTGACGGGTGCCAGCGTGCTGTCCTTCGCCCGCAATGTCGAACCTGATTTGCGCCAGGACATAATGGATTGTCTGCACCATGCCCGACTGGTCGCAGATGATCGCCATTCTTCCAGAGTGAACTGGCGTGCATGGCTGGATGCTTACCAGCGCTCGATTGCCGCCACAGGCGGTTCGCGGAGCGCCGGGATCAACGATGCCCGATTGAAAATCCACAGTTTCAGTGACATTGGAAAACTGCAGCTATCCGTGGTCGATAACGCTGGCGAGCTTCGCCAACTCTACCGCAGTTCGCTCGACAGGCTATTGAGCAGTGATCATGCGACGAGTTTTTTCAGCAGCTGGTTTACGTCCGGGCGCTCAGAAAGCTTTCAGCTCATGCCCTGTGCAATGCGCAATAAGGACGAGGTGTCGATCCTTCTGTGCAGCCTGCAGATGACCACCCTGGCGCTGCGGCCCGCGCGTTATTTCTGGCAGATATTGGGCGGCGAGATGCAGGTGCATGCCGTCAGTACTGCGTTCCGCTTCAGTCGCCAGAGTTTCGAGCCTTTTCGCCAGACGGTGCAGGACGCCCTGGCTGATCGTGCTGCAGCCGAAATCATCAGTCTTTAGCAACCTGGATAAGCCCATGGAAGGGAGTAACGCAAATGAATGCAGACACAGGTAACGCGGCCTATCTGGGCACTATCGCCAGTATGGTCGCGTTTTTGCCCGGGCTTTCGAACGAAGAGCGCACGGATGTTCAGAACGTTCTTCTGGACGCCCAGTTGTTCGCGGGCAGGCAGTTTGATTTCAAAACCCAGTGGGGGACCTGGATGTATTACTACCGCAGCCGCCTCAAGGCGCGCGGTATACAGCAAAAGGGCGTGGTCCTTGGGGACTCGCTGGTGGTGAGCAGTGTCGACGATTTATTGCAGGCCACGTTCAAGGTCAGTCATCCTGCGGATCGTAAGCGTCTTGGCGACATGGTGCAGCGTGCGGTTGCTGCAATGGGGGTAGGCCAGGCAGCAGAGTCGTACTTTCAGCGCGGCTTCGACCAGGGACGTCTGGGCAGTTTTCAGATCGTACCCTGCGAAAAGTATGAACCTGGCCGGATGCTCCTGTTGCTTTGCAGTCTGCACCTGAGTGTGGACGACCATGCGCCAGGAAGGCGAAGACTGCTGTTTCACTTCAAGGGCGGCAGTTACATCTTTGACAGCAAGGTGTATGCCGCTCATCGTGACGCGGTGATGCGTTATCTGGACGGCAGGGCGCAAGGCATGGTGCGGGCTGCAAGTATCTGAGTCCTGTCAGGGCAGCAGGTAGCCCCTGATGCCGGTGAAAATGATTTGCGCGGCCAGTGCACAGACGAACAGTCCCATCAAACGGCTGACAATCTGCAAACCCTGATCGCCGAGGATGCGTTCGATACGGTTGGAGAGGTAAAGCACGACGCCAACGGTCAGACTGGCCAGCGCAATACTCAGAATGGCGGTGAGTTTGTCGTCCCAGTGGGGCTGACTGACGCCCATGACCAGCAGCGCACCGATCGTACCGGGGCCGACGGTAAGTGGGATGGTCAGAGGAACGATGGTCACATCCTGCTGGATATTGTCGGTCTGGACCGCCGACTTGCCCTGGGCCATGCCCAGTGCCGAGATGAACAGCACACTGCCGGCACCAATCCTGAATGCATCCACCGTGATGCCGAAGACATCGAAAATCACGCGCCCGAACAGATACAGCAAGACGCTGGAAACCAGTGTCGCCAGCGCCACCTTCCAGGCCAGGCGCCGCTGTTCCTTGCGCGAGTGACCACGCGTCAGGCTGATGAAGCAGGAAAGAACGAAAAACGGGCTGTAAAGCACCAGCATTTTCAGATAGACGCTGAACAACACGTGAAGCATGGCTTCGACTCACAGCAGCAGGTGGATGGCATCGGCAGTCTATCAGGCCACAGGCCTTTCCCGTCGCCGTCAGTTTTGCCGATAGTGCTCGCCGTCCGACGTCAGCCCACGGGCCTTGTCACGGTGCGCCACCCAGTGCTCGACCAGTTCGCGCAACTGCGACAGTTCGATGGGCTTGGCCATGTGGCCGTCCATGCCGGCCTGGCGTGCGCGGTCTTTATGCTCGGTGAGAATATGCGCGGTCAGTGCAACGACCGGGGTGCGTACACGCTGATTGCCGACTTCCCAGGCGCGCAATTGCTCGGTGGCCGAGAAACCGTCGAGTATCGGCATCTCGCAGTCCATCAGCACCAGATCATAACGCTGCGCTTTCATGGCTCGCAGCGCTTCTTCGCCATTGCTCGCGGTATCGGGGTTGAGGTTGAGCTTGCCGAGCATGCCGCGGATGACCTTGGTCGAGATACTGTTGTCTTCGGCCACCAGAATCCGGAAGTCGCCGGGGACGCTGACCGGCGGCGTCACGACCGGGCCGGGCTTGTTCGACACGACACCCTTGTTCAACTGGGTCAGTTCATCTGCCAGCGTGGTCTTGAGCGTATAGCCCGCCACCGGTTTGGCCAGAATGCGCTTGATTCCGCAGTTGCGCGCGATGATCTTGCTGGGTGCATTGCTGATGCCGGTCAGCATGATCAACAGGATGTCGTGATTCAGGCTCGGGTCTTCCTTGATCTTGGCGGCCAGTTGCATACCGGTCATGCCCGGCATGTTCTGATCGAGCAGGACCACATCGAAATAGTCGCGCAGGTGCGCCTTGGTCCTGAGCAAGGCCAGTGCCTCCTTGCCGGATGCCACTGCACTGACATTCAGGCCCCAGGCACTGCATTGCTGAACCAGCACTTTGCGGCATGTGTCGTTGTCATCGACCACCAGCACCCTGGCATCTTTAAGCGGGCTGTCCAGATCAATGGTCGGCTGTTCGAGCAGCTTGGCGTCCAGAGGCAGGTTCAGCCACAGCGTATTGCCTTGCGCGCCACTGTTCTGAATGCCGAATTCGCCATCCATCAGTACGATCAACTGACGAGCGATCACCAGTCCCAGATGACCGCCGAGCCGGCTGCTGGCCAGGAAATTCCGGCTGTGCAGTTCGGCGTGCAGCAGTTCTTCACGTTCTTCGTCGGAAAGCGTTTCGCCGCTGTCCTGAACCGAAATGCGCAGTCGTGTATTCCCGCTTTTCGAGGACTCAAGGGCGACTGCCAGCAGAATCTCACCTTCGTCGGTCTTCTTCAGGGCATTTTCCAGCAGGCTCAGCAGTGTCTGGCGCAGGCGGGTCGGGTCACCATTGATGACACGTGGCACCTGAGGCTGGATCTGGCTGATCAGCTCGACCTGTTGCTGTTCGGCCTTGGCGCGGAAGATATTCAGGCAGTCCTCGACCAGCGCGCCGATGTCGAACTGCACGTCGTCCAGTTCGATCTGTCCTGACTCGAGCTTGGTGATGTCGAGAATCTCGTTGATCAGCGTCAGCAGTTCGTTACCGGCACTGTGAATGGTCTGCACATAGTCGCGCTGTTTGACCGACAGCGGGGTGCCGAGCAGCAGCTCGGTCATGCCCAGCACGCCGTTCATCGGGGTGCGAATCTCGTGGCTGATCTTGGCCAGAAACTCGGCTTTGGCGTTGATTTCGGCGGTGCTGGCCGCCTGATCGCGGCTGATGCTGAAACGGTCTTCGGTGATACTGCGATGACGTTCGCTGAGGGCCAGGCTCATCAGCAGGCCGCTGATGCAGAACACGCTGAGCAGCGCCAGCAGCAGCCATTGCGGTGGCACCAGGCTCAGCCACAGCAGGCCGGGCAGGACCACCATGTAGCCGATATTGAAGGTGATCATTCCGAGGACAAACAGGCGCGCCGAGCGATAGCCCTTCTGCCAGTGCCACATCGACACCGCCAGAATGCTCAGTGTCGTCAGCGAGACCAGGCCGAACGTCAGGAAGTTGATCGGCAGCTTTTCGTCGAACAGCACCAGCAAGGCGCCGATCCCCATGAGCACCGCGTTGCCCAGCAACAGACGATCGAGTTTGCGGGCATTGCGATGGACGAAGAAACAGTAGGTGTAGATCAGGCCTGCGACAGCGGCCAGCAGCAGCGCCAGGTGTGCGCTCGGGGTTTGCGCGATATTCCACGGGTCGATCGGGCGGAGCAGGTTGAGGAGCAACAGCGCACTAAGCCCGAGTAACGATTCGCAGGCGGCCAGCCACAGATTGCTGCGCGACCGGGTATGTCCGTAACGCGTCAGATTCTGCACGATCAGCATGGACAGCGCGCCAAACAGCAGTCCGAACAGCAATGGCTGGGTTTCGTTGGCGGCGCTTTCGATGGCCGGTTCAAGGGTGATGCTGGGGCGCATTTTCTGCGCAGAGACCAGTCTCAGGTAGATATCCAGCGAGGCCGAGCTTTGCGGAACCGGCAGCAGGAAATCGTTGGATGGCAGTCGCTGATCTTCAATCGGCACGTCGTTGCCCGTGCGTAGATGATCAATCTGTCGATCGCCGTCCATGACATACATGTCGGCGCTGGAAAGGTCCGGGGCGAAGATACGCAGCAATTGCTCGTGCTGGGTCGGTTGCAGGCGGTAATGCAGCCATACCGCGCTGCCGCGATCCGCTGCAGCGACCCGTTCCAGCTCGGTGGGGCTGAATTGATTCTGATAGCGCGCCGAGCGGATTTCATCCAGCGTCAGATGGGCCTTTTCGTCGAGCAGCGTCGACCAGCCTGCACCATGCTCGGCCTGCGCCGAAAGCATGAACAGCAGGGTCAGCAGTCCGACGGTTGAGGCTATGGCAATCCTGAGCCAGCGCACAATGAAATCCCTTCGTGAGTGAATACCTGGTAAAACCGCGAATACCGGAGCAACCGGCCAGCCTCTGCTTGAAGAGGCTGGTCCGATCGATTATTCCTGGTCTTCGCCACGCTCGCGGGCAATGGCACGGTAGCCAATGTCCTTGCGGTAGAAACACCCTTGCCAGTCGACTTTTGCGGCCAGCGCATAGGCATTTTCCTGCGCGTTGCCGACGCTGTCACCCAGCGCTGTGGCACACAGTACACGACCACCGCTGGTCACGACACGCTCATCCTGCAAGGCCGTGCCTGCATGGAATATCTTGCCTTCGAGCTGTGCCGCTGCGTCCAGACCCTCGATGACCGCGCCTTTGGCGTAGTCGCCAGGATAACCGCCTGCGGCCAGCACGATACCCAGGCTGGGGCGTGGGTCCCACTGTGCTTCGATCTTGTCCAGCGCTTGCGCCAGCGCAGCCTCGACCAGCAGTACCAGGCTCGATTGCAGGCGCAGCATGACCGGCTGGGTCTCCGGGTCGCCGAAGCGGCAGTTGAACTCGATGACTTTCGGGTTACCTGCTTTATCGATCATCAAACCAGCATAGAGGAAGCCGGTGTAAACGTTACCTTCATCGGCCATACCCCTGACGGTCGGCCAGATAACCAGGTCCATGACACGTTGATGAACCTCGGCGGTGACCACCGGGGCAGGGGAGTAGGCACCCATCCCGCCGGTGTTCGGCCCGCTGTCGCCGTCGCCGACGCGCTTATGGTCCTGGCTGGTGGCCATGGGCAGTACATTCTTGCCGTCGACCATGACAATGAAGCTGGCCTCTTCGCCATCGAGAAACTCTTCGATGACAACGCGCGAACCGGCGTCGCCAAAGGCGTTGCCAGCCAGCATGTCACGTACGGCGTCTTCGGCTTCTGCCAGGGTCATGGCGACGATCACGCCCTTGCCCGCGGCCAGGCCGTCGGCCTTGATGACAATCGGCGCGCCTTTCTCACGCAGATAGGCCAGGGCAGGCTCGATCTCGGTAAAGTTCTGGTAGTCGGCAGTAGGAATCTTGTGACGCGCCAGGAAGTCCTTGGTAAACGCCTTGGAGCCTTCAAGCTGGGCAGCGCCAGCGGTCGGGCCGAAGCAGTCCAGGCCTCGGCTGCGGAACAGGTCGACGACGCCTGCAACCAACGGTACTTCCGGGCCGACGATGGTCAGCGCAACGTTCTTTTCAGCGAAATCCGCCAGTTGCTCCAGTGCCAGAACGTCGATGGCCACGTTTTCGCATTTGGCCTCGATCGCCGTGCCCGCATTGCCCGGTGCGACAAACACCTTCTGCACGCGTGGGTCCTGAGCGACTTTCCATGCCAGGGCGTGTTCACGACCGCCGCTGCCAATGATCAAAACATTCATTTCAAAAACCTCGATGACGCTGATTCTGGAGTACGCGGTGTGCCTGGGGCGACCCAACCCGCCGTACGAGGCCGCAATGACGCAGCAGACGCCTGCGCCAGTGCGGCCGTTTTTCTGATTAGTGCCGGAAGTGACGCATGCCGGTGAACACCATCGCGATGCCGGCTTCGTCTGCTGCAGCGATCACTTCGTTGTCACGCATCGAGCCGCCTGGCTGGATGACAGCGGTGATGCCGACCTTGGCCGCGTTATCGATGCCGTCACGGAACGGGAAGAAGGCATCGGAGGCCATCACGGCGCCCTGAACCTGCAGCCCGGCATGCTCAGCCTTGATGGCCGCGATACGCGCCGAGTTCACACGGCTCATCTGGCCAGCGCCGACGCCGACGGTCTGGCGGTTGCGGGCGTAGACGATGGCGTTGGACTTGACGTACTTGGCGACTTTCCAGGCGAAGATCAGGTCATGCATTTCCTGTTCTGTAGGCGCACGCTGGGTGACGACCTTGAGGTCGGCCTCGGTGATCATGCCGATGTCACGGCTCTGTACCAGCAGGCCGCCATTGACGCGTTTGTAGTCCCAGGCAGGCAGGCGCTCGCTCCACTGGCCGCTGGTCAGCAGGCGAACGTTGGCTTTGCTCGCGACGATGGCGCGGGCTTCGGCGCTGACGCTCGGGGCGATGATCACTTCGACGAACTGGCGCTCGACGATGGCCTTGGCGGTTGCAGCGTCCAGCTCGCGGTTGAAGGCGATGATGCCGCCAAATGCCGACTCGGAGTCGGTGGCATAGGCCAGTTCGTAAGCCTGGCGAATGCCGCCTTCATCGTCCGGGCAGACCGCGACACCGCACGGGTTGGCGTGCTTGACGATCACGCAGGCCGGTTTGACGAAGCTCTTGACGCATTCCAGTGCGGCATCGGTATCGGCCACGTTGTTGAACGACAGCTCCTTGCCTTGCAGCTGGGTGGCGGTGGCGATGCCGACCTCGGCAGGTTTGGCTTCGACGTAGAACGCCGCACTCTGGTGCGGGTTCTCGCCGTAGCGCATTTCCTGAGCCTTGACGAACTGGGTGTTGAAGGTGCGCGGGAACTGGCTGCGGCCTTCGGTACTCAGGGTTTCGGCAGTCTGGTCGACGCCGCCCAGGTAGTTGGCGATCATGCCGTCGTAGGCGGCGGTGTGCTCGAACGCCTTGAGCATCAGGTCGAAGCGCTGGGCGTAGGTCAGGCCACCGGCCTTGAGGCTTTCCAGAACCTGGCCGTAATCGCTGGCATTGACCACGATGGCGACGTCCTTGTGGTTCTTCGCTGCGGAACGGACCATGGTCGGGCCGCCAATGTCGATGTTTTCGATGGCGGTCGGCAGGTCGCAGCCTGGTTTGGAGACAGTGGCTTCAAACGGGTACAGATTGACCGCAACCAGATCGATCGGCTTGATGCCGTGCTCGGTCATGATGGCGTCGTCTATGCCGCGACGACCCAGAATCCCGCCATGGATCATGGGGTGCAGGGTCTTGACCCGGCCATCCATCATTTCAGCGAAGCCGGTGTAGTCGGCCACTTCGACTGCCGCGACGCCGTTGTCCTTGAGCAGCTTGAACGTACCGCCAGTGGAAAGAATCTCGACGCCCAGCGCTTCAAGCTCGCGGGCAAACTCAAGGATTCCTGTCTTGTCGGATACGCTGATCAGGGCGCGGCGGATCGGCAGGCGGGTAGTCTGGTCGGTCATCTCGATTTCCATCAAAAGCAAAAGAAGTCAGCAAAAAAAAGCGACCGCGGTGCAAGGTCGCCTTTTCTGTTTTGAATGCTTTAAAGCAGATCGTACTGTTTGAGTTTCTTGCGCAGCGTGCCGCGATTCAGTCCCAGCAGCTCGGAGGCCTTCGTCTGGTTGCCCTTGACGTAGTTCATCACGCTTTCCAGAAGCGGAGCCTCGACTTCCGACAACACCAGGTTGTAGACGTCAGTGACGGATGCGCCTTCGAGGTGGGCGAAATAATTGTGCAGCGCCTTCTCGACACTTCCGCGCAGGGTCTGACCCTCTTCGCTCGGCGTGTTGAGGTGCTGTTTCAAATTGACGTTGTCGCTCACGGGTGTTGTTCCACTCACTAAAGTCTCGGTCATCATCGTCATGCGGCCACCTCTTTATCATTCTCGTTATCCGGGCCCTTGCAGCCTTGGCTGAAGAACTCCCGGACGTTGGCGCACTGTGCTTCCGTATCTTCCAAACGATTGAAGTGGGCGCGAAACTCTCTGGCGCCCGGCAGGGTTGCGAGATACCAGCTGACGTGTTTGCGTGCAATGCGCACGCCCATCACGTCTCCATAGAAAACGTGGAGCGCTGCCAGATGCTCAAGCAGAATGCGTTCCACTTCACTCGACTGCGGCGCCGGGAGTGTCTCTCCGGTCCGCAGGAAGTGTTCTATCTCGCGAAAAATCCAGGGACGCCCCTGTGCGGCCCTGCCAATCAGTAATCCGTCTGCTCCGGTGGCCTTCAGCACGTGCCGGGCCTTTTCCGGTGAATCGATGTCGCCATTGGCAAAGACCGGTATCGACACGGCCTGTTTGATCTGGGCAATGGTGTCGTATTCGGCCTCGCCGGTGTACAGGTCGGCACGGGTTCGCCCGTGCACTGCCAGTGCCTGAATGCCTGCCTGCTCGGCGATTTTCGCCACTGTCAGGCCATTTCGGTTGTCGCGATCCCATCCGGTGCGGATCTTCAGCGTGACCGGTACATCGACTGCAGCCACGACGGCCTGCAGGATGTCGTTGACCAGTTGCTCATCCTTCAACAGCGCCGAGCCAGCCGCCTTGTTACAGACTTTCTTGGCCGGGCAACCCATGTTGATGTCGATGATCTGGGCGCCCAGTTCGACATTGGCACGTGCTGCGTCCGCCAGCATCTGCGGATCACCACCGGCGATCTGTACCGAGCGCGGCTCGGGATCACCTTCGTGGATCATGCGCAGACGCGATTTGCGGCTGTTCCACAGGCTCATGTCACTGGTGACCATCTCCGACACCACCAGGCCGGCACCGAGTCTTCGGCACAGCTGACGGAAAGGCTGGTCGGTGACGCCCGCCATCGGGGCGAGGATCAAGCCGTTTTGCACTGTATATGGGCCGATGCGTACTGCCGACATAGCCTTACCTGTTGTGGAGGCCAAATCATCCGCAGGCCGTGTAAAAAACCGTTTCACCCGGTCTGCAACGGCTCATCCCGCCAGCCGCATGCGCCACCGTCAGATCGAACCGAGAGTTTGAAAAAGGGTTGGCATGATACCCGCTCTCGATGACTGGATAAAGGCTGAATTGGATAAAATCTGAACAGCTCTTGCCTAAGTTCGATGAGTCCGGTCAGAGGGTATTTTGTTGCTGAATTTCTGCGATCATGCAGCGTTCTTTGGTGAAAGTAGCGTGTAAAAAAGCAGTCTCGGCCGACGCTGTCGCGCCGGACGAGTCATTCCGGCGAGCGGAAGTTCAGGCTGTAGTTCACGGCCTTGGCACCTGGATCAAGGATATCCAGCGCGATATGGATCGGCGTCTGGGGTGGCATCTCTTCCTTGCCGGCCATTTCGCCGCTCAGGTATTCACTGGGCTTGAACCGACGACTGGCAATCAACTGACCGCCGGTATCGGAAAAACGCAGTTCCAGCAGGGGAAACGGCTGGGAAAACGAGGCGCGGTTGTAGATGATCGCGTCCACCACCAGAGCCCCCTGAAACTCCGGGTGGCTGCGCACGACCAGGTTGCTGCTCTTGAGCTGGGAAATGTCGACCTTGCTCGGCACCTTGCAGCCGACCTGCGGGCAAATCTGCTGAAACCACGGACGATACTGGTCCTGGCGTGCCAGCTGATCGAAGTGGTACCAGACGTATTGTCCTGCCAGGCCCGCCAGCGCCAGTACGATCAACAGACCCCAGGCCAGGCGTCGCCCCCAGCGTGGTTTGGGCCGTTGCCAGTCCAGTTGCAAAGGGTCGTCAGTCAGGTCAAGAAGTGTCTGGTCGCGCACTGCCGGTTCGTTGCGACTGCGCTTGCCCCGCGGTTCTGGCTCCGGCTCATGGTCGTCGTCTTCATCATCGTCATCCACCGCAGACCAGCGCTCGACTTTTTCGGCAGGCGGAGCTTTGCGCTGGATGATGACGGGCATCGGGGGCTCGTCATCGTCCAGATGCTTGTCCAGTGACAGCGACGGCTCGGTACGCGAGTCATCCTCCAGCGGCTCCGGAGCGTCTACAGAGTCGGTGTCCGGGATGACTTCTGCATGCAGCTCGGGCAGTTGCTCGACATCGTCGTTATGCAGCGTATCGACCCATGCCGCCTCGTCGCTCTGCCGACTGTCACGCTTCGCCGTCAGGCTCACATCGTCGTTGCCGATATCGCTTACAGGGCGGGCGAAGGTGTCAGGCCTGCGGGTCTCGCGTTGTTCGAGGCGGGCCAGTTCTTCGTCCAGATTGAGATTGTCCAGATCCAGCTCGCTGACCTGCCAGGGATCGTCCTCTTCGGGCGTCTTTTCCGGCTCCGGCTCCGGCGTCGGCAGGGCCTCCGGTCCGGGCAGGGCCGCGATCACCGGCGAGGCGGGCAGGGTCTCTTTTTCGGCGTCATCGCTGGCGCGCTGCTCGAGCAACTGCCGCGCTGCGTTGAACACCTGCAGGCAGGCTCCGCACCGCACCACGCCACGGGCCACGCTCAGTTGAGCGTGACTGACTCTGAAACTGGTCTGGCAGTGCGGGCACTGGGTGACGAAACTGTCGGTCATGCGGCTGTCCGGTTGAAGCGGCGATTAACGGCGGCGACCCGTGATGCGTACCCAGCCATCTCGGTTTGCGATCGGGTCCAGATCAAAACTTTCAGCATAGGCTGCCGCGACTTCCTCACCCTGTTCGGCAAGAATGCCTGACAGTGCCAGGCGTCCGCCGGTCCTGATCAGGGTTGCCAGTTGCGGCGCCAGGGAAACCAGCGGGCCAGCCAGAATGTTGGCGACCAGCACGTCGGCCTTCTGGGGCGGCAGATCCTCGGGCAGGTACAGCGGGAAGCGTTCGGCCGCGATATTGTTGCGTCCGGCATTGTCTCGAGAGGCTTCCAGTGCCTGCACGTCGATATCGGTACCAACGGCCTGTTCGGCACCCAGCAGCAGTGCGGCGATGGCCAGAATGCCCGAGCCGCAGCCGAAATCCAGCACGTTGCAGCCTTCGAGGTCCTGGCCGTCCAGCCACTCGAGGCACAGCGCGGTGGTCGGGTGGGTCCCGGTGCCGAACGCCAGGCCCGGATCGAGCAACAGGTTCACGGCGTCCGGCTGTGGTGCGGCATGCCAGCTCGGCACGATCCACAGGCGCTTGCCGAAACACATCGGCTGGAAGTTATCCATCCAGCTGCGTTCCCAGTCCTGATCTTCGATGACTTCGGCGCTGTGCTCGGGTAACTCTTCGCCGGTCAGCAGGCTCAGGTGTGCCAGGGCCATTTCAGCATTGGTGTCGGCTTCGAACAGTGCGAGCAGGTGGGTGTGCGCCCACAGCGGCGTGGTATTGAGTTCGGGTTCGAAAATCGGCTGGTCTTCGGCGTCCATGAAGGTCACGGACACGGCGCCGACTTCAAGAAGGGCGTCTTCGTAGGTTTCGGCTTGTTCTGGGCTGATGGCGAGACGGACTTGCAGCCAAGGCATGGCGGATTACCTTCGATTTGGAAATAAGTGCGGCTTTTACAGCCGGTGCGGCCGCAGGAAGCGGGCAAGTTTACTGCTATGCGCTGCAAACAACAAAGCCGCATCACTGCGGCTTTGTCGTGGTGAAGCAGACTGGCTTATTGATTGGCCAGTTTGTGCTCCAGGTAGTGGATGTTGATTCCGCCTTCGCAGAAGCCTTCATCGCGGGTCAGGTCGCGGTGCAGCGGGATGTTGGTCTTGATCCCGTCGACCACGATTTCGTCCAGGGCATTGCGCATGCGTGCCATGGCTTCTTCGCGGGTCGCGCCCCAAGTGATCACTTTACCGATCAGCGAGTCATAGTTGGACGGTACCTTGTAGCCACTGTACAGGTGCGAATCGACCCGTACACCGTTGCCGCCCGGTGCGTGGAAGTGCTTGACCAGACCAGGGCTTGGCACGAAGGTCTTAGGGTCTTCGGCGTTGATCCGGCATTCCAGCGCATGACCCTTGATGACCACGTCATCCTGGGTGTACGACAGTTTGTTGCCGGCGGCGATGCTGAGCATCTCCTTGACGATGTCGATGCCGGTGACCATTTCCGAAACCGGGTGCTCCACCTGAACACGGGTGTTCATTTCGATGAAGTAGAAACGACCGTTTTCGTACAGGAACTCGAAAGTACCCGCACCACGATAGCCGATATCGATACACGCCTTGACGCAGGCGGCCAGGACATCCTCGCGCGCCTTTTCGTCGATGAACGGTGCCGGCGCTTCTTCCAGAACCTTCTGGTGACGGCGCTGCAGCGAGCAGTCGCGATCGCCCAGGTGAATGGCCTGGCCCTGACCGTCGGAAATTACCTGGACTTCCACGTGACGTGGGTTGGTCAGGTATTTTTCCAGGTAGACCATCGGGTTGCTGAACCAGGCCGCTGCTTCGGCGCGGGTCTGGGACGCAGCTTCGATCAGGTCTTCTTCGCGATGAACCACACGCATGCCGCGACCACCACCGCCACCGGCGGCCTTGATGATCACTGGGTAACCGACTTCACGACCGATGCGCAGAGCGGTTGCCTCGTCTTCCGGCAGCGGGCCGTCGGAACCGGGAACGGTCGGCACATTGGCCAGCTTCATGGCGTCCTTGGCGGAAACCTTGTCGCCCATCAGGCGAATGGTGTCTGCTTTGGGGCCAATGAAAGCGAAGCCCGATTTTTCGACCTGTTCGGCGAAGTCGGCGTTCTCGGCGAGAAACCCGTAACCCGGGTGGATCGCCGTGGCGCCGGTCACTTCGGCAGCCGAAATGATCGCCGGAATGTTCAGGTAGGACAGATTGGCCGGTGCCGGACCGATGCAGACGGTTTCGTCTGCCAGGCCCAGGTGCATCAGCTCGCGATCTGCGGTGGAGTGTACAGCGACGGTCTTGATGCCCAGTTCTTTACAGGCACGCAAGATGCGCAAGGCAATTTCGCCGCGGTTGGCGATCAGAACTTTTTCCAACATCGCAGGCTCTCCCCGGGTCAAACGATTGTGAACAGCGGCTGGTCAAACTCAACCGGCTGACCGTTTTCTACCAGGATGGATTCGATCACACCGCTGGCTTCTGCCTGGATGTGGTTCATCATTTTCATCGCTTCGACGATGCAGATGGTGTCGCCTTTCTTGACGGTCTGGCCGACTTCAACGAATGCAGGCGAAGTAGGCGCCGGGGTACGGTAGAACGTACCGACCATTGGCGACTTGACTACAAAGCCGTTCAGTTTCGGAGCCGATGGCGCTTCTGCAGCGGCCGCAACCGGTGCTGCTGCCGGAGCCGGAGCGGCTGCAGGTGCAGCAACCGGAGCCGGTGCGTAGTAAGGCTGTGCCGGAGTCTTGCTGTGGCGGCTGATCCGTACGGATTCCTCGCCTTCACGGATTTCCAGCTCGTCGATGCCGGACTCTTCCAGCAATTCGATCAGTTTCTTGACTTTGCGAATATCCATTAATCAACTCCCAAGGTTCTGTAAGGGCAATGTGTCGGCCGGCTCAAGCCATATGGTCAGCTTCAGGCTGGACTCATCATGGCTTGGCACTGGCGGCCAGTTGTTCCAGGGCGGCTTCCAGGGCCAGTCGGTAACCGCTGGCGCCAAGGCCGCAGATCACTCCTACAGCGACATCTGAAAAGTAGGAGTGATGGCGGAAAGGTTCGCGTTTGTGCACGTTCGATAAATGCACTTCGATGAATGGGATGCTCACTCCCATCAGCGCGTCACGTATTGCAACGCTGGTGTGCGTAAAAGCAGCCGGATTGATCAAAATAAAATCCACACCCTCACCGCGAGCGGCGTGAATGCGGTCGATCAGTTCGTACTCGGCGTTGCTTTGCAGATACATCAGATGGTGACCGGCATCGCGAGCGCGCTGCTCCAGGTCCTGATTGATCTGAGGCAGGGTGATAGTGCCGTAGACCCCGGGTTCCCGAGTGCCCAGCAGGTTCAGGTTGGGCCCGTGTAGGACCAGGATAGTCGCCATTGCGTGTTCCTTTTATTGTCTGCGAGCGGTTTACGCCCGGCGACTATGCCGGAAGGGCAGTGGACTGTCCAGTTAACAACAGTAGCCAGCACAATGAGCGATATTCGCGCAAAGTTTATGACTCAGGGATCAGTTTTGGTCATTGGCGCTGTTCAGACGCTCGATAAGGCCTGCCGCGTCGATTTCGCCGACGACCCGTACAGTTTGCTGTTCTTCGCCGTTTTTATCGAAGAAAAGCAGCGCTGGCGGGCCAAACAGCTTGTACCGGTCAAGCAGGGCGCGTTGCTCTGCGTTGCTGTCGGTCATGTCGAAACGCACCTGCTTGTAACCCGACAAGCGGGCGACCACACCCGGGTCAGGCAGGACTTCGTGTTCGATGACCTTGCAACTGATGCACCAGTCGGCATACCAGTCGAGCACCAGCGGTTTGCCCTCGCGCCGGGCTTCGTGCATCACACGGTCCAGTTCGGCGGAGGTGGTGATCGTCTGCCACTGTGAGGCGGCCGGAGCTACCGCTCCGTTATTCGCCGTGGCGTACTCGCGGCCCAGCGGGCGCATGGGGTCGGTGTGCCCGGACAGCGCGCCGTACCAGCACGCCAGCGCATAGACCAGCAGCGCCAGCCCCAGCAGTTGGGCGAGTTTCTGCCGTGTGGTTTTGACATTGAATTCCAGGGTGCCGAGAAACAGTGCGACACCGGCCGACAACAGACCCACCAGCAACAGCGTGACTTGCCCTGGCAGTACGCGGCTCAGCAGACCGATGGCCAGCCCCAGCAGCAGCACACCGATGGCGTTTTTAACCGTCACCAGCCAAGGGCCGCTTTTCGGCAGCCATGTGGCACCACCGGTTGCGATCAGCAACAGCGGCGCGCCCATGCCCAGGCCCAGCGCGAACAGTTTCAGAGCGCCGCCGAGTGCATCGCCGCTGGCGCTGATATACAACAGCGCACCGGCCAGAGGCGCCGATACGCAAGGTGACACCAACAGGCTGGAGACCACGCCCAGCACCGCTGCACCCCACAATGAACCGCCCTGGGTCTTGCCGGCGATACGGTCCAGACGAGAGCTGATGGACTGCGGCAGGCGCAGTTCGAAAGCGCCGAACATGGCAATGGCGAAGATCACGAAGAATGCCGAGAACGGCACCAGTACCCAGGCCGATTGCAAGCGCGCCTGCAGGTTAAGGCCTGCACCGAACACACCCATCAGCGCGCCCAGCAGGGCAAAGCACGCCGCCATCGGCAGTACGTAAGCCAGAGACAGGCTCAGCCCGCGCAACCCGCCAACCTGGCCGCGCAGCACCACGCCGGACAGAATCGGCAACATCGGCAGTACACACGGTGTGAAGGTCAGGCCTACGCCTGCGAGAAAAAACAGCGCCAGTTCTTTCCAGCTCCAGGCGGCCGCTGTGGCTGCGCTGGCAGACGCCTGGTCGCTCGGGCTGGCGGCTACGTCGCCAATGCTCAAACGCTCGGTTTCAGGTGGATAGCACAAGCCCTTGTCGGCGCAGCCCTGGTACGTGACGGCGAGGGTGAAGGGGCGCTGTTCGCCGGGTTTGCGTGGCAGGTCGATATCGAGAATGCCGTGATAGACCTCGACATCGCCAAAATACTCGTCGTGTTTCTGCTCGCCCTTGGGCAGTTGCGCTTCGCCAAGGCCGATGTCGGCAGGCTCGGTGCGGAACTGAAAGCGGTGGCGATACAGGTAGTAGCCATCGGTGGCGACCAGCCTCAGCTTGATCGACTCCTGCGTCGTTTCGATCAGGCTCAACTGAAAGGCCTGACGCACTGGCAGGAAGTCCTTGCTGTTATCCAGCGAGCCGCCGCCCAGCGTGGATGAAGGTCGGCTGTCCAGCAGACCGGCGCCGGAGGCGGGTAGGGCCAGGATCAATAACAGCAGGCATAACAAACGGCGCATGGCAGTCTCGAATCTCGAAAGTCTGCGCATGATAACGGAGTGCCCGGCGGCGTGCCGAGGGCAGGTTGTAAGTGTGGGTGTCAGCAGGCCCACGACGTGCCGGAATTATTTCTTGCCCGAGGAAAAGCTGCCACCCGCTTCCTGGTCGTAAAAATCCGGGATCTTGTACTTATACGTGTCCAGCCAGCGTTGCAGGCTGAGGTCACGTTCTGCCGCGGTATTGACCTGCGGCGTCGGCGAAGCGGCCTTGCCGCTGGCTTGAAGCTGCAGCCAGGTCTCGGTCTGTCTGGTTTCAGAGGCCGCAGTTTCATTGTTGTCTGCCCAGGCATCACCTGCGCTCAACAGCAGTACACATCCGGTGAGTATGAGGCGCTTCATGGTCGTACCTCCTGGGACTGACGATCATTTTGTCCTGTCAGGCTCGCAATGGGCCGTGCAGATGCTCGAGGGGCGGCAGGGGGCTTCCGCAATTGCTCGGCACGCGCCTGGGCATCGGTCACCTGCTCAGGCGTCAGCCCGGCCCGCGACGCCAGTTCGGCGGCTTGCGTCCAGTTATTCTGATAGATCAGCAGCGTGGCCAGGTTCACCGCCGCCAGCGAGTCCGATTGTTTGAGCTCCATGGCCGTCAGGAACTGAAAGCGTGCCTGTTCCAGTTTCAACTGATTGAGGTAGACGACGCCCAGGTCATTACGGATCTTTTCATCGGTCGGTTGCAGTTTGCTGGCCATCAGCAGGTGTTGCTGTGCCAGCGTGTTGTCACCACGCGCTGCGGCCAGTTGCCCTAGGCCATGCTCACCCTCGGCTGCCCGGCAGGTGCCCAGCAGGCTGCGGTACAGAGGCTCGGCCTCGTTGCTGCCCAAAAGCCGCAACACCCGGGCCTTGCGCAGGCGAACCTCGCCCAGGCTGTCGGGCAGGCTTTCCAGATTGGCAAGGCTGGCATGCAGGCGGCCTTCATCGGCCATGTTCTGAGCCAGATTCAGGGAGAACTCCTGATCCGAGGTCAGCTTGGGGCACTGGCCTGGCTGAGCCGTGGCCTGCGTCCAGAGGGGGCGACCATCACTGGCGCATCCGCCCAGCAACAACAGCCCGAGTAGTACGATCACTGGTTTCATTGCAATGCGTCCTTTCGTCCACGGGTAACACCGGGTCAACTGCCCAGTGCGCGGCTTATTGCCATGAAGCCTGGCCCGGCCAGAACAATCAGCAGGGCGGGGAACAGAAACACCATCATGACCACCGACATCTTTGCCGAGAGTTTGGAAATGTATTCCTGCAGACGGGTCAGGCGTCGGTCGTCGATCAGTTGCTTGAGCATGAGCAGAGACTTCAACGCGCCGCCGCCCTGATGAATCAGTTGATTGAGGATCACGCAGGTGTCGCTCAACTCGTCGACAGCCAGCAGGGCAGCGGTTTTTCTCAGTTCCTCGCCCAGCTCCAGGCCGGAGTCGACGCGCACCAGCACTACGCGGATTTCCTCGGACAGCACCGGCAACAGGTCCTTGCCTTCGTTGCTGAGCACCCGAAGGGCCTGCTCGACCGCCATACCGGACTCGAACAGGATGCGCAGCAGCGGGATAAAGGTAGAGATTTCCACCACCACTTGTTTCTGACGGCGCCGAGCTGCGGCCGCCAGAATCCGCTTGGGCAGCAGATAACCGACTCCCAAGGCAAAGATCGGCGCGATGAGCGGTTGCTGGACGCCTTTGAAAAACAGCAGTTGGCCGAGGATGACCATGACCATCAGGCCGACCGGAACGCCGACCTGGCAGGCCGCGAACAACGAACGTTTGCTGGCGCGCCGCCAGCCGATGCGGTTGAGCAGTATCTGGGTTTCCGAATCCAGGCTGATGCTGCGTTGGCCTATGCGGGTATCGCCGAGCAAGCGCAACAGGCTGCCGATGCGGCTTTCGCGGATCACCTGGCCCCTCAAGCGCCTGGCCACCAGACGTTCATTGCGGCGTTGACGGGCTACGCCGGACAACAGCAGAAATGCTGCAGCGGCAAGCATCATGGCAGCGAATACCAGTTCCATCTCAAATGCTCCTCAACATGCGCCACAGCACCACGCAGCCCGTGACCTGCAGCGCGAAGGCCATGCTCAGCATGATCTTGCCGCTGTCGTCGTCCCACATATGCAGCAGATAACTGGGGTTCACCGCCAGAAAGTAACCGGCCATGGTGATCGGCAGCAGGGCCAGCACCAACGCAGTCATGCGGGTTTCGCCGGTCATGGCGCGCAATTGACGACCGGCCTGTTCCCGATCGCGAATCAGCTTGATCAGGTTTTCCATCAGTTCGCTGGCATTGCCGCCATAACGGTGATTGACCCGCAAGCCGATGGCGAACAGGTGAAACTCGTCGCGCTCATACAGTTCGGCAAAATCCCTCGCCGCATCCGGCAGGCTGACGCCCAGCTGTACGTTACGCTCGATCCGGCTCATGCCGTCCTTGAGCGGCTGGTCCGTGGCATCGATGCCGTGCAGTACCGCGTCGGCCAGGGTTCTGCCGGACTTGAGGCTGCGCACGGTATGGTCGAGCAATTGCGGCAGTTGCTGGATCATGCGGCGCACGCGCACCTCATAGCGCCATGAAACGAACAGGCGCAGTGTCAAAGGCACCGCCAGCATGACGCTGATCGCGCCGACGCCCCCCGCCATTGCGTAGCCGATCAGTATCAGCAGCGCATACAGCGTCAAGGCCAGGCCCGCGCGCTTGGTCGGCTGTCCCAGCCCAGCGCGCAAAAAGGCCCGATCCAGGTAGGTCCAGCCGGTCTTTTCGACCACAGGTTGCACTTGCCCGGCCATCAGCCGCTGCCTGACCCGCTCACTGGCACCCTGGTTGAGCGCCAGATAGAACATGCGAATGGACGCCATCAGCAGCATCACGGAGATCAGGCCCAGTACCAGTGACGCACTCATGCCGACTCCCTGGTCATGTCAGTAGCCAGGCCGCAGCTTGTCGCCGGCAGCGTGGGCCGCTTCGCGCATGAAGCCGACCCCGGTGCGACGATCAACGCGGAACAGGGTATTGGTGACATAGATGTCATCGCGTATGCCGACCACTTCCACCACTTCACTGACACAGCGGCGCCCGTCAGGCAGACGCGTCAGTTGGATAATCACATCCAGTGCCGCGCAGACCATCTGGCGCAGGGTCTTTTCCGGGATCAGCCGCCCGGTCAGGCCCACCAGCGTTTCCAGGCGCAGCAGGGCATCCTGTGCATTGTTGGCGTGCACGGTACTCATCGAACCGTCGTGGCCGGTGTTCATCGCCGTCAACACGTCCAGCACTTCGACACCGCGGATCTCGCCGAGGATGATGCGGTCCGGGCGCATCCGCAGCGAGTTGCGGATCAGGTCGCTGGCGCGCACCTCGCCATGCCCTTCGGCGTTGGGCGGGCGGGTTTCCAGGCGCACCACATGCGGGTGACTGAGCTGCAACTCGGCGACGTCCTCTATGGTGACCAAGCGCTGATTGCTGTCGATCAACTGGCTCAGCACATTGAGCATGGTGGTCTTGCCCGTGCCGGTGCCGCCGCTGACCAGAATGTTGCAGCGTTTGCCGACGGCCTCCTGGAAGAATTCGAAAATCGACTGATCGATGGTCTGCATGGCCACCAGGTCAGCGCTCTTGAGCATGTCCTTGCGAAACTTCCGGATCGACAGACACGGGCCGTCCAGCGCGATGGGCGGAATGATCGCGTTGACCCGGCTGCCATCGGGCAGACGCGCATCGACCATCGGTGAGGATTCGTCCAGGCGGCGCCCGAGTGGTGCCAGGATGCGCTGCATCACGCGCTCGACATGGTGCGAATCGATAAAGCGCAGGTCGGTGTGGTGCAGCACGCCATCGCGCTCGACAAATACCTTGCCTGGCCCGTTGACCAGAATTTCCGTCACCGAAGTGTCGCGCAGCAGCACTTCCAGCGGGCCGAAGCCGGTCAGTTCATCGACCAGCTCTTCAGCCAGGCGCTCCATTTCGTAACGCGAGATGGCCAGCCGCAGCCGTGCGACGTATTCGGCCACCTTGTCGATGACGAATTGCGCCAAGGCTGGCCTTGAGCCTTCGAGCAGACTTTTGCCGCTTTCCTCCATGCCATCGATGATGTAACGGTGCAGCACCAGTTTCAGGCCTTGCCCCTCGTCAGGCTTGCCTTGCGTGCGCGATGAGACGCCAAACAGTTTCTCCGCCATTACCGGTTCCCCCACAGTCGAGCGAGCCAGCCCTGATCGGGTTTCTCGCGTGCCTCGGCATGCCGTGCCAAATGCTCGCCAAGCCGCCGCAGCCCGGAGCACAGAGCGTCGCGTGAGGCCAGTTCGAACAGCGTCACGCCCTGATTCTTGGCGTTGAGGCGCAGCTCCGGGGCAAGCGGCAGTACCGCCAGCACCGGCAGGCCGAAGGTTTTGCTCACGGTTTCGGAATTGGGTGCAACCGAGCGCTGATAGCGATCGACCAGCAGGCTGGCGTGCTGCATTTTCATGCCTTTTTCGCGCCAGTTGTTGAGCACCGTCAGGTTGCGTCGACAGCCCAGCACGCTCTGGTCGGTGTACCACAGCAACTGATCGCAATGGCTGACCAGCGAGCGCAAGGCCTCGCTGTCCGGCTGCCCCACCAGGTTCACG
This sequence comes from Pseudomonas sp. BS3767, assembly GCF_900099665.1. Lineage (NCBI taxonomy): Bacteria > Pseudomonadati > Pseudomonadota > Gammaproteobacteria > Pseudomonadales > Pseudomonadaceae > Pseudomonas > Pseudomonas sp. BS3767. Next base: position 842,255 of record NZ_FNCX01000002.1, on the reverse strand, counting down.
ACCACATGCTGAAAATGCTGGCGCAGTGCGCTGAGCAGCATATAAAGCTCGGCGGCGCTGGACTGTTCCAGATGATCGTCGGCTTCGCTGTAGGCCAGAATGCGCAGGCCGCTTTCGCTGGTGGTGAAGGCGCTGTCGATCAGCGTTGCATCGAGCCTGCGCAAATGGCGCAGGGCGTCACCGAAGCTGAAGGTCGATTCAAGACCGAGCATCAACAGGCTGTCGCCGCGTGGCAGGCCGAGGTCCAGCAGCAGCGTGCGCTGGCCGGTCTTGTGCACGACCATCGCCAGGTGCGTCGCGATCAAGGCCCCGTCGTCATCGCTTTGCACACCGTACAGCACCGACAGGCCGCTCATGTTCGGGTTGGGCGTCACAGCGGGAAGGCGCTTGCTCAGACGTCTGACCAGGCCGGCGACCTCACTGGAGCGGGACCCGTAGGCAACGAAGTCCCTGGCCCCGGCGCGCATGGCGTTAAGCACCAACTGGTTGTCCATGCCATCGCCGAGCGCAACGATGGCCAGCATCGGCTTGGCTTCCAGCGCACTTTCGATCAGGGCGCTCTGAGTCATCAAATGCTCACGGTCGAGCCCGACGAACACCACGCTGGCAAACGTCACGTCCACCAGCGCCAGGAGGTCGTCGAGGCTGCCCGTACCGGCACTGACCACCTGACCCAGCGAACCCAGAGCACTTTGCAGCCACTCCAGGTCGGTATTGTTACGGGTGATTGCCAGGAAGGTCTGGCTCAGGCTCTGGCTCATTTGGATAATCCGTCGCGGCGGTCGAAATCGCCGTTTTCCAGAAAATACAGACGCGGGAAGCTCGGGTCATAGGTGCGCAGCCCCTCGCCTGGCAGTGACGGCAGGCGGGCGTTGGCGGCCAGTGGCTGGACCAGATGCGGGGTGACGATCATCAGCAGTTCGCGCTCGTCGCGCTGGATTTGCGAGCTGCGGAAAAATGCACCGAGAATCGGGATGTCGCCGAGGCCGGGAAACTTGTCCACCGAGCCGCTGTTGCTGGAACTGATCAGGCCGCTGACCACGAAACTCTCCCCGTCGGCAAGCGCAATGCTGGTGTCGGTACGGCGGATGTTGAGTGCCGGCACAGTGGTCCCGGCGATGGTGATACCGGCCGAGAAATCCAGTTCGCTGACTTCCGGCGCGACCTTCAGCAGAATCCGGTCCCGGCCGACGACAGTCGGGGTCAGGGTCAGGCGCACACCGAACTCCTTGTACTCGATGGAGATGCCGTTGCCTTCACCATTGGGCACCGGCACCGGGAATTCGCCGCCGGCCAGAAAGCTCGCGCTTTGCCCGTTGAGGGCGACCAGGCTGGGGCGTGCCAGGGTGTAGGCGTAGCCGCTGTTTTCCATGGCGTTGATCATGCCCAGCACCTTGCTGCTGCCACCGCCCCAGACGATATTGAAATTGCTGTTGTTCAGCGGAATGTTTGGCCTTGTACCGCTGACGGTGCCGGGCGTGACGTTGACACCCGGCACTGTGCCGGGCGCGCCGAACAGAAAGTTGTTCGAGCCCTTGCCGAAGATCGAGGTACTGGCTTCCTTGAGCTTGGTGCGGCTGACTTCGATAAAGCGAATGTCGGTCTGCACCTGACTGGGTAACTGCGCATCGGCAGACGGCGCAGTGACACTTTCGACCATGGCTGTCGTCGCCCGGCCACGCACGAAGACCATGCTCTGGCGCGGCGCACTTGCGCAGGCCGTCCAGACCATCAGGCTGGTCGTCCCCTGCGCGACGCCAGTCAACAGAAAACCGTCGGTGCCGTTGACATGCACATCGGCGATTTTCGGATCACCCACGGCGATGCGGGTGATGGGTACCGCAGAGCGGACCTCCTGTTGAATGCCTTGGTCGATTTCCACGGCCGCCGGCATCGCGGCTAGGCCGGCACAACTGCCCGAAGCGGCCCACGCGCCTGGCGCGCACAGTGCTGCGATGACTAACGCCAGCAAACTGGGTTTTATAACTGGCACGGAACAACAGCTCATCAAATGCAATCCTTGCTCAATCAGGGAGTTTGTTGCGTGATCTGGTTACCGCGTATGACCTCGACAGCGGGAGACGTACGCGGGGTTGCGCCTGCTGTTGGCGCGCTGGCCGGCCCTAGGCTCAGCTGTCTGAAGCTGACCAGTTGGCGGTTGGCTGAATCGAGTCGCTCGGCAGCCTCTGGGCCGCCGGCGTCGTTTGCCCAGTAATCCTGCAGGTTGCCCTCGTCGGCGCTGCGCACGGCCAGACGCAGCACACCGCTTTGCGACGCCAGCATCAGGCGCGCCACCAAGGCTTGCGGCACCGCGACCGTGACGGTTCGCGCGTTGATCCGCTGCTGCTCCTGTTTGAGGCGTTCGTCAGCATTGATGTCCTGCACCGGCTTGCCGTTGCGGTCCGGACCGAGCAGCGCGCCAACGCCGAGAATGCGCAGGGCAGGTACCACAACCTGGCTCGACCGATTCGGATTGCTCACGTCCTCAGGCAGGTAAAGCAGTACATCCACGTAGTCGCCGGGGCTGAGTTGTCCGGAGGCGCCCGTCACTTCATCGACCTGCAACGCCAGGGCCCGCTCATGTGGCCGAATCATCCGCGCCAGGGTGCCGCCTGTGTCGAAGCTGCTCTCGGTGAGCCAGCTCCCGGCGGTCAGCGTGCGCCAGCTGCTGCGCCCGACAATCTTGTCGATGGCTTCAAAGCTCCCGGGTGGCGCGACCTTGAGGCGCTCGATGGTCAGGTCATCGGCCGTGATTGCGGTGTAGGCAGGAACATCCCGTGCCAGCACCACAACGTTGTGACGCACAGCATCCTCGACGGGCGGAGTCGGAGCGGGCGGGGTGGTTTGTTCGGTGGTTACAGGTGGTGCCGATTGTGGGGCATCAACAGACACTTCGGTTGGTCTGCCGACAATAATTCCCAGATACCCAGCGATTAACGCACCCAGCAAAAACACTACAGCGAGCACCATGGTGACACGACTGCTCATGGCAAGTTTCCCTTTGTCATCGCAGGACATTCTCGAACCGGTGCATCAACTTTTAAACCAAGCAACGGTGAACGGCATAACGGCTTTTAGTGACATTAGCTCATTCATTCAAAAGCGCCATTATGCTTTGGTGTGTAAGGGTTTTTTGCTGACGAGACTCCGTTTGAAGCCTTTGTTTTGGGGCATGTGCAGGGGTTATAACTTTCCGGTTAATGCTTTGTTGCGATTGTAGGTTTATGGATTGCAGACAATGCTGGAGGTGCACACAGTTTCGCATGTGTCATGCATGTTCGCGTCTCGGAGGCGCAAGGAGAAATGAGATGTTCCTGACCAAGATTTATGTAGGCGCCTATACCCGGATCAGTTGTTTTTTGAGGGATCGTGAAGCGGCGTCAGGTATTGAATACGCTTTGGTAGCGGCGATGGTTGCCGTGGCGTTGATTGCTTTTGTTCCAACGATCAGCACAAGTGTGGGGGCGATTTTCACAAAAATTCAGACTGCCTTGACGGGTACCACGACGGGTACAACGCCTGGGGCCTCCACACCTGCGGCGGGGTAGTCTATGATTGCGCTATGAGTTCACCCTGTTGAGATAACCACATGGCTGTCCACCCCATCCGCCAACAACTGCTTCTGGTTGATGACGAAGAGGACGCAAACGAGGAATTGGCAGAACTGCTCGAAGGTGAGGGGTTCTGCTGTTTCACGGCGTCTTCCGTCAAGATGGCCCTGCACCAGTTGACCATTCATCCGGATATCGCGCTGGTAATCACTGACCTGCGTATGCCCGAGGAAAGCGGCATTCAGCTGATTCGCCACCTGCGCGATCACACCTCACGCCAGCATTTGCCCGTTATCGTCACCTCCGGCCATGCCGACATGGATGACGTCAGCGATTTGCTGCGCCTGCATGTGCTCGACCTGTTCCGCAAACCGATCTATCACGTCCGTTTGCTGGAAACCCTCAACAACCTGTTTCCCGAGCCGAAGGTTTTCCAGGTTCAGTGACGACAGGCATCGCGCCCTGCAGCATGATCACGCTGGAGCATGGGTACGATAGTTAAAGGGCTAGCGTTCCTCACGCTCCAGCGTGGGAACGCCTTTCGTGACGCTCTGCGTCACACCCGTCTGCGTTCACTCCACCACGCTGAATTCAACCCGCGCCGTCTGGCCGCTCTCGTCCAGCACGCTTAACTGATAACGCCCCGGTTTACTCAGGGTGGGGGTGAAGTCTTGCCGGGTGTCGGTGTCTGCCAGAGGTTTGCCATCGATAAACCACCAGCGATGGCCACTGCCGCCGAGCGCCGAGAGCGTGAGGCGTAAAGCCTGACGACTGGCGGTAGGCAGGCGCAGGTTGTCGCCTTCGCGCACGCCGACAATGCTCAGCGGGGGCGCCAGGTTCAGGTTCTGCGGTGGGCAATCCGGGTCAGCGAGCGGCAGGCGTGCATCACGCCGCTCTGCTCTGGGCAGCCAGGGCTCAAGAGGCGCAGGCCACAGCGCGATGTCCTGCGCTCGGGCGTCCGGGCAATTGGCCGCGACGCGTAGCCCCTTGGCATTGACCCAGACACGTTCCTGCAAACCCAGCCCGAGCGGTTGGTCGGCCGCTTGCAGGGTGGGCGGCGTGGTGCCGTCAAGCGTCCAGGCGAAACGTTGGCGACGGCAATTGGGGTCGCTTTTGCTCATCGGTTGACCCAGCGGCCAGCAGATGGCGGCCACACCGACGTTCTGCGGCACGGGTTGCACCGGTGCGGCGATCCCGCGCTGACTGTCGCGATTGACCAGCACATCGTGCACCTGAAGCATCAGCGGCGCCGCCGAAGCCAGCCCGAACTGCCCTGGCACCGGTGTGCCATCCGGCCGACCGATCCAGACACCGACCAGGAAACGCGGCCCGACGCCAATCGCCCAGGCATCGCGGAAGCCATAGCTGGTGCCGGTTTTCCAGGCCAGTTGCGGGCGCTGTACCAGCTCGGCGCGCGGGTCGATGTCCGGGCGCGACTGGCCACTGAGAATGCGTCGAATGATCCACGCAGCGCCCGGTGACATCATCCGCCGTTCACGCAGTCGGTCCTGCGGTTGCAGTCGAACATCGGCACTGCGCCCGCCGCGCGCGAAGGCGCTGTAGCCTGTCACCAAGTCCTCTAGCCGACTGCCTGCGCCGCCAAGAATCAGTGCCAGACTCGGCTCGGCCAGCGGCGGCAGGGTCAGGGGGACGCCGCCATTGCGCAGTTCGGCGGCGAAGCGCTTCGGCCCGTAGACCTCGAGCAATTGCACGGCAGGCAGGTTGAGCGACATCGACAGCGCCGAACTGGCCGCCACCGGCCCGCCGAAACCGCTCGAAAAGTTGCCTGGTCGATAGTCGCCATAGCGCCGCGGTACATCTTGCATCAGGGATTCGGAGTGGATCAGCCCGGCGTCCATGGCCATGCCGTACAGGAACGGCTTGAGCGTCGAGCCCGGCGAACGCAGGGCAGTGACCATGTCCACATGGCCGAAACGCTTGGCGTCGTTGATGTCCACCGAGCCGACGTACGCGCGCACGGCCATGTTTTCCGCCTCGACCACCAGAATCGCTGCCGACGTTCGCTCCGGGAGTCGTGCGCGCCAGCCCATCAGCAGGTCTTCCATGCGCCGTTGCAGTGAGGCGTCCAGCGTGGTGCGGATCAGTGGCGGGCTGTTGGGGCGATTCAGGCGTCGGGCCAGCAACGGCGCCAGGCTCGGTTCCTGTCGCGGTGCCAGCCACAAAGGCTCTTCCAGTGCTTCGTTCACGCTTGCTTGCGGCCACACCTGAAACTCTGCCAGGCGCCTCAGCACCTTGTCGCGGGCCTGCTGCGCCCGCTGCGGGTGGCGATCAGGACGCAGGCGGCTTGGCGCCTGTGGCAGCACCGCCAGCAATGCTGCCTCGGCGCGGGTCAGGTTCTGCGGCGACTTGCCCAGATAGGCCCAACTGGCGGCTGCGACGCCTTGCAGTGTGCCGCCGAACGGGGCGCGATTGAGGTACAGACTGAGGATCTGATCCTTGGACAGGTGCCACTCAAGCTGCAGCGTACGCCACAGCTGACGAAACTTGCCGGATAGCGTGCGTGAATGCGGATCGAGCAACCGCGCCACTTGCATCGACAGCGTGCTGCCACCCGAGACTACACGGGCACCGCTGAGGTTTTGCCAGGTGGCGCGTAACAGCGCCAGCGGATTAACCCCGGGATGGCTGTAGAACCAGCGGTCTTCGTAGGTCAGCAGGGCTTCGAGGTAGTAGGGCGAGACCTGCTCGTTGCTGACCGGGTAGCGCCACACGCCATTGGCGTCGGCAAAGCGCCACAGTGGCGTGCCGTCCTCGGCCAGGACGACGCGAGCCAGATCGTCTCTGGGCAGTGGCAGCGGCCAAAGTCGGTCGGCCAGCCAGAGGAGGGCGATCAGCAGCATGATCGCGCCCGCCAGCCACTTGAATGTTCGCGGCAGGCGCAGAAGAAATTCAGGTTTCAACGCAAAGAGCCTTTATGATCCACGGAACCTGACACGCATTGCGACAGCCAAAGCGGACAGACCATTTTCTTCACGACCCCAATCAGGACGTACATATGCAGGTAGAAGGCTTTTTTGAATGGCTCGGGCAGGCCATCGGCGCGATCATTCGCTTCTTTGTCGACGGTCTGGCGTGGTTGTTCAACGGGTTTACCCATGCTGGGGGAAATTTTGTCGATGGCTTGTCCCGCACGCTGGGCATGGACACCTCGCTGATCAGCATCATCGCACTGGTCATCGGCCTGATGCTGCTGTACTCGGCGGTCCGCGCCTTCATGCGCGCTTCGATCATCCTTGGCATCATCTGGCTGGCGTTGGGCCTCTGGTTGCTGAGCTGGATCATTCATTGATGCGTTGAAGGCTAGCCTGCCGCCATGGTGGGTGAACGGGGCGACGCCTTCGCGAGCAAGCTCGCTCCCACGTAGATACACCGAAGAACCACCATTGCTGTCGATGCAGTGAGGCCTTTGTGGGAGCGAGCCGGGCGACGCTTCGCTTGCTCGCGAAGACGATGGTTCGGGCACGCTGTTTCCGAAGCCTGTACCGGTCCTTTCGCGAACAATGCGGATCGCCGCCCCGGTCGCTCCTACTGGATATGTGGTGCGTCGGCCCCTTTGTGAGCAAGCTTGCTTCCACTGTCATGCATTCCAATCAATTGGCGATCATTTTCCCTTCACCACCATCTGCGCTGGCGCTTCGCCCAGGGCTTGCCAGTTCGGGCGGTACATGGATTCGACCTGCGGCGGCGGTATGCGGTAGGTGCCCGGGGTGACGGCTCGCGCCAGATAGAGCAGGTGCACAGTGCTGCTGCCGTCGATGTCCAGGGCTGCCACGTAGCGGTCGCCACGATATTCCTGATGCTTGATCCCGGCGTTTTCCATCGATTCGCGGATGGTTTTCACCTCCTCGCTGGCGTCTTCCAGGCTTGCCGCGCTTTGCGCCAGGTTCTGGTTTTCCAGCTCCAGGCCTGCAGGCAGCAGGTCCACCACCAGCGCATCCGGGACGCGCTGTTTGGCACCGATTTCCAAGTGCACCAGCACCAGTTGCCCGGTTTTCAAGGCGCCGATGTTCAGCGGTGCGCCGCTCAGGTTCAGGTACTCGCGGCGAATGCTCAGGTTTTCGCCACCCGCTACAGGCGCCTGGGTGGGATAACCGGAGACGGTCAGTTGCTGGTAAAGCGCTTCGACGCTCTGGTTGTGCACCGAAAGCGGCGAGGCCAGCAGCGAACCGTCCAGCTTGAGGCCCGGCTGCCGGTTGCTCAGTTCGCGGTTTTGAGTGCCGCTGACAATGCTGGCGGTCCAGTCTTTTTCCGGTTTGCCCAGCAGGTTACGGCCAGCCATGAACAGTGAATTGCTTTCCTGGGTCGACAGGTAACGATTGGCCGCCACCTCATCCGCCAAGGCGAATAGGCGCTCATCACGCTTGTCTTTGGCGAGGTCGTTTTCTTCCAGCAATGCCAGTATCAACGCCTGATCACGCAGCGAACTGCCGTAGTCGGCCAGCCATTCATTCTTGCGGCTGGCGGCCAGACCCGCCATCAGGGCCTGGTCGGCGCGGGGTTTGTCGCCCATCTTCTCCAGCGCGACTGCCACTTGCACCAATGGCAGGCCGGAGCGGGCGTCACTGCGGCGGTCGAACAGGCTGCGCAAGGCGGCGAGCGGTGCCTGCTGACTGCGCGACAGCACCAGCCCGGCATAGGCTTGCACGGCGAAGCGCGTATGTTCGGCGTTCTGGCTGTAATTGACCTGAATCTGGCCGGCATCCTGCAGATAACGCAGCAGGCGTTCACTGGCTTTCTTCAGCGCATCCGGCGGCACGGCAAAGCCCTGATCGCGGGCGCGCAGCAGGAAGTCTGTGACATACGCCGTCAGCCAGTATTCCTCGTCGCTGTCCGAGCCCCACAGGCCAAAACTGCCGTTGTAACGTTGCATGCCCAGCAGCCGCTCGATGCCGATCTCGACCTTGCGCTTGCGTTCGGCATCCGTTTCGCCGGTCAGGCCCAGGCGTTTGAGGGTTGTGGCATCGGCATACAGCGACGGGTACAGACCGCTGGCGGTCTGTTCCAGGCAGCCGTAGGGGTAGGCTTTCAATGCGCGAATCTGTTCGCCGAGGTTCAAGGGCGGACGGCTCGACAACGACAGCAGCGCCTCACGACCGGCCGGTTCGAACGCTTCCAGCGCGCCCTCCGGCAGGCTCCAGGGCTGATCATTGAGCGTGGCGCGATAATGCTTGAGCATTGCCGGGTAGGCCGGGCGTACGCCGACGGTCCATTCGCGTGTGAAGGCCGGCAGGTTTTCGCCCGGCAGGTCCAGACCTTCGACCAGCACCTTGATCTTGCCCTGACCCAGGCCGCCTTGCGCCAGCACCGGAACCTTCAGGGTGACGCGCTGGCCTTCCTTGAGCTGCAGGGGCTTGCTCTGGTCGCCGCCCGGAATGCTCAACTGGCCCTCAGCGCTGATTTTCACGTCCAGCTTCTGTGCCTTGCCCGACAGGTTGGAGACGTCCAGCGCCACGCTGGTCTGGTCGCCACCGGCAAGAAAGCGCGGCGTCGACAGTTCGGCGATGATCGGCGCGGCAACCACGGTTTTCGCCTCGGCCATACCGTAGCGGTCGTCGGTCCAGGCTTGAGCCATTACGCGCAGCTCGCCGTTGAAGTCCGGGATATCGACGCTGACTTCACCTTCACCGGCGTCATTGAGCGTCACCGGCGCACTTTGCAACGCCACGATGGTGACGCTGGTGTCCGGACGTTTGCCGCCCTTCGCCAGTGCATCGCCACCGAACGCCATGCTTGCCAGGCGCCCCTGACCGGCTTCGATCAGCTGACCGTAGATGTCCAGTTGGTCGGCTCCGTACTGCTTGCGGCCAAACAGGCTGGCAAACGGATCGGGCGTCGCGTAGCTGGTGATGTTGAGGATGCCGACGTCCACCGCCGATACCAGCACGTGGACTTGTTTGGGGACGCTGCCGTCAGCATTTTTGGCGGCGACCTTGAGGGTCAGGGGTTGTCTGGGGCGCATTTTCTCCGGCGCGGTGACCGTCAGCGCCAGCTTGCGCTGCGCCCGGTCCAGCGGCAGGTGCAGCACACCCACGGCGCGCTTGGGTGTGACATTGGCCTTGCGTTCACCGGGACGTATCACCAGAGCGGTGACGTACAGGTCGTGGCGTGCCCATTTTTTGTCCAGCGGGATGTCATACGATTTGCCTTCGGCAGGCACGTCGATTTCCTGCCACCACAGCGGACCTTCGCTGGACTCGACCAACAGATAACCCTTGCCCGCAGCCGGCGGGGTGACAGTGACTTTCGCGGTGTCGCCATCGTTGTAGGCCGGTTTGTCCAGCGCCAGCTTGACCTGATCCGGTCTGACCGCGCCGCCGTCAGTGTTGTCCTGCCAGCGATAACCGGCCCAGAAGCGCAGGCTGCTGACCATTCCGGTGGACGGGTCTTCCACCTCGACACGGTAAGGACCCCATTCGACCGGGAAGCTGACCTTGGCGGTGGCGTCCTTGGTGATGCTGACGGTTTCTTCGTTGAGGTTGAGGAATTTCTCGTTGAAGTGGTAACTCCAGCCGTCGTCGGCCGAGTAGTTCCAGTAGTAATCGCGACGCTCGCGGATCAGCCGGACTTTCACGTTGTCAGCGCCCAGCTTGTTGCCCGCCGCGTCGGCCATGACTATTTCAAAATCGGCCGGGCCGTCGCCGTTGGTCTGCGCTTCGCCCTTGGCCTCGTTGTCGTAGTCATCACCACCCGTGCTGCTGCCGAACAGTGCACGCACGCCGGGCAGGTGTTCGGCAGGCCAGATCGGCTGCACCAGACGACGGGTGATCGGCCGCCCGCCAGACTCTTGCAGGCTGGCTTGCAGAATCAGTTGCAGCGGCGATTTGGCCTGCGCCCACTCGCTTTGCACGGCGAGCGTCGAATGACCTTCGGCATCGAGGGTGACGGGCTCAAGCTCCAGATCATGCTTGAGGTCTTCCTCGGTGATCGAGCCGAACTGATAACCCGGCAGCTTCGGCACCGCCTCGCGCAGCGGGCGGACATAGACCTGACCGGTCAGCGTATTGCCCGAAGCGGGGGCGCCGTACAGGTAGCGGCCAGTGATATCGAATTGCGGGTTGTCAGCAGGCGCCACCGGCGTGTCGCTGCCCTTGAGTTCCAGCGCCAGACGCTCGGGCAGGAAGTCCTCGACCTTGAACTCGTAGAGCTGCGGTTTGCCGTCACCCAGGTTGAACATCAGTTGCCAGCGTCCGGTGGGCGCTTCGTCGGCAAGCGGCAATTGATACTGGTAGAAACCGTTGCTGTCGGCTTCCCAGACAAATTTGCGGCTGACCTGATCATCGGGACGGCGCACTTCGACGGTGATGGGCTGCGGCTTGACGGTGTTGCCGTCGCTGTCGCGCAGCAGGCCGTTGAGCAGCACGGTTTCGCCGGGGCGATACAGGTCGCGCGGGCCGAAGATGAAGAACTGCAGCGGGTGAGCCTGCGGGCCGGAGATATCGAACTCGGCCAGGTCCAGTGCCGAGCTGTTGAGGCGCAGCATGCTGGTCTGTTCGTCCTTGTGCGCCAGTACCACGGCAGCCTTGGCCGGCAATGGCAGTTGCGCGTGGCCGTCGCTGTCGGTCTTGCCCTGGGCGACGACCTTGCCGTTGTCGTCATACACATCGACGCTGATATCACTCAGCGCCTTGCCACCCTCGAGCGCTTGAGTGAAGACGTCCAGACGGTTGCTGTAACGGTGCACCGACAGGCCGATGTCACTGAGCGTCAACAGGGTGGCCGGCTGCGAGTAGCTGTAGGTGCCCGAGGCGCGCATCACCGCCAGATAAACACCTGGCTGTTGCAGGGGCTTGATACCGGCAATCGGCAGCAGCAGGGTTTCACGGGTGTTGCGCGCGGGCTTGAGGTCGAAGCGGCCGCTGTAGACCAGTTCGGCCATGGGCAGCAGTTCTTCGGAGCTGTAGCTGGACAGGCTCGACGCGCCGTCCCACTGGGCGAGGAAATTCGGCATCGAGTCGGGTTTGATGCGGAAGAACTCGACATCCACCTTGTCGACGTTCAGCGCGATCACCGGCAGGCCCTCGGCCAGACGGGTCGGCAACAGGCTGCCACGGCTGGCGAAACCGACCGAGGGCTGCAAGTCGCGGGTTTCCAGGCGGCTGATGTATTCGGCGGCAAGTTTGGCCTTGTTGACGGCCAGCAGACCGGCATCGACGGTCAGGACCAGTTTGCGCTGCGGCTCCAGGTGGCGCAGGCGCAATTCCATGAGGTTATCCGACAGTTCCCAGGCACCGTCGACCTTGCCGTTCTTGCTGTCCACCAGGTGAAGTTTTTCGTCGAATTTCTGTTCGGGGTCGAGCGGGACCGAGAAGCTCACCGACAGGGTGCTTGCGCCGTCGACCTGGATTTCCGACACGTCGATGACCGTCAGTTCGCGGCCTGCGTAGCGCTTGCTCAGCGCGGCTAGGTCGACTGCGGGTTTGGGCTTTTTGTCGTTGACCGTTGCCTGGGTCGTGGGGGCCGTGGCGGGCGCGGGTTTATCCGTGGAAGAAGAATCACAGGCGCTCAACAGCGCAAGCGCGCAAGCCAGAAACAATCCTTTGTTTAACATGGGGGCACTCATCGGCAACGGTAGAGAGGATGCGACTATATAACAGTCGTGATGACAAGTATTACTGTCAGATTGACCAGTAAGGTCACATATCGAGCGGACTGACTATCGTGCCATTGCGCGTTGGCATGCAGCGGGTGACGCAGAGCGTCACGAAATGCATTCACACGCTGTGGACTGACCCCAAAAAGTTAGACAGTTGACTATCGTTCCTCACGCTACAGTGGAGCGTGCTGAATGATAACGCTGCCGCTTTCGAGGCATGAGTGCCGTTTCCGGACGTATCGAAACGCTGGGACACCCTGCGTTTGATCTGGCTACAATGCCCGCCTTGCCGGGAGTTCTCATGTCTACGTTGTTCACTGACTGGCGTCATCGCTCAACCCATCGTCGTGTCTGGGCGCTTGCGACGCCGATGATTCTGTCGAATATTTCCGTGCCGCTGGTGGCGCTGGTCGACAGCGCGGTGATCGGTCATTTGCCCCACGCCCATCAGCTGGGCGCTGTGGCGGTGGGCTCTACGCTGTATACCTTTCTCGCCTGGGCGATGGGCTTTCTGCGCATGGGCACCACCGGTTTTGCCGCACAGGCGGCAGGGCGCAGTGATAGCGCAGCGTTGCGCCGCATTCTGTTGCAGGGGTTGCTGCTGGCCGTCGGGCTGGCGGTATTGCTGGGTGTGATCGCCTTGCCTTTCAGCCATCTGGCGCTGACGATGATGCAGCCGTCTGCCGATTTGCAGCAAATGACACTGGATTTCTTCCACACCCGACTGTTCGGCCTGCCTGCGGCGCTGGCCAGTTATGCGCTGGTCGGCTGGTTTCTTGGCGCGCAGAACGCGCGGGCGCCACTGGCCATTCTGTTGCTGACCAATGCGGTCAACATCGTTCTCAATCTGTGGTTCGTCATCGGGCTGGACTGGGGCGTGATCGGTTCGGCGCGTGCGTCGGTACTCGCGGAGTGGACTGGCGTGGTGCTCGGTCTGCTGCTGGCACGTAACACCTTGCGCGCCTGGCCGGGCCGGATCGTCTGGTCGGCCTTGCGGCTATGGAGTAACTGGCGGCCCCTGCTGGCGGTCAACCGGGACATCTTTTTGCGCACACTCGCGCTGCAATCGGTGATGTTCCTGATCACCGTGCAGGGCGCTCGTTTGGGGGATGCGACGGTTGCTGCCAATGCCTTGTTGCTCAACGGCCTGCTGTTGACTGCCCATGCCCTGGATGGGCTGGCGCATGCGGTAGAAGCGCTGTGTGGCCATGCCATCGGCGCGCGGGACCGGGATACGTTGCGACGCTCCCTGGTGGTTGCGGGAGGCTGGTCATTGATTTCCAGCATGGTGTTTGCGCTGTTCTTTCTGGTGGCTGGGCATGGCTTCGTCAGCCTGCAGACCGATATCCCGGAAGTACGCGCCACCGCGATGACGTATCTGCCGTATCTGGCACTGATGCCGTTGCTGGCCGTCTGGAGCTACCTGCTGGACGGCCTGTTCATCGGTGCTACCCGTGCGCGGGAAATGCGCAACGCGATGCTGTTCAGCGCAGCGGGCATCGCGCCGTTGGCTTATCTGGCTGCCAGCCACGGCAACCACGCCCTATGGCTGACGTTCCTGGCCTTTACCCTGCTGCGCGGCCTGAGCCTTGGGTTCATTGCCTGGCGGCTGACGCGCAGCGACGGCTGGTTCGTTCACTGAGCCTTCTGCCCGGTTCCGTTCTTGTCCGACGCCATTTGCGGGGTGTGGCTGACGAACATGTCCACCTCATCGATCACAGGGGCCAGACCGCTCAGCAATCTGGCAAATGCGCCGACCAGCGTGCCGTGATTGGTGCGCGAGAAATACAAGTCTCGCACCGGCACGCCGGCTTCACGCAGCGACCTGGCCAGGCCGCCGGTGTTGCGCTTTGGGTTGACCAGCGAGTCGGTGTTCGAGGCCATCAGCAATGCCGGTGGCGCGCTGGACGTGACGTGGTTGATGGGTTGCGAGTCTGGCGGTGAATTCGGGAAGAAGAACACCGGCTTCACGTCCGGGTTCTCGATGGGCAGGAAGTCGTAAGGCCCGGCCAGTCCGATCCAGCCGCTGAGGATGGAGGGGGACAAGCCTTCACGAGCCAGCCAGCGCGGGTCAAGCGCGAGCATTGCGGCGTTGTAGGCACCCGCGCTGTGGCCCATCACGTACAGGCGGCTCGGGTCGCCACCGTAGGTGTTCGCATGTTTGTGCGCCCAGGCCAGCGCCTTGGCCGAGTCTTCCAGAAAGCTGGGGTAACGTACCTGTGGATACAGCCTGTAGTCGGCGATAACCACCACCATGCCTCGCGCAGCCAGCGCTTCGCCGACGAACGCGTAATCGGCCTTCGAGCCGCTGTTCCAGCTGCCACCATAGAAAAACACCACGACCGGTGCCTTGGCCGGTTTCGCCTTGGGCGTGTAGATATCCAGCGTATTGCGTGGATCCGGCCCGTACGCCAGGTTGTAGACATGATCGACAGGCCCGCTGGGGTTCAACGTATTGAGCAGCTTCAAAGGCGAGCAACCGGACAAGGCTGCCAGTACGGCACCGGTCATCAGTGTCAGGAAAATCACTCGGATCATGGCGGAGGGGCTCTGGAAGGTGAGTCGGATATGCCTGAGACCATCACGCTTCATCCCAGTGCCGCACAGTTGCTGCTACGTCATTCAATGGCGTGTGGATCACTCGATTTGCCATCCGCTTTGTTGGCGAAGCTGATGCGCGGGCTGCTCAGCGTGAGACCGCTGTCGTCGATCTGTACCTTGCTCGGCCCGGCGTCGACGATCAGTGTGCTGCCTTCAGCCAGTTCTATGCGGGTCCCGTTCGCCAGTTGCAGTCGTCGGTCTGGCCCGGTGATCGCCTGCCAGTCAAGGTGCATCTCAACGTTATCGGCGGGTGCTTGATCACGCCTGTGGCAGCCGTCATCTGCCAGCGCTGACAGGCAGCCACTGATCTGCGGCGGGCGTTTATCGTCTGCGCAAAAGCTCACTATCACCGACATCCCACCCCGACATTCGACATCCAGCCCCGCAGCCAGATGCAGCCAGCAGCCAGCATGGGGGCCTTCCGGGTGTTGCCAGTCCCATTCGAGGCGCACGTGCAACCGGCCTGACGCATCGGTCCTTGCCGGTTCGCCGTCGCGACCGATGATCCAGCCACGCTGCAGAGGCGCAATGCAGGGACGCGGTGCCGGGGCAGGTGCTGTGAACCCGGCTTCCCAAGGGATGGTGCCAAATACCAACTGGTGGCGGCGACGTGAGTGGACGAAATGGTAGTGAATGCCTTCTTCTGCACACAGCCGCTGGACCAGTTGCAGGTCGGATTCCTGGTACTGCACGCAGCTTTCGCGCTCGATGCATTCTGTCTGCAGGTCAAAGCGGAAGGTGTTCCTCAAACCATGTTCTTCCAGCACCTGGGCAATGATCCGCGTGGCAGTCATGTGTTGAAAGATACGCGAGTGGTGGCGCAGCCCGAGGCAGGCCAGTCGAGGCCCCATCAGCAGCGTGTAGCAGGCCGGGCCGGGGTGGTAATGCTTGCGTGTCGCGCCGTGGATCTGACCGTGAAAGCCCTGCCCTTGAAAACTCTGCCCCGGAAAACCCTGCTCGCCACCGCAGCTCAGCCAGGCAGGCTGGTACATCAGCCTGGTGAGGTCCAGATCGAAACCGTCGCCGAGGATTTCCAGCTCAATGGTATACGGCTGGCTGATCGCTTCGGTTGCGCTGAACGATACGACGGTGAAACGGCGCTGCAGGCTTGCAATCTCCAGATGAAAGAACGGCGCGCTGGCGGGGTCGGGCATGGAGGGTTTCTCTACCGGGAATGCGACCGCGGATTCTCGCGCAGAAGCCGGGCAGGGTAGAGGTCTGCAGGTAGAACAGGACGTTGCCTACAGCAGGTGTCGGTGGGGGATTACGTCGAGTGGGTGGGCTGTATGAGCGCGGAGCATGGGCGGCGATGGTTACGCACGCCTCTGCATGCCAATGCGGAGCATTGGCATGATAAGCAGTCAGATCTGGCTCCGCGCAAGGATCAGGACGACAGGTAGGACGAGCGGGTCAGCCCCAGGCGCAAGGCATCGAGGAAGTAGGTGCGCTCGCGTGGGGTGATCTTGGCGCTGGCGACCTTGTCCCGGTAATGGGTCATCAGTTCTTCCGGCGACAGGTGCACGTAGCGCAGCATGTCTTCGATGGTGTCGTGGGTTTCGATGCCGGCGTGGTAAACGCTGCCGTCCGGGTTCTGGTAGATGTTCACCGAGTCGGTATCACCGAACAGGTTGTGCATGTCGCCGAGAATTTCCTGGTAGGCACCCACCAGGAAGATACCCAGCAGATAGTCTTCGCCTTCATTCAGCGAATGCACCGGCATGCTGGTCTCGATGCTCTGCTCATCGACGTACTGCTTGATCTTGCCGTCCGAATCGCAGGTCAGGTCCTGAAGCACGGCGCGGCGCACCGGCTCTTCGTTCAGGCGGTGCAGGGGCAGAATCGGCAGTACCTGGCCAATGGCCCAGGTGTCCGGCAGGCTCTGGAACACCGAGAAGTTGCAGATGTACTTGTCGGCCAGCTTGTCGTTGAGCTCGTCCAGCACCTGACGATGGGAGCGTTGACGGGCTTTCAGCGAGTTGTACAGACGGCGGCAGACGGCGAAGTAGCATTGCTCGCCCAGTGCCTTTTCCGACAGGCTGATCTTGCCGTCGGCGTACTGGGCCGCGATGTCGCTCATGTAGTGCGTGGCGCGCCAGTAGGTTTCGGTGACCATCTCGATGTCGGTCGGACCCAGCAGGTCGACCAGCCATTGCACGGTTTCCGGCAGGCTGGCCTTGTCGGCGATTTCCGGGACTTCGTCGTTGTGTTTTTCGACGTCGGTCACCTGAACCACCAGCATGGCGTGGTGGGCGGTCAGCGAGCGGCCGCTTTCCGAGAAAATATGCGGGTGCGGCAGGCTTTGCGCGTCGCAGAATTCCTTGAGCATGCCGACCACGACGCCTGCGTAGTCGTCCATGTCATAGTTGATCGAGCTGGCGTTGCGCGAGTGCGTACCGTCGTAATCGACACCCAGACCACCACCGACATCGATGTAGTCCACCGGCAGGCCGAGCTTGCGCAGTTCGCCGTAGTAACGGATCGCTTCCTTGAAACCATGCTGATAGTCGGCCAGGTTGGCGATCTGCGAGCCCATGTGGAAGTGCAGCAGGCGGATGCCCTGATCCAGGCCGGCCATGCGGAAACGCTCGACCACCGACAGCAATTGCGCTGCCGACAGGCCGAACTTGGATTTTTCGCCACCGGTATCCGCCCATTTGCTCGATGCCAGGGAAGACAGACGCACACGCAGGCCGACCTGGGGGGCGACCTTCAGCTCGGCGGCTTCTTCGATCACCAGTTCGACTTCGGATTCTTTCTCGATGACGATGAACACGTTGTGGCCCAGCTTCTGGCCCATCAGCGCCAGACGGATGAACTCACGGTCCTTGTAACCGTTGCAGACGATGGTGCCGCCTTTCGGCGCCAGTGCCAGCACAGCCATCAGTTCAGGCTTGGAGCCCGCTTCCAGGCCGATGGAGACGTTCTGCGTGGCGATGATGTTTTCCACCACCGCTTCCTGCTGGTTGACCTTGATCGGGTACAGCGCGGTGTATTTGCTCTGGTATTCCAGGCGCGCAATGTTGCTGTCGAACGCGCCGGTCAGCTGACGCACGCGGTCTTGCAGGATGTCCGGGAAACGCACCAGCAAAGGCAGCGAGAGGCCGCTCTTGCGCAGGTTGTCGACCTGTTCGTAAAGGTCGATGGGCGAGCTGTCCGGCCCGTTGGGACGGACTTCAACGCGCCCCGCTTCGTTGATTGCAAAATAACCCGCGCCCCAATGGCGAATGCCATAAACGCTGCGGCTGTCCGCAACGGTCCATTGGCTGCCATCGTCTTTGCGTGTGCGTCGTACGGACATCGAAGTCCCCTATAAAGAAGTCGTAGCGCCAGCCAGTAGCCAGCTGCGCGCATTGTAATGAGTGGAAATGACGATTTGATTCGCGGGTTCAGCCGCCGGACTTTTTAGCCTTGAAGCCTTTTTTGATCAGCTCGGCCAACAGCAGTTCGACGTGATCGCCTTGAATCTCGATCACGCCTTCCTTGAGCGATCCGCCTGTGCCGCAGCGCTGCTTGAGGGCCTTGGCCAGCTCTTTGAGCGGCTCTTCGGCCAGCGGGACGCCGCTGATGGTGGTAACCGTCTTGCCGCCACGGCCCTTGCTTTCACGACGTACACGGGCAATGCCGTCACCTTCGGGGATGGCCGTCTGTTTGCAGGTGCACTCGGCAACGGGTTGACGACAATCGGGGCAGTGGCGCCCTGCGTCGGTTGAAAATACCAGGCCACCGAGGGCAGCGAGAGAAGCGGCTTTTTTAGCCACGCAAAAATCCTCTTGTTGAGGACTGAAGATGGGTCGGGCTCGTATGAGCCATCGACCGCGAAGCCCCACTCTGGCAGGGGCAGCGCTACTGAAACGGCAGGGCCGGTTCAGTTTGAAAAGGTCGCGCAGTGTAACGGCAAACCGGCCGGTTGCTAAGGGGCTGAATGCGCCAATTTCTGAACACTCGCTTACTGCTCGTTCTCTATCTGTTTCAGGTAGCGTTTCAGCGCCGCCAGGGAGTCGGGGCACCAGGGATTGTGCTCAGCCTGTTGCAGAACTTCGACGACGGGCATGAAGCGCGCTTCCAGCACCTCTTCAGGTTGCAGTTTCAAAGGGCCGTCCCACACGGCTGAAAACACTGCACACCAGAGCCGGTTGCCCGGCTGATCGAAGAAAAACTGTTCGTGGGCCTGCAGCGGCACGCCACTGACCCCCAGTTCTTCTTCCAGCTCGCGCGCAGCAGACTCCGCATAGCTTTCATCCGCCTGGACCATTCCGCCTGCGGCTACATCCCAGTAGCCGGGATAGATCGCCTTGCTCAGCGTGCGTCGGTGCACACACAGCTCACCCAGACTGTTGAACAGCAGGATATAAGTGCCGCGTCCAATCAGCCCGCGTTCACGCAGGTCGGCGCGGACCAGTGAACCGAGCAGCCGATCCTGTTCGTCGACCCAGGCGATCTGCTCGGCATCCGAGGCGGCGCGATGCGCGGCCTCGTTGGCAGGTATGGACATCAGCCTTGATTCAGCAGCTGGCGCAGGTCAATGACTGCGGCGTTAGCACGCGAAATGTAGTTGGCCATGACCAGCGAGTGGTTGGCGAACACGCCGAACGGGCTGCCGTTGAGAATCATCGGGCTCCACATTGGCTCTTGCGAGGCCTCCAGTTCACGAATGATCTGGCGCACGCTGACCGTCGCGTTCTTTTTCGCCAGTACGTCGGCAAAATCAACCTCGATGGCGCGCAGCAGGTGCGAGAGCGCCCAGGCCTGACCACGTGCTTCGTAGAACACGTTGTCGATTTCCAGCCATGGCGTTTCGACGATTTCCTCATCGACCTGCGGTACTTCACCGGGCTTGACCGAAACAGCAGCTTCGGTTTTCAGCGTGCTGTTGAGTTTGACCCTGCCAACGCTGGCCGACAGGCGCTGCGACAGCGAGCCCAGACGGGTGCCGACATCGCCCAGCCAGTTGTTCAGGTTGTCGGCGCGGGCATAGAACAGCGCGCCTTTCTGGTTCGGATCGGACAGACGTGCCTGGTAGCGGCTCAGGGAGTTGATCCCCTCGGCGTACTGCGATTCGCTGGAAGGCAGGACCCAGCTGCGATTATTGAAGTTGAACAACGGCTCGGCACGCGCCAGGTCGCCATCTTCAGCCGATTGCGACTGGGAACGCGCGAAGTCCTTGCGCAGCGCACGGCTCAGGTCACGCACCTGAACCAGCACGCCGTATTCCCAGCTCGGGATGTTGTCCAGCCACAGGCCCGGTGGCATGCGGTCGTTGGACAGGTAGCCACCGGGCTTGTTAAGCAACGTGCCCGCCACGGTCTTGAGCGTTTCAACCGTCGTGTAACCGATGACCATCTGTTTGCCTTCACGCTCGGCGGCAGCCTGGGCGTTTTGCTGTACCGGGAACAGCGCAGGTTCCTTGCTCCAGTACCAGCCGACTGCCAGTGCCACCAGCAGGTAGATCAAGATCAGGGCGCCCAGCGCGCGACTATAGAACAGGTTACCCAGGTAACCGCGGCGTTTGGTCGATGAAGTGTCTGCGGTGCGCGCACCCGCGCTGCCTGCGCGGTTCTTCCAATCCAGCATGGTAGGGTCCTTTCGATCTTGAGTTGAATGCTTCACGAGGCGTTCGACCGCAACCTTACCTCAAGGTGCGGCTGGCAGACATTATCTTGAGATTTGAACTGTAACGTTGATAGGCGCAGTCTATGCACCGATTGATTTTGCATAATGGCTATGCGCCATCAAACTGTTGTCAAATAAGTGACTTGCGACACTGTTCTGTTGTAACGGAGGTGCTAGCATAGCGCCATCAGCCGTATCGCTCAGCAAAACCACAGTAGTCTGAATATGACCGACCCCGAAGACCCTAGCCGAGACCGCCTGAAGCACCACTTTGCCCAGAGGGTCATTCACCAGGCGCGCCAGATTCTGGAGACGTGGCAACGTCTGCAGAAGGCCGAGTGGTCGATTGGCGATATGGCCGAGCTCAAGGAGTCCACGCTGCGTCTTTCGCGCTTTGCCGAACGCTTCGAGCAGGCCGAACATAGCGCGCTGGCGCAGGAGATCAGCCAGGCGCTCGATGCGGTGGAAGCCAATCGCGGTCGCCTCAACAGCCGGGTCATCACCGATCTCAATCGTCTGATGCAACGCCTTTCCCGAACCGGGCTGCGACACGGCGACCGTTTTGAGCAAACGACGCTGCCACCGTTGCGCAAGCCCGTCTATGTGGTGCTTCATGATCACGAGCGGGCCGAGCGTCTGGCCAAGCAGCTGGAGTTTTTCGGGCTGGCGGCGCTGTCGCTGCACAATGTCGGCGAGTTTCAGCGGGCGATGGCCCAGCGGCATCCGGCGGCGATTGTCATGGATGTCGATTTCAGCGGGCCCGGCAAGGGGCTCGAACTGGCCTCCCAGGCTCAGGAAGGGCTGGAGCAGAAACTTCCGCTGTTGTTTTTCAGCCTCAATGAAACCGATACGCCCACCCGCCTGGCCGCAGTCAGGGCCGGTGGCGAGGAGTTTCTGACCGGCGCGCTGGAAGCGTCGAGTCTGCTGGAAAAAATTGAAGTCCTGACCTGCGTGGCTCAATACGAGCCCTATAAAGTGCTGATCATCGACGATTCCCGCGCGCAGGCGCTGCACACCGAGCGTGTTCTGAACGCTGCCGGAATCGTTACGCGGGTGTTGCTCGACCCGATTCAGGCAATGTCCGAGCTGGCCGAGTTTCAGCCGGACCTGATCATCCTCGACATGTACATGCCGGGGTGTACCGGCACGGAGCTGGCCAAGGTCATTCGCCATAACGACCGTTACGTCAGTGTGCCGATCATTTATCTGTCGGCTGAAGACGATCAGGACAAGCAGCTCGATGCCATGAGCGAAGGCGGCGACGACTTCCTGACCAAGCCGATCAAACCCCGTCATCTCATCACCACTGTGCGCAACCGTGCCGCGAGGGCCCGCAACCTCAAGGCGCGCATGGTCCGCGACAGCCTGACCGGGCTTTACAATCACACGCACATTTTGCAACTGCTGGAAGATTGCTGCTTTCGTTCGCGACGTGAAGGCAAGCCGCTGTGCTTTGCCATGCTTGATATCGACCACTTCAAGAGGGTCAATGACAGCCACGGTCACCCGATGGGGGATCGTGTCATCAAGAGCCTTGCGCTGTTTCTCAAGCAACGCCTGCGCAAAACCGACTTCATCGGTCGTTACGGCGGTGAGGAATTTGCCATTGTCATGCCGGACACCGACATTCAAAGCGCTCATAGGGTGCTGGATGACATCCGCCAGCGCTTTGCCGAGATCCATTACCCGGCGCAGCCCGTCGACCTGTTCTGCACCTTCAGCGCCGGGGTGGTTTCGCTCGGTGCCAATGACGACAGCCTGAGCCTTGCGTCCCAGGCCGATGCGGCGTTGTACTGCGCCAAGCACGCAGGCCGCAATCAAGTGTATTCGGTGCTGGTCGATGTGCCTTTTCACGTCGTGCTGAGCGAGATCGAAGCCTGAGTTCCATTCAGCCCTGGCTTTCGATCAGTCTTTGCCGCTCCGCCGATTTGCCCGGTGAAAATGCCAATGCCAGCTGCGTGCGGTTATGCATGTGCGTCAGGCGCAGCACTTGCGACACATAGAGTTTCACCGTGTTTTCAGTAATCCCCAGTTCGCAGGCGATCTGATAATTGGTCAGTCCGGTGCTGACCAGGCGCGCTACGTCAAGCTGGCGAGGTGACAGCTTGGCCAGAGCCACCGGCATCTGCACCTCACGCGCCACACCGTCACGCGCTTTTCGTTCGGGCTGAGGCCTGTTCTGGACGCTGTCCAGGTTCTGATAAAGATCATCAATGGACGCGGCCAAAAACTGAAGCTTTTCGTTGAGCAGGCCCAGCTGCTGACGGTTTTTCTGCCGCTCGTTCAGCGCCTGGACCTGCAACTGCACACCTTCGAGCAACTCTTCCAGATCGACCGGCTTCTGGTAGTAATCAGCGATGCCGGCCCGAAGCGCCTTGATGACGTCTTTTTTCTCGGCCTCGCCGGTCAGCATGATGGCCTCGAACAGATGCGTCTTGCCGCCGGTCATCTTCATCGCTTCGACCATCTCGATCCCGTTCATGCCGGGCATTTCCAGATCGCAGAGTACGATGCCGATGGTGCCGTCAGCACTGAAACGCTCGATGGCTTCCAGGCTTGAATAGCAACGCACACACTCATAGCCGCTGCTCTCCAGAAACTCGCAGAGCTCCTCAACGATAAGGGGCTGGTCATCGACCACCAGAACTTTCGTGAGCGGGTAATTATCCACAGGCGACTCCATGCTATTGGGGGGCCTTCGACGGCGCCCCGATCCATTCAGCAAACCATGATTCGGCGTCATTCAATCGGTGCGGGTATTGCTGACAGTACGCCATAGCCATGACTTAACCGTAGTCGTACTTCCTGACTATGTACATAGCATTAAAATATTCCCGTGCCGTTATTCGACTAATGGAGCAGTGCTGTGCTCAGGAGTAAACCTGCGAATAAAAAAGGTGAAAAAGGATATTTATCTGGCGTGCCGGGGTTCATATACCGGTAGCGTTGCGCAACCCATTGCTGCGTATGAGGCCAGCTACTCTTTCCGACGATAAGCCAGGCTGCCATGGTGAGGCCGGCGCCAATAAACGTACACAGCAGGTAAGCACTGTTTGAGGCCAGCGCCAATGCCGTCATCAGTTTGACGTCTGCGGCGCCCAACTTGCCGAGGGCATAGCCTGGCAATGTCAGCGCCCATGCCAGGGTCACGGCCAGCAAGGCCTCCAGCGCAGGCGAGCCGAGCCAGGTCATACCGGTCAAAGCCAGGTAGATAATAGCCAGCGCTGCTGCGCCGAGTGTCAGCCCGTTGGAAATCTGCTTGCAACGCGCATCCTGTTCGGCGCAAATTGCAAACCATATCAGTAGGAAAAATAATTTCATCACGCCGAAGACATCCTGTTATCGGGAAAGAATCTATGCTGTGTTGATGCAGTACATGTCAGGGTAGACGTCGATATGAAAACAGTTCCGCAACATACCTTGCCCCGCCGTCAACACGGGGCTGCTGCTATTGAATTCTCTGCGGTGTTCGTTATCTTCTTTGCCGTGTTCTACGGCATGGTGAGTTATAGCCTGCCGTTGCTCATGGTCCAGTCATTCAATGCCGCCGCCAGTGAAGCGGTGCGCAGAAGTGTTGCCCTCAGTCCGACAGTTACTGGCTATAACGAGGTGTTGAAGAGTCAGGCCCAGAGTGTGGTCATGAACCAGTTGTCGTGGATACCTCCAGCGCTGGGCTTCAATGTCAGCTACACCAGCGTGACTTACAGCGCAGGCATTCTGACAGTGACCATCCAGTACCCCAAGGCCCGACTGGCTCAGGTTCTGCCCTTGCTGACCCTCCCTGGTATCGGGGAGGTCCCGCGCTTGCCGAGCAACCTGACTGCACAAGCGAGTCTGCAACTTGTCCCTTGAAAAGAATCGTTTGAGCCGTTGGCTGGGCCGTGGTGAAGCAACACAAGTGCCGCAGCCCTTGCCCGTATCGAGCGAGCCCGGTCCGATCGGTGCGGACCTCTATCTGCTGCTGGATGACGAGGGCCGCATCCAAAGCATCAGCCCGCACTTGCTTGCCCGCCTGGACATGGCTGCGCCACTGCCGGCTGCCCAGCGATTGATGAGTCTGCTGTTACCCAATAGCGCGCTGGTCATCGAAGGCGTGCCGCGTGACTGGCTGGGGCACATGCTCGACCTGGACTTCAAGAGTGCCGACGCACACACCTTGCACGCCCGAGGCTGGGTGCAGGCGCATGGCAAGGGCTGGCTCTTGCAATTGCTGGATATCAGCGACCTGATGGAGGAGGCCAGTGCCGCACGCAGCCGTCAGCAGTGCCTGCGGTTCGCCGGGCAAATGGCCGAGCGTGTGCGAGGGTGCAGCGTCGACCGCCTGACTGCGGTGGTGAGCGAGCAACTGGAGGAACTCGCGCAGCTGTGGCGCATCCCCTGTGTAGCGCTGGTGTTGCCCGAGGTCGGCGGTGTTGGCTGGCGCGTGTATTGTCAGTACAGCGCCCATACGGCGCCCGAGTTGTGGCAGGTCGGGCAGCGGTTGGGCTCCGCGCTGGATCGATTCAACGCCGACGCTACGCGACAGCTGAGGTTTGACGGCGGTGTCGATCAGGGGGCGCTGCAAAGTGCTTTCGGCAACGCTGACGGTTTTCTGATCCCCCACAGTCGCGATAACGTTGCCAAGGCCTGGCTGATGTTCGGATTTTATAACGCGCAGCAGCAGGCTCCGGACCTTGGTGAGCGAGAGTGGCTGAACCTGTGCTCGGCCTTGGCCGGGCCGGTGCTTTTTCGCCTGTCCGAGCAGACCAACCGTCACCATGTCGAACGCCTGGCAGTGCTTCAGGACCTGCTGGGCACCGGATGGTGGGAGTTGGTGCCTGATCGTGACGAGGTTTTGCTGGCGCCGCAGTTGGCTCGCAGTCTGCGTCTGGGCGACCAGGTCGAGAGCCTGTCGCGTCAGGACTGGCTGGCGCTGATTCATCCCGCCGATCGACAGGAACTGTCCAGTCGCCTCGCGCAGTTACGCGACAAGGGCACACCGCTGTTGCTCTGTGTGCGTCTGGCGCAA
The DNA here is from genome assembly GCF_900099665.1 of Pseudomonas sp. BS3767. Taxonomy (NCBI): domain Bacteria; kingdom Pseudomonadati; phylum Pseudomonadota; class Gammaproteobacteria; order Pseudomonadales; family Pseudomonadaceae; genus Pseudomonas; species Pseudomonas sp. BS3767. The sequence continues at coordinate 816,871 of NZ_FNCX01000002.1, read as the reverse complement.
AGCGATCCCGCCCAGGAAACCCTCTGGTTTCGTATCCAGGGGCAGGCGTTGATCCGAGGGCAGGTTCAGCGTGTGCTGGGGTTCATGCTGGATGTCAGCGATATCAAGAGTCAGGAAACCGAGGCCGCTGCCGCCCATGCCCGGCTGGATAACCTGATTGCCAGTTCGCCAGCGGTGATTTACGTGCAGCGTTACGATCGCGGCAATCTGGAGCCAACCTTTTTCAGCGACAGCCTCACGCCTTTGCTGGGCTGGACGCTGGCCGATTGCGTCGATGGGCAACTGGCGGGATACATCCATCCCGAAGATCACGACATCTGGTTCGAGCGTAACCGCCAACTGCTGCGCGAAGGATTCGTCAGTCGCCGGTTCAGATTGCGCAACCGGAACGGTCAATACCACTGGCTGCTGGACGAGGCGCGATTGCTGCGTGACGACCTTGGCATGCCGGTGGAGGCGGTGGGGCTGTGGCTGGACGTGACCGAGGCCACCCTGGCCGCCGAGCATATACGACGCAGCGAGGAGCGTTACCGCATTCTGGTCGAGGATTCGCCGGCCATGATCTGCCGCTACACGCCGGATCTGGTGTTGAGTTTCGGCAACCGGCCGCTGGCCAATTATATGGAGTGCACACCCGAGCAACTGACCGGGATCAACCTGGGCGACTGGCTGTCGGCCGAGCAGCGCGAGGCGTTCATCCGGCGTATCGGTCAATTGACTCCGGAGGCGCCGGTGAGTACCGAAGAAATCTGCATCGAGCTGCCGGGACGCGAGTATGCCTGGTGGATATGGGCCGACCGGGGAGTATTCGATGAACACGGCAAACTGGTCGAAGTGCAGGCGGTAGGCCGTGACAACACCGATGTCCGTCGCTCGCGCATGCAGTTGAATCAGAGCGCGAAGATGGCAACGCTTGGCGAGATGTCCACCGGTCTGGCCCACGAGATCAATCAGCCGCTCAACGTCATGCGCATGGCCGTGGTCAACGTTCTCAAGCGTCTGGGCCGGGGTGATGTGGACATCGAATACCTCACCGAAAAACTCAATCGCATCGACACCCAGGTGCAGCGTGCCGCCCGGGTGGTCGATCATATGCGGGTATTCGGTCGCCGCTCTGAGGTAGAGGAGCAGTTGTTCGATCCGGCCCAGGCGGTGGAAGGCACGATCTCGATGCTGGCTGAAGGCATGAAAGGCAAGGCCGTGCAGTTACGGGTCGGCGCGATGATCGACGCGGTGCAGGTTCGTGGCCATGTCGATCAACTTGAGCAGGTGTTGATCAACCTGATGGTCAATGCCCGTGATGCCTTGTTGTCGCGTCGGGAAAAGGACCGCGATTTCCAGCCGTGGATCAGCGTCGAGGCAGAACGCGATGAAAACATCATCCGCCTGGCGGTTCAGGACAATGGCGGGGGCATTGACCCGCGGTTGCTGGAGCGCATTTTCGAGCCGTTTTTCACCACCAAACCGGTGGGGGTCGGCACCGGTCTGGGCTTGTCCGTCAGTTATGGCATCGTTGACCAGATGGGCGGCCAGCTCAGCGTCGCCAACGTCGGCGAGGGTGCTCGATTCCAGATCGAGCTGCCGATCTTCAACGCCGATCAGACCGGCAGCTAAATGACCAGTGTCGCCTGACCCAGGTTGCAACTCAGGTTGGTGCCGACGTCGGTAGCCCCCATGCTCACGCCCAGCGGTTCGAACAGGGGGTCGACAACCGACGTCAGCAAGCGTGTCAGGGTGTCATCGACAATCGCGTCCAGCGCCAGGGTCAGGCTGCTCAGCGTGGTGGCCGCGCCGGTGATGACGTTGCCCAGCACATTGCTGGTCGCCGGTTTATACACATTCACTTTGACGCTTGACGCCGTGCCGTTGAGCAAGGTGCTCGGCTTGGTGTGCGCAACGCCTGTCAGGTAATACGGGGCGCTGTTGATCTCCGGCAGGTTGGGCGAGCTGAACGTCGTACTGGTCACCGTCGAGCTGCCCAGTGCCGACTGGCTGACATTGTCGAAGGTCAGGCCGATGCCGCCACCCCCGAAAGGCGTGCGGGCGGTGCAATTGCCCAGCAGCCCAGCGATCTTCTGGCAGGTTTTGGTGCCGATATCGATGACAGGCAGAGGCAGTGCGGTGATTGCCGCCGGATCAGTGCTGGCGGGGAAGGCCGATGCACTGTCGATCCAGCCGATCTTGGCACTGAGCAGCGCTGCGTCGGTCTTGACGTTGAGGGTTTTGCTGGCGTTGCTGGTGCAGGTAAAACCGGTGACGTAGCTGTCGGCGCTGGCCATTGACAGGCTCATGTCGATTCTCGGGCCCGAGTTTGACGAGCTGTCTGTCAGAAACTTGAAGTCGGTCACCATGCAACTGTTCAGTCCCAGCGCGCAGGTGGCCGAGGTCCCCAGCCCGGCAATATTCAGGCCCAATGCGCTGTTGAGGATCGGCGTGAGGCTGCCGATCACCGAACCTGCGGTATTGGCCAGCGAGGTTATCGTGCCGAGCACCGGCAGGTTGATCGACACCAGCGCGCGCATTTGTGCCGTACGCACGTAAATCCGGTTTGCACCGTTTCGAGGGTTGAGCGGGTCGATTTTGCTCGGGTCGCCGATGGCCGACAACTGAGGCGGCTCGATCACCTGAATGCGTGTGGTGACCTGCGCCAGCCCGGCGACATTGATCTGGGTCGCGGTCAGAACACCGGTCTTTTCGTTGGCCAGTTGCGCGAGGCCCTGAACCAGATCCATCAACCGCAGATTGGTATTCAGCGCGGCGAGGTCCGTGCCGCTCTGCACCGACAGTAGATCCCCCAGCAGCACGGTGGTCGTTCCCGCGGCCAGCTTCAAGGCTTGCAGGCCCTGAATGGCGGCGGCACCGCCCAGCGTGGCGTTCGGACTGATGATATTGATTGCGCTCTGCAGCAACTGACTGACCGATACCGAGGTGTTGAGTACATCGTTGTAGCCCACGGCCGTCAGGCTGAGGTCGGTTTTCAGCCTGTTCAGGTAGCTCAGCAGGCTCAGGTTGGTGTCGGCGATGCCTTGCCAGTTGGCAACACTCAGGTTCAACGAGCCCCCCAACAGGCTGCCGACCACCGGGTTGAGGAGGGCGGCACCGGTGCTGTCCACGGTGACTGCCGCACTGCGAATGGTCAGTGCCGCCAGCGGCGCGGCACTGGCGGCAACCGCGGTGGCGCTGATCGTGACGTTGGGTGGGGAGGGCGTTTTTTCGAACAGTGCGCCAATACCGGCTGCAATGCTGCGCGGCACCGGATGAGCCGCGACCACCTGGATAGCCAGCGCCTGCGTCGAATCAGCGACAAATACGCGCGGTCCCGCGACGTCCACCGTGAGTGTTCCGCAACGAGTCACCAGGGTGCGGCCATCGGTATTGGGGGTGAAACCGTTGCGAGTGGCGCTCTGATTGGCGAAATCGGGCGCCGTGGCCGCTGTGCCGCTGCACGTTCCTCTACGGCCCGCCGCTTCCAGTGCGGCAATGTCCGCAACCCGCTGCAACGAGCGCTTTTCCAGATACAGCCTGCCGCTGTCGATAACGGTCAGCGTGCACAGCAACGCCAGGCCCATGGTCAGCGCGGCCATCAGGCCGATTGCGCCGCGCTGCCGGGAGGGCATCGCCGTATAACCATCCAGTGGAGACATCAACACTCCTTCGATCACGCCGTTGCACACTCATCTGTCACTGGAGAGTGTAGTCAACGCCCCGAAAGAGCACTGGCAAGGTGCCAGATTTGAGAAGTGTCGCACCCGTCATGGGCGGGCGCGATCAGTGCTGTCGATCAATACTGGTAACGCAGCACCCCATGCGACAGGGCACGAACGGCGAAGATACCCAGCAGTGCGGTCATGGCTGGCACAACGAGCCACCAGACGCGCACCGACATGGCCGGCAGGGAGTCCTTGCGTTGGATGAACGCCAGGCTGGCGGCACAGACGCAGAACGCCAGAAGCATGCCCGCGAGAATGTCGGTGGGCCAGTGCACGCCCAGATAAACCCTCGACAGCGCGATTGCCAGGGCCGGAATACCGGCGACCAGCATCCAGGTCAGGCGCAGGCGCACGGGTTGGCCGCGTCCGGCCAGCACTGCCAGGGTCATGAACAGCGCAAAGGCTGCCGAGCTGTGGCCGCTGGGCATGCTGTACGTCGTCAGCGGCTCTAACAGCACCTCCGGGCGAGCGCGGGCGAAAAACGTTTTCAGGACGCCGTTGGCGATCGCGGTGCCCAGTGTGGCGGTCAGGGCAAAGGCTGCGTGGCGCCATTGCCTGGCAACCGCCAGCACGATGATCAGCAGGCTGGCGGCCAGCAACTGCGCCCTGAAATCGCCGATGCTGGTGACGAAGACCACGATGTGCTGCGTGGCTTCGCTGCGGTGTTCCTGGATGAGCGTCATCAGGCCGTTGTCGAAGTCGGCCAGCAAGGGAAAGCCGAAGAACAGCGCCGCGACCAGCACCAGGCTGAGCGCGGAGATCAGTCGGGTTGCGTAGCGTTTCTGGCGAATACTGCTCTGGATGCTCAACCCGAACAGCACGGCCAGGCTGCCGCCGACCACGGCCGCCTCGGGCCAGAAGCCTTCCGGCAGTGGCAGGCGAATGGCCGCGCCGGCTGCCCAGCCCGGCATCAGGTAGGCAATCGACCAGCCGGCCGCCGCCAGCACGCTGACCGCCACGAAGCGCGGCAGCGGCATGTCGCACATACCGGCGATCATCGGCAGCATCGGGCGCAACGGACCGATGAAACGTCCGACCAGCAAACTGGCGATGCCGTAACGGTGGAAGTATTTTTCCGCACCTTCCATCCACTCCGGGTGCGTGCGCAAGCCGGGCAACTGACGGATATTCTGATGAAAGCGCCGGCCTATGAAGTACGACACCGCGTCACCCAGCAGCCCGCCGAGAAAACCCAGTAATAGCACTTCGCTCAACGGCAGTATGCCGCTGCCCGCCAAGGCGGCGATGGCAAACATTATGACCGTGCCCGGCACGACGATCCCGACGATCGCGACGCATTCAGTGAAGGCCACCAAAAAGATTGCGACAGCTACCCAGGAAGGATTTGCGGTCAGCCAGCCGGTCATTCCATTGAGCAGATCGCCCATCGGTCAGTTTCCTTGATCGAGAAATAGGTAGTCGCGGCCTTCGACCTGACCGCGTCTGAGAGGGTTCCGTGTACAGAAACGGGCGTAACCGGCATCCACGAAGCGATACATCAGGTGCTCATCGCGACCGGCAGGAATGCCCAGTCGGGTGGTCTGGATAACGCGTTCGGGTGTCTGACCGACGTCCTCGACCAGTAACCTCTGCGGGTCGAAGCGCTTGGCGTCCCACACTGGGACTTTCAGGCCGAGCGCCTTGCACAGCAGCGTCTGGCCAGCGCACAGTCGTTGCGCCGGGCGCATCGCACCGCTGGCGTCGGGGTTGTTCAACTGCATCTGCGCCAACGCGTTTTCGTCGCTGGTCGCGTCGGTCCAGGGAAATGCCGACTTGATCAGTACGGCATTGCCCGGCCCTTCGGCGCTGAAATTCAACGAATCTCCGCCGCGCGCGTAGTACATATAGATGTGGCCGCCGTCGAGAAACAGCGCCTTGCGTTTCTCGGTATAGCCCAGCGAGGCATGACTGCCCTTTTCGGCGCAGTAGTAAGCCTCGGTTTCGATGATCCGCGCGGCCAGCCACAGATCGCCTGCCTTGTGACGGATGACCTTGCCCAGCAGATCGCGCGCCAGCAACTGGGCATCGCGGTGAAAGAAGTGGTCGGGTAGGGCTGTGGGCATAATCAGACGGGTACATTGGGAAAGAGCCCGATGATAACAAGCGCAACTTTAATTGCAGCTGAATGTGTCTGGATTAGGCACTTTGTTGTTTCTGAACGTGACCGACGCATGACATGTCGTTAGGCCCGTGCGTGATGCCTGTCTGCGCATTGCCGCCGGTAACACCCGTCGCTGTGGCGAAAAATCTGCGCACTGATATCGACCATCCGCCTGTCTGCGCTGTCGTTCGGACGGCACGACAGCTATAATCAGCCGCTTTCCTCTTTGCCAAGACCTCTGAGACCAATGACTGAGTCCGTTCTTGACTACATGACCCGCCTGGGTCGCGCCGCCCGCGAAGCTTCGCGAGTGATCGGTCGTGCCAGCACTGCGCAGAAGAACCGCGCCCTGCAGGCCACTGCCGCCGCTCTGGACGAAGCCCGCGCCGAGCTTTCTGCCGCCAATGCGCTGGACCTGGCCAATGGTCAGGCGAACGGGCTCGAGCCGGCCATGCTCGAGCGTCTGGCGCTGACCCCCGCCCGGATCGACAGCATGATCATCGGCTTGCGTCAGGTTGCAGCGCTTGCAGACCCGGTCGGTGCGATCCGCGACATGAGCTATCGGCCTTCGGGTATTCAGGTCGGCAAGATGCGCGTGCCGCTGGGTGTTGTCGGAATCATCTACGAGTCACGTCCGAACGTGACCATCGATGCTGCCAGTCTGTGTCTGAAGTCCGGAAACGCAACCATCCTTCGCGGTGGTTCCGAAGCCATTCATTCCAATCGCGCCATCGCGGCCTGCATCGAACGCGGTCTGGCCGAGGCCGGGCTGCCCGCTGCTGTCGTGCAGGTGGTCGAAACCACCGACCGTGCGGCGGTTGGCGCGCTGATCACCATGCCCGAGTACGTGGACGTCATCGTACCGCGCGGCGGCAAGGGTTTGATCGAACGCGTCAGTCGCGACGCGCGTGTGCCGGTCATCAAGCATCTGGATGGCATCTGCCATGTGTATGTCAGCGCCCACGCCGATCTGGCCAAGGCGCAGAAGATCGCCTTCAACGCCAAGACCTACCGTTACGGGATCTGCGGCGCGATGGAAACCCTGCTGGTCGATCAGACCATTGCCGCCGACTTTCTGCCGTCGATGGCCGCGCAGTTTCGCGAGAAGGGCGTCGAGTTGCGCGGTTGCGAGCGTACCCGTGACTTGATCGACGTGATCCCGGCCACCGAGGACGACTGGCACACCGAGTACCTGGCGGCGATTCTGTCGATTCGCGTCGTCTCCGGTCTGGATGAAGCCATCGAGCACATCAACCACTACGGCTCGCATCACAGCGACGCCATCGTCTCGGACCACCAGAGTCAGGTGCGCCGATTCATGGCCGAGGTCGATTCCAGTTCGGTCATGGTCAACGCGCCGACCTGCTTCGCTGACGGGTTCGAATACGGCCTGGGTGCCGAGATCGGCATTTCTACTGATAAGCTGCACGCCCGCGGTCCTGTCGGTCTTGAAGGTCTGACCTGCGAGAAGTACATCGTGATCGGTGACGGCCAATTGCGCGGACAAGCCTGACTTGAATAGCCCCATGACCGCGCTGCCCAGACGTATCGGCATGCTTGGGGGCACGTTCGACCCGGTTCATATCGGTCATTTGCGCGGTGCGCTCGAAGTGGCCGAATTGCTGGAACTCGATGAGTTGCGCCTGACGCCCAGCGCCAGGCCTCCGCATCGTGACATGCCGAGCGTCACCGCAGAGGATCGTCTGGCGATGGTTCAAAGCGCCGTTGCGGGTGTGTCGCCCCTGACGGTGGATGACCGTGAACTGAAGCGTGACAAACCGTCGTACACCCTCGACACACTGGAATCGATGCGCGCCGAACTGGCGCCTCAGGACCAGTTGTTCCTGTTGCTCGGTTGGGATGCCTTTTGCGGGCTGCCGACCTGGCACAGATGGGAAGAACTGCTGGAGCACTGCCATATCGTGGTGCTGCAACGCCCGGATGCGGACAGCGAGTCGCCGGATGCCATGCGCAATCTGCTGGCGGCCCGCGCAGTCAGCGATCCCAAGGCCCTGAAAGGGCCGGGTGGACAGATTACATTCGTCTGGCAGACGCCTTTATCGGTGTCTGCCACCCAGATCCGTCAACTGCTGGCCAGCGGTAAGTCGGTACGTTTTCTGGTGCCAGACGCGGTACTGGCCTATATCGATGCACGCGGACTTTACCGCGCGCCGAACACTGATGGGTCGTCCTGAAACTGCTTTGATCGACAAGCGTCTGGACGGTCCCACACATACGAGCTGAATGAGTTTTATATGACAAAGCAAAAAATGAGCAGTGAAGAAGTCATCAATGTTGCGATTGCAGCCCTTGAAGAGGTCAAGGGTGCCGACATCCTGACCATCGACGTGCGCGACAAGACCAGCATCGCCGACTACATGCTGATCTGCACCGGTACGTCCAACCGTCAGTTGAACGCACTGGTCGATAACGTCCGTGACAAGGTCAAGGCTGCCGGCCTGAAGTCCCTGAGCGAAGAAGGCAAGGGTGACAGCGACTGGGTCCTGCTGGACCTTGGTGATGTGATCGTCCACGTGATGACCGCTGCCGCACGCCAGTTCTACGACCTTGAGCGCTTGTGGCAGGGTGCAGAGCAAAGCCGTGCTGCCAGCGCTGCGCACCACACACCAGGCAACGAATAAGGCTTTGATGTGCGTCTGCGTCTGATCGCTGTGGGTTCGCGCATGCCCAAGTGGGTGGAAGAAGGTTGGCACGAGTATGCCAAGCGGATGCCCTCCGAGCTTGCGCTGGAACTGGTGGAAATTCCGCTCAATACCCGAGGCAAAAACGCCGACGTCGCACGCTTTATCCGTCAGGAAGGCGAGGCGATGCTGGCAAAAGTGCAGCCGGGCGAGCGGATTGTCACGCTGGAAGTGCATGGCAAACGGTGGAGCACCGAACAGTTGGCGGTCGAACTCGATCGCTGGCGTCTCGATGCACGCACGGTCAACCTGATGGTCGGCGGCCCCGAGGGGCTGGCACCTGAAGTCTGTGCCCGCAGTGAACAACGCTGGTCTCTGTCGCCGCTGACCCTGCCGCACCCGTTGGTGCGCATCCTGATCGGCGAGCAGATGTATCGCGCCTGGACGGTCCTGTCCGGGCACCCTTATCACAAGTAGCATCGTCTTTACTGTGAATACGGCCTAAATGTCTCAACCGATCCGCCTCAAAGACCACGAAAAGGACGCACGCCTGGTGCGCGGCAGGGTCGTGTTCGGTGCCATGGCGGTGGTGTTGCTGGTGTGCGTGCTGATTGCCCGGTTGTATTACCTGCAGGTCATCCAGTACGAGTATCACTCCACGCTTTCGGAAAACAACCGCGTTCACGTTCAGCCGATTCCGCCCAGCCGTGGGCTGATCTACGACCGCAATGGCGTTGTGGTCGCCGATAACCGGCCCAGTTTCAGTCTCAGCATGACCCGTGAACGCGCAGGCGAGTGGTCCAGCGTGCTCGACACCATTGTCGAGATCCTGCAGCTCACCCCTGACGATCGCATCATCTTCGAAAAGCGCATGAAGCAGGGGCGTAGGCCGTTCGAGCCGGTGCCCATCCTGTTCGAGCTGAGCGAAGAGCAGATCGCCCTGATCGCCGTCAACCAGTTCCGCCTGCCGGGCGTCGAAGTGGTTGCGCAACTGGTCAGGCATTATCCGCAAGGGCCGCACTTTGCCCACTCGGTCGGCTACATGGGACGGATCAACGAGAAAGAGCTCAAGAGCCTCGACCCGATCAATTACAGCGGCACGCACCACATCGGCAAGACCGGTATCGAGCGCTTTTATGAGCCCGAGCTGCATGGTCAGGTCGGCTACGAAGAGGTCGAGACCAACGCCCGTGGTCGCGTACTGCGTGTGCTCAAGCGCACCGACCCGATCCCCGGCAAGGACATCGTCCTGAGCCTGGACATCAACCTTCAGGAGGCTGCCGAAGCCGCGCTGGGCGGTCGTCGTGGCGCGGTCGTCGCACTGGATCCGGCTACCGGTGAAGTGCTGGCGATGGTCAGTGCGCCGAGCTTCGATCCGAACCTGTTTGTCACCGGCATCAGCTTCAAGGCCTATGCCGAGCTGCGCGATTCCATCGACCGGCCGCTGTTCAACCGCATCCTGCGAGGACTTTACCCGCCGGGGTCGACCATCAAGCCTGCGGTGGCGATTGCCGGGCTGGATACCGGTGCGGTGACGCCTGGCTCGCGGGTATTCGATCCAGGCTATTACCAACTGCCCAATTACGATCACAAGTACCGCAACTGGAACCGCACCGGCGACGGTTGGGTTGATCTGGACACGGCGATCATGCGTTCAAATGACACGTACTTCTACGATCTGGCGCACAAGGTGGGCATTGATCGGCTCGCTGCCTATATGAACAAGTTCGGTATCGGGCAGAAGGTCTCGCTGGACATGTTCGAAGAATCTCCCGGCCTGATGCCTTCCCGTGAATGGAAGCGCGCCACGCGCCGGCAAGCGTGGTTCCCCGGCGAGACGCTGATCCTCGGGATCGGTCAGGGCTACATGCAGGCAACGCCGTTGCAACTGGCCCAGGCGACCGCGCTGGTGGCCAACAAGGGGGTGTGGAACCGTCCGCATCTGGCCAGAACCATTGAAGGCAAGGCGCCTGTGGATGAAAACCCGATGCCGAACATCGTGCTGCGCGATCCGGCCAACTGGGAGCGCGTCAACCACGGCATGCAGGAAGTGATGCACGGCGCGCGCGGTACGGCGCGCAAGGCCGCCATCGGTGCGCAGTACCGGATCGCCGGCAAGAGTGGTACGGCCCAGGTGGTGGCCATCAAGCAGGGCGAGAAATACGACCGCACCAAGGTGCAGGAACGTCATCGCGACCACGCCTTGTTCGTCGGCTTCGCCCCGGCCGACAACCCGAAAATCGTTGTTGCAGTGATGGTCGAGAACGGCGAATCCGGTTCCGGCGTTGCTGCACCCGTCGTGCGTCAGGTCCTGGACGCCTGGTTGCTCGACGAAAACGGCCATCTCAAACCCGAGTACGCCGGTTCCCTGAATCTGGAGGCTGCGGCCCGTGAAGAGTAATTTCGACCGCATCCTGTCCAGTGAAGACGTGATGCGTCGCCGCGCTACCTTTCTGCAGCGCATTCATATCGATGGTCCATTGCTGATCCTGCTGCTGACGCTGGCGGCGGGCAGCCTGTTCGTGCTGTATTCGGCCAGCGGCAAGAACTGGGATCTGCTGATCAAGCAGGCCAGTTCGTTCGGTATCGGTCTGGTGGCGATGGTGGTGATCGCCCAGCTGGAGCCGCGCTTCATGGCGCGCTGGGTGCCGGTACTGTATGTCATCGGTGTCCTGCTGCTGGTAGTGGTGGATGTCATGGGCCACAACGCCATGGGCGCGACGCGCTGGATCAACATTCCCGGGGTGATCCGCTTCCAGCCTTCGGAGTTTCTCAAGATCATCATGCCGGCAACCATCGCCTGGTACCTGTCCAAGCGCACGCTGCCCCCGCATTTGAAGCATGTGGCGGTCAGTCTCGCTTTGGTCGGTGTGCCGTTCATTCTGATCGTGCGCCAGCCTGACCTGGGGACGTCGCTGCTGATTCTGGCCTCGGGTGCCTTTGTGCTGTTCATGGCCGGTTTGCGCTGGCGCTGGATCATCAGCGTATTGGCGGCGGCCGTACCGGCGGCGGTGGCCATGTGGTTCTTCTTCATGCATGACTACCAGAAGCAGCGCGTACTGACGTTTCTGGACCCCGAAAGCGATCCGCTGGGGACCGGCTGGAACATCATTCAATCAAAGGCTGCCATCGGTTCGGGCGGCGTGTTCGGCAAGGGCTGGCTGCTTGGCACCCAGTCGCACCTCGACTTTCTGCCGGAAAGCCATACCGACTTCATCATTGCAGTATTGGGTGAAGAATTTGGCCTGGTAGGCATCTGTGCGCTGCTGATCATCTATATGCTGCTGATCGGTCGCGGGCTTGTGATCACTGCACAGGCGCAGACATTATTCGGCAAACTGCTGGCTGGCGCGTTGACCATGACGTTTTTTGTTTACGTTTTCGTCAACATCGGTATGGTCAGTGGCCTGCTGCCAGTGGTGGGGGTGCCGTTGCCCTTCATTAGCTACGGCGGAACTTCGCTCGTGACCCTACTGTCAGCGTTTGGGGTTTTGATGTCGATCCATACGCATCGTAAATGGATCGCTCAGGTTTGATTAAGGTGAACTATTCAATGCAAGCAATGCGTAACTGGGCTCGATATGCTCCGGTGGTCGGTCTGGTGGGCATCCTTGGCTCGGTGCAAGAGGCACTGGCGGGCGACTATGAAGGTTCGCCCCAGGTGGCGGAATTCGTCGGTGAACTGACCCGCGATCATGGTTTTGCCGGTGAGCAGTTGATGAGTCTGTTTCGGGAGGTCGAGCGCAAGCAGGCCATTCTCGATGCCATTTCCCGCCCGGCCGAACGGGTCAAACAGTGGAAAGAGTATCGGCCGATGTTCATCACCGACACGCGCATCGCTCGCGGTGTCGACTTCTGGCGTCAGCATGAGGCGGCCCTGGCGCGTGCCGAGCAGGAATACGGCGTGCCGGCGCAGATCATCGTGTCGATCATTGGTGTAGAAACCTTTTTCGGCCGCAATACCGGTAACTATCGGGTCATCGACGCATTGTCGACGCTTGGCTTCGATTACCCGCCACGCGCCCAGTTTTTCCGCAAGGAGTTGCGCGAGTTTCTGCTGCTGGCTCGCGAGCAGCAGGTGGATCCACTGACCCTCAAGGGCTCGTATGCCGGGGCAATGGGGCTGCCGCAGTTCATGCCGAGCAGTTTCCGCGCCTATGCAGTGGATTTCGACGGCGACGGCCACATCAATATCTGGACCGACCCGGACGATGCGATCGGCAGTGTCGCCAGCTATTTCAAACGTCATGGCTGGGTGGCCGGGCAGCCGGTGGTCAGTCGTGCCACGGCGCGTGGCGACCGGGTTGACGAGGGGTTGAGCCCTGCGCTTGATCCGGTAATGTCGGTCGGGGAGTTGCGACAGCTGGGCTGGGCGAGTCATGATGCGCTGCGCGACGATATGCCGGTGACGGCGTTTCGTCTGGAAGGCGACAATGGTCCTGAATACTGGCTGGGTTTGAACAATTTTTATGCAATTACCCGTTATAACCGCAGTGTGATGTACGCCATGGCCGTATATCAGCTGTCTGAATCGTTGGTTCAAGCTCGAGGCGTCAAGTAATGCGGGCATCGCCAATTCTTCAATCATTCAAGCTTCTGGCGCTGACCGGCCTGGCAGTGCTGGTTGCCAGCTGCTCGTCGCCGTCACGCACAACGTCGTCGCAGTCGCCAAAAGGCGGTGCAGTCGTGCGCTCGATGCCGGGGCTGGATATCAACCGGGCCCACAAGGACGGCGCGCCGTGGTGGGATGTGGATGTCTCGCGTATCCCTGATGCAACGCCGACCCTGCACACCGGGGCCTACAAGGCCAATCCGTACACCGTGCTGGGCAAGACCTACTTCCCCATGAGCGATGCCAAGCGTTACGTCGCTTCGGGCACCGCCTCCTGGTACGGCACCAAGTTCCATGGCCAGAACACCGCCAATGGCGAGGTGTACGACCTGTACGGCATGAGTGCCGCGCACAAGACCTTGCCGCTGCCCAGCTATGTCAAAGTGACCAACCTGGACAACAATCGTACGGTGATCCTGCGCGTCAACGATCGCGGGCCGTTCTATTCCGACCGTATCATCGACCTTTCGTATGCGGCCGCCAAAAAGCTCGGCTACGCCGAAACCGGCACTGCACGCGTCAAGGTAGAAGGGATCGACCCGCAGGAATGGTGGGCGCAACGTGGTCGTCCGGCGCCGCTGATGCTCAATCAGCCGCAGGTCGTTGCCCAGGCGACGCCGCCTGCGCTGTCCACTTCGACCGGCACCGTCGAGCAGTACACGCCACCCCCTCAGCAGCACGCCGCACCTGTCGTGCCGTTGCAGGTTGACGCAAAAAAAAACGCTTCAGGACAAGCCGCTGGGCTGTTTCTCCAGGTGGGAGCCTTCGCCAACCCGGACGCTGCGGAACTCCTGAGGTCGAAATTGAGCGGGATGGTTCGAGCGCCGGTGTTCGTCAGCTCGATAGCGCGCAATCAGCAAACGCTCTATCGAGTGCGGATGGGACCGATCGACACGCAGGGTGAAGCCCAGCAGCTGCAAAACAGCGTCAGGTCGGCCAATCTGGGTCAGCCGAGCGTAGTGACATCGGATCAGTAAGTTTTTTCGACAATCGTTCCCCGGCAGCAATGGGGGACGGTATGCAGTCGCAGGCGGCGCAGATTTGCTTTCAGGGCAAGCGTTGCAGGTAACTGCCCACAAGGTCGTGTGTCGAACAGGCGACTTTGTCAGCCAGGGTTACAGCCTGGCGCCACGAGCCGTACCGAGGCGTTTCGCTTCGCCGGTCTGTTCAGTTTTGCCCGCAAGGGCATGTTTGCCCATTAGGATTCTCGAGAGACGGATGAACATCACCACCTTTGCAAAACGTTTGTGCCTGCTTGTTCCACTGATTATCACCCCGACTGTGTGGGCGGCAGAGCAGATGACGCCTGCTGCACCGCAACTGGCGGCCAAGGCCTACGTGCTGATGGATGCGACCAGCGGCAACGTCCTGGTCGAGAACAACGGTGATCAGCGTCTGGCTCCTGCCAGTCTGACCAAGCTGATGACCGCCTACATCGCGACCCTGGAAATCCGTCGCGGCCAGATCGGCGAAAACGATCCGGTGACGATCAGTGAAAACGCCTGGCGCACAGGCGGTTCGCGGATGTTCATCAAGGTCGGCAGCCAGGTCACGGTCAGCGACCTGCTGCACGGCATCATCATTCAGTCGGGCAACGACGCCAGCGTCGCGATCTCCGAGCACATTGCCGGCAGCGAAGATGCCTTTGCCGACATGATGAACAAGACTGCTGCCGATCTGGGCATGACCAACAGCCACTTCATGAACCCGACCGGTCTGCCGAACCCTGAGCACTACTCGTCGGCTCACGACATGGCGATCCTGGCGCGCGCAATCATCCACGAAGACCCGGCTCACTATGCGATCTACTCGCAGAAGGAGTTCTTCTGGAACGGCATCAAGCAGCCTAACCGCAACCTGCTGCTGTGGCGCGACAAGACCGTTGACGGTCTGAAAACCGGCCACACCGATGAAGCCGGCTATTGCATGGTCTCTTCGGCAGTGCGTGACGGCATGCGTCTGATCGCCGTGGTGTTCGGCACCAACAGCGAACAGGCTCGTGCAGCTGAAACCCAGAAGCTGCTGACCTATGGCTTCCGTTTCTTCGAAACCCAGAACTTCTACCAGAAGGGCACTGAGCTGGCTCAGGCCACGGTCTGGAAAGGTACAGAGCGTCAGGTCAAGGCCGGTCTGGCTGAAGATCTGAGCATGACCATGCCAAAAGGCGACATGAAGAAGCTGTCTGCCAGCATGACCATGAACCCGCAACTGGTTGCGCCAATCGCCAAGGGCGACGTGATCGGCAAGGTCGAGGTCAAGAAAGACGATCAGGTGGTTCACACCGCCAATCTGATTGCCCTTGATGCGGTTGAGGAAGGTGGTATTTTCCGCCGCGTGTGGGATAGCATCCGCCTGTTCTTCTACGGCTTGTTCAACTGATCCAGTAACCAATGCCGACCTTCTCGCGGCCTGCTCATGATCTGAGCGGGCCGCGTGTCCGTCGTCACGGCTTGTGAGACCTTTACTGCCATGACCGATACCGACATCAAGTCGCACAAAATCGAATTTCCCTGCAATGACTATCCGATCAAGGTGATCGGTGACACCAGTGTGGGCTTTACGGCGGCCGTGATGGAAGTGCTTAAGAAGCACGCCACGGTCGACCTCAAGACGCTCGCCGAGCGGCAGAGCAGCAACGGCAAATACACCACTGTGCAATTGCACATTGTTGCTACCGGCGAAGACCAGTTGCGCGATATCAATAGTGCCTTGCGCGCTACGGGTTTCGTGCACATGGTGCTCTGATGGCGGGTACGCTGGGTTTTCGTGATCTGGGCCTGATCGATTACGAAACCGCCTGGCACGCCATGAAGCGCTTTACTGACGAGCGTGGCCGCGAGGCTGCCGATGAAGTCTGGCTGGTCCAGCATCCGCCGGTTTTCACCCAGGGACAGTCCGGCAAGCCCGAGCATTTGCTGCTGCCGGGTAATATTCCTGTCGTACAGGTCGATCGTGGCGGCCAAGTGACTTATCATGGCCCGGGCCAACTGGTGGCTTATCTGATGCTGGACGTCAGGCGCCTTGGTTTCGGTGTTCGTGATCTGGTCACCCGGATCGAGAACACCCTCATCGCCTTGCTCGCCGACTACGGCGTCAAGGCAGCAGCCAAGGCTGATGCCCCTGGCGTATACGTTGATGGCGCGAAAGTCGCGTCACTCGGTCTACGCATTCGCAACGGCTGTTCGTTTCATGGCCTGGCGTTGAACGTCGACATGGACCTTGAGCCGTTCCGCCGCATCAACCCTTGCGGATACGCGGGGCTGGCCATGACCCAACTGAGCGATCAGGCAGGGCAGATAGAATTTTCCGAGGTAAGTGCCCGACTGCGTGCGCAGCTCGTCAAACACCTCGACTACGCTGAGCAGGCGACCCTTACGGGCGGAATAAACCATTATGACTGACACCGTGCAAACCCTGATCCCGACGCTGGATGTTTCCGAGCGAGTGGCCCGTCCGAAAGTCGAAGCGGGCGTCAAGCTTCGCGGAGCGGAAAAGGTTGCGCGCATCCCGGTCAAGATCATCCCGACGGTAGATCTGCCGAAGAAGCCCGACTGGATTCGCGTGCGCATCCCGGTTTCTCCGGAAGTCGACCGCATCAAGCAATTGCTGCGCAAGCACAAGCTGCACAGCGTCTGTGAAGAGGCGTCCTGCCCCAACCTGGGCGAGTGCTTCTCCGGTGGCACTGCCACGTTCATGATCATGGGCGACATCTGCACCCGTCGCTGCCCGTTCTGTGACGTGGGCCACGGCCGTCCGAAGCCGCTCGACGTCAACGAACCGAAGAGCCTCGCCATCGCGATTGCCGACCTGCGCCTGAAGTACGTGGTCATCACCTCGGTGGACCGTGACGACTTGCGTGACGGCGGCGCTCAGCACTTCGCCGACTGCATCCGTGAAATCCGCCTGCTGTCGCCGGGCGTACAGCTCGAAACGCTGGTGCCGGATTACCGTGGCCGGATGGACGTTGCGCTGGAAATCACCGCCGCCGAGCCGCCGGATGTGTTCAACCACAACCTGGAAACCGTGCCGCGTCTGTACAAGGCTGCGCGTCCGGGTTCGGACTACCAGTGGTCGCTGACCCTGCTGCAGCGCTTCAAGCAGATGGTCCCGCACGTACCGACCAAGTCCGGTTTGATGCTGGGGCTGGGCGAGACTGACGAAGAGGTCATCGAGGTCATGCAGCGCATGCGTGAGCACGACATCGACATGCTCACTCTGGGTCAATACCTGCAGCCTTCGCGCAATCACTTGCCCGTGCAGCGCTTTGTCCACCCGGACACCTTTGCCTGGTTCGCCGAAGAAGGCTACAAGATGGGCTTCAAGAACGTCGCGTCCGGGCCACTGGTACGCTCTTCGTACCACGCCGACGAGCAGGCCAAGATCGCCAAGGCAATGCTCTGACAGCACGCCGCAAAAACAGGAAGGGCCAGGTAGCGATACCTGGCCCTTTTTGTTTGCGGTTGATTATCGTGCCAACGCTCCGCGTGGGCATGCCGTTCTGGACGCTCCGCGTCCTCCCGATTACTGCCCGACAGGCTTGCGCAGGTTCTCCAGCAATTCATGTGTCGGATAACCATCGGCTGGCCAGCCGAACGATTGCTGCGCACTGCGGATGGCCTTGCGTGTGTTAGCGCCGATAATGCCGTCTGGCGCGCCTGCGTCGTACTGGCGTGCCGAGAGCAGGGTTTGCAACTCAATGCGCTCTGAGCGGCTCAGCGGCAGGTCTCCGCGTGGCCAGCTGCCCACTACATAACCCGCGCCCTTGAAGCGATCGGAAAGCAGGCTGATCGCCAACGCGTAGGAGGTCGAGTTGTTGTACTTGAGAATCGCGCGGAAGTTGTCCAGCACCAGGAAGGCTGGCCCGCGATAACCGGCTGGCAACAACAAGGTGGCTTGCTGCTGGCTGGCGGCGACCGGAATGGCTGAGCCGTCCGGTTGTTTCAAGCCCAGTTGTTGCCATTCAGCGAGACTCTTGCGGGTCGTCGAGTCGGCCAGCGAGTAATCGAATCCCGAGCCGAGCACCACTTCAAAGCCCCAGGGCTGACCACGCTGCCAGCCGGAGCTTTGCAGGTAGTGTGCGGTGGAGGCCAGGGCATCGGCAGGGGTGTTCCAGATATCGCGGCGGCCATCGCCGTCAAAATCCACGGCATGGGTGTTGTAGGTGGTTGGGATGAACTGGGTCTGGCCCATCGCACCGGCCCACGAACCCAGCATCTTGTCCGGTGTGATGTCGCCATGCTGGATGATTTCCAGCGCGGCCAGCAATTGGCTCTGTGCAAAACCGGGACGACGGCCTTCGTAGGCCAGCGTTGCCAGTGAGCGAATGACGGATTGCGTGCCCTGGAACGAGCCGAAGTTACTTTCCATGCCCCATACCGCGACCAGCGCCTGACGATCCACGCCGTACTGCTGCTCGATCTTCTGCAGGTCGTCGGCATACTGCGAAAGCAGCGCCTGACCCTTGCGCACACGTACGGCAGAGATGGCACCGTCGAGGTATTCCCAGACCGGGCGGCTGAATTCAGGCTGACTGCGGTCGGCCTTGACCACGCTCATGTCGGGGGTGACGCCGGCAAATGCCAGATCGAATACGTCCGCACGGATACCTGCCTTCAACGCCTGGGCACGAAAGCCGGCCTGCCATTCGCTGAAGCTGACGGCGGGCTGAATCGTGAGGTTGTCATCAACGACCAGCGCTGGCGTAGGCGCCACGGCAGGAGCGTTTGTCTGCACCTTGCTGGATTGAAGAGGCGTGGCATCGGCTGCAGTGGGTTTTTCTGCGCAGGCTACCAGGGCAACAAGACTGGAGGCAGCGATGAGTTGGCGCAGCTGCGGGCGATGGGTAAAACGAGAAGGCATGCTTGAGTCCAAGGGTATTACCGTTAGGTGCAGACCATAACACGGCTAAGCGGTTGAAAGCGCCCCGGAAATGTTGCTCGATATCAGGCTGCCATAAAGCAGGAAGCCTCCCAGCTTTTAGACTGGAAGGCTTCGCGGCGGTAGCTGCCTTTGCCCTTGGCGGGTTGTTCCTGACGACTGCGGAACAAGGGCTGGGCGATGATGGATTTGGCCTTGTTCGGCCGCTTTGGCTTGCTCATGGCGGGTGCTCCTGATGGGTGTTGTAAAGCGATGCAAATCATCGGGCAGAACGGCGCGTGTGTCTAATAGTCGTGTGCTATGACGCTGAGCACGTGATTGGCCGAGTGACTGTAGACCTGTGGGAGCGAGCTTGCTCGCGAAGGGGCATGAATAGAACCATCGCTTGATTATCGTGCCGATGCTCTGCGTCGGCATGCAGTTAGTGACGCTCCACGTCAAAAGAGGACGCAGAGCGTGGGAACGAGAGTCGACAACATCTGCCTACTCCGCAGGCAGTGCCAGCCGTTGCCCCGCCATCAGCAGCGCCAGCCTGCTCAGGCTGCTCCAGGGCGAGCCTGCTGCCTGGCCTTTGATCTGCGCATCGATGCGTTGCGCATCCATGAGCAACTGGCTCCAGCGTTTTGCCGAGTGGCGTTGCAGGGCTTTGCTCATCAGTGGCTTGCGCTTGTCCCAGATCGGCGGGCGTGCCGAGCTGAAGACCTTGTCCAGCGGCACGCCCTGACTGAACTGTTGCGACATATTGGCCAGGGCGCGCAGTTCGCGGGTCAATGCCCAGAGAATCACCGGCGTCTCGACCCCTTCGCCACGCAGGCCTTCGAGCATGCGCAGGGCATGGGCAGCTTCGCCATTGAGCACGGCATCGGTCAGGCCAAATACGTCGAAGCGTGCACTGTCGGCTACCGCCGCCTGCACAGTCTCGACGGTGATCTGGCCTTCTTCGGCCATCAGCTTGAGCTTTTCGATTTCCTGCGCGGCGGCCAGCAGGTTGCCTTCGACCCGGGCCGCGATCAGTTCGACAGCGTCCTGAGTCGCTGCCAGACCCGCCTGCGACAGGCGCTGGCGAATCCATTGCGGCAGTTGGCCGATGTCCACCGGCCAGATTTGCACGAACTGGGTTTGCGCACCCTCAACCAGAGCCTTGCCCCATTTGGTTTTCTGCGCACTGCCATCGAGCTTGGGCAGGCTGATCAGCAGAAGGGTGTCTTCGGCAGGTCTGGCGCAATATTCCATGAGCGCCGCAGCACCCTTGTCGCCGGGCTTGCCGGAGGGCAGACGCAACTCCAGGAGACGGCGTTCGGCAAACAGCGACATGCTGGCACCCGCCTGGAGCAATGTGCCCCAGTCGAAGCTGGCGTCGGCGCTGAACACCTGGCGCTCATCGAAGCCCTGCTGGCGTGCGGCCGCGCGAATGGCGTCAGCCGCTTCCTGACAGAGCAGCGGATCGTCACCGCTGATCACATAGACGGGCGCAAGTGTGCCTTGCAAGTGCTTGCCGAGTTGGGCGGGGGCGAGTTTCATGCGTCAGAGCATGTCGGGGCCGGAAAGCCGGCCCCGAACACTTATCTGGCTGGAACTTCGACAGGCGACTGCTGAGGCGTCTCGTCGCGGATTCGCTGAGCAGCCTCGAGTGCGTCGGCTTCGGCCTTGGCAACCGCATCAGCCTTGGCCTGCAGCTCGTCCAGACGCGAAGGGGTCAGTTGCTGCAAGCGAGCCATCAGTTTCTGGATCAGGTCGTTGCGCATTTCCTGACGAACCTGAGAGGCTTCCTGGTCGGAACCGGTCAGGTTGTTGCCGTCGTGTACGTAGGAACGGTCTGCGGTGACTTTATCGCCAAGCAGGAAGCGATCCTTGTCGCCATGCACTTCATAGGTCAGGGTGGTGGTCAGCTGGTATTCAGCCGAGCGACCCGAGCCCGAGTAGCTGATGACCCGTTGAGTCTCGGCTTCGTTGGTCAGCATCAGCTTGTAAGGCGCGCCCGTGTAGACCTTGACGCCAGAGCTGGTCAGCAGGCGAGTGAGTTGCGTCACGGTGTCGCCGTAGGCGTTGCGGGCGCTGACATCCAGCTCCTTGATCGCCAGCTCGGTGGTGCCGGTGCCACGCAGATGGAAGCCACAGGCACTCAACAGAACAGCCAGGCCCATCACCAGCAAATTGCGTTTGATCATCTTGATGCTCCCCTTGAATCCGTTTGGGCCGCCAGTGCGTGCCCTGGAAATATGTTCGGCGCCCTGCGTTTGCCGGGCGCCCGATCCAATCAGCTTGCGACGATGTTGACCAGCTTGCCAGGCACGACGATCACCTTGCGAATGGTCAGGCCATCAGTAAAGCGCAATACGTTCTCGTTGACGCGTGCGGCCGCTTCGACTTCTTCGCGGCTGGCGCTGGCAGGCATCTCGATGTGACCGCGCAGCTTGCCGTTGACCTGAATCACCAGTTGCAGACTGTCCTGCACCAGCGCGTTTGCATCGAATGCAGGCCAGCCCGCGTCGATCACCGGCTCATTGTGGCCCAGTTGCTTCCACAGTTCGTGGCTGATGTGCGGCGTGATAGGCGCCAGCAGCAGGGCGACGGTTTCCACGCCTTCGTGCATCAGTGCGCGATCCTGCGGTGTGTCCTGCGGGGCTTTTTCCAGCACGTTCATCAGCGTCATCACTTGCGCGACAGCGGTGTTGAATTTCTGGTTCTGGCCAATATCCTGGCTCGCCTGTTTGATCGCCTGATGAATCGCGCGGCGGATGGCTTTCTGCTCATCGGACAATGCCGCAACGTCCAGGCCGGTCGACGGGCCTTGAGCCACGTGCGCCTGGGCCAGACGCCATACGCGGCGCAGGAAACGATGCGAACCTTCGACGCCCGAGTCGGACCATTCCAGGCTCATGTCGGGCGGGGAGGCGAACATCATGAACAGGCGGCAGGTGTCGGCGCCGTACTGGTCGATCATGGTCTGCGGGTCGATGCCGTTTTTCTTCGACTTCGACATCTTTTCAGTGCCGCCGATTTCCACCGGCAGGCCATCGCTGGTCAATGTGGCGCTGATCACCTTGGCCTTGGCGTCTCTTTCGAGGGTCACATCGGCCGGGTTGATCCAGGTCTTCTTGCCGCTGGTTTCCATGCGGAAGTAGGTTTCGGCGTTGACCATGCCCTGGGTGAGCAGGTTCTTGAACGGTTCGTTCGAGGTCACCAGGCCTTCGTCGCGCATCAGCTTGTGGAAGAAGCGCGCATAGAGCAGGTGCAGGATCGCGTGTTCGATACCACCGATGTACTGATCCACCGGCAGCCAGTGGTTGGCAGCGTTCGGCTCGACCAGACCACCCTCGTAATGCGGTGAGGCATAGCGTGCGTAGTACCACGAGGACTCGACGAAGGTGTCCATGGTGTCGGTTTCACGCTTGGCCGGTGCGCCGCATTTCGGGCAGCTGCACTCGTAGAACTCGGGCATGCGTGCCAGTGGCGAGCCAGCGCCGTCGGGCACGACGTCTTCCGGCAGGACAACCGGCAACTGGTCTTCCGGGACCGGCACGTCGCCGCAGGTGTCGCAATGCACGATAGGAATCGGGCAGCCCCAGTAACGCTGGCGGCTGATACCCCAGTCGCGCAGGCGGAACTGGGTACGGGACTGGCCCAGGGATTTCTTGACCAGTGCGGCTTCAATGGCGTCGAACGCGTCCTGGAAGGTCAGGCCGGTGAATTCGCCGGAATTGATCAGCTCGCCATGCTCGCCGTAGGCCGGCTGCCATGGGGCAGGTGTTTCGTCGCCGGCGCTGGTGCGGACCACGGGCTTGATCGGCAGACCGTACTGGGTGGCAAACTCGAAATCACGCTCGTCGTGCGCCGGTACAGCCATGACCGCGCCATCGCCGTAGTGCATCAGCACGTAGTTGGCGACCCACACCGGCAGTTTCTCGCCAGTCAGTGGATGCTCGACGAACAACGAAGTCGCCTGGCCTTTCTTTTCCTGCGTGGCAACGTCGGCTTCGGCAACGCTGCCGCCCTTGCATTCATCGATGAACGCCTGCAGGGCTGGGTTGCCTTGCGCGGCCAGGGTTGCCAGCGGGTGTTCGGCCGCCACCGCGACGTAGGTCGCACCCATCAGGGTGTCAGGGCGGGTGGTGAAGACTTTCAGGGCACCGGCTTCGCCGATCGAGGCCTGGTCGTACGGAAACTGCACTTCCATGCCGCGCGAACGGCCGATCCAGTTGCGCTGCATGGTCTTGACCTGTTCAGGCCAGCCCGGCAGTTCGTCGAGGCTTTCCAGCAGCTCATCGGCGTACGCGGTGATCTTGAAGTAGTACATCGGGATTTCGCGCTTTTCAATCAGCGCGCCGGAACGCCAGCCGCGGCCATCGATGACCTGCTCGTTGGCCAGTACGGTCTGGTCGATCGGGTCCCAGTTCACGGTGCCGTTCTTGCGGTAGATCACACCCTTTTCGAACAGGCGAGTGAACAGCCATTGTTCCCAGCGGTAGTAATCAGGCTTGCAGGTGGTGACTTCGCGCGACCAGTCCACCGCCAGACCCAGGCTCTTGAGCTGGGTCTTCATGTAGTCGATGTTTTCGTAGGTCCACTTGGCCGGCGCGACGTTGTTGTCGATGGCGGCGTTTTCAGCCGGCATGCCGAAAGCGTCCCAGCCCAGTGGTTGCAGAACATTCTTGCCCAGCATGCGCTGGTAGCGGGAGATCACGTCACCAATGGTGTAGTTGCGCACATGACCCATGTGCAGCTTGCCGCTCGGGTAAGGAAACATCGACAGGCAGTAGAAGGTGTCCTTGCCTGGCTGTTCACTGACTTCAAAAGACTTTTGCTCATCCCAGAACGTTTGGGCGGCGGCTTCGATTTCACGGGGCTGATAGAGTTCGTGCATGGCTACTTTTTACTAAGGATTAGTGACCCTTGACCTCTTCATTGCTTCGCCGAGTCAGGTCGGCACCGCGTGGCGGACATTTGCAACTGTCTGTGCGGTGCGTTCAGGCTCAAGAGCGCGGAAGTGGAATTACAGGAAGCGCAGTAGCATACATGAGGGCCGTCTATCGAGGGAAACCCTGATTGCGTCCCTTGCGGGCTCAACGCCCGGCCGGCAACCTCATCTGGCCGTTGGTCGTAGTCCCCTACCGGTTCTTGCAGCAGCGCTAAGCTCAAACGCGAGGGTGATGATTATCTTCGATGAGGTGAGTGGATGACAGAGTTGCAGCATGTTGCAAGCCTGACCAGGCTGTATGAGCGTCTGATCGATCGTCTCGGACTGGCACTCGAGACGGCGAGTACCTCGGTACGGCTCCGAAACGAGTCGCCTGCCGAGCTTGAGCTCAAGGGGTTGAGCCATGCCGAGTTCCGGTTGATCGAAGCCTATCTCGAAAAGGGCAATGGGGACGCAGGCGCAGTTGTCGTCGACATGCCTGCGGGCAGCGCTCTGGCGGCTGCGGAGCATGGCAGGTCGCCCCGTGCGTCAGCCACCATCGTGTGGCTGAAAGATCGGCGACGAGCCAGGGCGTCAGTGCGGCTGGGCCGTAACACTTAGGCATTGCCTGCCTGCACGCGGGCCAAGGGCCTGGCCATTTCGGGCTTCCTGCTTCTGGCATTGTCGCGTGTCTGTAAACATTCTAGGCTGCGGGCACTCATGGAGATGTCCCGATGCCCTTGCGCTACCTGCTCAAAACCCTTCTTTTGCCGCCCGGTATTCTGTTTGTCCTGCTGATTCTTGGCTGGTGGCTGCGTCGCTCCCGGCCACGACTGGCGACGGTATCCTTTGCGGTCGGCCTCGGCGGATTGTGGCTGATGAGCCTGCCGGTCGCCGTAGAGTTCGCAGCGCGTAAACTTGAGCAGATCCCGCCCTTGCCGCAACAGCAATGGGCGACGCTGGCGCAGCAGGCCGACGCCATTGTGGTGCTGGGCAATGGGCGCGAGCGCAATTCGCCGACCTGGGGTGCAGACACGCCCACCGGTCTTGGACTGGAGCGCCTGCGTCTGGCGGCTCGATTGGCGAAAGAATCCGGACTGCCGATATTGACCTCCGGCGGCCTGCATTTTGACCAGCCGCCCAGCGAGGCGGCGATCATGGCGCAGTCACTGCAGGACGATTTTGCTGTGACGGTGCGCTGGCAGGAGGGGCTGAGTCGCACCACGTGGGAAAACGCGACCATGAGCGCCGCAGTTCTGCAGCCGCAAGGCATCAAGCGCGTGGTGCTGGTGACTCAGGCCTGGCACATGCCGCGGGCACGCTGGAGCTTCGAGCAGGCGGGCTTTACTGTGGTGAGTGCGCCGGTCGGCTATCTGGGTGTCGACAACGCTCGGCCTTTTGGCGGCTGGCTGCCTGAAAGTCGCGTGTTCACGCAGAGCGGGATGCTGCTCAATGAAGCCGCAGGCTTGCTGGTTTATCCGTGGATCTATCGGAAGGGGCAATGATCATTTGAAGCAATGGCCATCTGAAGCCGATTCCACCTGCAGGCAGATGAAACCGGCTTGGTGCAGTCAGACGGTCTTGGAAATCCGTGCCGCCATCAACGCCCAGCCAAACAGCAGCAGGCAGACAATCGCCAGCGGCCACGAGCGCCAGTGCAGATAAGGCGTGAGTTCATGCATGGGCACCACTTCGCCGTACAGCACGCCGCGTTCGAACTGCGGAATCTGCTCGGTGATCTTGCCAAACGGGTCGATCAGCGCGGTCACGCCATTGTTGGTTGCCCGGATCATCCAGCGGCCTGCTTCAAGGGCGCGCATCTGGGCCATCTGCAAGTGTTGCAGAGGGCCGATCGAGGTGCCGAACCAGGTGTCGTTGCTGACCGTCAGCAGCAGGTCGCTTTGCGCCGACAGGCCTGCGGCGAACTCTGGATAGACCACTTCGTAGCAGATGAACGGCGCGATGTGATAACCCTTGGCCTGCAATAACGCCTGATCGTTCGGCCCGCGCGCGAAGTCCGACATTGGCAGGTCGAAGAAGGAAATCAGCCCGCGCAGCAGGTCCTGCAGCGGCACGTACTCACCGAACGGCACCAGCTTCTGCTTGTAGTAGGTGCCGTCACCCTGGCCCGTGACCGTGATGCCGTTGTAATAACGATACTCACCGCGCCCGGTCGGTTCACGCACCGGTACGCCGGTGATCAGCGCAGCGCCGCGGTCCGAAGCGAACTTGCCCATCATCGACAGATAGCCTTCTGCGCTTTCCTTGAGCACCGGCACGGCGGTTTCCGGCCAGACGATCAGGTCTGCCTGCTGCGAGCGGAAGGTCATGTCGCGGTACAGCGCCAGCTGATCGTTGAGCTTTTGCGGGTCCCACTTCATGCTTTGTTCGACGTTGCCCTGCATCGCCGCAACTTTCAGTGGCGCGCCGGACGGCGATGTCCAGGCGTGACCCTTGAGGGCCAGGCCTGTCACCCACGGGGCCAGCAACAGCACCACGCCCATGGCCAGAAACGATTTGCGTGCACGCAGGCGGTGCAGGTTGCACAACAGTGCAGCAGTCAGCGCCAGCGAGAACGAAATCAGCCATACGCCGCCGACGGGGGCAAGCCCGGCCAGTGGGCCGTCGAGCTGACTGTAGCCGGAGTAGAGCCACGGGAAACCAGTGAGAAACCAGCCGCGAAACGCTTCCTGCCATAGCCATAGCGCTGCGAAGGCCAGCGCATCGGCCAGCGGTGCTTCATTGCGACGCAGCCAGCGCGCCCAGACCCAGGCGGGAAGGGCGAAGAACAGGGCAATGGCGGCGATGAACAACAGCATCAACAACCCAGCCAATAGCACGGAAGCGCCGCCGTAGGTGTGAATGCTGACGTAGATCCAGCTGGTGCCGGCGCCGTACAGACCGAAGCCATAGCACCAGCCACGGGCCAGTGCCTGGCGCGGGTTCAGGTCGCGCAGGCCCAGATAGAACATCGCCACTGCGACCAGCACCAGAGGCCAGAGGTCGAAAGGCGCCAGGGCCAGGGTCGTGAGCCCGCCAGCCGCCAGGGCCAGCAGGTTACCGGGCCAGCCGGGGCGGGTTATCCAGCGCATGTAGATTCCTTAAAGCAGCATCAAGTGTTTACGGACGTGAAATGGGCGTCACGCGCAGCAAATGAATGCGACGGCTGTCAGCGCTCAGGATGCGGAAACGATAGGCACCGATTTCAGTGATTTCGTTGCGCTTGGGCAGATGGCCAAAGGCATTCATCACCAGACCGCCCACAGTATCGAACTCGTCGTCCGAGAACGTGCTGTCGAAGAATTCGTTGAAATTCTCGACCGGCGTAAGGGCCTTGACCAGGAAGTCGCCGCTGGGCAGCGGTTTGATGTAGCTGTCTTCCTCGACGTCATGCTCGTCTTCGATATCGCCGACGATCTGTTCCAGCACGTCTTCGATGGTCACCAGACCTGCCACGCCGCCGTATTCGTCAATGACGATGGCCATGTGGTTGTGGTTGGCGCGAAATTCGCGCAGCAGCACGTTGAGACGCTTGGATTCGGGCACGAAGGTGGCCGGACGCAGCAGCTTCTTGACGTCATCGCTGTCACCGTCGGCCTTGAGGATCAGCGGCAGCAGATCCTTGGCCAGCAGCACACCGAGCACATCATCGTGGCTTTCACCGATCACCGGATAGCGCGAGTGCGCAGCATCGATGACCGCAGGCAGAAATTCCCGGGGTGTCTGGGTCGCCTTGATGCTGATCATCTGCGAGCGCGGCACCATGATGTCGCGCACTTGCAGGTCAGCCACTTGAATGGCGCCCTCGACGATGGCCAGCGCTTCGCTGTCCAGCAGTTTGTTCTGGTGGGCTTCGCGCAGCAGCTCAAGCAGCTCCTGGCGGTTTTTCGGCTCATGGACAAAGGCCTGGGTCAGTTTACCCAACCATGACTTTTGCCCGTTGCTCGATCGGTCTTCGCTCATAGCCCTTACTCGTGGTCCTTGCTTGGTGTGTCTGAATGTGGATGGTCGGCACTTTCGTCGTCGGCGTAGGGATCGGGATAGCCCAGCTCCTCAAGCAACGTTCGTTCCAGTGCTTCCATTTCTTCGGCTTCTTCATCATCGATGTGGTCGTAACCCAGCAGATGAAGGCAGCCATGAATGACCATGTGCGCCCAGTGCGCGTCGACGGACTTGCCCTGTTCAACGGCTTCACGGTTGACGACCGGAACGCAGATAACCAGATCACCCAGCAACGGGATGTCCAGCATGTCGTCTGGAACGTCTGCCGGGAATGAAAGCACGTTTGTTGCGTAATTTTTGTGTCGCCAGGTGTGATTGAGCTCACGCCCTTCGGTTTCGTCAACCAGGCGGATGGTCAGCTCTGAGTCGGCACTGCGCTGACGCAGGCCCATTTCACACCAGAGGCGGAATCGGGCTTCGTCAGGGGCGCTTGTCTCGCTTGCAATCTGCAGGTCCAGCTCAAGCATCGCGGTGGTTGTCCCGTGGGTAACTGTTGTTGCCCGACGGACCATCGCTGAGGCGGTCGTCGAAACGCTCGTAGGCTTCGACGATGCGCTGAACCAGCGGGTGGCGAACCACATCCTTGGGTTTGAAATGCGTGAAGCTGATGCCCGGCACGTCCTTGAGCACATCGATGACGTGCGTCAGCCCGGAGCGAGTGCCCTTCGGCAGGTCGACCTGGGTGATGTCGCCGGTGATCACGGCCGTGGAGCCGAAGCCGATACGGGTCAGGAACATCTTCATCTGCTCGACGGTGGTGTTCTGACTTTCGTCGAGAATGATGAAGCTGTTATTAAGGGTGCGTCCGCGCATGTAAGCCAGCGGTGCCACTTCAATGACCTGCTTCTCGATCAGCTTGGCGACGTATTCGAAACCGAGCATCTCGTACAGCGCGTCGTACAGCGGGCGCAGGTACGGGTCGATCTTCTGTGCCAGATCGCCGGGCAGGAAGCCCAGCTTCTCGCCAGCCTCGACCGCCGGGCGCACCAGCAGGATGCGTCGGATCTGCTCGCGCTCCAGTGCATCCACCGCGCAGGCCACCGCCAGGTAGGTCTTGCCGGTACCCGCCGGGCCGATGCCGAAGTTGATGTCGTTGCTGAGGACTTCCTTGACGTAACGCTGCTGGTTCAGGCCGCGCGGGCGAATCATGCCCTTTTTGGTGCGCAGCGAGACGCCGACTTCGGCGGCAGGGTGATTGTCGAGGCCGTCCACACCCGATTCCTGAAGGAACAGGTGGACCATGTCCGGCGTCAGTTCGGTACCTTTGGTTTCCCGGTACAGACGGCGCAGAAGGTTCTCGGCGGAATGATTTTGTTTGGCGTCGCCAATCAGCTCGAATTGATTGCCGCGATTGCGGATCTCGATGTCCAGGCGTTGCTCGATCAGGCGCAAGTGCTCGTCGAGTTGCCCGCACAAGTTGGCGAAACGATGGGCCTCGAAAGGCTCGAGGGTGAAGCGATGAGGTTCTATGGGTGCGTTCAAGGTCGTTTAATGGCCGTCCGGCGGCAATTGAGATGTATTGAAGAATACCCCTAGCGCTGATTGTGCGAAAGCGTTGCCTTGTTAAAGGCCGCGCCAGGGATTCACCGTGCTCAATGGTAGGGACCGCGCAGAAACGAATTCATTCGGCGATTCGTTTCTGCAGCGACACTCAAGCTTTACTGTAGCAGCGAGCCGCGCAACGAGTGAGGCTGCGCATCATCGATGTGTACATCGGCAAACTGCCCGATCAATTTGGGGTTGTCGCAGCGAAAATTGACGATCCGGTTGTTCTCGGTGCGGCCCTGGAGTTCGCCTGGGTCTTTCTTCGAGTAGTCGGTCACCAGAATGCGCTGGATGCTGCCCACCATCTGCCGGCTGATCTCGAAACCCTGCTGGTTCAGACGATGTTGCAGCGCTGCCAGGCGCTCTTTCTTCAGGGCTTCGGGCGTATCGTCCTTGAGGTCCGCGGCGGGCGTGCCCGGGCGCGGGCTGTAGACGAACGAGAACGAGAAGTCGAAACCCACGTCCTCGATCAGCTTCATGGTGTTGTCGAAATCCTTTTCGGTCTCGCCGGGGAAGCCGACGATGAAGTCGGAACTGATACTGATGCCCGGCACTGCGGCCCTGAGCTTGCGCAAACGCGACTTGTATTCCAGCGTGGTGTGGTTGCGCTTCATCGCCGCCAGAATGCGGTCGGAGCCCGACTGCACAGGCAAATGCAGGTGTTTGACCAGCTCCGGCACTTCCGCGTGGGCCTGGATCAGGCTGTCGGAAAACTCCAGCGGGTGCGAGGTGGTGTAGCGAATTCGGTCGATGCCATCGACGGCGGCGACCACGCGAATCAGGTCCGCCAGGTCTGCGACGCGGCCGTCGTGGGTGGTGCCGCGATAACCGTTGACGTTCTGCCCCAGCAGGGTGACTTCACGCACGCCGTTTTCGGCCAGGTGGATGACTTCGCTCAGCACATCGTCGAACGGGCGACTGACTTCCTCGCCACGGGTGTAGGGCACCACGCAGAACGTGCAGTATTTGCTGCAGCCTTCCATCACCGACACATAAGCGCTCGGGCCATCGACGCGCGGCTCGGGCAAGTGGTCGAATTTTTCGATTTCCGGGAACGACACATCGACCTGCGGCAAGCGGGTCACGCGTGCGGCGTCGATCATTTCCGGCAGGCGGTGCAGGGTCTGCGGGCCGAACACCACGTCCACATAGGGCGCGCGATCACGAATGGCTGCGCCTTCCTGGCTGGCCACGCAGCCGCCGACAGCGATAACCATTTCCGGATTGGCCAGCTTCAGCTCACGCCAGCGGCCGAGCTGGGAATACACCCGGTCCTGGGCGCGTTCACGAATCGAGCAGGTATTGAGCAGGATCACGTCGGCGTCTTCCGCGCGAGCGGTGACTTCCAGGGCCTGATGTTCGCCCAGCAGGTCGACCATGCGCGAGCTGTCGTACTCGTTCATCTGGCAACCGTGGGTTTCGATATAAAGCTTTTTGGCCATGCGTGATGATCAACCGTGTCAGTGAACCGCGCATTATAAGGATGAAGGGCTCGGGTTCCTAGCGTCGGCTGTCCGACGAGGCGGGCGGACATGCTATAGTCCGTGCCCCTTTTTCATCTCCGATCGTTACCCGCCCGTTATGACCAAACGCGAAGCTCCAATCTACAAGGTGATTTTCCTCAACCAGGGACAGGTGTTCGAGATGTACGCCAAGCAGATCTACCAAAGTGATCTGTGGGGCTTTCTGGAAGTTGAAGAATTCGTCTTCGGCGAGCGCACGACCGTTGTGGTGGACCCGAGCGAAGAGAAGCTCAAGGCCCAGTTCGAAGGTGTGGTGCGCAGTTTCGTGCCGATGCATTCGATTGTGCGCATCGATGAAGTCGAACGCATGGGCACGCCGAAGATCAGCGAAGCGCGCGGCAGCAGCAATGTGATGCCGTTCCCCATGCCGATGCCGGAAAAGTAAGCGTTGCAGGTGTGAATCGCGATTGCCCTGAAAGATTCCTGATCAGGGCAACGGAGAAAAAGGACTGCGACCTTCGGCGGTCTGCAGTTCAAGCAGGTATTTGCGGAAAATCTGCCCGAGTACCTGAGTGGCGACTTCGAGCTCGTCACGCGGCATCTTCGCCGAGACTTCGTCGGCAGCGTCCAGCGCGTCTTCCGAACCGTTGACCGCGGCCATCTTCAGCACGATGTAGGCCTGAATGTTGTTGGCCTGCACACCTTCACCACGGCTGAACATCAAGCCCAGTTGATACTGCGCCTGGGCATGGCCCTGCAGCGAAGCCTGCTCGAAATAATTCAGCGCCTGCGACAAATCGCGAGGTGCATTTCTGCCCTCGTAATAGAACTCACCCAACTCGTACTGCGCCTGCGCGTCCCCACCCTTGGCGGCCTGCTGGCAGGCTTCGAGCGCTGCAGGCAGGTTCTCTGGCTGGGTATTGAGGGTGCAACGACCCATCGCCGGGACTAACAACGAGTTGCCGCCGGCAGTTGCCAGCAGAGGATAGACAAGCAACAGGCAGCCCAATACAAGGGTGCGGCCGGTGCGGTTCATGGGAGTCGACTTACCTCTGAAAAAGGTGCGGGCATGCCCGACCAGCTAAACGTGCTGGCTGCGCATTATGAAATAAGCAGAGCCAACCTTACAAAGTCTTTACGGATTTTCTGCTGCACGGCCTGAAAACATCCTTTTTTACGGGCGGATTACCTGAAAGAGGGTTGTTGTCAGCGTGTCTGTGCAGCGTTCGCATTGCATTGTAGAAGCAAAATACGTACTTAACGTTCAGTTTCATTCGCAGTCATCACTCGCGCCGGTTCACTGACACCCTGCGCGAGTGATGCCTGACGAGCTTATTTCAGCGCAGCGAATGCCTTTTCTGCGGCATCCAGGGTCAGTTTCAGCTCGGCATCGCCATGGGCGATGGAAGTGAAGCCCGCTTCAAAAGCGCTCGGCGCGAGGTAAACACCGCCTTCCAGCATCAGGTGGAAGAAGCGCTTGAAGCGCTCGGAGTCACTGGTCATCACGTCTTCGAACGTCACGATTTGGTCGGCCTCGCTGAAATACAGACCGAACATGCCGCCAGCCTGAGTCGTCACGAACGGGATACCCGCGGCATCGGCGCGCTGTTGCAGGCCTTCGAGCAGGCGGCGGGTGTAGTCGCTCAGTTCATCGTGAAAGCCCGGACGGCTGATCAGGCGCAGGGTGGTCAGGCCGGCCGCCATCGCCAGCGGGTTGCCCGACAGGGTGCCGGCCTGATAGACCGGGCCGAGCGGTGCGATGTGCGACATGATTTCGCGTTTGCCGCCAAAGCAGCCGACCGGCATGCCGCCGCCGATGATTTTGCCAAAAGTGCTCAGGTCGGGCGTCACGCCGTAGTAAGCCTGTGCGCCACCGAGGGCAACGCGGAAACCGGTCATCACTTCATCGAAAATCAGCACCACGCCGTGCTCGTCGCACAGGTCGCGCAGCCCTTGCAGGTAGCCAGGCGCAGGCGGCACACAGTTCATGTTGCCAGCCACGGGTTCGACGATGATGCACGCCACTTCCTGACCCACTTCGGCCAGCAGGTCACGCACGGCGTCGAGGTTGTTGAAGGGCACGGTCAGGGTGTGTTTGGCGAAAGCAGCAGGTACGCCAGGCGAGCTGGGCACGCCGAGGGTCAGCGCACCGGAGCCGGCCTTGACCAGCAGGCTGTCGGAGTGACCGTGGTAGCAACCTTCGAACTTGAGGATGCTGTCGCGGCCGGTGAAGCCACGGGCCAGACGGATTGCACTCATGGTCGCTTCAGTGCCCGAGCTGACCATGCGAACCATTTCCATGGATGGCACCAGTTCGCAGACCAGGTCGGCCATTTCGGTTTCCATGGCCGTCGGTGCGCCGTAGGACAGGCCGTGTTCCAGCTGGCTGCGCACGGCGTCGAGCACGTCGGGGTGGCTATGGCCAAGAATCATCGGGCCCCAGGAGCCGACGTAATCCACATAACGCTTGTCGTCTTCGTCAGTCACGTAGGCGCCCGCAGCGTGCTTGAAGAACAGTGGCGTACCACCCACGCTCTTGAAGGCGCGAACCGGCGAATTGACGCCGCCGGGGATGTGTTTTTGGGCGTTGGCGAACAGTGTTTCGGAACGGGACATGATCGGGTCTCTGCTTTGAAACGGGGAATTCGTGTCTACGCTGGGGTCAGCCGAGGCGGGCAGCTTCAGGGAGGGCTGCTTTATTGGGTGGCATGAGCCAGAGAAGGCGCAGGAACACGCACTATATCAAATGAAGGAGGATCCACGTACTGGCTCGCGAAGGGGGCAGTGCAGGCCCCGAAAACAGAGCATTCTGAACCATCGCCTTCGCGAGAAAACGAAGCGTCGCCCGTTTCTGGCCCACGACCATTCCGCTCTACAACAACGCCGTGAAAGCTTTTGCCCGGCGCGTCACTTCCTGAGTGTTTTCAGCGCCGAACAAGCCGTGCACCACGGCGAGCAGGTCGGCCC
The DNA here is from genome assembly GCF_900099665.1 of Pseudomonas sp. BS3767. Lineage (NCBI taxonomy): Bacteria > Pseudomonadati > Pseudomonadota > Gammaproteobacteria > Pseudomonadales > Pseudomonadaceae > Pseudomonas > Pseudomonas sp. BS3767. The sequence continues at coordinate 783,055 of NZ_FNCX01000002.1, read as the reverse complement.
CGTGTTCAACCAGTTGCGGTGCGTTCTCCAGGGTAATGCCGCCAATCACCGCGATCGGCAGGTGGACCCTGGCACGCACCTGAGCGATCAGGTCCAGCGGTACAGCGGGGGCGCCAGGCTTGGTCAGGGAATTGAAGAACCTGCCAAATGCCACGTACGTCGCGCCGTCAGCCTTGGCTTGCTCGGCCAGCTCCACGCGGCCATGACAGGTGGCACCGACAATCGCCTTGTGTCCGAGCAGGGCGCGGGCATCGGGCAGCGAGCCGTCGGACTGTCCCAGATGCACGCCCACCCCCAGCCGCGCAGCCAGCTCAGCGTCATCGTTGATGATCAGCCGGGTCTTGTAGCGCTCGCAGAGCTTGAGCAGTTCGGTCGCTTCGCGCAGACGCCGGGACTCGTCACTGTTCTTGTCGCGGTATTGCAGCAGCGTCACGCCGCCGTCCAGCGCAGCTTCGACATACGACAGAAATTTTCCGGACAGCAACTGGCTGTCGGTAATGGCATACAGGCCACGCAGTTTCATGAATCGACCCTCATGGCGATGTGTTACGAGCAAAAATCCAGCGGCAGTCGACGTGGCACGAATTGCCCCCGGCCCAACTGTTCGGCATCCCTCAGGGTCCGCCAGGTATAGTCGAGTGCCGACTTCACCGCGCTGACCAGCTCTTCACCCTGGGCGATGCGCCCGGCCAGTGCGCTGGCCAGGGTACAGCCAGAGCCGTGGTAGCTGCCGGGCAAACGCTCGCAGACGAAAGTGTGGGTCCGGCCGTCATGCAGGTACAGACGGTTATGGATTTGCTGCTCGTCACCATGTCCGCCTGTGATCAACAGATATTCACAAAACGGCAGTAGTCTGTCGGCGCACTCGTCCGCAGTCCCTTCGGGAAGCTCGGCAAGGATGCGGGCTTCCGGAAGGTTCGGGGTGGCGATGGTCGACAGGGGCAACAGGCGTTCACGCATGGCGTAGCCGACCTCGTCCTTGCCCAGTCTGCCGCCGCCGCCAGCGCGTAGCACCGGATCACAGACCATGGGCAAATGCGGGTGGGCCAAAAGCAGTTCGACTACCGTATCGACCATTTCCAGTGACCCCAGCATGCCCAGCTTGACGGCTGCTACGCTCGAATCGTTGAGGACTGCATTGGCTTGCGCCATCACCCATTCGCGATCCAGCACGCGGAAATCACTGACGTTCACCGTGTCTTGCACGGTGAGCGCGGTAATCACCGGAGCGGCATGGCAGCCTTGGGCGAGCAGGGCTTCTATATCGGCCTGCATACCGGCGCCGCCACTAGGGTCGTGACCGGACAGGCAAAGGACTACGGGGCGGGAGCTATAGATATTCATGGTGCGCGAGCTTATCACTAAACCTTTCGCGGGCCGCTCGGGGTGCCGGTTTTTTCTTGCGGATTGAGCCCGATCGGTGACAACGGCAGGCTCGACAAAACCTTAAAAAGTACTCATGTTTGCCTTGCGGTCACCGATATAGAGCTATTGCCTTGATTTTGATCGCGATACTGTCTTTAAGCTATTAGCGGCTATGCTTGAGTGGCAAGGCTGACAAGTGACGGTTCGCGTCTTTACTGATGTCTGCCGGTACATGTGCACGTTCAACGGTCTGTTTGAATCATTAGCCTGTTTCAAGGATAGAAATTTGCGGGACGTCGTAATCAATGGATGGATTGAACGCGACGACCTACCTTGGGGCTTCAATGCGCTATCTGTTGATCATTCTGGCTCTTTGGCTGCCGTTGCAGAGTCATGCAGTCGAGTTTGATGAAAACACTCGTTTTCTGCCGTTGGGCCGTGCCATTCAGGTATTTGAAGACCCGACCGGCGAGGCGACCATCGAAAGCGTCAGTGCCGCCGCTCACGCCGGTGCCTTTCAGCCCGTGCCTGCCGGGACCTTCAACGCCGGGTATTCGCGTTCCGCCTTCTGGCTGAAGGTCGAGCTGACCTATCGCCCGACGGACGCCAGCATCCATAACGACTGGTTGCTGGAACTGGCCTATCCGCCAATGGACCACATTGATTTCTATGTCCCGGATGCCGACGGGAATCCCGGGCGGGTCTGGCAGACCGGAGACATGCTGCCGTTCTCCAGCCGCCAGTTCGCCCAGAACAACTACCTCTTCCAGCTGGACCTGCCGCCGGGCCAGGCGCGAACCCTGTACATGCGTATTCGCAGCGAAGGCTCTGTTCAGGCACCGCTCAACCTCTGGTCTACCCACGCGTATCTGGACGCTCAGCCCACCAAGGTTTACGTCTTCGGTCTGATCTACGGCGTGCTCCTGGGCATGCTGGTCTACAACCTGTTCATCTACCTCAGCGTTCGTGAGGTGGATTACCTGTATTACCTGCTGTATGTCGCCTCGTTCGGGCTTTATCAGATGTCGATCAACGGCGTCGCCATCGAATACCTGTGGCCTGACAGCCCCTGGTGGGCGAATGCGTCGACCCCCTTCCTGATGTCGCTGGCGACGTTATTCGCATGCCAGTTTTCGCGTAGCTTTCTGGGCACCGCACAATTGAGCCGCTGGCTGGACCGGCTGCTGCTGGCGGTTATCGGCGCTGCCGTACTGGTCATGTTCATGGCCTTGTTCCTCAGCTACGGGCCGGCTCTGCGCGGTGCCACTCAGCTGGTCATGGCGGGCTCTCTGACGATCTACCTGGCGGGTATCGTTGCGGTCATCAAAGGCGAACGGGTCGGGCGCTACTTCGTACTTGCCTGGTCGGTATTCATGGTCAGCGGACTGATCTTCGGCTTGATGCTGCTTGGCTATCTGCCCAATACCTTCCTGACCATGTACGCCTCGCACATCGGCACGGTGCTGGAAATGGCCTTCCTGTCGATGGCGCTGGCCGACCGTATCAATCACGCCCGCAGGCAGCAGGCGCAAACCTTGCTGGCCGCCGGTCAGGATCTGGAGCGCCTCAACCAGCAACTGGCCAACAGCAACCGGCTGAAGGACGAGTTCCTTGCCACGCTCACCCATGAGCTGCGAACGCCGATGAACGGGGTGATCGGATCGCTGGAGGTCATGCAGACGCTGGACATGGACGACGAAGTCGAGATGTATCAGCAAACCGCCGCCAGTTCGGCACGCGACATGATGAGCATGATCAACGGTATCCTGACCCTCACCGAGCTGCAGGCCGGTGTGCTGTACGCCGACTGCGAGGCGTTTTCCCCCGAGGATCTGGCTGACAGGTTAGAGGAGCGTTTCAGCGGCGCGGCTCAGTCCAAGGGCCTGATATTGACGCTCGATCTGGACGATAAACTGCCGCCGAGCCTTCGTGGCGACGCGAGCAAGCTTTACCAGTGCATCGAGTGTCTGGTGGACAACGCGATCAAATTCACCCGGAAGGGCGCGGTGCAGGTGCGTTTCAGTGGCCATCCGCAAGACCTGGAGCGCCTGTACCTGCGGGTCGAAGTGATGGACAGCGGTATCGGCTTCAGCCGCCTGGACGAAGCCCGGCTGTATCAGCACTTCTTTCAGGTCGACGGCTCCATGACCCGCGAATACGGCGGGCTGGGCATCGGACTGGCGATCTGCCGGAAACTGGTCGAGTTGCAGGGCGGCGAACTGAGTCATCGTTCCGAACCCGGCAAGGGCAGCTGTTTCACGCTGAGCGTGCCGATGCTGATGGTCGTGCCGGGCGCGGTGCGCAGGGCGCCTGAACTCAAGGCTCAATGGGGTATATAAGCGGCCTTATAGCGTCATCAGCTGAAAGCGCCGACGGTTAGGCGGCTACGGCACTTTTGCGAGGGCCGGGTGCGTGATTCACTGTGTGCATGTTGTGTGTGTACTCAGGCAGGAGATGACTCATGAACCTGAATCAATTCGCCGAAACCCACGAAGTCACCAATCAACCGCCGCTGCTGGACGGGGCAAACCTTTACCGTATCGACGTGCCACTTCAGGAATGGAGCAGGCGATTCGGGGCGGGCTGGGCGCAGTCGCGTATCGATGCCTACGGTGCGCTGGCAGGTGGCCCGCTGATGGCGGCGGGCTTTCTGGCCAACCAGCACAAGCCTGAGTTTGCCAGCCATGACCGTTACGGGCACCGCATCGACCTGGTCGAATTCCACCCGGCGTATCACCAGTTGATGAGCACGGCCATCGAGCATGGCATCCCGTCGTTGCCATGGACCGATCCGCAGCCCGGCGCTCACGTGGCGCGTGCGGCCATGAGTTATTTGCATACCCAGGCAGACCCTGGCAGCGGCTGTCCGCTGACCATGACCTTCGCCAGCGTTCCTGCGCTCAGGCTGCAACCGGATCTTGCTGAAATCTGGCTGCCCAAGGTGCAGTCGACTGAGTACGATCCACGCAACGTGGGCATTGCGCACAAGCGTGGCGCGACCATCGGCATGGCCATGACCGAGAAGCAGGGCGGCACCGACGTGCGCGCCAACACCACGCGTGCGTTCCCGGTGGGAGCAGGCGGCCCCGGCCAGGCCTACGAGCTGGTCGGGCACAAATGGTTCTGCTCGGCACCGATGTGCGATGCATTCCTGACCCTGGCGCAGACCGACAAGGGCCTCAGCTGTTTTCTGCTGCCGCGCCATAGGCCGGACGACACGCGTAACGAGTTTTACATTCAGCGCCTGAAAAACAAGCTCGGCAACTGGTCCAACGCCTCTAGCGAAGTCGAGTTTCGTGGCGCGCTGGCATGGATGATCGGCGAAGAAGGGCGCGGCGTCCCGACCATCATCGAAATGGTCGCCATGACCCGTTTCGACTGCATGATTGGCTCCAGTGCCCTGATGCGTCAGGCGCTGACTCAGGCGACTCACCATTGCGCGCACCGTACGGTCAGTGGCCGGTTGCTCGCCGAGCAGCCGTTGATGCAGAACGTGCTGGCTGATCTGGCACTGGAAAGCGAGGCCGCGCTGGCCCTGACCCTGCGGATGGGGCGCGCGCTTGATCACCTGGATGATGACCACGAAAAGCGTTTTGTGCGTCTGGTCACGGCAGTGGGCAAATACTGGATCTGCAAGCGCGCCCCGGCCATGATCAACGAAGCCGCCGAGTGCCTGGGCGGCGCCGGTTATGTCGAGGACAGCATTCTGCCCCGCTTGTACCGCGAAGCGCCGGTCAACTCGACATGGGAAGGCTCCGGCAACGTGCAATGCCTGGACGTGCTGCGAACCCTGTCCAAGGAGCCCGGCGCACTCGATGCGCTGTTCGACGAACTGGGCGACGGACATGGCGACCGGCAGCTGGCGGCACATATCGGCAAGCTCAAGGCGGCGTTTCAGGACACCGGCGACATTCAGTACCGCGCCCGCCAACTGACCGAAGACATCGCCATCGCTTTGCAGGGCACGTTGTTGCTGGAAGCGGGTAACGCGGCGGTCAGTGACGGCTTCATTGCCGGTCGACTGGTGTCTGGCGGGCGGGTGTATGGCGCTTTGCCCAAGGGTGTTGACGTAGAAACATTGCTGCAAAGGGCCTCGCCGCAGGTGGCATGAGCACGCGAACCCGTTACGATGCACGTCTGCAAGATCAGACAGGACATGAATCGTGACCCAAGCCTTTGTTGTTGTCGACACCGCCGAGCAGGCTGTAGAACGGCTCGCCGAGCTGCATGAACGCGCCACCAGTGCGCTGAGTCAGGCGCTCAAGCGCTACCTGAAAGACCGCGTTGAACCCACTGCCGAAGAGCGAGCGCAATTCAGCTACCCGGAACTGCGCCTGGTCTACAAATGCCAGGGCGAAGTGCCGGTCACTACGCGCGCCTACGCCAAGGTGCAACTGCCGGGCACTTACAGCGTCACCGTCACGCAGCCCAAGGCCTTCAAAAAGTACCTGCTCGAACAACTTGTCCCGCTGATGAACGATTTCACCGTGACGGTCGAAGTCGGTATGAGCGAGCAGAGCATTCCTTATCCTTACGTGGTCGAGCAGGGCGATGAGCTGGCCGGCACGGGCGTCACCGCGGCGGCGCTGGCACGAGTGTTCCCGAGCACCGACCTGTCGGCTGCCACCGACGGCATTGCCGACGGCCTCTACGACTGGGCCAACGTCGATCCGCTGCCACTGGCGCTGTTCGACGCTGCGCGGGTGGATTTTTCGCTACGCCGTCTGGTGCATTACACCGGCAGCGACTGGCGCCATGTGCAGCCGTGGATCCTGCTGACCAACTACCATCGCTATGTCGACCAGTTCATTCTGCACGGCCTGGAAAAGCTCCGCGAAGACCCGCGTTTCGTGCGCATGGTCCTGCCGGGTAACGTGGTGGTCGACAAGAGCATGGGCCAGGAAGAAGCCCAGGCCATCGTCGCCAGCGTGGTCTGGCACCGCTATCAGATGCCGGCATATCACCTGATCGCCGAAGACGGTCATGGCGTGACGCTGGTCAACATCGGCGTCGGCCCGTCCAACGCCAAGAACATCACCGATCACCTCGCGGTGCTGCGTCCGCATTGCTGGCTGATGATCGGTCACTGCGGCGGCCTGCGTCAGTCGCAGACCATCGGCGATTACGTGTTGGCTCACGCCTACATGCGTCGCGACGGGATTCTCGACCGCGTACTGCCGCCCCATATCCCGATTCCGGCGCTTGCCGAAGTGCAACTGGCCTTGCAGGAGTCGGCTGCGCAGATTACCGGCGAGCGCGGCGAAGAGCTCAAGAAGCGCCTGCGCACCGGCACGGTGTTGACCTATGACGACCGTAACTGGGAACTGCGCTGGGCTCAGGAACGTCCGCTGATCAACCTGTCGCGCGCAGTGGCGGTCGACATGGAAAGCGGCACCATCGCTGCTCAGGGATATCGCCTGCGTGTGCCTTACGGCACGTTGCTGTGTGTATCCGACAAGCCGCTGCACAGCGAAATCAAGCTGCCGGGTTCTGCGAATGCGTTCTATGAGCGTGCTGTCAGTCAGCACCTGAAAATCGGCATCGCTGCGCTGGACCTGCTGCGTACCGAGGTGAACTCGCTGCACTCACGCAAACTGCGCAGCTTCGACGAGCCGCCATTCCGTTGATGGCTTGCCGTTAATAGATTGGTATTTGCACCAAGGGCCACTAAAGTGGCCCTTTCTGTTTTCCGATTGCCGAATTCTCATGTCCCGCACCCAACGCCCCGTATCCCGCCGTCCTGCCTCCACACCGACAGGCACTGCCCGGCGTGTCGCCAAAGCGCCACCGGCCGAGCCCAGGCTGATCCTGTTCAACAAGCCTTTCGACGTGCTGACCCAGTTCAGCGATGAGGAAGGGCGCGCCACGCTCAAGGACTTCATCAAGATCCCCGGCATCTATCCGGCCGGGCGTCTGGATCGCGACAGCGAAGGTTTGCTGCTATTGACCAACGACGGCCAATTGCAGGCGCGCATTGCCGATCCCAAGCACAAGCTGGCCAAGACCTACTGGGTACAGGTCGAAGGCGAGCCGAGCGATGAGCAGTTGCAGCAGTTACGCGACGGTGTCCAGCTCAATGACGGGCCGACCTTGCCCGCCGAAGCGCGGCGGCTCGATGAACCGCAACTCTGGCCGCGCAACCCGCCCGTGCGCTTTCGCAAGAGTGTGCCGACAAGCTGGCTGGAGCTGGTGATCAAGGAAGGGCGCAATCGGCAGGTGCGGCGTATGACCGCTGCCGTCGGCTTGCCGACCCTGCGGCTGGTGCGGGTCAGGATTGGCGACTGGACGCTGGAGGGCCTGGATCAGGGCCAGTACAGGGAAGTCGCCGCAAAACTGTGATACCGGTGCTGGCTCAGTTGCGCAGGTGAGTCAGCGGCATTTCGGTGCTGGCCAGCACTTGATTGAGGACAAAACTCGACTTGACGCTGGTCACGCCTTCGATGCGGGTCAGATGGCCCAACAGCAGCTTCTGATAGTGATCCATGTCCGGCACCACCACCTTCAGTTGATAGTCCGCGTCCATGCCGGTCACCAGGCTGCATTCCAGTACCTGAGGCAGGTTGCGGATCTGCTGCTCGAAGTTCTCGAAGCGCTCGGGTGTGTGCCGGTCCATGCCGATCAGCACGTAGGCGGTCAGGTTCAGGCCCAGTTTCTTGCGGTCCAGCAGGGCAACCTGGCGCACGATGTAACCGTCGTCTTCCAGTTGCTTGACCCGGCGCGAGCAGGGCGACGGCGACAGACCAATGCGTTCGGCCAATTCCTGGTTGGATATCCGTGCGTCCCGTTGCAATTCAGCCAAAATGCTCAGGTCGTATCTGTCGAGCTTGCTCACGATGCACCCCATTATCAATTCAATTGCGCTGGATTATTCATCTGAAGTCAAAAATTGCGCAAGTAATGTTTCAATCCGCAATATTAGCAATCTTCTGCCTCAGCCTCAGGCCTATTCTTTTAAACAGAATCACTGCCCGGACACAGCGTCCAGCGCGACCCGCCGAATCAGGCCAGTCGCGGCCTCCCACCCAACAGGGTGTGTCAGGCCCCCGGGCTACATACTGTCCAGAAGACGGCATGAGGTGAGCCAGCGTCAAAAGCGCTGCGCCAGGACGAAGTATCTCAAGGGGGCCATTTGGTCCCCTTTTCTTTGTCTGCTGATAAAGTGCGCAGAACGGCGCTACGCTTAAACAGTCTTAATGACGTCAACCCGCGCTCTAGTGAGGAAAGCATGAAATCTGGCATCTGGCAGTTTGCGGGTGTAAGTCTGTTGTGTCTGAGCATCAGTGCTCACGCGCTGGCCGACGAACGTGATGAACCGCCGCGCAATCCGCTTTACGGCAGCCCTGGTGAAAACGCGCAGCAGCGTCAGCAGCAGCAACAGCGTGCTCAAGAGCAGAGCAATCAGCAGCGGCAGATCCAACAGCAGCAAAACCAGCAGCGCCAGCTCGAGCGTCAGCAGCAACAACTGATCAACCAGCAGCAGACCAATCAGCAACGCCAGATTCAGGAACAGCAGAACCAGCAGCGTCAGGTCGAGCGTCAGCAACAGCAGCAGATCCAGCAACAGCAGCTTCAGCAGCGCAACGTCGAGCGCCAGCAGCAACAGCAGATCGAGCAGCAACAGCGCGATCAGCAGCGCCAGATTCAGCAGCAGCAAAACCAGCAGCGTCAGCAGTTGCGCCAGGCTCAGGACAACCTGCCGATTCAGAGCGGCCCGAAAGAGGCGTGGCAAACCCAGCCGCCGCGTCAGGGCTATTACCAGGACATTCCACGCGGCAACAACCGCAACTGGCAGGCCGGTAACGGTCGCCCTAATGATCACTGGGAAGGACGCCCCGATGGGCGTGGCAATGGCTGGGGACCCGGCCCGCAATACCGGCCTGGCTATGCGATAGATCGTGTACCGGGTGGCTACTCGCGTATTCCCTATCGTGGGCAGGACTATTACTACTCGGGTGGCTACTGGTATCGCCCGCAAGGCCCGCGTTATGTCGTGGTGACACCGCCCTACGGCGTGCGTGTCAGCAGACTACCGTCCTACTCTCAGGAAGTATGGATCGGCAGCAGCCTGCTGTTTCTGGCTGCCGGCACCTATTACGCCTACCAGCCGGACAGTCAGGACTATGTGGTGGTCAATCCGCCGCAGAACGAAGCCGTGTATCAGGCTCCGCCGGCCGAACAACAGGGCAATGGCTATGATCCGGTGGCCTACCCTGCCAACGGGCAGAGCCCGCAGCAGGTCGAGCTGGATAAATACCAGTGCTACCGCTGGGCTGCGGAGCAAAGCGGTTTCGACCCGGCCAATGTCACCGGTCAGCCATCGCCTGACATGGTCGATCTGTATCGTCGCTCGATGGGCGCGTGCCTGGCGGGGCGAGGTTACAGCGTCAACTGATGCCGGTCAGGCACTGGCCTGCTTGACGACTTCCTGAGGGTCGGCGTGCACCAGCACTTCGGCCTTCGGGAATTGCTTGTGAATGGCGTCGGCCACCTGATCACAAATGGCGTGGGCGACCGACAGCGTCAGGGTGCCCGGTAGCTCAAGGTGCAATTGCACAAACCAGTGATTACCGGAGATTCGTGTACGCAGATCATGCGCCCCGAGCACGCCCGGCACATCGCACGCCAGTGCCAGCATTTGAGTGCTGACATCGGCCGGCAACTCCGCATCCATCAACACCGATATCGTTTCGCGGGCGATTTGAAAGGCGCTCCACAAGATATACAGCGCGATGCCCAGCCCAAAATACGCGTCCAGCTGTTGCCAGCCGAAATACGCCAGCGTCAGCGCCACCAGAATGCTGGCGTTAAGCAGCAGGTCTGAACGGTAGTGCAGCGAATCGGCGCGGATCGCTGCCGAGCCGGTCGCCTTGATCACCCGGTATTGCAGGGTGAGCAGCGCGATCGTCAGCGCGATGGAAACCACCATCACGACCATGCCCAGCAGCGGCGCGCCCAGCGGTTCGGGATTCTGGATGCGCTCGACCGCCTGAACGGCAATCAGCACACCACTGACGGTGATGAACAACGCCTGCGCCATGCCCGACAGCGCTTCCGCCTTGCCGTGGCCATAGCGATGATCGTCATCTGCAGGCCTAAGTGCGTAATGCACCGCCAGCAGGTTGAGGAACGAGGCGGCGCCATCGAGCAGTGAGTCGGTAAGACCGGCCAGCAGACTCACCGAACCGCTCAGCCACCAGGCAACGCCCTTGGCCAGGATCAGCGTCGTGGCAACTGCCAGCGAGGCCCGTGTCGCGAGACGCAGCAGTCGGGAATGTTCGGCAGTGGTGCTCATGACGCTTCCTTGAACGGAATTGATATCAGGCAGCCGGGACCAGACCCAGTGCTGCCAGTTGTTCGACACTGCCTTTGTGCTGGATCAGGCGTGGATCGTTCAACGGCAGGGAACGGCCCAGCTCGGTTTCAATGATGGCTTGCAGCTTGGTGTTGTCGACACTGCCGTCAGCCTTGAGCGCTTTTTGCAGCTTTTGCGGATCGATCTGCGCATGCTCGCCAGGCCCGTAATAGATCGCACCAGTGGCGAAGTCCACCGCAAACGCAATCACCCCTGGAATGATATAGAACAGCAGCGCGAAAGCATCCAGCGCCGCAATGGCCGGGTCAACCTTGCCATCGATCTGACCACGACGATCAGGATAGAAAATACTGCCGCAGGCCGAAATCTGAGTCAGCAACGTGGCGACCAGAACGCCACCGATCAAGCGAGAAGGAATGCGCATGGAAAGCTCCTGAGATGAAGAGGGCAACTATACAAGGCAATGACTGCAAGGCTAAGACTATTGAGTGATGGCGTGGTTCTGCGGCCGTTAAGTTAACCACATGGGATGCGGAGCCATCGCAGTGGTAGGAGTGAGCTTGCTCACGAAGGCCCTGAGCGGGCGCTGAAGATTATCGAAGGTGAGATCGGCCAGGAACACAGCTCCCGCGCCGATGCCCCTTACCGACCACGATTAACATCTGGTTTACTGTGCCGCACGATAACTACAAAAACTCAGGAGTCATGTATGCAACCGATTCGTCTCGGTCTGGTGGGCTACGGCAAGATTGCGCAGGATCAACACGTCCCGGCGATCCACGCCAACCCCGCGTTTGAGCTGGTGGCCGTGGCCACGCAAGGCCAGCCGTGCGCCGGGGTAGAGAATTTCAAATCCCTGGGCGAACTGCTTGCGAGCGGGCTGCAGGTTGACGCGATTGCGTTCTGTACGCCCCCGCAAGGTCGCTTTGCCCTGGTGCAGGAAGCGTTGGCGGCTGGCAAACATGTGTTGGTCGAGAAACCGCCGTGCGCGACCCTGGGTGAGGCGATGGCGTTGGTGGCCCAGGTGCAAGAGCAGGGCGTCAGCGGTCTGTTTGCCTGGCATTCGCGTTACGCGCAGGGTATCGAAGCGGCGCGTGAGTGGTTGTCCGCCCGCACCCTGCACAGCGTGCAGATCGACTGGAAAGAAGACGTGCGCAAATGGCACCCCGGTCAGGCGTGGATCTGGCAGCCCGGTGGCCTTGGCGTGTTCGATCCGGGCATCAATGCCCTGTCGATCGTGACCCACCTGCTGCCACTGTCATTGTTCGTCGAGTCTGCCGAACTGCGCGTGCCGAGCAATTGCCAGTCGCCTATCGCTGCGTCCATCAAAATGTCCGACACGCGCCATCTCGATATCCGCGCCGAGTTCGATTTCGATCATGGTCACGACGAGCTTTGGAGCATCGAGATTCGCTGCGCTGAGGGGACGTTGCGCCTGGACAGCGGCGGTGCAGTGTTGAGTATCGATGGCGTGCGTCAGGCTGTTTCGGAAGAGGGCGAGTACGCAGCGGTGTATCGCCACTTCCAACAGTTGATCGGCGATAAAGCCAGTGACTTGGACCTGCAACCGTTGCGGCTGGTCGCGGACAGTTTTTTCGTGGGCAGTCGGGCATCCGTTGAACCGTTCTACGACTAAAAGCCTCTCAGGTACAGGTGGGGGCAAACCGCTTTGCGCGCCCCTGCATACGTCAGCCTGACAAGAGAGCAGAAAGTGGACACAAAACAGCCTTGGCCTTCCAGTGAGCAGGAATTGGTAGAAGTACGACGGTTTAATAAAACCCTCGCGCGGATGCCGCGTTTCCAGATTCGCAATCGCGTCACGCCCCGGCTGATTCAGGCGCTGTTGCGTGCAGCTCAGATCGGCAGCGCCCTGAAACCGGGAGGCCATGACCTGCGCATCGAGAAAAGAACGGTCAGCTCGGATAACGTACCGGTGCCCGTGCGCATCATCCGTCCCAAAGGTAAACCCAAGGGCGTGGTGTTCGACATCCACGGCGGCGGATGGGTGATCGGTAATGCCCAGATGAACGATGATCTCAACGTCGGCATGGTCAACGCCTGCGACGTAGCCATTGTTTCGGTTGATTACCGACTTGCTGTAACAACCCCCATCGAGGGCCTGATGGAGGATTGTTTTTCTGCCGCCTGCTGGCTGTTGGGCAAAGACTGCGAGGAGTTTGCCGGCCTGCCGGTTATCGTGGTCGGCGAATCCGCTGGCGGACATCTTGCCGCAGCCACGCTTCTGAAATTGAAAAGCCGACCTGATCTGCTCGAGCGGATAGTGGGGACGGTGCTGTACTACGGCGTTTACGACCTGACGGGCACCAAGAGCGTGCGTACCGCAGGGCCGGAGACGCTGGTGCTGGACGGTCCGGGCATGGTCGGCGCCATGCGCGCGCTTACCCCCGACCGAAGCGACGATAAACGCCGCGAGCCGCCACTGTCACCGCTGTATGGCGATTTGACCGGCCTTCCGCCCGCACTGATGTTCGTCGGAGAGATCGACCCGCTGCTGGATGACACACTGCAAATGGCCGAGCGCTGGGCCAACTCGGCAGAGGTCGAAATGCACCTCATGCCCGAGTCGCCGCACGGCTTCATCCATTTCCCGACCACGTTGGCGCGCAAGGCGCTGGCGCGCAGCCGTGAATGGATCAATGAGCGGATCGGTGCGCTGGGTTGAGCCCGCCGCTCAACCCAATTCTGCGACCCACTTCGACACGGGGTCGCCACTGCTCAAGCCCGGCTGCACAAGACCGTCGATCATGAAGGTCGGCGAAACATGTATGCCGTTCTGGCGAGCGTATTTGGCGTGCCATTTCACGGCCTGTTCAAGCTCGGGATTAGCGAATGCCTCCGCCAGCGCCAGGCCGCTGTAACGCTCGATGCGCGCGATGATGTCGTTGGGCGTCGCGTCCATGTTCGGGCCGGTGGCGTGGTGTTCGAACTCGAATTCTTCACGGTGCGACGCAACCGCCGTCATGACCGCCTTGGCGCTTTGCTTGCCGCCTTCAAGGGTCGCAGCCGCCAGAATGCAGCGCACGATGACACCCGAAAACATGTGCCAGGGCTGCGATTGCAGGCGGATTTTGACCGTGATCCTGTCTTCTCCTGCCTGAGCCAGCAGTTCATCGAGCTTGAAGAAGGCCTTGACCGAAAAGGGGCAGGTTGGCTCAAGGAAGACCTCGAACAGACGAGGCCCGTGGCCCCAGGAAAGTGCGTCTGAATACATGGTCGTGTTGCTCCCGTCGATGGTTGTACAGAAAACGCGCCGGGCTGATTGCCCGCGCCGGGCATGGTCACGAGAAGCATTCTCCCGGACACCTCTCGCTCCTCACGCAGAGCATTGGCGCGAGACAAACAGGCGCGCCGGGCTGATTGCCCTGCGCCGCGCATGGTCACGAGAAGTAATCTCCCGCACACCTCTCGTTCCTCACGCTCCGCGTGGGAATGCAGTTCGTGACGCTCCGCGTCACACATTGCAACTTTGACACCACCAGCTTGAGGCGCCATAAAAGCCTGAACTGCGGATCATGCGGGTTTGAGAGCAGGTTCGGGCATGAGTTCGATTTTCAGGCCAGCAATGCGCTAATCCAGCGAATCTGCTGCGCAACCTCCTGCCCTTTTTCTTCGCTCACGCCTTTCTGTGCTCTTTCGAAGTTGTTCAGCGTTTTCTGTTTTTTGCCCAATAAACGCTGCCACTTGAGCAGAAACGCCGGGCTGCGCGCCTGCATCTGCAGCGGGCCGAAATACAGTTCCTCAGCCGTGTACTTAACGGGGCCTGTGCGTTCGGCGACGATGATTTCGTAGTCGAAACGGTTTTCCCGCAGCACCTCTTCGCTGACGATGCGGTAGTCATGCTCCATCAGCCAGACACGCAACGGTTGCTCGCCGCCGTTGGGTTGCAGGATCAAGCGTTCCTGACCGCTCAGGCGCGCCTTGCCCGCTTCAAGGATGTCTCGAATCGTCTCGCCGCCCATGCCGCAGAGACTGATCGCCGTGATCGCGTCCTGCGCTTCGATCGCCACCAGACCATCGGCCAGGCGCACGCTGACCTGATCCTCCAGATCGTTCTCGCGCACGGTGCGCTCGGCTGCGCAGAACGGCGTCAATGCCACCTCGCCAGCCACCGCCGCCGAGATGGCGCCGCGGTTCAGCAGCGCGACCGGCAGATAACCGTGATCCGAGCCGATATCAGCCAGCCGTGCACCGGCGGGTACGTGCGTCGCCACACGCTCAAGTCGCATGGACAATCTCTGTTCGTTCAACGGCAACCCCTTTCACCCCAAACGTCCGACAGCATGGCCGGGTCCGGGCGCGATTCTGTAGAGCAACGCGGCGCATTTCAACTTTCCGCGACAAAGCCCACGGCTCGACCCCCACCTGTCGCTCGGGTAGGCTTGGCGTTTTCCATCCTTTGCAAAGCAGAGATCCCATGGCAAACGCAGACATCACCTTTACCCCCGATCCAGATCCGGAGTCCATCTCGTCGGACGTCGCCGACTTCAACGGCGTGCTGGTCAGCACCCAGATCCCTACTCATCCCGACGGTAGCCTGGAACTGGGCGGCATCACCGAGCAGAGCGAATGCACCCTGCGTGCCCTTAAAGACGCCCTCGAACGCGCCGGCAGCTCGATGGACCGGGTCATGCACCTGACCATCTACCTGACCGACATGGCGGACCGGGCGGCTTTCAATGAAGTGTACAAACGCTTCTTCAAAAAGCCGTGGCCCGTGCGCGCAGCAGTGGGTGTGGCTGCGTTGGCGGTTGAAGGCATGCGCGTGGAAGTAACGGCGATGGCGGCCAAGGCGGGCTGAATGCAGTCGCTCGTTCCACACTCTGCGTGGGGACGCAGTTTGTAACGCTCTTCGTCATAACATGCTTGTCATGAATAATGAGGCGAAGCAAGTCTGTCAGCCTCCAGCAGCACTAAACATAAGGAGATGTATGTGAGACCGGGTCCTAGACTGTTGATAATCGCGGGAGGGCTGGCAGTACTGGGTTTTGTTGGCCATGCCGTATATGAAGCTCTGCCCGGTGATATGGGTAATGATCATATCAATGTCGTATGCGAGGAGGTTGTTAGCGGACGCTTCAATGGAGACGGGACCATTGATGATTCAAAAAAGAAGACACGAAAGTGTTCTTCGGATCTTCGTACTCTTTCTGCCCATTACGTGGTGCTTGACGACGACGTCTATTGGATGAACCAAGTACGTTATAAGGAGAAACCCTGCATCACTGGCGCCGGTGATGCCTCAGGAGCGGTTAGTAATTTTTCGTTTTCATGCCTGTTATCAAAACAAGGTCAGATCAACTCGATCGAGACGCGCGAGCTTAACCTGGTGGCACATTACTCGCCTTCCTTCAAGCCGCTGGAGGGCAGCCTTCAGGGGGGTGTTGACTGGCAGACTGATCAGCTTGCCTATTACGCCAAAGACGATATTTCTGTTTACTATGGGGGACGAAAGATAAAGGGCGCAGATCCACATCTTTTTTCGGTGGTTTTTCCCTTGGGTGATGACAAAAAGTGGCGCAGTCTTAGTGTCTCTATGAGCGGCAACGAGATGTTCGTCGGCGGTTTGAGTATTGGCGACATTGATTTATACGATTTTCGTCCGTTGATTCCTGTTGATTGTCCTGAGCACGGTATTTCTGAATGTGCGGGGCATAGAGAGTTAGAAGATTTTTTAAAGTATGATAATTGGGGTCAAGGCCTGCTGGGGGTGGTAGGCAATGATCTCGTCTTTCTGCATACCTCTGGCGCTGAGCGATTTGCTGATATGGCGTCTTCCGACACATTTATGTTTGCGACCAGCAAGAAAATCTATGTTTACACCAAAGCGAAATTTTATGAACTCGGCGGTGAGTATTCATTTAATAAAAAATTGGTACCGATGGACGTGAATGACTTTACAAATAATCGTGGGTGATTCGATTTTTGCGATGGCGGCCAAGGCGGGCTAACCATAAGGAGCATGGAATGCTACAGATACTGGGCAAAGCCTCATCGATCAATGTCCGCAAAGCGCTCTGGACCTGTGCAGAGTTGGAAATTCCGTTCGAACGGCAGGACTGGGGCTCTGGTTTCAGGGAAACCAACACGCCTGAATTCATGGCACTCAACCCCAATGCGATGGTTCCAGTCATTGAGGACAATGGCTTCGTTCTGTGGGAGTCGAACACGATCATCAGGTACCTGGCGAACCGCGACAACGCCGTGCATCTCTATCCAGCGGACGCAATAGCCAGAGCCAGAGTGGATCAATGGATCGACTGGCAGGCCACAGATCTCAACAAATCCTGGGGTTATGCCTTCATGTCGCTGGTCAGGCACAGCGTCGCCCATCAAGACCCTGACGCGCTGGCTGCCGGATGCCGTCAATGGACCCGACACATGGCGATCCTGGATCGACAGCTTGATGCTACCGGGACGTACGTTAGCGGCAGCGAGTTTTCGCTGGCAGACATCCCGATGGGCCTTCAGTAAATCGCTGGTTTGAAACCCCGTTAAGTCATCCGGACTTCCCGGCAGTGAAGGCCTATTACGAACGACTGAGCGAACGTCCCGGCTACCGCTTGCACGGCCGAAACGGAACGCCGTGAGCCTTATACCCGAGCCCTGCATCGAATATTGACTCGCCCGTGGAACCAGATCCCGTTGCTTGCCACCAAGACGACAATGAGTTTCCGGGGACGCATATGATCAACCTCACCAGCATTGCATCTTCGTTGGCGCGTGTGGCGCTCAGCGATTCGACAAAGCCAACGATAGACCGCGCGATGAACGTCGTCAGCCATATCGCTGGCAAAGTGGCGTTGCAGGTCAACAGCTCATTGTTGGAGCGGACAGGCCGGCTCAACGAGCGTCAGCAGAAAGGCCTCGCGGTAATCCTGGACGCGTTGCGTGGCAAGGAACCGGTGACCCATGTCGAGACGCACGAAGGGGGAGGCCGATTCAATCTGGCGCGAGCTGCCTTCGACGTGGCCAGCGTTGTCTGGGAGCGCGACAAGTCGATGCGCAACGTGATGAGCTTTTTGGGCGTCAGCGATAGCAAGGGCAACCTGCTGTTCTCTCTGGGCAAGACGCTGGCTGAGGCGATGGTCAAGCCCGAACCTGAGTATGGCAAGCACAACAGTGAGGCGAACTATGCGTTCTTCTCCAGCAACCTGAAGCTGAACAAACTGATGAACGACATCGCTGATCAACTGATCAACGAGATTCGTCAGTCGAACACCGATCGCGTGCGACGACCCACGCCGGGCCCGTCCTGGAGACCTGAAAGCACTCAACAGCAAGCACGCCCACAAACGCCTCCACGCACTCGCCCCCAGGCTGCCAACAGCGCGCCGCCGCCACCGCCGAAAGCCGAGCCCCGTGCAGGCGCTCAGCGGCCGTCAGCAGATCGGCCCCACGACACGCCCGCTGCTGGCGCGTCCGCGAAGGTGGACGATTCCGGCCCCGCCACGCCACCCGTCAAGCCGCTGTACGCGCATCTGGGCCTCTCGGACATGACGGCGGACCTCTCCGCAGTCAAAAAGGCTTACAAGAAAGCCTCGCTGAAGAATCATCCTGATAAGAACGTCGGTAACGAGGCTGAGGCGACTGAGCGTTTCAAAGTGATTTCAAATGCGTTCAGGATTTTGTCCGATCCAGAATTGCGCAAGAAATACGACAATGGCCTTATTGATGAGAACGGTAACGAGTTCAAGACCTGACTTTTCGGCGTGAGGCGTGCTGGCGGCAGTGTTTCTGGCGACTGCCGTTCAGCTAAAATACGCCGCCTGATTCCCCAACCCCACCCCGGTATGCTCCCTGCATCTCTCCGGGAGCCCCCATGATTTCGTTACCCATCGATGCCGTCCTGCCAGCCCTGCGCCAGGCCCTGACCACGCGCCATGAAGCCATACTCGAAGCCCCTCCCGGCGCGGGCAAGACCACGCGCGTGACGCTTGCGCTGCTTGAGGAAACCTGGCTGGCCGGGCAGACCATTCTGATGCTGGAACCTCGGCGCCTGGCCGCGAGATCGGCTGCCGAGCGGTTGGCCAGTGAACTGGGCGAGAAGGTCGGCGAAACGGTGGGGTAGGCGCCTATGCGCTGAACCTTCTGTTGGTGAACGAACTCAATCAGTCTAGGTAGTCGGAGGATGATTCCGTTTGCTTCCGAAGCAGTTGTCCAAAAAGGTAAGGCTATGATCGCTCGATGGCATTGGATGCTGGTGCAACTTACAAAGAAGCTTTGGCTCAGAGCTACCTTGTTTTCACTGCTGGGCGTAGCGACCGCCTTGATATCAATCTTGCTCAAGGACTCGATTCCATTTTCTCTGTCGGCACCGTATAGGTGCAGATGCCGTTGACAAGATTCTGAGCATCATTGCCTCCAGCATGCTTGCAGTGACCACCTTTTCGCTAAGCACTATGGTGACAGCGTACGGCGCGGCCAGCAGTGGCGTAACACCGCGTGCGACGACGTTGGTAATGGAGGACACGACAACACAAAACGCGCTCGCGACGTTCATCGGCTCATTTCTATTTAGCCTGGTAGGCATCATCGCCTTGAGCACTGGAGTCTATGGCGCCCAAGGACGCGTACTCCTGTTCGCAGCGACCATAGTGGTGGTCATCCTCATCGTTTACACGCTTCTGCGCTGGATTGATCACCTTTCAAAGTTGGGGCGAATGGGCGAGACGATTGATCTGGTGGAGAAAGCGGCCATTGATGCAATCGATCATAGAGTACGGTGGCCATACCTGGGCGGAGTTGCTTTCCCAAAGGGGTGGACTGTGCCTATCGGCTCTCAGATCGTTACCAGTGAATCGACTGGATATGTACAGCATATCGATGTTCAGGCACTGAGCGAGGTAGCGGAGGCCGGAAACCTCAAAATATTCGTGGATATTCTCCCCGGTAGTTTCGTCCACCTGGGGAGGCCGCTGGCCTATCTCGTACCGCTGGCCAAAGAGTCTGTCGAGATCACTGGCGAGCTGTCGGAGAAGGTGCTCGCTACGCTGACAATAGGCACCCGGAGAACCTTCGAACACGATCCCCGCTTTGGACTTTCAGTGCTGTCGGAAATAGCATCCCGCGCGCTGTCTTCCGCAGTGAATGACCCCGGCACGGCCATTGATGTCATCGGGCGAGGCGTACGTAGCTTGACTACGTGGTGTAAGCCACAGCCAGTTGCCCCTGAGCATGAAAAAAGCTGCGGCCAGGTTTTTCTGCATGGTTTGACTGTGGACGACTTGTTCGATGACTTCTTTGCGCCGATAGCCAGAGATGGCGCAGCAATCATCGAAGTGGATCTGCGCCTGATGAAAGCCCTGATCAGCCTGGCTCAGATCGATCCCGCTTTGTTCAAAGCCGTTTGCGTGAGGCACGCGAATATCCTTTTGATAAGATCAGACAGCGCCTTGGCTTTGAACGAGGAAAAGTGCCAACTAAGGGCACTGGCAGACAAGTTGCTGTTTAACTAGCCAGCCTCACTACTAAGGTACGAAAGCTGCATAGAGCGCTCAAAAGCCAATTTGATGACGCCCTCTATGAAGCCTTTTTACCTTACCTCCACCAGACTCGCGCCTTCCATGCTCACCAAAGCACTGCTTGGCTTCATTGCTCTAGTGTGTCTCTCGTTGATTTTGGCTACAGCCTGGCAGATGAATCAGTCCAAGCGTGAGCGCGTAGCTACAGCCAAAATTGCGGTTTCAAACATCGTTCTTGCCGCCGAGCAGCAAGCTCGGGATACGGTACGACAAGCTGATAATACGCTGCGTGATCTCGTGGAGCGCGTGGAGCGCGACGGTTTAGAGGGGGCTCAGCAAGCTCGACTGGCGAAACTGATGGCCCAGGATGTGGTGAATGTGGACGGCATCCAGGGGCTTTTCATCTACGATGCCCAAGGCAACTGGGTCGCCAACTCCTTTTCCCAAGGTATACAGGTGAAAAACAACAGCGACCGCGCGTACTTCGCGTATCACCGCGATAACGCCGATGAGTCCATCCACGTCGGTTCCATTGTCGAGAGTCGCATTACGGGGGAGATGGTTATCCCTATCAGTCGACGCATCAATGCTGCCGACGGTACGTTTGCAGGTGTGGCATTAGCGACTGTGCCCGTTGCCTATTTCCAATCATTCTTCAAGCGCATGGATGTGGACGACAAGGGCGTTATTTTTCTCGCGCTGAACAATGGCGACTTGCTGGCTCGGCGACCGACAATGACGGCACTTATGACAACCAATGTGGCCAAAGGGGATCTTTTCACCAGTTACCTGCCATACAGTGATAGCGGTACCGCTATGATCAAGTCTGTAGTGGATGGCGTGGAAAGGATTTATGCCTATCGGCGGGTTTCCGGGTTGCCCATCGTCGCTGCTGCTGGCGTTTCCTGCCAGCATGTATTCGCCCCCTGGTGGGCCTATGCGTATCGATCCATGGCTCTGGTGGCTATGATCACTTTATCTTTGGCTTCGCTAGGTCTCTTGTTGTACAGGCAAATTCAGCACTTGATCACTGCGGAAAGTGAGCTGAGCAGCGCCCGAACCGAGCTTGAGGTCATCGCTCAGACCGACAGTCTGACGCATTTGGCCAATCGACGTTGCTTCGACGCTACGTTGCAAAAAGAGTGGGGACGAGCGTCTCGAAATAACTCGGTCATCGCGATCATTTTGTTGGATATCGACTGGTTCAAACAATACAACGACTGCTACGGCCATCTGCGGGGGGACGACTGCCTGCGCCAGGTAGCCGGGATCATCGGAAGCTGCATCAACCGGGCTGGCGATCTAGCGGCACGGTATGGCGGTGAGGAGTTCGTGATCCTGCTAGCTGAAACAGATTTAGCGGGTGCTTTGAGCGTTGCCGAAAAAGTCAGGTTATCCATTGAAAACTCATTTATAGAGCACTCCGGCAGTCCAGTCGGGAATGTAACAATCAGTTCAGGTGTGGTGGCGATCAACGCACCGGAGAAGGAGGGCTATATAGCCGCCCTGAGGGAAGCAGATCTACTTCTTTACTCTGCTAAAACCAAAGGTCGCAACTGCGTCGAGGGACGAGCAATGGCCGACACCACCAGAAAGCAGTTCATATGCCAGCCCGTTCTAGGCACAGGCCAATACTGATTATGGCCGACTTGCTGCCCGTCTCGCCTTCTGAACCCCATTGCCATGCACCCCAATTGCGATGGGTGTAGGCCTTTGGTGCCGCTGGCCTGATCATTCAACCTGCTTCGTTGCCTTTGAATATGCATGCCAGGTTTTGACAGCCGTCCAGCAGCCACATCGCCTCTTGACGAAAAGCTTAAAGTTTCCAATTTTGGGTCGATAGCTTGTTGAATATGTCAACCATCATTGGAGAGCAGGAATCTAACATGCGCCTTAGAAATCTCAATTTAGCTCCACGAGCGGCCCTGTTTTTCACTTCAATCATCATTCTAGTTTTTGTGCTGGGTATATTCGCAGTCCTCCAAATGGGCAAGCTACGGGATGCCGAAAAAGACGTCGAACTCAATTGGATGGCCAGCATCCGACAAACTGCGTTGATGGACAAAGCGACACTTCGCCTGAGGCTCGAGACCCAGCGAGGCCTCGCTGACCCTCAATCCATTCAAAAGAACATTGAAAACTTCGCTGGCTATCGCAAGGCTTTCACCGATGCGGTGGCGGGCTATGAGCCACTGATAGCGAGCGATAAAGAGCGCTCGTTTTACACGCCAGTAAAAAACAGCGCCGATGCCTATTCCAAACAACTGGATATTCTCGAACCGTTGATGAGACAAGGTGACATAGCCTCAGCGGTCAACCTGGTGAGTACAGGTATCCGCCCGCTCACGAATGCGATGGAGCAGCAGATTAAAGACTTGACCAATTTTAACAACGAGGGTGCAGCTCGGGCTGGGCAAACCGCAACCGATCTCTATAACAACGGCCTGTGGCTTGTCGTTGGCCTTATAACGGGCGTAGTCATTTTGACGATTGGCTTGGCATTACTGCTGACGAAAAGTATTACCTCTCCGATTAACGATGCGTTGTCCGTCGCGGAGCGTATCGCGGCCAGTGACCTCTCCAAGGAGGTATTGGTTAGCGGGACTGATGAAGCAGGGCGATTGTTGAAAGCACTTGCGCAGATGCAGACAAACCTGCGCAACACGATTCTGCAGATATCCGACTCGTCCACCCAACTGGCCTCTGCGTCAGAAGAGATGACAGCGGTCACTGAGGAGTCGAGTCGTGGTCTTGTCGCCCAAAATGACGAGGTCAATCAAGCAGCCACAGCGGTCACAGAAATGAGCGCGGCAGTTGATGAGGTCGCACGTAATGCGGAGTCAGCTTCTGAAGAGTCGAAGCGTACCCAAGGGTATACAGAGGTCGGTTTGGCGCGGGTGGCTCAGACGTTAAAGTCAATTCAAACGCTGAACGGTAACGTTGAAAACACCAGCGAGCAGATTCAAGGGTTGTCAGATCGTGCCCAGAGCATCACTAAAGTGGTCGAGGTGATTCGGGCAATTGCAGAACAAACCAACCTGTTGGCTTTGAACGCAGCCATTGAGGCAGCACGCGCAGGCGAGCAAGGTCGTGGGTTTGCGGTGGTTGCGGACGAAGTAAGAGCTTTGGCCCATCGCACTCAAGTGTCGACCCAGGAAATCGAGCAGATGATCGCTGCCATCCAGAACGATTCTGATCTGGCCGTGAAGGCAATGAACACGAGCCGAGACCTTGCGACCGAATCGCTTGGCGTCGCCCAGGAAGCCAGTACCTCGCTGGATCAGATAGCCACGGCCATTGTTCAGATCAATGAACGTAACCTCATGATCGCGACGGCCTCTGAAGAACAATCGCATGTAGCCCGCGAGGTTGATCGCAATCTGGTCAGTATCCGCGAGTTAGCAGCGCAAAACGCTGCGGGTGCCAGCCAGACAGCAAGTGCATGCGGTGAAATGTCAAAACTGGCTGTTAACCTGAATCAGTTGGTTAACCGATTTGTGGTATGACAAAGGCTTTAGGGAAGCTGAGGGCTAACCTCGGACTAGCCAGGCACTGAAAGCAACGTGCCCGAAATGCTCAGGTTTTCTGATTACGCGGCAATTCCGATAAATCGGGATTGCCTCAAGCGTAATGGTTGTTCCCGGCATTAAACGTCCCAAATGACTGAATTGGCAAAGCGCACACGATTAGTCTCAATATTCAGCCTGACTCAGTGTGTTCAGAAAAGGGGGGATGCCCGTACGCTTACAGCTCGAACACATCCTCAAGAGCACAATCCATCGTATGCCAACTTATCGATGGACCCTGCTGCAGGCTCCACCTGGAATTACTTGGCCAACCACCGATAACCCGTTCACGAGGCTCGGCGTTGGAGCGAACGGCAAACTGAGCCTTGAAGGTGGCAGGGGTGTGCCAGGCACAAAACTTTTCCTTCCTTTGAGCCCCAGGCATCTTCTATTCGCTTGTGTTGGCTATCGACCCCCTCAACGAGGCACCACGCTGAGTCTTACCGAAGCAGAATTTATTCGGACGATGATCCTCAATGGTGCCAACCGCTACGTATTTGCAACGGATATACAGGATATCGATGAGATCAAGTCTCGCACTGTCTCTCGTGACCTATTTGATGCAGATGCGAAGCTTTGGGCGGGGCGGACTCTGTGCGAACATCTCACGGGGTTTTCATGGCACCGGCAAGTTATGCGTTAGCGCGCTTGGAGTGAAAGGCGTCAGGCGAAGTTGGGATGGTTACCCGTTACAATAGCCAGCTTACTTGGGAGCCCCCATGACCTCGTTACCCATCGATGCCGTCCTGCCAGCCCTGCGCCAGGCCCTGATCACGCGCCATGAAGCCGTACTCGAAGCCCCTCCCGGCGCGGGCAAGACCACGCGCGTGCCGCTTGCGCTGCTTGAGGAGACTTGGCTGGCCGGGCAGACCATTCTGATGCTGGAGCCTCGGCGCCTGGCTGCGAGAGCGGCTGCCGAGCGGTTGGCCAGTGAGCTGGGCGAGAAGGTCGGCGAGACGGTGGGCTATCGGATTCGTCTGGAAAGCCGGGTCGGCCCGAAGACGCGTATTGAAGTGGTCACCGAGGGGATCCTCACGCGTCGTTTGCAGGACGATCCGGCGCTGGAAGGTGTGGGGCTGCTGATTTTCGATGAGTTTCACGAACGCAGTCTGGATGCCGATCTGGCCTTGGCCCTGAGCCTCAATGGTCGGGAACTGTTTCGGGACGATCAACCGCTGAAGATTCTGCTCATGTCGGCCACGCTGGAAGGCGAGCGGTTGGCGGCGTTGCTGGACGACGCGCCGGTGGTGCGCAGCGATGGGCGCATGTTTCCGGTGAGCATGCAGTGGGGGCGTCCTTTTCAGCCCGGTGAGTTTGTCGAGCCGCGTGTCGTGCAGACGGTGCTGGATGCGCTGGGCAGCGAGTCCGGCAGCCTGCTTGTGTTTCTGCCGGGGCAGGCCGAGATTCGTCGGGTCAACCAGCAACTGGCGGAAGCACTGGGTGAGCGCGCCGACATTCTGCTGTGCCCTTTGCATGGCGAGCTTGATCTGAATGCGCAACGCGCGGCTATCGAACCGGCTCCCAAGGGCACGCGCAAGGTGGTGCTGGCGACCAACATTGCGGAAACCAGTCTGACCATCGACGGCGTGCGCGTGGTGATAGATGCCGGCTTGGCGCGGGTGCCGCGTTTCGATCCGGGCAGCGGCATGACGCGTCTGGAGACTCAGCGCATCTCTCGTGCCAGCGCCACCCAGCGCGCTGGCCGGGCAGGGCGGCTGGAGCCGGGCGTGTGTTATCGGCTGTGGTCCGAAGCGCAGCACGATCAACTGGCCGCCTACGGGGCGGCAGAAATTCTTCAGGCGGACCTCGCCGGGCTCGCGCTGCAACTGGCTCGCTGGGGCGTCACGCCTGCGCAACTGGTCTGGCTGGATATACCGCCAGCCGCGGCTTATGCACAGGCGCAGGATTTGTTGGTGCGTCTGGAGGCGTTGAACAATCAGCCGGGTCAGCCGCCAGCCCTGACGCCACACGGTCAGGCGATGGCTGAGCTGCCTGCTCATCCGCGCATCGCCCATCTGCTGTTGCGCGGCCATGCGCTGGGGCTGGGCGAACTGGCGTGCGACGTGGCGGCCTTGCTGGGCGAGCGCGATATCTTGCGCGGCGCTGGCGCGGACCTGCACAGCCGCCTGACCCTGCTGGCCGGCACCGAACGCGCGGCGCGCGGCGCACAAGGCGGGGTACAACGGGCCAGACAACTGTCGCGGCAATATCGCGGTTATCTGCGCGACACAGCGAACAGCCCGGTCGGCGATCCGGACCACTCCCGCTGGCTGGGCGCCTTGCTGGCGCTGGCCTACCCGGATCGCGTCGCACAGCAACGCCGAGCGGGCGGCGCCGAATACCGACTGGCCAATGGTCGCGCGGCACTGTTCGCCGAGGCTGATGCACTGATGAAACAGCCGTGGCTGGTCATCGCGGATTTGGGCAGTCGTCAGGGCCAGCGCGAAGAACGCATCTACCTCGCCGCCGAGTTCGATCCGGCACTGTTCGATTCGGTCTTGGCCGAGCAGGTCATCAGCGTGGACCAGATCGACTGGGACGAACGCGAAGGTGTATTCCGCGCAGAGCGACAGCGCAAAGTCGGTGAACTGATCATCAGTCGCGAACCACTGACCGGCCTCGACGAGACAACCCGCAGCCACGCGCTGCTGGCGCTGGTGCGTCGCAAAGGCCTGGAACTGCTGCCCTGGACGCCGGAACTGCGTCAATGGCAGGCGCGTGTTGCACTGCTGCGCGGCCTGGATATCGAGAAAAGCTCAGCAAGCGAGTGGCCTGATCTGAGTGACGCACAACTGCTGGCGACACTGGAAAACTGGCTGATGCCCTACCTGGGCAAAGTTATCCGGCTCAGCCATTTCAGCCAGCTCGACCTGTCCTCCATCCTGCGCAACCTCCTGCCATGGCCATTGCCGCAACAGTTGGAGGCAATGGCACCCCAGACCCTGCAAGTGCCCTCTGGCTCGAATATCCGTATCGACTACAGCGAACATCCGCCGATTCTATCGGTGCGGCTGCAAGAGCTGTTTGGTTTGTCCGATACGCCGCGCATTGCCAATGGGCGGCAGGTGCTGAAACTGCACTTGTTGTCCCCGGCACGTCGCCCGGTGCAGGTGACGCAGGATCTGGCTAACTTCTGGCGGTCGACCTACATTGAGGTAAAGAAGGATTTGAAAGGGCGGTATCCGAAGCATTACTGGCCGGATGATCCGTTGGTGGCTGAGGCGACGGCGCGGGTGAAGCCGAGGGGGACGTAGAGGGCAAAATACTGGTTAAACCTTCTGGACTGGATGTTCTGTGCCTGAATTTGGAAGCGCCGCTAAGGCCCTGTCCCACGCCCCCGAGATCGTCATTTTCACGGGTGCGGGAATCTCAGCTGAAAGTGGCATCCCCACGTACAACGATCCATTGACCGGTATTTGGGCTTCATACGATCTGCGCAATATGGAAACAGCCAAGGCCTTTCGTGAAAATCCTCCGTTGGTATGGGGATGGTACCTGTGGCGGCGCCAACAGGTCTCTAAAGCAGCTCCCAATGATGCACATCTCGCGGTGAGTCGACTGGCCAAATCAGGGTATAACGTCTCCGTGATCACTCAAAACATTGATGACTTGCATGAACGAGCGGGATCTGTGGATGTACTGCATCTCCATGGGAGTTTGCACCGGCCGGCGGTATGGCTAACGGAATAAATGCAGGTGGGAGCGCCGGGCTTTTCTGCGCTTGCAGCCGAATCCATTTGTGGACGAGGTTTGCGTTGAGACTATGGCTGAGTGCGACGCTGGCAATCGAGGCGCCGGGTTGGGCACACTCCTGAATGACGTGGGCTTTGAAGGGCTTGGAATAGGAACGGCGTGTTGGCTGCATGAAATAACCGCTTAAAAAGCTAGAACGGGTGTCCACTTAAATTTAAGTGCACACCATGCCCTGGCTTTGTCGGGCTGGGTAGATGACTGGGTCGGACGCATACGGATGGATATTGATGTGTGCGACGATAGGAGAAAGGTGTGTGTACGGCTGCGCGGTTTTAGTGTACAGGTGATGTTGAATGGTTTGCGGTGTTGCAACTGTAGCTCAGTGACTCGTCACTGCCTGATGGCATATGGCGATTTATGCCTATCTACGTGGTCTCCATTGCCATCCATGGGGGGCAGAGCATCGAACTCCTAGTCTCATTGTTAGTATATCTGGAGCTTGAGCATGCTTTGATTCCGGTCGTTCCTCAACGGATTTTTGTGTGCGCTAAAGTCTATGGACTCTGTGAGGAGGCGTTGCAGTACAAGATGTTTAGAGGCTTCTTTACTGAGCCAGTCAAGGAAGTCCCTGACGGGCGGATTTCGTTCTCTGCCAGGTACACAGGCCGAGACATAATGGGTCCCCGTTAGTTTAACCTCGGGCTTGTATGGCGTTAAAAAGCCTCGGGTAACACTGTCGACGGCTAAGACGTCGCTGGCGAGCACCATCCCATAGCCAGAAGTTGCAGCTTGCAAAGCATGATGTTCATCGTCGTACTCCATGAAAGTGGCGTTGGCCAGCCAATCGTCGTGTCCCGCCGCTTGGCACCAAGTCGTCCAGTCGAATGGGTTATGGCCATCAGCCTCCCAACGAACGTTGATGAGTGGGGACCTTGTTTCTCCAGATAAGGGCGTCCTGTAGGACGTATAGGCCTGAAAGCTTTCGTCCATTAGATGTAGCTGATAGGTATCAGGGACCTCTTCGAAAACGCTGCTAATAGCCACGTCGATACTGGCGTCTCTGTGCAGGTCTGCCTGTGTTTTGCTGGTGATGATGTTGACTTGCATCGTTGGATGGCGGCGGTAGAAATCCCCTAATCTGGGAATGAGCCACAATGAGGCAAATGCATGGGTGGTTGTGACGGTGATTGCGTTCTCGTCGGTCTGTGAGCGTAGTTGACTAAGACTTTGGTTTATGCTTGAAAAATGCTGATGGATATTCTTGTATAAATCAAGCCCTTCAGTCGTTAGGGTGACTCCCTTGGCTACTCGCTCAAAAAGCAATAAGCCGAGCCAGTGTTCTAGTGATTTTATTTGATGTGAAATCGCTGAAGGAGTAACAAAAAGTTCAATGGCAGCCGCTTTGAAGCTGCTTAGTCGAGCCGCTGACTCGAATGATCGTAGAGACGTTAAGGGGATTTTTGAAAACATATTAGCCAGCACTCCATTGTTTGGGCGAATACATGGGCTATAATGTTTGTCCGGTTATTTTGGTATGTCAATCTTGCCGTGGCCTTGTCCCCGTAAAGCCGTACACCAACCCCTGCTAAATTGATACGGCTCCAAGCGCCTGAGCTTTCTCGGTGAGCGATAGTTCAAGGCGCTGTGCGGATGCTGTTCATTGTAGTATTCGAAGGCATTGCCAGGTTATACAGAGCCAATTTCTCGATCTGGCTTGGACGCTTACGCCACGCAACCACCCTTGATCGTCTTCATGAAGCTCTTGGCCATGCCGTTGTTCTGCGGGCTGCGAACTGGGGTGGTTACCGGTTGGATGCCGAGCAACTTCACGCTCTGGTACTCGGTCTATCTTAGCCGCGGGTTTCCCTTGTCGTCCCTTTTGTCCCCCCTCCTGTCCCTCCACTTCATCGTCGGATGAGGTCGAATGGTATTGAACACCATCGGACAGGGAAACACTGGGCGCATGGGTGAGGTCCAAGCTCCGTCTCCAGGCTATCAGCGGCAAGATAACGGGGTTATGGTTGGGTGATCGTGGTTTCTGAGCTGGACGTCACCTTAGAAGGCTATTGCCCAGGTGACCCCTTGGGCGGCACCACCGACAGTGCCAATAAGGTCGCCGATTTTCCTATGGGGAATACGATTGATGGCTGGGATAGAGGACTGATTAAAGAGCTGAGCGAAGTGATATTTATTGGCCATCTATGTGTGGCCCGCAAACGGCGAGCAAGAAGCCATCAAGGAATAGATGACGCGGAATGAATAAAATACATCAAGGATGAATTTATATAATTTGTTGGTATTTTCATTCAGTGATAGTTTTTGCTGAAGCGTTAAAGCAGTGGCGAAGATCCTGGGTTCGGCCAGGGCGATGTTCTTGACTCCATGCTGAAAGAAATCTGAATAGGAGGGCGGTGAGGTGATTCTTACAGACCCGAGCTTCAAGGTATTTATAAACGTTAACTCAATCAGTGTAGATTAAAGTTCTGGGGGGTTGTCATGGGTTTAAAATTATCAAGTGTTCCTTTTGAAATATCATACCCAGCTCAGAGTTTTGGCGTCGAAATCGAGAATTTAAAACTGCACAAAAATCTGTCCTTTGACACGATCGCAGCGATAAAAAAATGCTTGGCATATCGCGGGTTTGTGTTATTCAGGAATCAAAATCTTACACGGAGAGAGCAAATCGCAGTCACGCGACTGCTGGGCAATCCGAACCTGAAGTTACACTCTTGGGCGCCGCAGATAGAGACAGCTACTTTTGGTGATGACGAGGTGATTCCTAATGGGCTGCCGCTAATTAATCATGGGGAGATTTTGTATTTTGTGAATGGCCCGGATTTTTGCGACAAAACTCAGGATGAGCATGCGATATGGGATGAGAAAGACAATCATACCAAGGGTAAGGGAACTTCGTGTTGGCACACTGGCGACTCGGAAGCCATAAACGTTGAAACGATTAATTGCTTATATGCAGAGCTGGCTGCCGCACAAGGCGGAGCAACGTTATTTTGCGACACTGTTGCCGCCTATAATGACTTGGAAGACAGCCTGAAAAAGCGTATTGATAATCTTCGAGTGGTTCACTACTTTGTCGATCCTCAGCGTACTGAACCGGTCAGCCAACCATTAGTTAAAACCAATCCGATCACGCGGCAGAAATATCTTTATTTGAACTACAACACTATGGAGCGTGTTGAAGGGCTGAGTAAGTCAGAGAGCTACAGGCTCTTAAAGTTTCTGTTTGATCATCAAATTAAAGATCAATACGTTTATGAGCACTTTTGGAAGCAGGACGATTTTCTGATCTGGAATTGCAATGGCACCATGCACAAGCGTGGTGCGCTAGTCTCGAACCACAACAGGATCATGCGTCGGACGCAAGCTATTATTCCGGAGTTTACCAGTTACTACGAACGGGATAAAAGCCTGGCAGTGACCAGTCATGATAATGAAGACTGGCATCCATATCCTTTTGAGCGCGCAGAATTGGAGTCGGCCGGGTCGGCTTGATCTATTCGTTGAGGGTGCGTTTAAAAGTCCCTCCGTTGCGGTGGAATGTGCAATGGCTATGAAAGAGTGAATACATGAAAGAAAAAATCAAATCCTATCTGACTCAAAATTTCTTATTTGAGTTCGATGAGGATATAACAGAACAAGATGATCTCATCAAACTCGGCTTGATCGATTCGGTAGGTTATATTCAACTTATTTCTTTCTTGAAGAAGGAGTTTGGTATTGTGTTCACCCAGGAAGATATGATGGGCAATGTGCTGGTTTCTGTCCAGAATATGGTAGAGTTTGTCGAGAAACGGGCAACGGCCACCCGGTAGTTCCGAGGTGCGGTTTAGAGGCCCACCAGTCCATCAGATACTGTTGTCAGTCAGGCAGGGCAGCTAAAGTTTGTCGATGCTTTTCTCCGTAATATTATTCGGTGTTTGTGGCGCGTGCGCGTTGACCTTGGCAAAAAAAACTCCAAGCCGTGATTGGGACTTTCGACCTTCGCTAAGGCGGTAGGGCGCTACAGTTCTGTGTGGGGTGCCAACTTAAACTTTGGTGGGTTTATTTTTATGTGTGGGATAACTGGCTTCTTTGGTGTTAAAAATAAAAATCTCGATGAAACCACCGTCATAAAAAATATGCTTTCAATGATTGAACATCGAGGCCCCGACCAGGCAGGGTATTATGTCAATAATTCCATGGGCCTCGGCACCATGCGTTTAAGTATTATTGACCTTGCGGCAGGTATTCAACCCCTCAGCGATAGCACAGGTCAGTATTGGATTTCATACAACGGTGAACTGTATAACTACATCGAGCTAAGGCGTCGATTGCAGGTCTTGGGACACCATTTTTCCACTGAGTCCGACACCGAAGTGGTGTTGCACAGCTGGATGGAGTGGGGTGATGAGGCCCTGGAAAAATTTAATGGCGCTTTCGCCTTCGCCATTTATGACACGGTTAAAGATGAAGTATTTATAGCGCGCGATCGCTTTGGTAAGCGCCCGCTGTTTTATACGCAAACCGACGGTGGTTATCTTTTTGCTTCAGAGATGAAGTGCTTTTTTGGCTTTCCAGGGTTTGAGTTCAAGTTTGACGAAATGTCCTTATCCTCAATCCTCGCCCATTGGACACCCCTGCCATCGCAAACCCCGTTTCAGGGCATTCGTCAGCTGCCACCTGGGTCCATCATGACCTTGCGAGGGGCTCAGTGTGAGATCCGGCCCTACTACGCCTTGGATTTTCGCGCTGTGGATTTTGATGGCACTGAAAATGAAGCCAAGGAAGAAATCCGCAACACTCTTGAGCAGGCGGTCAAGCTCAGACTGCGCAGTGACGTGCCTATGGGGCTGTACCTCAGTGGTGGTGTTGACTCCTCCGTGTTGACCAGTATTGCGGCAAGGATCATCAAGCAAAAGCCGCTGCGCACGTTTTCTGTGGAGTTTGAAGATAAGAACCTGGATGAGTCGAGTGATCAACAACTCGTCTCTGCGTTGTTCTCGACCAAGCATGAACGGCTGATTATTAACCATAAAGACATTGTTGATAATTTCTCGGCGACGGTTTTCCATGCTGAAATGCCGTTGTTTCGTACCGCGCCCGTGCCGATGTACATGTTATCCAAGCATGTTCGCTCGACCGGTATCAAAGCGATTCTGAGCGGAGAGGGAGCGGATGAAGTCTTTCTGGGCTACAACATCTTTAAAGAGACTCTGTTGCGCTCCCAGTGGGACGCCACTGATCACGATGAGAAGAAACGCTTGCTGGCCAAGTTGTATCCTTACATGAAAAGCTTCAGTGAAGACAATGACTCGAACTTGATGGGTTTCTATAACGCTTATGCGAAAGAAAAAATCCCTGGGTTGTTCTCCCACGAAATACGTTTTCAAAATGGGCGCTTTGCCAGTCGGTTGCTGAAAACCAAGAATGATCCATTTGCTGGCATTCAGGCATGGGTGGCGAAAGACTCGGTGTACAGCGCGTTAAGCCCAACACAAAAAGCCCAGTGGCTGGAGTTCAATACCTTGCTTTCCGGGTATCTCCTCAGTAGCCAGGGCGAGCGTATGGGCCTTGCTCATGGTATTGAAAACCGCTGTCCATTCCTCGACATCAATGTGCAGAAACTCGCCTCTTCCATCAATTTGCGTTTTGACGATGGCTTTACTGAAAAGTACATGCTGCGCATGGCCTACGATGGAATTCTGCCGGACCGTATCATTCATAAAGCCAAAACACCGTATCGTGCGCCGGACAGCGGGCCGTTTGTCGAACACGCCCTCGATTATCTCAATCATCTTTGCGAGTCCAATGCGCTGGACGCCATCGAGCTGATTAATCCGGTGTTTGCAAAAGCACTGATCAAAAAAGTGGTCGAACGAACCCTTGCCGGCGGTGAAGACATAACAGTCAGAGACAACCAGGCGTTTGTCTATCTGATGTCCTTGATCGAGCTGGATAAATGGTTTGTCAAACGTCAGGGCGCGGCTTATATCAATCCTTGCCGGGTGGATAAGTTGTTGGTTCAAGCCGTAGACGCAAGGCACTAGAAACCAAAGGGACAACGTTTATGTCAAGCACAAAAACTGACCTAGATAGCACCCAGGTCGCTATTGTCGGGGTTGGCCTTCGCCTGCCTGAATCAGACTCTATTGATGCCTTTTGGAGCAAGCTTAAAGCTGGAAAGTCTCTGATTAGTGAGGTGAATGAAAAGCGTTGGTCGAAGGCTGAGCTTTACGGTGATCCTAAAACCGGCGGCGATAAAACATCGAGTATTTGGGGCGGGTTCGTCGACGATATCGAGTGCTTCGATGCCAATTTCTTCGGGATTTCGCCCCGTGAAAGCAAGTTCATGGACCCCCAGCAACGTATTGCCATGGAAATGGCCTGGCACGCCTTTGAAGACGCAGGGATATGCCCATCCAGCGTGAAGGGGACGAACACCGGCGTTTTTATGGGGGTGTGTCACTGGGATTACGCTGAGCTGTTGGCGCTGAATCACACGCCGATTGATCCTTACTTTCCGACGGGAACGGCGTACTCGATTTTATCCAACCGGATCTCTTATTACTTTGACCTCAAAGGCCCCAGTATCAGCATTGATACCGCCTGTTCAAGCTCGCTGGTGTCGTTGGCGTTAGCGGTCAATGCCATCAAGTCCGGCGAGTGTGAGCTGGCCTTGGCCGGGGGGGTGAATTTAATCTGGAGCCCGCAGCATTTTATCGCCTTTACCAAAAATGGAATGCTCTCTAAAGATGGCAAGAGCTATACCTTCGATGACCGCGCCAATGGTTATGTACGCGGTGAGGGCGGCGGGCTTTTGCTGCTCAAAGCGTTGGACAAGGCCATTGAGGACGGGGACAACATCTACGCCGTGGTGCGAGGTATTGCCAACAACCATGGGGGTAAAACCGGCTCACTGACCGTGACCAACCCTCAGGCGCAAGCGGACCTGATCGCAGAGCTTTATCGACGCAGTAATATTGATGTTCGCGATGTTAGCTATATCGAAACCCATGGCACCGGCACGCCGTTGGGTGACCCTATCGAGATCCATGGGCTTAAGAAAGCCTTCGCTCAGGCGAGCCACGCTGTCGATGACCCGCAGTCCAGGAAGAACTACTGCGGTATTGGCTCGGTTAAAACAAATATTGGACACCTGGAAGGTGCAGCGGGTGTTGCCGGGATTATCAAGATTTTAGCCGCGTTAAAGAATAAAGAACTGCCCGGAAACCTGAACTTTAAAAGCATCAACCCCAAGATAGAACTGACAGATACGCCTTTTTATATTGTCGACAAGCATCAGCCTTGGGCGAGTCCTGCGGAGGGCTCGACAGGGCGCATCGCCGGTATCAGTTCATTTGGATTTGGTGGCAGCAATGCCCATGCGGTGATCCAGGAGTTCATTCCTGAAACCGCGCAGTTGTCAGCCCGTGCAGTCGCTGATAACCATCCCGTGTTTGCGATCCCTGTGTCGGCCAAGTCAAGTGAGTCGTTGGTGGCGTATGCCCAGCGCCTGCTGGCGATTCTGGAGGACAACCCTTCTGACCTGCCCGGCATTGCCCATGCATTACAGTGCCAGCGCGACGCGCTCACAGAACGCGTGTGCTTTGTGGTTGAGTCTATCGACGAACTGAAACTGGCGATTCGGAGCTTTATAGATACACGCGCTGCTGCCGAGCACACATTTGTAGGTAACTCTTACGATGCCGGAGAAGGCAAGAAACTTAGGAGTTACGCCGAAGAAAATCGAGCGTCACTGACTGAAAACTGGATGTCCAATCACGATATGCTCAGCCTGGCCCAGTACTGGGTTTTTGGGGTTGACGTCGATTGGAATGACCTTTATCTCGACGCTAGCCTGATCCCCGCGAAAGTCCGCTTGCCGCTTTATTCATTTGAGCGCACGGCTTACTGGTTCCCCAAAAAGAACGCTGATGTGGCCAAGCCAAAACAGCCGGGTACAGTCGAATTTACGCTGTCGAGTAAAGCCTTCTTCCTGGAAGATCACACGGTTAATAACCAATCTATATTGCCGGGTGTGCACTATCTGGAAATGATTTTATCGACGATTCCCCGTGCCGATAAAATGATCAATGTTGACTTCTCAAACGTATTTTGGTTATCGCCATTTGCCATCGAACTGTCCGACGACGACGTCGACATCAGAAAGTCGATTTACCTCGACTTCGACAGTAAGCAGGCTGATGCAAACGCTGCCTCTGGGCAGCCAGGCAAAGGCTTTCGTTTTTATACCCATCCCAAAAATATCGAAGGGCAGGCTAAAGATAACGTTCGTGTTCATGTGCAAGGCGAGTATCAGCCGGGTTCAACGGTAGCCGATCGTATTGACCTGCCGGACATGT
Organism: Pseudomonas sp. BS3767; assembly: GCF_900099665.1. Taxonomy (NCBI): domain Bacteria; kingdom Pseudomonadati; phylum Pseudomonadota; class Gammaproteobacteria; order Pseudomonadales; family Pseudomonadaceae; genus Pseudomonas; species Pseudomonas sp. BS3767. The sequence continues at coordinate 747,276 of NZ_FNCX01000002.1, read as the reverse complement.
CGTCATTCAAGAAAATTCACCGCGATCAATGCTATCAATACCTTCAGAGCACAGGTATTTACCATGGCCCGAGGCTGCAGGGTGTCGAGCAAATCCATGTCGGCGTGGATGAAGTCTGGGTAAAGGTTTCAATCGCTGGGAGTCAACAATCATTCTCTGCCCACCCGGCAATTCTCGACTCGGTATTGCAGGCCGGTATTGCGACGGCGTTGTCCAATAACGCCTCACGTTATCCCTATGTTCCTTTTTCACTCGACAGTTTATCGGTCTATCAGATTTTCCCCACGACCGTCTGGGCTCGTATCCGTGAGAAAAATCGATTTGCGGGCACTAAAGCCTCGTTGACCTTTGACCTGAATATTTTTACCGAACAAGGCGAACAGGTAGCGTCGGCGAAAAACTTTACGATGTTCTTATTGCGCAGTCCCGTGGGTGAGCAAATGACCAGCAAGAACAACAGTGGCTCGAATGAACCGAGTAGCCAGAATCTTTATTTTTCGAAACAGTGGGTTGTTGACAGTACAGACCATCAACAGCCGCCAATAAGCTCAACAGCGCCCGCAGATCGTGTTAATCACGTGCTTGCCCTTTATGTGGGCAGTACGATTCAGGATGATCGCTGGATCGCCAATTATCGTAATCAGGTGTCTGCGCAAACGTCCTGCACGTTCCAGTCGATGGCGCTGTCTTCCCCTGAGGCAGTGAGCAGCGCACAGACGATTGAAGCGTACTCCCACGTGTTTTCATACATTAAGAAACTCCTGGAAACCAAGCCTAAAACTATTCAACACCTTTTGGTCTGCGCCTCCTCGACACTGCCGGATGTGATCCGCTCCAGCCTGACTGCGCTGCTGCGGGTCGCGCACAATGAAAACCCACGGATCCAGGGCCGCTTTGTATCGATAGAAAACTCTCCGCTGGTCGATTCCGGATCGATCATCGCCCGTGAGTTTCTCATCGCCGACGGAGCATTTAGCGTACGTCATGATGCGCAAGGCCTGCGTCGGATAGAACGGATTACAGCGCAACCCGTAAGGCCTGTTCAGGGAAAAATTCCGGTGCTTAATGAACAGCCGGTGTTCTGGATAACCGGCGGGCTGGGGGGTATTGGTCAACTGATTTCCAGGCAGCTCGCAGCGGATTTTCCGGGGTGCACGCTCTACTTGACCGGGCGCAAAACCGCCGCCGAGCAGCAGGCTGTTTTCTCTGCCTTGAAAAGTGAAATACAAGCACGGGGTGGCAAGGTCGATTATCAGCCACTCGATATTACCGATGTCGTAGAGGTCGAGAATTTTGTCGCTGCACTGAAGAATACTCATCACAGCGTTGATGTCATATTCCATGCCGCTGGCCACATTGCCGATAACTTCATCTTGCGTAAAGAGGTCAAGGATTCGCTGCCAGTGCTGTCGCCAAAGCTCGATGGGACGCTGGTTATTGATCAGGCGATCAAGCGTCTGCCATTAGGCAAGTTCGTGCTGTTCTCTTCGGTGGCGAGCACGTTTGGCAATGCTGGCCAAAGTGACTATGCCGCAGCCAACGCCTTTTTGGATGCCTTCGCGATTGATCGCAATCAACGGGTGCGCGAGGGGGAGGGGACCGGGCAGACGATCGCCATTAATTGGCCGCTTTGGCAAGAAGGTGGCATGAAAATGGACGCCGCCACTTTAGCATCGGTGCATGAAACAACCGGCATGGAGCCGCTTCCCACCCATGAAGCGATGCACGCGTTGCGTTATGCGCTGACCACAACCGATGATTCTCCGATCCTCGTCACGTACGGCAACCAGGAGAAAATCCACGCTTACATCGCAGGCCTTAACCAGCGCAGCGTTGTGCCTGAGGGGGGCAGTCAGGAGAGTCCTGATCCCTCGAAGAGCGGTGATGACGTCGATAATGAGGCCCTGTTTCAATATGCCCAGGACTATCTGAAGGGCAAGTTGGCTATCGTCATTGAACGCGACGCCAAGACGATCCGAGGCGATCAGAAAATCGAAGAGTACGGCTTTGACTCGATTATGGCGGTAGAAATGATCCGTCAACTCGAGGGGCAATTCGGTCAGTTATCAAAAACGCTGTTCTTCGAATACTTCACGATCAATGAAGTGGCCGATTATCTGATGGATGAATACAGCGAAAAACTAAAGAGCCTGTACCTGGAGAGCAGAGCGCCTGTCGTCGAGGCCGCAGCTCATACAGACACGCCCTCTAAAGACAAACAGGTCGCTGAAGAGGCGACTGCCGCACCGGCACCGTCGATCAACAAGCAAATTGAAGCAGTACCTGTCGCCAGTCAGGTCGCCGCCGATGACCGTGATCAGCATGATATTGCGATCATCGGTCTGTCCGGACGTTATCCTAAATCGAGAAACATGGATGAACTCTGGGAGTTGTTGAAAAGTGGCCAGCATGCGTTCGAGAAGATCCCGGCGGATCGCTGGAAGCACGACGCTATTTACTACAAAGAACGCGATGTGTGGGGTAAGTCGACGATCAAGACCGGTGGCTTCCTCGACGACATAGACAAGTTTGATCCGCGTTACTTTCAGATTTCTCAACTCGAAGCCGAGAAGATGTCACCGGAAGTCCGGCTGTTCCTCGAAGTGGGCGTCGAGGCCCTGGAAGATTCAGGCTATTCAAAAGAGTCTTTGCAACAGCTGTATAAAGGCGACGTGGGTGTTGTCGCGGGCACCATGAGCAACCACTACAACTTGTATGGTTTCCAAAACAACCTCACGCGGGGCGGTTCTGCCAGCGGCAGCTACACCGGCACGATCCCGAACATGCTGTCGTATTTTTATGGGTTCACCGGCCCGTCCTTGTTTGTCGACACCATGTGCTCGGCGACATCGACCTGCATTCATGTGGCTGTGCAAATGCTGCGGTCTGGTGAGTCGAAAATAGTCGTGGCGGGGGGCATGAACTTGCTCCTGCACCCTTACAACCTGATCTCCAGTTCCCAGGAACATTTCACCACCAAAACCTCAGATGTCATCAGAAGCTATGGGATTGGCGCCGATGGCACTATTTTGGGCGAAGGCGTGGGTGCCGTGGTCCTGAAAACCCTGGCAGATGCCAAGCGTGATGGCGACAACATCTGGGGCATTATCAAGGGAACAGCCCTGTCCAATGCTGGCGTACGCAATGGCTTCACCGTTCCGCAGCCGCATATGCAGGCTCTGGCGATAGAAAAAGCGATTGAAGATGCGCAAATTGACCCGCAAACCATTGGTTACTTCGAAGGCCATGGTTCAGGTACCGAACTGGGCGACCCGGTCGAAATAAAAGGCGCTACCCAGGCCTTCCGAAAATACACCGATAAGAAGCAGTTCTGTCCGATTGGCTCGATCAAGTCGAACGTTGCCCACCTTCTAGCGGCCGCTGGTATCGCCGGCATCTCGAAGATCTTACTGCAGTTCAAGCACCAGCAGATCGTGCCGTCGCTGGGTGCGGATACGCTCAACAGCAATATTCGTTTCGAAGACTCACCGTTTTATGTGCATAAAGAACTGCAGTCGTGGCCAGCTCCTCGTTCCGAAAGCAACCTGGTCTTACCGCGTCGAGCATCGATCACCTCCATCGGTGCTGGAGGGATGAACTCGCACATGATTTTGGAGGAGTATGTCGACCCTCGGACGACCAGCCGCAGCCCGCGCCAGACCCAGCAACAGCTGTTTGTATTTTCGGCGACCAATCGTGATTCGCTGGTCAGGAACCTGCAGGGTTTTTCAAGCTACCTGAAAGACCACCGTGATGTATCGCCCGTCTCGCTGGCCTACACCCTGCAAGTGGCCAAGAACCAGATGAAATGCCGCCTGGCATTCTGCGCAGACAGCGTCAATGAGGTCATTGGGTCGATTGATAGCTGGCTGGGTGGTCTTTCCAGCAACCGTTCCGTGCGCTTCGTGGACAGTGCGTCGGGTGCGACCAAGGAGTTCTCCAGGAGGGAACTGAGTCAGGCTATCGAGAGCGCTGAGCTTGAGACATTGGCCGAGTACTGGACCAATGGCTCGACCGTGGACTGGTTTGCCTTGCATGGCTTGAATGACCAAGCGGCCCTGGGTGCGATGATTAAAGTACGCATTCCGGCTTATCAGTTCGAGAAGAAACGCTGCTGGTTTGAGGTTCTGGAAGACGCCCCAAGCGTTATTGACCCTCTGGGCAACCGCAACAAATATCACCCGCTGGTCCGTGACAACACCTCCGACCTGAGCGGCATCCGTTACTCCGCTGATTTGATCGAGATTGAAATCCTCGACTACCTTTACCGGGTCAAGAAACAGCCGCAGTTAATCACGTTCAGCCTGCTCGATGCGGCGATTGCAGTGATGAAGCAGGCTGATCCGCAAAGCGGCTACACCTCTGTGCGTTGGGAGTTGCTGGCGCCTACCCCTGTTGTGCCTTCGCAGCTGTGTTATGCGGTGGCATTGAATGATCAAACGGGGCAATTTTCTGACGTTTACATCTCTTCCACAGCGGATGCGTCGACGCCGCATCAACTGTGTGCACGGGTCGAATTTGCCGTGCAAGCTGGCGATGGACGCAGGGTTCTCCAGCAGCCTTTTCCCGCGTTTGCGAATGCGACCGTTCGGGAAAGCCTTTCCGGTGCACAGGTCAGCAAAGCGCTGGAAGAGCACAAAATCGTTTTTGGCGATTACGTCAATGCTATCAGCGAGCTGCAGTTGATCGGTGAACAGCGCTATCGCGTGCACTTGAAAGATACTGATTATCGACACAATCACTTTGCCCGCAACACGACGTTTTTATCCGAACTCGGTTCGGCGTTGCAACAAGCCGTCCTCTACATCGCCTTGCGCCAAGGACTGGACCATTGGAGCGACTACGCGCTTTGCGCCTGCAATGTCCAGCTGGATTTAGCGTCTGTGTCGAAGGTCAGCAGCCTGCTGTTCTCCCTCGAATCGTCGGGGCAAGCATTGCGCGGAACGATTGCGTTGGCTGATAAGAATGGCACTTTGTTGTCCCTCTTGGACGATGTGTATATCGCCAATAGCCAAGCCATTGAACCGCGTGCCGCCAAGACCATTGAGACGGCCAGCTTCCGCAGCCAACCCGTTTTCCGCCACGAGACTGCCGAGTCTCCGCGACCAGTCGCCGCCGCTGGCACGGAGTCCGACGGTCTCGGCAAAGCCGTGTCTGCCATCGTCGCTAAGCTTTTGAAGTTTGATGAATCCGAAGTGGACGCAAGAACCAGCTTCTACGAGTTCGGCTTTGACTCCATCGGCTTAACCCAGTTGAGCAAAGAAGTTAACGAGACGCTGGGCGCCAGAATCACCCCGGCCGTTTTCTTTGACTGCGAAAATATTGAGGCATTGTGTTTTTACCTCAAGGATCAAGGCGTCAGCGGCACCAGTGAAGAGGCGCCACAGAACAGCGCCTCTGCAGTGAACCAGGCTGCAACGCCGGTTTCTCGCGTCGAGAAACCAGAGGCCGAGCGGAATCACCGTCTGCCGGACCCTCATGAATCCATCGCGGTCATTGGTATGGCCGGACGATTCCCGGGGGCCGCGTCGGTTGAAGCGTTGTGGTCGAACCTGCTCAATAACCAAGACAGCATTCAAGACTTCCCCTACCAGCGTTACAACCAGGACACCCAAGCGGCGTTCGCCGGTGTGGCATGCGTCAAAAAGGGTGGCTACCTGGATAAGGTAGACGGGTTTGATGCGGCGTTTTTCAATATTTCGCGGGTTGAAGCGGAGTTCATGGACCCACAGCAACGCCAAGTCCTGGAGGTGGTCTGGCACGCCGTTGAAAACGCCGCTTATGACCCCAGCCAGTTGCCTTCGGACACCGGGGTATTTATCGGGGTCAGCAACAATGACTACCGGGCATTGCTGCAAAAAGACCAGGAGCTGGACGGTTACATCGCCACGGGCAACTCTCACGCCATGCTGGCGAACCGTGTGTCGTTCTTCCTGGACATCCACGGCCCGAGTGAGTCGATTGACACCGCGTGTTCCAGTTCACTGGTCGCTATCCATAATGCCTGTGAAAGCCTGCGTTCCGGCTCGGCGTCCTTTGCCATCGCCGGTGGGGTCAATCTGTTACTCGACATCCAGGGCTTCGCCGAGCCTGACCATGCAGGCATGTTGAGCCTGGATGGGCGTTGCAACACCTTCTCGCGCAATGCCAATGGTTATGTTCGAGGCGAGGGTGTGGGCGTGGTCATCCTGAAGCCGCTTTCGCTGGCACAGAAAGACGGCGACAACATCCTGGCCGTGATTGAAAGCAGTGCGCATCAGCATGGCGGCCGGGCCAAGTCGCTGACGGCGCCGAATGCCAAGAGCCAGGCTGAGCTGTTGCGTACAACCCTTAAAAAGATCGACTTGAGCCAACTGCAATATGTTGAGGCTCATGGTACTGGCACCGAGCTTGGCGATCCTGTAGAGGTCAATGCGCTGAAACAGGCGGTGACGGAAACGCATGGTTTGCCGATTTATCTCGGCGCGCTGAAAAGCAATATCGGGCATCTGGAGTCAGCCGCAGGCGTGGCCGGCCTGATCAAAGCGGTGAAAGTACTCAGCGAGCGGACGGTGCCCGCCAATCTTCACTGCTCACCGTTGAACCCCTATATCGAACTGCATGACAGCCGCTTCGTGATCAACGAACGCCAGTCCAGCTTGAAGGCCAGTGATCAGGGGATTTTCGCGGCGGTCAGCAGTTTCGGATTTGGCGGCTCGATTGCCAGCGTCGTTCTGCGCCGTTATGAAAGCAATCGGACGACTGCTCGTGCGCACCGGGCGTTTTCCGGGCACGAGGTGGTTCTGGTGCTGTCGGCGAAAACTCGCCGTGGGCTGGTCTCGCAAGCGATCAATTTACGCCAGCACCTGTCCAGTCATCCCGAGCAGATTGAGGAGGTGGCTTACACCCTCCAGGTTGGGCGTGCCGAGCTGTCTTACCGTTTGTCGATTGTGGCCATGGATAGCGCGGATGGCCTGAACAAACTCACGCGGTTTATTGAAAGTGAGGCCGCACTGTCCGATGCAGACTTCTCGACCGGGGCCAATGAGTTAAACCACGTGTCCATCTTTACCGGGCATATCAAGGGCTCGAAAACCGAGAAAATGTCCAACGAGGCACTGCCAGAACTGCTCACTTTGGACAATGCCAATAGGGTGGCGGAGCGGTTTGTTAAAGGCGTTAAGTTTAACTGGAATTTGCTCTACGGAGGCGCACGGCCTAATCGGGTTGTGTTGCCTGGTTATCCTTTCGAACAGCAGCGGTATTGGCTGCCTAAAGACCAAGTGACCACCTGGTATGACGTCGATAATTTTTCAAATGAGCAATTTGTAGAGCACTCATTTTATGAAGATTTACTGGACAGAGTGCTTGTGGACGATCTGGATACCGAGACGGTCCTGCAGCTATTGAGAAAGGATTAAGGGTGTCGTCATGAATAACTCCAATGAGATTGCTAACTTTCAGCGTTACATTATTGATCAATTCAAAGCGGGTCGTATTACTAAAGAGCAAGCGGTTCAGGCGCTGGCCAAAACCGACGCCACCGGGGGCCGTATGCGTGAAGAGCAGTCCGGGTCGCCGGGCAGTACGCGTTATGTGCCGGTGTGGCGCGATGCGCCGCTTGGGCGCGCGCTCGATGTGGCTCAGGCTCACGAACAGCATTGCGTGGTGGTCGTAACGGAGCACGGTCATGAGCGGTTGGTGGATACCTTGAAAGCCCGCCTGGATCAACGCCTGCTGGCCCGGATGACGGTAGTGTCGGCTCCCGAAGAGGCGGCCGCCAAAGGCACGCTTGCCGACCAGATGAGCGGTTTGGCCAGTGCGATGATCCTCGACGTTTTCGTCAGTTTGAAGGCGCAGGTCACGGCCATTTTGCAGCATGGTAAAGGCCGGAAAAGCTCGGCGGATACGCTGCTCCAGGTGTTTTTTCTGAGGCCCGATAGTTACGCTGAAGACAAAGTAGCGCACGAATCTGTGTATGTCGGAGTGGAAGCGGCTATTTCAGCCATGCTGAAAACCCTGAATAAGGAGCACCCGAGCATTACCACTCAACTGGTGGCGCTCGATGAAGCCTCATTGGGTCAGTTAAGCCAAAATAGCCTGGCCGAGGAACAGCACAGTCACGCGGCGTATGTGCGCTACCTCAAGAATGTCCGTTATGTTCAGGTGTTTGAAACGCTCAGTGACCGTTCTGATGGTGCGTCGTTGCAAAGCTTTATAAAAACCGATGCGAGTTATCTGATTATAGGTGGGGTAGGCGGTATTGGTTTGCACTTGGCAGATTACATTTTGCGCCAGGGGCAGCAGGCCCGCGTCGTATTGACCGGGCGCCGCAGTGAAGCCGATCTGCAAAGTAATACGCCGTACCTGCAATTGGTAAACACCTACGGAAAGTCCCGGGTTTCCTATCTCACGGCGAACGCGGCGAGCTACTCGGACCTCAAGTCGCTGTTGATCAAGGTCGTCGCCTCCCATCACCTCGAAGGGATTTTCCACTGCGCCGGCACGTTGAATGACAGTTTTCTGGTCAACAAAACCGTCGAGCAGTTTGAAAATACCCTGGAAGCCAAAGTCAGTGGCAGCATCCATCTGATTCAGGCTGCAAACGACGTCAGTCAACAGACTGAAACGGGCTTTGACTTCATTCTATTTTGCTCCTCTTGTGCAGGCCAGTTAGGTTTTGTCGGCCAGATCGACTATGCGGCCGGCAATGGATTCATTGATGGTTTCAGCGACGCTCGAAACAAGGTCGGGCGTAACGGCTTTGATCGCCTGTTGTCGGTGAACTGGCCGCTCTGGGAAAACGCCGGTATGGGTGTTGATCAGCAGGCGCTGAAAGAACTCCACGTCGAGTACGGTCTGTTGCCGTTGCCGGTCGATGTGGCCCTCAATCACGTGAATACGTTGTTACTGGCCGCCGATACCCACCGTGTTCTGGTGACCTATGGCGATCCGGTGAAAATTGATAGCCAGTACGTTAACGCTAAACCACAGCGGAACCTGCAAACCCCGGCGCTCAGTCAGCAAACGGCTCAAGCAGCCAGCGGGAAGGGCGCAGTGACATCGGTTGAGACTGCCTATGATCCATTGGTCGCTCACCTCAAACAGTTGATCTCCAGCGTCCTGAAGCTGGAGACAAGCAAACTCGACACCTTCGAGCCGTTGCAAAGCTACGGCCTCGACTCGTTTTCCATCATGCGGATCAATCAGGCGTTGAGTGAGCATTTCTCTCGACTGTCGAAAACGCTGCTGTACGAAGTGGAATCCATTCATGACTTGGCCACCACACTGAGCCAGTTGCAACCCGACGCGGTGCAGGCGTGGCTCGGCGCGGTTGCCCCGGCAGCGAGCCAACAGGCTCCGCAAGCCTCTGCCCGTCAGGACGCTCAGCCGCGTCCGGCGGTGCCCCGCGCAGTGGATGCGCAGGCCGGTGATGCGGTCGCCATTATTGGCATTAACGCGCAGTTTCCGGGGGCGGCGAATATCGAAGCGTTCTGGGAGCTGTTGCGCAACGGCGTGAACGCGGTGACCGAGATTCCTGAGTCGCGCTGGTCCCTGGAAGACTTCTATGCCACGGACAAAATCGAGGCCATCAGAGACGGTAAATCCTACTGCAAGCAAGGCGGGTTTCTTGAACAGGCTTATGATTTCGATGAGCAGTTTTTCAAGCTCTCACCACGAGAAATCCTCGCCATGGATCCGCAGGAGCGGCTGTTTATGCAGTCTTGCTGGCGTGCCCTGGAGGACTCTGGTTACACCAAAGATAAAATCAAGCAGCAGTATGACGGCGACGTTGGTGTCTACGTCGGCATTACCAAGACTGGCTTCAATCTCTACGGCCCGGCACTCTGGAATCAAGACGAACGCACGATTCCGACGACCTCGTTCAGTTCTGTCGCCAGCCGTATTTCTTATCTCTTCGACCTCAATGGGCCCAGCATGCCCATCGACACCATGTGTTCATCGTCGCTGGTGGCGATTCATGAGGCGGTCCATAGTCTCAAGGCCGGGCGTTGCCAGATGGCGATTGTCGGTGGCGTGAACCTGTATCTGCACCCCGCAAGCTATGTACAACTCTGTGCGTCCAGCATGCTGTCGCAAAAAGGTCAGTGCCATAGTTTTGGCGACCAGGCGGACGGCTTTGTACCGGGTGAAGGTGTCGCGACGCTTATTCTGAAGCCGCTTCGGCAGGCCCAGGCAGACGGCGACCGGATTTACGCAACAATCAAAGGCTCGGCGGTCAATCATGGTGGCGCCGCCAAAGGCTACACCGTGCCGAACCCCAAGGCGCAAACGGCGGTGATCGAGAAAGCCCTGAACAGCGCCAATATCACAGCGGGCGAACTCAGCTACATCGAGGCTCACGGCACCGGGACGGAACTCGGTGACCCCATCGAGTTGAACGCACTCAAAGCCTGTTTCTCGGGTAATGACCTGCCTGAGTCTTCCTGCGCGATTGGCTCGGTAAAAAGCAATATCGGCCACCTGGAAGCCGCTGCCGGTCTGGCCGGTGTGATCAAAGTGGTGCTGCAGATGCAGCACCGGGTCCTGGTACCCAGCCTGCACGCACAGACGATCAATCCTAACTTGGAGTTCGACCAGTCGCCGTTCTATTTGCAGCGGGAGCTGATCGAGTGGCCATCGCGCAACAACCGCAATCGTATCGCCGGTGTTTCGTCGTTCGGTGCGGCGGGGGTGAATGCCCACGTTATTCTGGAGGAGTACACAGCGCCGCAGGAACAGGTCGTTGGCGCACCTGTCGGGCAAGAACATGTCCAGGCGTTGGTTTTCCCTTTCTCTTCGAATACCGAACAAGGCCTGAAAAGAAACTGCCGTCGGTTCCTGGATTTCCTTCAGGCGCAAGCGCCTGAAGCCTCCACTGCAATGGATATTGCGACGTTTATTCGCGCCACGCTTCGGGGGCTGGATAACAATCTCTCGTTGAATCAGGTTGACGATTCAACCCCCTTGGTCGATGCCGGGCTCAAACCATTTGATTTCTATCGACTGTTCGAGGCCGTCAACACCCGCTACGGGCTGAATCTGTCGATGCTCAACTGGCAAGGCAGCGTATCGATTGGGCGACTGGTGGCGGTTATTCAGGGCGGCGCTTCATCGTCGACCGTACCCGCGTTGCGTGACATCGCGTTCACGCTGCAAACGTGTCGAAATGCCCATCAACATCGCGTCGCGATTTGTGCCAGGGATCTAGCCGGTTTTATCGAGCGTCTCCAGCGCTTCCTTGGCGAGGAAGACCCTCAGGTTAATGGTAGCGGCCTGTATGCCGGCGTGAAAACTCACCGGTTTGAAGAGCTTTCCAAGCAAAAAGCGCTGGCCCACGACCGCGTTCAGATTGCTTTTGCCCACCACGAGTCGGACGCCTTGGCGCAACTGTGGGTCAATGGCAGCTTTGAGCAGTGGGAAGGTTTGTACAGCGATGGGCTGCAACCGAAAAAATGCCGGATACCCGAGTATGCCTTTGCGGCCAACACCCATAGCTTCCTGGACAAAGTCGGTTCGAACGCAAGGGCCGTCAGACACCTGGATCAGCCATCAGAAGCAGGGAAGGTGAGCGCCGAAATCATCAGTCACGTGCCCGTTCGCCTTGAAGTGCCGGCCGTTGCCGGATTCATTCGAGAAAGACTGGCCAATGTACTCAAGATGGATGAGGCGTCGATCAACAATGAGGTGTCGTTTGTCGATTACGGTCTGGACTCCATTTTGGGCGTTGATTTAATCCATTCGCTTAATGAACAGTATCGTCTCGGTTTGAAAACCACGTGTATCTACGATTATCCGAATGTCGAGGATCTATCCCGCCATGCCCATGGGCTGATTACGCCTGTGACGATCGTCGACTCGTCGACTCAATTCGCTCGGCCAGCGCCTCAGCTACTCAGCGAGTCGCCTGCAACTGGCCAGGAACGCAACCAAAAGCCGATTGCAATTATCGGCATGAGTGGCCGTTTTGGCGGTGCCGATGATACCGAGGCGTTCTGGAACAATATCCGCGACGGCAAAGACAGCACCGAATCGGTGAGTCGTTGGGACCTGGCGGACTACCTCAATCAGGAAAAGTATCGCGACGGTGTTTGCCAGCGCGGTGGATTCCTCAATGAAATTGATAAGTTCGATGCGATCTTCTTCAACATTTCCGGGGTTGAAGCCACGTATATGGACCCACAACAACGCCTTTTCCTCGAAGAGGCGTGGCATGCCCTAGAGGACAGTGGCTATGCAGGCAGTCGCCTGACCCCTGAAGTGAAAGATCAGTTCGGCATTTACGTCGGCGGCTGGACTGGCGACTACAACGAAGTGTTCGAGGCCAGTGAGGCACCGGCGCAAGCGCTGTGGGGCAACATGGGCTCGATGATTGCGTCGCGGATTGCCTATTACCTGGATTTCAAAGGGCCGGCGCTGACCATCGACACTGCGTGTTCAAGTTCGTTGGTGGCGATCCATCAGGCTTGTAAAGACCTGCGACTGGGGATCACCAATACGGCGATTGCGGGCGGTGTATTTGTACAGACGACGCCGCGCTTGTACGTGCAGGCGACACAAGCCGGGATGTTGTCGCCCACCGGGACGTGCTCGCCATTTGATGAAAACGCCGATGGTTTTGTCCCCGGCGAAGCGGTCGGGGCGATTATTCTTAAACGTTTGGACGATGCCTTGGCCGATGGCGACAACATTCGCGCGGTCATCTACGGTGACGGCATCAACCAGGACGGCAGAACCAACGGCATCACGGCCCCAAGCGCCGTCTCGCAAGAGAAGTTGCTGAAACGGGTGTACAAGGATTTCGGTATTACCGCTAACGACATCTCCATGGTGGAGGCCCACGGCACCGGCACCAACCTGGGCGACCCGATTGAGTTCAACGCACTCTGTGCAGCCTTCACCACGGACTCCGCGCACAAGAATTACTGCGCCTTGGGCTCGGTCAAAGCCAACATTGGCCACACCCAATTTGCCGCCGGTATCTCGAGTGTGATCAAGTCGGTGCTGGCACTGGAACACAGCACCATTCCGCCGCTGATTCACCACACCAAAGGCAACTCGCGAATTGATTTGGCCGGTAGCCCGTTTTATGTCGCGAAATCTTCACAACCGTGGCAAGCCAGAAATGGCCGGAGGCTGGCAACGATCAGTGCCTTCGGTGCCAGTGGCACCAATGCGCACGTGGTGCTCGGTGATTTACCCCAGCCGGTACGGCACACGGCGGAGAAGTTTGGGCCGCAGTTGATTCTGCTGTCGGCGAACTCTGACCCACAGTTGGTCAAACTCCTGCAGAAACTGCGTGAGCACCTCGAGTCTGACGCGACGGTGTCGCTGACCAACATCGCTTACACCTTGGCCTGCGGGCGCAGGCACTTCGGCAAGCGCGTGGCGATTCTTTGCCGCTCGGTTTCTGAACTGGCCAATGCACTGGGCTCCCTGCTGTCAGCAGCCAAGCCGAGCATGCAAATCTTTACGCCGAGCGGCCTGGGGCAGGGCAATGCCCAGGCTTTGCTGAAACAAGCGCACGTCTATATTGAAAACGGCCAGGTCAACGACGCTTCGTTCCAGGGCAGCATTTGTAGCCTGCCGGCAAGTCCGTTCAATTCCATGTCGTTCTGGGCGTCTTCGAAGGATAAAGCGCCGGCGAAACAGGCCTCCGTTGCACGTCCGAGTCCTCCCGCATCAGCCCCACGAGCCACGGCGGCAAGGTCAAAAGCCGCCAGCAAGTACTGTGAATTCACCCTGACGGTGGATGATTTCTTCATCGCGGATCATTTGGTTATGGGGCAGAAAGTCCTGCCCGGCGTGATGTATATCGAGCTGATGAAACGCAGTGTTTGCGCGGTGTATGGCGACAAGTTCAAGAATGCCTACCAAATAGCGCTGAACGATATTGCCTGGGTTCAGCCGATGGTCTTTACCGACGCCACGCCACGCTTACCGATTATTGTGGAAGTGACAGAGCGAGGCGACAACGCTGACCTGAAGGTGCTGAGCCGAGATAAAAAGCAGCTGTATGCCCAAGCCATCTGTGAGTTGTCGTCAGGTCAACAGGTGCTGGCAGAAGATCAGTCGTTCAGTCACCTGAAAGCACAGGGGATCCGGTTCGATGAGATTGACCTGAGCGCGGCAGGGCTGGCCCAGTATCGAAAAGTACCGGCAGCGCAATGCTATGACTTGTTGCGTCGCCATGGCATTACCCACAAGACCCGTTTGCAGGGTATCAAGGCCCTCTACTTTTCGCCCTCGACGGTCATCGCTCAATTGCAACTGCCGTCGATCCTGGCGAATAAACAGTCGCCTTTTTCGGTTCATCCCTGCCTTGCAGACTCTGCACTTCAGGCCATCTCGATTCTCGCTGTAGCGCGGGATAAAGCCAAACAAACCAGGGATCAGGGTGGGGTGCAAACCCGGGTTCCTTTTGCAATAGACCGCTTTCAACAGTATCGGGAAATTCCACTCAACGCCTGGTCGGTTGGGCATGTGCTGAATGATGGCAAGAAAGAAATCTGGACCATTGTTATCTACGACGCGCAATCCAATGTCTGTGCGGTGCTGGATGGTTACCGCCAACGGATACTGTCCGGTGTGCCGCGATTGTCTGAAGCTTAAACAGGTCCTGGTGTTTGGGTGCTATTGATTGTTACCTCTGGGTAGAAGGTTTGATATGAGCAATGCCGTGCATAACATTTATGCCGTTAATCGTTGGCGGCCAATAGCGGGCAGCCCGTCGTTGGCGACCGATGAAAGCGTTCTGGTTATTATTCCAGTCACTTCTGCGGCGGGTGTGTCGCCAAACAGGCAGAGATTATTGTCGTTGGTTGGCGGTCAGGCTCACTGCAGCTTTACTGCGCTGGATACGCTGGAACGTATGACCGCGACACTGGCGGACTACATCCCGGGAACGATTAAAAGTATCCTCTGGATCGGCGGTAGCCTTGATGTCTCTGTGCACGCAGAGGATCAAGGTTTACAGTATGGTGTCGAAGAAAAAATCTTCTTCAGGTTCTTCAAGGCGTTGCTGGAATTAAAGGCTGATGAAGTCAGGTTGTCGATCACGGTCGTCACCAAGAATAACTTCAATGTCAACAACGAAGGCACTAACACAGCGGTCAACGCCGGGTTGCACGGGTTTGTCGGTGCCGCTGCGAAAGAATACAGCCATTGGACGATAAGCTTGCTTGATGTCGATGACGCCTTTGTGGCGCGTGCGACCTCAAACCCCTCGCTGGTGCGCTCGTCGCAAGGCATTGAAAAAAGAAAAGTCAAAGGACAGACGTATTGCTGCCGCGACGATCAATGGTATGCCGAGCACCTGGAGGTGTTGCCGGTTGAAAACGGCAGTGAGCCGGTCAAGCCGATCTACCGTGACAACGGGGTATATCTGATCATCGGTGGTGCCGGTGGCCTGGGCCAGGCCTGGACCGAACGTCTTTTGCAACGGCACGATAGCCAAGTCATTTGGGCAGGTCGAAAAGCCATTAATGATGAAATCCGTCATTCATTGCGTGCCATGGAGAGACTCGGTCGTGCTCCCCTGTACGTATCGGTTGATGCCACCCAGCCACACCAAATGGAGCAATTACGACACACCATCCTCCGTCAATATGGCCGGCTGGACGGCATTATTCATTCGGCAATCGTCCTGGAGGACAAGACGGTTGCCAATATGTCTGAAACAACCTTTAGTTCGGCCCTTGCTGCGAAAGTGGATATTTGCCGAAACATCGAAAATTACTTTGCCGATCTAGACCTCGACTTCATCGCCTTCTATTCCTCGATCCAGAGCTTTGCTCGCCAGGCCGGGCAGAGTAATTACGCTGCGGGGTGCACCTTTAAAGACAGTTTTGCCCATTACTTGCAGGCCAAGTGCGCAACTACCCATGTCAGAGCCATGAACTGGGGGTATTGGGGAACCGTCGGCATTGTCAGTGATGCGTCGTATCAAAAGGTGCTGGAAAAAAGCGGGATGGCGTCAATCAACCCGACCATCGGCATGTTGGCCTTTGAGGCGTTGATTGCAGGGGATCATTTACAGGCCAGTTTTATCGCTGCCTACGATCCAGAAAAAATAACATTGATAGATAAGGTGACACTTCATCAGAACACTACAGAATTTGGTTTTGTGCAATCAACAACTCAGTTAAATAACGATGGAGTGGAGGGCTGTATGATGGAATATGTGTATCGGAATGAACACTATATGGCCCTAAGGGAGGAAGGCGTTTTTTACCTGGAGGACATGGACAGCTACCTTTGCCGGATCGTCGCTGCCGACCTTGAAACCTTGGGCGTGTTTTCCGGTACTGAGTTTTCCGTTGAAGACGTGCTTCGCAAGACCGATATTCGCGCAGGTTTTTCGCGCTGGTTGACGGAGACCCTGATGAGCCTTGTGCGCCAGGGCTACCTTCGTCACGACGCCGGTCAATTCAGCAAAACGGCAGAGTTTCCTGAGAGCGATGCCAGCGCAGCCTGGCTCTCCTGGAACACCGCAAAAGTTGAATGGCTGCTGGATGATAATAAATCCGCTCAAGTCAAACTGGTTGAAGCCTTGCTGATCCATACCAAGGAGATACTGACCGGGAAAATAAAGGCCACCGACGTCATGTTCCCTGACTCTTCGATGCGCATGGTCGAGGGTATCTATAAAAACAACCGCGTTGCTGACTACTTCAACCTGGTGCTTTCGAGGACGGTGGTTGACGAAATCAACACGCTGCTGGCCGCTGACCCTCAGCGGAAAATTCGCATTCTGGAAGTGGGCGCTGGCACCGGCGGTACAACCGCCGTGTTACTCAAGCACCTGGCGCCGTTTCACGCCAACATCGCAGAGTACTGCTACACCGACCTTTCGAAGTCGTTTCTGTTTCATGCCCAGCGGGAATACGGGCCAGGCAATCCATTCTTGCGCTACGAGATTTTCAACGTAGAAAAGTCGGTTGATGACCAACCACTGCAGCGTGATTACTACGATATTGCAGTTGCCACCAACGTGTTACACGCCACCCGTGACATTGCCGCCTCGATTCGCCGGGTCTGGGAAGTTTTGAAAGATCAGGGCTCATTGATCGTCAACGAGCTCAGCCGCAATACCTTGTTCAACCACCTCACGTTTGGTTTCCTCGACGGTTGGTGGTTGTACAACGACGATCACATCAGGGTGCCGGGCTCTCCGGTTCTGGAGCCTGCCACGTGGCACAACACCGCCCTGCAAGTGGGGTACGGCTCTACGCAGTTCCCCGCCGAGCTGGCCCACGACATGGGGCAGTTCGTGATGTTGATGCGTGCGCAAAAGCACGCCGCGTCCCTTGCCCCCAAGGTCGTTGAGTCCGGATCCAGTCATTCATCAGGGAACGAGTCCTCCATGCATACCCCGTCAAATACCCCTTCGGCTGTCAACGTTGCAATGTTGAAAGCCAAGAGCCAGGCGTTTTTCACTGATCTGATCGCCGACGTCGTTCAGCTTCCTGTCGATGAAATCGCGCTGGACCTCTCCCTCGAAAAACTGGGATTCGATTCTATCCTGGTCGTCACCCTCACCAATAAACTGCGTGAGCATTTCGAGCAGGTCAGCAGTTCCCTGCTGTTTGATATTGATAGCGTCGAAGGCATCATCGATTACTTTATCGAGCAAGATAAACAGGCCTTGGCGGCGTTGCTGGGTATTGATTTCAGCGATGCACAACCACCTAGTGCTGCCCCGGTTGCCGTTGCTTCTCACACCCAGGCCCCTGCCAGCGCACCTGCGGTTACTCAGTTTGACGTGATCGACCTGGGCGCATTCTCCCTTCAAGAGGTTGACGCCCCGTCGGCGTCACTGCCTCAGGTGTTTGATTTCCAGGAAACCTACCCTGAACCCCGTCGTTCCGGCGATATCGCGATCATCGGGCTGAATGGTACTTACCCTGGCTCGCGGACCCTGGACGAGTTCTGGGAAAACCTGTCCCAAGGTCGTGACCTGGTGACCTCAGTGCCCAAGGCAAGGTGGGAGCAAACCGGCTTTAATCGGGTCGAAAATCCGGAAAATTTCAAGGGCGGCTTTATTGACGGCTTTGATCAGTTCGACGCGGAGTTCTTCGACTTCAGTGAAACCGATGCGCTGCTGACAGATCCTCAGGAACGCAAATTCCTCGAATGTGCCTTCTCGGTGCTGGAAGATGCGGGCTACACCAAAGAGTCCCTGGCCGAAAGTGACATGACCACCGGTGTCTATGTCGGCGCGATGTACCAGGAGTATCAGCTGCACAGCGAAACGGCTAAAGGTCTGTACGAAGGGCAGGCCATCTCCAACAGCTTTGCCTCCATTGCCAACCGTGTTTCCTACATCCTGAACCTGGAAGGCCCTAGCGTCGCCATAGACAGCATGTGTTCGTCATCGCTGTCCGCCGTGCACCTGGCGTGCTCTGCGTTGAAGCTTGGGGAGATTGATTACGCGATTGCCGGCGGGGTCAATCTGACCTTGCATCCCAACAAATATGGTGTGCTGAAACAGGGCGGCGACCTTTCGCAGACCGGTAAATGTGCGAGCTTTTCCGAGAGTGCAGACGGCTATGTACCGGGAGAAGGTGTTGGTGCGGTCTTGTTGAAACGCTACGAGGATGCGCTGCGCGATGGCGACCACATCTATGGGGTGATTACCGGGTCGCTGATCGTTCACGCAGGCAAGACCAATGGGTATACCGTTCCAAGCCCGAAAGCTCACAGCAAGCTGATCTCAAAAGTGGTCCAACAGGCCGGCATTCGTTCTGCGGACATTTCGTACATTGAAGCGCACGGTACGGGCACCAATCTGGGCGACGCCATCGAAATTCATGGGCTGAGGCAGGCGTTTTCCATCGATCAAGACTCGGCACAACAAGGTAAGTTCTGCTCGGTAGGCTCGGTGAAATCGAATATCGGTCATTGCGAAAGTGCCGCAGGCATGGCCGGTTTGACCAAGATTCTGCTGCAACTCAAATACCAGCAAATCGTCCCTTCGCTCCACTCGAAGAAAATTAATAAAAACCTGCAGATCGAAAAAACCTCCTTCTCGATTCCCCAGTTGCTGTCCCATTGGCGTCTGCCGAATAAAGAGGTCAAAAAGCGGATTGCCGGCCTGTCGTCCTTTGGCGCGGGCGGTGCGAATGCGCACTTCATCATCGAAGAGCACGAGGAAGTGTCGAATCAGGTCAATTACACGATGGATTACCCGGAACTGATCGTGTTGTCCGCAAAATCAAAGGAGGCGCTACACCAGAGAGCTGCGCAGTTGCTGGGCTACATCCACTACAACGCTCAGCAAAACACCTCCCTGAACAACCAGCCACGATACTGGTTGGGCAACATTGCCTATACGCTGCAAACCGGCCGCACTCAAATGCCGTACCGCCTGAGCTTCCTGGCGGACTCCATCGAGCACCTTGAAGACAACCTCGATGCATTCCTGAATGATAAAAAAAGCAAATCCCCGCTGCATGTCTGCTATGCCAGCGAGATGGACGCCACAGCGAAGCTGTTGTACGAGGATAACTCCCTTGAGCTGATTCTTTCTGAATGGCTGAAGCAAGGTAAATACCAGAACATCGTCGCGCTCTGGGCCAAAGGGGTGGTGATTAACTGGGGCGGCCTGCTGGGGAAAAGAGGGCAACGTATCAGCCTGCCGACCTACCCGTTCTCACAAAACCGTCATTGGTTGCCGATGGGCAACCACACGGCCGGCGTGTCTCAAAAAGTCGAGGCAGCCCCTGTGCAGCAGCGGGTGAAAACCGTAGCCGCTATGGTTGAACCGGTCGTTGAAAAAGTCGCAGGGAAGATTGTTCAGAAAACCGTTGAGCCGGTGGTTGGCGAGCCGGTCATTACGGCACCGGTGGCGGTCGAAAAAGTCACCGCCGAACCGAAGTCGTTGTTTATTCATCGCTGGAACAAGGTGGACGTGAGCCCACATCCGAAACCGGCGCAGGCCGATACGAAAATCTGTGTCGTTGGCCTGGACACCCTGGATTACTTCCAGCGAGATCTGGAGACCTGCGGCCTCGATGCCGGCTCTTCAGAATGGCAGCAAGTCCTGCCGAACGGCTTTGCCCAGTCTTTCGCTGATCTGGCCAAGTCCGTCTCACGCCAACTGGCGAAGAAGGTCAAAGCCTGGCTGGCGGACAGCACTCAGCCTTTGCACCTGCAAATCATCATGCCGTTCGATCGCCAGTATCAACTCTATGCAGCATTGACCGGGGCGTTGGAACAGCACGTGCTGGGTGCTGCCAATGTCAAACTGACGATTATTTACTGTGAAGCCTTGTGCTCGTTTGCCAACATTTCGACGCTGATCAACCGTGCAGCAGACACACAGACTCACATCGCTGAATACCTGTGTGCCCACGACAGTATCTATGCCGGCAGCGTGCAGAAAGTCAGCCAGCCGGAATCAGGCTCGTTACTCAATGACAACGGTGTCTATGTCCTGGCAAACGGCTTGAATGAGGTGGGCCAAAGTGTGATTCGTGCGATTGATGATGAAACCAGCGGATGCCATATCGCAATCCTGGGTGACGCGCTTTCATCGCCAGACATCGATGAGCAAATCGGGTTACTTCAGAACAGCCTGGACAATACCAAAGTCGGCTACTACGCGGCTGAACTTGACGATAGAAAGTCCGTGTTCAATGCACTGTTGCTGATAAAAGACCAACTGGGCGATGTCCAGGGTGTGCATTACATTGTTCCGGCCGATGACAAGGTTCAGCAGCATAAGGAACCGTTGAAAGACAAGGCGCTTATTCGTCATCTCGCGGCACTGATTAACCTAGATGAGGCGACCTACTCATTTGACTCCCAGCTGCAATCGTTCTCCATCGTCATGACCGTCGAGGAACACGACAGTAAACAGCTCAACACCTTGGCAAAAACCTTTGCTCGTTATCGCGCGGCGTTGCAGGGTAGTGGTTACCGCGAAGGCAAGACCGTAGCGCTGGAAGTGGAGGGCAACGCGGCCAATGACATTGCCACTGCATTTATTCACGCCCTGGACAAAAACCATTCGGATGAGCAATTCGCGTTCATCTGGAAGGCCGCAACTCTCGCTGACAACACGCCAGTCATTCAACCGCAGGTAACCGTGGAACCTCCCGTTGCATCGCCTGCGCCACTGGCAGCGGTCGCGCAAAAACAGCCAGCCTATTCGTTTGATGGCGCCAGTGACGAGTTGCAGGCAACGGTTTCGTGGTTGGTTTCAATCTCCTCGGAGTTGCTGGACAAGGAGTCAGCTTCGTTTAGTCCTGTAGCAACGTTTACTGAAAACGGCTACGAGTCGATCAGCATTGTTGGGTTGTGTGAGTTGATCAACAGCCGTCTGGGGCTGGCGATCTCTGTGGTGGTGTTTTTCGAGCACGAAACCATTCAGTCGTTGGCACAGTACCTGGTGGCTGAGCACGGCGACCAGATTGAAGAAGTGTTAGAAACCGACGTGGAGGGCTGATGCAATGAATGTCAGGACCGATGCGCTCGCCAGAGACACCGCCTCGCCGCTGAACCAGGGGATGGTCTATCCCCTGCACAGGGTATTTATGTTCGGCGGGCAGGGGTGTCATTACTATCAGATGGCGAGCCATCTATTCCTGACGCATTCAACGTTTCGTGAAGCCATGCTGCGGCTGGATCTGATAGGCCAACGCATACTGGGTAAATCGGTAATCGCGGAGATTTATCGTAAAGACAAGTCTCGCAGCGATGACTTCTCCTCTATCACGTTCACTCATCCGAGCATCGTGATGGTGCAACTGGCACTGGTCTCAACCCTCGCTGCTGAAGGGATCACCGCTGACTCGGTGATCGGCACGAGTTTGGGGGAGTTCATTGCCGCTTGTGTTGCCGGTGCCATTTCGGATACGGATTTATTGGCTGCAATCTGTGATCAAGCCTTATTGATCGAGCAGTTTGCAGGACAAGGCAAGTTGCCGAAAGGCGGCATGCTGTCGGCATTGATTACCCCGGATGAAAGGGACGCACTGCTCGCCGAGTTTCCTGAAGTTGCTGTTGCGGGTGTGCATCACTCACGACACGTCACCTTTTCGGGAGATACGTGGGTGATTGATGCGTTGGAAAAGAGCTGCCAGCAACGAGCTTTTTTATATCAGCGGATCGCTGTGGACTACGCCTTTCATTCGCCTGCCATACGCCCGTTAAAAGCGGCTTCTTTAGCGTCGATAAAAAAGTACACAACCGGGGCATTCACGCTGCCTTTTTACTCCTGTGCAACGGTTGCGCGGTGTCGTGTGATTGACGCCGAGCACTTTTGGGGGATCGTTGAGTCCCCCATCAACTTTGCAGACACCATCGACTTGATAGAGGCAAGCGCCACAGGCGCGACGCCTGTGTATGTTGATCTTAGTCCTTCCGGATCGTTGCATGGATTTGTCAAACAGCATCTGGGTGCGTTCAGGGCAAAGCAGGTCCCTGTGAGCCTGACGCTGATGTCGTTGATGAGTAACGACACGACTCAATACCAGGCCGGCGTGCTGACCCTAAAGCGCCTTGCAAAGGCGTATAGCGAAAGCGCTATCGCTCAACCCGGGCCTCAAGACACTACCTTGGTAAATCATTCTATGGAAAAGACTCGAACAAGCGTGGTCGGCAATAATCCAGCAAAGAACACTGCCCTTGTTTTTCCGGGACAGGCCTCACAGCGAGTGGGCATGGGGCGTGAATTGTTCGAACGTTTCCGTCGGCAGACTGAAATCGCCAGTGATATTCTGGGGTATTCCATTGAGCAGCTGTGCCTGGAAGACCCACAGAAGCAGTTGAACAAAACACAGTACACGCAACCTGCGCTGTATACCGTGTGTGCATTGCAGTACCTCGCCTATCGGGAAGATAACGAGGTGGTGATCGAGTTCCTGGCCGGGCACAGCCTGGGAGAATATGCGGCGCTGTTCGCCGCGGATGTCTTTGACTTTGAAACGGGACTGCGCATCGTCAAGCACCGCGGGGAATTGATGTCTTCCGCGAATGCCGGTTCCATGGCCGTGATCCTGAATTATAAAGCTCAGGATCTGCAGCAACTGCTCAACGATAACGGCATTACCAGCATTGATATTGCAAACATCAACTCTCCGGATCAGTTGGTGATTGCAGGGCCGCATCAGGCGCTGGAGGCGTTTGAAGGCATTATCAACTCGCTGGCGGGCACCTACATTCCTATTCCGGTGGGGGCACCTTTTCATTCGCGCTACATGCAGCCGATAGCACAAGATTTTGAGCGGTTTCTCGAGCCTTTCACGTTTCGACCGATGAATAAAACGGTGATCAGTAACGTCACCGGTTTGCCCCATCAGAATGAAATGCTGAAGAACCAACTGGTGAAGCAACTGTACAGCCCAGTGCAGTGGTTGGACAGCGTTCGTTACTTGATGGGGTTGGAGGTCGACGAGTACGTAGAGATCGGTCCTGGTGATGTGCTCACCAAACTGACAACAAAGATCCGAAATAAATGCTCGCCATTAGTCTTGGGTGAGAAAGTCATTCGCCAAGTGCCAGGCAGCACAGAAAGCGTGGAAAGCAAGGTTGCCCGGCAGCCTGCGAAAGACGGGTTGGGTATGGCTTTCAAAAGTCGCTGGAGCCGGGGGGATGAGTTTTCTAGTTATTTTGGCCTGGCTTACCCTCATGTCCTGACGCTCTCGGAAGATAATCTGGATTATTCTTTTATAGAGCGTGCACAGGCGTGCGGACATCTAGCTTTTCAGGCAGTTCCTTGGACCGCTGAGGCGATTGATTCCGGTAGCCTGGACAGCATTCTTTCGAGATTGGGCGCCAAAAGATCCAATGACTCCGGGTGTGTGGGGGTGGCTATTACCCACAGTGAAAACGATAAGGTTCTGTTTTCAAAAGTTCTGGCGCATCAGTTGAACGCTGTCGCCCTGACCGGCGTCTACGGTATGACGACTGAACTGGTCTACTACCGGGTTATTTCGGCCTACCAAGGGCGTTTTAGTAGTACCCCACAAAAGAACAAGTTGTTTATCCGCGTGGATGATCCTCGCTGTGTTCAGGGCTTTTACCAGAAGCTACCGCAAGGTGTTCTTGAGCGTTTGCACCTGCAAGGGCGAATTGATGCTGCTCAGTTTGAGTTTGCGAAAAACATCGCTGCCTGTGATGCCATTATTCTCAATAATGAAGAGCATGACCTGGAGGCATTGATGGGCATTAACCGGTTGAGGGTTGAACACCCTGAACTGGATATAAAGATTGGCATCGAAGGCGCGCTGTCGGCCCCGAACGACTTCACTCAAGGGACGCTCAGTCAAATAGATTTTTTTGTCAGCAGTGAGTTGAACGTGCTGATAGGCGAGTCTTTTTTGCCTGGACTGATCAGGCAGACCCTTTTTTCCGCAAGCGACGCCTTTATAGTGGATCTCCCAGATCCTAAGACGATCCATTTTGGTGGGCGAGCCAAGACGTACATCACTAATGATCCAGCGATTCGCCAGCGTGCGGGTAACGCCCATGGTTGGCTGTCGGATGATCAAAGGCCAACGCTATGCAGGTTGCTACCGTCCAACTATCTGGCCATTTCCGAATGGCTCAAGGTTCAGTTCGTCAATAAACAGCCCTCGTTGGCTGAGTTAAGCTCGGCTCTTTTGAATGGCGTATAGGCTGCCAGGGCTTTGAGTAGTTGGACTGTCTCTTTTTTGTATATATTTAATTGCCAGGGAATGCCGGTATGACCAATCTGTTTATTTCTAACGTCGTGTTTGATTTCGGCGAGTCGAAGTCAATTGATAGCTTGTCATCTTGCATTAGTCCTGATGAGCTTAAGGCCTTTCGGGCGGGCGGCTTTGAATATTATGTAAATGAAAGTCGTGAAGTTTATGCTGTGTGCGAAAAGGTAGCCGCGAAGGTCCTGGATGAGAGCCATGTCGTTCGAGAGGAAGTGACCGATATTGTCTATATCAGCTCAACCAAATTCATTGACAAGGTCGTTGGCCTGAGTGTCTACCTCTCGAAGTTGGCAGCGAATATCGGCATTCATAAGGCGACGTTGTATGCCTTGTCTGCGGGGGAGTGCGGTAATTTCGTTCATGCCTTGCGTTTTTGTGGGCAGATCCTGCAGGAGCGCCCAGACAGTAAGGTTTTGTTGGTATTCGCAGAAAAGCTGATGACTGACGAGGAGCGGCATTATCCTGGAACGGCGATTTTAAGTGACGGGGTAGCCGTTTGTCTGGTGACCTGCGAAAAAACCAGAAACTGCTACGAGGTTATCGCGCGGTCGGAGGCCACCGACCACCGAGTCACTAAGGCTTATGCTGAACAGAAAAATATTGATGCGTTGCGGCTCGCCTTGACCGCAATTCATACGCTGTCTAGGGATATTTTTTTGAAAGTTGATTTTGATAAAAGTGCTATAAGCCACTTCATAACCAATAACTTTATTATGCACTTGTCCAAAATGTACATTATGGAGGTCGGCGGCGACGCCTCAAAACTCAGGCTGCCAACGCTGCCTCCGAAAGCGCATGTTTTTACGATTGATAGTTTGTTGAATCTGACTGGGACCCCGATGGATGATGGTGATTTGGCCTTTTGCCTGAGTTTTGGCATGTTTTTTTGGGGGGCATGCATCGTTAAGTACCATGCCTGAAAAAGCTTTATGACCGCGTGTTTATGCCTTGGGGACGTACGCGCGCGGACGGGGTCGAGTTGCGGGGCGCGCGGTGAGTGACCAGGTATTCAATGATTTTTTGTCGAGTGAAATGTTGCTATTGTGCAAGGGTGTGATATGCATGAACTACTGAAGGTAGCGATTGAGTCTGCTGTACTGTTATTTGTTCCGGGACCGACGAATACGTTATTGCTGGCGGCCGGCGTGTCCAAGGGGTTTTTGAAGTCTGCTGGTTTACCGCTGTTCGAGCTTTCCGGCTACGTGATTGCGATCACCTTCTATTCCATTCTGATCGAATATGTCTCGGGCAATACAGTTTGTCTGTTTTTCATGAAGGTGTTCTGTGCGGGCTATATATCTTACATGTCTTGCAAGACGTGGAAGCTTTCAGGTGACTTTTTAAAAGCGACCGAAACTATTTTGGGGTTTAATATATTTATTGCTACGCTGTTTAATCCGAAAGCATTTATTGTGTCTTCGATCATCTTTTCCGTTACGCTTATCGACGATCCGATTTTAATTGCTCAGGAAATGCTGGTCTTTTCTGGGGTTATGTTGCTGGCATCCCTTTTTTGGCTGAGCGTCGGAACTTTTGTCAATCTCCATTCGCAAGAAGGAGGGGGCCCAAGGCAGGTAATACTTAAAGCATCAGCATCGGTATTGATGATGTTTTCTTGCGCTATATTATATTCAGGTGTTTCCAGCCTGCTGAGCTAATACTATTGATGACCAATATGAGCTGGACAGCGGTTTGCACAACCGTCTGTAGCAGCAATCATACCCTCCATGAATTTCCCCAAACTCCGAAGGATCACACGTGAGCCAGTCCCTGATTGCTGCCCTGCAAAATCCGGCCCTGTTCCCCCATCCGGTGGATCAGTTCCACGTCATCGAGACCCATATTTCCTGGGTCCTGCTTACGGGTAACTACGCTTATAAAATGAAGAAGCCGGTGAATTTCGGCTTCCTCGATTTCACCACCCTGGAAGCCCGCAGCCACTTTTGCAATGAAGAGCTGCGCCTCAACCAGCGCCTGACCGATAATTTATATCTTGAAGTGTTGCCAATCACCGGCAGCGCAGAAGCACCGCAATTGGGCGGCGACGGCCCGGCAGTCGACTACGTGCTGAAAATGCGCCAGTTCCCACAAAGCCAGCTGCTCAGCACCTTGCAAGCCAACGGCGAACTGACCAGCGCGCACATCGATGAACTGGCCAGGCAGATCGCGCACTTTCACCTGAATGCCCCGAAAGTGCCGGCCACACACACCGCCGGCACGCCACACGACGTCATGGTGCCGGTGCTGCAGAACTTTGAGCAGATCCGCCCTTTCCTCAGCGACAAGGCTGACCTGGCACAACTGGAAGCCTTGCAGGCCTGGGCCGAAAGCAGCTTCGAGCGCCTCAAGCCACTGTTTGAACAACGCAAGCTCAATGGTTTCATCCGCGAATGCCACGGTGATATTCACCTGGGCAACGCCACTATGATTGATGGCCATGTGGTGATCTTTGACTGCATCGAGTTCAACGAGCCATTCCGCTTCACCGACGTGTATGCCGACACCGGTTTCCTGGCGATGGACCTGGAAGACCGTGGCCTCAAAAGCCTGGCGCGGCGCTTTATCAGCCAGTACCTGGAACTTACCGGCGACTACCAAGGCCTGGAGCTGCTGAACTTCTATAAAGCCTACCGCGCCCTGGTACGCGCCAAGGTTGCACTGTTCAGCATGCCTTCCGAGGCAGACGCGGTGCAGCGCGCAACCACCCTGCGCCAATACCGCAACTACGCCAACCTGGCAGAAAGCTACAGCACTACCCTCTCGCTTTTCCTGGCCATCACTCACGGCGTGTCAGCCGTCGGCAAAAGCCACGTGGCCATGCGCCTGGTAGAAGCACTGGGGGCAATTCGCCTACGTTCGGATGTAGAGCGCAAGCGCCTGTTCGGCGAGCAGCATGTCGAGAACAAGCCGCAGGCAGGGATCTACGCGGCAGATGCCAGCGCCGCCACCTACGCGCGCTTGAACGAGATCGCCGACACCGTACTGCGCGCTGGTTTCCCGGTGGTACTGGATGCGACCTTCCTCAAGCGTGAACAACGCGACGCTGCGGCGAAAATCGCTGAGGCCACCGGCGCACCGTTCCTGATCCTCGACTGCAATGCGCCACAGGCCGTGATCGCCGCTTGGCTGGCACAACGTCAGACAGACAAGAACGATCTGTCCGACGCCACCCTGACCGTCATCGAAGGGCAGCAGGCCAATCGTGACCCGCTCAGCGCCGAAGAGTTGCTGCTCAGCAAACGCGTGGAGACCAATGAAAGCGGGACGCTTGACGCGTTGGTTGCGCAAATTCGTCAGCGACTGTCCCGTTCGTAAGTAAAATTTATTGACATCAAGCCCTCATCAGATAGGGGTCAAGAAATGCTGGCATTTTTCTTGACCCTTTTTGCGCTTTTTCATGCTGACGTTGCCGACAGTGACATCGTAACTCCATCGAGCCTTCCTCGGTCATCCGCAGTGCCGACAGCATAGAACGGCACCATCTATCTTTTTGCGTAGGCTGAATCAAATGCATCGAGAGTGAATTTAAGTCATTTGCTGCCTGAATATGTCAGCTATAGCCTTAATCGAACAACATTACCCCCACCTGTTCAGCCTGCTGCAGAGTCACTTCCACGGTTGGAAAATACTGTGCGCTGGCGCTGGCATAGCGGTGACGTAGCGATCTGGGATAACCGCGCCACCCAGCATTACGCGCTGGATGATTAAGGAACCCAAGAGCGCATCGTACGCCGGGTGACCTTCAAGGGCGAAGTACCGGTGGGCGTGCAAGGACAGCGGAGTCAGGTCACGAAAGGTCCTTAAAGCGGAATCTGGACGTTGCAAGCCAAATTGCAAGTGTCGATCGAAAAAACCAGCTATAGCAGACCAACAACTATTGATGGTGTAAAACGTGAAGGATAATCATGCAGAAAATATTAGTTGGCCCATAGTACGGTACAGGAAAGCTATGATGCTCACTTCACAGAAAAACGTTATTAATACGGGTATTCGAAGTCGAACTGCTTTTCAGGTTGCCGAACTCCGGGCCGCTCATCAGCTGCTGGATGACCCCATCATATTCAACGACCCGTTGGCCTTGCCGATTCTTGGCGAGCAGGCGGCAACCGACCTGCGACAGTATCCATTCCAATCCAACGATCTCCATGCGCGAGGCATACGTGCTGTCGTGGTTACTCGTAGTCGATTAGCTGAAGATGAACTCAAAAAATTTGTACACTCCGGAGTGAAACAATATGTCGTTTTAGGTGCCGGCCTTGATACATTCGCTCTCAGGAATACTTATCTTGAAGAGGGCCTTCATGTATTTGAAGTGGACCATCCATCTACCCAAGAATGGAAGAGAAGTCTCCTTAAAGAAGCGTCCATAAAAGTACCTGACTCATTGACGTTCGTGGCGGTTGATTTTGAAAGTAACACCTTAGCCGAAGAGCTGCAGAAAGCCGGTTTTCGCGCAGATCAACCTGCATTTTTTTCTTGGTTAGGC
The DNA here is from genome assembly GCF_900099665.1 of Pseudomonas sp. BS3767. NCBI lineage: Bacteria > Pseudomonadati > Pseudomonadota > Gammaproteobacteria > Pseudomonadales > Pseudomonadaceae > Pseudomonas > Pseudomonas sp. BS3767. Next base: position 718,122 of record NZ_FNCX01000002.1, on the reverse strand, counting down.
GTGACGATATACATATCCCAAGAAGCGATACTTGACACACTAACGTTTGTCGCATCGCTGCCAAAAGGAAGCGGCGTAATTTTCGATTACGGCGTCACCCCTACGTTGCTCGATCCCATTGAAAATGCCATAGGCGATCATCTTGTGAGTTTGATCGGGCAACTGGGTGAGCCATGGAAAACATGGCTTGACCCCGCTGTCATTGAACATGAGCTTCAGAGTATAGGATTTCAGTCCGTGAGAGACTATGGCTCTGTTGAGCTGAATGAGCTCTATCTGGCTAGAAGAAAGGATGGTTTGCGAATGCTCGGAACATTTCGATTGATATGTGCGAAGACTTGAGTATGGGTTTGCACGGATCTAATAGGTGCGGTTTCGTGCATACAGTTGTTGCTTCAACCCTCTAACGCTACGTGACGGTCCCAAGCAAACGGCCCGCCTTGTTAGGGCCGTTTCGCTTTGTTATGGGCAGATCTTGCCGAGGGTGTCATCCTCTCAAAAAATATCCTCTCAAAATGTCAATCCTCCATAGCGAGATTGACAGTCAACGGTGTTGCTGACGAAAACGCCAGAAGTCCACTAATTTAGAAGCTACAACGCTGTCAATGTCGCAGGTGCTAGGTGATAGAAAGCATTACTGGCCGGATGATCCGTTGGTGGCGGAGGCGAGGGCGCGGGTGAAACTGAGGGGGACGTGAGGTCCGGGAGCAATGGCTCGTAATCCAGTAGACCGAGAGGCTAAGCCGTCAAGCTCTGCCAACCGATCACGTTGAACTGCGTCAGGCTAATTAGGAGCTCGGCTTTTCCAGCGGACTTTATAAAGCAAAAGCGCAAAAATGACGGCAAGAGGCTATCTATGCGGTTAAGCTGTCCGCCACTCAACCAATGGACAGGAATCCATAATGAAAACTAACTTCGCTTTGTTGTTGCTGGCAGTCATCTCTATCTCGGGCTGCGTTCAAACCGCTTACAGCAAAAGCATCGCAGTGACCAAGGATGCATCGGGCCGTGTTGTGCAGACCGTTGAAACAGAGACGGTCACGCAGCCAGGTCAAGGTTATGAAATGCGTCTTGAGAAAATTCAGGGCGTGCAACGTTGAGTTGATCTCTAGAGGGAGAACCTCTTTATTCTGGTCACTTAGCTTGCAAGCGGGACGGTGACCCAGAGAACGCCAGGGCGCAAAGCCCTGGCAGGCAGCAGATGTCACTTTTTCTTTTTAGCCGGCTTTTCAGCCTTTTCAACCTTGTCTGATTTCTTGGCCTTTTCTGGCTTGCTATCCGCTTTTTTGGCCGCTTTCTTTGGCTCGGCGTCTTTTTTCTTGTCTTTCTTTTCGGAAGACTTGGAAAGCGTCGAGGCCGCTTCGGATTTCTTGGCAGGTGATGCCTTCTTGTCTTTCAGATCCTTGCTGGCTTTCGAGGCTTCGCCTTTACTTTTCTTGTCGTCTTTAGCCATGTTGATCACCCTTTGGTGTATGCCGGTATTGGCACGTAGCCCGTGGAAGTATCCATGGGCTAATCATTAGGCGAGCGCGCTCAGAAACGGTTCAAACTGTTTTGACACTGTCGGCTGTGAGGGCGCTATTCGAAAGTTTGGTGGCCAGCCAGAGTATTGAAACCTGAATGCTGCTCGCTCCCTCAAGGCAAAACCGGCAACAAAAACCGCCCGATCACCGGCAAGTGATCAGAGATCAACAACGTGTCATCCCTGCGCACCCTCGCACTCACTCGCTTCAAACTCGGGCTGTAAAACAGGTAATCCACCGTCCGGTCCGGCCCGTTGATGCGGCTGTCGTTGGGGAAGTGCGTCAGCCATTTGCTGCGGTCGATGCCGCTGGATTCGGCGTTGTCGGGGATCATCGGGTATTTCTCCCACAGCGCGTGCAGTTCGCTGTCGGCGGCGTAGCCGAGGCGTTGCTCCTCGGGGAGGCGCTGGTATTGGCCCAGCGGCAGCAGGTTGAAGTCGCCGCCGATCAGCCAGGGCGTGCCGCCGCTTTCCAGCTTGTCCAGCTGCGTTTCAGTGGCCGCGACCTGTTTTGGTGCGGTGTCGCCGGCGTGTCTGGCGGTGGTCAGGCTGGTGTTGATGACGGCCAGTTTGCCGCCGTCACGCAAGGGCAGGTAGCTGACCAGCAAGGCATCTTTTGGCTGGAACTGACGGCTGATGATGTTGGCGTCGGGCACCGGCAGTTGTATACGTTCGGCGCTGTCGATGTGGAAGCGGCTGAGGGTCGCGAGTTTTCTGCCGACGCTGCCCCAGATATGCGGGTTGGGTACGAACTCTGCCTTCCAGTAGAACGCCTGCGTGCTGCACGGGTAGAGGTCCGCGACACGCTCCTTGATCAGCGCCAGTTGATCCTGATAATCGGAGTTCTTGGCGCCATCGTCGACGCCTTGCAGCAGCACGATGTCGGGTTGTTCGTCACGGATGACCCGCGCCACTTCATCCAGATTGTAGGCAAGGTCTTCATGGGTCGGGCGTTCGTCCGGGCCGCTGCCGTCGGCCATGTCGTACCAGAACACATAGCGTTTACCCGCCAGGTACTGGATGTTCCAGGTCATGACTTTCAGCGCTTGCCCCGGCACCAGCTTCGGTGCCTCGACCGCTGGGTTGCAGCTCGCCGTGAGTAACTCACGGGCTGGAGGGCGCCAGGTCAGTTGGAAAACCAGTAACAGCAATACGGCGACCAGCAGCAAGCCGTACAGGGTCAGACGTAGCAGTAAACGGGGCATCGGCTCGACTTGGAGCGCCTGGCGCTCAGTGAGGGATTCGGCATTGAGCATACCGAATCGACGCACCTGACGTCAGCCTTTGCTTCAGGCGCGGTGTGCGGGTTCGCTGATCAGCATGAACAGGCGGAACGTCACGATGGTGGTGAACAGTTGCAGGAAGCTGCCGATGCTGTCGGTGATCACGGAAACCGCTGCGCTTTGCGGTTCCGGAAACAGGTACAGGCTGGCGCCCTCGAGCAGCCACAGGGGAATGTAGACGCTCAGTACGCACACCAGAATGCGCGTGAAGTGTCCGGTGGTCATCTGCATGCTTTCGCGCATGGCCATGAACGGCGTGAGTTTGCGCAGAACCAGCAGGTATTCGCTGAACGCCAGTTTGATCATTACCCAGATGCCGGGTACCACAAACAGTGAGAGGCCGAACATGATCAGCAGGGTGCTCATGGCCGACAGCACGGCGAAGGTCGGCCACAGGCGCACGGCCATGGCCAGTACATCGCGGGTGTGTACGTCCTCGCCACGGCTGCGTGCGTCGAGAAACAGGATCAGCGCGGCTGTATAGACAGGGTAGAAGAACAATCCGATCACCAATGCATAGGCAGGCGAAGTGTCGGCGGACATGGCGCTGCCCAGCGCTTGTTTGGCCAGCACTTCAAGGATCACGACAGGCAGGCACAGCAGCGCGATGCTGCCCAGATTACGCCGAAAGAAATAAAGCGAATCCTGGATGATGTTCAACGGGTTCATGGAGATAGATCGCAGGCTAAAAGCAGGCGCACACTTTAGCCCATGCCCCCTGTCTAACCAAGCGCAGTGGTTTTCGGCGCACGGCTTGTTATCTTTTTCTTCATGTCATTGAAGCGCGTCGATGAGGCCCCATTTTCTGCACATGGTCCTGCTATTGCGGCAGGGAAGAATTCCAGTGGCAACTCAGTGAGGTGGTCATGAACAGCGAAGAGCAAACCCTGATTGATGGTCTTTTCTCGAAACTGAAAGACGCTGAAACGGCATCCGCCCCGCGAGATGCTGCGGCCGAGGCGCGTATCAAGGAGCATTTGACCCGCCAGCCCGCTGCGCCGTACTACATGACGCAGGCGATTCTGGTTCAGGAAGCAGCCGTCAATCAGCTCAATCAGCAGGTAAAACAGCGTGATGAGCAGATTCAGCAGTTGCAGGCCGAGCTTCAGCAGGCCAGGGGGCAGTCCTCGTCCGCGCCAGCGAGTGGCGGGTTTTTGTCGAGTATCTTTGGCAGCAGCGCACCGCGCGCCTCGCAGCCGCAACCGAGCCAGCCTTCCAGTGGCGGCTGGCGTGATGGTGGTGGTTTCAATCCTGCACCTGCGCCCGCAGCGCCACAGGGCGGTTATGCCGCGCCTGCTCCGGCTGCCGGCAGCGGCTTTCTTGGCGGGGCGCTGAAGACCGCGGCCGGTGTAGCGGGCGGTGTGCTGCTGGCAGAGGGCATCAGCAGCATGTTCAGCCACCACAGCCAGCCGCAGGAGATCGTCGAGGTCATTCACGACGCGCCACAGGCTCAGGACACCGGCTCGTTCAATGATCAGGGCGGTTGGGGACAGCCGGATCAGCAGTACACGGCTGACGACAGTTTCGACGATGGTGGTGACATGTTCTCGGACGATGATTCGTTCGTTTGAAGACGTGACGGTCGTTCTTCACGTTCCAGCGCTCATCGTTATGCACAAATCTCCAAGAGCCCGAAAAGCGTGACTTTCGGGCTTCTGCCCGCAGGTCGGGGGCGGCGATCCGCGTTGCTCACGAATACGATGGTACAGATGCTCCATTTTCAGGGGTTACCGGCCTCTTCGCGAGCAAGCTCGCTCCCACGGCCTGCGGCCAGAATCAAGAGCAGACTTGTGTATAACGATGAGCGCTGGAGCGTGGGAACGATAATCTGTGCCATGCCGCGCGGGCCTCGCAGCGGCCGATACCGATCCATCCCTCAATTCCTTCCTCAAACTGGCATACTGGGCGCCGATTCACGTTCCGGATCGCTGTAACCCGTGGGCATGTTGCCCGCCATGAGGAATTGCGGTGAAGAAGATCGCGGTGTTCGCCGACGTGCAGAACCTGTATTACACCGTGCGCCAGGCGCATGGCTGTCATTTCAATTACGCCGCCTTGTGGGCGGATATCAGCAAGCGCGGCGAGATCGTTCACGCGTTTGCGTATGCCATTGATCGTGGCGACAGCAAGCAACAGCAGTTCCAACAGATCCTGCGCAATCTGGGGTTCACGGTCAGGCTCAAGCCGTACATCCAGCGCAGCGACGGTTCGGCCAAAGGGGACTGGGATGTCGGCATCACCATCGATATTATGGATTTCGCGCCGCAAGTGGACGAAATCGTGCTGGCGTCGGGTGATGGCGATTTCGACATGTTGCTCGAACGCGTGATCAGCAAGCATGGGGTCGAGGCCGTCGCCTACGGCGTACCGGGGCTGACCGCGAATTCGTTGATCCGCGCCGCCAGCCGTTACGTGCCGATCGAAGGCGCGTTGTTGTTGAAATGAATTTACAGGGCCAGGCCAGTGTTGGAACGTATTGCAGTCATCGACTTTGAAACCACCGGTATCTCCCCAGGCCATAGCTGCCGGGCGACCGAGATTGCGGTGGTGATCATGGAGCAGGGGCGTATCGTCGAGCGTTTTCAGAGCTTGATGAATGCCGGCGTGCGTATTCCTGCGTTCATCGAAGGGTTGACCGGCATCAGCAACAACATGATTCGTACCGCCCCCAGCGCCGAGCGGGTGATGGGCGATGTGGCGGATTTCGTCGGCTCGACACCGCTGGTGGCGCACAACGCCTCGTTCGACCAGAAGTTCTGGGATTACGAGCTGTCACGTATCCAGCGCACGCGCGAACAGAGCTTTGCCTGTTCACTGCTGCTGGCCCGACGTCTGATGCCGGGCGCACCGAACCACAAGCTCGGCACGTTGACCCGCTATGCGCGCCTGCCCGACACCGGCAAGGCTCACCGGGCGATGGCCGATGCGGAAATGGCGGCCAACCTGACCGTGCACTTGACCAACGAATTGCGCCAGACCCACGGCATCTCTGCCATTTCTCACCAGATGCTGTGCTCCCTGCAGAAAGTCCCCGCCGCGAAGATCAACGAAACGCTGAAGCGTCAGCGCGGCGTCTGAACGGTCAGTGCTCCTGCTTGCCGTTGCTGATCAAGTAATCGGCCGGCAAGCTGCGTTCCACGGCTGTCGACAGCACGATTGATGTCTTGCTGAAGCCAAACTTGGCGATCCGGTTGATCAGGTCTTCCAGGTGCGGCATCGAATCGACCGCCGCGCGCATGATCACACACGGGTCGCCCGTCACCCGGTAGCACTGGATCAGTTCGGGGATTTTCCACAGTTCCTTGTACGCCTGCTGATTGCCGTGACTGCCCATGCGCAACTCGATCAGGCACTGAATCGGCAAGCCGACTTTCGACAGGTCAACCTTCGCTTCGTAGCCGGTAATCACACCACTGGCCTCCAGCTTGGCGACCCGCTCGGCCACGGCGGGCGCGGACAGATTGACCAGCTTCGCCAACTGCGCAAAAGACGCCCGGCCATTTTTCAGCAGCTCATCGAGCAGAATCCGATCGTATTTATCCAGGGTCATGGCGTGCCTCGTACCGTGCGGTAGGCAATTTTAAAATAAAAGGAAAGCAGGTCTTACAAGCATTGAATCGTAAGTTTCAGCGCGGTTTAAACAGGTTTGTCTGCTTAATATCTGCCTTGGGCCTTCATACAATAGGTCAACCATAACAATGATCCCAGGGCCTTGCCATGCCTCAGTCCGTTCGTGTTTCACCTTTGCTCATCGGTGCCTTTCTAGCCTTGTACCTGATCTGGGGTTCTACCTATCTGGTGATCCGCATTGGTGTGGAGTCATGGCCACCGTTGATGATGGCGGGTGTGCGCTTTCTGATTGCCGGCTGCCTGATGTATGGCTTTCTGCGGTTTCGCGGCGTGCCTGCGCCGACCTGGCGCGAGTGGAAAGCCGCGTTCGTGATCGGCTTCCTGTTGCTGGCCTGCGGTAACGGCGGTGTGACCCTGGCTGAACACGCAGGCGTTGCATCAGGCGTTGCAGCACTGGCGGTGGCGACCATGCCGCTGTTTACCCTGCTGTTCGGCCTGTTCTGGGGCAATCGCACCACTAACCTTGAGTGGGCGGGCATCGTGCTGGGCCTGATCGGCATCGGCCTGCTGAACCTCGGCTCCAATTTGCAGGCCAGCCCTTATGGCGCCGCCGTGGTGATCTTTGCCGCCGCAGCCTGGGCGTTCGGTTCGGTGCTGAGCAAGCACCTGCCGTTGCCGAAAGGCCCGATGGCCAGTGCGGCGGAAATGATCACGGCGGGAGCGACGCTGCTGGCCGGCAGTGCCTTGAGTGGCGAGCGTCTGGCGCATATGCCGACGGCGGCGGGCTGGGGTGCGCTGCTGTATCTGGTGGTGTTCGGCTCTATCGTCGCGTTCAGCGCTTATATGTACTTGCTCAAGAACGTGCGCCCGGCTGCGGCGACCAGCTACGCCTACGTCAACCCGGCCGTGGCAGTGATGCTCGGCGTGGTGTTCGCTGGCGAAACGATCGGTGTCGAAGAGTGCATGGCCATGGTGGTGATCATCAGCGCCGTCGTGCTGATTGGCCTGCCGCAATGGCGCAGGTTGCCGCCGCAAGAGGTCGTATCGACACGCACAAGCTAACCGAGGCGCGCCGGACAGGTTAAACTGCGCGCCTTGCGTTGAATCTTTCCTACGGTATTACCATGACATTCGCCTCTCTCGGCCTGATCGAACCCTTGCTGCGCGCCCTCGAAGCGCTCGGTTACCAGACTCCGACGCCTGTACAGACCCAGGCAATTCCTCCGGTACTGGCGGGCCGCGATCTGATGGCAGTTGCGCAGACCGGCACCGGCAAGACCGCAGGTTTTGCTCTGCCGCTGCTGCAACGGCTGACCATGGAAGGCCCGAAAGTCGCTCCCAACTCAATTCGCGCGCTGGTGCTGGCGCCGACCCGCGAGCTGGCCGATCAGGTTCACGAAAGTATTCGTCAGTACGCCGAGCACCTGCCGCTGACCACCTACGCGGCTTACGGCGGCGTGAGCATCAACCCGCAGATGATGAAGCTGCGCAGGGGCGTGGACGTGCTGGTCGCGACCCCCGGTCGCTTGCTCGATCTGCATCGCCAGAACGCGGTCAAGTTCTCCCAGTTGCAGACGCTGATCCTCGATGAAGCTGACCGTATGCTCGACCTGGGCTTTGCCGAGGAATTGCGCGGTATCTATGCCGTGCTGCCCAAGCAGCGCCAGACCTTGCTGTTCTCTGCGACGTTCTCCGACGAGATTCGTCTGCTGGCCGCGCAGATGCTCAATGACCCGCTGACCATCGAAGTCAGCCCGCGCAACGTCGCGGCGTCTTCGGTCAAGCAATGGGTCGTGACCGTCGACAAGAAACGCAAGGCGGATCTGTTCATCCATCTGATGAAGAAACATCGCTGGGGGCAGGTGCTGGTGTTCGCCAAGACCCGGGTTGGCGTCGATCAACTGGTGGATCGCTTGCAGGCGCTGGGTATGAACGCCGACGGTATTCACGGCGACAAGCCGCAGGCCACCCGCCAGCGTGCGCTGGACCGCTTCAAGAGCAACGAAGTGAAGATTCTGGTGGCCACCGACGTGGCTGCGCGCGGTCTGGACATCGATGACTTGCCGACTGTGGTCAACCTGGACCTGCCGATCGTGGCCGAGGATTACATTCACCGTATTGGCCGCACCGGCCGTGCGGGGCTGACGGGCGAGGCGATTTCGCTGGTGTGTGCCGATGAGGTCGAGTTGCTGTCAGCCATCGAAGTGCTGACCCGCCAGACCCTGGAGCGCAAGGAAGAGCAGGACTTCGAACCGGAGCATCGCGTGCCGAGTACGGATGCCAGCGGCCAGATCCTGAAAAAGCCCAAGAAACCAAAAAAACCCAAAGTGTCGGGCAGCAAGCGCAACCTGGGTAAATGGGTCGACAGCGGCGAGTTCGAGCCTGCGCCGGTGGTCAAACCGGTACGCAAGGTCCCGGTTTTCAACACCGGCCCGCGCAAGAAGAAGCCTTGATATACACATGTGAGAGCGAGCCGGGCGACGCTTCGCTTGCTCCCTAAGAGGTCATGACAGACTTTGGAAGTAGGGCGGCAGGACCATCGTCTTCGTGAGCAAGCTCACTCCCACAGAAGGATTTATGTATAACGCTGAGCGCAGAGCATACGCACAGGAATCACTGTGAGTTCAGCCACTCCACCATCCCCAACCCCGCAGCGCGGCCGCTGGCGAAGCAGGCGGTCAGCAGGTAGCCGCCGGTTGGCGCTTCCCAGTCGAGCATTTCACCGGCGCAGAATACGCCTGGCAATTGCCTGAGCATCAGACGTTCGTCCATGGCCTCGAAGGTGACGCCCCCTGCGGTGCTGATGGCCTCATCGATGGGGCGTGGTTTGATCAGGGGCAGTGGCAACGCCTTGATCGCCTCGCTCAGCAACAGCGGATCGGCAAACGCTTCACGAGGCGCAAGCTCGCGCAGCAGCGCTGCCTTCGCGCCGTCCAGCCCCAATTGGCTGTGCAAATGCTTGGACATCGAGCGCGAGCCGCGCGGTTTGCTCAGGGCTTTGTGAATGTCCGACAGCGTTTTGCCGGGCAGCAGATCGATATCCACAACCGCTGAGCCGTGCAGGTTGATTTGTTCACGAATCTGCGCCGACAGCGCATACACCAGGCTGCCTTCGACACCCGTCGCAGTCAGCACGCATTCGCCCAGGCGCAGAGCGTGGCCATGCAGGCCCATCGCAATATTCTTCAGCGGCGCACCGGCAAACTTGTCGCGCAGCAGGTCGCTCCAGGCGCTCACCTCGAAACCACAGTTGGCGGCCTGCAAAGGCGCAACCTCGACCTGCTGTGCTTGCAGCCATGGCAGCCAGGCCCCGTCAGACCCCAGCCGCGCCCAACTGGCACCGCCCAGCGCCAGCAACGTGGCTGCAGGTTTGATTGCCAGTTCATCGTCAGCATGAGTGATGCGCAGGCTGCCATCAGCCTTCCAGCCTAACCAGCGATGCCGCGTGTGAATCGTGACACCCGCATCACGCAGCCGCTTGAGCCAGGCGCGTAGCAGGGGGGCGGCTTTCATGTCTGTGGGAAACACGCGCCCCGAGCTGCCGACAAAGGTCTCGATACCCAGCGCATGAATCCACTGGCACAGGGCATCAGCGTCAAAGCCGCGCAACAGCGGTGCGATCATCGGCGAACGTTCGGCATAGCGCGCCAGAAACGCCGGGTAGGGCTCGGAGTGGGTGATATTCATACCGCCCACCCCGGCGAGCAGAAACTTGCGCCCAACCGACGGCATGGCGTCGTACAGATCGACCTTCAGCCCGGCCTGGCTCAATACTTCTGCTGCCATCAACCCGGCAGGGCCGCCTCCGATGATGGCGACGGTTCGGGCAGCGGAGGGGGCGAGGTCGGTCATGGTCAGCGAAATATCGATAGCAGAGGGGTGGGGCATTCTACCCGAGCGCTCTTTCAAGGTGTGGCGCACGTCATGGCCTGCGACTCAAGCGAAGTACCGAGCGGGGTCACAAGCCCATGTCGTTCCAGACCCGTTGTGCACTGTGGTGGAGAATCCCGTGGCGTCTTGCCAGTGCCCGGCGGTCCTTGCTGTAGCCACCGCCAATCACGCCCATGACCGGAATGTCGCGGCCCAGACAATGACGCAGCACCGCTTCGTCGCGATTGGCCAGCCCCTGGTCGGTGAGCTGCAGATAACCCAGCGCATCATCCTTGTGGACATCGACCCCTGCGTCATACAGCACCAGGTCCGGCTTGTAGAACGGCAGCAGGTAGTTGAGCAGGTCGTCGACCACGTTGAGGTAATCGGCGTCGCCCATGCCCATCGGCAGCGGGATGTCCCAGTCGCTCTGCGCCTTGCGTGCCGGAAAGTTCTTTTCGCAGTGCAGCGAGACGGTAATGGCGTCCTCGGTATCAGCCAGAATGCGCGCCGTGCCGTCACCCTGATGCACATCGCAGTCGAAGATCAGCACCTTGTCCACGCGGCCGCTTTGCAGCAGGAACTGACTGATCACCGCCAGGTCATTGAAAATGCAGAAACCCGCCGGGTAGTCATAGTGCGCATGGTGGGTGCCGCCCGCCAGATGGCAGGCCAGACCATGCTTGAGAGCCTGCTCGGCAGTCAGCAGTGAGCCGCCCACCGCACGGATGGTTCGGCGTGCCAGAGCCTCGCTCCACGGCAGCCCGAGACGTCGCTGGTCTTCGCGCGACAGATCGCCGTCAAGGTAGCGGTTAATGTAGGAAGGATCGTGAGCCAGCGCCAGAATGTCCGCCGGGCACAACTCGGGACGCATTAATTGAACGTCACTGGTCAGGCCGCTGTCGATCAAGTAATCGCGCAACAAACGAAACTTGTCCATCGGGAAGCGATGATCCGCCGGGAAATCCGGGCTGTAGTCTTCGTGGTAGATAAGCGGTAGGGACATTTTGCGTCCGTTGAAGGGCCGAAGCCCGATAGTGCCAGTAAAGTATCCGCACGCCCAGTTGTGTGGCGCAGTGGATACCCGCACTGACGCCCACTCATGTCTCGTTACACGGGGGAATCGATGGAACCGATACTCAAGCTTGATAGCGCCCGACTGCTGATGCGGCAGTGGCGTGACGATGACTTGCCAGCGTTCGCCGACATGTGTGCGGACCTTCGTGTCATGCGCTATTTTCCTCAACCCCTGAGCCGTCTTGAAAGTGCTGCCATGATCGGACGGTTGCGTGGTCATTTTGCCGAGCTGGGCTTCGGGTTCTGGGCGCTGGAGCGCAAGGATACCGGCGAATTCATCGGTTTTACCGGGCTGCATGTCGTGGGTTTCAAGGCACCTTTTACGCCCGCTGTGGAAATCGGTTGGCGGCTGGCTTATGACCACTGGGGCCTGGGCTTTGCCAGCGAGGTGGCCTGGACCGCGCTGGGCTGTGGTTTCGAACGCCTGGAGCTGAAGGAGATCGTGTCGTTTACCGCGGTCAATAATCAGCCGTCGCAAAAGGTCATGCAGGCAATCGGTATGCAGCAGGATGAGTCCGGCAACTTCGATCACCCCAATCTGGAGGACGGCCACCCGCTCAAGCCGCACGTGCTGTACCGGATCAGTCATGAGCAGTGGCTCAAGACGCTGAAGCCTTGATCAGGGTGTAGATTGAATTAAGCCAACCATTTTAAATCTGTATCATTCCATTCCAGTGGGATGGGCTTGAGGCCTGTCGGAAAATGCAGCGACTGCCGTTGCCGTACCAGTGCAAAGTCGATGTATGAGAGGAATGAGAATGAGCCAAGTGCTGGATGATCTGGTTGAGCTGCTGACGCTGGAAGCCATTGAAGAAAACCTGTTCCGTGGGCACAGCCAGGATCTGGGCTTTCGCCAGTTGTTTGGTGGTCAGGTGCTGGGTCAGTCGCTGTCTGCCGCCAGTCAGACGGTTGAAGAGGACCGTCATGTTCACTCGCTGCACGGCTACTTTCTGCGTCCCGGCGATGCCGGTTTGCCGGTGGTCTATCAGGTGGATCGCGTACGTGACGGCGGCAGTTTCAGCACGCGCCGCGTCACTGCCATCCAGAAGGGCAAGCCGATCTTCACTTGCAGCGCGTCGTTTCAGTACGATGAAGAGGGCTTCGAGCATCAGGCACCGATGCCGCAGATTGTCGGTCCGGAAAACCTGCCGTCCGAGCTCGAGTTGCTGACCCGCCGCGCACACCTGATCCCTGAAGCGATGCACGACAAGTTTCTGCGTCCCAAACCGATCCAGTTCCGTCCGGTGACCTCCGAGGATCCGTACGATCCCAAGCCCGGCGAGCCTGTGAAGTACGTGTGGTTCCGCGCCGATGGCAGCCTCCCGGACGTGCAGGCACTGCATCGTTACATGCTCGCCTATGCCTCCGACTTCAACTTGCTGACCACGTCGCTACTGCCACATGGCAAGACGGTCTGGCAGCGCGATATGCAGGTTGCCAGCCTTGACCATTCGCTGTGGTTTCACAACGACCTGCGCACCGATGACTGGCTGCTCTACGCGATGGACAGCCCCTGGGCAGGCAACTCGCGCGGCTTCTCGCGCGGCAGTATCTTCAACCGCGCCGGGCAACTGGTCGCATCGGTCAGTCAGGAAGGGCTGATCCGCCATCGTAAGGATTGGGCATGACACTCGAAGGTATACGGCACTGGGTGTTCGACATGGACGGTACCTTGACCGTCCCTATCCACGACTTCCCGGCCATCAAACGTGAATTGGGCATCCCTCAGGACGATGACATTCTCGGGCATCTTGCTGCGTTGCCTGCTGAGGAATCGGCGGCCAAGCACGCCTGGCTGCTGGAGCATGAACGCGAGCTGGCGCTGGCTTCGCAGCCTGCCGAGGGCGCGGTCGAGCTGGTTCGCGAGTTATCGGCGCGCGGTTATCGACTGGGCATACTCACCCGTAACGCCCAGGAGCTGGCGTATATCACCTTGAAGGCTATCGGCCTGGATGACTGCTTTGCCGTCGAGGATGTCCTGGGCCGCGACGAGGCGACCCCCAAACCGGACCCTGCAGGTTTGCTGAAACTGGCCACTCGCTGGAGTGTCGAGCCGAAGCAGATGGTCATGATCGGCGACTACATGCATGACCTGAACTGCGGCCGTGCGGCGGGCGCCAAGACTGTTCTGGTCAACCTGAAGGACAACCCCTGGCCGGAGCTGACTGACTGGCATGCGGAGGATTGCACAGTGCTGCGCGGGATGCTGAGGTGATCTGAGCTGCCTACCGTGCCAATGCGGAGCGCTCACCGTTATCCACAAGTCTTTGTGGGAGCGACCGGGGCGGCGATCCGCATTGCTCGCGAAGACGGTATTTCAGTCGATGCATTTTCGACGACTATGTTGACCCTTTCGCGAACAAGTTCGCTCCCACGGCCTCCGGCCAGAATCAAAAGCGGACTTGTATGTGGCGTTGCACGCGGAGCGTGGGGACGATAGTTATATCCCTATCACTCAAAACGGCTTGAACAGCACCGCCTGACCTTCCGGTGAAGTGAAGATCCCGTCGCCGTTGTGGCCGACTTTCGGCACGATCACCAGACGCTGGTTCAGCCCTTCCGGGTGACGCTTCTGCAGATAGTTGAAGTAGTTCTGTCCGCGAATCAGGCGGTAGGGACCTTGCGCCTCGGCGGCACAGGTCTTGTCCAGCGCCGGGTGGTTGCGGTCGGTGTCCAGCTCGCCCATCAGGTAAGTGATGTCGCGCTTCACGTAATTCTTCTCGATGTCAGCCGGCTTTTCCTTGCCCGAGTAGAACGGCATCTTGTTGAGGCCGTATTTCCAGTCGTTGAAGTTCGGGCAGCTCTGCGCGGTTACCGGCTCAGGCCGTTCCGCGTCGAAATAAGCGTAGGACGACGGATTGGCGATCACGTAGCGCAGCTTCACGCCTTCACGTTGCAGCAAGGCGTCTTCCTTGCCGCCGATCATCGCGTAGCGCTGGACCACCTGGGCACCACCGGAGTGCCCGGCAATGACGATTTCCTTCAGGTTGGGAAACAGCTTGCTGTCGCTCAGGCGCTTGAGGATGTGGTCCAGCACCAGAAACGAGCTGACCGGCTTGGGATCGGTGGAGGTTGCACCTTCCATCCAGCTGTTCTGGCGCCAGCGCAGGATAGAGTCCGGCAGGTGGTGCGCGACGATATCCTTTTCATCCAGAAATTGCGGGGCGATCAGCAGGGTCTTGCTGCGCTCTCTGGACTGGTTGGCCGCACGTTCGATGCTGCGCAGGTAGGTTTGCGCATTGCGCAGGCGACCGTGCAGGACGATCACCACGCGCTCGATCTTCGGTTTGGGGTGTACCCACTCCTGGCTCAACCCCAGAGTCGCCTCAGCGCCATTGATGGCGAGGCGATCCGGGCTGATGGAATTGACCGCTTGATCCTCGGCATGCGCCCCGAGGCTCACGAAGGCAGTGCTCAACAACAGGACCAGAAGCGGTTTAATCATGTGCTCAGAGACTCTTGGCGGCGAACGTATCGCATTGATTGATTTGACCTTGGGCAAAGCCTGCCTTGAACCAGCGTACACGCTGTGCAGACGTGCCGTGAGTGAAGGAGTCCGGAGCGACTCGACCACTGCTTTGCTGTTGCAAGCGATCATCGCCGATAGCGTTGGCCGCGTTCAATGCTTCTTCAATATCACCCGGCTCGAGCCAGTTCAAACGATTTTGTGCGTTGTACGCCCAAACACCGGCAAAGCAGTCCGCCTGCAGCTCCTGGCGGACCAGTAAACCGTTGGCACCTTCCATTTTCTGCCCGGCCTGGCGAGCCTTGTCGACCTTGGCGGAAATGCCCAGCAGGGTCTGCACATGGTGCCCGACTTCGTGAGCGATCACGTAAGCCTGAGCGAAGTCGCCAGCGGCGGAAAAGCGCTGGGCCATTTCACGGAAGAAGTCCATGTCCAGATAGACCTGCTGGTCAGCCGGGCAATAGAACGGACCGGTTGCCGAGGTCGCGCGACCGCAGGCCGAGTTCACCTGGCCGCTGAACAGCACCAGCGTAGGGTCCTTGTATTCGCGACCATTCTGGGCGAACACGGCACGCCAGGTGTCCTCGGTATCGCCAAGGATGCTGCGCACGAATTCGGCCTGCTGGTCGTTGGCCGGCGGCGCTTCACGCGTCTGCGCGCTGGGTGGAGCGCTTTGCTCGGTTACTTGCCCGGTCAGTTGCCCGAGAATCTGCATCGGGTCCTGACCGGTGAGCAGGCCGATGGCGACGATGATGACGATGCCGCCCAGCCCCAGGCCCTTGCCGCCGATGCGCATGCCACCGCCGCCGCCACCACTGCTGCCGCCATCGCGCGCATCGACTACGTTGTCGCTGCGTCGGCCTTTTTTCCAGAGCATGTCGGATCCCTCTTCTTTTCGTGCAATGAGTGTCGCTGCTGATACGCGAATACGCCAGTCCGGCGTGTTCCGGCCAGCGTCGTGTGCAGAATGCGAGGGTATAGAGGTGCGCCGGGGCTGATTGGTTCGCGCAAGCTGTACCGTGGCTGTGTTTTGCTGAAATCCGCCGCTGTCAGGCTTGTTTGACGGTCTGCGCGTTGAGCATGTCCGGCGGCGAGGCGTCGGCAAAACGGTCGACCTGGCGCAACGATTTGAAGCCCGTCATCCAGGCACCGACCACGCCCAGCGTGCAGACGCCACCCATGATTGCGGCAGGGATGGCGCCGACCAGCGAGGCACTGGTGCCTGCGCGGAACTCGCCCAGCTCGTTGGAGGAGCCAATAAACAGCATGTTCACGGCATTGACCCGGCCGCGCATGTTGTCCGGCGTCGAGAACTGCACCAGCGCCGAACGAATGAACACGCTGACCATGTCCGCCGCGCCCGCGATCAGCAGGGCCAGGCATGACAGCCAGAACAGTGTCGACAGTGCAAACACCAGATTCGCTACGCCGAACAGGCCGACGGCGAGAAACATGGTCATGCCGACGTTGCGCTGCAGCGGGCGCATGCTCAGGTAAATGCCCACGCCCAGTTCTCCCAGGCTCATCGACGCCCGCAGCATGCCCAGCCCTTGCGGTCCGAGGTGCAGCACTTCATGGGCGTAGATCGGCAGCAGCGCCACCACGCCGCCGAGCAGCACGGCGAACAGGTCCAGCGAAATGGTGCCAAGGATGATTGGCCGCGAGCGAATGAAGGCGATACCTGCGGTGAAGCGGCCCCAGGCGCTGGAGCCCAGTTCCACCGGTTTACCGGCAAAGGGCGTTGCCACGGGGGACAGAAACAGGATGCCGGCAATGAAGGCTGCGACGCAGACCGAATACGTCAGCTCTGCGCCGCCCAGCCAGTACAGATAGCCACCGATCAGCGGGCCACCGACAGTCGAGCAGCGCATAATCACGCTGTTGGTGGCGATGGCCGAGGGCAGCTGGTCGCGCGGGACAATCTGCGGCAACAGGCTTTGCAGCGCCGGACCGGTAAAGGCGCGGGCGCAGCCATACAGCATCAGCGCGCCATAGATCAGCCGCAGGTCTTGCAGCTTCAGCACCGAGAACACCAGCAGAATGACGCCACAAATCGCCTGCACCCCCCAGCTGAGCATCAGGATGATCTTGCGGTTGTAGCGGTCGATCAGATCCCCGGCAGGCATCAACAGCAGCAACATGGGAATGAACTGAGCAAGGCCCACATACGCCAGCGCCATCGGCTCGCGGGTCATGTCATACACCTGCCAGGCAAAGACCACCGCCTGAATCTGCATGGCAAACACCGCCATCAGACGCGAGAGGATAAAACTGACGAAACCGGGCTGGCTGGACAACTTGACCGGGGCAGAAGGCGCGGAAGACTCGGAGCTCAAGAAAAAGGATCCCATCGAAGCAGCTGATTCAGGTTTTTGGTTTATACCCCAGCGTATCGATAGGAAGCTAATAAATATTCTGACAGTTTCGCCGTGACGGGTATGAAAGAATCTGCGCCGCGCCGCATGTACAGGATAGGACGCGGAGCGTCCGGAACGGCATGCGACGCAGAGCGCCGCACGATAGTCGAGATTATCGTTCCTCACGCTCCAGCTTGGGAATGCCTTGGGTGACGCTCCGCGTCACAGATCTGCGTCGCGCCGCCTGTTCAGGATAGGACGCAGAGCGCCCAGAGCGGCATGCGACGCGGAGCGTCGCACGATAGTCGAGATAATCGTTCCTCACGGTCCAGCTTGGGAATGCCTTGGGTGACGCTCCACGTCGCAGATCTGCGCCGCGCCGCCTGTTCAGGATAGGACGCAGAGCGTCCAGAACGGCATGCGACGCGGAGCGTCGCACGATAGTGGCGTCCGGGGAGCTTCAACGGCGAACCAGCAGCACGCCCGATTCCATGTGGTGGGTGTACGGAAACTGATCGAACAGCGCGCAGCGCTCGACCCGGTGGGTGTCGTGCAGTTGGGCGATGTTGGCGGCCAGGGTTTCCGGGTTGCAGGAAATGTACAGAATGCGTTCGAAGCGCCGGGTCAGTTCGCAGGTGTCCGGGTCCATGCCGGCGCGGGGCGGGTCGACGAACACGCTGCCGAAATCGTAGCTCTTCAAGTCCACGCCGTGCAGACGACGGAACGGGCGCACTTCATTCAGGGCTTCGGTCAGTTCTTCGGCTGACAGGCGCACCAGCGTGACGTTGTCCACGCCGTTGTCATCCAGGTTGCTCAGCGCCGCGTTGACCGAGGTCTTGCTGATTTCGGTCGCCAGCACCTTGCGCACGCGGGGGGCCAGCGGCAGGGTGAAGTTGCCATTGCCGCAATACAGCTCCAGCAGGTCGTCCTGCCGCTCGCCCAGCGCGTCGAAGGCCCAGTTGAGCATCTTGCCGTTCACCGTGCCGTTGGGCTGGGTGAAAGCGCCTTCCGGTTGCCGGTAGCTGAACGTGCGGCCAGCCACGTCGAGCTTCTCGGTCACGTAATCATGACCGATGACCAGCTTCTGACCCTTGGAGCGGCCAATCAGGCTGACGTCCAGTTCGGCAGCCAATTGTTCGGCTGCGGCCTGCCATTCGGCGTCCAGCGGGCGGTGATAACACAGGGTAATCATCGCGTCGCCTGCCAGCGTGGTCAGAAAGTCCACCTGAAACAGCTTGTGGTTCAACGTCGGGCTGGCTTCCCAGCGTTCGCGCAGCACCGGCATCAGCGCGTTGATGCGGTCGCTGGCGATCGGCAAGCCTTCGAGCAGGATCGGCGTCCTGTTGTCGCCCGGCGCGAACATCGCGTAGTAGCGCTTCTGGTCTTCGCGCCACAGGCGGAACTCGGCGCGCAGCCGATAGTGTTCGCGTGGCGAGTCGAACACCTGCGGCTCGGGTGCATCGAACGGCGCCAGCAACTCGCGCAGGCGGACGGTTTTTTCTTCGAGCTGACGGTCGTAGCTCGCAGGGTCGAAGGGAACACTCATGCGTTGAACCACCCCAGCTTGATCACGAACAGGATCGACAGGATCACCAGCGCGGAATTCAGCTCGCGCCAGCGTCCCGACAGCAGTTTGATCGCGGTCCAGGAAATGAAGCCAAAGGCGATGCCGTTGGCAATGGAGTAGGTGAATGGCATGGCCAGGGCAGTGATGACTACTGGCGCTGCGACTGTGATGTCATCCCAGTCGATTTCCGCCATGCCGGACGCCATCAATACGGCGACGAACAGCAGCGCGGGTGCGGTCGCGAAGGCCGGCACGCTGCCGGCCAGCGGGGCGAAGAACAGCGCCAGCAGGAACAGCACGGCGACCACTACGGCGGTCAGACCTGTGCGGCCACCCGCACTCACGCCTGCAGCCGACTCGATGTAGCTGGTGGTGGTCGAGGTGCCCAGCAGGGAACCGGCCATTGCGGCAGTACTGTCGGCGATCAGCGCACGGCCCATCTTCGGCATGTGCCCGTCCTTGCCCATCAGCCCGGCGCGTTTGGCCACGCCGATGAGGGTGCCGGAGTTGTCGAAGATATCGACGAACAGGAAGGCAAAGATGATGCTGACCAGACCGACGTCCAGCGCACCCATGATGTCCAGTTGCATGAACGTGGGTGCCAGCGAAGGCGGCATCGACACCACACCGCCAAACGGCGAAAAGCCCAGGGCGATGGACACCAGGGTGACCGCGAGGATGCCGATCAGCACGGCGCCGCGCACTTTGAGGTAATCCAGGGCCACGATCAAAAAGAATCCCAGCGTCGCCAGTACCGGGGCTGGCTGTTTGAGATCGCCCATGCCGACCATGGTCGCCGGGTTGCTGACCACGATACCGGCGTTACGCAGGGCGATCAGCGCCAGAAACAGGCCGATACCGGCTGCAATCGCCGAGCGCAGGGGCAGGGGAATGCTGTTGATGATCCATTCACGGATCCGGAAGATCGACAGGATGAAGAACATCACCGCTGAAATGAACACCGCGCCCAGCGCCACCTGCCAGCTGTGACCCATGTGCAGGACCACGGTGTAGGTAAAGAAGGCGTTCAAACCCATGCCCGGTGCCAGGGCGATCGGG
Organism: Pseudomonas sp. BS3767; assembly: GCF_900099665.1. Taxonomy (NCBI): domain Bacteria; kingdom Pseudomonadati; phylum Pseudomonadota; class Gammaproteobacteria; order Pseudomonadales; family Pseudomonadaceae; genus Pseudomonas; species Pseudomonas sp. BS3767. The sequence goes on along the minus strand of NZ_FNCX01000002.1, from coordinate 698,351 downwards.
TAGTTGGCGATCAGGCCCATGACCGTCGAGCCGATGGCCGCTGCCAGGCAGGTGGCGACGAACACGGCGCCCTTGTCCATGCCGGTTTCGCCGAGGATGCTCGGGTTGACGAACAGGATGTAAGCCATCGCCAGGAAAGTCGTGACGCCCGCAAGAATCTCGGTCCGCACGTTGGTGTTGTGTGCCTTGAGTTGAAACAGCCTTTCCAGCATGTCTGGCTCTCCGTGACGCGGCGCGCGTCGTGAATGATCGACTCCAGCAGCAAAGCACAGACTGCAGGGCAGCCCGTTTGATTTTTGCGGCTCGGAAAAAGCCGCGCATCATACCAGCAGCTTGGCGGGATGGCTGCCTGTGGATGACGGCCTTTCGATGACAAGTACGCTCATCAAGAAAGCCTGAACGTTGCAAACCTCGCGAAGTCCCACCCCTTAAGACGCATAAAAAGTGCGCTAAGCGACCGCCTACCGTGAGGTTTCCATGAGTGCAACGACCCCGAACCCCCAGGACTTCGCCACCCACGCGATTTCTCTGACCCTGAACGGACAGCTCCGCCAACTGGATGTGCTGCCCTGGACCACCTTGCTTGACCTGCTGCGCGATCAGCTCGATCTGGTCGGCACCAAGAAAGGCTGCGACCACGGCCAGTGCGGTGCATGTACCGTACTGCGCGACGGCACGCGCATCAATGCCTGCCTGACGCTGGCGATCATGTGTGACGGCGCCGAGCTGACCACCATTGAAGGCCTGGCCGATGGCGACCAGTTGCACCCCATGCAGCAGGCGTTCATCAAGAACGATGCGTTCCAGTGCGGCTACTGCACGCCCGGGCAGATCTGCTCGGCTGTCGGGCTTGCCAATGAAGGTCGCGCCAGCACGCGTGCCGAGATTCAGGAACTGATGAGCGGTAACCTGTGCCGCTGCGGTGCCTACAGCAATATTCTCGCCGCCGTCGAAGAGGCGTTGCCACAGTTCCACAATGCGGCGCCGAAGCCGGAGGTGAACGCATGAATCCGTTTACCTACAGCAAGCCGACCGACATCACCGCAGCGGTCAACCTGAGCGGCCCGGCCACGCGCTTTATTGCGGGCGGCACCAACCTGCTCGACCTGATGAAAGAAAACGTCGCCACGCCCGAGCACCTGATCGACATCACCGGCCTGCCTTTAAGGGATGTCACTGAAACCGCCTCGGGCGGTCTGATGATCGGTGCGTTGGTCAGCAACGCCGACCTGGCCTATCACCCGTTGATCGAAGCGCGTTACCCGCTGCTGAGCAAAGCGGTGCTGGCCGGTGCGTCGCCGCAGTTGCGCAACATGGCCAGCACTGGCGGCAACCTGCTGCAACGCACCCGCTGCTATTACTTCTATGACACCGGCGTGCCGTGCAACAAGCGCGAACCGGGCAGCGGCTGCCCGGCGCGCACCGGCGTGAATCGCATTCACGCGATTCTCGGTGCCAGCGAAGATTGCGTCGCGACTCACCCTTCCGACATGTGCGTGGCCCTGGCTGCGCTGGAAGCGGTGGTGCATGTCCAGGGACGTGCCGGTCGTCGCACCATCGAGTTCGCGGATTTCCACCGCCTGCCGGGTGATGCGCCGCAGCGTGACAATCAGTTGGCCGACGATGAGTTGATCATTGCTGTCGAGCTGCCTGCAAACGGCTTTGTCAGCCACAACGCTTATCTGAAAATCCGCGACCGTGCGTCCTACGCGTTTGCCCTGATATCGGTGGCTGCCGCCATCGAACTGGACGGCGAGGTGATTCGCGACGTGCGTCTGGCGTTGGGCGGTGTCGCGCACAAGCCATGGCGCGACAAGGCGGTCGAAGCGCTGCTGATCGGCAAGCCGGTCACCCGCGAGAACTTCGCCGCTGCCGCAGACGCCATGCTGGAAGATGCTCAGCCTCTGGAGCACAACGGTTTCAAGGTCAGACTGGCCCGCCGCGCGATCATTCGTGCCTTGAGCGATGCCGCAACAGGAGGGAGCGCCCAATGAACCAGCCATTTTCGCCAATGGGCAAGCCTGTGGACCGCGTCGACGGCCGATTGAAAGTGACCGGTGGCGCACGTTACGCCGGTGAATACCCTGAAGAAGGGTTGCTGTACGGCAGCGTGGTCTCCAGCACCATCGCCAACGGGCGCGTCGCCAGCATCGATACGAGCGAGGCAATGAAGGTGCCGGGTGTGGTCGCGGTCATTGACCACACCAATCGTCCTTCGCTGGCCAGCTACGACGAAAACTATGAGGACGCCGATTCGGCTGACGGGTCGCCGTTTCGTCCTTTCTACAACGACAACGTGATGTACAGCGGCCAACCGCTCGCGCTGGTCGTTGCCGATACGCTGGAGCTGGCGCGGCATGCGGGCTCGTTGGTGCGTATCGAATACGAGCAGCAGGAGCACCAGACCGATCTGCAGGCCATGCTCGACACCGCTTATGACGCGCCTGCCGAATTGCCGCCGCCGCGTGGCAACTTTGAGGGTGAACTGGCCAGCTCTGCGCTGAGTGTGGACGTGACATACAGCACGCCCAGCGAATACCACAACCCAATGGAGCCGCACGCGTCGACCGTCCTGTATCAGGCCGACGGCAGCTTGCAGATTCACGACAAGACGCAGGGTACGCAAAACTGTCAGGACTACCTGCACAAGGTCTTTGGCCTGGAAAAGGACAAGGTCCGTGTGCTGGCCGCCTTTGTCGGTGGTGCCTTCGGCTCCGGCCTGCGCCCGCAATATCAGTTGCCGCTGGCGGTGATGGCTGCATTGCACCTCAAGCGCTCCGTGCGCCTGACGCTGACCCGGCAGCAGATGTTCACCTTCGGTTATCGCCCGCGCACCATTCAGCGTCTGCGTCTGGGTGCGGCTGCCAACGGCCGTTTGCTGGCGGTCGGTCATGAGGCCATCGGGCAGACTTCACGCTTCGAAGATTTCAGCGAACACGTGGTGGAATGGAGCGGCATGCTCTATCACTGCGACAACGTGAAATTGACCTATAAGCTGGTGCCGCTGGATGTGTTCACGCCGCTCGACATGCGTGCGCCAGGTGCTGCCCTGGGCATGATCGGCCTGGAATGCGCCATGGACGAGCTGGCTTACGCCTTGGCCATCGACCCGGTGCGCCTGCGTCTGACCAACTACGCCGAGCGCAACGGTAACGAAGACAAGCCGTATTCGAGCAAGGAATTGCGCGAATGCTACGCCCAGGGTGCCGAACGCTTTGGCTGGTCCAGCCGTAACCCTGAGCCACGCAGCATGCGCCAGGGCCGTCAACTGGTCGGCTGGGGCATGGCCGGCGGTGTCTGGGAGGCCATGCAGATGAAGGCCAGCGCCAAGGCGCGTCTGCAAGGTGACGGCAAGCTGGTGGTCAGTAGTGCTACCACCGACATCGGCACCGGCACTTATACCGTCATGACGCAGATCGCTGCAGAATCGTCGGGTATCGAAGTGGATAATGTCAGCTTCCTGCTGGGTGATTCTTCATTGCCGACTGCGCCGTTGCAGGGTGGCTCGTTCACGGTTTCTTCAGTCGGTACTGCGGTGCAACAGGCCTGTCAGGCTTTGCAGCGTCAGGTACTGGAAGTTGCCAAGGGGCAGCATCCACAATTCGCTTCCGTGACGCCGGATCAGGTTCGCTTCGAAGCGGGCAAGCTGCACATAGGCGATCAGGCGCTATCGATGGCTGAACTGGCAGCGTCTCAGGCCCATGGTGTCATCGAGGTGCAAGTCGACGCCGAGCCGGACAAGAAGCGCGAAGCCTATGCGGCAGCGACGCACTCAGCGGTGTTCGTTGAGGTGCTGGTTGACGAGGATCTGGGCACTATCAAGGTCAATCGTGTGGTCAGTGCCGTCGCAGCGGGCAGGGTCGTGAACCCGAAAATGGCGCGCAGTCAGATTCTGGGTGGCGTTGTCTGGGGTATGGGCATGGCGCTTCAGGAAGAGGCGATGCTTGACCACGACCTGGGCCGTCCGATGAACCACAGCCTGGCCGAGTACCACATCCCGGTGAACGCTGACATCGGCGACATCGACGTGCTGTTTGTCGAAGAACACGACGATATCGTCAACGCGCTGGGCTCCAAGGGCGTCGGTGAAATCGGCATCGTGGGCGTCCCGGCAGCGATCGCCAACGCGATCTATCACGCCACCGGCAAGCGGATCCGCGAGTTTCCGATCACGCTGGATAAGCTGTTGTAACAGCGACCGCAAATCCAACGGCCTATCATGCCAATGCTCTGCATTGGCATGCGGTGCGTGACGCTCTACATCCTCCTGCGCAGGCAGTGCGGCGCAGGTGTGACGCGGAGTGTCACGAACGGCATTCCTACGCGGAGCGTGAGGAACGATAGGTGCCCGGAAGGACTCCGCATCTGCAAGCGCCGTGCAGGTGAGACAACCCGCCACGCGACAATAGACCACACGACTTTAATGGCTGAACAGGACTACTCTTTGATGGTCGATTGATCTGCATCATTGCGTTCAGGCAATGATCGGTGCATCGACCAGCGTTTCCGCCATTGGAAACGCCAGAATAAAGAAACATAAGCACTCATTACCGTGGGGGCAATCGCTGTTGGCTTGCGGCCGGCAGCAGGTTTCATCTGAGAGAGGAACATCCTATGTTCGGTTTAGAGGCTATAGATCTCGCCCGGATCCAGTTCGCATTCACGATTTCGTTTCACATCCTGTTTCCTGCCATCACTATTGGTCTGGCAAGTTACCTGGCTGTGCTCGAAGGCCTGTGGCTGAAGACCCGCGATGACGTCTACCGTGACCTGTACCACTTCTGGTCGAAGATTTTTGCTGTCAACTTCGGCATGGGCGTGGTTTCCGGGCTCGTCATGGCCTACCAGTTCGGCACCAACTGGAGCCGCTTCTCCGACTTCGCAGGTGCTGTGACCGGCCCGCTGCTGACCTACGAGGTGCTGACCGCGTTCTTCCTCGAAGCGGGCTTCCTCGGCGTCATGCTGTTCGGCTGGAATCGTGTCGGCCGCAACCTGCACTTCTTCTCCACGGTAATGGTCGCCATCGGCACGCTGATCTCCACCTTCTGGATTCTGTCGTCCAACAGCTGGATGCAGACGCCGCAAGGGTTCGAGATCATTGACGGTCGGGTCATTCCCACTGACTGGTTCGCCGTGGTCTTCAACCCGTCGTTCCCTTATCGCCTGACGCACATGGCGATTGCCGCATTCGTGGCGACGGCGTTCTTCGTCGGTTCGTCGGCTGCCTGGCACCTGTTGCGGGGCCGTGACACTCCTGCGGTACGCAAGATGCTCTCGATGGCCATGTGGATGGCCCTGCTGGTGGCGCCTGTCCAGGCTGTCGTCGGTGACTTCCACGGTCTGAATACGCTCAAGCATCAGCCCGCGAAGATCGCGGCCATCGAAGGTCACTGGGAGAACGTCGGTGACGAACCGACCCCTCTGATCCTGTTCGGCATTCCCGACATGAAGGAAGAACGGACCAAGTTCGCGGTGGAAATTCCGTACCTGGGCAGCCTGATCCTGACTCACAGTCTCGACAAGCAGGTGCCGGCGCTCAAAGAGTTCAAGCCTGAGGATCGCCCTAACTCGACAATCGTGTTCTGGTCGTTCCGGGTCATGGTCGCCCTCGGCATGCTGATGATCTTCACCGGCCTGTGGAGCCTGTGGCTGCGCAAGCGCGGCACGCTGTATAACTCGCGTCCGTTCCTGTACCTGGCGTTGTGGATGGGGCCGTCTGGCCTGATCGCGATTCTCGCAGGCTGGTTCACCACCGAAATCGGTCGTCAGCCTTGGGTCGTGTACGGCCTGATGCGTACCGCGGATGCGTCGTCCGGGCACAGCGTGGCGCAGATGAGCATCACCCTGGTGCTGTTCGTGGTCGTCTACTTCGTGCTCTTCGGTACAGGTCTTGGCTACATGATGCGTCTGGTTCGCAAAGGGCCGAAAGCCTACGTCGAACATGTGCCTCACGGTGGTCCCGGCCAGCAACGCACACCGGCCCGTCCGCTCTCCGCCGCTGTTGAAGGCGAAGAAGATGGCGGCAATCTTGACCCGCTCGGCAAGGGGATTTAAGCCATGGGTATCGATCTTCCGCTGATCTGGGCCGTCATCATCGTCTTCGGCATCATGATGTACGTGGTGATGGACGGCTTCGATCTGGGTATCGGGATTCTCTTCCCGTTCATGAAGGACAGCTCCGACCGCGACGTGATGATGAACACCGTCGCGCCGGTCTGGGACGGCAACGAAACCTGGCTGGTGCTGGGCGGTGCGGCATTGTTCGGTGCTTTCCCGCTGGCCTACTCGGTGGTCCTGTCTGCGCTGTACCTGCCGCTGATGTTCATGCTCATGGGCCTGATCTTCCGTGGCGTGGCATTCGAGTTCCGCTTCAAGGCGACCGAGCTGAAGCGCCACTGGTGGGACAAGGCGTTCATTGGCGGCTCGCTGGCTGCGACCTTCTTCCAAGGCGTGGCACTGGGCGCTTACATTGAAGGCATTCCGGTGGTCGATCGCCAGTTTGCCGGAGGCTCGCTGGACTGGCTCTCGCCGTTCCCGATGTTCTGCGGGCTGGCCTTGATCGTTGCCTACGCGCTGCTGGGCTGCACCTGGCTGATCATGAAAACCGAAGGCTCGCTGCAGAAGGCGATGCATGATCTGGCACGTCCGCTGGCCCTTGCAGTGCTCGCGGTCATGGCCGTGGTCAGCCTGTGGACGCCGCTGGCTCATGCTGATATCGCGCATCGCTGGTTCAGCACGCCCAACCTGTTCTGGTTCATGCCGGTACCGATTCTGGTGCTGGTGACCATGTACGGTCTGTTCAAGGCGGTGGCCCGCAATGCTCACTACACGCCGTTTCTGCTGACCCTGTTGCTGATTTTTCTGGGCTACAGCGGTCTGGGGATCAGCCTGTGGCCGAACATCATTCCGCCTTCGGTATCGATCTGGGCAGCCGCCGCACCGCCGCAGAGCCAGGGCTTCATGCTGGTGGGCACGCTATTCATCATTCCGTTCATTCTGGGCTACACCTTCTGGAGCTATTACGTGTTCCGCGGCAAGGTGACGGCTGCAGACGGTTATCACTAGTCCGAACCGAGGAGAATGACGATGTCTGGTAAGCATTCCATGCACGATCCTGATCCGGCGCTGAGCAAGCCGCTCTGGCAACGATTGGCCTGGCTGGTTGGAATCTGGGCGGGCAGCGTATTTGCGCTGTTCATCGTGGCCAGCCTGATGCGCATGTTCATGAGCGCAGCGGGCCTGACGACACACTGATACTGAATTCCCGTTCGTGTCCTCCGGACACGTTTTGCGACCCTCTTGCCACTCGCGTGGCAAGGGGGTCTTTTTTTTGTGCCGTGGGCCTGGGTTACTTGCGGGCTTTCAGAATCACGAATTTCGGCGTGGCGGCGACTTGCTCGACGCCGCGGAACAGGCGCGACAGCTTGGTGTGATAACCCAGGTGGCGATTGCCGACGATGTACAGCGCCCCGCCGGTCACCAGAGCAGCCCGGGCCTGAAGAAACATCCGCCAGGCAAGAAAGTCGCCAACCACTTGCTGCTGGTGGAAGGGCGGGTTACACAGCACCACATCCAGCGAGTCAGGCTCCTGCATCTCCAGACCGTCGCCTGCGCGAAGCTGTACGTCGCGATCCCCCAGCGTCGCTTGCCAGTTCTCGGCTGCCGATTGCACGGCCATGAACGACTCGTCGACCAGCGTGTAGTGCGCCTGCGGGTTGTCCAGCGCGCTGGCAATGGCCAGCACGCCGTTACCGCAACCCAGGTCTGCGACCCTTGCCGTACCAAGGTTTTTCGGCAGATGCGGCAGGAAGGCGCGGGTGCCGATGTCCAGCCCGTCGCGGCAGAACACATTGGCATGGTTGAGCAGTTCGATGGCCGGATCATCCAGCCGGTAGCGCGTCGGGTAGGGCGAGGTGCGCACTTCCATGGGCTGTGGTGTGGCGAACAGCAACCTGGCTTTTTTCACTGCCAGCGAGGCCTGTACCGGTCCGACATATTCCTCCAGCAAGTCGCCCGCCGAGCGCGGCAAATGCTTGACCATTGCCGCAGCGATGACCCGAGCGCCAGGGGCCAGTTGACCTTGCAGGCGTATCAGTTGCTCTTCGAGCAGCGCCAGGGTCTTGGGCACCCGGATCAGCACCCAGTCGAATGGACCCTGCAACGCTTCGCTGGCCGGTATGTGCGGTACTGCGTCGTAGCTCATGCCGTTGCGTGCCAGATTTTTTTCCAGCCCCTGCGCCGCCAGAAACGAGTCGGTGCTGCTGATCACCGTGGCATGTGGCGCGAGACTTGCCGCCAACGCGCCGAAACTGTCATTGAGCACCAGAACCCGGCTTTGCAGGCTCAGCCCTGCTTCTGCAACATGATTGAGCAGGTATTCGTCAGCGGCATCGAAGGCCTGCAGGGGCTCATCCTGTTGCTCGGGTTGGCGAATGAGATCAAGTTCAGCGAAGGGACTGATGAGCAGGGGCATTGGCGGGAGAACTCTGTGCAATCGAAGGTATGTCAGTGAGCCCGATGACAGGTGGGCTCGCTGAGACAGACGATTTTACGTATTTTTTCGTTCCGATACCTGTCTGATTACGCGGTGATTGCCCGTTTTGTCAGAACATCCCGCTGAGCGCGGCTTGTACGGCGGCAGCCGTCTTGTTGCAAACGCCCATTTTTTGAATGGCGCTGGCAATGTGGAAGTGAATGGTGCGCTCCTTCAGGCAGAGGATCATTGCGATGTCGCCAGCTGTTTTGCCTTCAGCGGACCATTTGAGGACTTCGATTTCTCTCTGAGTCAGGTTTTTTGCTGGCGAGGGCTGTGAGAAATTTATGTCCATCGTGTTCATGTAGCCTCCTTGCAGTACGTGTACAGACCTTGCTGGGTGTTTATCCAGTTTAGGGACAAATACGTGGCAGTCCGTGGTGGCGCGGATCAGCCGGACGGATGGGCTGATGGCACTTGGCAGCGTGTTCTGGGGCTGTCGGCTGAAACCCCCGCGCGAGAAGGGTCGGGGTAATCGGCTCTGTGGATGTTCGACCCTGCAAGGGCTGATCCAAGAACCAAATACTCTAAGCTGCAGAGCCCGTTGCCGGGTAATCCATCACAAACAGCCGGTGTTTATCGAGCCTGTTTTGCGGGACACTGGGCGCTGCTTTCCATATTCAGGAGTTCAAAGCGCACCATGACCGTCAGTGACGACAAATTCACCCGACAGACACTGCAGCGTGTCACGCCGCTGACCGCGAACCTGTTCACCCTGCGTACCACGCGTGATCCCGGTTTTCGCTTTCGTGCCGGACAGTTTGCGCGTCTCGGGGTGACCAAGGCCGACGGCACGGTGGTATGGCGTGCCTATTCGATGGTTTCTTCTCCGCACGATGAGTTTCTGGAGTTTTTTTCCATCGTGGTGCCGGATGGCGAATTCACCAGCGAGTTGAGCCGCTTGCGTGAGGGCGACAGTCTGTTGGTGGAAAAGCAGGCGTTTGGTTATCTGACTCTGGATCGTTTCATTGACGGTCGCGATCTCTGGCTGTTATCCACAGGCACTGGGGTCGCACCGTTTCTGTCGATCCTTCAGGATTTCGAGGTCTGGGAGAAGTTCGAGCGGGTGATTCTGGTGTACAGCGTTCGTGAGTCGCGCGAGCTGGCCTATCAGCAATTGATTGCCGAACTGATGCAGCGTGAGTACCTGGCTGAATACGCGGACAAGTTTCTGTTTTTGCCTACGGTGACCCGCGAGCAGCATCCGGGTGCATTGAATGGGCGTATCACGCAGTTGATCGAAAACGGAGAGCTGGAGCGCGCTGCCGGTATTGCCCTCACGCCGGAGCATTCGCGGGTGATGTTGTGTGGCAATCCGCAGATGATCGATGACACTCGGGCGATTCTCAAGCAGCGCGAGATGCGCTTGAGCCTGTCACGCAAGCCGGGGCAAGTGGCGGTGGAAACGTATTGGTGATGGCTGGCAGCTGGCTATGGCTATCGTGCCGAGCATTGGCACGATAGTCACATAACTATCGTTCCTCACGCTCCGCGTGGGAATGCAGTTCATGACGCTCCGCGTCACACAGCGGCTTTTCTTTGTCAGGCGGATCAGCGCCAGGACGCAGCCGTCACTTACGTCGCAATTTGCGTCATCAGTGACATCGCGATTGAAAAGCGCTGCGTGAGGGCGATGGCCTGCAGGTGCAGGCCTTACTCAATCAAGGCGTACGCGCAGGATCCACGGTAATGGGCGCTGCCGGTTTGCTCTGCTCCTTGAGCAGGTCGCGGATTTCGCTCAGCAGGATTTCCTGCTTGGTGGGCGTTGGCGGTAGGGTAGGCGCTTTGGCTTCTTCGCGTTTCAGGCGGTTGATGGCCTTGACGCCCATGAAGATCGCGAACGCGACGATGATGAAGTCGATAACGGTCTGGATGAACTTGCCGTAAGCCAGCAGTACCGCAGGTGCGGTCCCTTGCGCGGGGCGCAGGGTGACCGCCAGGTCACTGAAGTCGACGCCGCCAATCAACAGGCCCAGCGGCGGCATGATGACATCGCCGACGAACGAAGAAACGATCTTGCCGAATGCCGCGCCGATGATAATACCGACGGCCATATCAACTACGTTGCCTTTGACCGCGAATGCCTTGAATTCCTTAAGCACGCTCATGGGGTAATTCCTTGTAGCAGATAAATTTGATCCGGATGAGTGTAGCCCAGACGTACTGCTGCCGCCCGTGCCACTTTCAATCGACCGGAGTCGTCCGCGTAAGTTTTATCCGGTTTTCAAAAGCAGTCGTCGCCCTGCGACTGGCAGGTGTTGCAACCTGCGTTATCATGGGCGTTTTCTAACGACTGGGGTTGTCATGGCCAAGGCCAAACGCTTGTACGGCTGCACCGAGTGCGGCGCGACATTTCCCAAGTGGGCGGGCCAGTGCAGCGAATGCGGTGCCTGGAACACACTGGTCGAAACCATGATTGAAAGCGGTGCCGCCGCGCCGCCTACCGGGCGTACCGGCTGGACCGGTTCCCAGGCGCAGATCAGGACCCTGGCGGAGGTCAGTGTCGAAGAGATTCCGCGCTTCTCCACCAACTCCACCGAGCTGGACAGGGTGCTCGGCGGCGGCCTGGTTGATGGTTCGGTGGTGCTGATCGGCGGTGACCCCGGCATCGGCAAGTCCACGATCCTCTTGCAGACGCTGTGCAACATTGCCCAGCGCATGCCCGCGTTGTACGTCACTGGTGAGGAATCCCAGCAGCAGGTCGCCATGCGTGCCCGTCGCCTGGGACTGCCGCAGGACAAGCTGCGGGTCATGACCGAAACCTGCATCGAGACCATCATTGCCACCGCCAAGGTCGAGAAGCCCAAGGTGATGGTGATCGATTCGATCCAGACGATTTTCACCGAACAGTTGCAGTCGGCCCCCGGCGGCGTGTCGCAGGTTCGCGAAAGCGCTGCCTTGCTGGTGCGTTACGCCAAGCAGAGCGGCACGGCGATCTTCCTGGTCGGTCACGTCACCAAGGAAGGCGCCTTGGCCGGTCCGCGCGTGCTTGAGCACATGGTCGACACCGTGTTGTATTTCGAGGGCGAGTCGGACGGGCGCCTGCGCCTGCTGCGGGCGGTGAAGAACCGCTTTGGCGCGGTCAACGAGCTGGGCGTGTTCGGCATGACCGACAAGGGCCTGAAAGAAGTCTCCAATCCGTCTGCGATCTTTCTTACCCGTGCGCAGGAAGAAGTGCCGGGCAGTGTGGTCATGGCGACCTGGGAAGGCACGCGGCCGATGCTGGTGGAGGTGCAGGCGCTGGTGGACGACAGTCACATGTCCAACCCGCGCCGCGTGACGCTGGGTCTGGATCAGAATCGTCTGGCCATGCTGCTGGCGGTTCTGCACCGCCACGGCGGCATTCCCACTCACGACCAGGACGTGTTTCTCAACGTGGTAGGTGGGGTGAAGGTGCTGGAAACCGCATCCGACCTGGCCTTGATGGCAGCCGTAATGTCCAGCCTGCGCAATCGTCCGCTGCCGCATGACTTGCTGGTGTTCGGTGAGGTGGGGCTGTCGGGTGAAGTCAGGCCGGTGCCCAGTGGGCAGGAGCGCCTCAAGGAGGCCGCCAAGCACGGCTTCAAACGCGCCATCGTGCCCAAGGGCAACGCGCCAAAGGAGGCGCCGCCCGGTTTGCAGATCATTGCCGTTACGCGACTGGAACAGGCCCTGGATGCGCTGTTCGAGTAACCTCGCCCTGAGGATTATTCCTGCAGTTCGATCAAGGCTGCCAGTTCCCGATCCAGTTCCTCGGGGTCTCCGAGGTTCAATTCGACCAGCCGCCTCAGGTGGCTGATCGAGTCCAGCCCTATGTGCCGGCAAACGCATCCCAGTTGCCGTTTGTTGTCATGAGTGATTTCGACATCCATTTTCACATGGGCATCGTTGCTTAGAATGATGTCGACTTCAAAGGGCTGCGTCTGATCACCGTTCCACGGATCAGGCCGTTCGATCAGCAGCCCTTTGAGGGACAGGTCGACCAGTTGCACTTTCCAGCTTTTGTCGCCTTGCTTCAGATCGGTCTTGGCATCAAAGGCAATGCGTTTGAAACGACGGCGATCTGCAGGTGAGTCGGTCATCGAATGAACTCTCTTGTTGACCGCCGCCTGAGTCAGCGTGCAGGTCGTTATCTGATCGATTCTGTTGTCCATGCACGATAGACCGTAAAGCAATTGCAGAACAGTTCCGCATCACGGTTTTGTGATCGGGACGCCATCTGTCGAGGCCATTCCAGCCCTCTATGCCGGGTATCTGCCGCAATTGATCAAATTTCGACCTAGACCTTGGTTGGGGGTGGTCTTTCGCTGATCCGGCGCTAAACTCGCATGGCTTGCCTTCTAGTCAACTCTGCTGGAATAAAAAAAATGAAAAATAATAATAGTCTGATGCGCCATGTTCCCTGGCTCATCATCGCCATTGTCGGGGCATGTGCCCTTGGGGTCGTGGCCTTACGTCGCGGAGAGGCGATCAACGCCTTGTGGATAGTGGTCGCTGCGGTAGCTATCTACCTGGTTGCCTATCGTTACTACAGTCTTTTCATCGCCACTCACGTCATGCAGCTCGATCCGCTGCGTGCGACACCGGCAGTGGTCAACAACGACGGTCTGGACTATGTGCCGACCAACAAACACATCCTCTTCGGTCACCACTTTGCAGCCATCGCCGGCGCAGGCCCGCTGGTCGGCCCGGTACTGGCAGCGCAAATGGGCTATCTGCCCGGCACGCTCTGGCTGATTGCCGGCGTGGTGCTGGCCGGTGCGGTGCAGGACTTCATGATCCTGTTCCTTTCCACGCGCCGTAACGGTCGCTCGCTGGGCGACATGGTGCGCGAGGAAATGGGCCGTATTCCCGGCACCATCGCGCTGTTCGGCTGTTTCCTGATCATGATCATCATCCTTGCGGTGCTGGCGCTGATCGTGGTCAAGGCCCTGGCCGAGAGCCCGTGGGGCATGTTCACGGTAATGGCAACGATCCCGATCGCGATGTTCATGGGCATTTATATGCGCTACATCCGTCCGGGACGCATTGGTGAGATCTCCATCGTCGGCGTCATTCTGTTGCTCGGTTCGATCTGGGTCGGCGGCATGGTCGCGGCGGATCCTACCTGGGGTCCGATGTTCACGTTCACCGGTGTGCAGATCACCTGGATGCTGGTCGGCTACGGTTTTGTCGCGGCCATGCTGCCGGTCTGGCTGCTGCTTGCGCCACGTGACTACCTGTCGACCTTCCTGAAAATCGGCACCATTCTGGCACTGGCAATCGGCATCCTGATTCTGGCGCCCGAGCTGAAAATGCCGGCCCTGACCCAGTTCACCAACGGCACAGGCCCGGTCTGGAAGGGCGCATTGTTCCCGTTCCTGTTCATCACCATTGCCTGCGGTGCCGTATCGGGTTTCCACGCACTGATCTCGTCGGGCACGACGCCCAAGCTGCTGGATAACGAAAAGAACGCCCGCTACATCGGTTACGGCGGCATGCTGATGGAATCCTTCGTGGCCATCATGGCAATGGTTGCCGCTTCGGTGATCGAGCCGGGTGTGTACTTCGCCATGAACAGCCCTGCTGCGGTGGTCGGCAGTGACGTGGTAACAGTGGCGCAGACCGTGTCCAGCTGGGGCTTTGCCATCACGCCGGAACAACTGACCGCTGTGGCGAAAGACATCGGTGAAAACACCGTGCTGGCCCGTGCCGGTGGTGCTCCGACGCTGGCCGTCGGTATCGCGCAGATCCTCCATCAGGTGCTGCCGGGTGAAAACACCATGGCGTTCTGGTACCACTTTGCGATTCTGTTCGAGGCGCTGTTCATTCTGACCGCAGTCGACGCCGGTACACGTGCCGGACGCTTCATGCTGCAGGACCTGCTGGGCAGCTTCGTCCCGGCCTTGAAGCGCACCGAGTCGTGGACGGCCAACGCCATCGGCACCGGCGGTTGCGTGGCGCTGTGGGGCTATCTGCTGTATCAGGGTGTAATCGATCCGCTGGGTGGCATCAATACCTTGTGGCCACTGTTCGGTATCTCCAACCAGATGCTCGCCGGTATCGCCCTGATGCTCGCCAGCGTGGTGCTGATCAAGATGAAGCGCCAGCGCTATGTCTGGGTGACCATGCTGCCTGCCACCTGGCTGCTGATCTGCACCGTGACGGCTGGCTTGATCAAGCTGTTCGATGCCAACCCTGCGGTAGGTTTCCTGGCCTTGGCCAAGAAATACAGCGCGGCGGCCGATGCCGGTCAGATTCTGGCCCCGGCCAAGACCATGGACCAGATGCAGCATGTGATCTTCAACGCTTACACCAACGCCGGGCTGACCGTGCTGTTCCTGTTCGTGGTGTTCAGCATCCTGTTCTACGCCATTAAAGTCGGCCGAGCGGCCTGGAGCACCAAGGAGCGCACCGACAAGGAAGCTCCGTTCCAGGCCATGCCGCCAGCGTCGCAGGTGTGACCACGCTTACCCATAGAGGATTTGCCCATGTTCAATGACCTGAGTCGCCTCGGCAAATACCTCGGTCAGGCCGCGCGCCTGATGGTGGGCATGCCGGACTACGACACTTACGTAGAGCACATGCAGAACACCCACCCGGACAAGCCGGTGATGACCTATGAGCAGTTCTTTCGGGAGCGGCAAGAGGCCCGTTACGGCGGCAAGGCCGGTCCGAAATGCTGTTGATCCGCTGATCTGCGTTATTGTTTGATCCGACGCGCCGCAGGCCATCACCTGTGGCGCGTTTTCATTTCAGCTGAATGCCTCACGCCAGGAGCCTTATGACTGAGTTGCAACCCATCCCCGTGACCGTGCTGACCGGCTTTCTGGGCGCCGGCAAGACCACCTTGCTGCGCCACCTGCTCAAGGCCGAACACGGCCTGAAAATCGCCGTGATCGAAAACGAATTCAGCGATGCAGGCATCGACAGCCAGTTGCTCGGCACGGATCCCGTGCAGATCATGACCCTGTCCAACGGTTGCGTGTGCTGCACCATCCACACTGACCTGACCAAGGCGCTCTACCTGCTGCTGGAGCGTCTGGACAGCGGCGAGATCGTGTTCGACCGGCTGGTGATCGAATGCACCGGGCTGGCCGATCCCGCGCCGGTCGCGCAGACCTTTTTCATCGATGAAGAGCTGCGCGAGCGTTACATCCTCGACGGCATCATCACCCTGGTCGACGCCGCGCACGCCGATACTCACCTGGCGCAAACCATCGCCCAGGCGCAGATCGGCTTTGCCGACCGGTTGCTGGTCAGCAAGCGTGATCTGGTCGACGATGCAGCCTTCGATGCCCTGAGCGCGCGCCTGACCCGCATCAACCGCCGCGCGCCGATCCGTATCGTCGAGCACGGCAGGATCGACCTCGCCGAACTGCTCGACGTACGCGGCTTCAACCTCAACGCCGACCTCGGCGGCGGCATGATCCTGCGCCCACTGGCCCCGACCGGCAATTCCGCTGACCGCATCAGCAGCCTGGTCCTGCGCAGTGAAAAACCGCTGAACCTGGACCGCCTCAGCGAGTTCATGAACGAACTGCTGGAAGACCATGGCAAGCAACTGCTGCGTTACAAGGGCGTGCTCAACATCGAATACGAACCGCGCAAGATGGTGTTTCAGGGCGTGCTCAAGCTGTACGGCTTTGACTGGGACACCGAGTGGGCCGAAGGCGAAAAACGCGAGAGCGTGATCGTGTTCATTGCCGATGAATTGCCGGAGGAGAAGATCCGGGCGGGGTTCGAGAGGGTATGCGGCTGAGAGGTCAGGCAGCGGCTGAGCTTCTGCCCATAGAGTGATCTGCCCAACAAAAAGCCCCGACTCTCACGAGCCGGGGCTTTTTGGTACTGCGTTTAAACCAGGCTTATCAAGCGCCGTAAACCGGCAGCTTCGCGCAGATGGCCTTGACCTTCTCGCGAACAGCGTCGATCACGGCTTCGTTGTTCAGGTCAGCCAGGATGTCGCAGATCCAGCCCGCCAGTTCCTTGCACTCAGCTTCCTTGAAGCCGCGAGTGGTCACTGCCGGGGTGCCGAAGCGCAGGCCGGAGGTGACGAACGGCGAGCGTGGGTCGTTTGGAACGGAGTTCTTGTTGACGGTGATGAAGGCGCGACCCAGAGCGGCGTCGGCGTCTTTACCGGAGATGTCCTGTTTGATCAGCGACAGCAGGAACAGGTGGTTTTCAGTACCGCCGGAAACCACGTCGAAGCCACGCTCGATGAACACACCGGCCATCGCCTTGGCGTTCTTGACCACTTGCTGCTGGTAGGTCTTGAACTCAGGCTGCAGCGCTTCCTTGAAGCACACGGCCTTGGCTGCGATGACGTGCTCCAGCGGGCCGCCCTGGGAGCCAGGGAATACTGCGGAGTTCAGCTTCTTCTCGATTTCGGCGTTGGCGCGCGCCAGGATCAGGCCGCCACGTGGACCGCGCAGGGTCTTGTGCGTGGTGGTGGTCACGACGTCAGCGAATGGCACCGGGTTCGGGTAGACGCCTGCGGCGACCAGACCGGCTACGTGAGCCATGTCGACGAACAGGTAGGCACCGACCTTGTCAGCGATTGCACGGAAGCGCGGGAAGTCGAGGATCTGCGAGTAGGCAGAGAAGCCGGCGACGATCATTTTTGGCTTGTGCTCGACAGCCAGGCGCTCGACTTCGTCATAGTCGATCATGCCGTTGGCATCGATACCGTACTGAACGGCGTTGTACAGCTTGCCCGAGGACGAAACGCTGGCGCCGTGGGTCAGGTGACCACCGTGAGCCAGGCTCATGCCCAGAATGGTGTCGCCGCCTTGCAGCAGGGCCAGGTAGACCGCCGAGTTGGCTTGCGAACCCGCGTGTGGCTGGACGTTGGCGTAATCAGCGCCGAACAGCTCCTTGGCGCGGTCGATGGCCAGTTGTTCGATAACGTCGACGTACTCGCAACCACCGTAGTAGCGCTTGCCTGGATAGCCTTCGGCGTACTTGTTGGTCAGGGCCGAGCCCTGAGCTTCCATGACGGCCGGACTGGTGTAGTTTTCCGAGGCAATCAGCTCGATGTGTTCTTCCTGACGCAGAGCTTCTTGCTCCATGGCGGCAAACAGATCGGCGTCGTACTTGGCGATAGTCAAATCACGGCTGAACATGGCAGTCCTCAAGGGGGCATGGCGGAAAAGGCGGCTATTCTACCCCATCGGGTTTTATCTGGCATATGAAAGGCAGTCATCTTGACCAGTGACGCCGTTCACGCGGGTTTCGACAAGGCCTGAAATCATGGACGTGCCGCAGGCGCAAGGCTCGTTCTGTAGGGGGCTCGCCCACATGAGAGGGTCGAGATCGATTTAGTCATCGGCGGCGTGAACCGGGCACATCCACTCGAATTTTCAGCGATCACGCATCTATTTACCTTCAACTGCCGGAACCGTTCCGGGCCGGACGACACTCAGTCGGTCTGTTGCCCATACCCACCGACAGTAGGTAAAAACGCCATGACGCCCTCTCAGATCACGCGCTCCTCTCATTCCTCATTGCCGGAGGTTGCTCCTGCGTCCGGCGATGCAACCGGCGTTAGTGAGCAAACTCCGCAGCAGGCTCGTACCGTAGCGTTTTTTACCTCCGGCGAGCTGGCCGTGGCATTTGGTCGCACCTCGGCTGCGCCAGCGCAGGACTCTGTGCGCCTGTTGTCTGCTCTTCAGCGTGAGCTGGATAAACAGCATCCGTCCTGGCACACCGTTGCTCAACTCTGTCAGAGCGTCGCCGAGGTCAGCACGACCGAGCAGGGCTGGCATCAACTGGCAAGCGAGGATCAGGTGCCGGCGCTGAGAGAACTGCTTGACCGTTGTACTCACCGGCTGGCCGATATGCCGGCTTCTCACGCATCTCACGACTCGCTGTCGCAGGCCTGTGAAGGGCTCAGGACGGCGCGGCTGCACCAATCCGTCGCTCGTTTGGCTGCCCGACCGTCCGCCCTGGCCCGGGCGATTCCGGATCTGCTGACGTTGACTCATCTGGATCCCGAGACGCTGGGCGCAGAGCCCCCCGTTGTTTCGTCTTACACGCTCTTCAGTCATTTCGTTCGCACGGCCAAGCAGCGTACGGCGGATTTGAATGACAGCCTCCAGCGTCAACCCGACGCGGTCGTCAGTCTGCTGCGCTCACATGCCGACACGCTCAATGATCTGGAGATGCTGCCGGGCGCATTGCAGGCATTGACCGAAAATTGCCAGGACGCGCCAGCCTGCAATGAATTGCGCGAGCTGGCGGAAGTGGCGGGGGCGCTGCTGCAGCTATTGCGCGAACACGATCTTTTGCCGAGGCTGGAAGAAATCTCCATCGAGCCAGGCGAAGCACCTGCACCTGGCCACGAGCCTGCCGAGCCCAGGCTGACGACACGCCAGGCATTGCTCAAGGCCGGCGGCAATCTGGTGCGCAAGTTTGATGCCTATGGGGCGCTCGCGCCGATGGACGACAAGGCGTTGCTGGCTTTGATGCGCACCCCGGCGCCACACCTGTCGCCCGATCAGATGCATGCCTTCCTGAACAAGCATGTGCTGCATCTCACGCAAGAACAACGCGATATCGTCAGCAATACCCCGCTGCCCTTCGCCCCTGAAGAAGACATCGAGGCCAGGTGCGGCATGGGTTTCGATGAAAAACTGCGGTTGGCGCTGGCCAACGGTTCGCTGGTGTTGAGCGAGGAACAACTGGCCCGTCTTGGTGATTTGCCAAGTGCCGCTACCACGACGTCCGACGTTGCGAAGACGCTGCTGGAAAAGCCATCGTCTGCGCTGAGCGAAGCCGAGCGTGACATGTTGGGCGCAATCGTTCAGGCCAATGCTCAGGGGCAACTCGACGCTTGGCGCGCTCACAACGAACAGTTGCCAGCAGTGTTGAGCCGCTCGGGGCTGCCCTCTGATGTGAAAGACGAGTTGCTCAGCCTCAACAAAAGCATGAATGCCGAACTGGGCACGCTCAAGAACGGCGCCTCGCTCAAGAGTCGCGTCCTTGCAAGCCCGGCGATGCTGCTCGCGCTGGCACCCTTGCCACTGGCCGTGGCGTTCGTCAGCAAGGACAACTCCTACAGCTCATCGCTGGTTGCCCACTTCACCAAGAACGCGGTGTTCATGGCTGGTCTGATGATGAACGAGCTGACCAACGCGCGGACCAATGTCGATCATGGCCTGAACCGCTACTTCGTCACCGTGCTGGCCAACGCCATCGTGGCGCAGCCCACCTTTGCCAGGAACGAACACCTGCTGGAGCAGGTCGGCTTCGGTATCGCAACGGCCGTGGCATCGGGCGCAGCCACGCTGGGCGTATTCAACCGTGAATCGATCGTCGCTGCCTTCAAGCTCGCCAAGAGCAAGCTTTCCAGGCAAGACACCGGGAACGCCCGCATCCCGGAGGAAGACCATCTGGCCGTGGTCAAGCATTTCGACGTCAGCGAGCATTTTGCCCAGCAGATGAAAGTGGCGACCGAATTGTACAAGCAAGACAAAAGCATCACCGACATCATGAACTCGAGCCTGACATACCTGGGCACCAAAAGCAGCGAGTTCCAGGCCAGGTTCGAAGTCGCCGATGCCCTGCGCGCAGGGCAGCAACTGGCCGAGGTGGAGCGCAAGGCGGACCCTGACTTCTACACCAAGCTGGGCCTGGTGGCCTTGACGGCGAGTATCGGTGCGGCGCTGGTGATGTTGATGAAAAGCATGGTCGGCAAAGCCGATTACGCGGCGGATGGCGTCTGGTGCGTATCGGAGATGCTCAAACTGGCCATGAACCCTGAAGTCGATATGCAAAAGGCGGTTCAGGTCTTCAAGGAAATCGTCGGTCTGAATCTGGTGATGACGGGGTTTCTGGGCGTCAACAAAGTCTGGAATTTTCTCGACAAGGGGATCAAAGGCTACGCCTCCGGTGCTGCGGTCCTGACCGCAGCCAACCTCACGCTTCCCGGTATGGTTGGAGAAGTGGCTGGCGCAGCAGCCGGCAAGGGGTTGAGCTACCTGACTGACAAAGGCAAGGCGGCGCATCAGGCCGGCAGGGCGGCAGCGTCCTGGGCCGGAGATTACGTCAGCACCTCGCGTTTGGGGAGCGCGGTCGGCACCCTGCAAACGGCAATTCCGGGCAGGATTGCAGGCGGGCAGGTCGTGGCGGGTCTCTACGACCGCTTCCGGTACCTGACCTGGTCGCACCCGGCGCCTGCACCGCAGGCGGCTGGCGAGCCATAAGCCTGTAGCCGGTAGACCGCCGCCAGCAACGCAGGCGGTGGTCTTGCCTGGCTTACCACCATCACCGCCAATAATCCCTTCGCATCAACCCGCGCAAGCGTTTAACGGCGGCCTGCGTGCGGCCCACGGCTGGGCGCGCTCCAGTTGCCCGGCAAGGCTCAGCAAGGTCAGTTCGTCGCCAAACCGCGCGGCAAAGTGAGAACCCAGCGGCAGCGAATCGGCTGTCCAATAGAGGGGCACGGACATGGCTGGCTGGCCAGTCGCGTTGAAGATCGCCGTGTAGGGCGAGTAGCTGTGCGAAAGCGCGATGAAGTCCTGCAGGGACCGGCTGTCGTCATCGAAGACCAGTTCTCCCAGGCGGGGTGGCGCGCGGTTGAGCGTCGGGGTGAGAACAATATCGTACTCTTCGAAGAAACCGGCCATCGCCCGGCCCAGTGCATGCATCGACTCGACCGCGGAAATGTAGCGTGTCGCAGGCAGTTGCCCGCGTTCGCGCAGAATGACACGGGTACGCGGCTCCAGTTCGTCCATGGCGACCGGGAGGCCGCGCATTTTGCCCAGCAGATCGAGGTAGCCCTGGGTGTGTGAACCGATGATGTCGAACGTCGCGTCGAGGAATTCAGGCAGCCGGACCGGCAACGTCGCCGGGACCACGTAATGCCCGAGCGCCTCCAGCAAGGCCGCAGTGTGTTGCAGTGCAGCCAGGGCCTCCGGTTCTGCCGGCCACGGCGATATTGCCGAGATCAGGGCGATTTTCAGACGCTTGGGATCGCGTCCTGCGGCGTGTGCAAAGGGCGTCGCTGGCATGGGCGCGGCGTAGGGAGCCCCCAGGTCACTCCCGGCAGTGGCGTCGAGCAGGGCGGCGCTGTCGCCTACCGACAGGGTAATCGCGTGAGCGGTGCTCAGGCCTGCCCAGCCCTCGCCGACCATCGGGCCTGAAGGCAGCAGGCCGCGTGATGGCTTGAAGCCGAATACGCCACAGCAGGAGGCCGGTACGCGAAGCGAGCCGCCGCCATCGTTGCCATGCGCGAAAGGGATGGCGCGTGCCGCAACCAGAGCGGCTGCGCCCCCACTGGAACCGCCTACGCTGTGTTGCGGATTCCAGGGGTTGCGGGTCGCGCCGAAGCGTTGCGATTCGGTGCTGTAGGACACGCCGAATTCTGGAGCGGTGGTCGTGCCGAGCAGTTGGCAGCCTGCATGACGCAGCCGACTGACGATTTCGCAGTCGATGTCTGAGCGAAACTCGCCCAGCGCATGCGAGCCACTGGTCATCCGTGCCCCGGTCATCGGGGTGAACATGTCTTTCACCAGGGTCGGTACGCCTGCCATGACGCCCTGTCTGACGCTACTCCCGCTCGCCTGGCTGCGCGCCTGATCGTAAAGCCTTTCGCTGACGGCGTTCAGGCCGGGCTCGACCTGCTCGACCCGTGCGATGGCGGTTTCCAGCAGCTCGCCCGGGCTCACCTCGCCATTGCGTACCAGTGTTGCCAGGCCACGGCCGTCCAGCGTATTGAATAAATCGTGCAGGTCTTTCATCGATGGTCTCCAGGATTGAAAGCGTGTCGTCGCGTTACGCGCGCCACTTAAAAGCTGATTCCGGTACGCAGCGCCACGGTGTAGCCCTCGGCACGGTTGTGGGCGTCGAACTCCTTGTAGGCGTGCAACCAGATGGGGGGCAGCCCGGCGCCGGGTTTGAAGTAACTTACTGCAGGGCCTGCGGCGATTACCCGGGCGCGATTGCCGCGGGTCAGCCCCGGCGCGTCGTCGTCCGACAGCTGCCGGTAGTAGTAGCCGCCCACGCCGACGGTCCAGTCGCCGACATGCTGGCCCACTGCAAACTCATGTCGGTACTCAACGCCACTGCGGTAATCGGTGTCGGGGTTACGCGCATTTATATCGATCTGGAAACTCGAGGAAACCTCGAAGCCGCCGGGTGAAATGTAGGTCGCATTCAACAGCGGAGAAACCGTCCAGTGATGGGTGCCAGGGCTGACCAGACGGTTTTTATCGTAGTCCCCCGTGGGCGCCTGAATCATCAGTTGGGTATTGATGCCCAGCCCCGGCGCGAGCTTCCAGTCCAGGATGATCGGCACCACTTGCAGGTCCGCCTGACGAAACAGCGATGCACTGTCGCTGAATACCCGCTGCCCCCCGACGTTCACGCCCAGGTCGGCATCCATCTTGAAAAAGACCGGCACCACCGCGAAACCATAGCGGGCACCCAAAAACTCCTGCTCGGTCATTCGCAAGTAGGCGAGACCGATCGCCAGGACGTTGATCTGGAAGTCGTTGGGGCTGTCATTGCCGTGGCTGTCCTTGATGACATCCGCGTGGTAGTTGCTGATGCGCAGGCCGACGGTGCCATTGGGGGTGGTGGGCGGCATGAAGCCTGCGCCAAAGTCGAAAACGCCAGCAGCTGTCGTGGGCGCAGCATTTTCGGTGGCACAGGCCGTGGACGATAACCACAGGATCGCCATGGCGAGCCCTGAAGCGCTAAGGAAGTGGTTTTTTAATGACATCGGTAAGTGCCTTGTTATTTTTATGGGCGAGCACAGCCCTCCCTTGCGGGGTGGCAGTTATTGGAAAAACCGGAAATGGGGTAGAGCGCGTTGGCGTCAGCCGTCAGTCAAATGCAGTAACTGGGCGATCTGCGCTTTACGGGTGACACCGAGCTTGTTGTAGATCTTTCTCAAGTGGTGCCGGACGGTGCAGGGTGACACACCGATGTTGCGCGCGACTTCCTTGTACGTCTGTCCGACCGCAAAGCCTCGGGCAACCTGAAGCTCGCGCGTGCTTAACAGTTCCAGACTGCTGCGTCGCCGCGCCGTCAATAGAACGAGGTCGCCCACCGGCTGCGACGTGATGTGCAGGTTATGACTCGAATAGCCCTCTTGAGGGTTGCACTGTCGGGGTAGACGATTGGACGGTCTGTCGGGCCATTCCGAGCCCAGCATCGACGAGAACGCAGGCTCCATGGAAAGCAGCACGCCGTAACGATCGCTCACCGCCATGGCGGTCTCATCGTAGGCGCCCTGAGTTTCCCGCAGAGTCGTTAGCGTACGCAGATAACTGGCCTGTTCAGCGGCGATCAGATGCGGCATCAGCCACTCGATCAGGCGTTTGTCCAGGGGCGAGAAGGGCGTGTGGCCAGCCGAGCGAAACAGTGTCAGATGCACGCCCTGCTGGGTGTGAGGGTCGGTCAGGACAATGCCCAGCGCGAAGCAAAGATCGTATTGGCGACCGAGGTCGGCAAGCGCAGGAGGTGCATCCGCTGCCGTGCAGTGAATGACCTGACAGACGCCCTGGGTCTGATGCATTTTGCCGACGCTGGCGTCCGAGGTCTTGAGTTGCTCCCACTCGGCGGCGTAACCGTTGGGCAGGCCCAGCAAAAAGGAACTGTGCTCGACGGGCCAGTTGTCACGCCAGGTAGATCTTCCCCACCAGGCCTTGTCGAACTGCACCAGTGCGCGCACCCGTTCAAGCGCCTGTTGATGGAATGTAGAGATCGACGCGCTGCTGACCTCGGTCTGAAGCTCGAGAATCACCTTGTTCAAGGCTTCGACGACCTGACAGGAAACACTGTCCAGGGACGTTGTATCGCTGATCATGCTACCCCCTTGTGTTCTTTGTTATGGGTAGAGCGCTCGCTGTCATTGACGCTGTGCGAGGCATTGGCTCAAGTCTACTCATATTCAAGGGTTCGGCTATCGTTCAAATGGACGATGGCCGGGTCGCAAGGCTCGCCCTCAATCCAGCATGAACAGCGCATCATTGCTGAATTGCGCTTCGAACTGGGCGGGGGGCATCGGGCGGCCGAACAGGTAGCCCTGGACTTCGTCGCAGTCGTGTTCGCGAAGAAACTCCAGTTGCTCATGGGTCTCCACGCCTTCAGCGATCACCGAGAGGTTCAGGCTGTGCGCCATGGCGATGATGGCGCGGGCGATCTGGGCGTCCTGCTCGCCGGATGGCAGGCCATCGACAAAGGTGCGGTCGATCTTCAGCACGTCGATCGGGAACTGTTTGAGGTAGTTCAGCGACGAGTAGCCGGTGCCGAAGTCATCGACAGCGATGCTCAGGCCGAGGTTCTTGAGGCCGTCGAGTATCTGCATGGCCTCGTTGACCTCACGCATCAGGATGCTTTCGGTCAGTTCCAGCTCCAGGCAGGCGGGTGACAGGCCGGTCTGTTCGAGTATGTGGGCGATGCGCTTGCCGAGCTGGCCGTCCGAGAACTGCCGTGCCGAGATGTTGACCGACACCTTGGGCACGCGAACCCTTGCCTGATGCCAGTGTTTGAGTTGGCGGCAGGCTTCGGCCAGGACCCAATCGCCGACCTCTACGACCAGCCCGAGCTCTTCGAGCACCGGGATGAAGTCGTTGGGCGGCACCAGCCCGCGGCGTGGATGGCGCCAGCGCAGCAGGGCTTCCGCGCCTGTCAGGCGTTTGCCGTCGCCGCTGAACTGCGGTTGGTAGAAGAGGGTGAACTCCTTCTGCTCCAGGGCGTGGCGCAAGTCGCTTTCCAGCTCCAGACGCTCCAGCGCGGTGGCGTTCATGTCCGCCTGATAGAACTGGAAGTTGTTCTTGCCACGCTCTTTGGCGTGATACATCGCCGTGTCGGCGTTCTTCATCAACTGGCTCAGTTCCTTGCCGTCCTGCGGGCTGAGGGCGATGCCGATACTGGCGGTCACAAAGAACTCGCGGCCTTCCAGCACGAACGGTGTGATCAGGCTGGTCAGAATGCGTTCGGCAACGTGAATGGCGCGGCTCAGCGCGGCTTCACGGGTTTCATCCGGTTCCAGCAGCAGGGTGAATTCATCCCCGCCCATGCGGGCCACGGTGTCATCCACCGACACACAGGCAAGCAGCCGCGTGGCCATTTCCTGCAGCATCCGGTCGCCAGCGGCATGGCCCAGGGAATCGTTGATCGGTTTGAAACGGTCGAGGTCGAGGAACATCAGCACGACCCAGGCCTGCTGGCGCTCGGCGTGCTGCAGCGCCGAGTGCAGACGATCCTGGAACAGGGTGCGGTTGGGCAGATGAGTCAGCGCGTCGTAGTAGGCCAGGCGGTGGATACGGTCCTCGCTGGCCTTACGCTCGCTGATATCGCTGAAGAAGCACACGTAGCTGGCCAGATCGCCTTCATCGTCGAGGACCGCGGTAATGCCGACCCAGGCCGGATAGTGTTCGCCGTTACGCCGCTTGAGCCGGATTTCACCTTCCCACGTGCCTTGTCCGTTCAGTTGCCTGAGGATATGGCGCAGACGGGTTTCCTGTTC
Source organism: Pseudomonas sp. BS3767 (assembly GCF_900099665.1). Lineage (NCBI taxonomy): Bacteria > Pseudomonadati > Pseudomonadota > Gammaproteobacteria > Pseudomonadales > Pseudomonadaceae > Pseudomonas > Pseudomonas sp. BS3767. The sequence goes on along the minus strand of NZ_FNCX01000002.1, from coordinate 672,384 downwards.
GGCTTCCACGGTGAGCATGCCCGGCAACTGATCGAGCACCTGAGCCACTTCATAGCCGCTGACGCGGGTAAAGGCCTCGTTGGCCTGCACGATATAGCCGGCGGGGTCGGTAATCAGGATGGCGGATGTGGAATGCTCGAATACCGTGGCAGCCATGCGCAGGTCTTTCTCGGCCCGACGCTGCTGACTGATGTCGCGGCCTACCCCGAAGATGCCTTCAAAGTTGCCGTTTTCGCCCCACACCAGGACCACGCGCAGCTCCACCGGAATCTTGCGACCGTCGGCACGCAGGCAGTCGAACAGAAACATTCTGGTGGTGACTTCTTCGCGCAGCCTGGCGAGTTCCTGAGGTTTGTCGAGGACCTTGTCGATGCGGCCCATGAGCGCATCAAAACCGACTGTTTGCTGGGGGTTGGCAATGGCGGCGGACCAGCCGTTCTGCAGGATCCACTCGGCGCTGTAGCCCAACGCACGTTCTACCGAAGGGCTGACGTAGTTGACTGCCAACCGGCCGTCGGTAGAGAAAATCACATCACTGATGCTTTCGGCCAGCATGCGGTAACGCTGTTCGCTGTCACGCAGCGACTGGCTGGACGCGACCTGTTCGGTAATGTCCTTGGCAATGCCGATGATACGCGTGACCCGGTCTTCTTCGTCCCAGGCCAGTGCCTGCTCGCGAATGTCGAAGGACCGCCAGTTGCTCTCGCGGTCCCGAAAGCGCAACACGCGTTGCAGTAATTCATTGTGCCCGTGGTGACGCTGGCGCAGGCGCATGTCCTGATAGTTTCGGGCGTCGTCGGGGTGCAGCAGGACTTCCCAGAAGAACTCGCCCATGGCGTGCAGTTCTGACTTGCTGTAACCCAGCGTATAGCCAAAGTGGTGGTTGCTGTAGATCACCCGCTGGCTGAGCACATCCTGAACGTACAAATGGTCCGGTACGGTTCGTACCACGTCGGACCAGAAGCTCTCGCGGTCCAGCAACGACAGCTCGACCTGTTTGCGGCTGGTGATATCGCCAATACTGAGAATCACCGCATCGAAGTCACTGCGTGTCTCGGGCAGGCGCATGACCAGCCACAGGTGCTGGTCATGACCACCCGTACGGGTCAGGCAGATTTCCAGTTCCAGTCGTGGCTGCCCGGAAAGCACCGCCTGGATGATCGGAATGCCGACGCCCGGACGCGAGCGCGACTCGCCCTCGATCAACGGTTGCCATGCCTGTTCGCGGTGCTCGATGTCCAGCAGGCTCAGGGCGACTTCATTGAGTTCGCTGATGCGCAATTGCTGCAAAAGGCGTTTCAGAGCGGCTGGCTGGCTTTTGAGCAGGCGCTCGAAGTCCTCGCCGGTGCTGACCTCGAGTGCTTCAAGTTGCTCCTGAAGGCCGGACATGTCCATGACACAGATGGCGACGCCCGCGCCCTCGAAGATATCCCGATAGCGGCGTCGGCTCTGCAGCATCTGGCGCTGGCGCCTGCGCAGGCTCATCAGCGCGATCAGCGGCAGGATCGACAGCAGCAGGCCGATCAGGCACTTGCCGATCAGTGGCGCGAGCAGTTCGCTGCGCGCCTTGTAGGTGTCGAACAGCCCCCGCAGTTGCCAGTCACTATTGCTCAGTGGTTGAAGCAGAATGGTATCGGACAGGCCACTCTCCGCTTCGTTGGCGGGCACCGGTTCATGGAGAATGACCCGCTGCGTCTTGCGCTGTTCAAGACGCCACAGGTGCTGAAAGTCCTGCGCCGGCTGGCTGGCAAGTTCCTTCAAGGCTTCGGGGGCCACGCGCAATGCCCAGTAATCGCCGCTCACGCCGTTGCCCAGGCGAATCAGTATATAAATCTGGTTGCCGTCTTCCGAGCCGGTATAGAAGTAGGGGCGACCTCGCGCCTGTTTCATGGCTTGTTCAAGAAACTCACTGTCGCGCGAGGCCTCGGCGCTGTCACTGACAATTTCACCCTCCCGGTTCAGGCGAGCGACGCTGCGCAGCGCGGGCAGGGCAGTGCGCAGGTTCACCAGCGTGGTCGACTGCTCCAGTCGCTCTCCGGCGGATAGCGCCTCGTCCAGCAGGTTCATGGCGATCTGCGCCTTGAGCGCCATGTTCAGACTCATCCGGTCGGACAGTTGGACGCTGTACTCCAGACTGCGCTGACGCTGACGTTCCTGGGTCTGGTGGAACTGCTCGATCAGTTGCCAGAGCAACAGGGCAAGCACCACCAGAACCAGGCCCGCCAGCATGCCTTTCACTGACCCACGCAAAGGCCTGGTCGCACTGTCTGGAGCGACACTGGATGACGACAGAGGCGTTAAAGTGGGCAAATCGCTGTTCCTGACTGCTGGACTGAAGCAGTGGTGCTTTATGTAAAATAGGCGGGTCGCTCAAAGAGGGCGGCTAGCATGCCTTTAGTTGTGGCAAAGTGCCAGCCCCATTGGGCCGTATCGTTTGCCCTGCACGACGCATTCGGGTAGCTTTGCGCAACGCGTGGTATCCACCGACTCCTGCATGAGTGACTCCACTTTTTGCAATATCGATCAGGCTTTATATTTGCCAGCACTGCCCCGACAGGTTTACCACTGAGTTTATTCAAGGCTCGGAACGGTCTCGCGGCAAGTCTCAAGGACAAATAAAAGCTTTTTTCCGGCCGGAGCTTTAAGCTCGTTACCCAAATCGGTCCTCATTACAGACGCTAGGTTTTCATTTCATGGCTCAATACGTCTACACCATGCATCGGCTGAGCAAAGTTGTGCCGCCGAAGCGTGAAATCCTGAAAAACATCTCTCTGTCATTCTTTCCCGGTGCCAAGATCGGTGTGCTGGGCCTCAACGGTTCGGGTAAATCCACGCTGTTGAAAATCATGGCGGGTGTCGACACCGAGTTTGATGGCGAAGCGCGTCCGATGCCGGAGCTCAATGTGGGTTATCTGCCGCAAGAGCCACAACTTGACCCGAACAAGACGGTCCGTGAGGTCGTGGAAGAGGCGGTCAGCGTGATCAAGGACGCACAGGCGCGTCTCGATCAGGTCTACGCCGAGTACGCCGAGCCGGACGCTGATTTCGACAAGCTGGCGGCCGAGCAGGCCAAGCTCGAAGCCATCCTGCAGGCCAGCGATGGCCATAACCTGGAGCGCCAGCTGGAAGTCGCCGCCGATGCGCTGCGTCTACCGGCCTGGGATGCGAAGGTTTCGGTCCTTTCCGGTGGTGAGAAGCGCCGTGTCGCGCTGTGCCGCCTGCTGCTCTCCGCCCCGGACATGCTGCTGCTCGACGAACCGACCAACCACCTGGATGCCGACTCTGTCGCCTGGCTGGAGCACTTCCTCCACGACTTCCCGGGAACTGTGGTTGCGATCACGCACGACCGTTACTTCCTGGACAACGTGGCTGGCTGGATTCTGGAACTCGACCGCGGCGCGGGCATTCCTTACGAAGGCAACTATTCCGGCTGGCTTGAAGCCAAGTCCGACCGTCTGGCGCAGGAATCCAAGCAGCAGACTGCTCACGAAAAGGCCATGAAAGACGAGCTGGAGTGGGTTCGCAAGGGTGCCAAGGCGCGTCAGTCCAAATCCAAGGCGCGTCTGCAACGCTTCGAAGAGATGCAGTCGCAGGAGTTCCAGAAGCGCAGCGAGACCAACGAGATCTACATCCCGGCCGGTCCGCGCCTGGGCGACAAGGTTATCGAGTTCAAGAACGTCACCAAGGGCTATGGCGACCGCGTGCTGATCGACAACCTGTCGTTCTCCATGCCCAAAGGCGCCATCGTTGGCGTGATCGGCGGTAACGGTGCCGGTAAGTCGACCCTGTTCCGCATGCTGATGGGCAAGGAGCAGCCGGATTCGGGCAGCATCGAAGTCGGTGAAACCGTACAACTGGCCTGCGTGGACCAGAGCCGTGATGACCTGGACGGCAGCAAGTCGGTATTCCAGGCGGTATCCGACGGTTCCGATGTGATCCGTATCGGTAACTATGAGATTCCGTCGCGCACCTACGTCGGTCGCTTCAACTTCAAGGGCGGCGATCAGCAGAAGTTCGTCAAGGACCTGTCCGGTGGTGAGCGTGGTCGTCTGCACCTGGCGCTGACCCTGAAAGAGGGCGGCAACGTGCTGCTGCTCGACGAACCGTCCAACGACCTCGACGTGGAAACCCTGCGTTCACTGGAAGAAGCGCTGCTGGACTTCCCGGGCGCTGCCATTGTGATCTCTCACGATCGGTGGTTCCTTGACCGTGTAGCCACGCACATCCTGGCGTACGAAGACGATTCGCAAGCGATCTTCTTTGAAGGTAACTACACCGAGTATGAAGCGGATCGCAAGAAGCGTCTGGGCGAAGCCGCTGCTCAGCCGCATCGTGTGCGTCACAAAAAGCTGGCCTGATCAGCGCTCAGGCACGCGCCGCTCCTTGCAAGGAGCGGCGCTGCCGTTGGCTGGCCTGACTCACGCGTCAGGTTCGATCAGCAGCACTTCAATCGATTGATCGCCCGCCGGGCGCTGCCACAACACTTCATCGCCTTTCTGCGCACCGATCAGGGCGCGGCCCAGTGGCGATCCCCAATTGATCAGCCCGTTGGCTGCATCGGCCTGATCCTCTCCGACCAGATGCACGCGCTGCTGGTTATCCTGTTCATCCGCGAACGTCACCCAGCTGCCGATCTGCACCTTTTCGGTCGACACAGCCGGGGCGACGACCTGCGCGCTTTGCAGGCGCTGATTGAAGTAACGCAGGTCGCGTTCCAGGTCGGCCAGTCGCTGCTTGTCCGCCGCTTCGCCCAACGCGGTTTGCGCGCTGTGCTGCGCCTGCAGGCTATTGACGTGTTTCTTCAACAAGGTCAGGCCTTCGGCCGTGACGTAGTTGATCTGTGTACTGACCAGCCGCTCGACCGGTTGCTCGGCCTCGGCGGCAGCGTTGTCTTCGTTTACGAATGCGCGGCTCATGAAGAGTCCTCCCTAATAGGCTTTGGGCCACAGCAGGACATCATTGGTTTCGTCGGATTGCACCGATGCCTGATCAGTTGGGACGATAGGCCTTGGCCGCGCTGCGGGTTTTTTCCTGCTCCCAGGCACGGTCACGCTCATTGAAGACCTGGCCGGGGTCGAGCCGGTCGCGATTGTCCTGCGAGGTTTCGCACTGACGAAAGCCATCGGTCCAGCCCTGGGCGTAGAGCTTGTCCTTCAGATAGCGGGGCACGTTTTTGCGAAATTGGCCGGTAGTGGCGCCTGCTGCGTCCCTGCCGCTGCTGCAACCGTCCTGATAGCCGTCTGCAAAACCCGGCGGATAACCCTCGGCCAGCATCTGGTCACGGGTGGACTGACAACCCGCCAGCACGATGGCCAGCGACAACAACAGCCAATACCGCTTCATGGTGATTCCCTCTGCTTATGAGAGGAGTCTAGAAGGTAATTTGTGAGTTATTCGTAAAAGCGATGTAGGGAACGTGTAATAGCAGTGTGCCGGTTTTTTCCAGGCACACTGCCGACATTGACACTGCTCCGGTCAATAGTGATACCACTTCACCTCAAGCATCACCTCGTTCTGCGGCGAGCTCATCTGGCTGAATTCGCGCTGGGCGCTCAGGCGCAGACCAAGGTTGCGCGACAGCTCCCATTGCTGGTTGAGACTGACGCTGCGGCGCACTTCGCCATTGGTGAAATAGTCGCCCTTGGCTTCCAGGCTCAGGTTGCCCAGCGGGTTGCGCCACAGCACGCCGGTGTTGAAGCCTGCGGCGGGAGAGATGAATTCGGCGAAATCGTTATTGTGCTCGACTCGCACGGTGCCCAGTGCAAAGCCGAGCATATCGTCGGCCAGCTGCCAGGTGCCGCCGCCACCACCGTTGACGTGGCTGACGAGGTTTTCGTCGCCGTGCTTGCCGAGAACCCGCTCCAGCCCCCCGGTGACTTGCCATGACCAGGGTTTCAGCAGTTCGGTGCGCGGGGTCAGTGAGCGAATGGTGGCCAGGTCCAGTTGTTGCACCTGCCAGTCATTGCCTTCGTATTGACGCACTTTGAGCTGAAGAATCTCGATCTGCGCACCCAGCGGGAAACCGTAGGCATTGTCGTTCAGGTCGTGATAGGCCATACGCAGACCATATTCAGCGAACGCCTTGTCACCGCGTGTGCCCGCCCCCAACTGCCAGGTACGTGATTCATGGCCTTCTTCCGGCAGGCCGGGGCGCGGGATGTCCAGCTGTGGCGGCGGGTTCTGATTGATCGCCTGCAACAGCTCGAAGCTGCGTTGTGAGCGTTGTGTATCGCGCTCAAGACCGTTGGCGCGATAGCGCTCCAGACGATAGGCAGCGTCCTGAATCAACGCGCGGCGTTCTTTGGGCTGCGCGAGGTACTCGCTGTTGTGCAGTTGTTTCTGATCGGCGCTGACCTTCAATACCCACTGTTGCTCGTCTGCATCGAGCGGTTCGGCGCGGCTCAGCAACTCGCGTTCGCGTGACGGGCGATAGTCGATCTTCTCCACCAGCCCGGCGGCCTTGATCGCCTTGACCGTATCGGTCGGGATCGCGGTCAGGCCAAACTGATCGGTAAGCTTCAGGCCCGGTCGGGCGACCTGCAGCAATTCCAGCAGCCGGTAGGAGCAGTTTTCGTCGAAGAAGAAATAACTGAAACGGATCTGTTTCAGCTCCCAGACATGCTCGACCATGCGCCCGGTTTCTTCCGCAGTCAGGTTCAGGCGGTATTCCCACAGGTCACGGTTTTCCAGGCTGCGGTATTCCGACAGTTTTTCCTGATACGGCACCAGCGCAAACAACCCCGGGTAGCCGCCTGCCAGACCTTTCCACGCGTACAGAATGCTGTTGTCCATGCCTTCGATATAGGCACCGAAGTTGATCGCGTAGCTCAGCAAGGTGGTGTTATTGGTTTTCGCGCTGGCCGGATCGATGCGCAACAGCGTATGGCCAAACATCGACGAGGGGCTGTTGAGGTAGGCGGCCGGGAAAATCAGCACTGTGCTGTCCGGGGCCACATCCTTGTACCAGGCCTTGAATTCCTTACAGTCCGGCGTCGGCAGGTCAGTCAGGTGCAACTGGTGACGCAGCCAGCGGGTGCGTGCCGGGTATACGCACTGGGCGTGAGTCTGTTCGTTGCTGACCGGTGCGTAAATAGCGTCGAGTGTCGCGCTCAGCTCTGCCTGCGGGTCGTGTGCACCGTTGGCGGCGAGAAAGAATTTCGGGTCTGTGACATAGCTGCGCCAGCCACCGAGCTTGCCGGCTTCGTAGTGACCCAGGGAAATCCAGAACGGCTCATTGGCCAATTGCTGCAAACGGTCAGCGCTGGCATGAGGTGCCGCAGACAAGGGGGCACAGACGAACAGCGCCAGCGATACAAGACGTTTGAGCATAGAGGGCAACTAGTCAGAAAAGGGGATCCCGCCCTTTGCGAAGAAAGGGCGGGCGAACGACTTTAAGCCTGGGTAGCGTACTTGGCCAGAGTCGGATCGTTTTTCAGAACATTGACGGTGTTGGTGTGAACGTCTTCGGCAGTGGCGTCGGCCTTGCTGAAGATTTGCGAGAAGTGCTCGTGAGTGACGGCGGCAAAGTGCTCGCGGTCTTCTGGTGCAACGCCCAGTACCACAGCGTAGGTAGTCAGTGCTTCGCCCTGACCCATGGCCATGTCTTTGGAGAGTTCATCCATCATGCCGTTCATGGCAAGCCAGGATTTACCGCCATAAGTCAGCGCGCCGTTGGTCGAGCAGCCGTTGGTGCCGGAGGTCATGCCGAAGGTGGCGTTACCCGATGTACCGTTGGTGGTCGAAGCGAGGAAGTGAGCTGGAGTACCGCGTTGGCCTTCAAACAGCATGTTGCCCCAACCGCAGTCAGGACCGCCTGGTGCTTGAGCCATAGCGTTGATCGATACAGCGGCGAAGAGCGTTCCAAGAAGAATCCGTTTCATAGCTTTTTCTCTTTTTAGTTCAGCCAAGGGTCGAGTTTCTTGAGTTGTCACATCAAGACAGATGGTTAGCCAGCAGCCACCTGTGCAGTTTGGAGTTTAGGCAGGTTCCAAGGGTTCCGTGAGGGATTACAGATTATTACTTGAAAACGGCTTTTTTCAGAACGCGGCGGGTGACGCTACACACGCAAATGCTTTTCGGCTCTTTCCTGCCTTGCAAGTCGTGCACAGCGAGCGCCAGAATGCCGACATCTGCCCCGCCTGATGTAAGGATTACTGATGCCCGATTCTGTCGCAGCCAACCTACGCCTGGCGCCCAACGCGCTGACCCGTCCGTTTTCCGCTGAGCAGTTCAGCTTTGCGACCACCCACGAGCTCGAACCCTTTCGCGGTGTCCTTGGCCAGGAGAGAGCCGTAGAGGCCCTGCAGTTCGGCGTTGCGATGCCGCGCCCCGGTTACAACGTGTTTGTCATGGGCGAGCCCGGCACCGGGCGCTTTTCGTTCGTAAAACGCTATCTCAAGGCCGAAGGCAAACGGATGCAGACGCCGTCGGACTGGGTCTACGTCAACAACTTCGACGAGCCCCGCGAGCCAAAGGCGCTGGAGCTGCCGCCTGGCACTGCCCATGAGTTCACCGCCGACATCGGTGGCCTGATCGACAACCTGCTGGTGACCTTCCCGGCGGTTTTCGAGCACCCGTCGTATCAGCAGAAGAAAAGCTCGATCGACCGTGCGTTCAATCAGCGCTATGACCGCGCCCTGGACGTCATCGAGCGCCTGTCGCTGGAAAAGGACATCGCGCTGTATCGCGACAGCTCCAACATCGCGTTCACGCCGATGGCCGATGGCAAGGCGCTGGATGAGGCCGAGTTTTCCCAGTTGCCCGAAGCGGATCGCGAGCGCTTCCACGAAGATATCTCCGCGCTCGAGGAGCGTCTCAACGAAGAACTGGCCAGCCTGCCGCAGTGGAAGCGCGAGTCCAACAATCAGCTGCGTCAGTTGAATGAAGAGACCATCACCCTGACCCTGCAGCCCTTGCTGGCACCGCTTTCTGAAAAGTACGCCGAGAACGCTGCGGTCTGCGCCTACCTGCAGGCCATGCAGGTTTACCTGCTCAAGACTCTGGTCGAGCAGTTGGTCGATGACGCCAAGACCGACGCTCAGGCGCGCAAGCTGCTGGAAGAGCAATACAGCCCGAGTCTGGTGGTCGGGCATACTCGTGATGGCGGTGCGCCGGTGGTTTTCGAACAGCACCCCACCTACGACAACCTGTTCGGGCGCATCGAATACAGCACCGATCAGGGCGCGCTGTACACCACGTACCGGCAACTGCGCCCCGGCGCGCTGCATCGTGCCAACGGCGGTTTCCTGATTCTGGAAGCCGAGAAAATGCTGGGCGAGCCGTTCGTCTGGGATGCGCTCAAGCGTACCCTGCAATCGCGCAAGCTGAAGATGGAGTCGCCGCTGGGCGAGCTCGGCCGCGTTGCAACCGTGAGCCTGACGCCGCAGGTGATCCCGTGGAACGTCAAAATCATCATCATCGGTTCCCGCTCGCTGTATTACACCCTGCAAGACCTCGATCCTGACTTCCAGGAGATGTTCCGGGTGCTGGTCGACTTTGACGAAGAGATTCCGATGGTCGACGAGACGCTCGAGCAATTCGCTCAGCTACTCAAGACCCGGACCTCGGAAGAGGGCATGGCGCCGCTGACCGCCGATGCGGTGGCACGACTGGCGACTTACAGCGCCCGTTTGGCCGAGCACCAAGGGCGTTTGTCGGCGCGTATCGGTGATCTGTTCCAATTGGTCAGCGAGGCCGATTTCATCCGCCAGCTGGCCAACGACGACAAGACCGACGCCGGGCATATCGAACGTGCGCTCAAGGCCAAGGCCACCCGTACCGGGCGGGTCTCGGCGCGGATTCTCGATGACATGATGGCTGGTGTGATTCTGATCGACACTGACGGCGCGGCAGTCGGCAAATGCAACGGCCTGACGGTGCTGGAGGTCGGCGACTCGGCCTTCGGCGTGCCCGCGCGCATTTCCGCCACGGTGTACCCGGGCGGCAGCGGGATTGTCGACATCGAGCGCGAGGTCAATCTTGGCCAGCCGATCCACTCCAAGGGCGTGATGATCCTCACCGGCTACCTTGGCAGCCGTTATGCCCAGGAATTTCCGCTGGCGATTTCCGCGAGTATCGCGCTCGAGCAGTCCTACGGTTACGTGGATGGCGACAGTGCGTCGCTTGGCGAGGTCTGCACGCTGATCTCGGCGCTGTCACGCACGCCACTCAAGCAGTGCTTCGCGATTACCGGTTCCATCAACCAGTTTGGTGAAGTTCAGGCGGTGGGCGGGGTCAATGAAAAGATCGAGGGCTTCTTCCGTCTCTGCGAAGCACGTGGGCTGACTGGCGAGCAGGGCGCGATCATCCCGCACGCCAACGTCACCACGCTGATGCTTGACGAGCGCGTGGTGCAGGCTGTTCGTGCCGGGCAATTCCACATCTATGCCGTACGTCAGGCCGATGAGGCGCTGAGCTTGCTGGTGGGCGAACCTGCCGGTGCGCCTGACGAGCATGGCGAATTCCCTGAGGGCAGCGTCAATGCACGCGTCGTGGAGCGTCTGCGCGATATCGCAGAGATGCTCAGTGATGAAGACCTCAAGGAAGAGCTGGAAAAGGAGCCTGCGCAGTTGCAGCCTGAACTCAAGGTCTGACAGCGCAGGAGCCGGGCGGTGAGGGCCGCCCGTTGCTCCGTTCATCAGGGATAGTTTCTCGCAGAGCGGTTTTCTTCTAGTCTTGAGGTGATCGCAGTGGCCAAAGAGATTGGCGTAAATCCTGTTTTACGAGAAGGATGAATAGTGTTGCTGATCAGGAGCGCATCATGCAGCGTAGCCTTTGCCTTACCCGAGAATGCATGGGGCTGATGACACGTATCGAGTGCGTCATCCGGCCCCTCCCTCATGACAACGGACAATGGATGGTGCTCTTCGCGGCCGGAATGGCCGAGGAACAGCCTTCCGCAATCAAGACCCAAGGGCCTTTCAAGGGCCTGCCCGCAGCGCAATCGGTGCTGACCAGCATTCTCGAAAGCCTGTCGTTGCATGGTTATCAATGTGCCGATGACGTACCTATCTGGATGCTGCACATTCAGGCCGAACTGCGCCGTATCGATAGCGGCAGGACGGTCTGTCAAAGCTCGTCGCTGTTCTAGGCTCTGTACGAAAAGTGGCTGCGCTCGGTGATGCTTCGTTAAAAACAGGCTCGCCTGACCTTCGCTCGCCGACTTTTCGTACAGAGCCTAGCCTTCAATCCGGTTCCTCAAGTGCGCTAACTGCCGCTGTGCGATATTTTGTCGCACGGCCAGAGCGGTGCATTACCGCTGATATACTCGCCCGCTCCTTCAAAACACCTTGCGAGTATCAATGGAACGTTTTTTTGAAAATGCCATGTACGCATCGCGCTGGCTGCTGGCGCCGATCTATTTCGGCCTCTCCCTTGGCCTGTTGGCGTTGTGTCTGAAGTTTTTCCAGGAAATCTTTCACGTCATTCCCAACATCTTCTCGCTGGCCGAAGCTGACCTGATTCTGGTGCTGTTGTCGTTGATCGACATGGCGCTGGTCGGTGGCTTGCTGGTGATGGTGATGATCTCCGGCTACGAGAATTTCGTGTCGCAGCTGGACATCGACGAGGACAAGGAAAAGCTCAACTGGCTGGGCACTATGGATTCCTCTTCGTTGAAGATGAAAGTTGCAGCATCCATTGTCGCGATTTCCTCCATCCACCTGTTGCGGGTGTTCATGGATGCCACCAACATCAAGCCCGAATACCTGATGTGGTACGTGATTATTCACATGACGTTCGTGATATCGGCGTTTGCGATGGGCTATCTGGACAAGGTCACCAAGCACTAAGGCGACGCGCGATGAAAGGGGCGGGTGTTATCGTTTCTGGCATGTCGGCGCTGTGTGTTGTAAAACGTCCGTTCCGATGCATCAGGCATTTGCGCAGGAGGTTCGATCATGAATTATCAGGAATTTATCGACCACGCCCAGGCCGGGCGGGTCGATGAGCTGAACCTGATCTCCATCGAAGGCGGCATCTATCTGCTGGATGTGCGCATGAATGGCACTTCGGTGATGCTCAAGGACCCAGCGGGCAAGACCCTGCATCTTCGCTCGGTGGAGCATGCGCGGGATTTGCTCAAGGACATACCGGTGGTGCCTTTTTACCTGGTCCATTGTGTGGTCCATGACGAGCTGTGCGGCATGCCGGTCAATGACCGCTCTGAAATGCGCCTGCCGATCTCGTTTCATTCCTCCTGGTCCTGATCGCCAGCCGCGTATTGCTGCTGCGGTAGGGGCTGTAGCGGCAATTGTGCTAGGCTGCTCGGCCTTTTGGTTCGGGGCGCATCAGCGTATAGCGTGATTGCCGTTCAGGTTTTGCGCGATACCGACTGCGTGCCCCTCTACGGAGCAGTGTCATGTCCGAAGTCAATCTGTCCACCGACGAAACCCGCGTCAGCTACGGCATTGGCCGTCAGTTGGGCGATCAGTTGCGCGACAACCCGCCACCGGGTGTCGATCTGGAAGCCATCGTGGCAGGCCTGCGCGATGCGTTCGGCGGTCAGCCAAGCCGTGTTGGTCAGGAAGAAATGTCCGCCAGCTTCAAGGTCATCCGCGAAATCATGCAGGCTGAAGCAGCCGCCAAAGCCGAGCAGGCTGCGGGCGCCGGCAAGGCCTACCTGGCTGAAAACGCCAAGCGCGAAGGCGTGACCACCCTGGCTTCGGGTCTGCAATTCGAAGTCGTGACCGCTGGCACTGGCCCTAAGCCAACCCGTGAAGATCAGGTACGCGTTCACTACCACGGCACGTTGATCGACGGTAACGTCTTCGACAGCTCCTACGATCGCGGCGAGCCGGCCGAATTTCCTGTCAGCGGCGTGATTGCCGGCTGGACCGAGGCGCTGCAACTGATGAACGCCGGCAGCAAATGGCGTCTGCACGTGCCGAGCGAGCTGGCTTACGGCGCTCAGGGCGTAGGCAGCATCGCACCGCACAGCGTGCTGGTGTTTGATGTGGAACTGCTGGACGTTCTGTAAGCGACCCGGTCGATGCAGATAGTCGCTGAACGAATCGCGCCGATTCGTTCAGCGACGCAGTTGTGCTGATGCTTCATGCTCAGTGCAACTCACTCATGGGGCGCAACGCCCGCGCGTAGCAGAACAGAAACAGGTTTCTCACCAGTTCCTTGAGCACCAATGGCTCGCTGGAACTCAAACTGCACACATCCAGATCGCCCTGATCGCGTAACTCTTCCAGCGCTTCCTCTTCCAGTACGGCACACACTTCCCCCGTCTCGCGGTGGAGAATTCTCAGGTAAGGGTGGGGTCTGTCCAGCCATGCATCGATCAAATAAGTCATGTCTCATCTCCTGTGCAAGTTAGATGAGAATAATTCTTATCGGGATAATAGCAAGGCTCTATTGAGATTAATTCTCATTTTGCGCTGAATGGTTGATCCAGATCAGCGAATGCCGGTCGAGAGAGGACGCGGAGCGTCCAGAACGGCATGCCGACGCGGAGCATCGGCACGATAGGTGTTCTCTCGGACGCTTATCATTCCTCACGCTCGACGCGGAGCGTTGGGACGATAGTTACAGAACTATCGTTCCTCACGCTCCAGCGTGGGAATGCCGTTCGTGACGCTCTGCGTCACACAGCGACGCCGTCGGCCTGTCAGTGATGCTCGCGGGTAGCGCGGAATTTCACGTCGGGCCAGCGTTCTTCCATCAGCGCCAGGTTCACGCGGGTAGGGGCGAGGTAGGTCAGGTGACCGCCGCCGTCCATTGCCAGGTTTTCCACCGCCTTGTTCTCAAACTCTTCGAGCTTCTTCTTGTCGTCGCAGTCGATCCAGCGGGCAGACCACACAGTGATCGGCTCGTAGGCGCATTCAACCTTGTATTCTTCCTTCAGACGGCTGGCGACCACATCGAACTGCAGCACACCGACGGCGCCGAGGATGATGTCGTTGCTGCGCTGCGGGAAGAACACCTGCGTGGCGCCTTCTTCGGCCAGCTGTTGCAGACCCTGACGCAATTGCTTGGACTTGAGCGGGTCCTTCAGGCGTACGCGACGGAACAGCTCCGGTGCGAAGTGCGGAATACCGGTGAAGCCCAGCGCTTCGCCTTCGGTGAAGGTGTCGCCGATCTGGATGGTGCCGTGGTTGTGCAAACCGATGATGTCACCGGCATAGGCTTCTTCCAGTTGTTCGCGCTCCGACGAGAAGAACGTCAGCGCGTCGCCGATCCGTACGTCCTTGCCCAGACGCACATGGCGCATTTTCATGCCCTTGTCGTAACGGCCCGAGCAGATCCGCATGAAGGCGATGCGGTCGCGGTGCTTGGGGTCCATGTTTGCCTGGATCTTGAACACGAAACCGCTGAATTTCTCTTCCGCCGGCTCGACGGTGCGCTCGTTGGCCACACGTGCCAGCGGCTTGGGCGCCCAGTTCACCACGGCATCGAGTACATGATCGACGCCGAAGTTGCCCAGTGCGGTGCCGAAGAACACCGGGGTCAGCTGACCGTCGATGAATTCCTGCTGGTTGAATTCGTGGCAGGCACCCTGCACCAACTCCAGTTGCTCGACGAAGCGCTCGTATTCATCGCCCAGGTGAGCGCGGGCTTCGTCCGAATCGAGCTTCTCGATGATTTTGGTTTCGGTGCGCTCGTGGCCGTGACCTGCGGTGTAGACAATGATGTAGTCGTCGGCCAGGTGGTAGACACCCTTGAAGTCCCGGTAGCAACCGATCGGCCAGGTGATCGGTGCCGCCTTGATCTTGAGGACCGCTTCGATTTCATCGAGCAGCTCGATCGGGTCGCGGATATCGCGGTCGAGCTTGTTGATGAAGCTGACGATAGGCGTGTCGCGCAGACGGCAGACATCCATCAGCGCGATGGTGCGTGGCTCGACGCCTTTACCGCCGTCGAGGACCATCAAGGCCGAGTCGACTGCCGTCAGGGTGCGATAGGTGTCTTCGGAGAAGTCTTCGTGGCCCGGGGTGTCGAGCAGGTTGATCATGTGGTCGCGATACGGAAACTGCATCACGGACGTGGTAATGGAGATACCACGCTGTTTCTCCATTTCCATCCAGTCGGAGGTGGCGTGACGGTCGGATTTACGCGACTTGACCGTACCGGCGACGGAAATGGCCTTGCCCATCAGCAGGAGTTTTTCCGTGATGGTGGTTTTACCCGCATCCGGGTGGGAAATAATGGCGAAAGTGCGGCGTTTCGCGACTTCGGCGGCCTGTTGGGTCATGGGAAATCGCCTGGGATGGGATTGAAAAAGGGCGCAGATTATAGCTCAACTCGCGGCAATAACCGAACCGTTCAGACAATAAACGATGGCCAGATAATGTCTCGTGTGGGAACCTTTCAGGTCGTGGAGACGTCCACTCCCCCGTCAAGGCTCGCAACGAAGCCAACGCAAGGGGCTGATTCATCAGCATGTTGGTTTGACGAAGCTGCGCTTATGGCTTGTGTTTTCGCCGAGGTTAAACCCTTACCGGCGACCCACCCGCTGCTCTTCGCGAACGTTATTGCCGGCGTCCTTTCCGGACGTCCAGGTCAACGCGTTCGCCGACTGAAATAAGGAGTCCGCCTGTGGCAAATCGCTATGGCAAGGGGCTATTGGGAGGTGCGGTTGCGATCGCACTCCTGGCCCTGCTGATCCACTGGATCGGCATCAGTACTATCAAGCAATACCAGGATGACCTGCTGTTCTACCTTCAGGCTCACCTGATTCTGGTTCTGGTTTCAATGTTGGCGGCCCTGGTGGTCGGCATCCCTGCAGGCATTGCCCTCAGCCGACCGAGCATGGTTGGCCGCGCTGAACGCTTCATGCAGATCTTCAACATTGGCAACACCGTTCCTCCTCTCGCCGTTCTGGCCATTGCCCTCGGAATTCTCGGGATCGGCAGCGGGCCGGCGATCTTGGCGCTGTTCCTCGCCTCTCTGTTGCCTATCGTGCGTAATACCTACGAAGGCCTGAAAAACGTCCAGGGTTCACTCAAGGAAGCTGCCGTCGGTATTGGCATGACTCCGCGTCAGGTGCTGTGGCGTGTCGAGCTGCCCAACGCCGTGCCGATCATTGTCGGCGGTGTGCGTGTCGCGCTGGCGATCAATGTCGGGACCGCGCCACTGGCGTTTCTCATCGGCGCCAACAGCCTTGGCAGCCTGATTTTCCCGGGCATTGCGTTGAACAACCAGCCGCAACTGGTGCTGGGTGCAGCGTGTACCGCTCTGCTGGCGCTGCTGCTCGATGGTCTGGTGACACTGGCCAGTCGTCTTTGGCTGGAACGCGGACTGGCTCGCTGAGCGAAGGAATTCTCATGAAAAGAATATGCTTGTTTTTAGGCTTTGCCTTGCTGTTTCCGGCACTTGCCCAGGCTGCGGAAAAGCCGCTGCTACGTATCGGCGCACGAGTGTTCACCGAACAGACCATGCTTGCCGAACTGACCGCGCAATACCTGCGGACCAAGAACTACGACGTCCAGATTACCGGCGGCCTTGGCAGCAACCTGGCGCGCAGCGCTCAGGAGAGCGGTCAGCTGGATCTGCTGTGGGAATACACCGGTGTGTCGCTGGTGGCCTACAACCACATCGACGAAAAACTCGACAGCGCCCAGACCTATGCGCGGGTCAAGGAAGTGGATGCGAAGAAAGGCCTGGTCTGGCTTTCACCGTCGAAGTTCAACAACACCTACGCGTTGGCACTGCCGCAGAAAGTGGCTGACAAGTACCCGCAGATCAACACCATGACCGACCTGACCAAAGTGCTCAAGGACGAAGCCAAAGAGGGTCATGTCGTAGCGCTGGACACCGAGTTTGCCAACCGTTCCGACGGCCTGATCGGCATGGTCAAGCACTACGACATGAACCTCGGTCGTGAAAACACCCGGCAGATGGACGCCGGGCTGGTCTACACCGCGTTGCGCAACGGTCAGGTTTTCGCCGGTCTGGTGTACACAACCGACGGTCGTCTGAATGCGTTCAAGCTGAAAGTGCTGGAAGACGACAAGCACTACTTCCCTGACTACACCGCAGCGCCGGTGATCCGTCAGGAATATCTGGACAAGCATCCGGACATCGCCACGCTGCTCAAGCCGCTGGCTGACCTGCTGGACAACCAGACCATGATCGACCTCAACGCGCGCGTCGACGTCGGCCATGAAAGCCCCTCCACGGTGGCTGCAGACTTTCTGCGCCAGCACCCATTGAATTAAGGAAGGAGACGATATGAGTTTCTTGAGCGCCTTCTCCCATCTGGACTGGGCACAGGTTCTGCAACTGACCTGGCAGCACATTACGCTGGTGGGCATTGCCGTGACCCTGGCGATTCTCGTCGGCGTGCCACTGGGCGTGCTGATGACGCGTTTTCCAGCACTGGCGGGCCCGTTGCAGGCCAGCGCCACGGTATTGCTGACCGTGCCGTCGATTGCCCTGTTCGGCCTGTTGCTGCCGTTCTACTCCAAATTCGGCCAGGGCCTTGGCCCGATGCCGGCTATTACCGCAGTGTTTCTCTATTCGCTGCTGCCGATCATGCGTAACACCTACCTGGCGCTGACTGGCGTAGAACCGGGTATCCGCGAGGCCGCCAAAGGCATCGGCATGACCTTCGGCCAGCGTCTGCGCATGGTCGAGCTGCCCATCGCCGTGCCTGTGATCCTCGCCGGTGTGCGCACCGCCGTGGTGATGAATATCGGTGTCATGACCATTGCCGCGACCATCGGTGCCGGTGGTCTGGGTGTACTCATTCTTGCTTCCATCAGCCGCAGCGATATGTCGATGCTGATCGTCGGCGCGGTACTGGTCAGCATTCTGGCCATCATCGCCGACCTTCTCCTGCAATGGCTGCAACGCACGCTGACTCCAAAAGGATTACTGAAATGATCGAACTCCAGAACCTCTCCAAGACTTTCCAGAGCAACGGCAAAGAAGTGAAGGCTGTCGATTCGGTCAGCCTCACGGTCAACGAAGGCGAAATCTGCGTCTTCCTCGGCCCCTCGGGCTGCGGCAAGAGCACCACGCTGAAAATGATCAACCGCCTGATCATGCCGACCTCCGGCAAAGTGCTGATCAATGGCGAAGACACCACGGATCTGGACGAAGTGACCCTGCGTCGCAACATCGGCTACGTGATTCAGCAGATCGGTCTGTTCCCGAACATGACCATCGAAGAAAACATCGTGGTCGTGCCCAAGCTGCTCGGCTGGGACAAGCAGCGTTGCCATGACCGTGCTCGTGAATTGATGAGCATGATCAAGCTGGAGCCCAAACAGTACCTGCATCGCTACCCGCGTGAACTGTCCGGTGGTCAGCAACAGCGTATCGGCGTGATCCGTGCCCTGGCAGCCGACGCACCCTTGCTGTTGATGGACGAACCGTTCGGTGCGGTCGACCCGATCAACCGCGAGATGATTCAGAACGAGTTCTTCGAGATGCAGCGCGCGCTGAACAAGACCGTGATCATGGTCAGCCACGACATTGATGAAGCCATCAAGCTGGGCGATAAGATCGCGATCTTCCGTGGTGGCAAACTGCTGCAGATCGATCACCCGGACACCTTGCTCGCGCATCCGGCCGACGACTTCGTCAGCAGCTTCGTCGGCCAGGACAGCACCCTCAAGCGTCTGCTGTTGGTCAAGGCCGAAGACGCCGCCGACAACGCGCCATCGGTCAGCCCGGAAACCCCGGTGGCCGATGCGCTGGAAGTGATGGACGAAAACGACCGTCGCTATATCGTGGTCACCGACAGCGAAAACAAGGCGATGGGCTATGTACGTCGTCGTGACCTGCACCGTCAGCAGGGCACGTGCGCGCAGTTCCTGCGTGAATTCAACGCCACCGCCGCTTACGACGAGCACTTGCGCATCCTGCTGTCGCGCATGTACGAGTTCAACCGCGCCTGGCTGCCGGTGCTGGACGCCGAGAACGTGTTCCTGGGTGAAGTGACGCAAGAGTCCATTGCGGCTTATCTGAGCTCCGGCCGTTCGCGTGGCATGAAGACCAGTATTGTCTCGCCAGCCGAGCAAGTGGCTTCCTGACCGGATGTATTGCCGCCAGCATCATGGCTGGCGGCAATGTTCACACTTGGAAATTCTCCATGCCACATTGAGTAACGTTGTTTTTCTGCAATGCAGACGCAGTCATTGCGTCTGCAGCGTCGCTCTCATACAACGTTGTCACGACCCCCTGATACTCGACGTTCACTTTACAGTGGTCATTACCCTCGAACTTCTTGCTGCTGGTCCAGACCTGGTTGGACACACTTGAATAGTAGGCTTTGCCTTGGGTGATCTCGGAGGCATAGAGGTCATTGACCAAAAGCTTGTAGTTAAGCTTTTTAAACGTGTCTCCCTCGAAATAGACCTCCAGCAGGTCATCTGTTCTGACGACCTTCGCGACTGTCAGTCGCAACAACATACTCTGGGCAATGGCCAGATAAGAACGGTAAGACGCCCGGTTTGTCACGCTGATGAGAGGGTTGCCATTGACGGTCATGTACAGGGCATCAACGCTTGCCTGATCGACACCTGCTACCAGTTGGGTCATCGTTGAGTCGGTGAAGAGCTGGCGGATGGGCAGGGCGATTTTTGCCTGTTCGACATTGCCGGAGAACAGGGTATAGGGTTTCCCTATGCCTGCAATTGCCGTGATGGTCACCTCTTGATGGCCTACGCCGCCGAGGCGTATCCAGGTGTTGTCAATAAGTCCTGAGCCGTTGGGGTAGCCCTTCTCAAGCGTTGCATAAGGAGGGGCTCCGAAGACGATCGTGTAATCATAATTCTTGAAAGCCTCACCCTCGAACGTCACTTGGACAAGTCCTGCGCTGACGATCACGCTTCTTATGGTTTTTTGCAGGAGCAACCGTTGTGCACGGTTCAATAGTCGGCCGTGCAGTTCATCGGTCTTTTCTTTCTCCAGATTGAAGAAAAGAACGTCAAGCCTTGGCTGGGTAATGCCGGGCCTCAGTTCAGCACAACGGTCATCGGTAAACATGGCCTTGATATTGAACAGCAGGATGGGTCGTGATGCGGTGCTGGCCACAGTGTATGGCTTGCCTCCAGCAAACACCTTGACTGACGCCTCATCCCCTTCGGAGAGGGGAGTGCTGGCTTCAACGTAGGCGATGCCTTCCTCGATACGGGCTTCACAACCCACGTGTTCGCCGTTGTCTGCCCACGCCACTAACGTGCCGTTGAGCGTTATTTCGTAACGGTATGGCGTGTACCATTGCTTGGCAACGGTAAACTTTATCCGGTCTTGAAAGGTAGCGTGCACGCTGGACAGGATATGGGCAAGCGGCGGGGTGTAAGTGAGCAACGGCAGATCGATTGGGATCGTCGTCTCAGCGTCATTTTCCCAAATGGCCCGCGTCAATGCGGGCAGGTCGGCGATCTGGTTGAGGGTTTCAGGGGTTGGGTACAACCCCCAGCGATCAAAGAATTCCGCCAGGTTGAGGTGGCTCAGCAGCGAGGTTTCGACGATGAAGCGCTGCGCTTTATCGTCGCTGACGGTGGGCGGGTTGTGCATGAGCCGATAGCGCTGGTGCAATTGCGGGTAGAACGAAGTACCGAAGCTAAGACGCAATTGCCAGAGCATGACAAGCTTGTGTCCGGCCTCCTTGATGTTGTCGTACGCTCGCAGGCTACTGGCCAGGTACTCTTTCACGGGGGGGTAACTGGAGTCGGCGCCTGTAGCACGGCCAAGGAAAAACTCTTGGGCGGCCATCGAGTAGAGATTGACCGTGACCTCTGTCATTCCGGTGCCGGTGCCCCATGTCATAGGGCTGAGTTGTCGTTGATGGCCGCTTTCGTGCCAAGGGCCCCAACCATCTTCAGGGGCGGTCGACAATAAACGCGCCAGCGCAGCCGATCCGTTAAACCCCATATGACCGTTTGTGGCAAACATGTAAAGCCGGTCCGCTTCCACGTAGAAATGTTTACTGGGATCAAGCGCCCATTCCATCGTGCCGTAGTCGATCAAGCCTGAAATACCATCCTGCGCGCTAATGGCACCATCGAAATTGCCCATCAGCTTTACGGGATCGGTCAGGTAGAGCTGTGCGCTCTGATAGCGCACCACGACAATAGCCCTCGGGCTGGTAAGCAGCACGACAGGCGCTTCGCTGTAGTGCGCCATTTGCTGTTCCCATTCCAGATTGGTCATATCCATTCTGAAAAACGGCACATGGTTGTACTGTCCTGTTATGTCCAGAACCACGTGGCCAAGGGGGTCCAGGTTGGTGAAGCCCAGCAGGCCTGTGTTGGTAGCGACAAGAACGTTCATGCCACGGTTCAGCGGGTACGAGGTGGGGGTATCCAGTTCTGGCACCCCGATCACTGCAGACACCAGATTCATGTACAGAGTGGTTGCTGTGATTTCCAGCCGATCGCCTTTCGTTACATAAATATTAGTCGGCTGAAAGTCGGTGTGTGTCCTGGTACGGGCGTGACGTTGGCGATGACTTTCGGCAGATCCGAAGCCGAAGGCTTGCCACCGGGCTTGAACTGCACTGGGCGCAACGGAGCTTGCGGCGTGAAGGTGTCGGTCATCCATGATCGTTACCTGAAAAGGCGGTCTGAGCTGTTTATTGAGCGCGCAACCCCTGCATCCGTCTACTGACAGAACTGACAGGCTGATTTGCTTTGCGTGCCGGTGAATAAGGTGATGCCCAGCGTGCTGCGAAAAGGCATTGGCGACGGAGGTGGGGAACATCTGCCTGTCATGCAGGTCGGTTAAACAGGTCCTTGGGAAGGCAACTCAAGAGCCCTGTGCAAAAACGCGACATTTTTTGTTGATATCCGGCCCCTCAGGTCCTAAAGTTCGCGCCGAACGTCCATGCTGGAAACGATCCATCCGGCTCAAGTACTGACGACGAGACAGCAAGGCCAGGAAGGCAGCCCTTCAGGGCCTTTTTGCTTTCGGCGACATGCCTTGGGAAGTAGGCGAACCAAAGTGGGGATACGGAGGGCGTTCATTTGTACCCATTGACCAATACCGTTTGCCAATAGGAGTTCCAGCAGCATGCCGATCAATGTCGAAGACTACTACTCAGCCGAAACCTTCAAGAAAATGAAGGCGTTCGCTGACAAGCAAGAAACCCCGTTCGTGGTCATTGATACTGACATCATCAGCAAGGCATATGACGACCTGCGTGCGGGCTTCGAATTCGCCAAGGTTTATTATGCGGTCAAGGCCAACCCTGCCGTTGAAGTCATCAATCTGCTCAAGGAAAAGGGTTCGAGCTTCGACATTGCGTCGATCTACGAGCTGGACAAGGTCCTGAGCTGTGGTGTCGGTCCGGAGCGCATGAGCTACGGCAACACCATCAAGAAATCCAAGGACATTCGCTACTTCTACGAGAAGGGCGTGCGTTTGTTTGCGACCGACTCCGAAGCCGACCTGCGTAACATTGCCAAGGCTGCACCGGGCGCGAAAGTCTATGTGCGCATTCTGACCGAAGGTTCGACCACTGCCGACTGGCCTCTGTCGCGCAAATTCGGCTGCCAGACCGACATGGCCATGGACCTGCTGATTCTTGCCCGCGACCTGGGTCTGGTGCCTTACGGCATCTCCTTCCACGTCGGCTCGCAGCAGCGCGACATCAGCGTCTGGGATGCTGCCATTGCCAAGGTCAAAGTGATCTTCGAGCGTCTGAAAGAAGAAGACGGCATCGTTCTCAAGCTGATCAACATGGGTGGCGGCTTCCCGGCTAACTACATCACCCGCACCAACAGCCTCGAAACCTACGCTGAAGAGATCATCCGCTTCCTGAAGGAAGACTTCGGTGATGACCTGCCGGAAATCATTCTGGAGCCAGGCCGTTCGCTGATCTCCAACGCCGGTATTCTGGTCAGCGAAGTGGTATTGGTCGCCCGTAAGTCGCGTACTGCGGTCGAGCGTTGGGTATACACCGACGTGGGCAAGTTCTCCGGTCTGATCGAAACCATGGACGAAGCCATCAAGTTTCCGATCTGGACCGAGAAAAAAGGCGAAATGGAAGAAGTGGTTATCGCCGGCCCTACCTGCGACAGCGCCGACATCATGTACGAAAACTACAAGTACGGTCTGCCACTCAACCTGGCCATCGGTGACCGTATGTACTGGTTGTCCACCGGTGCCTACACCACCAGCTACAGCGCAGTAGAATTCAATGGCTTCCCGCCATTGAAGTCGTTCTACCTGTAAATTACCTGCGTCAGAAAAAGCCCATGAAAGTGGGCTTTTTTTTGCCCGTAAAAAAATAGTTATATAAGCCTTGAGGCGCTGATCCGTACGATGAGTGCAGCGTTTTTTTTGCCGAAACCCGATACGTTCCAGGATCAGTTGGTAGGCTTGAGGGAAAAGCAGCGAACGCAGTTGACCGAACTGCAAGCAGCGGTTGACGAAAAGCGTGCAGCGCTGGACGTCGAAGTGGGCAAGCGTGACCAGCTCTCGGCCCTTGCCTCGGTCGAGGTTTGCAAGACCGATTACGTTCGCGAGATGAGCAAATTGCTCGAAGCGTTGAAACATGCAAAAGACACGTTACAGATAGACAGGCCATGGCCGTCAGTGCATTAATTGCGCCGCGAAATATGAGTGAGAGTGGCGAGCGTGCTGAAGAAAGTCCTGTTTCAGTTGCACTGGTTCTTCGGGATCACGGCAGGTCTGGTGTTGACCCTAATGGGGATGACCGGTGCGCTGTATTCGTTCGAGGACGAAATTCTCGACGCGCTGAACCCGAATGTGCTATTGGTCGAGTCGCGTGGTGCCACGCTGCCACCCGTTGAGCTGGTGCGCAGGCTGGAGGCCACTACCGGCCTGACGGTCGCTATTCTGCGTGTCGAAACCACTGGCAACCGTGTCGCCCAGGTGTTTTTCACGCCC
Organism: Pseudomonas sp. BS3767; assembly: GCF_900099665.1. Classification (NCBI taxonomy): domain Bacteria; kingdom Pseudomonadati; phylum Pseudomonadota; class Gammaproteobacteria; order Pseudomonadales; family Pseudomonadaceae; genus Pseudomonas; species Pseudomonas sp. BS3767. The sequence continues at coordinate 648,576 of NZ_FNCX01000002.1, read as the reverse complement.
AAAGCAGGTGAGCGTCGAAGCCCCAAACGCAATTTCGACCCCTACACCGGCGAGCTTAAAGGCAATGCAGTAGGGGAGGGTTTTTTCGACTTTGTCCTGAAGCTGCACCGTTATCTGGCCATGGGCGAGGCGGGCAAGCAGGTTACGGCGGCGTGTACGCTGATTCTGGTGTTCTTTTGCCTGTCCGGGCTGTACCTGCGCTGGCCTCGCGCAGTGCGGAACTGGCGGGTCTGGCTGACGATTGACTGGGCAAAGAAAGGCCGAAGTTTCAATTGGGACCTGCATTCGGTCTTCGGCACCTGGTGCCTGTTGTTCTACCTGTTGTTCGCCCTCACGGGACTCACCTGGTCGTATGACTGGGTGAGCAACGGTCTGAATAAACTGATCGGGGATTCGCCGCTCAACGAAGACGTCGCTGCGCCAGCCAAGGCTGCTGGAAGATCGCCCTTGGTGGTCGATTACGTAGCGGTCTGGGACAGTATCCAGAAGGCCGCCGGGCCGGACTTGCGCGCTTACAACCTGCGCCTGCCTGCTGCGGGCGGTCAGCCTGCCACGGTGTTTTACCTGCTCAAGGATTCACCGCACCCGCGCGCGCTGAACACCATCACCCTTGATCCGGCCAATGGTCAGGTCAGCTCGGTTGTACGCTATGCCGAGCGCAGTTTCGGTGCGCAATTGCTGGCCAGCAATTATGCGCTGCACGTCGGCAGCTACTTCGGGCTCGTCGGTCGAATCATCATGACCGGCGCATCGTTGCTGATGCCGCTGTTCTTCATTACTGGCTGGTTGCTGTACCTGGATCGACGTCGCAAGAAGCGTGATATCGAGCGTGCACGCGGCGAGGTCCAGGGTGATGACCACGACGATGACGCATCCTGGCTCGTCTGTTTCGCCAGTCAAAGCGGTTTCTCCGAGCAATTGGCCTGGCAGACCGCTGGCCAGTTGCAGGCTTCAGGATTGTCGGTGCGCGTGAAGCAACTGGGCGATCTGAGCGAAGAAGAGCTATGCCGAAGCCGCAATGCCTTGTTCGTTGTCAGTACCTTTGGTGACGGAGAGGCACCGGACAGTGCCCGACGTTTTGAGCGCAATCTGCTGGGTAGTCCGCTTTCACTGAACCAGCTCGATTACGCCGTTCTGGCGCTCGGCGACCGGCAGTATCCGCATTTTTGCGGCTTTGCCCATCGTTTGCATGACTGGTTGACCGAGCAGGGCGGGCGCAGCGTGTTTCCGCCTGTTGAAGTGGACAGCGCCGATCCTGTGGCCCTGCAACACTGGCAGCAGCAATTGGGGCCGTTGACTGGCTCCGTGCCGGCAGCGCACTGGCAGACACCGGTTTTCGAGAACTGGACGCTGGCCCGGCGCGTGCTTTTAAACGCTGGCAGCAGTGGTTCGGAGGTCTATCTGCTGGACCTGACGCCGCCAACCCTTGCGCATTGGCAGGCGGGGGATCTGGTCGAGGTGATGCCGCGCCACACACTGCAGGTCATCGAGCCGTTTCTCGCCGGGCTGGGTGTCGATCCGGGCGCATCGGTCAGCGTGGATGGCTTGCAGGAGCCGCTCGCGCAGGCGCTGGAAAGCCGCCAGTTACCGCAGAACCGTTCACATCTGGTGGGGCTGCATGCGCAAGCGTTGATCGATGCGCTGGTGCCGGTCTCCGTACGTGAATACTCGATTGCCTCGATTGCGCAGGACGGTATTCTGCAACTCATCGTGCGTCAGGAAGTGCATGCCGACGGTAGCCTGGGGCTGGGTTCGGGGTGGCTTACCGAACATTGTGCCGTAGGCGGTGCCGTCAGCCTGCGTTTGCGCCGTAACAGCAGCTTTCATCTGCCTGTCGAACCTGTCCCGCTGATCCTGTTGGGCAATGGTACGGGGCTGGCCGGTTTACGCAGCCTGCTCAAGGCGCGTATCGCTCAAGGGCAGGTGCGCAACTGGTTGTTGTTCGGCGAACGTAACCGGGCGCATGACTTTCATTGCGGCGCTGAGCTGCAGGGCTGGCTGGAGGCTGGTCTCCTGACGCGCCTGGACCTGGCTTTTTCCCGCGATCAGGCAGAGAAAATCTACGTGCAGGATCGCTTGCGCGAGGCGGCCGATGAACTGCGTCTATGGCTCGACGAAGGGGCTGCGATTTACATCTGTGGCAGCTTGCTGGGTATGGCGGCGGGCGTGGATCAGGTGTTGAACGAGGTGCTGGGCGAGCAGGCGATCAGCGAATTGATCGAGGAAGGGCGTTATCGGCGGGATGTGTATTAAGCATCGCACGATAGTTGAGAGTATCGTTCCTCACGCTCCAGCGTGGGAATGCCTTGGTTGACGCTCTGCGTCACAAATCTGCGCCGCACCACGTACTCAAAATCGGACGCGGGGCGTCCAAGAGCCCTGTGGAAGTGAGCTTGCTCACGAATAGGATGGCCCAGACGCCCCATTTTCAGGGGATTTACTGGCCTCTTCGTGAGCAAGCTCGCTCCCACGGCCGCTGGCCAGAATCAAAAGCGTACTTGTGTATAACGCTGAGCGCTGGAGCGTGGGCACGATAGTCTTTTGGCTTTTAGCTACCCCGCTACAAATTGCTCGGCATAGTGGCAAGCCACCTGGCGGTTATCCACCAGGCGCAGCTCTGGCACTTCGGCTGCACAACGCTCGGTCGCATAGGGGCAGCGCTTGTGGAAGGCGCAGCCGCTTGGTGGGTTGAGTGGGTTGGGCAGCTCGCCGACGATCTTGATCTTCGGCTTGAGCGGGTCCGGATGGATGGTCGGAGTCGCCGACAGCAGCGCCTGGGTGTACGGGTGCAGCGGACGGTTGTAGATCTCTTCCTTGGGACCCATTTCCGCAGGCCGGCCCAGGTACATCACCAATACCGTATCGGCGACATGGCGCACCACCGACAGGTTGTGGGAGATGAACACGTAGGCGGTGTTGAATTCCTGCTGCAGGTCCATGAACAGGTTCAGTACCTGCGCCTGAATCGACACGTCCAGTGCTGAAGTCGGCTCGTCCGCTACCAGCACCTTGGGCTGCAGCATCATTGCCCGGGCCAGCGCGATACGCTGACGCTGACCGCCGGAGAACATGTGCGGGTAGCGCTGATAGTGCTCAGGGCGCAAACCGACCTGGGCCATCATCGCCTGGACTTTCTCGCGGCGTTCGGCGGCTGACAGGCTGGTGTTGATCAGCAGCGGCTCGCCGAGCTGATCCCCGACTTTCTGCCTCGGGTTGAGCGAGGCATAAGGGCTCTGGAAGACCATCTGCACGTCCTTGCGCAACTGCTTGCGCTCGGCCTTGCTGGCCCCGGCAACTTCCTGACCGGCGATTTTCAGCGAGCCGGATGAAGGCTCTTCGATCAGCGTCAGCGCGCGCGCCAGTGTCGATTTGCCACAGCCGGACTCGCCGACCACAGCCAGGGTCTTGCCGGCTTCCAGTTCGAAGGACACGCCGTTAAGCGCACGCACCAGCGCTGTGCCCTTGAACAGGCCGCGGGAGACTTCGTAGTGACGGGTAAGGTCGCGGGCGGTAAGTACGACGCTCATTACGCCACCTCCTGATTCAAGGGATAGAAGCAGCGCGCCAGACTGTGCGCCTTGGGATCAAGGGCAGGGCGTTCGGTTCGGCAGTTGTCGCGCACGTACGGGCAGCGCGGTGACAGCAGGCAACCCTGTGGACGGTCATAGCGGCCCGGGACCATGCCCGGCAGCGTGGCGAGGCGCTCGGCGCCCATGCTGTGCTCGGGAATGGCGGCCAGCAAGGCTTCGCTGTACGGGTGGGCAGGGACATCGAACAGCCCCGGCACCTGCCCGACTTCGACGGCCTGACCGGCGTACATCACGCAGACACGCTGGGCGGTTTCGGCCACGACAGCCAGGTCGTGAGTAATCAGCACCAGTGCCATGTCCTGCTCTTTTTGCAGGCTCAGCAGCAGCTCCATGATCTGCGCCTGAATGGTCACGTCCAGCGCGGTGGTCGGTTCGTCGGCGATCAGCAGTTTCGGTTCGCCGGCAATCGCCATGGCAATCGCCACACGCTGGCTCATGCCGCCGGACAATTGGTGCGGGTAGGCATTCAGTCGCGCGGCGGCGCCAGGGATCTCGACCTTTTCCAGCAGTTCCAGTGCACGCTGGCGTGCAGCCTTGCCCGACATGTTCAGGTGCTGGCGCAGCACTTCCTCGATCTGGAAGCCCACGGTGTAACTGGGGTTCAGAGCGGTCATCGGGTCCTGAAAGACCATCGCCAGGTCTTTGCCGATAATGCGTCGACGCTGCCGTGCGTTGAGCTTGAGCAGGTCGTTGCCGTCGAAATTGAGCGCGTCGGCGGTGATGATGCCGGGGGAGTCGATCAGCCCCATCAGCGCCATCATGGTCACCGATTTACCGGAACCCGATTCGCCGACGATGGCCAGTACTTCACCCTTTTCGACGCTCAGGGACAGGCCGTCCACAACAGGTACGGCCTTGGCGTCGCCGAAGCGGACGTTGAGATTCTTGATTTCAAGAAGTGACATGCGAATCTCCTCAGGCGGCGTTCTTGAGTTTCGGGTCCAGCGCATCGCGCAGACCGTCGCCCATCAGGTTGATTGCCAGCACGCTGAGCAAAATGGTCAGACCGGGCAGGCTCACGACCCACCAGGCACGTTCGATGTAGTCGCGCGCCGAGGCGAGCATGGTGCCCCACTCAGGCGTCGGTGGCTGTACGCCCAGACCCAAGAAGCCCAGCGCTGCGGCATCGAGAATCGCCGACGAGAAGCTCAGGGTGGCCTGAACGATCAGCGGTGCCATGCAGTTGGGCAGCACGGTGATGAACATCAGGCGCGGCAGGGTGGCGCCGGCCAGACGGGCGGCCGTCACGTAGTCGCGGTTCAGTTCGCCCATCACCGCAGCGCGGGTCAGACGAACATAGGAAGGCAGCGACACGATCGCGATGGCGATCACGGTGTTGATCAGGCCAGGGCCGAGGATCGCCACGATGGCCACAGCCAGCAGCAGCGAGGGCAGGGCCAGCATGATGTCCATCAGGCGCATCACCGAAGGGCCCAGAATGCGCGGGAAAAAGCCCGCCAGCAGGCCCAGCAGAATGCCTGGGATCAGCGACATGACCACCGATGCCAGACCGATCAGCAGCGACAGGCGCGAACCCTGGATCAGGCGTGACAGCAGGTCGCGGCCCAGCTCGTCGGTGCCGAGGATGAATTGCCATTGACCGCCTTCAAGCCACACCGGCGGCGTGAGCAGGAAGTCGCGGTATTGCTCGCTCGGGTCATGGGGGGCAACCCAGGGCGCGAACAGGGCGCAGAACACGATCAGGGTCATGAACAGCAGGCCGGCAACCGCGCCTTTGTTTTTCGAGAAGGCTTGCCAGAATTCTTTGTACGGGGATGGGTAAAGCAGGCTTTGATCGACTGCTACCGCAGGAGTAGGGGTGCTCATATCGATGATCTCAGCGCTGGTGACGAATGCGTGGGTTGGCAAAGCCGTAGAGGATATCCACCACGAAATTGACCAGGATCACCAGACAGGCGATCAGCAGAATGCCGTTTTGCACGACCGGGTAGTCCCGGGCGCCAATGGCTTCGATCAACCACTTGCCGATACCCGGCCAGGAGAAGATCGTTTCGGTGAGTACCGCACCGGCCAACAACGTACCGATTTGCAGGCCGAACACGGTCAGTACCGGAATCAGCGCGTTGCGCAGGCCGTGAACGAAGACCACACGGGCAGGCGACAGGCCTTTGGCGCGGGCGGTTCGCACGTAGTCTTCCCGCAATACTTCGAGCATCGACGAGCGGGTCATCCGGGCGATCACCGCCAGCGGGATGGTACCCAGCACGATGGCCGGCAGAATCATGTGGTGCAGGGCATCGAGAAACGCACCCTGTTCGTCACTCAGCAGCGTGTCGATCAGCATGAAGCCGGTGACCGGCGGAATGTCGTACAGCAGGTCGATCCGCCCGGAAACAGGGGTCCATCCCAGTGTTACCGAGAAGAACATGATGAGGATCAGGCCCCACCAGAAGATCGGCATGGAATAGCCAGCGAGGGAAATCCCCATGACCCCATGGTCGAACAGGGACCCTCGCTTGAGTGCGGCGATCACCCCGGCCAGCAGGCCGAGAATACCCGCGAAAATCAGCGCCGCCAGCGACAACTCCAGGGTTGCCGGGAACAGCGAAGTGAATTCGGACCAGACACTGGTGCGTGTACGCAACGATTCACCAAGGTCGCCCTGGGCGAGCTTGCCGATGTAATCGATGTACTGGGCGTAGAGGGGTTTGTTCAGACCCAGACGTTCCATGGCCTGAGCGTGCATTTCCGGATCGACACGGCGCTCACCCATCATGACTTCGACCGGGTCGCCCGGAATCAGACGAATCAGGGCGAAGGTCAATAAGGTGATGCCGAAGAAAGTGGGTATCAGCAACCCCACTCGGCGGGCGATAAAACTAAACATCTTGGTGTGTACCTCATCAGCCGGTTAGGCATGCTCCGGCGAGTCTCGGGTTATGAGCTCGCCGGATTGTTTTTCTACTTCACCTGGGTAGTGGCGAAGTTGTTGGTTGTGAGCGGGCTGATTTGGTAGCCCTCCACATTTTTACGCATGGCGGTGAACATTCTGGTGTGAGCCATGCTGATCCATGGCTGATCCTTGTTGAATATGGCCTGGGCCTGTTCATAGAGCCCAGCGCGCTCCTCGGGGTTCACTGTTTCACGCGCCTTATCGATCAGCTTCTGGAAATCGGCGTTGCACCAGCGGGCGTAGTTCTCGCCGTTTTTCGCCGCTTCACAGCTCAGCATCGGAGTCAGGAAGTTATCAGGGTCGCCATTGTCGCCTGCCCAGCCAGCAGACACCATGTCATGTTCGCCATTCTTGGCACGTTTGAGCATTTCACCCCATTCCATGACGCGGATGTCGATCTTGATGCCGATCTTCGCCAGGTCGGATTGCATCATTTGCGCGCCGAGCATCGGGTTGGGGTTGGTTGGTCCGCCGCCGTTGCGGGTGAACAGGGTAAACGTGGTGCCTTCCGGAACGCCAGCTTCCTTCAGCAAGGCGCGTGCCTTGTCGAGGTCAATCGGTGGGTTTTTCAGGTCTTTGTTATAACCCAGCAGGGTCGGCGGATACGGGTTGACCGCTACCAGCGCGTTGCCCTTGCCGAACACCGCGTTGACATAAGCGTTCTTGTCGAACGTCATGTCAATGGCTTTGCGGACGCGCACGTCGCTCAGGTACTTGTGCGTGGTGTTGATAGCGATGTAGCCGGTGGTCATTGCCTCCAGCTCATCGATTTTCAGATTCGGGTCTTTCTTGATGCTCGGTACGTCGTCCGGCTTCGGATACAGCGCGATCTGACATTCGTTGGCCTTGAGCTTCTGCAGGCGCACGTTGTTGTCGGTGGCGATTGCCAGAATCAAGGCATCGGCAGGCGGCTTGCCGCGGAAGTAGTCCGGGTTTGCCTTGAAGCGTACCTGCGCATCCTTGGCATAGCGCTGGAAGATGAACGGGCCGGTGCCGATCGGCTTGCTGTTGAGGTCGCCGGTCCTGTTGGCTTTCAACAGTTGGTCAGCGTATTCAGCCGGATAGATCGACGCGAAGGCCATCGCGAGGTCGGCCAGGAATGGTGCTTCGCGGCGGGTCAGGGTGAACTTGACGGTGTAGTCGTCAGTTTTCTCGACGCTTTTCAGCAGCTCTTTGAAGCCCATGCTTTCAAAGTAGGGGAAGCCGACGCTCGACTTGTCATGCCACGGGTGCTTCGGGTCCAGCTGACGCTGAAAACTCCAGAGCACATCGTCGGCGTTCATGTCGCGGGTCGGTTTGAAGTAATCGGTGGTGTGGAACTTGACGCCTTTACGCAGGTGGAAGGTGTACGTCAGGCCGTCGTCGCTGATCTCCCAGGAGTCAGCCAGCGCAGGAATCACTTCCGTGGTACCGGGTTTGAAATCCGCGAGGCGGTTGAACACGGTTTCAGCCACGGCATCGGCCGTCACTGCTGTTGTGTATTGCACCATGTCGAAGCCTTCGGGGCTGGCTTCGGTGCAGACCACCAGGGGTTTTGCCGAAACACTGACGGCGACGCTGAGCAGGGCCAGGGCGATCGAGTTTCGTAGCGATAACAGTTTCATTGTGAACCCTCCATAGAGTTGACGCCGATGGTGATGATGAGGCGCAAGGCCATTGCCTTGCGCCCCAACGGTTTTCAGCGAATCAAAGAATGTTGAACGGAACGGTGGTCACCAGACGGAATTCGTTGATGTTGCCATCAGCCTGATTCTCGCTGGCGCGGTGCGTGGTGTAGGTGGCGCGGATGGCAGTGGCCTTGAGCGGGCCGGACTGCACGGAGTACGACGAACCAATGCCGTATTCGTAGTGAGTCTCGCCGTCCATTGCCAGTACGTCGGTGTAGCCGGTGCCCTTGTAGTGCGTACCGTCGATGTCCCAGCCACGTGCCTGGTAGATGTTGAATTTCAGGCCCGGCACGCCATATTCGGCCATGTTCAGTACGTAAGCGACCTGCAGGGACTTCTCGTTCGGGCCGTTGAAGTCCGAGAGCAGGGAGTTGGCCAGGAAAATCGCGTTGGTGTCGTGGGCGTAGTCGAAATACTCGTTACCGTTAACTTCCTGGTACGCAACGCTGATGCTGTGCGCGTTATGTGTACCGGTGAAGGACAGGCTGTAGGTATCGTTGTCGATCGCGCCCAGCTTGCTCTGACCTGCATCCTTGGTCTTGTAGTAGTTCAGGTTGGTGCTGAGGGCGAACACCTTGCTGTCACCCAGTTCGTGGGTGAAGCCGAAGTAGTACTGGTGCCAGAAGTCTTCGAGGTTGGACGCATAGAAGCTGGCGGTCAGGCTGTCGGTCGGCTTGTAGTCACCACCAAACATGTCCAGACGGTCGGCCGTCTTGCTGCGATCACCGTACTCGGAGCGGAACTTGTCCAGGCTCTGTTCCATACGTGGCGATACGCGGTCGAAGCTGCCGCCCTGCAGGGACAGGTTGTTGAATTCGTCGCTCTGGACTGCAAAACCCTGGAAACTGGACGGCAGTGCGCGGTTGCCGATGAAGGCGATGACCGGGGTGTTCACCGATTGGCGACCCATGGTCAGGACGGTGTTGGAAACCCGCGCCTTCACGTTGCCCAGGCCCATCTTGCTCCACTGACCCACTGCATCACCGTCACTGTGTGCCAGGGTACGGTTGGAGTTGCCGGCAAAGTCGTCGGTGTCACGGTCCAGCGCAATGGCGTTGTACAGCGCCAGTTCGGTGGAGAAACCTACAACGCCCTGCGTATAACCGGAGGTGTAGTTGACGATCGTGCCCTGCTGCCAGTTGATGCGACGCGAGGTCTGCTCGGCAACGCCGTTGTCGTTGTAGCGGAACACTTCGCCGCGACGCTTGAGTTCATTGGCGTACCAGTTACGGGTCGTGCCGGTCAGGTGTTGGTCTTCGATAAAGCCGTTGGCGTCGGCCTGTGCATTCTTTGAACTCAGCTCGGTCGGTACGAACGTCTGGCTTGCCGGTTCAGCCTGAACCAGTGCGCCAAACGACGAGAGAGACAATGCCAATAATGCAGTGCTAGTTGTTTTCACGATGTGCAGCTCCCTTTATCACTTTTTTATATGCCAGTTCTTTAAGCCTGGCTTTTGGTGGTGCAGGACTTTGGGTCCTGCGTTGTTATAGGTATCGACGCGCAAGTGCCCGCTCTCGCCGTGACACAAGACGGCGAGGGCGTGCGGAGTTTTCGATCAATCGACGATGCTGACGCCTGAAAAATTGTTGCGACCGAACGGGCTGACGTGGAAGTCCCTGACCTCGGCGCGCAATGGCTGATTGACGGTCGAGTGGGCAACCGGTGTGATTGGCACCTGCTCCTTGAGGTAGCGCTGCGCCTGTTGGTACAGGTCGGTACGCTTCGCGCGGTCAGTGGTCGCAACCGCGGCCTTGACCAGTTGGTCGTATTTTTCGTCGCACCACATCGAGTAGTTGTTGCCGCCAATCGCGGCGCAGCTGTAAAGCGTGCCCAGCCAGTTGTCCGGGTCACCGTTGTCACCAGTCCAGCCGATCAGCGAGATATCGTGCTCGCCATTTTTGGTGCGTTTGAGGTATTCACCCCATTCGTAACTGACGATCTTGACCTTGATGCCGACCTTGGCCCAGTCGGCCTGAAGCATTTCGGCCATCAGTTTGGCGTTAGGGTTGTAAGGGCGCTGAACCGGCATGGCCCACAGGGTCAGTTCGGTGCCTTCCTTGACGCCTGCGGCACGCAACAGGGTCCTGGCTTTTTCCGGGTCGTAGGGGGCGTCCTTGATAGTGTCGTCATAGGACCACTGGGTCGGTGGCATGGCGTTGACTGCCAGTTGCCCTGCGCCTTGGTAAACCGCGTTGATGATCGCCTTCTTGTTGACGGCCATGTCCAGCGCCTGACGCACTTCCAGCTTGCCCAACGGTTCGTGGCGCACGTTGTAGGCGATGTAGCCGAGATTGAAGCCTGGTTTCTCGATGATTTGCAGGCTTTTGTCTGCCTTGAGGCTGGCGAGGTCCGCCGGGCGCGGGTTGACCGAGACCTGGCATTCATTGGCCTTGAGCTTTTGCATGCGCGCAGAGGCGTCGGTCACGATGGCGAAGATCAACTGATCGATTTTCACCCGGCTCGGGTCCCAGAACTCCTTGTTGCCCTTGTAGCGAATCTGCGAATCCTTCTGATAACGCTGAAACACGAACGGGCCTGTGCCGATAGGCTGCTGGTTGATGTCGCGTACGTCACCCTTGGCCATCAGCTGTTCGGCGTACTCGGCGGAGAGGATGCCGGCGAAGTTCATCGCGATGTTCTGAATGAAGGCCGCATCGACCGTATTGAGGGTGAACACGACGGTCAGCGGGTCGGTCTTCTCGACGGACTTGATCTTCTTGTTCAGGCCCATGCTGGTGAAGTAGGGGAACTCGGTCGGGTAAGCGACACGGAACGGATGATCGGGCTTGAGCATGCGATTGAAGGTGAACAGCACATCGTCGGCGTTGAAGTCACGGCTGGGTTTGAAGTTCTTGTTGCTGTGGAACTTCACGCCCTCGCGCAGATGAAACGTGTAGACCAGGCCGTCTTCCGAGATGTCCCAGGAAGTCGCCAGCGCTGGAACCACGGTGGTGTCGCCTTGCTTGAATTCGGTGAGTCGATTGTAGATCGGCTCGGATGCATCGTTATCGGTGGAGGAGGTGTATTGCGCACCGTCGAAGCCAGCCGGACTCGCTTCGGAGCAAAACACCAGATTGCTTGCCGCCTGGGCAAACGGGGCCAGTGCCAACAGTCCCAGGCACGACGTCATCGCAAGAGTTTTACGCATGATGATCCCTATCCTCGAAGGATGAGCCGAGGCTCGAATGTCTAACTGGCCCAAAGGCGTCGCCCCACGCAACTTCGCACGACATGCCCGGCGCACCTGGACACGAAGCGACGGGCTTCCTGCCATTGCCGCTGCCCTTCGACGGTAAGTCGTCAGAGGCCCGCGGTATATAGGCTCGAAGGCTGCAAAGCTCGTAGGAAATATCTTAGTGATAGTAGAAGAATGCCGTTATCGGCACTTTTTCAACCCATCGCTCGGGGCTTGCTATTCAAGTAGAGCGGTTTGCTGCGCCGGATGAGCGGCGCAGCAAGCTGTCACTTTTACTTGCCGCTCACGCTCACACCGTAAAAGGAGTTCAAGCCAAACGGGCTGATCTTGAAGTCCTGCACGCTGGTGCGCATGGGTTGATAGACCGTCGAGTGCGCAATAGGCGTCATTGGCACGGCGTCTTTCAGGAGGTGTTGCGCCTGTTTGTACAGCTCGGTGCGCTTGGCCTGATCGGACGTTTCCTTGGCCTGATGGATCAGCGTGTCGAACGGCTTGTCACACCATTTGGCAAAGTTGTTGCCATTCAGTGCGTCGCAGCCGAACAGGGTGCCGAGCCAGTTGTCCGGGTCACCATTGTCACCGCTCCAGCCAATCAGCATGGCGCCGTTCTCGCCATTCTTGGCGCGCTTGATGTACTCGCCCCATTCATAGCTGACGATCTTGGCGTTGATACCGATCTTCTTCCAGTCGGACTGGAGCATCTCGGCCATCAGTTTGGCGTTGGGGTTGTAAGGACGCTGAACCGGCATCGCCCACAGGGTGATTTCGGTGCCTTCCTTGATACCGGCTTCCTTGAGCAGCTCGCGAGCTTTCTCGGGATCGTACTTGGCGTCCTTGATGGTGGTGTCATAGGACCACTGGGTCGGCGGCATGGCGTTGACCGCCAATTGGCCTGCACCCTGATAAACCGAGTCGATGATCTGCTGCTTGTTGACCGCCATGTCCAGCGCCTGACGCACTTTCAACTGAGCCAGGGGATTTGGATGGTCTTCGCCCTTGATCTCAGGCATCACGTTGTAGGCGATGTACCCCAGGTTGAAGCCTGCCTGATCGGGCATCTTCAGGTTCTTGTCGGCCTTGAGCGGTTCGAGGTCGGCAGGACGCGGGTAGGCAGTGATCTGGCATTCGTTTTTCTTGAGCTTCTGCATGCGCACCGAAGCATCGGTGGTGATGGCGAAGATCAGGTTGTCGACCTTGACGTCCTCAGGCTTCCAGTAATCCTTGTTGCCGGTGTAACGGATGTTGGAGTCTTTCTGGTAGCTCTTGAACACGAACGGACCAGTGCCGATCGGCTGCTGGTTGATCAGCTCCGGCTTGCCTTCCTTCAGCAGCTGGGCGGCATATTCTGCGGACTGGATGGACGCGAAGCTCATCGCCATGTTCTGGATGAACGCGGCGTCGACCTTGCCCAGAACGAACTTGACGGTGTGGTCGTCGATCTTCTCGATTTTGGTGATGTTGGTGTCCATCGCCATATCGGTGAAGTACGGGAACTCGGTCGGATACGCTTTGCGGTAAGGCATGTCCTTGTCGATCATGCGATTGAACGTGAACAGCACGTCATCGGCATTGAATTCACGGGTCGGCTTGAAGTAGGACGTGGTGTGGAACTTGACGCCTTCACGAAGGTGGAAGGTGTACGTCAGGCCATCGTCGGAGATGTCCCATTTGGTTGCCAGACCTGGCACCACGGCGGTGCCGCCGCGTTCAAACTGGCTCAAGCGATTGAAAATGGTCTCGGCTGAGGCGTCGAAGTCAGTACCTGTGGTGTATTGACCTGGATCGAAGCCCGCAGGGCTGCCCTCGGAACAGAACACCAGATTCGATGCAGCGTGAGCGAAAGGTGCGCTGGCGAGCAAGCTGGCGCCGACCAGAAACGGAATGACCGCGTGTTTGAGCATGGTTGCCTCAGTTGTTGTCATTTTTGATTAGAGGGAACGACCTCGTGAGCCGATCCGTCCGATACTTATGCAGGGGCCATACCCAAAGCAAGACAGTGAGGCGAAAGAAGCGACAAAGAGTGGCACGATCGTACAGGAATGTCGCGAAAGTGTAACTTTCTTGGTAGTTGATCGTTTGCGCGACGCTTTTTCAATTGTTTCGTGCACCAATAAAGCGCAACCGGGTGAGAAAAATGCACCCGGTTGGCGCTGTGTTGTTACTTCACTGTTCCCAGGCTGACACCATAAAAGGGTGTCAGGCCGAAGGGGCTGATCTTGAAGTCCTGCACTTCCTGGCGCATTGGCTGAAACACCTTGGAGTTGGCAATCGGGGTGATCGGCACCTGCTGCTTGAGAATGTGCTGAGCCTGCTGATAGAGCTTGATGCGCTCATCGCGGTTGCTGGTCAGCTTGGCCTTCTGCACCAGCTTGTCGTAAGCCGGGTCGCACCACTTGGCGTAGTTGCTGCCTTTGACGGCTGCGCAGCTGTAAAGCACGCCGAGCCAGTTGTCGGGGTCGCCGTTGTCACCGGTCCAGCCATAGATCATTGCGTCATGTTCGCCGGCCTTGGCGCGCTTGATGTATTCGCCCCATTCATAGCTGACGATGTTGGCCTTGATACCGATCTTCTCCCAGTCGGACTGAATCATCTGAGCCGACATGCGTGCATTGGGGTTCGACGCGCGCTGGACGGTCATGGCCCACAGATCGATTTTGGTACCCGGTGCCACACCTGCTTCCTTGAGCAGTTGTTTGGCTTTGGTCAGGTCGTGCGGGGCGTCCTTGATGGTCGGATCGAAGCTCCACTGACCCGGCGGCAGGGCATTTTCAGCCAGCTGGCCTGCACTCTGATAAACCGCCTTGATGATTGCTGGCTTGTCGATGGCCATGTCCAGCGCCTGACGCACCTTGAGCTGGTCCAGCGGCGGATGCGTAACGTTGTAGGCCAGGAAGCCCAGGTTGAAGCCCGGCTGACTGAGGACCTTGAGTTTCGGGTCCTTTTTCATCTCCTCGATGTCCTGCGGACGCGGATAGCCGCTGACCTGGCATTCGTTGGCCTTGAGCTTCTGCAGGCGCACGGCGGCATCGCTGCTGATCGAGAAGATCAGGTTGTCGATCTTCACATCCTCCGGCTTCCAGTACTCGGTATTGCCGACGTAACGGATCTGTGAATCCTTCTGATAGCGCTTGAAGACGAACGGACCCGTGCCGATGGGCTTCTGGTTCAAGTCCTCGGCCTTGCCTTCCTTGAGCAGTTTGTCTGCGTACTCGGCAGACTGGATCGAGGCGAAGCTCATCGCCAGGTTCTGCACAAAGGCGGCATCGATGTTGTTCAGGGTGAACTTGACGGTCAGCGGGTCGACTTTCTCGACGCTCTTGATCGTCGTATTCAGCCCCATATCGGTGAAATAGGGCGACTCGGACGGATACGCCTTGCGGAACGGGTGGTTGGCATCAAGCAGGCGATTGAACGTGAACAGCACGTCATCGGCGTTGAACGTACGAGTCGGGGTGAAATAATCCGTGGTATGGAATTTCACGCCGTCGCGCAGGTGAAACGTGTAGGTCAGACCATCCGGCGAAACGTCCCAGCGCGTGGCCAGACCCGGCTCCACTTCCGTACCGCCACGCTTGAACTGGGTCAGACGGTTGAAAACGGTTTCGGCCGAGGCATCGAAGTCGGTGCCGCTGGTGTACTGGCTGGGGTCGAAACCGGCCGGGCTTGCTTCCGAGCAATACACCAGCGTGCTTGCCGCTTGGGCCAAAGGTGCGCAGGCCAGCAGCGCGGTGGTCAACAGCAGCGGTTTGAAAAGTGTGTGTCCCATGGATCCCTCGCGTGGTACTGCGTTCTCAAGATCGGACGCAGAGCGTCCGGAACTGCGTTCCCACGCCGAGCATGGGAACGATGGTTGTGCTGATTGGAGCTCGCTTTTCCGGGCTCGGGCTCAATGATCAACCCTGCTCAGGGTATCGCGACTTCGATCACGCCATCCGCGGCGACGCTGACCTGGCTGGTGCCAGCCTCGACATCGGGCGTCGGAGCTGCGTCTTCGCGCGAGGACTTGGCCATCATCATGACCGGCGCGCGCAGATACGGCTGCGGGTAGCCCGAGGTATTCAGATTCAGGTTGACCAGCTTGTAGCCTGTACCGCCCAGCGCCTCGGTGACCAGTTGCGCACGAGCCTTGAACGCAGTCACGGCGTCCTTGAGCAGGGCGTCTTCGCTGGTCTTGCGCGTCGATGGCGAGATCGAGAAGTCCATGCCGCCCATTTTCAGGTCGGTCAGCAGCTCGCCGGTCAGCTTGGACAGCACAGCAAAGTCTGCGCTTTCCAGGCGCAGTTCGGCGCGTTCACGCCAGCCGGTAATCTTCTGGCCTTTATCGTCGTAGACCGGGTAGCTGTTGCGGCTGCCCTGGCGAATCTTTACGTCCTTGACCTGGCGCGCCTGCCCCAGCGCCTTGTTCAGCGTCTCGGTGATCTGCGCGGCCAGTTTGGCCGGATCGCTGTCCTGCGCTTCGGTGTACAGCGTGACGAGCATCAGGTCGCGCTGCACCTCCTGATTGACCTCGGCGCGCAATGAAATCTGGTTGTAACGGGCTTCTTCAGCCATGGCGGGCAGGCTGGACAAAGCCGCAGCCAGCGCGACGAGGGTGGCGGCAGGGCGAAGGTTGAACATGAGAGCTCCTTGTTATCAAACGGCCTCCGACGATGGTCGGGCGGCGCAAAGTGTTCTGACTGTAGCGCTTTGGTCCGGTTCCTGCGATGACCGAGTGCTCTGGCGTGCGGTGCGTTGACGCACTTTTTCAGTTTTGTCTCCCGCTTGGTTATACTCGCTGCGATCCGCCTGGAGCACTCATCAGGAGAGCTCATGCTCGCCCCCGTTCAAATGCTTTCAGCCACACGGCAAAACCTGTGGCGCCTGACATTCATCCGTATTCTGGTGCTGGCCGCGCAGGCCGGCTCGGTCGGTATGGCCTGGCTGTTCGACTTTCTGCCGTTGCCGTGGCTGCAGCTGTCGATCACCCTGTGCTGTTCGCTGGTGCTCTGCGGGCTGACAGTCATTCGTCTGCGCACCTCGCTGCCGCTCACCGAGCTTGAATATGCGCTACAACTGGCGCTGGACCTGCTGATTCACAGCGCGCTGCTGTATTACTCGGGCGGCTCGGCCAACCCGTTCGTTTCCTATTATCTGGTGCCGCTGACCATTGCCGCCGCCACGCTGCCATGGCGTTATTCGCTGATTCTGTCCGGCTTTGCGCTGAGCATGTACACCTTACTGATGGTGCGCTCCTACCCGCTGGAAACCGACTCAATTGCCCGGGAAAACATGCAGATCTACGGCATGTGGCTGAGTTTTGCGTTGGCCGCTGCGGTGATTACCTTCTTTGCTGCGAAGATGGCCGAAGAGCTGCGCCGCCAGGAGCAACTGCGTGCCGAGCGTCGCGAAGAAGGCCTGCGTGATCAGCAATTGCTCGCCGTCGCGACCCAGGCTGCAGGGGCCGCCCATGAATTGGGAACGCCGCTGGCAACCATGAGCGTGCTGCTCAAGGAAATGCGCCAGGATCACAGCGACCCAGTGTTGCAGGATGATCTGTCCGTGCTGCAGGAGCAGGTCAAACAGTGCAAGCAGACCCTGCAGCAACTGGTGCGTGCCGCCGAAGCCAATCGGCGCATGGCCGTCGAATATCAGACCGCCACCCGCTGGCTGGACGAGTCCCTCAACCGCTGGCATCTGATGCGCCCGGAGGTGAGTTACCGTTTCTATCAGTTGGGCAAGGGCGAGGCGCCGATGCTGGCACCGCCGCCGGACCTGACCCAGGCGCTGCTCAACCTGCTCAACAACGCTGCCGATGCCTGCCCCGATGGCCTTGAAGTCAATCTGGACTGGGACAGTGCGGAAGTCTGCATCAGCATTCGCGACCATGGCGCGGGTGTGCCGCTGGCGATTGCCGAACAGATCGGCAAGCCGTTCTTTACTACCAAGGGCAAAGGTTTCGGCCTGGGGCTGTTCCTGAGCAAGGCCAGCGTCACCCGTGCGGGTGGCTCGGTGAAGCTCTACAGTCATGAAGAAGGCGGTACGCTCACCGAGCTGCGCCTGCCCCGAGATACGCGAGGAGAAGAAGCATGAGTGACGATGACATCCAGGTCGAAGGCGAAGAGCTGCCGCACCTGTTGCTGGTCGATGACGACGCGACGTTCACCCGTGTGATGGCGAGGGCCATGAGCCGTCGTGGTTTTCGCGTGAGCACCGCCGGCTCGGCCGAAGAAGGTCTGGCCCTGGCGCAACAGGACATTCCCGAATATGCCGCGCTGGACCTGAAGATGGACGGCGATTCCGGTCTGGTGCTGCTGCCCAAGCTGCTGGAAATGGACCCGGACATGCGCGTGGTGATTCTCACCGGTTATTCGAGCATCGCCACGGCGGTCGAAGCGATCAAGCGCGGCGCGTGCAACTACCTGTGCAAACCGGCTGACGCGGATGACGTACTGGCGGCCCTGCTGTCCGAGCACGCCAACCTCGACACGCTGGTTCCCGAGAATCCGATGTCGGTGGATCGCTTGCAGTGGGAGCATATCCAGCGCGTGCTGACCGAGCACGAGGGCAATATTTCCGCAACTGCCCGGGCGCTGGGCATGCACCGCCGCACCTTGCAGCGCAAGTTGCAGAAGCGTCCCGTGCGGCGTTGATGAAGGTTTTTTCATAGTGATCGTTTAGGCTTTTTTTTGCTTCATTGTGCTCAGGCATCGTACTTTCGAAGAGAGCGAGCCTGAACCACATGAATCGCAATGCTGAATATTCTGCCGTCAACGATACTGTGCAAGGAGCCTTTCTACCCCGCGTCTGGAAGCTGATAACGCCGTACTGGCGCAGTGAGGAAAAGGCCACTGCCTGGCTGCTGCTGGTCTCGGTGATCGCGCTGTCGCTGTTTAGCGTGCAGGTCTCGGTGTTTTTCAACAGCTGGTACCGAGACTTCTACAACGCTCTGCAGAACAAGGATCTTGCCGCGTTCACCCACCTGATCCTGTACTTCAGCGGCATCGCCGCGATCGCCATTCTGGCGGCGGTCTATCGCTTGTACCTGACCCAGTTGCTGACCATCCGCTGGCGCCGCTGGCTGACGGAGAAACACTTCGCGCGCTGGCTCGCGGACAAGAACTACTACCACCTGGAGCAGGGCGGTTACACCGATAACCCTGACCAGCGTCTGTCCGAAGACCTCAACGAGTTCACCACCAGCACGCTCAGCCTGGGCCTGGGTTTGATGAGCGCGGTGGTCAGTCTGGTGTCGTTTTCAGTGATCCTCTGGGGCGTGTCGGGCAGTATCGAGGTGTTCGGCGTCACCATTCCCGGTTACATGTTCTGGGCGGCCATGCTCTATGCGCTGGTGGGCAGCCTGCTGACCCACTGGATCGGCAAGCGGCTGATCCCGTTGAACAACCAGCAGGAGCGATTCGAGGCAGACCTGCGTTTTGCGCTGGTGCGTGTGCGCGAAAACGCTGAAAGCATTGCCTTGTCCGAGGGCGAACGCAATGAAAACCAGCGCCTGAGCGCGCGCTTCATGATGATCTGGAATAACTTCCGGGCGTCGATGAAGGTCCAGAAGCGGCTGACGTTCTTCACCTCGGGCTATTCGCAGATTGCGCTGATCTTTCCGTTCATTGTGGCCGCGCCACGGTATTTCGCCGGCAAGATCGAGCTGGGTGATCTGATGCAGATCAATTCGGCATTCGGCAATGTGCAGGAGAACTTCAGCTGGTTCATCAGCGCCTATGGCACGCTGGCGTCATGGCGCGCCACCAGCGACCGTCTGCTGAGCTTCCGTCAGGCGATGAGTGACAATGAAGATCGGCAGCCTGCTATCGAAAGAATTCACGCCAACGACACGCTTGACCTGCGCAATCTGGGCTTGAGCATCGCCGGTGGGCGGCAATTGCTGAGCGACGCGAGTCTGCAGGTCGGCGCGGGAGAGCGGGTGATGCTCAGCGGTCGTTCGGGCAGTGGTAAAAGCTCGTTGCTGAGGGCGTTGGGCGGTCTCTGGCCTGAGGGGGCGGGGCAGATTCGCTTGCCCACTGGTACGGCGCTGTTCCTGCCACAGCGGCCTTACCTGCCTATCGGCACACTGCGTGAGGCGATGAGTTATCCACAACCCGCGGAACATTACCCGGCTCAGCGATTTGCCGAGGTATTGGAGCAGTGCCGTCTGGAGCATCTGATACCGCGTCTGGACGAAAGTAATCACTGGCAGCGTTTTCTCTCACCGGGCGAGCAGCAGCGGGTGGCGTTCGCTCGTGCCCTGCTGGTCGCGCCGAACTGGCTGTATGTGGATGAAGCCACCTCGGCCATGGACGAAGATGACGAGACGGCCATGCACCGCGCAGTCATCGACGGGCTGCCGGGCCTGACGCTGATCAGCGTCGGGCACCGCAGCAGCCTCAAACGCTTTCATGACCGGCATGTGCGTGTCGAGGGCGGCAAATTGATCGAGCAACCGTGATTCGCAACGTTTTGAGGTCGATGCTATAGGGGACACGGCGCTTTTGAGGGTGTGATCATACAACCGCTGAGCTATGATTAGCCCCATGTTTAGCAGTCCAGAGATCGATGTTGGATGGAAAATCAAAGCGCTCTGCCCCGCGCCCGCAGAAAACACCGCAGCCTCGCGCAGGAGCTGGTGACAGAGCTGTCCGAGCGTATTCGCAGCGGTCAGCTCAAGCGCGGCGACAAACTGCCCACCGAATCCGCAATCATGGAAGAGCAGGGCGTCAGCAGGACTGTCGTGCGTGAGGCGATTTCGCGTCTGCAGGCCTCCGGTCTGGTCGAGACCCGTCACGGCATCGGCACCTTCGTGCTCGACACGCCGAGCCCCAGTGGCTTCCGGATTGACCCGGCGACCATCGTCACCCTGCGTGATGTACTGGCGATTCTCGAGTTGCGCATCAGTCTGGAAGTCGAGTCGGCAGGCCTTGCAGCCCAGCGGCGCAGTGATGAACAACTGGCAGCCATGCGTTCGGCGCTGGACGCGCTCAATGAAAGTGCGGCACATGCCACCGATGCCGTGGCGTCGGACTTCCAGTTCCATCTGCAGATTGCCTTGTCGACCGGCAATCGCTACTTCACGGACATCATGACCCACTTGGGCACCAGCATCATCCCGCGCACCCGGCTCAATTCCGCGCGTCTGGCGCATGATGACCAGCAGCACTACATGGATCGGCTGAGCCGTGAGCACGAAGAAATCTTCGACGCCATCGCCCGCCAGGATTCCGATGCGGCCCGCGCGGCCATGCGCCTGCACCTCACCAACAGCCGCGAACGCCTGCGCCATGCGCATGAAGAGGCTGAATCGCAGCGGGCTTGATGATTAAAAGAGGACACGGAGCGTCCGGAACGGCATACCCACGCTGGAGCTTGGGTACGATAGGTGGCAGGGGGAACACCTATCGTTCCTCACGCGCCAGACGCTCTGCGTCACACATCTATGCGGCAGCGCAAAAGTCAAAACCGGGCTCTGTCCGCTCCCCCTGAAAAAACCCGAAAATCCCTGTTGAGTGATTTTATTATCAGTTGTACGATGACTTACGACATCGGCACTGACCCGGTGATCCTCTAACAATTAAGTCCTCCAGGGTGTTCGAATAATGAATCCACAAGAACTGAAGTCCATCCTCTCGTCCGGTCTGCTGTCTTTCCCGGTTACCGATTTCAATGCCCAGGGCGACTTCCACCGCGCCGGCTACATTAAACGTCTCGAGTGGCTGGCCCCGTACGGCGCGAGCGCTCTGTTCGCTGCGGGCGGCACAGGTGAGTTTTTCTCCCTGGCTGCCAGCGAATATTCCGAAATCATCAAGACTGCCGTCGACACCTGCGCCACCAGTGTGCCAATCCTCGCCGGTGTAGGCGGGCCGACTCGTCAGGCCATCGAGTACGCGCAGGAAGCCGAGCGTCTGGGCGCCAAGGGTCTGCTGCTACTGCCGCACTACCTGACCGAAGCCAGCCAGGACGGCGTTGCCGCGCACGTCGAAGCCGTGTGCAAATCGGTGAAGATCGGTGTGGTGGTCTACAACCGTAATGTCTGCCGCCTGACGCCGGCCCTGCTCGAGCAACTGGCCGAGCGTTGCCCGAACCTGATCGGTTACAAGGATGGCCTGGGTGATATCGAGCTGATGGTTTCGATCCGCCGCCGTCTTGGTGACCGCTTCTCGTACCTGGGCGGGCTGCCGACCGCTGAAGTCTACGCCGCTGCCTACAAGGCGCTGGGCGTGCCGGTCTACTCGTCTGCCGTGTTCAACTTCGTACCGAAACTGGCGATGGACTTCTACCACGCCATCGCCCGCGACGATCATCAGGCGGTCGGTAAATACATCGACGATTTCTTCCTGCCTTACCTGGAAATCCGCAACCGCAAGGCTGGCTATGCCGTGAGTATCGTCAAGGCCGGCGCGAAGATCGCCGGTTACGACGCAGGTCCGGTGCGCGCGCCGTTGACCGATCTGACGCCAGACGAGTGCGACATGCTCGCCGCTCTGATGGACAAGCAAGGCAAGCAATAACACCTGCCACGACAAAGCCGCTGAGCGATCAGCGGTTTTTTCATTGCACTGCATGACCCTTACAGGTGGCAGATGTCGTCGCCGTGATACTGCCAAGGGGCCTGTAACGCTACACCCAAAAAACAGATTTACCCGCGTAAAAAAATAATCAGTGGGAGCTCTACCATGCAAAAGTCCAAGCCGACGCACGTCCGCTATTTGATCCTGTTGATGCTGTTTCTGGTCACTACGATCAACTACGCCGACCGCGCCACCATCGCTATCGCTGGTTCCAGCATTCAGAAAGACCTGGGCATCAGTGCCGTCACTCTGGGCTATATTTTCTCCGCATTCGGCTGGGCCTACGTGGCCGGTCAGATTCCCGGTGGCTGGCTGCTCGACCGTTTCGGGTCGAAGAAAGTCTATGCCATGAGCATTTTCACCTGGTCGCTGTTCACCCTGCTGCAAGGCTATGTGGGCGAGTTCGGCGTCTCCACGGCAATCGTTGCGCTGTTCATGCTGCGCTTTCTGGTCGGTCTGGCCGAAGCGCCGTCCTTCCCGGGCAACGCGCGCATCGTCGCCGCCTGGTTCCCGACTGCCGAGCGCGGCACCGCCTCGGCGATCTTCAACTCGGCGCAGTACTTCGCCACCGTGCTGTTCGCTCCGCTGATGGGCTGGATCGTTTACACCTACGGCTGGCAGCACGTGTTCGTCGTGATGGGCGCGTTCGGTATCGTGTTCTCCATGATCTGGATGAAGGTCATCTACGGCCCGCGCAACCACCCGATGATCAACGAGGCCGAACTGGAGCACATTTCCAGCAATGGCGCGCTGGTCGATCTGGATCAGGACAAGGGTAAAGGCGCGCAAAAAACAGCCAGCAGCGGCCCCAAGTGGGATTACATCCGCCAGTTGCTGACCAACCGCATGATGCTGGGTATCTACCTCAGCCAATACTGCATCAACGGCATCACCTACTTCTTCCTGACCTGGTTCCCGGTGTACCTGGTTCAGGAGCGCGGCATGACCATCCTCAAGGCTGGCATCATCGCCTCTCTGCCGGCTATCTGCGGCTTCATCGGCGGGGTATTGGGCGGCATCATTTCCGACTACCTGCTGCGCAAGGGCCATTCGCTGACCTTCGCCCGCAAGGCGCCGATCATCGGTGGCCTGCTGCTGTCGACCTCGATCGTGACCTGCAACTACGTCGACATCGAATGGGTGGTCGTGGGCTTCATGGCCCTGGCATTCTTCGGCAAGGGCGTGGGTGCGCTGGGCTGGGCTGTGATGTCCGACGTGTCGCCCAAGCAGATCGCCGGTTTGAGCGGCGGCCTGTTCAACACCTTCGGTAACATTGCATCGATCACCACTCCGATCGTGATTGGCTACATCATCAGCAGCACCGGCTCGTTCAAATGGGCGCTGGTGTTCGTGGGCGCCAACGCGCTGCTGGCGGTGATCAGTTACATTTTCATCGTGGGTGAAATCAAGCGTGTGGAATTGAAAGAGCCGCCTGCCAAGGGGCCATTGCTGAACGACTCGGTCAGCGACCTTTCCGAAGCAAAATCCTGAGGAAACCGTGATGAACCTGATTCAACATGCCGATTCGCCACGCTATATCCGGCTGCATCCGCTGGATAACGTCGTGGTCGTGGTCAACGACCAGGGTGTGCCGGCCGGAACCGAATTCGACAACGGCCTGGTCACTGTCGATAACGTACCGCAGAGCCACAAGGTCAGCACCGTTGACCTGGCCGTGGGCGAAGCCGTGATTCGTTACGGCCACACCATTGGCTATGCATTGCAACCAATACCGCGCGGCAGTTGGGTCAGGGAAGACCAGTTGCGCATGCCTTCCGCGCCTGCGCTCGACAGCCTGCCGATGTCCGATGCCGTGCCGGAAAAGCAGGCGTCGCTTGAGGGTTACACCTTCGAAGGCTATCGCAACGCCGACGGCACAGTGGGCACTCGCAACATTCTCGGCATCACCACTACCGTGCAGTGCGTGACCGGTGTGCTCGACCACGCGGTCAAGCGCATCCGTGACGAGTTGTTGCCCAAGTACCCGAACGTCGATGACGTCGTGGCGCTGACCCATAGCTATGGCTGCGGCGTGGCAATCACGGCCACCGATGCCTACATCCCGATTCGTACAGTACGCAACCTGGCGCGCAACCCGAACCTGGGCGGCGAAGCGCTGGTGATCAGCCTGGGCTGCGAGAAGTTGCAGGCCGGACAGGTCATGCATGAGGGCGACAGCTCGGTGGACCTCAGCGAGCCTTGGCTGTATCGCTTGCAGGATTCCAGTCATGGCTTCAATGAAATGATCGAACAGATCATGGAGCTGGCCGAAACACGCTTGAAAAAGCTGGATCTGCGGCGTCGCGAAACGGTTCCGGCGTCGGAGTTGATTCTGGGCATGCAGTGCGGCGGCAGTGATGCGTTTTCCGGCATTACCGCCAACCCGGCGCTGGGTTATGCATCGGATCTGCTGTTGCGCGCTGGGGCGACAGTGATGTTTTCCGAAGTGACCGAAGTGCGGGATGCCATCTATTTGCTGACTTCCCGCGCACAGGATCAGGACGTCGCACAAGCGCTGGTGCGGGAAATGGACTGGTACGACCGCTATCTGGCCAAAGGCGAGGCTGATCGCAGCGCCAACACCACGCCGGGCAACAAGAAGGGCGGGTTGTCGAACATCGTCGAGAAGTCTCTAGGGTCGATCGTCAAGTCAGGCAGCAGCGCCATCAACGGCGTACTCGGCCCGGGCGAGCGGGTCAGCGGCAAGGGCTTGATCTTCTGCGCGACACCGGCCAGTGACTTTGTCTGCGGCACCTTGCAACTGGCTGCCGGTATGAACCTGCACGTGTTCACCACCGGCCGCGGTACTCCGTACGGTCTGGCAATGGCGCCGGTGGTGAAGGTCTCGACCCGCACCGAACTGGCCCAGCGCTGGCCTGACCTGATCGACATAGACGCCGGACGCATCGCGACCGGACGCGCGAGCATCGAGGACCTGGGTTGGGAGCTTTTCCACTTCTACCTGGACGTGGCCAGCGGCAAGAAGAAGACCTGGACCGAGCATTACCGGCTGCACAACGACATCACGCTCTTCAACCCGGCACCGATTACCTGACGGAAGTGTGGCGCGCAGCGTCACGAACGGCATTCCCACGCTGGAGTGTGAGGAGCGATGTGCAGAGGAATACGCCTATCGTGCCCATGCTCTGCGTGGGCGTGCCGTTCTGGACGCTCTTGCCTCTGCGCTGAGCACCCGGTCACAATCCGAAATATTCTCTGAACTTTAAGGCTCTTTTTGACCTCTTCTACAGTAGGGCAGCCGATCTGGTTGCCTTCGTTGATGGTGCAGGAGATTTCAAATGGGTTGGATATCGGAAAATCATTTGTGGTTGTTCGCAGCGCTGACCGCCCTGATCGTGATTTCGGACATCTGGGCAGTACTGCGTATTCGCAAGAGCAAGGCACAATCCAGCAACAAGCTGATGTGGATCATTGTCGTTGTTGCCGTGCCAATCGTTGGCGTGCTGGCTCTGCTGATTGCGGGTCCGAGTCATGTGGACACACCGGCCAGACCTGAGCAGCAAAGCACCAAGTACTGACCCCGCTTTTCAAAAATACCCCGCCTGCGGGCGTGGGTATTTCCTCATGTAGATCGCTCCCTCCTGTTTTTCGACACCTTTGCTCACAAAGGTGGAATGTCGGCTGGCAAAAATAAAAATCTCTGCAATTCTTCTGCAATGGTGAGGTGTTTACATGCTTGCCATCCAGACCTGAACAAGGAGAAAGCGTATGTCGATCATGACCAAGTGGGCGTTACAGGCAGCTGCGTTGTTTGTGCTGGGTTGGATGGCAGTTTCGGTGGCGAGCTGGAGCAATCACGTTGCCAATGGCACCGGCAGTGATCGGCTGGCAGAGCTGAATGCTGGCGTATTGGGCAGCCAAGTGCTGGCTGTATCATCGTCGCCCGCAGCGCAAGACGAGTAATCCCGCCGCATCAGCGTGGGAGCACCGGCACTTTTCTGCAGGCAAAAAAATGGCCCACAACGGGGTGGGCCAAATGGGATTCATCAAAGGAGTAGGGCCAATTTACGCAGCCGGACGTGAAGGGGATGTGAAACGGATGTCATGGAAACGAGAAGTGGTTCGATAGTTCAAGCGGCGTTATGACAGGGCGAACATGACAGGGTGAAGCAGCGTCGCCCATTGCCTGGCAACGCTGTAGGGATTAATTCGCGGGGAGGGGGCGGTCTAGCGGGCGGCCGCCTGAACACTTATTTCGGCCGCTGCGCGGCGTGCCATATGCGGCAGCGAATGAGGCGCGTCGATTCTGGATTTCATGCGGTCGGCAAATTCTCTGGCTTCCTGCCAGCTCCGGCATTTGACCGGGTAGTCGTCCAGTATTACAACCCAAGCGTCGCCATATACACCTTCTTCAATTCGGATGAGCATTGTTGGCATCTCCTTTCAGTGAGGGTAAGTCTGTGCCGGGTCATCGGCGCTGAAGCTGACGCACGAAATCCTGCGCCGAAAATCGGTGTCTCGCTACAAAAAATTACAATTCCCGATGAGTGCGCACAGCCTGCAAGCAAACCGGCTCTGCGGCTTTCGAGGCTATGTTCGTGGGCAAGCCTGACTCAGAAATGTGACAGGCTGATGGATAGGCGCCGATCAGAACGCCAGCTTGAAGCCGATCGTGCCCAGCATGATGGCCAGGAAGGGCCGTAGCAGGTCATCGGAGACGCGGCCGGCCATGTGGCTGCCCAGGTAGATGCCGGGCAGTGAGCCCATCAGCAGCCAGCCCAGCAACTCCCAGTTCATGTTGCCCATGCTCGCATGACCCAGGCCTGCGACCAGCGTGAGCGGGACCGCATGGGCGATCTCCGTACCCACCAGACGTCGGGTCGGCAGCAATGGATAGAGGATGAACAGGGCCACCGTGCCCAGCGCGCCTGCACCGATGGAGGTGAGTGCAACCATGGTGCCGAGGATCAGACCGGTGATGACGGTCAGTACCGTCAGGCTGGTGCCGCTGAAAAACGAGTACCCGTCTCCGCGCCGATGAGCGAAGGCCAGCAGTTTTTTCTTGAACAGAACGGCGAGTGCGGTAAGCAGCAGCACATAGCCCAAGGCCTGCTTGATGATCGCGTTAAGTGCTTCGGGGGCGGTGTGCAGGGTGCTCAGAAACCACAGCGTCATGAGCACCGCCGGGACGCTGCCCAGAGTCAGCAGCCCGGTAACTTTCCAGTCGATGTTGTCGTTCTTGCGATGAACCAGAACCCCGCCGGATTTGGTAATCGCCGCGTACAGCAAGTCCGTGCCGACCGCCGTGGCCGGATTGATCCCGAACCACAGCAGTATCGGAGTCATCAGCGAGCCGCCGCCGACTCCGGTCATGCCCACGATGAAACCGACTACCAGCCCTGCAACTACGAAACCCAGACCACCCGCTTCCATATCCAACCTTTTTCAAGCAAACGCATCAGGCAAAAAGTGGCGGGCAGCATAACGGCTTGCGTTGTAATCGGTTATGAAGATGTGTTCTAAGGTTATAACCGTTTGTCGCGGATGATGGCGGCTTCTGCGGCTTCGGAGGCACTCTGCAGGCGCTGGTTGGGGCCCAGCCAGTTCAGCAACGCCTCGGCTTCCATGGGTTTGGCGATCAGATAACCCTGACCTTCATCGCAGCCCCACTGCTTGACCAGGCGACGAATCTCGTCGGTTTCGATGCCCTCGGCCACGACGCAGTAACCAAGTTTCTTGGCCAGACCGATCAGTGCCTTGACCAGACGCTGATCGGTTTTGTCGGACGCCAGATTGCGGATCAGCGACTGGTCGAGCTTGACCGTCGTGGCAGGCAGCTGCCGCAGGTAATTCCAGTTGCTGTAGCCCGTACCGAAGTCATCGATCGCCACATCCATGCCCTCCTGGCGCATGCGCTCCAGCTGGTGGCGCACTTCTGCCGGGTTGTGCATCAACGCGCCTTCGGTGAACTCCAGCTCAAAGCGGGTGGGGTCAATCTTGTGCTTGCCCAGCAGGCGTATCATCCGGTCGGTGAACGCCGGGCCGGTGAGGTCTTCGGGCGTCACGTTGATCGCAATACGGAAATCGAAACCCTGCTGCTGCCAACGAGCGGCCTGTTCGATTGCACTGGTCAGCACCCAGAGGCTCAGCGGGCGCATCAGAGCGGTCTTCTCGGCCAGCGGCACGAACTCGGCAGGCCCGATGGCGCCGAGCGTCGGGTGATTCCAGCGCAGCAAGGCCTCTACCGAGGTGCACAGGCCGGAGTCGAGGTCGATGCGCGGTTGGTAGACCAGACGCAGTTGATCGTCAGCATGCACCGCCCCGGTCAACGAACTGAGCAATTTGAAAGCACGCTGCTGGGCGGCGTCAAAGTGCGGTTCATACATCGCCCAGCCGAGGTCGCGGTCGCGGGCATCGTCGGCAGCGCTGATCACCATGCGCATCCAGTCCTGTTCTTCGACCGGATTACGGTTAAGGGTCACGACGCCCAGGCCGACCTGCATCTGCACCGGAATTCCCCGGCACTCAACGGGCGTCTCGAAATCCTTGAGGATGGTGCGGAACAGGTGTTCGGGCGTACGGTCGCCTGCCAACAGAAAGCCGAAGCGCGTAGGACTGACCTTGTATAAAGAACAGGTCGGCGGCAACAGGCGCTCCAAGCGGCTCTTGATACCTGTTACCAGGTCCTGGGAGAAGCTGTAACCCAGGGCCTTGACGATATCGTTGAGGAACGCGGAGGTAATCATGTCCACCACGACCAGCTGATAATCGACACTGGATGCTACGGCCTGATGAATATCTTCCTGCAGGCGCGAGCGGTTGTACAAGCCGGTGGGCTGGTCGATAAAGCAACTGAGCCTGAGGCCGACAATGCGTTTCATGACCAGCGACGCAAAGCGCTTGAGCATCTGCGTCTGGTACTCGCTCATCGGCTCGCGCGGCTTGGTGTCGATCACACACAGGCTGCCCAGGGCAATGCCGTCATCGGTGATCAGTGGCGCGCCTGCGTAGTAGCGAATGTCAGGGTGTCCGGTCACCAGGCTGTTGTTGACGAAGCGCTCGTCGAGCGTGGCGTCGGGAATCTCGAACAGTGTTTCGGAAAGGATGGTGTAGGCGCAGAAGGACACGTTGCGTGGTGTTTCGCGGGCATTCAGGCCTACCCTTGCGCGGAACCACTGACGGTGCTCATCGACGATCGAGATCAAGGCAATCGGCGTCTCGAAAAAGGCAGCGGTCATCGCGACGATTTCATCGAATACGTCATCGGACGTATCTTCAAGCACGCACAGCTCCCGTATGCGCAACAGACGTTGCGTTTCATTCAAGGGAATAGGGGCACTGGCGTTCATGACAATTCTCAATGGGTGCTCGATGATGACTATATGACATCACGAAACTCACTTTAACAGACGAAAATATTCCGACCACAGCGGCGAGATACCGATTAATC
Source organism: Pseudomonas sp. BS3767 (assembly GCF_900099665.1). Classification (NCBI taxonomy): domain Bacteria; kingdom Pseudomonadati; phylum Pseudomonadota; class Gammaproteobacteria; order Pseudomonadales; family Pseudomonadaceae; genus Pseudomonas; species Pseudomonas sp. BS3767. The sequence continues at coordinate 619,245 of NZ_FNCX01000002.1, read as the reverse complement.
GGCCGCAGATCGGATTTTTTGAACGCTATCGTTGTTCAAGCCGCGCACGGCGAGGGGTTGGCCATTTGTTTACGGTATCTTGTGAGCACTACCATTCGTCGACTGGCCGAAAATAAGTTGATCGAACGTCGTTATTCGGGCTGTTCGCCTACATTTTTTGCGTGCTGAGTGAATAAATCCGTCATCCACAGCAGCGTTGGGTATTCGTAGCGTCAGAGAGCAGCGGTGCGGATGGTTGACCGTCATCCTTGACTGCGCAGGCGTTCTACTTGGCGCTGGGTTTCAACGTGGTGCGGGAGCACCTGGAGGGAGAGGAGCGCACATTGATCATGGAGCGGCAACTGCGCGTCTGAGGCATTCCATGCCTTAAGCGGTGACTTCCTGCATTTCCTGCAATTGATAGTGCGCATACAGCGTGCTGGCGATCAGCGTGCAAAACACTTTCAGGGTATCGAGGGTATTGGCGTCATCGAGTGGCGCAGGCTTGGTATCCAGGCCACACAGGGTGCCGAAGAACTCTCCGTTGGGAAAAATGATCGGCAACGAGAAGTAGCTCTGGAAACCGTACATTTTAGTAATGGGATGCTCTGCGTAGACGGGGTCGGTCGCGACTTCGTTGATCACGATAGGCTGGCGGTGCTGACGCAACTCATTGCAGAACGTGGTCTCCAGCTTGAGCTGATGACCGGGTTCCAGCCCGAACTGGATTTCATCGTATACAGCACATGCGGTCCAGCTGGCCTCGGTTACTTTGGCAATTGCCGCAAATCTCAGCCCGGTCAGCCGGGTCACCAGTCGTAAAAGACTGGAAGTGGCCTCGATTTCACTGATGACTGCCAGCTCTGCTGAAGTCAGTTTGTTGTTCAAAATGTGTCACCCTGGTCATAAAAGCACTGATGCGGCCTTGGCGGTACGCCGGGCGCTGCCGATCCCGTGCAGGAAGTGATCGTGTCATACCTGATCGTGGCTTACATAAATATTGTGTTGTTCGACGCCAACTATTGAATGAGTTCAATGCCCCTGTCAACGTTGCGGGCTTTTTCAAATAGCCTGTGCTTGTAAATAGGTCTTTATGGATCCTATTTCAACTAATGAAGACTATGTGTCTGAAAGGCTGTCAGCAGAGAGACGCGGCTCACAGTTTTTGAGAGGAGGGGACCGCCGGCTGGAGGAACCATTGCGGGTTTTTTGCCGAAAACGGTACTGACGCTATAAAAGAAGGGCAGCAGACGAATCTGCTGCCCTTCTGTCATGCCCGGCATGTGTGGGTGTTGTTCTGGATTACGTCTTGAAGCGCAGCACCAGATCATTCAGGTTGACCGCCAACTGCGAAAGTTCGGTACTGGCGATCAGGGTCTGACGGGTGCCTTCGCTGCTCTGAACGGCCAGGTCGCGAATGCTGACCAGGCTTCTGTCGACATCACGTGCTACATGCGCCTGCTGCTCGGAGGCCGCTGCGATCTGCAGGTTACGGTTATTGATCTCGAGTACCGAGTTGGTGATCTGACGCAGCGACTCTCCGGCGTCCTCTGCCGTCTTGCGGGTGCTGTGAACTTCCTCAGTGCTCTTCTGCATGGACTCGACCGTGGCGGAAGAACCGGCCTGAATCGCTGAAATCATCTGTTCGACTTCCTGGGTGGACGTCTGTGTGCGATGCGCCAGAGCCCGCACTTCATCGGCTACTACAGCGAAGCCACGACCCTGTTCACCGGCACGCGCCGCTTCGATGGCTGCGTTGAGTGCCAGCAGGTTAGTCTGTTCGGCAATGCCGCGAATCACGCCCAGCACTTTGCTGATGTCCTGAGCCTGGCCAGCCAGCGCAGTGACTTGCGCTGAAGAGCCCTCGACCAGGCCTGTCAGGTTCTGCATGGCCGTCAGGGTTTCGTTAACGCGCTGGTTACCCAGGTCGGCGGAAAGGCTCGACTGTTGGGCGGCCTGCGAGGTCGACGTAGCATTACGAGCGACCTCTTCTACGGCAGCACTCATTTCGTTTACCGCAGTAGCAGCCTGCTCGATTTCGCTGTTCTGCTGCTGCAGCGTGCGGTCGGCACTTTCGGTGATCGACGTCATCTCGACGGCGGCAGTGCTCAGTTGTGCGGAGGCGCCGGAAATTTCGTGAATGGTGGTGCGCAGGTTCCCCGACATGGTATTCAGGGCCGTCATCAAGCGTGATGCTTCATCACTGCCGGCAACGCTAAGTTGTCGGGTCAGGTCACCGGCGGCGATGTCTTCTGCGAGTTTAAGCGAGACGCTGATCGGGTCGACGATGCTGCGTGTCAGGGCAATCGCGAGGACCACGGTAAGCAGGAACGCTGCGATCAGCACAATCATCAGGACGTTGACGCTGTGATTGTAGACCTCGGTTGCATCTTTCCCGGAGCTCACGGCTTCCGTGGCATTTTGCTCGCGCAGTCTGGTAAGTTTTTCCTGGTACGCAGTGGCCTTTTGGGCCTGCTCTCCGTTGGCAAGGGAGACCGCTCTTTCATGATCAGAGGTGTCCAGCGCGACCACCTGTTTCAAGCCATCAATGTATACGCTCATCTTGTTGTTGGCTTCTTCGAATTGCGCGCGGTCGGCTTCACCTGAAAGCAGGTGTTTTTGATAAAAGTCGCTGTTGGCACGCAGCGCCTCGATCGCTTCCCGGACCTTGGCTTCCGCGGTGGCGTGTACAGCCGGATCGGTGCTCGCAAGCATCCTGATGCTTTCCAGGCGAGCGTGAAGCAGGGCGATCTGAATGTCGTCGACTACCTGGATGCTGGGCAGTGAGTTTTCTTCAATGTTCTGCTCAGCCTTACGCAGATGGTCGATCTGCACGTAGGAGAAGGCACCCAGACCGATCAACAGTAAGGTAATGACGCCAAAGCACAGGGAGGCCCTGCGTGAAATACTTAACGATCTGAGGTTCATGGTTGCCTCCAGCGGCAAAACAGGCGGAAGGCCAATACTTTCCTTTCAGTAACTGTTTTTCTGCTGAAAACGAGAGAGCTTTAACAAAATAGCCATGAAAGTTATTTAATAATGGCCTTTTGCAACTATCCGCTGTAAGGCAGCGGTATGTCGGCAAAAAGTTCCAGTAACACTGTGAGCAAAGTTAACCGTTAGTCGGGTGAATGCTACTAAAGTATTCACTCTAATAATGCAACTCTCAGGGCGTGGATCCATCAGGCCTGAGCATCAAGCTGCGGACTCTGCAACCGATTCGACCAACGTGTCCAGAAAACCTGCGATGCATCCCATGCAGGCCATTCGCTCTTCTACATGGGGCATGTGACTGGACTCTTCGAAAACAGACCAACTGATGGTGGGGACGTTATCCACATAGGGCTTCACGACGAGCGGTGTGGCTTCGTCATACTTACCGGAAATCAGCAAGGTCGGAACGCTGATGAGTTTCAGGCGATCGACGATGGTCCAGTCCTTCATCGTGCCGATAACGTGAAACTCGGTAGGGCCATTCATGGCGTGGTACACGGTCGGATCGGCGTCAATCGCGTCGAAGGTACGTTTTACCTCCTCCGGCCACGGTGTGATGCGGCACACGTGACGGTCATAGAATGCTCGCGAGGCTTTCAGGTATTCAGGGTCTTTCAAGGTGTCCGCTTTTTCATGCTTGAGCAGCGCGGCCTGTACGTCAGATGGCAGATTCTCGCGCAGCCGGTTGGCCTCACTTACCCAGGTGCGCATGTCTGCGGGGGAGTTGGCGATGATCAGCGCTTTCAGCCCTTCGGGCTGACGCACGGCATGCTCTGAAGCCAGCATGCCGCCCCACGACTGGCCCAGCAATGCGTAGTTGTTTTCGATGCCCAGGTGCTCAAGCAGGTTATCCAGCTCGCTCAGGAACAGTTTGACCGTCCAGAAGTCGCGACCCTTGTCGGGCAAGTGGGTCGACTTTCCGTTACCCAACTGGTCGTAGTGGATAACGGCCCGGCCGGTGCTGGCGATGTCCTTGAACGAATCGACGTAGTCGTGCGTGCAACCGGGGCCGCCGTGCAGAATGACCAATGGTGTGCCGGGACCGTGCAGGTCGCCTGTGATGCGATACCACGTCTGATAGTCGCCAAAAGGCGCAAAACCTTCCTTGATCGTCATATCTGCCATGTCGCCGGTCCCTGCTGGATAGTTTGGGGGCACCATAGCGCGGCGTCTTGCGCCTCATAACTATAGAAAATGATAGGTTTTGGCCGATAAACCGGTCAGTGGTCGAGTAAACGGTAATGAACGGCACGCACTACCGCTTGTACACGGTTTTTGGCCCCCAGCTTCTGCATGGCCGAATTCAGGTGCAAGGTCACCGTGGCGACAGAGCGGTTGAGCTGATCGGCAATCTCTCTGGCCGTCAGGCCCTCGGCAGACCAGCTCAGGCATTCGCGCTCGCGCGGGGTCAGCCTGATCGCATTGCACGAGCGAATTTTCTGGTCGAACAGCGGGTAGGCGACCTCCTGAAAGGCGTGAGCCAGCAGGCCGAACTCGGCCAGGCTCTGGCGGGCGTCCTCAAGGGCAACGTCGCTGCCGTCCGCACACAGGCCGGTCAATGTGGCGAAACCGCCTTTGGGCATGTGGATCGGCACCGTCACGCCACAGGTCATGTGTGAGTCATGCAGATAGCGCACTACCGGCTTGTGCATATCCGTGATGAAGGTTTTCAGGACCGTATCGGCCCTGGGCTGGTATGACCATACAAAAGGCGAGACGCTGGCGACGGCCAGGTGTTGCACCGGATCGATCTGGTAATAGCCCTGACTGCACCAAAGCGCGTACCAGTCCGCAGGTGTATTGCGCAATGACAGCAGCGACGGGGTGATCAGTGCTCCATCATGGGACACCGGCACCGGGCTGTAGTCATAAATCACGGCATCGAATCCGAGATCCGATGCCAGCAGCAGCGCGCAATCCATTTGCTGATCCAGCGTGGATGCAGACTGCAGCCGCGAATTGAAATCCGACAACCTGATATGCATGGCATGACCTCCTTTGTCATTGAGCCGATGTAGGGCCCTAATATAGCAATTAGCAAGGACGGTGCCACGCGTGCGCCCAATCGGCTGCCAGTCCTGTAAAACCTATAAGAATTGCTAGCTGTCTGCGCTCGCCTTGCAGGATAGGGTTGATGCCATGAGCGTCGTCCGCAAAGGTGCAATTCAATGGGCTATGAACACAGGCCGGATGAGCTGAAAACAATCAAAGTCGACGGATGGTCAATGTTCGACTACAACTTTGCTCTGCCCTTTTACGTAGAGGGGGCGGCGGCGTACTTTCCGGTCCTGCTGAATTTTCTGTCACAGCATCGGGGCGTCTGATGAATCTGGGTCGTTATCGTTTCATTCTCCAGCGTCCGTTGCAGCTGCTGCCGGTGCTGTTCGGCATCAGCCTGGTCACCTTCATTTTGGTGCGTTCGATCCCCGGCGATCCGGCGCGCATCCTGCTGGGTTCGCGTTCCACACCGCAGGCCTTGGCCAACATCCGCGCCCAGTATGGTCTGGATGAGCCTCTGTGGACACAGTACGTGTATTTCATGAAAAACCTGGTGCAGGGTGATATGGGTAAATCGCTGCTGTACAAGATAGACGTACTCAAGCTGATCAGCACACGGATCGAGCCCACCGTATTTCTGGTGTTGGGCAGCGTTCTGCTGGCGTTGCTGATTGCCGTGCCCCTGGCCACGCTCGCGGCGCGCAACAAAGGCAGTTGGAGCGACAACCTGATCCGCGTCTTCACCACCACCGGGCTGGGCATGCCGGCGTTCTGGCTGGGGATCATGCTGATCCTGATGTTCAGTGTGCAGCTTGGCTGGTTTCCGGTGTCGGGCTACGGCAGCGACTGGCTGGACAAGGTTCATCACCTGGTGCTGCCCTGTCTGACCATCGCTCTGGCCCTGTCTGCGGTGCTGATTCGCAACCTGCGTGCGAGCATGCTCGTGGAGCTGCAAGCCGATCATGTGACGGCGGCCCGGGCGCGTGGCCTCAGTGAAAGTGCGCTGTTTCGGCGCCACGTGTTGCCCAATTCGCTGGTGCCTTCGATCAACCTGCTGGCGGTGAACATCGGCTGGCTGATCAGCGGCACCGTGGTGATCGAAAGTCTGTTTGCGATTCCCGGCATCGGTCAGTTGCTGGTGCGCGGCATCTTCAGCCGCGATTACATGGTGGTGCAGGGTGTGGCGATGGTGCTGGCATGCGCCACGGTGATCGTGAACTTCCTTGCCGATGTGGCCACGGTGGCCATCGACCCGCGGGTGAATATCAAATGACCGTGGCCCATGCGCATCTTCGTCCGCACTGGCGTTCCCGGCTGCGCCTGCGTTTGCGCAATGGCCGGCTGGCGATGCTGCTGGGCGGCTGCTTACTGGGCGGGTGGCTGATACTGGCGCTGTTTGCGCCATGGCTGGCACCTTACGATCCGATCTACCAGAACACCGAGCTGCGCATGCTCGCGCCGCACCTCGCGCATCCGTTCGGCACCGACAATTTTGGTCGCGACATTCTGTCCAGAGTGATCTGGGCGGCACGCGTCGACCTGCAGATCTGCGTGCTCGGGGTGATCTTCCCGTTCATGATCGGGACCTTCATAGGCGCCTTGTCGGGCTACATCGGCGGGCGCTTCGACAACCTGTGCATGCGCGTGATCGACATCGTGCTGGCGTTCCCGTTTCTGGTATTGATGCTGGCGATCATCGCGATTCTCGGGCCGGGCCTGGGCAGCTTCTACATCGCCATGGCGATGGTGGGCTGGGTGTCTTATGCGCGGCTGATCCGCTCACAGATCCTGGTGCTCAAGGAAAGCGATTTTGCCTTGGCGGCCAAAAGCCTGGGTTTTGGTCACTTGCGTATCCTGTTCCGCCATCTGCTGCCCAACGCGATGTTCGGCTCGATTGTGTTTTCCATGTCTGACGCGGTTCTGGTGCTGCTCAGCGGCGCATCGGTCAGCTACCTGGGCCTGGGTGTGCAACCACCGATGGCGGAGTGGGGGACCATGGTCGCCGAAGGGCAGGCGTTCCTCACCTCGGCGTGGTGGATCTGCACCTTTCCGGGCCTGGCCATCGTGACGTTGGCTATGGGCTTCAGCCTGTTGGCGGACGGCGTCGCCGAAACCCTGGGAGAACGGCAATGAGTACGCCCGTGCTGCAGGTCAGCGAGATGAGCGTGGTGGCGAGCCATGCAGCGAACCATCGAAATCGCGAAGTGACCTTGGTTGACCGGTTGTCGTTCGACCTGCACCAGGGCGAGATTCTCGGGCTGGTCGGTGAAAGTGGCTCTGGCAAGACCATGGCCTGCCGGGCGTTGATGCAATTGATGCCGTCGCCGGATCTGCACGTGCGCGGCGGCTCGGTACGCCTCAATGATATCGATCTGTTGACGCTGGATGCCGCTGCAATGCGTGCCATGCGCGGACGGCGGATCGGCATGATTTTCCAGAATCCCAGCAGCCACCTGGACCCGCTGATGCGCATCGGCGAGCAGATCGCCGAAGGTGTGCGTCTGCATCAGGGCGCGTCGAAGCGTGAAGCCCGGGCGCAGGCCATCGACCTTTTGCGCCAGGTCGGCATTCCCGATCCGGCGTCGCGTGTGGATAACTTCCCCCACGAATTTTCCGGTGGCATGCGCCAGCGCGCGATGATTGCCGTGGCGCTGGGCTGTGGGCCGCAGGTCCTGATCGCCGATGAGCCGACCACCGCACTGGATGTGACGGTGCAGGCGCAAATCCTGCGTCTGTTGCTGGACTTGCGCGACCGGCACGGGCTGTCGTTGATCATGATCACCCACGACCTCGGCGTGGTGGCGCAAACCTGCGACTCCATCGCGGTGATGTATGCCGGTCGCCTGTGTGAGCACGGCAGCAAGCGCGACGTGCTCGCTCGCGCACGCCATCCTTATACCCACGGCCTGATCGAATGCCAGCCCGCCAGCAGCGCGGGCAGCGAACTGCTACGGACCATTCCCGGTCAGCCGCCCTTGCTCGACGCACTGCCAAGCGGTTGTCGTTTTCATGCCCGCTGCAGTCATGCGGGGGCAGACTGCCCTGACAAGCTGCCGCTGATGCGGCCGATGGGCGTTGCCCATGCTGCGGCCTGTCACCACCCGTTGGTGCAATCCCGGGAGGCCGTTTCATGAGCGGCACCACACTGCTGAACGTCAATGATCTGGTGGTGCGCTTCCCGGCCCCCGGCTCGGGTTTCCTCGGTCTCAACAAGCGTTGGGTGCACGCCGTCAACGGGGTGTCGCTGAGCATTTGTACGGGTGAAACGCTGGGTCTGGTCGGCGAGTCCGGCAGCGGCAAGAGCACGCTGGGGCGGGCTATTCTGCGCCTGAATGACATCACCTCCGGGCAGATCGTCTTCGATGACGTCGACATGGCCCAAGGCAGCGGTATCAATCTGCAACGCCTGCGCAGCGAAACCGCGATGGTCTTTCAGGACCCGTCCTCTTCGCTCAACCCGCGCATGACCATCGGTGCGACGCTGGCCGAGGTGCTCGCCGTGCAGCGCAAGGTCGCCACTTCCGACATTCCGGCGCGGGTCATCGAGCTGCTCGACATGGTCGGTCTGCGGCCCGAATTTGCCGAACGCAAGCCGGGTGCCTTGAGCGGCGGACAATGTCAGCGTGTCGGTATCGCCCGCGCGCTGGCCATCGAGCCACGGCTGATCATTGCCGACGAATGCGTGGCGGCACTGGACGTCTCCATTCAGGGACAGATCATCAACCTGCTGCTGGAGCTGCGCCAGCGCATGAACCTGGCGATTCTGTTCATTGCCCATGACCTGGCCATCGTGCGTCGCCTGTGCGATCGGGTGGCGGTCATGTACCTGGGCAAAATTGTTGAAGAAGGCCCGGTAGAGGACGTCTTTCTCTCGCCGCGTCACCCCTATACCGCTGCGCTGATTCAGGCGATTCCGGAAATCGATCCGGATCGCCCGTTGCCCGGCGAGCCGTTGCAGGGTGAGCCGCCAAGCCCCCTGCAGCTACCCGACGGCTGCGCGTTTCATCCGCGTTGCCGGTTTGCCAGGCCGACCTGTTCCAGCGTCGCGCCACCGACGCGGCATGTCGGCCAGCAGCGCTACGACTGTGTGCTGGAAGCCCCGATTTTTTGATCCTGATTTGTAACGACATCTGTCCCGACATCGACAAGGAGTTCATGCGTATGAAAGCTCGACCAATGAAAATGCTGACCGTCGCCATGCTGGCGGCCTGTTCACTGGCGGCGGGTGTTGCCGAAGCTGCGGGCGTGCTGACCATCGGCCGTCGTGAGGACGGCACCACGTTCGACCCGATCAAAAGTGCGCAGAACATCGACAATTGGGTGTTTTCCAACGTCTACGATGTGCTGATCCGCGTAGATGACAAAGGCACCAAGCTGGTGCCGGGGCTGGCGGAAAGCTGGTCGATCTCGCCTGACGGGCTGACCTATACGCTCAAGATGCGCCCGGCCAAATTCTCCGATGGCTCGGACCTGACGGCCAGTGACGCAGTGTTCAGCCTGCTGCGAATTCGCGACGACAAGGGTTCGCTGTGGAGCGATTCCTACAAGATTATCGACAAGGCCGTTGCGACAGATCCGCATACGCTGGTCATCACGCTGAAGAATCCTTCGGCCTCGTTCCTCTCGCAACTGGCCCTGCCCAACGTGTCGATTCTCTCCGAGAAAGCCATGAAGAGCATGGGCGAAGAGGCGTATGCCGAGCAGCCTGTCAGCTCCGGCGCATTTACCGTGAAGGAATGGCGGCGCGGTGACCGGGTAATTCTGGCGAAGAACCCTAACTTCTGGGAAGCGCCGAGCGTGAGCCTGGACGGTGTCGAGTGGATCTCGGTGCCGGACGACAACACCCGCACGCTCATGGTCCAGAAGGGCGAGCTCGATGCTGCGATATGGATACCGTTCTCGCGCATCGCAAATCTGCAGAAGGACCCCGATCTGGTGGTCCACCTCGACCCCTCCACTCGCGAGGATCACCTGCTGATCAACCACGAACACGGCGCATTGGCCAAGCCTGAAGTGCGTCAGGCGCTGGACATGGCCATCGACAAGAAATCGCTGGTCGAAGCCGCTACCTTCGGGCTGGGCACCGTGGCCAATTCCTACATTCCCAAAGGCGCGCTGTACCATTACGCCGACAACCTGCAACGCCCTTATGACCCGGTGAAGGCCAAACAGATGCTGGCGGACGCCGGCGCGTCGGACCTGAAACTCAATTACGTGGTCAACGCGGGCAACGAAGTCGACGAGCAAATCGCGGTCATGCTGCAACAGCAACTGGCCAAGGTCGGCGTGACCACAACGCTGCAGAAAGTCGACCCGAGCCAGAGCTGGGACATGCTGATTGCCGGTGACTACGACATCTCCGTGATGTACTGGACCAACGACATCCTCGACCCGGACCAGAAGACCACCTTCGTGCTCGGCCACGACACCAACAATAACTACATGACCCATTACAAGAACGACAAGGTCAAAGAGCTGGTCGCTGCCGCACGGGTCGAAATGGACCCGAAAAAGCGCGAGCAGATGTACATCGACCTGCAGAAAATGGCCAAGGCCGACGTCAACTGGATCGACCTCTACTACAGTCCCTACATCAGTGTGTCGCGCAAGAACATCGAGCACTTCGGTCAGAACCCGCTGGGCCGCTTTACGCTCGAGGAAACGGTCAAGAAGTGACATGAACAATATCTGCCTGATCGGCAGGCATTGTTCAGCGACGTTTCCCGGCCCGGTTTCGGCCGGGAAGCGTTAATTTGTATCCTCAGGTTTACCAAGCCTTCAACAGACTCCGCGGATGGTAAGGTTGCGGCCTTTTTTGCGCTGTACCCCCGCGGAGCCGTCATGCATAAACCCACCCCCCGTACCGAATCCCCGAACGCGCTGGCGTTCATCACGCGTTTCTTCGCTGCTGAATCCGCTGGCGGGCTGGTGTTGATGGCGGCTGCGCTGGCGGCCTTGATCGTTGCCAACTCACCGCTGGCCGACAGCTACTTCGCCGCGCTGCACGCAGTGTTCGCCGGGTTATCGGTTTCGCACTGGATCAATGACGGTCTGATGGCGATCTTCTTCATGCTCGTCGGCCTGGAGATCAAGCGCGAAGTGCTCGCCGGTCAGCTCGCGTCCTGGAACCAGAGAGCCTTGCCAGGCTTTGCGGCACTGGGCGGCATGATGGTTCCGGCGCTGATCTACGTGGCGTTCAACTGGGGACGGCCAGACACCATCGGCGGCTGGGCCATTCCGGCAGCGACCGATATCGCATTCGCCCTGGGCGTGCTGTCCCTGCTGGGCAAGCGCGTACCGCTGTCGTTGAAGATCTTCCTGTCTGCACTGGCGATTCTCGATGACCTCGGCGCTGTATTGATCATCGCGCTGTTCTACACCAGCGATCTCTCCATGCCCATGTTGCTGGCAGCGCTGGGTTCCATCGCCGTGCTCGTCGCGCTGAATCGTCTGGGTGTTAAAAAACTGCTGCCTTACCTCATCGTTGGCGCGCTGCTGTGGTTCTTTATGCTCCAGTCCGGCATCCACGCCACCCTCGCTGGCGTTGCGCTTGCGCTGTGCATCCCGTTGGGCAAACCCGATGAAGAGGCTCGCTCGCCACTGCTGCATCTGGAAGAAAAGCTGCACCCGTGGGTGGCGTTTGCGGTCGTGCCGATCTTTGGTTTTGCCAACGCTGGCGTGTCACTGTCGGGCATTACCACCGACAAGCTCGTGGACCCGGTCCCGCTCGGCGTTGCGCTAGGGCTGCTGGTCGGCAAGCAGGTCGGCATATTCGCCATGGCCGCGCTGGCGATTCGCGCAGGCCTGGCCCGTTTGCCGGACGGCAGCAACTGGGGTCAGCTTTACGGCGTTGCGGCCTTGTGTGGTATCGGCTTCACCATGAGCCTGTTCATCGGCGCACTGGCTTTTCCGGGCGCGCCGGAACTGGTCGACGAGGTCAAGGTGGGTGTGCTGATCGGTTCGGTGTTGTCGGCTGTGTTGGGTGTGGTTGTGTTGCGCAGGTTTGCGCAGCGGGGGTGAATCTGATCGCAATCTGGCATTACAGAAACCGGGCGGCAGGACGATAAAGACGGGACGTGTCAGGGACTCGGCCAACTTCTCCTACTTTGAGAGCCCACAGCATGCTTCACCTGTTCAGTCCCCGTCGTGACAAAAAGGCCCTTCAGCAACTGATCTCCTCGCTCAAGGGCGGCACTGAGCCCGCGCTAGGGGGATGTGCTGAAAAAGCTGCGGTACTTGAATGCTGGAGCTTGCTGAGCACCCAGCGTCGCCTTGACGAGCAACGTATTGCCGATCTTGAGCAAGAACTGGAAACCGCCCGCCATCTACTGGGTGAAGCCTCTGCCTCGGCTGCCGCTTATGAAACCCGCTTTGATCTGGTCAACCGTGCATCGAGCGAGGGCCTCTGGGATATGGAGGTGGTCGCGGGCGATCCGGTCAATCCGAACAACCGATTCTGGTGGTCTCAGCAACTACGCACGCTTCTCGGTTTCAACGACGAGCGCGACTTCCCCAACGTACTGGCGAGCTGGGCAGACCGGCTTCATCCTCAGGATAAACAAGCCACGCTCGATGCATTTGCCAAGCATCTGAATGACCGTTCCGGCAACACGCCGTACCGAGTCAAGAATCGTCTGGCGATGAAGAATGGCACGTATCGCTGGTTCTATGCCCAGGGCGAAACGTTAAGAGACGCACGCGGAACGCCGCTGAGGGTCGCCGGCTCTCTTCGGGATATCCACGACGAGCTTGAACGTGATCTTGAACACGATGTGATCATTACCCGATTCGAACTGGCCCGGGAGATGCTCTCCGACGGGCTCTGGGACATGGAGGTCATTGCTGGCGACCCGGTCAATGCGCGCAATCCTTTTTGGTGGTCTCCACAATTCAGGCGTCTGCTGGGTTTTGAAACGGTGGAAGAGTTTCCCGACGTACTGGATAGCTGGGCGTCACGGCTGCACCCTGAAGATAAGGAGCGCAGTCTGACGGCTTTCGGTGAGCACCTGAATGACCGGACTGGCAAGACGCCGTTCGATATCGAGTACCGCCTGAAGATGAAAACCGGCGAGTACCGCTGGTTCCGTGCGCGCGGCCAGACTCGCCGTGACCCCGAAGGTGTTCCACTCAGGGTGGTGGGTGCGTTGGTGGATGTGCATTTGAAGCATGAACAGGACGCTCTTCGCGACACCGAAGCACAGCATCAGAAAAACCTGGAAGAGAACATCGCTCAACTGACCCAGATAGTTGGCACTATCCAGAGCATTGCCAGCCAGACCAACCTCCTGGCGCTCAATGCGGCAATCGAAGCTGCGCGCGCCGGTGAGGCAGGGCGGGGCTTTGCGGTTGTGGCAGATGAAGTCCGCAAGCTGGCGACCCGAACGACCGAAGCGACGGAGCAGGCGGCAAGCATGATGAGCCGCTCATGAAACCAGCCTTCGCTTTTTGATCGCAGCAAAAAAAAACGCCTCCGCAAGGGAGGCGTTTTTTCAACTCAGCACATCCGACACATCAAGCCAGGTCGAAGCGGTCCAGGTTCATCACCTTGGTCCAGGCTGCCACGAAGTCTTTGACGAACTTCTCGTGAGCATCCGAGCTGCCATACACCTCGGAAATCGCACGCAGTTGAGCATGCGAGCCGAAGACCAGGTCGACACGGGTGCCGGTCCATTTCACTGCGCCAGTCTTGCGGTCACGGGCCTCGAAGGTATCAGTGCCACCTGCGGTCGCTTTCCACTCCACGCCCATGTCCAGCAGGTTCTTGAAGAAGTCGTTGGTCAGGGTGCCCGGCTGATCAGTGAAGACGCCATGCTTGCTCTGTCCGACGTTGATGTTCAAGACCCGCAGGCCGCCCAGCAGTACAGTCATTTCCGGTGCAGTCAGGGTCAGCAATTGCGCCTTGTCGACCAGCAACGATTCTGCCGAGACCTTGTAATGCCCCTTCTGATAGTTGCGGAAACCATCAGCGATTGGCTCAAGGAAGCCGAACGACTCGACATCGGTCTGCTCTTGAGACGCATCGGCGCGGCCCGGTGCAAATGGAACGGTGACGTGCTGGCCTGCATTTTTCGCAGCCTGCTCGACACCTGCGTTACCCGCCAGGACGATCAGGTCGGCGATTGAAACCTTCTTGCCGCTCGACTGACCCGCGTTGAATTCGCTCTGAATGCCCTCGAGGGTCTTCAGCACGCCCGCCAGTTGGTCAGGCTGGTTGACCGCCCAATCCTTCTGCGGAGCCAGACGCAGACGGCCGCCATTGGCACCACCGCGCTTGTCCGAGCCACGGAAGGTAGAAGCTGCCGCCCAAGCCGTCGATACCAGCTGCGAGACCGAAAGGCCCGAAGCGAGAATCCTGGCCTTGAGTGCGGCCACATCCTGATCATCGACCAACGCATGATCAACGTTTGGAATCGGGTCCTGCCACAGCAGCTCTTCGGTCGGTGTTTCCGGGCCGAGGTAGCGGGCCAGCGGGCCCATGTCACGGTGAGTCAGCTTGAACCAGGCGCGGGCGAACGCGTCGGCCAGTTGCTCAGGGTTGTTCAGGAAACGGCGGGAGATCTGCTCGTAAGCCGGATCGAAGCGCAGCGCCAGGTCAGAGGTCAGCATGCTCGGTGCATGACGCTTGGAGGGATCGTGGGCATCCGGAATCTTGCCCGCGCCAGCGCCGTTCTTCGGCGTCCACTGATGCGCGCCTGCCGGGCTTTTGGTCAGTTCCCATTCGAAGCCAAAGAGGTTTTCGAGGTACTCGTTGCTCCATTTGGTCGGCGTCGAAGTCCAGGTCACTTCCAGGCCACTGGTGATGGTGTCGCCACCCTTGCCGCTGCCGAATTTGTTTCTCCAGCCAAAACCCTGCTCTTCAAGGCCGGCTGCTTCAGGCTCCGGACCAACGTTGTCGGCAGGGCCGGCACCGTGGGTCTTGCCGAAGGCGTGACCACCGGCGATCAGCGCCACGGTCTCTTCGTCATTCATCGCCATACGACCGAAGGTTTCACGGATATCCCTTGCCGAAGCAACCGGGTCCGGCACACCCTCAGGGCCTTCAGGGTTCACATAGATCAAGCCCATCTGCACGGCGGCGAGCGGGTTTTCCAGGTTGCGTTCGCCGCTGGCAGTACGGCTTTCTTCGTTGGCATGGTTCTCCGGCTCGGCCACCAGCGTGCCGTCGCCCGGTTGCTGCATTTTCTTCTGCGCGCCGTAGCGCTCTTCACCACCCAGCCAGGTGGTCTCGGAACCCCAGTACACGTCTTCTTCCGGTTCCCAGACATCCGCGCGACCACCGGAGAAACCGAAGGTCTTGAAGCCCATGGACTCCAGCGCGACGTTACCGGTCAGCACGATCAGGTCAGCCCAGGAAATCTTGCGGCCATACTTCTGCTTGACCGGCCAGATCAGGCGGCGCGCCTTATCCAGGCTGACGTTGTCAGGCCAGCTGTTGAGCGGCGCAAAACGTTGCTGACCGGCACCGGCACCGCCACGACCATCGCCTGTGCGGTAGGTACCGGCGCTGTGCCAGGCCATACGAATGAACAGTGGGCCATAGTGGCCGAAGTCTGCCGGCCACCAGTCCTGGGACTGGGTCATGACGTTGCGCAGGTCCTGTTTGACCGCTTCGATGTCAAGGCTCTTGAATTCCTTGGCATAGTCGAAACTCTCGCCCATCGGGTCGGAGAGCGAGGAATGCTGATGCAGGATCTTCAGATTCAGCTGCTTGGGCCACCAATCACGGTTGGTAGTGCCGCCGCCAGCAGCGTGGTTGAAGGGGCATTTCGATTCAGTTGACATGCTTGATACACCTTTTTTGTCATTTGCATCCGGCCATCCAGTCCACTCGCGGGACCTCAGACAGTGATGACGAAACTCAACAGCACTGGGTTCATGCCGGCCGCTCGGTCAACGATCGGGCCAGCTCTACAGATACGCAGCACAGCGATCATCAGATTGCTGCGAGGCAAGCCCGCAACGTGCGTCGCAAACTTGAGCTCATTCTTATCTCCTCATCAGGGTGAAACCGCGCGGCTCTCACCGACGCTTATCCAGATTAGCCTTCTTCGCGAAGATTTCTAATAGAAAGAACATTACGGGTTGATAGGCAGACTCTGGCGGCGCTGTCATCAAGGCATCAAGCGGCTCTGCTAACCTGTCCAGCCCATGAGACTGCAGGCCAGGCTTAGCCCATGATCACGATTCGCCGCATGACCCTGGACGACTACGACGCGGTCATCGAACTGATGCGCAGCACGCCGGGCATTTCCCTGCGCGACGCCGATTCACGCGAAGCGACCGCACGTTACCTTGAGCGCAACCCCGGCATGAGCTTCGTCGCCGAGGCAGGCGGCGCCCTGTGCGGCTGTGTGATGTGCGGGCACGACGGACGCCGCGGTTATCTGCAGCATCTGATCGTGCTGCCCGAGTATCGCCGGCGCGGTATTGCCCATGAGTTGGTTGAACGCTGCCTTGAGTGTCTGGACGCGCTGGGTATTTACAAATGTCACCTGGACGTCATGAAGAGTAATGAAGCGGCCGGGCGTTATTGGCACGGGCAAGGGTGGACGTTGCGGGAGGATATCGATCGGTATTCGAAGGTGCGGCGGGGCGGGAATGTTTGAAGGGGGAGACGGGCGCTACGCATGCGTAGGCGCGTCAACTAATTGCATCGCTTGATTCTGCTTTGTCGTGCTGGCAGCGCTCGGTGAAACTATCCTGCCTTCAAAGGCGATACATTTTCTGCCACTGCGCTTGGCGTGATACAGGTTCTCGTCAGCCTCTTTCAACAGGTCATTGAACGTTTCAACCCGCGACAAACTTGCAACACCGCCACTGAATGAATAGGGCACTTGAGCCGTTTCATCCTTTTGCGTGAGCATCAATAACTCTTCCAGTGCGTGTACAGCGTCTGTGGCGTTCGCCGCCGATAAGATCACACCAAACTCTTCCCCACCCAAGCGCCCAAAAGCGATTCGCCCCTTAGTGTCTTTGAGGCGTGTCGCAAAACTTATAAGGACATTGTCACCCACCTCATGCCCATGGGTGTCGTTGATACTTTTAAAGTGATCCAGATCAAGCATGGCAAACCACAACGACGACTTTTCAGCGGACGCCAGCGCAGTATTCAGACTGTCAACCAGCGCACGGCGATTGGGGGCGTGCGTCAGGGTGTCGGTTTCGGACAGTTCCTGATAGCGGTCCCTGGCTGCCATGGTCTGCATGATCAGGCTCAGGAAGGTCGCATTCAGGCAGCCGCCCAGCAAGGTCGAACTGATCAGGAACACATAAAACAGAGGCTTATGGCCCACGCCGATGGCCGTCAGGTCCGTGTGCCACATGATCAACCAGATCAGCGCAGTGGCGGCGATGTAATCAATAAACTTGACGAAGAACACGCTCATTCCCGTGATGAGCAGGGAGGTGACAACCAGCCCCCACATCGACGCTTGCTCGCCCATGCGTTCGATCTGTTCATTGAACAGAAATGTCAGTGACGCCATGTAAATAATGCCGAACAGACGCCACGCCAGCATGCTCCTGCTATTGGACGTGACAATGATCGACAGCGCCGCCCCCGTCAGCGCGCAACAGATGAATACATCCAGCGATCGATCAATGGACGGATTCAGGCACCAACTGATAACCCAACTGAAAAGACCGATCAGTTGAGACAGCTTCAAGGGTATGAAAATAGAGTTTTTCAGGTTTCTTCTTTGCGGCATGTGCAGTTTTCCATACTTATGCCAGCCGAACCATTATCGACGGCACACGCCTTGGTCGAGAGGGGTGATGATATATGGCCACTATACGTGATTGTCAGATGGGGGGGCATGGCCGCTGGTCTTGCTGTGGGCGGCGCGCGCAGGCCTTGTTGAATGAGGGGCAGGGCAGCGGCCAGTCTGTTCTACAGTTGCTTGCGCATAGGTACGCATGCCAAACGTAGCCCTGAGGGGGAGATGTAGACAGCATGGGCGCTTCCTGTGAAGCCACAACGTTGATAGAACATCTCCGCATTCAATGTGGCTTCGAGATGGATTTCGGTGAGTCCTGCCTCTCGTGCCAAATGCTCAAGATGAGTGACCATCTTTTTACCTATTCCCTGGCCCATGAATGAGGGCAATACGAAGATCGCCTCCAGCTCGCCGCTCTCAAAATTGATCACTCCTGTTGCCACAGGAACTCCATCGACGCAGGCCAGGTAATAATCTTTTTCGACCCAGGATCTGTATTTATCCGTGAGCGGAACGCAGGTCCACGCCACCACTTGGTCGTGCGTATAAACGGAGTTGCATTGATTCTGAATTGCCTGAAAGCGGATATTGAACGCTGCCTCGGCATCGCATCGCTTAGCTCGACGGACCTGTAGCATTTTTATGCTCCTGAAATGGGGGCCATCGTGAACGGAGAATAAAAAAGCCCCATCCATTCCTGGCGGGGCTCTAGTCAATGCACTTGGTAGTTACGCGCGCATCACCCTATGGCCCGCACGAGGCGGTCATTGAGGTGTGCATGATGTTTGGTCGGTTAGGATTGGTCATTGATTTATAGTCTGGGGGATTGGGTTGGGTGTCAATGGGGGGCTAAAAGCTGGGCGTCTGGCATGCTTGGAGTGCTTCGTGAGGTTTGCAAGGCATGGATGAGCCTGGAGGGCAGTGTTCTGCTTGGTGCTAGTACTCACTGAATTTCAGGTCAAAAAAGACGCCTTTTGGCGTCTTAGGTATAAATGTGGCTGGAGGGATTTGAACCCGCATCCAGGGCTTGTAAATCTAGGCCTACAGCTATGGAGCTGTCATTTTGCTGTCATAGGCTGGAAGGATGTAGAATCGCGGCTTACTCAAGGAAGACGCTCTGATGGAACAGTTTTTACTTTTGATGCTCGTGGTACTCGCACCGCCTTTCTTTGGCGTTGGACTTGTTGCTTTAGTTATGGGCAAGGGGGAATGGAAAAACTCCCGCTGGCGTTCGATACTGACTTTGCACCCTGAGGATGGATTAGTGCATCAGGGTTTGCTTTGGGTAAGTATAGTGATTCCATTTTTATATTTTTTAATTTTAGGTATGGCGGCGTGGCATGGGTACAATATTTCAATAGACGCAGAAGGTTTTAAGAAATTTATCGAGATAAGTGTCCTACCCTTGGCGACTCTGTCAATTTCTTTGCCCTTAGCAGGTCTTGTTTCAAAGCTTCACTCCACTCAGCAGACTGCCGTTCAGATCGCAGTAGTCTCACGAAAGAATAATTTCGATGCGTTCTATTCTCATCGTAAAGAACTGTTTTCTTATTTTGCTCAGATAGGTACTGTGACTTACTTGGGTTGTCTAGTCGCCGAATACAAAATACATCCTAATATCCATCAAGCTTTTTTTTCTGGGGATCCAAAAAATGGTATTCCAGAGCCCAGAGAACAAGCCTTTGAGTCAGTCCGAAGTGATTTAGATTTTATTCTTAAGTTGCTGCGTGCTGTAGTCGCGCGCAACGATGAAAAAGCTTTCGATTACTATTTGAGCGCCTGCAACAGTATATTGTCAGTTGCCAAGCGGCTTGGAGTGGCCGAAGTATCTATCGGCATGGTCGAAAAAGGTGCGTCATTTTCAGTGCAATACGATGATACAGGCTTAACCCCAGTGGCTACCGTAGGGAAAACCACTGTCGAGATTCTTGCCTCAGTACGATACCTCAGAAACTTCTTTAATAATCTATGCACATTTGCCTCTTCTAAGCCGCACGATGCTGCTGAGCAGTATCATCATTTACTCTACGGCGGGAGTGAATTGCTTAGTCGTAAAACTTTAACTATTGAAAGTATTCAAGCAACTGAAATACAGAAAATTCTTAACGACGAGTCTTTCAAGAGGTTTCTTGATGGCCGGTCATAGGTTCCAGGTGCCATAGCGCCTCGGCTTTGTTCCCTGCACTTGAGTCAGCAGATGGCATCCATCTTCCATACACCCGTGCAATCATCGTCCAATCTGTATGCCCCATCTGTTTGGCCACCCACATAGGATGCTCTCCAGCGGAAAGCATCATCGAGGCGTAGGTATGGCGAGTCTGGTACGGACGGCGGTAGCGAGCTCCCGCCTTCTTCATCGCCGTAACCCACATCGTCTTACGAATCGGCCCGTCGCCGGCCCAACGTTCAAGCGTGCGAGGGTTCTGAAACACCTCCGTGTCAGCCAGAAATGTGTGGGCCTTCTGTGCCTTCAAAGCCTCCATCGCAGGTCTCGGTAACTTCACGGCCCTGCGCCCGGCCGCGGTCTTCGTCACCTCAGCTCGACCCTTTGCAGCTTGCGTCATAGCGCGGCTGACCATCACTTCTTCGCGAAGCCAGTCGATATCCCCCCAGTCCAGCGCAACCAGTTCGCTCGTGCGCAAGCCAGTCCACAGGGCGAACTGCATCATGTTGCGTGCCTGGCCATTGAGCGCCGCCAGCACCGCCTGCTGCTCTTCCGGGCTGAACGGATCTACGTCGTCGTCCTTGGCTGGCGTTTTTTTTCGCGAATACGTCCACCCTGCCAGCGGATTCACATCGATCAACTCCTCTTCGGCGGCGTCGTTAAGCGCCGATCTGAGGCAACTCTGGATATTGCTTAAAGTCTTGTTGCTGATTTCCAAGGTGCTCAGCCAGTCCCGCACGTCTTTCCGTTTCAGATCGACCACCATGTGCTCGCCCAGAGCCGGCACCAGGCGCAGCTCCACGATCTTGCGATAGCCGTCAAGCGTGCTGCTCGATACGTGCCGCTTCTTGCCGTCGAGCCAGCGAGTCAGAAATCCCGCAACCGTCTCCCTGTTCGCTTCGGGTGCAAACTTCGCGGCCCTGGGCGAGCCGGGAAACGTCACTGAGTAGTCGAACGCGCCGATCGATATCGCATGCTCGATCGCTGCCTTGTGCTGCTCTGCCTTCTTCAGATTAGTGGGGGAGGGCTTGAGCGTGATGCGCTCGCGGCACCGGACGCCCCGATACATGAACGTGATTTCGATGCTCGTATCGGAGACCGCCCGAACTCCCCGCCCGTCTCTACCCATGACTCGTACCCTTCCATGTCGATGAGCGTCCGGCCATCCGGAGCTCTGTACCAGATTTCGCCAAGCCGCCAAATTCCATCACGGATTTTCGAGCGGATAGCGTCCTCGCTGTAGCCAGACTCGCTGGCGAATTTCCTGATGGTCATGTAGCGCATTGGTTGCTACTCCTGCCGTGTCAGGTTTGGAACTTCGGTGGAGACTGACGCGTCAGCCTTCATCATCGCGCGCCCCCGATTCAGCGACCGTGCGCAGCTTGAGTGCTATCCCGCAGGGGTTGGCCAGCTTGGCAGTACGGACTTCGGAACGATCGACAGCCAGCTCGAACGGGGCATGGATGACCAGGCAGATCTTGCCGTCACGGCCACTGATCACCGTGATGTTGTCTCCGATGACAATTGATTCGCCGACGCGACGGGATAGGCAAAGCATGATGCAACTCATTTTGGTTTCTGTAGGCAGGCTGCTGCCTGCCGCGATTGCTGGCTTTCGCAAAATCAGGTTGTGGTTATGCATCCAACGTTTTTCACGACGCTTGGGTGCGATTCGATTTCATAAGCGTCCGCCGTTGCTATTCACTGCTATGGGCAAAGCAGCCAGCAGGAGCTGGGGCAGCACCAAGGAGAGGTAATGGAATACACCACAACGGCGGATGGGGTTTAAGGCCCGCGCAACGCCAAGCTCGGCAGACGAGCGGTGGACGGAAATATCTGGTTTGGCACCACGATGATTTTCAGAATCATCGATGACCGGGTCTACTCCATGCATGAGCAGTATCTGGGCAGGCTCCAGTACGGCATGGCGATGACTGAAAGCTGGAAACGCAGCGCGGCACGATTACTTGACTGAAACGGTTACTACCTCACGGATGAGTCTTTACCGGACCGCAGGCGTCGCGCAGAATTCGACGGCCAAGGTCGCACAGTTCGGGATTCGCAAGGTTTAAATATTTATACCGGGCATGAGGAGCTCCTTTGAACGAGCTCAGTCATTTGTGCTTCTGCTCAGCTATCCTCTAATATAAATATCATCTGGTGTTTATGCTAAAACCCTCAATAGGAATTTCTTCGGTACGATTGTAAATTGGTAAAGTGCTAAAGTTAATCTTTTCAAGAGTTTCGCAGTCCCATGCCTTGGTTTGGGCTGCGTTATACAACATGCCTAACGTCATTACTGTCTTTGCACGCCGATCTTTAGATCTGAAGAACACGAAAATGTCAGTCCCTTCTGGCTTGAAGTAACGATAGTGGTCGTAGTCGCCGGGGTCAACGCCAAAGTGTTCGAAAAAATCTTCCATGAAAGCACTGGCATCGTCACCGTCAAGCCCTAGATCCCAACTGACTCTGGTGGCGAGGCTAAGTGTTTCAAATGCCTTTTTTCCGAATCCAACATAAAAGTAAATTCTCTCTATGAGGTAATTAAGTACTTCATGGTTCAGATCATTTTTATCCATCTTAAAAAACCTGATCTTGTTCATCTACGATAGAGTTGTAGGTGTTCACCGTTACGTATCCTATCTTACCCAGTTCGTATGCAGTATAAGACCATCCGATAACCGGTGTTGCTCGTGCGATGAAGCCACCAATGCTTCGTGTCCATCGGAGGTGCGGCGGAAACCATCCTGTAAGAGATGGTGCTCTGAAGTCTCCAGGAAATTTGCGGTTGTTTAGAGTGCGTCGCATGACTATGGACATGATGGAAGTGTTGTTAATCGCTCCGCCAGGCTTTGTTCTGGTTGGTATTATGTTGGCACCTAAGACGATGGCTAATGCAGCCCCTGCATCGTCCAATCCAAATTCATCCATTGCCACCTCTGTGGCAATTACAAATAGCAGCTCATTTGCAGTTAATCCGCAGTCGCCATCGTAACAATATATTCTAGCCACTTAAACTATCCTTATGCGTAAGTGCTATTTTTTACTTGATCCCAGCCGCCGGAGATCTGTCCAATTATCAAGCCTGTGGTTCGGCTTTGCTGTGAATACTGCATGCTGATCTTGGCGTAATTAAATCTAACTACCTCCTCAGGAAAGTTTGAGGGCGACCGCTCAAATAGATTGCCGGATACGACGCCGCTTACTATGACTTCGTCAAATACGTATTCCAGATATTTTTGCTTGTCACCGCCCGCACGACGTACATACAGCTTCATCTGCTTGATATGTCGACCAGCGCAACATGCTTCGAGGATTTTTGGAGTCGCACTGTCAGCGAGTTTTACAATACTGAAGTCGCTTAAATAGACCCTGGCTACGGTAGCCCCGCCTGCCGAGCTTGCAGTCCTAGAAACTGATTGAGAGGCTGATAGGCAAAATGTGTTAATCTCAATCCAGTTTTTGCAGTCAGAGTCCGTAGACTCTCCGCTAATGCCATCAATCCAAAGATATGCATCAATACTCATTCCAGCTCCTTGGAATATCTCTTAATGTAATTCATTGACGCCGTACGATAGCACAACTCATACATTTGAGATTCGTCGTCAAGCACCTTTTGCCTGTGCGGGTTAACGTTCCGTGACGTGACCACCTGAAATCGCAAAGCCAGGCCCTTACGGTGCGCGAGCTATGCTCCTTACGAACAGTAGCTTCTCATCGATGATGCTGCATTGAAGGCAGGCTTGTGTGCGAGTCCACAGAATCCCACCCACAAAAAAAGACGCCCTGAGGCGTCTTCATTTGCAATTTGGTGGAGCCGGGGGGAACATAACCTTACACAGCCGCTAAGTTTCCACCCCCAATCTGCCTGCCCCCATGCCTTCCGCTGCTACCGTCAGTGTCACACCCTGGTGAGCGGGTTAATGGTTGAGGGGCCAGAATACCGCCGTTGCTCTCCTTGGACAACCCGCTCGCTGGAGATAAATGCTTGGAGGGGAACTGAACCGGCATCCTCCGACCACGAGATGCCTATTCGATTAGCAGGTCTGATGCCTTTACGTCCAAGGCAGAGGCAAGCCGCCAGATGTTGTAAATCGTGACATTTTTCTCACTCCTTTCCAGCATCCCGATATAGGTCCTATGAACCCCGGCGTGCTCCGCTAATTCTTCCTGCGATAGCCCAAGCGCCAGCCTTCTCCGACGCACATTGGTGGCGAAAATTGCTACGAGCGGGCATTGATCTGGTGATATAGGCATTCACCAAATTTCGCTTTTTGCATACCATGATTCGACATACTATGATTAGCACTTTCAAGCGCGCAGTACCTAATTCTGCTCGCAGAATCCAATCATCGAAATGCAAGGAGCTGCATGTGCTAACCGTTCGGTCACTCTTGGTCCCGTTTATCCCAGCACCTGATCCGTCACGGGAATCTAACGAAAGCGCGCGAGGCGCTCAGGTATGAACGGCTGGAGGAGGCTTTGGGTCGTAGGTTGCATGGCGCTACTCCTTGCACCGGTGTATGTGTATCGCACGTACATACCAAGTGATGAAAA
Organism: Pseudomonas sp. BS3767; assembly: GCF_900099665.1. Taxonomy (NCBI): domain Bacteria; kingdom Pseudomonadati; phylum Pseudomonadota; class Gammaproteobacteria; order Pseudomonadales; family Pseudomonadaceae; genus Pseudomonas; species Pseudomonas sp. BS3767. The sequence goes on along the minus strand of NZ_FNCX01000002.1, from coordinate 594,837 downwards.
GCTGAATCGGGACCATCAGGAACGTATTGAGGAGCAGCTAGCTGATATCAAGATCATTGAGGAACCTGTGCAGGGTTCGAACCGCCTTGTTCGTGATGCTCTGATGCAGACCCCGGTTTCTGAACGCCTAGCCAAAATCGATGAGAGCAATGCTCAACACGCTGAGTTTATGGCGAAGGTGAGCAAGCAGCGTCCGGTTACTGTGGCTCAGCTCGCTGGAGCTTGGATCGTTTTATGTGCACTGCTCTATCTCTTGGGATGCAGCATCGCTTGGGTAGCTAGAGGTTTTAGTAAAGGGGCCGCCGCATGATCGCTGATTCAAAGGGGCATAAAACGCCTGACGGTTGCGAAGTTTGTGACTCGATCAGCCCACGTAGAGCGAGAGGATTCTCATTTGATGCATCTCTGAGGTGTGTTGCATTGCTGATCACTACTGCCGCTATGGTCACTGGATGCAGCTACGGTCTTACTCAAAAGGGCATCGACAACTCGCCAGAAAGTAGGACAGTCACAGTAAAGGGCTCCGCCCGTCAGGTTTACCAGTCGCTCGCTCAGGAGATGCAGGGGCCTGGTTGCCCCCCAATTCATTCAAGTAAGCTTTACAACAATGGAGACGGTTTCGTGGTTTATTTTGGCGAGAATTTCATAGGGCACAGCTACATTTGGGACGGCGCTTACGGAAAACAGGATGGTGATACGGTTAAGGTGACGATACGGGATCAGAGCTACACGCCCCAGACTGATTTTGTAGACGAGATCGCTCTCTTCTTGAAGACTGGTTCGTGCCAATAACCTTCTGGTATTGGAGGCGCTTGCCTATCAGATGAATAGGCTTCCTAGCTAGCGTTCGCTGATGGCTGCGCGCTGACGGAGCCAGCTCGCGTAACTGCACCGACTTGTACACCTATCTGCATTCGACTTTTCACCAGTGGCTTGCGTTGGGTTTGACTAGCACACTTGGTAGCCTTGTCTGCAAAAGTCGACCCGATGCAACCTCAATACAGACAGCTGCCTAGCCCAAATGACAGCTATCGGCCAAATCAAAACAACTCGTCGGTAGTGAGTCAACTTAGCCAGTCAATTGTTCTTTAATTTAGCCTCATTGACAAAAGCGTGAAACGCTGGGTGTATCTCCCATTTTGTTTTCTGCATCTCATTCCAGTTCTCTTCCCTTACGAAATCCGGGAACGCAGAAAACGGTAGGTGATCATATCGTTGATCAACCTCAACTCTTGGATTCATGAAATTTGCCATATGCAATATTCCTAGCAGTTTTAGCGCACTTTCCTTATCGTCTGGCTTCATACGCACGCCATCTACATAGATTTTTTGTGCAGAAGGCGATTTCTTTAATAAGTCGATTATCTCCTCGAAATCAAAAAGTGTTTTTCGAGCAACAAATTTCATGACGCCTTCAATCTGCGGGCAGATTTGCTGATATTCAGCCGAAATGTTTCCTATCAGGTCTTTTGAGAAACTCAGCACGATCGCATGAGCGTGGGTATCCCCAATTTTATCCGCTTTGCATCGCCGCGCTTCTTCAATTAAAGTTTGTACAAGCTGAACCATGTCTCTCGGTTTATCTCTAGAGTTCTTAGAGATCCATTGATCCCAAGTCCTTTTTTCCTCTTTCACTCCAGGCAACACCAGCCAGCGATTAGCAAAAAACAAATCCATATCGATAGAGTCGGCACCTGCTGTGCGACTGGCTAAGTCCACACGCCGAACAAACATTTCACGCAACTCCTTCTCTCCGAAAGAGAGATGCACTGTATTTTTCTTTATCTTGTCGAGACGCTCTGATCCTAAACGTTTAACTTTGGTCATAACATGCCATATATCAGAGCGAACCGATATCAAGCAGCGCACGCCTTCAAAATCATTGGCCAAGTCTATGGCTGCACTTATGATGGCCCAACAGGCCGAATAGTCATACTTGTCCCCAGCATCCACAGCGGCTAGATCGATATCGTCGATCAATAACCAAAGCTTATTTTTGTTGCGTGCCAGCACCGACTGCACATCGCCTTTGAGAATGGCTACTGATTTGTTTAGGCGCTGAACTCCTCTTGCAGCCTCAGCTATGTCTTTACCCTTTGGTGCAATAGCCGTCAGAAAGGTTGTGACCCTGGACATAAGATCCGGACGTGTAACCCCCTGATCCACACTCAATGCTTGTAAATTAACTAGCGCGTCTGAAATTGCAATATCTTTACTCAGTGATCCAATATGACTTGCAGCAGCGGTTAGTAACTGCCTATAGGCACAGCTAATGCGATCTGCAAGTGCGTCCCTATCAAAAATATCTTTGCAGTCCATATCACGAGGAGTTAGAAGTATCGATATTTGATCATGCTCCAATATTGACTCATGCAGAACCGACAGCAGAATCGTTTTCCCCACTCCTTTAGGAGCAATCAGAACCTTATATCTCGATCTCCGGAAGCTTAGGAGCTCATCAATCGCACCAGGCTCGATAAAGATGTCGTTCCGGATCTCGGCCTCTGCTTCTGCCTCACCCCCAAAAAAAAACGTGTCAAGGTTATCAAGGTTAGACATCGTATTAGGCATCCTTCGCTGTTTGCAGTATTGGGCCGGAGCACTCCTGAGTAACTGGTCGGCGTCTACCACAGCGTATCCAGGAGCCGTGTTTTGAAAGCTAACCCCTAGCGTTCACCATGTCCAATGGGTTCGGTTGGAAATCTGGTCAGCACACCGACATGCCCGACTGCCCGCCAAGCCAAGCACGGATAGAGGCATCCTTTCTGTTATCGCGTGGATGGGCTATCTTGCGGCATCAATCGCGCCAGAGGCGCTCAGGGATGGGAGCTATATGTCTGGGAAACGTGTACCAACGCTAGAAAAAAACAAGGTCCTAGACAACGCAGTGACCTCGATCCAACTGGGCATAGAGGACTATCAGCTCACTCAAGGAAAAAGTGGGAACCCGCTCCGAGCGGTATCCGCCGCTCGCAACTTGTTTGCTGGCGTACTCCTGCTATTCAAGTACAAGATTTCTACGCTTGCAAACTCCCCAGAGCACGCCGCAAGCCTTATATACAAAGCTCGGAAATTTAAACCATGTCTAATCGACGGAGGCATGATCGAATGGCGTCCCGAGCTCGAAAGAAACAAGACAATCGACGTGGGAGACATCGAGCTTCACTTCGAAGGATTGGGCATCCGAACGAATTGGCCAGCTGTTCACGCTTTGCAAGCGTGTCGGAACGATTTGGAGCATCTTCATGCAAAACACCCGCTGGAGGATATCAACAAGTTCTTGCTTGATCTGTTTCCTCTTCTGAAAGACTTCATCACATATGAGCTATCGGAGAACCCGGCAGCCCTTCTAGGCATTACATGGGAGGTAATGCTCAAAAATCACGAGTTTTTCGTTCGGAACTTAGATGAGATACAGCATCGGTGGGCAGAGCTAGGGGTTATTGAACACGCGCGTGCCCTGCTCAAGACTTGCGTATGCCGCGCTTGCGGATCTCCATTACTTGAGCCAAACCGTGAGGATGTCCAGTCGGGGATGCCGTTTGACTGCTCCGAGTTCCGCTACAACTGCCTTGCTTGCAACCAGACTGATCCGTTTGTTGAGATGCTGGCTGAGCAACTACGCTTCGCGAAGGAAGATCCTTTCAGCGAAGAGGAGTTAATTACAGGGTGCAACTGCTGTGGTGCGCCTACTTTTGATTTGACTGAATGCCACTGTCATCTTTGTGGCTATGTATATAGCCCGCCACGGTGCGCTGGTTGCCATACGGTACTCGAAGGTTACGAGGCCGAGAATGGGTCAGTGTGTGATAGATGCTCAGAGTATGCCCACTACAATGATGAGTTTGAGCCAGGCATAAGCTAAGCCATTACCGGCCGATACAGGGCGTCCTCACCCTGCCATGCAGGCCTTCATGACTTATCTGTGACCGGCTGCCTAAAATGAACAGGGTAGGCGGAGATTCATCCAAGTAGCTTAAGATCGCAGCCACGCTCTTATAGCCTCATAGAGTTCTTTACCTGCGAGGGTTGCTGACCGACTGGCGTAGCCCGGATTGGAGTGCAAACGGTGGGAGGTAAATTCGAACTCTTTATCGATGTAGGATACCCAGGCGCCCGGCGTCTGAAGCTCAGTAGCTGAGATGGCTTTATTTTTTCCGCGCTGACGATATCCCTTCACCGGCGGGTTTGCTTTCAAATTCTGCTTCGGAGCAAGTAGCCGTTGTATCGCTTCGACAGTTAGAGCTGCCGGTATGCATGCGATACCGTGAATATGGAGGCCGTGGTTCTCTTCGCTCTTGCTATCGACAAACTCAGTGGTAAAAGCAAAGTCAGTGATACCCATCGTCCTTGCAAGCGCTGAAAGATAGTCTGTTGATCCTTTCTTGGCCGAAAGTGCAGCGGTTGCCACTTCGTGTCCCAGGCGAAACGTGATTGCTTTCGCGCCGGGCTTCATTGCGAATCCTAGGAAGCAGAAGGCCCGCTTTGCCTCAGGCGGCAGTCTTCGTTTCCAGTCTTGAAGAAGTACATCAGAAGCGTAGGCCTGGGCGATTGCTTTCAAGCAATTGTTGTTGGCTTTCAACGAGTCGATTCTTGCTTGATCTTTTGTTTCTTTAAGCTCTAGTTCCTCTAATACTGCTAGGTTCCTAGCATGTAGAGCATAGAAGCACGCCAACACCCCCGACACAGCTGAGGTGCAGCGCTTTTGTGCAGTCGGCGAAATAGCAGCCTTTTTTGGAAAAGGTCCGCTTGATTTGAGGGGGGCGTCCTCAACAAGATGGCTAATGCTGAGGACCTTGTGATTCTGCGTCATGACCCAACTCCGCGCTGGTCCGGTGGATTGGATTTTCAAAATCGTCACCCCGGCAGAGCCGCCAAGGTGATCGACCATCAAATTTCGTTCTAAGACTTTGACACTTGGCCTGTTCACGTCCCGGTCATGTGTAGGTCAAAGCCTTCACATACCACATCATCGTCGTCATCCGTTTGATCTGACTGCGCGAGCCTCCGACGCTCCATCCATTCAAGGTTCGCGATTTCATCCTCGATTCCTTGAGTGTCTCCATTCATCTCCGCTTCCTCAAGCCGCTGTTTTGCGCGCATCTCAGCTACATCGTTTTCCGTCAGGATGTGAATCTGTAGTGTGGGCAGCTCCTCAATATCCTGCGCCTGATTGAGCTTCTCGATAGGCAGGGAACGTCGGGTCACATCTTGGGTTAGCTTGAGCGCCGTCGATGCGGCTGCGAGCCCCCTGAACGCAACCGGGTCCGTCGGGTCAAGCGCTTCCAAGGCGTTAGCGATCTTGGTCCTGATCAGATGACTCAGTGCTAGCTCATCAGCTACCAGTGTCGCTACTGTCTGTTGTACAGCGTCGAGTGAAAAAGCAGAGCTGAGCAGCTCTTCCCTCGCTTTGTCGATGAGAGCCTGTGTTCCCGCGCCAGCGACAGCTTTTGTTGTTTTGATGATGCGTTGCACAGTGCTAATGCTTAAGTCCAGGCGATCCGCAATCACCGGCAGTGTGTATCCGGCTTCCCGGAGAATGACGACCTGAGTGCTTTTATCTGTTGTGGTTTTTTTGCCAGGCATCTCACACCTCGTCTTCAAGAATGGGGATGACAGTCGGCTTTGGGGGCAGCTTTGCGAGGGCTAGCAGCTCGCATTCAAGTCGGCCCCAGTTGCCTGAAACGGTGGCAAGCGGAAAGCCGGACAAGCGGGCGACATCGTTTGTCTGAAAGGGAGTTAGCGAGGCGAGCGGGGTGCCGGACGCTCTGAGTGCTTCTGTAAGAGCCTCAGCGATGGCTTGGCGTGTGTGTTTGCGTTGGGTGATCGCAGCAGCAGGTTGGTTCCTACACGGTCTAGGCGAACGGATGCCATTCTTACGGCAAAGATGGTAGGCGGAATCTTTCGTCCAGCGAACCCCGTCGGTTCTGGGATTGCTGTTGTTCAGATGTTGCGCTAGTCGGCGGTATGAGCTGAGTGAGTTGCTGAGGAAATCACGAGCGTTTTCTTCTACGGTACTCATCGGGGCGTATCCTTCGTTTAGGGTATTGGCAGCGGTTCATGAGTGAGTCTCTCGTCTGTTTAATGGTTAATCTGCTTCTATTGAGCAGTGGGTTGATGATAAGGCGTTGAATGCTTAGCGTCTAGCGTTTGATTTCAGGTAGTCTGTTGATTTGCAAGCGTTTTTTCGACATTTATCACTGGAAGATTGGGCTGGCTCAAAGTCGTGGTTTCTTGATCCATGCGCCTGAAATTCACGCTACCGACTCCGGACAAAATTCGTCCGTGGACGCTGACACATGCCAAGAAGCACAAAGCCCGCACGAGGCGGGCTAGGGGACCTTACGGCTAGCTCAGGCGATCAGCGCCCGCTTGATGCGGTACACAGTCGCAACGCCGCACTCGGCCATCTTGGCGACCTCTTCAGCAGACGCCTGCGGATGTTTTGCGAGGATGCTTTCAACCTTCTTCCACTTGGCCGCGTCCTTGCTCTTGCCAGTAGGCTTCCAGTCAGGGTTAGCGGCCTGCTTGTTCTGGATACCTTGGCGGATACGCTCCACGCGTTTTTCTTGATCGAGACGAGCCATTGTTGCCATAAGATCGATCAGCATGCCGTTGACCACTTCCATGATCTGGCCGGTGATACCGCTGTCCTGTACAAGTAAGTGGCTGGTTGGTAGGTCAGCGATGACCAGCCGCAAGCCCTTAGCTTCAATCGTAGCTTTCAGCGATCTCCAATCCGACTGAGAGAGGCGAGTAAGCCTGTCTACGGATTCACATAGACAGATGTCACCGGGTGCTGCTGCTTCGAGCATGGCGAGCAACTGAGGGCGATCAAGCTTAGTCCCGCTGATGTTCTCCGCGTAGATGCCCGCGATGGTGAGCCCTTTCTCTGTGGCAAAGGCTTCGAGTGCAGCTTTCGCTCTGTTGGCGTCTTGATCTTTGGTCGATGCGCGGAGGTAGAGATGGGCGAGCATTAGCGTTTATCCGTTAGACTACGATTTGATAGGTCTATGATAATATGATCATATAGCTATTAACTATAGTTATTTGATAGATGGCGACAAATGGTCGGCTGACTATCAAACCTGTCTACTTTATTGATAGTGATTCGAAGGGTGTCTTTCGAGTGGTTTGCGCTCGTGTAACGTTACTTCGGGCGGATCATGCCTCTGAGATTGCTTTCACGCACGACTGCACCTACTGCGAAGCGCGCGATTAGCGATTCAACGATCTCCATCGTGCCTGGCGGCGCTAGAGGTCCTACCAAAATTTCCGCATTCGTCAGCGCTTTGTGATCGAGCTTCAGGTCAACGTGAAGAGGACTAGGGATTCCTCTTATGGGATCGACGCCCTTTCGATGCCAGATTTTCCTGGATTCAATATATGCAGATGCGTCGCCGGTGTACGGCTCCGTGGGGCCCGGCGCTGCGACCATTACGAACCGATGCTCCTGCTGAAACGCCCATGAGTCAGACTTCAAGAATGCGATCTCGGTGCCTTCACCATGGAGTGTGATTTCGTTTTCACTGGATACGGTAGCGAATCGCCCAATCGCAGCGGATACGTCCGGCACGTAGTTGACTGGTTGACCGAATGTTTGTCTCATCTGAGGCGTAGGAAGTAGCGTTATGTTGGCGGCGAGCATCTCTTCAATACTGTACGGCGCTTCAAGATCGAGAAATTGAAAATTCTCGTGCCACCTAATATCGATTGGACGCCAGGTGAAAGGGTCAGAGCGGAGGGAAAGGCGAACACCCCGCATTGAGTCTCCGTACATCGCCCACTGCGGAATGCTTTCCTCGTCGGCGGCTGACCAGCAGCTTGCAAACATCCGCGCCCCGAGAGGATATGGGCCCAGCGACCGGCCTTCGGTTATGTCATCAAACTGGTCTAAACGAGTGAAGCGTAAAGTCTGGTGCCTAAGTATCAAAGCCAACGTGTTCACTGTCGTGTAGTGATGCAGCATCGGTGCAATTCCCTGCGAGGTCGATTCAGAGTCGTACGAGTGAGATGAGACCCAGCCCGCCTCCGCAGCCGGTCCATTGAAGGCATGGCCATGTAGGACCGCTAGCGTAGCGTTGCTGTCAGGAGCATAGATTGATCTCTAGCCGTCGCATAGATGGTACGCGGACGTTTCAGCCGGTGACTAGTGATACCTTTCGTCAGGGTCTCGCCAAATCGATCCACAAAATCTGCCTTGTAGCTAGTGAGGCATTTAACCGCCGCTGGGATAGGAAGATGCATAAGCGCGGCGAGCTTCTGATCCATCGTGGCTCCGCCATCATAATGTTTGCTCGCAACTGTTTCAGGGGCGTGTCCAGTGATTGAATCAATAATGCTCTGGTCCACTGGTTTGCCGTCACGCCTAGCGTTGCGTAAATTTGTCTCCAACGTATGCCTGAACGAGTAAAGGCTTTTCCCATCGTTTGGAAGGTGGACGCCAATGGTGACCAAGTATCCATTGGGACTCTCGTTGAAGAATTTACCTGCTGCTTTAGCCCACCCTTCCTTGTTGTGCGCAGTGTTGCTTTCTCGGGACTGTAGATATGTCAGGCCATCACCGAAAAGTTTTTTCTGCTTGTTATGTCGCTGCTCATCCACGTAATCAAGGAAACCGATTTCTATCAGGCGTGGATGAATCGGCACGAGCCGCGCCTCACCCGTCTTGATTCGTTTCGCCTCAAAGGCATTTTGATCGTCAGCGCAGAAGTCAATGCATGCATGCCCATCAATATTTTTGACGTCTGCGGTGTCGAGCTGAGCTATCTCGTTGGTTCGTGCGCCGGTGAAATAACCCACTAGGGGAAGCCAGAACCAATAGGGGTATGCCTTCGTCCTATTCGCAGGCAATGCCCCTTGATAGATGTATCCAGAGAAAATTGTTTCTGAGTCTTTTGCTGAGAACGGAACACCGTCCCGGCTTCGTGGGGTCACCCTCTTCTCGATGGGCTTGATGATAAGGTCGTCTGCTCTGACAGTAGTTAAGTCGAGAAACCGGGCATGTTCTTGGATCTGCTTCATTGATGTAACGAGTGCGCCCACGCGCTCATGACCTGTCCTGAGCTCCGGGTCATCTGTCAGAAGCTCAACAAGCGGAGTGGGCGTCGGTGCTATCGAGGCGGTGGCGCCACTTCTCATTTTGCGAGCAGCGTCATAGGCGTCCTGCCAGTCGTGTTTCGTTAGCGACATGACCGGCCTGTGGTTAGTTAAAACAGTCATTACTCGGGCGCGTCTCTCTCGTTCCTCCAACGTGCCGCCGTGGTTGGCTTGTCCGCCCTTTGAAGAGCTGTCGGCTCTGTCGCGGGCAAGTTGGTGTTGCCAAACCTCATACAGCGTCCAATGTGCCTTGTCCGGGGCGGGACATACAGCATCCTTCAAAGTGGGCGCTTGGGAGTCGAGGGCTATATTTTGAAGCACTAGCTCATCCCGCAACCGGGGTAGCACTGTGCGGAGTTCAGTAGGCTGGTAGGGGGCTGATAACTCAAGCAACCTGCGTGCGAGCGGCTCTTGTTCCGGCGGGATAGGCCTGTGATAAGCGCCAGCCAACAGGCGTTCGACTTCGCTTCTCCGCTGACGGGTCTCAATTTCAGCATTGGACAGCTTAGGCTCTGGAGGGTCCTGCGGCCGCAATTCGGCTTCGCCCCATACCCCGTGCTGATTTTCGCCGGTGAGTTCGTCAAACAGCTTCCAGTCCTCCTCTGAGGGCTCGTAGTCGTCTTGTGCCGTCATGCTCAATACTCGATCAAAAACTGATTCTAAGCGCACAGCATGCTGCCTAGCACGCTTCACGGCTAGCCTCTGGCTGTCAGTCTTAAGTGATCGGCGAATCTCGCGTTTACCCTGGAGCAGTTTGCGAACGGGTGCCGGAATGACCATCCGGAAATAGTAAGTTCCGTGACGGTTGAGCGATAGGTAGGAGGGGAGGAGTTTCATGATGAGCACCGGTTGATGCCTCACCAGAGTGTCACGCCTTGGTGGCGCACTAGCTAAAAATGCTAGCTTCTGACAGCACAACGCCCCGAAAACGGGGCGCTGTGTAAGGATATGGTGGAGCCGGGGGGATTTGAACCCCCGTCCGCCAGTACTCCGCTGTCGGTACTACATGCTTAGCCGTGTCTATTAAGTTAACCCTCAGCGACCCGACGGGCAGGGTGCTTTGGGCGAGTTGTGTAAGTTTTAGTCGCTTCGTCCACAACGTACTAGGCGACGATCCTGTTCTATATGACAATCATTTCGGGTTTACAGGCATCCCCTGATGATTGCTGGAGCCGAAGCTACCAGAAGGAAGGCTAGCACCGCTTACGCGGCGAGAGCGTATTCCCCGTAGGTTTCGTCATTGGCAACTATAGAAAGTTGCAACAGTGGATTTACGAGTTCTGTTACCAACTCGGCATGCACCTAAAGTTTCATCACCGGCGTCGAATCCAAATCGGCCCCGAGACTGCTTTCGCAATCGCTGGGGCGCAGTGTACGCCAATTGGCGTGGCACGTCGACCCGTCTGCTGCAATCGTTCAGGCCAGCCTGAGTGGCTGGCCTGCTCGAAGGTTTACTTGGTGCCTTCGCTGCCCGAACCGGTGTTTTTCAGGGAAGTGATGGTCTTGGTGGTGATCTCAACGCATTTTTTCTCGTCATTCTGCGCTTGGGCCGCTTTGGCGTTCTTCACAGTGGTCTCGAGCATGGTCTTGTTTTCGGGACTCAGGTTAGTGCTGGACGAGGTGTTGGCGTTTTCGATGGTCTTGATGTTTGCAGCGCACAAATCATCGGCGGCAAAAACCGGCGAAGCCAACAGGGCGGCGCTGAGGAACAATCCAGTGAGGGCGGTACGCTTCATGTGTGTCTCCTTATAACCTGTGGACTCGGTATGGCCGGTATTTGAGGCCGTCGCCCGAGGGTTTGAAAGCCCGTTTAACAGTTGGGCCTAAAGGATTGACTGTGGTGTGACGCAGGCGTTCTATTTTATTTTCGGAATACTGCGAAATAGCCACATTGCGCATTCAAGCACCAAAATGAGGCGATCTTCGCTTTGGGGTATCGAACGGGTTGAAGCGGGGGAGTGGAGAGGGGGGTGGGGATAAAGGGGTGGATACGAAGTGCCAAATGTCCGGGTCAGGACATTTGGCACACGCCAGCGCCAGGGGCTAGTCTTCCTTGCCTTTGGAGCGCACGGCACGCTGCAGCTCACGGTCCGAATCGCGTTCACGTTCGGTGTGGCGCTTGTCGTATTCCTTCTTGCCTTTACCCAGCGCAATTTCGCACTTCACCAGGTGCTCCTTCCAGTAAACGGAAAGGGCTACGCAGGCATAGCCTTTCTGCTGAACCGAGCTGGTGAGCTTTTCGAGCTCGCGCTTGTTCAGCAGCAGTTTGCGGGTGCGTGTCGGGTCAGCGATGACGTGCGTGCTGGCAGTCTTGAGAGGCGTGATGTGGCAACCCATCAGCCAGGCCTCGCCATCCTTGAGCAGCACATAACTGTCGACCAGCTGTACCTTGGTGGCACGCAGGCTTTTTACTTCCCAGCCAGACAGGACCAGACCGGCCTCGAACTTGTGTTCGATGAAGTAATCGTGACGCGCTTTCTTATTTTGCGCGATGGTCCCTGTAGGGTGTTTCTTGAGCTTAGCCATAGGGGGCGCATTATAGGCAGTTGCATCAATGTCGGCTACGGGAAAGCGCGTGCTTGAGCACAAAGGTTGAATCCCGGACAATGCGCGATCTTTTTTGGCTGGGCGTTTCGATAATGTCGACGGACAAGGTTTCGGTCCACGGTAGCTGGGCAAGTCGCTGGGTGTTCATCCTGGCTGCTACCGGCTCTGCTGTGGGGCTGGGCAGTATCTGGAAATTTCCGTACATGGTCGGTGCCTATGGCGACGGTGCATTTGTACTGGTTTTTCTGGCGTGCATCGCGCTGATCGGTATTCCGGTCATGATCGCCGAGACGCTGATTGGCCGTCGTTCCCGGCTCAGTCCTGCGAATGCGCTCAAGACGCTGGCGCAGGAAGCCGGGCATTCGCCGCGCTGGTCCTGGGGTGCGTTTGCCGGGATGATCACGGCGCTGCTGATTCTCTCCTTTTATAGTGTGGTGGGCGGCTGGTCGCTGGATTACATCATCGACATGGGGCGCGGCGACTTTCAAGGCGTGTCGCCGGATCAGGTCGGTGCGTATTTCGGCGCGGTGATTGCCGACCCATGGCGTCTGATTCTGTGGCACACCATTTTCATGCTGCTGTCGGCGGTGGTGATCGGCAAGGGTGTCGAGGCCGGGCTGGAGAAAAGCCTGCGCATCATGATGCCGATGCTGTTCCTGCTGATGCTCGCGCTGTTGGGCTATAGCCTGACCACGGGGCATTTCATGGAAGGCGTGCATTTCATGTTCGACTTCAACCCGGAGAAGGTGCTGGATGGCTTGCTGCCCGCGATGGGTCATGCGTTCTTTTCCCTGAGCGTCGGTGTCGGCTCGATCATGGTTTATGGCGCGTACATGACCAAAGGTGCGTCGATCAGCAGCACGGTCGTCGGTATCGCGTTGCTCGATACCTTCGTTTCGCTGTTGGCCGGCCTTGCGCTGTTCCCGATCGTGTTTGCTGCGGGCCTGAACCCCAGCGAGGGGCCGGGCCTTATGTTCGTCACGCTGCCTTACGCGTTCGGCAACGTCGCATTCGGCCAATTGATGGGCATCGTGTTCTTCGTGCTGGTGGCCGTCGCAGCCTGGAGCTCGGCGATTTCGTTGCTAGAGCCAATGGTCGCCTACTTGGTCGAGCGCACCCGTATTCGCCGCGCCTGGGTGACGTTCTGGCTGGCCTTTACCTGCTGGTTTGTGGGCCTCGGCACCGTGTTCTCGTTCAATATCTGGCAAAAAGCCAAGTTTTTCGTGAACGATGGAGGCGCATTCCACCTCTATCAATGGGGCGCATCGACTGGCCTGGACTTCTTCGGAGTCATTGATTTCTTCACTTCGCGGATCATGTTGCCGCTGGGTGGGTTGTGTTTTGTAGTATTCGCTGGTTGGGTGATGGGCCGTGAGACAGTGCGCGACGAATTGTCGATTCGCAGTCCGCTGCTCTTCAACCTGACGTACTTTTTGATGCGCTACGTGGCGCCGCTCGGCATTCTTGTGGTGTTTGCCGCTCAGCTCTGGAAATGACGCTCACATGACTACGCATATACAACGCTCTGCTTTACTGCCTTACCCGGCCGGGTTCCTTTATGACCTGGTCAATGATGTGGCTCGTTATCCCGAGTTCCTGCCGTGGTGTTCGTCCGCTACCGTGGTTGAAGCCAGTGAGGCGCAGATGCGCGCCAGCCTGGAGATCGCCAAGGGCGGTTTGAGCCAGAAGTTCATGACGCGCAACACGCTGGTTCCCGGCGAGTCGATCGTGATGGACCTGGTCGAAGGGCCTTTCGAACAGTTTCACGGCGTCTGGACGTTCAAGCCGCTGGGCGAGAAAGCCTGCAAGATCAGTCTGGATCTGTCCTTCGATTATGCCGGCACCCTCGTTCGCGCCACACTAGGGCCACTGTTCAATCAGGCAGCCAACACGCTGGTGGATGCGTTCTGCCAGCGAGCGAAAGAGCTGCATGGCTGACGCATCGATTCAGATAGAGGTGGTCTACGCCTCTGTACAGCGCCAGGCATTGAAGACGATTGATGTCCCGGCCGGATCTTCGGTACGTCAGGCGCTGGCACTCAGCGGTATGGACAAGGAGTTTCCCGAGCTGGATCTTGGTCAGTGTGCCGTGGGTATCTTCGGCAAAGTGGTGGCTGATCCTGCTGCGCGGGTGCTCGAGGCGGGTGAGCGGATAGAGATTTATCGCCCGCTGGTGGCCGACCCCATGGAGATCAGACGTCTGCGTGCCGCCAAGGCGCGTGAGAAAAGAACGCCTCCCGGCTGAACGCTGGCTGAATGGAAGGCACAAAAAAGCCCGGCATGCCGGGCTTTTTGTTGGGCGCTTTGGACTACCGGGTGTTGGTGTCCAGCGGCTCCTGGGTCGGGACCGGTACGGTCTCGACGCTGTCCACGTCCTTCTGGATTGTATCCAGCAATGAACCTGGCTTGGCCGGTTCTTCAGGCTGCTGCACTGGCTGGTTCTCTGCCGGGACAGTGGTGTCGCTGCCCTTGCCGAGAATGGCTTCATCGCGGCTGACGCCGGGCATGAAGTCGCCAGACAGGCTCACGAGCTGGTCATTGCCGTTGAATATAAGGCTGACACGCTCCTGCTGGCGTTCACCGCCACCTGGTTGCAGGCTGTACAGGTAATCCCACCGATCGGAGTGGAAAGTGTCGGTCAACAGGGGGTTGCCCATGATAAACCGTACTTGCCGCCGGGTCATTCCGGGGCGTAACTGGTCTATCATGTCCTGCGTGACGACATTACCCTGCTGGATGTCGATTTTGTAAACCCCGGGGAATGAACAACCGGCGAGTGCGAGCAGTCCCACGAAGGTGAAACTGGTTAGCAAGAGCTTGGTGTTTTGCATCGGTGGGCGACTTCCACTATCTTGGCTGGGACAACGTAAACTCCGATCATACCTGCATTAAGAGAAGCTGCGAAGCAGCGTCTGCGAGAAAGCTGACCATGGTTGAAAATAACGAACTACGTAAAGTAGGACTCAAGGTAACCTTACCGCGGGTCAAAATACTGCAAATGCTCGATTCTGCAGAGCAACGCCACATGAGTGCCGAGGATGTCTACAAGGCTCTGATGGAGGCCAGCGAGGACGTCGGTCTGGCCACGGTTTACCGTGTTCTGACTCAGTTCGAGTCCGCTGGACTGGTGGTGCGCCACAATTTCGATGGCGGTCATGCGGTATTCGAGCTGGCTGATGGCGGCCACCACGACCACATGGTCAACGTGGAGTCGGGTGAGGTGATCGAATTCTTCGACGAAGAAATCGAGAAGCTTCAGAAAGCCATCGTCGAAAGACACGGCTTTGACCTGGTGGACCACAATCTGGTGCTCTACGTCCGCAACAAGAAGGCGTAATCAGCAACAGGGGCGACCGCGGTCGCCTTTGTGCTTTCTATGGCTCAGCTTTTAGCCGTAACGACCATCTTTTTGGCGTGCGCCAGAGATTCCTTGGTCAGGTCGATGCCGCCCAGCATTCGGGCGACTTCCTCTATACGTTCAGTCTTGCTGAGCTTGGACACGGCGGTGCGCGTTGCGTCGTTGTCCCGCACCTTGTGCACGAACAGGTGCTGATGGCCCTGCGCCGCGACCTGCGGCAGGTGAGTGACGGTCATGACCTGGCCGCGCTCGCCCAGGCGACGCAGCAGTTGCCCCACGATCTCGGCGGTCGGCCCGCCAATCCCCACATCCACTTCGTCGAATACCAGTGTCGGCACCCGCGAAGTTTGTGCGGTGATGACCTGAATCGCCAGGCTGATGCGCGACAGTTCGCCACCCGACGCGACTTTCGCCAGCGCTTTCAATGGCTGGCCGGGGTTGGCGCTGACCAGTAGCTCTACCTGCTCCAGGCCGTGAGGCGAGGGTTCTACGCTGGCGTTGGCTTTGAGGTCGATCTGGAAGCGGCCGCCGGGCATGCCCAGACGATGAATTTCCTGTTCTACAGCGCTGGCCAGTTTCGTCGCCGAATTGTGGCGCAGGTCGCTCAGCTCGCGGGCTTTATCCTGATAGTGCCTGGCAAATGCCTGCACTTCATGCTCCAGCCGTTCGATGGATTCGTCGTTGGCATTCAGTGTTTCTATTTCATCCAGCAGCTTTTGTTGCAGTGTCGCGACTTCGCCCGGCTGGATGCGGTGTTTGCGCGCCAGTGTGTAAATGGCATCGAGACGTTCTTCAAGCTGTTGCAGCCTGGCCGGATCGGCATCGAAGTGATCCAGAAAACGATTCAGTTCGCCTACCGCTTCTTCTACCTGTATCTGCGCGCTGGACAGCAGCCCTGTGGCCTCGCTGAGGGCGGAGGGTGAATGGTCGACGCTGCCAAGACGATGCAGGCTGGCGGTCAGGGCATTGAGTACGTTGCCGGAATCGCTTTCGCTGCACTGCTCGACCACTTGTCGGCAAATGCTCAGCAGGCTTTCGGCGTTGGTCAGGTCCTTGTGTTCCTGTTCGAGCTGTTCAAGCTCGTTTTCACCCAGGCTCAGGCTTTCCAGTTCTTCGAGCTGATAGCTCAGCAACTGATGCCGTGCGCGTTGCTCGTCACCCGAGTTGGAGAGGCGTTCGAGCTCCTGCCGCGTCTGCCGCCAGCGCTGTGCAGCGAGATGGACCTGACGGGCCAGATCGGTCGCACCCGCGTATTCGTCGAGCAGGCGTCGATGGGTATCGGTCTTGAGCAGCGACTGGTGCTCATGCTGGCTGTGAATATCGATGAGCAATTCGCCCAGCGCTTTAAGGTCGCCCTGAGGGCAGGGCGAGCCATTGATATAAGCGCGTGACCGGCCTTCGGCCGTGATGACCCGGCGCAGGATGCAGGGGCCGTCGTTGTCCAGGTCGCGCTCTTTGAGCCAGGTCTGTGCCTCGGGAATGTCGCCCAGGTCGAACGTGGCCAGGATGTCGGCCTTGTCGGCGCCTGGCCGGACCACGCCGCTGTCGGCACGGTCGCCCAGGGTCAGGCCGAGGGCGTCGAGCATGATCGACTTGCCCGCGCCGGTTTCGCCGGTGATGACGCTCATGCCTCGATCCAGTTCAAGGTCAAGGTGTTCGACGATGGCGTAGTTGTGTACGGAAAGGTGCACCAGCATTGAGCGGCTCCCGGGCTGTTTGTCTGGTTATTTATACAGTGTTTTATTTGTGGCTGACAATGCCCTTGCTTAGCTCGATTTGATCGGTCTGTGGTGGTTTTTAGTCCCTCTTGTGTCAAGTCGCCATTTTTTGGTGGGCTGGAATCCGGATTATTTGTCAGGGAATGCGTATCTCGATCACATGAAACCCTTGAAGCCGGAAAATCCGATCCCATATAGGTGGGCAGAAGCGCGAATCGGGATCGCGGACGTCTTTAGAGGAGAACATGTATGGCTGACGAACAGAATCTGGATGCGCAGGCGCAGGATCAGGCTGCCGAAGCGGGCGCGGGTGATGAACTGACAACTCGCGTGCAGGTGCTCGAAGAGCAACTGGCTGCTGCGCAGGACCAATCCCTTCGCGTGGCTGCGGATCTGCAGAATGTCCGCCGCCGTGCCGAACAGGATGTTGAAAAGGCGCACAAGTTTGCGCTGGAAAAATTTGCCGGTGATCTGTTGCCGATCATCGACAGTCTGGAGCGAGGCCTTGATCTGTCCAGTCCGGACGATGAAAGCATTCGCCCGATGCGTGAAGGCATCGAGCTGACCTTGAAGATGTTCCAGGACACCCTCAAGCGTTATCAGTTGGAAGCCATCGATCCACACGGTCAACCGTTCAGTGCCGACCAGCACCAGGCTATGGCCATGCAGGAAAGTGCCGACGTTGAGCCCAATACGGTGCTCAAGGTATTTCAGAAGGGTTATCAGCTTAATGGTCGCCTGTTGCGCCCGGCCATGGTCGTGGTCAGCAAGGCACCGTCGCCTGCAACGCCGTCAATCAACGAGCAGGCTTGAAATCAGCTGTAAGGCCCCCATTTAAAGGTCAAGCGTTTAAGAGCTACCGCACGGTGTAAACGCACTGGCGGCAACCCAATCCAAGTTTTGCAAGTTTCGGGAGAGTCAAAGATGGGCAGAATTATCGGTATCGACCTGGGGACTACCAACTCCTGCGTCTCCATTCTGGAAAACGGTAACGTCAAGGTTATCGAGAACGCCGAAGGTACTCGTACTACACCTTCGATCATTGCTTATGCAAATGATGGTGAGATCCTGGTCGGTCAGTCCGCCAAGCGTCAGGCGGTCACTAACCCGCACAACACCCTCTATGCGGTAAAGCGTCTGATCGGTCGCAAGTTCGAAGAGGAAGTCGTTCAGAAAGACATCCAGATGGTCCCTTACAAGATCGTCAAGGCTGACAACGGTGATGCCTGGGTTGAAGTGAATGGCCAGAAAATGGCGCCTCCTCAGATCTCCGCTGAAATCCTGAAGAAAATGAAGAAGACTGCCGAAGACTATCTCGGTGAAGCGGTTACCGAAGCGGTCATTACCGTTCCGGCCTACTTCAACGACAGTCAGCGTCAGGCTACCAAGGACGCTGGCCGTATCGCCGGTCTGGACGTCAAGCGCATCATCAACGAACCTACCGCAGCTGCACTGGCTTACGGTATGGATAAGGCCAAGGGCGACCACACTGTCATCGTTTATGACCTGGGTGGCGGTACCTTCGACGTTTCGGTCATCGAGATCGCTGAAGTCGATGGCGAGCACCAGTTCGAAGTGTTGGCCACCAACGGCGACACGTTCCTGGGTGGTGAAGACTTCGACATTCGTCTGATCGACTACTTCGTCGACGAATTCAAGAAAGAAAGCGGCATGAACCTCAAGGGTGATCCGCTGGCGATGCAGCGTCTGAAAGAAGCTGCCGAAAAAGCCAAGATCGAGCTTTCTTCCAGCACCCAGACCGAAGTCAATCTGCCGTACATCACTGCAGACGCAACTGGTCCTAAGCACCTGGTAGTGAAGATCTCCCGCTCCAAGCTGGAATCGCTGGTTGAAGACCTGGTTCAGCGCACCATCGAGCCTTGCCGCATGGCGTTGAAAGACGCGGGTATCGATATCAGCAAGATCAACGACGTGATTCTGGTCGGTGGTCAGACGCGTATGCCGCTGGTGCAGAAGCTGGTGACCGAGTTCTTCGGCAAAGAAGCACGTAAAGACGTCAACCCTGACGAAGCCGTTGCCATGGGTGCTGCCATTCAGGGCGCAGTATTGGCTGGTGATGTCAAAGACGTTCTGCTGCTGGACGTCAGCCCGCTGACCCTGGGTATCGAAACCATGGGCGGCGTGATGACTGCGCTGATCGAGAAAAACACCACGATTCCTACCAAGAAATCCCAGGTGTTCTCGACTGCCGATGACAACCAGAACGCGGTAACCATCCACGTCCTGCAGGGCGAGCGTAAGCAAGCCGGTCAGAACAAGTCGCTGGGCAAGTTCGACCTGGCCGAGATTCCACCTGCTCCACGTGGCGTGCCACAGATCGAAGTGACCTTCGACATCGACGCAAACGGCATCCTGCACGTTGGCGCGAAAGACAAGGCCACCGGCAAGCAGCAGTCCATCGTGATCAAGGCCAACTCCGGTCTGTCCGAGGAAGAAATTCAGCAGATGGTTCGTGATGCTGAAGTCAACTCCGAAGAAGATCGCAAGTTCGAAGAGCTGGCCTCTGCCCGTAACCAGGGTGATGCGCTGGTCCACTCGACTCGCAAGATGATCGCTGACGCGGGTGACAAGGTCACTGCTGAAGAGAAGACTGCGGTAGAAGCTGCACTGGTTGCTCTGGAAGCCGCTATCAAAGGCGACGACAAGGCCGCCATTGAAGCCAAGGTTGAAGAGCTGTCCAAGGTTTCCGCGCCAATCGCTCAGAAGATGTACGCCGAGCAGGCTGAAAACCCGGACGCTGCGGCCAAGCCAGCTGAAGAAACTGCCAAGGCTGACGATGTTGTCGACGCCGAGTTTGAAGAAGTAAAAGACCACAAGTAAGCGCAGGCTCACTTGAAAGCCGGTTGACCTCTTTCGAGCGCTGACTGGTAGGATGTCGCCGCGCGGGAGCTTGCTCCCGCGTTGGCGTGTCTGGAACAAGCAAAAATTTCGGCGTGCGGAGTTGCTCCGCAAGCCACGTGGCAAGATCGCGACGCTCCTGCGTGGCGAATCATTCTGCCGCTTTCTCGGCCGGATGCATCTGGCTCTGAACGAAGACCAGGATCGTTGAATCGACGTGAGTTGGGTCCGGGCCTGTATGGGGCTCAACGAGTTTGGTGTGGCTCAGGAGAGCTTTCGCCGAACGTCCTCAAGAGTGCGGAAGAATTATGGCAAAGCGTGATTATTACGAAGTGTTGGGAGTGGAGCGAGGCTCCAGCGAGGCGGACCTGAAGAAGGCTTATCGCCGTCTGGCGATGAAGCATCACCCTGACCGCAACCCTGATGACAAAGCATCGGAAGAGCTGTTCAAAGAGGCCAACGAGGCCTACGAAGTGCTTTCCGACGCCAGCAAACGCGCGGCCTACGATCAGTATGGCCATGCCGGTGTCGACCCGAGCATGGGTGGCGGCGGTGGTTTTGGTGGCGGTGCCGGTGGCGCCAACTTCTCCGATATCTTCGGCGATGTGTTCAGCGACTTCTTTGGCGGCGGCCGTGCCGGTGGCGGCGGTGGTCGTGGCGGCGCTCAGCGCGGCAGCGACCTGCGCTATACGCTGGAGCTGAATCTGGAGGAGGCAGTTCGCGGTACTAACGTGAATATCCGCGTTCCGACGCTGGTCAACTGCAAGCCATGCGACGGCAGCGGTGCCAAGAAGGGTTCTTCGCCTGTCACATGCCCTACGTGCGGTGGTATTGGTCAGGTGCGCATGCAGCAGGGTTTCTTCTCTGTGCAGCAAACCTGCCCGCGCTGCCACGGCCACGGCAAGATCATTTCCGATCCGTGCGATTCCTGCCATGGCGAAGGCCGCGTCGAAGAGTCCAAGACGCTTTCCGTCAAAGTGCCGCCAGGTGTCGATACCGGTGACCGCATTCGTCTGTCTGGCGAAGGCGAGGCGGGTACCCAGGGTGGCCCTGCCGGCGACCTGTATGTCGTGATCAATGTGCGCGAACACGCGATCTTCCAGCGTGACGGCAAGCACCTGTTCTGCGAAGTGCCTATCAGCTTCACCGATGCAGCGCTGGGCGGCGAGCTTGAAGTGCCGACGCTCGACGGTCGCGTCAAGCTGAAAATCCCCGAAGGTACCCAGACCGGCAAGCAGTTCCGCTTGCGTGGCAAGGGCGTCGCTCCGGTGCGTGGCGGCGGTGCCGGTGACTTGATGTGCCGTGTTGCAGTCGAAACCCCGGTCAACCTGAGCAAGCGCCAGCGCGAGCTGCTTGAAGAGTTCCGCACCTCGCTTGAAAACGACGAGTCTCACTCCCCGAAAGCCAGTGGCTGGTTTGAGGGTGTGAAGCGTTTCTTCGGCGATCTGTAAGGCTATCAACGGGAGCAGGGCATGCGACGTATTGCTGTAGTAGGCGCCGCCGGGCGTATGGGCAAGACCTTGATCGAGGCGGTTCAGCAGGCACCGGGCGCCGGCTTGACCGCTGCTATTGATCGTCCTGACAGCACGCTTGTGGGCGCTGATGCGGGCGAACTGGCTGCGCTGGGTCGTATCGGCGTGCCGCTGTCGGGTGATCTGGCAAAGGTGGCGGACGAGTTCGACGTTTTGATCGACTTCACTCATCCTTCGGTGACGCTGAAAAATCTGGCGTTCTGTCGCAAGGCGGGCAAGGCGATGATTATCGGTACCACCGGTTTCAGTGCGGAAGAAAAGCTGCGTCTGGAAGAGGCGGGTAAAGACATTCCGATCGTCTTTGCTGCCAACTTCAGCGTCGGTGTGAATCTGTGTCTGAAGCTGCTCGACACCGCTGCGCGCGTTCTGGGTGATGAGGTTGATATCGAAATCACCGAGGCGCACCATCGGCACAAGGTCGACGCGCCGTCCGGCACCGCCTTGCGCATGGGTGAAGTGGTTGCCAATGCGCTGGGTCGTGATCTGGAAAAGGTTGCGGTCTACGGTCGTGAGGGGCAGACCGGTGCGCGTGATCGCCAGACCATCGGGTTTGCGACCATTCGTGCCGGTGACGTGGTGGGTGATCACACCGTGCTGTTCGCCGCGGACGGTGAGCGGGTCGAGATCACGCACAAGGCATCCAGTCGCATGACCTTCGCCAAGGGTGCCGTTCGGGCTGCAATGTGGCTCGACGGCAAGGCACCTGGGCTTTATGACATGCAGGATGTGTTGGGTCTGCATTGATTTCATACAGGGCCATTCGTGGCCCTGTCGCATTTCCCCGCATTTCAGGCTCATTGGTGGTAGACCAAAATGGGCCTTTTCTGTAAGCTACAGCTTTAGTGTGTCCACTAAAAGCGCGCAGATGATTCCATAAGAAAGCGGGGTGACGTAACTACGTCATTCCGCTTTTTTGCAGCCTGCGATCGCCCTTTCAGGTTTTATTTACGGGAGGTCTTCTTGACTAAGCCAGCCATACTCGCCCTTGCTGATGGCAGCATTTTTCGCGGCGAAGCCATTGGAGCCGACGGTCAGACCGTTGGTGAGGTGGTGTTTAACACCGCAATGACAGGCTATCAGGAAATTCTTACCGATCCTTCCTACGCCCAGCAGATCGTTACCCTGACTTACCCGCATATCGGCAACACCGGCACCACCCCTGAAGACGCAGAGTCGGATCGCGTCTGGTCCGCCGGCCTGGTCATTCGCGACCTGCCTCTGGTAGCCAGCAACTGGCGTAACAAGCTGTCCCTCGGTGATTACCTGAAAGCCAACAACGTCGTTGCCATCGCTGGCATCGACACGCGTCGCCTGACCCGCATCCTGCGTGAGAAAGGCGCCCAGAACGGCTGCATCCTGGCCGGTGATAACATCACCGAAGAGGCGGCCATTGCCGCTGCTCGCAGCTTTCCGGGCCTCAAGGGCATGGATCTGGCCAAGGAAGTCTGCACCAAGGATACCTACGAGTGGCGCTCCAGCGTCTGGGATCTGAAAACCGACAGCCACCCTGAAATCGCCGCGTCCGAGCTGCCTTATCATGTGGTCGCCTACGATTACGGCGTCAAGGTCAACATCCTGCGCATGCTGGTCGAGCGCGGTTGCCGCGTAACCGTGGTGCCTGCACAACTGCCTGCCAGTGAAGTGCTCGCCTACAAGCCGGACGGCGTTTTCCTGTCCAACGGCCCAGGTGATCCGGAGCCGTGCGATTACGCCATCAAGGCGATCAGGGAAGTGCTGGAAACCGACATTCCGGTGTTCGGCATCTGCCTGGGCCACCAGTTGCTGGCGCTGGCCGCGGGTGCCAAGACCGTGAAGATGGGCCACGGCCACCACGGTGCCAACCATCCGGTCCAGGATCTGGACACCGGTGTGGTCATGATCACCAGCCAGAACCACGGTTTTGCGGTGGATGAGGCGACCCTGCCGAGCAACGTTCGCGCCATTCACAAGTCGCTGTTCGACGGCACCCTGCAGGGTATCGAGCTGACCGACAAGAGCGCATTCAGCTTCCAGGGTCACCCTGAAGCGAGCCCGGGCCCGAACGACGTCGCGCCTTTGTTCGATCGCTTTATCGAAGCCATGGCCAAGCGCCGCTGACTGGTTGCCTTGAGACGGTAATACGCAGGTGCCCAGGGCGGCCCCGGACTCAATGTCCGGTCGCTGCCGCCCAGGCCACCTCAGACAAATGTTCAAGACGGCTTGCCGACTGACCTGCGGATTTGAGTGACAACCCATGCCAAAACGTACAGATATTAAAAGCATCCTGATTCTCGGCGCCGGCCCCATCGTGATCGGCCAGGCCTGTGAATTCGACTACTCCGGCGCCCAGGCCTGCAAGGCTCTGCGCGAGGAGGGTTACCGCGTCATCCTGGTGAACTCCAACCCGGCCACCATCATGACTGACCCGGCCATGGCCGACGCCACTTACATCGAGCCGATCAAGTGGCAGACCGTTGCCAAGATCATCGAAAAAGAGCGTCCTGACGCACTGCTGCCAACCATGGGCGGCCAGACGGCTCTGAACTGCGCACTGGATCTGGAGCGCGAAGGCGTTCTGGAGAAGTTCGGCGTCGAAATGATCGGCGCCAACGCCGACACCATCGACAAGGCAGAAGACCGTTCGCGTTTCGACAAGGCGATGAAGTCCATCGGCCTGGCGTGCCCGCGCTCCGGTATTGCGCACAGCATGGAAGAAGCCAGCGCGGTGCTTGAAAAGCTCGGCTTCCCTTGCATCATCCGTCCTTCGTTCACCATGGGTGGTACCGGCGGCGGCATCGCTTACAACCGTGAAGAGTTCGAAGAAATCTGCGCCCGTGGTCTGGACCTGTCGCCAACCAAGGAGCTGCTGATCGACGAATCGCTGATCGGCTGGAAAGAGTACGAAATGGAAGTTGTCCGCGACAAAAAGGACAACTGCATCATCGTCTGCTCGATCGAAAACTTCGACCCGATGGGTGTGCACACCGGTGACTCGATCACCGTGGCGCCTGCACAGACCCTGACTGACAAGGAATACCAGATCCTGCGTAATGCCTCGTTGGCAGTGCTGCGCGAGATCGGCGTAGAAACCGGTGGTTCCAACGTTCAGTTCGGCATCTGCCCGAACACCGGCCGTATGGTCGTGATCGAGATGAACCCGCGTGTATCGCGCTCCTCGGCGCTGGCCTCCAAGGCGACCGGCTTCCCGATCGCCCGCGTTGCCGCCAAGCTGGCCGTCGGCTACACCCTCGACGAGCTGTCGAACGAAATCACTGGCGGCAAGACCCCGGCTTCGTTCGAACCGTCGATCGACTACGTCGTCACCAAGCTGCCGCGCTTTGCCTTCGAGAAATTCGCCAAGGCGGACGCGCGTCTGACCACTCAGATGAAGTCGGTCGGTGAAGTGATGGCCATCGGCCGTACCTTCCAGGAATCCCTGCAGAAAGCCCTGCGCGGTCTGGAAGTCGGTGTGTGCGGTCTTGATCCGAAACTGGATCTGAGCCATCCGGAAAGCATGAGCACGCTCAAGCGCGAGCTGACCGTGCCGGGCGCCGAGCGTATCTGGTACGTCGCCGATGCCTTCCGCGCCGGTATGACGGTCGAAGAAATCTTCGCCATGAACATGATCGACCCGTGGTTCCTGGTGCAGATCGAAGACCTGATCAAGGACGAAGAGAAGATCAAGACCCTGGGTCTGTCGGCGATCGACCGCGACCTGATGTTCCGTCTCAAGCGCAAGGGCTTCTCTGACGCGCGTCTGGCCAAGCTGCTGGGCGTTACCGAGAAAAACCTGCGGACTCATCGTCACAAGCTGGAAGTGTTCCCGGTCTACAAGCGCGTCGACACCTGTGCCGCCGAGTTCGCAACCGACACCGCGTACCTCTACTCGACCTACGAGGAAGAGTGCGAAGCCAACCCTTCGACGCGTGACAAGATCATGATCCTGGGTGGCGGCCCGAACCGTATTGGCCAGGGTATCGAGTTCGACTACTGCTGCGTGCACGCCGCGCTGGCACTGCGTGAAGACGGTTACGAGACCATCATGGTCAACTGCAACCCGGAAACCGTCTCCACTGACTACGACACCTCGGACCGCCTGTACTTCGAGCCTGTTACCCTGGAAGACGTGCTGGAAATCGTCCGTGTCGAGAAGCCGAAAGGTGTGATCGTCCAGTACGGTGGCCAGACGCCTCTGAAACTGGCGCGGGCTCTTGAGGCCGCCGGCGTACCGATCATCGGTACCAGCCCTGATGCCATCGACCGTGCCGAAGACCGCGAGCGTTTCCAGCACATGGTCGAGCGTCTGAACCTGCGTCAGCCGCCAAACGCCACGGTGCGCAGCGAAGACGAAGCGATTCGTGCCGCAGCGAAGATCGGTTATCCACTGGTGGTGCGTCCGTCCTATGTACTGGGTGGCCGTGCGATGGAAATCGTTTACCAGGAAGACGAACTCAAGCGTTACCTGCGCGAAGCGGTTCAGGTGTCCAACGACAGCCCTGTGCTGCTGGACCATTTCCTGAACTGCGCAATCGAGATGGACGTCGATGCGGTCTGCGACGGTACTGATGTGGTGATCGGTGCGATCATGCAGCACATCGAGCAGGCGGGCGTTCACTCCGGTGACTCCGCGTGCTCGCTGCCGCCTTACTCGCTGCCGGCTCACATCCAGGACGAAATGCGTGAGCAGGTCAAGAAGATGGCGCTGGAACTGGGCGTTGTCGGCCTGATGAACGTGCAGCTGGCGCTTCAGGGCGAAGACATCTACGTCATTGAAGTCAACCCGCGCGCATCGCGTACCGTGCCGTTCGTTTCCAAGTGCATCGGTGTTTCGCTGGCGATGATCGCTGCCCGCGTGATGGCAGGCAAAACCCTGAAAGAGCTGAACTTCACCAAGGAAATCATTCCGAACTTCTACAGCGTGAAAGAGGCAGTGTTCCCGTTTGCCAAATTCCCTGGCGTTGACCCGATCCTCGGCCCGGAAATGAAATCGACCGGTGAAGTGATGGGTGTGGGGGATACCTTCGGTGAAGCGTTTGCCAAGGCCCAGATGGGCGCGAGCGAAGTGCTGCCAACTGGTGGTACCGCGTTTATCAGCGTACGTGACGATGACAAGCCTCTGGTTGAAGCGGTCGCTCGTGACCTCATCAATCTCGGTTTCGAGATCGTTGCCACCGCAGGCACTGCCAAGCTGATCGAAGCGGCAGGCCTGAAAGTGCGTCGCGTCAACAAGGTGACCGAAGGCCGTCCGCATGTGGTCGATATGATCAAGAATGACGAAGTCACCCTGATCATCAACACCACCGAAGGTCGCCAGTCGATCGCGGATTCCTACTCCATCCGTCGCAACGCCCTGCAGCACAAGATTTACTGCACCACTACCATTGCAGCAGGCGAAGCGATTTGTGAAGCGCTCAAGTTTGGTCCGGAGAAGACCGTACGTCGCTTGCAGGATCTCCATGCAGGATTGAAGGCATGATCAAATACCCAATGACCGTCCAGGGCGCTCGCGCCCTGGAAGAAGAACTGACCCACCTGACCAAGGTGGTCCGTCCCAAGTTGAGCCAGGACATCGGTACTGCGCGCGAACTGGGCGACCTCAAGGAAAACGCCGAATACCATGCTGCCCGCGAGCAGCAGGGGATGGTCGAGGCGCGTATACGTGATATCGAAGGCCGCATGCAGAACGCTGTGATCATCGACGTCACGACTATTCCGCACACCGGCAAGGTGATTTTCGGCACGACAGTCGAAATCGCTAACGTCGAGACTGACGAAAGCGTGGTCTATCAGATCGTGGGCGAGGACGAAGCGGATATCAAGAAAGGCAAGATTTCAGTGGGCTCGCCCATTGCCCGTGCCTTGATTGCCAAGGAAGAAGGTGATGTCGTCGTGGTGAAAACGCCGAGTGGCGTTATCGAGTACGAAATCATCGAAGTACGTCACATCTGATGCTGGCGCCCGTTTTACGGGCGCTTTCAGCGGCAAAAAAGAGTCAGGGCGCGCTTTTGGCGGCCCTGACTTCTGTTTTTATCCGTGTGCGCGGTGGACGTTGGACAGTTGCTTGTTTACCTTTGGGTTCTTGCGATAGATCAACGCCATTTTGCCGATGACCTGAACCAGGTCGGCAGAACCGGCCTTGCACAGTTCTGCGATGGCACCGAGACGGCTTTCGCGGTCGAGGATGTTGAGCTTGATCTTGATCAGCTCATGATCGCTCAGTGCGCGTTCAAGCTCTGCAAGTACACCTTCAGTCAAACCATTGTCAGCCACGATCAATACCGGTTTCAGATGGTGGCCAATGGATTTGTATTGTTTCTTCTGCTCTGGAGTGAGCGGCATAATCTGACCTCTGCGTCTGATCTTTTAAAAGCGGCGGCCAGTTTACCCGAGCGAGTCCGGGACCGCCCAGTTAATCACGACTCGTTTATTTTTGAGGTGCCCCGTGGCCCGTTCCAAGACAAGCCATAACTGGCTCAAAGAACACTTCGACGACAAGTACGTCAAAATGGCGCAGAAGGACGGTTACCGTTCGCGTGCCAGTTACAAGCTGCTGGAGATTCAGGAAAAGGACAAGCTCATCCGTCCTGGCATGACCGTGATCGACCTCGGCGCAGCGCCGGGAGGCTGGTCACAGGTGACCAGTCGTCTGATCGGCGGTCAAGGTCGTCTGATCGCTTCCGACATCCTTGAAATGGACAGCATCCCCGATGTGACCTTCATTCAGGGTGATTTTACCGAGGATGCGATTCTTGAGCAGATCCTGGAGGCAGTCGGTAATACGCAGGTAGACCTTGTGATTTCCGATATGGCCCCCAATATGAGTGGATTGAGCGCTGTAGATATGCCGCGTGCAATGTTTCTCTGCGAATTGGCGCTCGATCTTGCTGGTCGGGTACTACGTCCCGGTGGCGATTTTCTGATCAAGGTCTTCCAAGGTGAAGGCTTCGATGTCTACCACAAGGATATTCGCAAGCTGTTCGACAAGGTGCAGATGCGCAAACCGTCGTCGTCCCGCGACAGGTCACGCGAGCAATACCTGCTGGCTCGCGGCTTTCGCGGCATTGATGGCGCAGCCAGCATCGAGCGTTTTTGACAAGGTGCGATAGCTTTTTTCAAATGGCGTTGCCGATGCAGCATGACTGAACATTATGTTGTCAAAGTTTCACAAAGGGTTACAGACGGTGTCTGCCGTATCTGTAGGTTCTGTAGTAAGTTAGGCCGGTGAATATCATGCGAGGCACGCTTGCTGCGTGGAGCTTGCTTCAGAGGGTAGCTAATTGAACGATATGGCAAAGAATTTGATCCTGTGGTTGATCATCGCGGCTGTCCTGGTGACGGTGATGAACAACTTCTCCAGCCCTAACGAGCCGCAGAACCTCAACTATTCCGAGTTCATCCAGCAGGTCAAGGATGGCAAGGTCGAGAAGGTTTCTGTCGACGGCTACGTCATTACGGGCAAGCGCAGCGATGGCGACACCTTCAAGACCATCCGCCCGAACATCCCGGACAATGGCCTGATCGGTGATCTGGTCAGCAACAACGTCGTGATCGAAGGCAAGCAGCCTGAGCAGCAGAGCATCTGGACCCAGTTGCTGGTGGCCAGCTTCCCGATACTGGTGATCATCGCGGTGTTCATGTTCTTCATGCGCCAGATGCAGGGCGGGGCAGGCGGCAAGGGCGGCCCGATGAGCTTCGGCAAGAGCAAGGCGCGTCTGCTGTCCGAAGATCAGGTCAAGACCACCCTGGCTGACGTTGCCGGTTGCGACGAGGCCAAGGAAGAAGTCGGCGAGCTGGTCGAATTCCTCCGTGATCCGGGCAAGTTCCAGCGCCTGGGCGGTCGAATCCCGCGCGGTGTGCTGATGGTCGGCCCTCCGGGTACCGGTAAAACGCTGATCGCCAAGGCCATTGCTGGCGAAGCGAAGGTTCCGTTCTTTACGATTTCCGGTTCCGACTTTGTCGAGATGTTCGTGGGTGTCGGTGCAAGCCGCGTTCGCGACATGTTCGAGCAAGCCAAGAAACACGCGCCATGCATCATCTTCATCGACGAAATCGACGCAGTCGGTCGCCATCGTGGTGCCGGCATGGGCGGTGGTCACGACGAGCGCGAGCAAACGCTCAACCAGTTGCTGGTCGAGATGGACGGTTTTGAAATGAATGACGGCATCATCGTCATTGCAGCAACCAACCGTCCTGACGTACTGGACCCGGCGCTGCTGCGTCCAGGTCGTTTCGACCGCCAGGTAGTTGTAGGTCTGCCGGACATTCGTGGCCGCGAGCAGATCCTCAAGGTTCACATGCGCAAGGTTCCGATGGGCGAAGACGTCAACGCAGGCGTTATCGCTCGCGGTACGCCGGGCTTCTCCGGTGCGGATCTGGCCAACCTGGTCAACGAAGCGTCGCTGTTCGCTGCTCGCTCCGGCAAGCGCGTTGTAGAAATGAAAGAGTTCGAACTGGCCAAGGACAAGATCATGATGGGCGCCGAGCGCAAATCGATGGTCATGTCCGATAAGGAAAAGCGCAACACGGCTTACCACGAGGCGGGTCACGCTATCGTTGGGCGCCTGGTGCCAGAGCATGATCCGGTCTACAAGGTCTCCATCATCCCGCGCGGTCGTGCGCTGGGTGTGACGATGTTCCTGCCGGAAGAAGACCGTTACAGCCTGTCCAAGCGTGCGTTGATCAGCCAGATCTGCTCGCTGTACGGTGGTCGTATTGCGGAAGAAATGACCCTTGGCTTCGATGGCGTTACAACCGGTGCCTCCAATGACATCATGCGTGCCAGCCAGATTGCCCGGAACATGGTCACCAAGTGGGGGCTGTCTGAAAAACTCGGCCCGCTGATGTACTCGGAAGACGAAGATGCAGGTTACCTGGGGCGCGGCAGTAGCCAGAACTCCAGTGTTTCCGGCGATACTGCCAAGCTCATCGACTCCGAAGTGCGCAGCATCATCGACCACTGTTACGGCACCGCCAAGCAGCTGTTGACGGATAATCGCGACAAACTGGAAGCGATGGCCGACGCGTTGATGAAGTACGAAACGATTGATGCCGACCAGATCGACGACATCATGACCGGTCGTACTCCGCGTGAGCCGCGTGACTGGGGTGGTGGTTCGGGGACCAACGGTACTCCGATCACGCCTGACCCTCGTCCGGAAACTCCGATTGGCGGCCCTGCTGCCGAGCACTAAGGTCTGACATGACATCTGCGCTGTATCCAACCCGGTTGCCTTGCGGCAACCGGGTTCTTGATTTGGCCCATACGCATGTAATGGGTATCCTCAACGCAACCCCAGACTCATTTTCCGATGGTGGCCGCTACAGCCAGCGCGATGCTGCGTTGCGTCATGCCGAGGCAATGGTGCAGGCCGGCGCCACGCTTATCGATGTCGGTGGCGAGTCAACCCGGCCGGGTGCGCGTGCTGTCTCTGCGTCGGAAGAGGTCGAGCGTGTGGCTCCGGTGGTCGAGGTCATCGCGCGCGAGCTGGATGTGATCATCTCTGTGGACACCTCCACGCCTGAGGTCATGCTGGCGACGGCTGGGCTGGGTGCCGGGCTTATCAACGACGTTCGCTCGCTGCAGCGCCCTGGCGCGCTTGAGGCGGCCGCAAGCACCGGTTTGCCGGTCTGTCTCATGCACATGCTCGGCGAGCCCGGAACCATGCAGAATGACCCGCACTACGAAGATCTGGTGGGCGAGGTTTGTGCCTTCCTGGCTGAGCGGATGAAACAGTGTGTTGCGGCGGGAATTGGTCAGCAGCAGATCATTCTTGATCCGGGCTTTGGCTTTGCCAAGACACTGGAGCACAATCTGAGCCTGTTCAAGCATATGGAAGCGCTGCATGCGCTCGGCCGCCCTTTGCTGGTGGGTGTTTCGCGCAAGAGCATGATCGGTGCTGTGCTGGGGCGTCCCGTCGACCAGCGTCTGTCCGGCGGGCTCGCCCTGGCGGTTCTGGCGATGGCCAAGGGGGCAAGAATTCTGCGTGTGCATGATGTCGCCGAAACGGCTGACGTGGTGCGCATGATCGCAGCTGTCGAAGCAGCTGAATAACAACAGTGGGGCATCCATGACTACCAGAAAATATTTCGGAACCGACGGCATTCGCGGTCGCGTAGGGCAATTTCCGATCACGCCCGAGTTCATGCTGAAACTGGGCTGGGCGGCGGGCATGGCTTTCCGCAAGATGGGCGCCTGCCGGATTCTCGTCGGCAAGGACACGCGCATCTCCGGCTACATGTTCGAGTCCGCTCTCGAGGCTGGTCTCTCCGCTGCGGGTGCTGACGTTCTCTTGCTGGGGCCGATGCCGACACCGGCCATCGCCTACCTGACACGTACCTTCCATGCCGAGGCTGGCATCGTCATCAGCGCCTCGCATAACCCGCACTACGACAACGGCATCAAGTTCTTCTCCGGTCAGGGCACCAAGCTGCCTGACGAGATCGAGATGATGATCGAAGAGTTACTCGACGCGCCGATGACCGTGGCCGAGTCCGAGAACCTCGGCAAGGTCTCGCGGATCAACGATGCGGCCGGGCGTTACATCGAATTCTGCAAAAGCAGCGTGCCTACCAGCACCGATTTCGCCGGCCTCAAGGTCGTCATCGACTGCGCCCACGGTGCGACCTACAAGGTGGCACCCAACGTATTTCGTGAACTGGGCGCGCAGGTAGTGGTGCTTTCCGCGCAGCCTGACGGGCTCAACATCAACAAGGACTGTGGCTCCACGCATATGGAAGCCCTGCAGGCGGCCGTGCTTGCCGAGCATGCGGACATGGGCATCGGTTTCGACGGTGATGGCGACCGCGTCTTGATGGTCGATCACACCGGGACCATCGTCGATGGTGATGAATTGCTTTACATCATCGCCCGCGACCTGCACGAGCGGGGACGCTTGCAGGGCGGCGTAGTGGGCACATTGATGAGCAACCTGGGGCTTGAACTGGCCCTGGCTGAACAAGGTATTCCCTTTGTTCGGGCCAATGTCGGTGACCGTTATGTGATCGCCGAGTTGCTCGAGCGC
This sequence comes from Pseudomonas sp. BS3767, assembly GCF_900099665.1. Taxonomy (NCBI): domain Bacteria; kingdom Pseudomonadati; phylum Pseudomonadota; class Gammaproteobacteria; order Pseudomonadales; family Pseudomonadaceae; genus Pseudomonas; species Pseudomonas sp. BS3767. Next base: position 562,724 of record NZ_FNCX01000002.1, on the reverse strand, counting down.
AACTGGCAGGTCGGCGGTGAAAACTCCGGTCATATCGTCTGTTTCCAGCACGCCACCACTGGTGATGCGATTATCGCCTCATTGCAGGTGATATTGGCTCTGCGCCGAAGTGGCGTAAGTCTGGCCGAAGCGCGTCTGAAATTGCGCAAATGCCCGCAGATCCTGATCAACGTGCGCTTCGCCGGGTCGGGTGTAGACCCGGTTTCGCATCCGTCGGTCCAGGAAGCCTGCGCCCGCGTCACCGAGCAGATGGCCGGGCGTGGCAGGGTGCTGCTGCGCAAATCGGGTACCGAGCCGCTGGTGCGCGTGATGGTCGAAGGCGAGGACGAAACGCAGGTCAGGGCGTACGCCGAAGAACTCGCAAAACTGGTTACTGAAGTTTGCGCCTGATTTCGGCTTGCCAGTGTCGGAACTGTTGGGTAACATCTGCGCCCACTTTGACCCACGAGGTGTAGCATGCGTCGCCCAATGGTAGCTGGTAACTGGAAAATGCACGGTACCCGCGCCAGCGTCGCTGAGCTGATCGAGGGTTTGTGCAAGCAGTCGTTGCCAGGCAGCGTCGATATCGCCGTGATGCCTGCCAGTCTGTTTACCCATCAGGTGATCGAGGGGCTCAAGGCAACATCGATCATCGTTGGTGCGCAGGATGCAGCCATTCAGGCTGAGCAAGGCGCGCTGACAGGTGAGGTTGCATCGAGTCAGCTGGCTGATGCAGGTTGCAAGCTGGTACTTGTCGGGCACTCCGAGCGTCGTCAGTTGATTGGCGAACAGGATGATGTCTTGAACAAGAAGTTCGCGGCGATCCAGGCGAAAGGTCTGACACCTGTGCTCTGCGTAGGTGAAACGCTTGAAGAGCGCAAGGCGGGGCAAACGCTCGAAGTGGTAGGTCGTCAGCTGGACAGTGTCATCGCCGAGTTTGGTGTCAATGCACTGGTCAATGCTGTCATTGCCTACGAGCCGGTCTGGGCCATTGGCACCGGATTGACTGCTTCGCCTCAGGAAGCGCAGGAAGTGCACGCAGCCATCCGTGCGCAACTGGCAAAAGAGAATGCCGAAGTCGCACAAGGCGTGCGACTTCTCTATGGCGGCAGCGTGAAGGCGGCCAATGCGGTCGAGCTCTTCAGCATGCCGGATATCGATGGGGGGCTCATTGGTGGAGCTTCCCTGAATGCAGATGAGTTCGGTGCGATCTGTCGCGCCGCGGGAAACTGAAAAAATGCTGGAAACAGTCGTAATCGTTTTTCACCTGTTGGGCGCTCTGGGCGTTGTCGCTCTGGTATTGCTGCAGCAGGGTAAAGGTGCTGACGCAGGCGCGTCGTTCGGAGCAGGTGCATCAAATACTGTCTTCGGAGGTCAAGGAACCTCTACCTTTCTCAGTAAGTTTACTGCTATACTTGCCGCATGTTTTTTCATAACCAGCTTGGGGTTAGGTTACTTTGCTAAAGAGAAAGCTCAACAGCTGACTCAAGTAGGTTTGCCAGACCCGGCAGTACTGGAAGTGAAGCAAAAACCGGCAGCAGATGATGTACCGGTTCTCGAAGGGCAAAAGCCAGCCGCTGTTCCAGCTGACGTACCTCAAGCCCCAGAGAAGAAGTAAGACAGAATTCGGCGATGTTCGTGAGGTCGCCAAAAAGAGTTGTAATGCCGAGGTGGTGGAATTGGTAGACACGCAACCTTGAGGTGGTTGTGCCCATAGGGTGTAGGGGTTCGAGTCCCCTTCTCGGTACCAATTAAGCAGGAGAGCCCGCACTAGCGGGCTTTCTTGTAGGTGGATGTTGGATTGACCCAGCAATGGATCGGTCGTATACTTCCGCCCCAGCTTTGTCGCGGGGTGGAGCAGTTTGGTAGCTCGTCGGGCTCATAACCCGAAGGTCGTTGGTTCAAATCCAGCCCCCGCAACCAGTTTTAGCGGAGCCCCTTTTAAGGGGCTTTTTGTTAGCTGGACAGTACATGACGTCGATGTTCAGCGGCGTTTTCAGGGATGGGCTTTTGCCCATTTTTTTATTTCTAAAGCATGCACGAGGGGGTTCAGGTGTCGAGCAAGCTAGAACAGTTGCAGGACTTGTTGGCCCCAGTGGTCGTGGCCCTTGGCTATCAGTGCTGGGGAATTGATTTCAGTTCCCAGGGCAAGCATTCGGTGCTGCGCATTTATATCGACAAGGAAGGGGGCGTTCTGGTCGACGACTGCGCAATCGTCAGTCGCCAGATCAGCGGTGTGTTGGACGTAGAAGATCCAATCAGCACCGAGTACACCCTTGAAGTATCTTCTCCTGGCATGGAGCGCCCGCTGTTCACTATTGAGCAGTTTGCTTCGTACGCCGGGGAACAAGTGAAAATAAAGCTGCGTTCACCTTTCGAAGGTCGACGCAACTTTCAAGGCCTTCTCCGCGGGGTGGAGGAGCAGGATGTCGTGGTGCAGGTTGAAGACCATGAGTTCCTGTTGCCGATCGACATGATCGACAAGGCCAACATTATTCCCACGTTTGACTGAGACGTGCCGGTTACTGCGGATCCCGCGGATCCAATGGCTTGCGAAAGGCGAGGCGTACGATGAGCAAAGAAGTACTGCTGGTTGTTGAGTCGGTGTCCAATGAAAAGGGCGTTCCGGCAAGTGTAATTTTTGAAGCGCTGGAGCTGGCTCTTGCCACCGCTACCAAGAAACGTTTTGAAGATGAAGTAGAACTGCGCGTAGAGATCAATCGCCAGACAGGCAACTACGAGACTTTCCGTCGCTGGACAGTTGTCGAAGACGAAGATCTGGACGATCCTGCGCACGAATTTGCTGTGGATCAGGCCCAGGCGAAAAAGCCGGGTGCTGTTGCCGGCGACCTGATCGAAGAAAAAATCGAATCCATCGAATTCGGTCGTATCGCTGCGCAGACCGCCAAACAAGTCATTGTGCAGAAAGTTCGCGAAGCCGAGCGTGCTCAGGTGGTCGATGCCTACCGTGAGCGTCTGGGTGAAATCATTTCTGGTACTGTTAAAAAGGTTACACGTGACAATGTCATCGTTGACCTGGGTAACAATGCCGAAGCCTTGCTGGCTCGTGAAGACATTATTTCCCGGGAAACTTTCCGGGTCGGTGTTCGCGTCCGTGCTTTGCTGAAGGAAATTCGTACTGAAAACCGTGGTCCTCAGCTGATTCTGTCGCGTACTGCGCCAGAGATGCTGATCGAGCTTTTCCGCATTGAAGTTCCGGAAATTGCCGAAGGTCTCATCGAGGTGATGGCTGCCTCCCGTGACCCTGGTTCTCGTGCGAAAATCGCTGTTCGCTCCAAGGATAAACGAATCGATCCGCAAGGTGCCTGTATCGGCATGCGCGGTTCGCGAGTTCAGGCTGTTTCCGGCGAGCTGGGTGGCGAGCGTGTGGATATCGTTCTTTGGGACGATAACCCGGCGCAGTTCGTGATCAATGCAATGTCTCCTGCAGAAGTAGCGGCAATCATCGTAGATGAAGACGCGCATGCAATGGACATCGCAGTGGGAGCGGACAACCTGGCCCAGGCTATTGGTCGTGGCGGTCAGAACGTGCGTCTGGCGAGCCAGTTGACTGGCTGGACCCTGAACGTAATGACCGAATCGGACATCCAGGCCAAGCAGCAAGCTGAAACCGGTGACATCCTGCGCAATTTCATCGAAGAACTCCAAGTCGAGGAAGAATTGGCGCAGGTGCTGGTTGATGAAGGCTTCACCAGCCTGGAAGAGATTGCCTACGTACCGTTGGAAGAAATGCTCAACATCGACGGCTTTGACGAAGAAATCGTCAACGAGCTTCGCGCTCGTGCCAAGGATTGTTTGTTGACTAAAGCCATCGCTACAGAGGAAAAGCTGGCAGACGCCCATCCGGCCGAAGACCTGCTCTCGCTTGAGGGTATGGACAAGGATTTGGCGATGGAACTGGCGGTGCGCGGCGTAATTACCCGCGAAGACCTGGCCGAGCAGTCTATAGATGACCTGCTCGACATCGACGGCATTGACGATGATCGTGCCGGCAAGTTGATCATGGCCGCCCGAGCCCACTGGTTCGAGTAATTGGGCGCGGCCTGAGGAGAGAAGTGCATGACGCAAGTCACGGTGAAAGAACTGGCCAAAGTGGTCGACACACCGGTAGAGCGCCTGTTACAGCAGATGCGTGAGGCAGGTCTGCCGCACACCGCCGCCGAGCAAGTTGTGACCGATAACGAAAAACAAGCCTTGTTGACGCACCTGAAAAGCGGTCACAAGGCCAAGGTGGAAGAGCCTCGCAAGATTACCTTGCAGCGCAAGACCACCAGCACCCTGCGCGTTGCTGGCAGCAAGAGCATCAGCGTTGAAGTGCGCAAGAAGAAAGTCTTTGTGCAGCGTAGCCCGGAAGAGATCGAAGCCGAGCGCAAGCGCGAGATGGACGAACGCCGTGCGGTAGAAAATGCCGCTCGTCAAAAGGCTGAAGAAGAAGCCAAGCGTCGCGCTGAAGAAGATGCGCGCAATCAGCCTGCTGCAAGCCAGCCCGCTTCGGCTGCTGCCGAGCCTGTTGTTGCCGCCGAGCCTGTGCGTGAAGCATCGCCAGCCGCTGCTCCGGCACCGGCCAGCGCAGCGCCTTCTGCCGATGCTCGCAAGCGTGACGAACAACGTCGCCCTGACAAGCCTCGTGCTGACGACCGCAACGCCCGTGGCGGCGACGGCGAGCGTAAAAACGCTCCGCATCGCGCTTCGGTCAAGGAGAAGGCTCCGGCCCCTCGCGTTGCTCCTCGCACTACCGACGAAGAAAGCGACAGCTTCCGTCGCGGTGGCCGTGGCAAGTCCAAGCTGAAGAAGCGCAATGCTCACGGTTTCCAGAGCCCTACCGGCCCCGTCATCCGTGACGTTGCCATTGGCGAGACCATCACTGTCGGCGAATTGTCGGCACAGATGTCGGTCAAGGCTGCGGAAGTCATCAAGTTCATGTTCAAGATGGGCACCCCGGTGACCATCAATCAGGTACTGGATCAGGAAACTGCCCAGTTGATCGCCGAAGAGCTGGGCCACAAGGTCACGCTGGTCAGCGACAACGCCCTGGAAGATTCCCTGGCCGAATCGCTGAAGTTCGAAGGTGAGTCGTTCTCCCGTGCACCGGTTGTGACCGTAATGGGCCACGTCGACCACGGTAAGACCTCGCTGCTCGACTACATCCGTCGCGCCAAGGTTGCAGCTGGCGAAGCCGGCGGCATCACCCAGCACATCGGTGCCTACCACGTTGAAACCGAACGCGGCATGGTCACGTTCCTCGACACCCCTGGTCACGCCGCGTTTACCGCCATGCGTGCTCGTGGTGCCAAGGCAACGGATATCGTGATTCTGGTGGTTGCAGCTGACGACGGCGTGATGCCTCAGACCATCGAAGCTGTTCAGCATGCTGTTGCGGCTGGCGTTCCGCTGGTTGTTGCGGTGAACAAGATCGACAAGCCTGGTGCTGACCTCGATCGTATCCGCAGCGAGCTGTCGGTCCATGGCGTGACGTCCGAAGAGTGGGGCGGTGATACGCCTTTCGTTTCGGTCTCCGCGAAGATGGGTACTGGCGTCGACGAATTGCTGGAAGCTGTTCTGCTGCAGGCCGAAGTCCTGGAACTCAAGGCAACCCCGTCGGCCCCGGGTCGTGGTGTTGTTGTCGAGTCCCGTCTGGACAAGGGCCGTGGTCCGGTCGCTACTGTTCTGGTTCAGGACGGTACGCTGCGTCAGGGCGACATGGTGCTGGTCGGTTCGAACTTCGGCCGCATCCGCGCCATGCTCGACGAGAACGGCAAGCCGGTCAAAGAAGCAGGTCCTTCGATTCCGGTCGAAATCCTGGGTCTTGACGGTACTCCGGATGCTGGCGACGAAATGTCGGTGCTGGCTGACGAGAAGAAAGCCCGTGAAGTCGCATTGTTCCGCCAGGGCAAGTTCCGCGAGGTCAAACTGGCTCGCGCTCATGCCGGCAAGCTGGAGAACATCTTCGAGAACATGGGTCAGGAAGAGAAGAAGACGCTTAACATCGTCCTCAAGTCCGACGTCCGCGGTTCTCTGGAAGCATTGCAGGGCGCCCTTGGTGGCCTGGGTAACGACGAAGTGCAAGTGCGCGTAGTGGGTGGCGGTGTCGGTGGTATCACCGAGAGCGACGCCAACCTGGCACTGGCCTCCAACGCTGTACTGTTTGGCTTCAACGTGCGTGCCGATGCTGGCGCGCGCAAGATCGTCGAGCAGGAAGGTCTGGACATGCGTTACTACAACGTGATCTACGACATCATCGAAGACGTCAAGAAAGCCCTTACCGGCATGCTTGGCAGCGACGTCCGGGAGAATATCCTGGGTATCGCCGAAGTCCGCGATGTGTTCCGTTCGCCGAAATTCGGCGCGATCGCAGGGTGTATGGTTCTGGAAGGCACTGTCTACCGTAACCGTCCGATTCGTGTTCTGCGCGAAGACATCGTTATCTTTGAAGGCGAGCTGGAATCCCTGCGCCGCTTCAAGGACGACGCTGCCGAAGTACGTGCAGGCATGGAATGCGGTATCGGCGTCAAGAGCTACAACGACGTCAAGGTTGGTGACAAGATCGAAGTCTTCGAGAAGGTCCAAGTGGCTCGCAGCCTCTAAATCGCGAGCTTCAGGAGTCATGGTGGGAGCCTCGCATGCAAATGCCCTGCTTTCCCCATGGGCTCTAAACGCAACGCCCGGTCTGGCAATTGTCAGGCCGGGCGTTTGCCGCTTTCAGACTGTCAGGGTTTGGTCCCGGATCAGTAACAGGTAACAAGCATGGCAAAAGAATACAGCCGTACCCAACGTATCGGCGATCAGATGCAGCGCGAACTGGCGCAGCTGATCCGTCGCGAAATCAAGGACCCGCGTGTGGGTCTGGTCACCATCACCGCCGTAGACGTCAGCCGTGACGTGGGTCATGCGAAGATTTTCATGACCGTCATGGGCCAGGACAGCGCGGAAGAAATCGCGCAGACCATCAAGGTGCTCAACGCTGCCGCAGGCTTCCTGCGCATGCAGTTGGCCCGCGAAATGAAGCTGCGCAGCGTACCGCAACTGCACTTCCACTATGACGAAAGCGTCGTGCGTGGCGCGCATCTCTCGGCACTGATCGAGCGTGCCGTTGCAGAAGACGGTCAGCATCAGGAAGGCCCCGCATCGACGGATGCAAAGCCTGAAAGTACCGAGGAATAAAGAGTGGCTCAGGTCAAGCGTATACGCCGCAATGTCAGCGGGATCATCCTGCTCGACAAGCCACTGGGTTTCACGTCCAACGCCGCTCTGCAAAAGGTTCGCTGGCTGCTCAATGCCGAGAAAGCCGGGCATACCGGCAGCCTTGATCCTCTGGCAACGGGTGTTCTGCCGTTGTGTTTTGGTGAAGCGACCAAGTTCTCTCAGTACCTGCTCGATTCGGACAAGTCCTACGAGACCCTGGCGCAACTGGGCAAGACCACGACCACTGCCGATTCTGAAGGCGAGGTTTTGCTCACGCGTCCGGTGACCGTTGGTCGCGACGATATCGAAGCGGCTCTGCCGCATTTTCGCGGACAAATCAGCCAGATACCTCCCATGTACTCGGCCCTCAAGCGTGATGGCCAGCCACTTTACAAGCTGGCGCGTGCAGGGGAAGTAGTGGAGCGCGAGCCCCGTTCTGTTACTATTACGCGCCTGGAATTACTTGATTGCGAAGGCGACACAGCACGTCTGTCCGTCGATTGCAGCAAAGGCACCTATATCCGCACGCTGGTCGAGGATATCGGTGAGAAGCTCGGTTGTGGTGCTTATGTCGCAGAATTGCGTCGTACCCAGGCCGGGCCTTTCACGCTGGCTCAGACAGTGACGCTGGAAGAGCTCGAGCAGGTGCATGCCGATGGCGGCAATGAAGCGGTCGACCGTTTCCTGATGCCATCGGACAGCGGTCTGCTGGACTGGCCGCTGTTGAAGTTTTCGGAACACAGTTCGTTTTACTGGTTGCATGGTCAGCCAGTACGCGCGCCGGACGCACCGAAATTCGGTATGGTTCGCGTGCAGGATCACGAAGGTCGCTTCATCGGTATCGGTGAAGTCGCCGAAGACGGGCGCATTGCGCCGCGTCGCTTGATTCGGTCAGAGTGACCGAAACCAGTCCAGGCGTCGGCTTGCCGGCGAGTGGGGTGGAACGAGGATGGCTGTCAACAGGCACGGTCATACCTCATTTTTTAATACGAGGATCTGTCCTCGGCCTGTTGGAAACGTTTCTCCGGAAGCGCTTCCTTGCACAAAAGGATTGCCCACATGGCACTCAGCGTTGAAGAAAAAGCTCAGATCGTAACCGACTACCAGCAAGCTGTTGGTGACACTGGTTCGCCAGAAGTGCAAGTTGCACTGCTGACCGCCAACATCAACAAACTGCAAGGCCACTTCAAGGCCAACGGTAAGGACCACCACTCGCGTCGTGGTCTGATCCGTATGGTAAACCAGCGTCGCAAGCTGCTGGATTACCTGAAAGGTAAGGACGTTAGCCGTTACAGCGCCCTGATCGGTCGTCTGGGTCTGCGTCGCTAATAACGACGTTGCTAGAGGTTGGTTGTCTGTCACGATCCGTCGGGTTTGCCCGGTGGTTCTGGCAGGCTCCCAGCCTCAAGTTTTATCTGGGCTGTGGAAGGGGCCGATTCCCCACGCTGCCCAAGAATTCGCAAGAAACCAGTTCCCCAAGAGCCACAAAGAAAGGTAGGAAACCGTGAACCCGGTAATCAAAAAGTTTCAGTTCGGTCAATCGACCGTAACCCTCGAGACAGGCCGTATCGCCCGTCAAGCCTCTGGTGCAGTATTGGTCACCGTTGACGACGACGTCAGCGTACTCGTGACTGTGGTCGGCGCCAAACAGGCTGACGCTGGCAAAGGCTTCTTCCCTCTGTCCGTGCACTATCAGGAAAAAACCTACGCTGCCGGCAAGATCCCTGGCGGTTTCTTCAAGCGTGAAGGCCGTCCTTCCGAGAAAGAAACCCTGACTTCGCGCCTGATCGACCGCCCGATCCGCCCGTTGTTTCCAGAAGGCTTCATGAACGAAGTGCAGGTTGTCTGCACCGTCGTCTCCACCAGCAAGAAAACCGATCCGGACATCGCTGCGATGATCGGTACTTCGGCTGCCCTGGCCATCTCCGGTATCCCGTTTGACGGTCCGGTTGGTGCTGCCCGCGTTGCTTTCCACGAAAGCACCGGCTACCTGTTGAACCCGACTTACGAGCAACTGCAGGCTTCGAGCCTGGACATGGTCGTTGCCGGTACTTCCGAAGCCGTCCTGATGGTTGAATCGGAAGCCAAAGAGCTGACCGAAGACCAGATGCTGGGCGCTGTGCTGTTCGCGCATGACGAGTTCCAGGTCGTGATCAACGCCATCAAGGAACTGGCTGCCGAAGCCGCCAAGCCTACCTGGGCGTGGCTGCCTAAGCCTGAAGCGACTGAACTGCTGAGCGCTATCCGCTCCGAGTTCGGCGAAGCGATCTCCCAGGCTTACACCATCACCGTCAAAGCCGACCGTTATGCGCGTCTGGGCGAGCTGAAAGATCAGATCGTTGCCAAACTGGCTGTGGAAGAAGGCAGCCCGTCTGCCAGCGAAGTCAAAGCCGCTTTCGGTGAAATCGAATACCGCACCGTTCGCGAAAACATCGTTAACGGCAAGCCGCGTATCGATGGCCGTGACACGCGCACCGTACGTCCTCTGAACATCGAAGTCGGTGTTCTGCCAAAGACCCACGGTTCGGCACTGTTCACCCGTGGCGAAACTCAGGCGCTGGTTGTTGCCACGCTGGGTACTGCACGTGACGCACAGCTGCTCGATACGCTCGAAGGCGAGAAAAAAGACCCCTTCATGCTGCACTACAACTTCCCTCCGTTCTCGGTGGGCGAGTGTGGCCGCATGGGCGGCGCAGGTCGTCGTGAAATCGGTCACGGCCGTCTGGCCCGTCGCAGTGTCCAGGCCATGCTGCCAGGCGCAGACGTGTTCCCGTACACCATCCGTGTTGTGTCGGAAATCACCGAGTCCAACGGCTCCAGCTCCATGGCTTCGGTCTGTGGTGCTTCCCTGGCTCTGATGGACGCTGGTGTGCCGATGAAGGCGCCGGTTGCCGGTATCGCCATGGGCCTGGTCAAGGAAGGCGAGAAGTTCGCCATTCTGACCGACATCCTGGGTGACGAAGACCATCTGGGCGACATGGACTTCAAGGTAGCCGGTACCTCCAAAGGTGTTACCGCGCTGCAGATGGACATCAAGATCAAAGGCATCACCGAAGAAATCATGGAGATCGCCCTGGGCCAGGCCCTGGAAGCTCGCCTGAACATTCTCGGTCAGATGAACCAGATCATCGGTCAGTCGCGTAACGAACTGTCAGCCAACGCTCCGACGATGATCGCGATGAAGATCGACACCGACAAGATCCGTGACGTGATCGGCAAGGGTGGCGCAACCATCCGTGCCATCTGCGAAGAAACCAAGGCTTCGATCGACATCGAAGACGACGGCTCGATCAAGATCTTCGGCGAGTCCAAGGAAGCGGCTGAGGCAGCACGTCAGCGCGTTCTGGGTATCACCGCAGAAGCGGAGATCGGCAAGATCTACGTCGGTAAGGTTGAGCGCATCGTCGATTTCGGCGCATTCGTCAACATCCTGCCGGGCAAGGATGGTCTGGTTCACATCTCGATGCTGAGCGATGCTCGCGTAGAGAAAGTGACCGATATCCTCAAGGAAGGTCAGGAAGTCGAAGTACTGGTACTGGACGTGGATAACCGCGGCCGTATCAAGCTGTCGATCAAGGACGTAGCCGCAGCGAAAGCGTCGGGCGTCTGATTGATCTGAGCTGCAGATGAAAAAGGACTCTTCGGAGTCCTTTTTTTATGAGCGCAATTAGAGGCTTACACATGGAGCATGCAAACTGCTCGGTACAAACATGCATCTTGCAAGCCCGGGTTTGGACGAACGGGCAATCTGCACGACTCAGCAAAACAAAGAAAAACATAAGCAATTGATTTTAAAGGCTATTTTAACTGTCTCGTTTTTGGCACACCGCTTGCGATATACCTGTTAACCCTGCCACCACATGCTGGTGCAGATTTTGAGAAAAACAGGAGTTATCGTATGAAGAAGTTCGCTATTGCCGCTGCTACCGCTACTGCCCTGACTCTGACCATGGCCAACGCTGCTTTCGCACAGACCTCGGCTCAAGCGCCAATGGTTCTGGCAGCTAACACCACTACTCAAGAAGTCAAAGAAGACACTTCTGACACCTGGATCACCACCAAAGTCAAAGCTGATCTGCTGACTGAAAAAGGCATCCCAGGTTCGGACATCAAGGTTGAGACCAACAAAGGTGTGGTTTCCCTGTCCTCCATGGTAAAAGTTACCGAAGCTCAGAAAAACACTGCCGTCGCTATCACCAAGAAAATCAAAGGTGTTAAAGACGTATCGGCTGCTGGCCTGAAAGCCGAGTAATCGAATACTGCTCATGAACACCCGCAGTCATTGATTGATGGAAGGTTCATGCGAGGCTACAAGGATGTAGCCATTAAAGGCCCCGACTGAAGAGTCGGGGCCTTTTCTATGGGCGCTACGAAACACATGAAGGGAAGGGGAGCCGGGGGATCAGTTGCGGCGTTTGCTCTCGATGCCTACCAGGCGACCGCCTTCAAAGCGCAGGTACTGATACATGCCGTTATCAGGACCGTAGATCCATTCCTCGATCTTCACGGCTTCTGACCTTCGATAATTACTACTAAAGGTTTCCCGAGTGCCGAGTACTTCCTGGCTGACCGGTTCGCCGCATTTCTGCTGGACCTCGAACGTCCGGTCGCCGGTGCTGACCAGCTGGCTGCCGCAACGCAGGGTCGAGGTGGCATACGCTGATGCGACAACTGACCCGGCCATGGCGGCGAGGGTCAGGTTGATCAGCCGTTTGATTCGGGTGTGTGCCAATGGCTTCATTCGCTGTCGAGGTGGAGGGGGCTGATGACTTTACCATCCGGTTGGGCCTGACCCAGTTGCGCGTCGACGAAGTACACGCGAGCGTCTTCTAGCTTGCCCTTGTCCACCAGGTAATCCTTGATACTGCTGGCTCTGCTCTGGCCCAGTTCGCGCAGCAGCACCTCATTGCTGCTCCAGAACTTGAGTACGGCGGCACGCATCTGGGCAGCACGCTGCTCCTTGCCCAGACTGGCCCACTCAGCGGGCGGTTGCTGTTTCAGGCGTGTCCTGTAGATACCTTCGAGCATAGGCGCCTTTTCCTCTTCCGGGACCTCTATCAAACCGGCCCTGGCTGGAACCTTGTCGCCGCGCCGCTGGAGGATCTTGTAGTACGTGTACTGGTATTCGCGTTCCAGTCTTTGCTGAGCGATCAATGGACCGTCACTGCTGGCGGCGCTGGTGCCTTCGATCTCCAGCTTCAGGTCCGGACGTTCCTTGAGCGCCACCGAGAGCTTGTCCAGGGCCTTTTGCGCCTCTGCCGACAAGTCACTGGAGCCTGGCGCGAAACTTACGCTGCCGAGGTCCTCGGAGCTTCCACCGGCAACCAGCCCGCCGAGCATCTTGAACGGAGCCTGTGCTGCACGCAGCACCAGGTTACGCAGGGTCTGCCAGACAATCGGCATGACGCTGAACTGCGGGTTGTTCAAGTCGCCTTCGATGGGCAGCTCCAAGGAAATGCGCCCTTGGGTATCCTTGAGCAGCGCGACCGCCAGACGAATAGGCAGGTCCAGCGCATCCGGGCTGTCGACCCGTTCACCCAGCTGTAGCTGCTCCACCAGCACCTTGTTCTGGGCCTTGAGCTGGCCCTTGGTAATCAGGTAGTGCAGGTCGAGATTGAGCCGGCCCTTGCGGATCCGGAAACCTGCGAACTTGCCGGAGTAGGGGGTGAGGTTGGTCAGCTCGACGCGCTTGAAGCTGGTGGTGATATCCAGACTGGCCATCGGGTCGAACGGGTTGAGGCTGCCCTTGATGGTGACCGGCGCATAGCGGTCGACCTTGCCCTCGATATTCACGGGGGCCGGTGTAGGCTTGCGATTGTCGATGGTGCCGATACGCCCATTGAGTTGCTGCACGGCGGTGGCGAAGTTGGGGGTCAGGGTCATGTCGGCAAAGTTTGCCGAGCCATCGTTGATATTCACTTCACCCACGTAGATCGCCAGCGGGTTTTCCTTCTTGCCTACGGCTTGCGTTCTGGCTGCCTTTGGCTGGCTGGCGGTTTTGCCGGCAGCCGCATCGGCTGGCTGCGGGATCAATAGATCATCGATGTTGGTGGTCCGGTCCTCATTGATCATGAAGCGCGCGTAGGGCTGATCCATGTTCACTTTGGCAATCGACAGGCCCTTGCCGTGCTGGTAGTCCAGCCCCTCGAGCGCCAATTGCTGCCACTTCAGAAAGTCGCGCTGCTTGAGCGTATCCAGCGTGTGCAACTGATTGACCTGTGCTTTACCGGTGACGCTGAACGCCAGTGGCTCGGTGCTTTTCAGGTCGACCGCCAGATCGCTGCCGAGCATGCCACTGCGCAGCTCCAGACGAATGAACGGGCTGATGTAGGCCTGAGCGAGGCGCAGGTCGATGTCGCGGGTGGTTACGTTGAGTCGTGCGCTGACCGGGTTGAGGTTCACTTCACCGGCGGCAGTGAGATTGCCCTGTTTGCCCAGCCCGGTATCCAGCTTGAGCGTGAAGGGCGCCTTGTTCAGGCTGTCGAAGTTCTGGATGTCCAGATTCAGTGGGCCAACGTCCAGCGCGACCGGCTCTTGAGGTACGCGATCTGCCAGATGGACCATGTAGTTGCGCAACTGCACATCCCGCAACAGGACTTGCCAGGGTTTGCTCTGCGCCACGGGTTGATCGCTGGCTTTGGCTGAGGCCTCGGTGGCAGGCGCCGGCTCGGCGGCTTTTTCGTCCACCGCTGGCGTGTGCGTTGCTGCGGGCTTGCCAGGTTGGCTGGCAAACAGTTTTTGCCAGTCCAGTTGCCCGTCGGTTTCACGTGCGGCCCAGGTTTCCAGCTTCTGGCTGCGGACCTTGCCTACGGTAACCAGCTGCTTTGCGAGGTCGACCGATGTTTCGCTGACGTCCATGCGTTGCAGGCGTACCAACGGGCGACCGTCGGGAGCGTTGAGCGCGAAAGGCGCGACACTGGCCGAGACGTTGGTCAACTTGAGCTCGGTCTTCTTGGACAGGTTCAGTGTGTAGGCCGTGCTGAAATTCAGCACGCCGTCCTCAAGCGCCAGCGGCAAGGCATCACGTACGTAAGGCCACCACAGTTTCATCTTGCTGTCGGTGACCTTCAGCGTGCCCTCGGAGGTGATCGGGATCAGGCTGATGCGGCCGACCCAGTCGATCTGCCCACCGTCCGGACCCGCCGCGACCAGGGTCATGTCGGCATTGTCTTCAGGCAGTGTGCTGAGGTTCTTGAGCTCGAAATCCAGCGCGTCGTATAGAAACTCGATGGGCTGGCTGGGGCGCAGGTCCTGGAAGTGAACGTAGCCTCCCGCCAGTTTGATTTCGTCGATACGCAGCGGGAATGGCTTGGTGGCGGGTTCGTCCTTTGTCGGTTCGCTGGCGGGCAGCTTGAACAGCTGTGCCAGATTGAGCTTGCCCTGTTTGTCGAACAGCAACTCGGTGCGTGGTTTGATCAGCTCGACGCGTTGCAGATGCAGGGCCCGCGTCCACAGGCTGTTGATTTGCAGATTGGCATAAAGCTTTTCAAACGCCACCTGCTCCTTGCCTGGCGTGCCGATGTTCAGGCCCCAGAGCGTCAGCTCCAGCGTGAAGGGGTTGAATTCCAGGCGTTCGAGTTTTGCCGGCACTGTGGCGTAATTGGCCAGTTGCTGGTTCGCGATCCGCAGAGCGACGCCGGGAAGAATGAAAAAACCCAGCAAACTGTAGAGCGCGATCACAGCCAGCAGGGAGCCAAGTGTGCGTTTCAATCCTCTGGACATGGGCAGCGGCGTCTCTCTCTTTTGGAAGCCCTTGGAGTATGGCATGCCTGTTCGGTTCCGAAGGCACTGCCGTCGCGGCTTGTAGGAACTTTCCGGTTGTACGTTAAGCTATCAAGCGCCGGATCAGAGTTGCAGAATCAGCGTTTTCAGCGGCGGTTGATTGTCCTGAGACGGGAAGTCTGCAGCGGGACGCATCTCCTGGCAGTCGCGCACCGGACGCCCGGCCTTGGTGGCACAGCGCAGTACCTGTTCACGCCAGTCCTGCATGCTGACTTTCGCCAGATTGTTGCAGCAGATCAGCACGCCATCGTCTGCCGTGGTCAACAGCGCAGGTTTGAGCAGGCTTTGATAGTCGCGCAGCAGGTCAACGGTGCCGAACGCGCTCTTGGCCCAGGCGGGTGGATCAAGCAGGACCAGATCATATTGGCGCTGTTGCAGTTTCACGTAGCTGGGCAATTGCTGGCTGCGGCGTGCGGCAATGGGCAGCCCGGCCAACTGGCGGATTGCCGGAAAATAATCCGACTGGATGAATTGCATCGGCGGCAGTTGCGGATTGAGCGCGCCATTCTCGCGACCCACCGCCAGATTGCCTTCGGCGAAGTCCAGATTGCACACTTCACTCGCGCCACCGGCCGCAGCACTGAGGCCGACGCCGCAGGTGTAGGCGAACAGATTCAGCACGCTTTTCCCGGCGCTGTGCTGCTTGACCCAGCCGCGGGCGTTGCGCAGGTCGAGAAACAACAGCGGGTCCTGGCCTGCATGCCGGCCGCGGACCCGGTAATTGAGCCCCCATTCGTGGCCGACATGATCGGCCAGAGCCGCTTCTTCAGCCTTGTACACGGTGTCATGGCGATCCACGCGCGAGTTGCCTTGCGAGCGATCGTTATAGACCAGCAGGGTATCCAGGCCCAGACGCGTGTTGGCCTGTTCATGCAGCGCCAGCAGGGCATCGCGATCCAGGCGGGTATGAAAGCTCTGCACCAGCAATTGCGGGCCGTAGCGGTCGATGGTCAGCCCGCTGGCGCCCTCCTGGCTGCCGTGAAACAGTCGATAGCAGTCCGTCCCCTGCCCATGCAATTGGTCAAGCAACGCCTGGCGATTATCGAGGGCGACGCTGAGCGCCTGATTCAAGGAAGACATGCTGAGCGCCTCGGGCTGGAATAAGGCGCGGGAGTTTACCAGTTACCGGACGCCGGGGGTTTTTGAAGTCTGCCATGCGCTTGATCTCCTGCGTTGTCATACAGCGCCAATATTCCCCTGCTACGGTGCTTTTTTGCCTGTCAGCGAGGGGATAACCGTGAGCCAGTTCGATCTCAAGCGTCGCCGTGTCATCCAGGCCGTTGGAACGGTAGGTGCCGGTCTGCTGTTACCGGGTGTTGCGCCGGCGGTCATCGCCTCGGTGCAGGATCGTCCGAAGATGATGGATGGCGTGCAGTCCGGCGATGTGTTCGGCGACAAGGCGATCGTCTGGAGCCGAAGCGACCGGCCTTCGCGCATGGTCGTCGAGTGGGACACGCGCAGCATGTTCACCCAGCCACGCCGCGTGGTGTCGGCGCTGGCCGATCAGCGTAGCGACTTTACCGCGCGGGTCGAGTTGAGCGGGCTGCCGGTCGATCAGGCGATTTTCTACCGGGTGTCTTTCGAGGATGCGCAGAGCGGTGTCGTCAGTGAACCGTGGTTCGGCCATTTGCGCAGCACACCGCAGCAGCGCCGCGACATCCGCTTCGTCTGGAGCGGCGATACGGTCGGGCAGGGCTTTGGCATCAACCCCGATATTGGCGGCATGCGTATTTATGAAGCCATGCGTTTGCGCTTGCCGGACTTTTTTATCCACAGCGGTGACACCATCTACGCCGACAGCCCGGTGCCGGAGCAGCTCACCACGGAGGACGGGCGTATCTGGCGCAACATCACCACCGAGGCCAAGAGCAAGGTGGCGGAGACCCTTGACGAATACCGGGGCAATTACCGCTACAACCTGATGGATGAAAACCTGCGTCGCTTCAACGCCGAAGTACCGCAGATCTGGCAGTGGGATGATCACGAAGTCACCAACAACTGGTCGCCCAGCAAACAGCTCGATGATCGCTACAAGGTCAAGGACATCAGCCTGCTGTCCTCGCGGGCCCGCCAGGCTTATCTGGAATACGCGCCATTACGCTTGCAGGAAGCCGACAACGGCGGACGCATTTATCGCAAGATCCCTTACGGTCCGATGCTCGACGTCTTCGTCCTCGACATGCGCAGCTATCGCGCCGGCAACGATGCCAACCTGGCTGACAAACCGGGTCCGACCACTGCGTTTCTGGGCCGTGAGCAACTGGACTGGCTCAAGCGCGAGCTCAATGCGTCGCGCGCGCAGTGGAAAGTCATCGCGGCGGACATGCCCATCGGCCTGGGCGTTCCGGATGGTGAGGTCAGCCCCGGCGTACAGCGTTGGGAGGCCATCGCCAACGGCAATGACGGGCCGGCCTCGGGGCGCGAGCTGGAGGTCGCCGAATTGCTGGCGTACCTGCGCGCGCAGAAGATTCGCGATTGTGTCTGGCTGACGGCCGACGTGCATTACTGCGCTGCGCATCATTATCAGCCGGATCTGGCCGAGTTTCAGGACTTCGACCCGTTTTGGGAGTTCGTTGCCGGGCCGTTGAATGCCGGTAGCTATGGTCCCAATGTGCTGGACAAGACCTTTGGCCCCGAGCTGGTGTTCCAGAAGGCGCCTCCTGCGCAGAACACCTCGCCATTTGCGGGTTTTCAGTTCTTTGGTGAAGTGAATATCGACGGACAGACCGGTGAGATGACCGTGACGCTGCGCGATCTCGACGGGGTCTCGGTCTTCGAGCGCAGGCTCCAGCCTGAGAAGGCAGTCAGCCGCATCGTCTGATAAACAACCGCTGTGGCGGGTTGATCAGGGCTTCGGAAATTCCGTGCAACATGCTTGTCGTCGGTGGCCTATCATGAGCTACCTAACGACGGGACCGGATGCGTTGCATGCTGGCTATTTTTCTCGAAACCCTGAACATCACCGCCCCGGTGTTTGCCATGCTGTTTCTGGGCGTGTTCCTCAGGCGTATCGGTGCGATCAATGATGGTTTCATCGTTGCGGCTTCCGGGCTGGTGTTCAACGTCACCATGCCTGCGCTGCTGTTTCTGGGCATTATTCACGCCGACCTGCGCACCGCATTGCAGCCCAAACTGCTGATTTTTTTCAGCGTTGCGACGCTCCTGAGTTTCGCGTTCGCCTGGGGATGGGCGATCTGGCGTTGCCCGTACGAAGAGCGCGGGATCTACGTCCAGGGCGCGTTTCGTGGCAATAACGGGGTCATCGGTCTGGCCCTGGCGGCCAGCATGTACGGGCCTGATGGCATTTCACTGGGCGCCATTCTCGCCGCGTTGGTCATCGTCTTTTACAACACGTTATCGACGGTGGTATTGGCGGTTTACAGCCCGGTGATCAAGTCCGACCCCTGGAGCATCTTCAAAAGCGTGCTGGCCAACCCGCTGATCATCAGTGTGATCATCGCCTCGCCCTTCGCTTACTTCGCCATCGGCTTGCCCAAATGGCTGGAAACCTCCGGCAGCTATCTTGCCCAGATGACCCTGCCGCTGGCACTGATCTGCATCGGTGGCACGCTGTCGCTGGCGTCGTTGCGCAAGAGTGGAAAACTGGCTGTCAGCGCCAGCGTCATGAAGATGGTCACGCTGCCAGTGCTGTGCACGCTGGCCGCCTGGCTGGCCGGTTTTCGCGGCGCTGAACTGGGGATTCTGTTCCTGTATTTCGGCAGCCCGACAGCGGCTGCCAGCTACATCATGGCGCGTACGGCCAACGGCAATTACGAGCTGGCCGCTGCGATCATCGTCATCACCACGCTGGCTGCCGCGGTCACGACCAACGTGGGGATTTTCATCCTGCAATGGGGCGGCTGGATCTAATCGGTTTTGACGTAGCTGTCGATCACTTCCTGCGCCGCACGAAACGCATCGATGGCCGCTGGCACGCCGGCGTACACCGCGCAGTGCAGCAGGGCTTCGCGAATCTCCTCGACCGTGCAGCCATTGTTCAGTGCGCCACGAACGTGGCCCTTCAGTTCTTGCGGGCATTTCAGGGCGGTGAGGGCGGCCAGGGTGATCAGGCTGCGGGTTTTCAGCGGCAGACCTTCGCGACTCCAGACGCTGCCCCAGGCGTGCTCGTTGACGAAATCCTGCAGCGGCTGGCTGAAATCGGTGGCGTTCGCCAGCGCACGGTCGACGAAGACATCGCCCATCACCTGGCGACGGATCTGTTCGCCATCGCTGATCGTTTTGTCTGTCATGGCCTTGCTCCTTGTATCGATGCGGGTTGGAGGTCAGTGCTGGCGTCGCCACGCGCGAATCGTGCCCCAGACAACCACGGCACCCAGCACAGGCAACACCAGCGTGAGCATTTTGCTTTCAAGCCGTTCGGCCAGCGCCATGCCGGTGCTGATCGACAGGATATGCAGCCCGTAGGTCAGGTACAACGACAGCAGAAACAGGCCTTCCAGACGGTCTATCCGGTATCCGGAATAGAACAGCGGCACGCACAACAGCGAGACGCCGAGCATGATCGGCAGGTCGAACACCAGCGCATTTGGCGAGATCGTCAGCGGCACCGGGGCGATCAGTGCGGTCAGCCCCAGTACGCCCAGCAGGTTGAACAGGTTGCTGCCGATGACGTTACCCACGGCAATATCGCGTTCACCACGGAACGCTGCGATCAGCGAGGTCATCAGTGCCGGCAATGATGTACCGATGGCAATGATGGTCAGGCCGACGATGCGTTCGGAAAGCCCCAGGTGGATGGCAATCACCACTGAAGCGTCGACCAGCAGGTGTCCGCCAGCGGTCAGCAGCAGCAAGCCCGTGGCAAGCATGAGCATGCGTGTGAAGGTACGAGGTTTTTCGGCTGTCTCGGCATGCCCGTGGCGCGGCGCATGGCCACCCTGACGGATGATGATAATCAGGCAGGCCAGCAACCCGGCAAGCAGCAGTGCGCCGTCCAGTTTGCTGAATTCGCCGTTCCACGAAAGACCGATAGCCAGCAGGCAGGCACCGATCATCAACGGAATATCGATGTGCAGTACCTGACGGGCAACGCGTAGCGGAATGATCAGCGCGCAGAGGCCAAGGATCACCAGTACATTGAAAATGTTGCCGCCGATGACACTGCCCACGGCGATGTCGGTGTTATCGGCAAACGCGGCTTGCAGGCTGACTGCCATCTGCGGCGCACTGGTGCCCATCGCCACGACGGTCAGACCGACGATCAGTGGCCGGACCTTGAAAATCGCCGCCAGATGTACCGCTGCACGCACTGACAGTTCCGCCCCGATCAGCAGCAATAACAAGCCACTGAGCATTTGGATAAGCGCGGGGGCGGGCAGGGCCGATAGCTGGAGAATACGAGTGTCCTTGTCGGAGGTGATCGGAGGTTGGGGTTAATCCAGGGCCTGCACGCGGACTGGCGCTGTCCCGCTGCGCAGCATACCCAGTTGTTCGGCCGCTTCGCGAGAGACATCGATCAGACGGCCGCGCGTGTGAGGGCCGCGATCGTTGACGCGTACGACTACCGACCTGTCGTTGTCCAGGTTGGTGACCTTGACGCGCGTGCCGAAAGGCAGTTGTCGGTGCGCAGCGGTCAGCGCATTCTGATTGAACGGTTCGCCGCTGGCAGTGCGGTTGCCATGATGGCGGGCGCCGTAATAGGCGGCGGTGCCAGTCTCGTCGTAACCATGGGGGTCGATGATGTGGTTGGCGCACCCTGCCAGTAAGGTCAGCAGGCTGCAGGCAAAAATAAGGCGGCGCATGGGGTGGGTTCCTGAGTGCCGGAGTAGTTGTGGTTGACGCTCGTGCCAATCCTCCATGCTGGCATGCATTTCGTGACGTTCCGAGTACTCAACAGCGGACGCAGAGCGTCCGGAACTGCATTCCCACGCGGAGCGCTCAGCGTTATACATAAGTCATGAAGAGCCCAGAAGGCGGGGTCTTTGACCGCAATCGCGATGTGAATAAAGATCTCCGTGGGAGTGAGCTTGCTCACGAAGACCTTGGTCCAAACGCCCTGTCTCTAGAGGCTGTACCGGCCTATTCGCGAGCAAACTCGCTCCCACAAGACTCGTGTATAACGCTGATCGCATAGCATGGGAACGTGAGTGACGAGGATCAGCCCTCCAGCTTGGTCTTCAGCAATTCGTTGACCTGCTGCGGGTTGGCTTTGCCTTTGGAAGCTTTCATCGCCTGACCAACGAAGAAACCGAACATCTTGCCGCGCTTGGCTTCATCGGCGGCGCGATATTGTTCGACCTGCTCCGCGTTGGCTGCCAGCACCTCGTCGAGCATCGATTCAATGGCACCGCTGTCGGTGACCTGCTTCAGGCCGCGCTTTTCGATGATTTCATCGGCGCTGCCTTCACCATTGGCCATCGCCTCGAAGACCATTTTCGCGATCTTGCCGGAAATGGTGTTGTCAGTGATGCGCTTGAGCATGCCGCCCAACTGCTCGGCACTGACCGGCGACTGGTCGATCTCCAGGCCCTGCTTGTTGAGCAGGCTGCCCAGCTCGACCATGACCCAGTTGGCTGCCAGTTTGGCGTCACCACTGATGCTCACCACCTGTTCGAAGTAGTCAGCCTGCTCGCGGCTCGAAGCCAGCACGCTGGCGTCGTAGGTCGAGAGGCCGAACTGGCTCTGGAAGCGTTCGCGTTTCTGTGGTGGCAGCTCCGGCAAGGTGGCGCGGGTTTCTTCGAGGAAAGAATCCTCGATGATCACCGGCAACAGATCCGGGTCGGGGAAGTAACGGTAGTCGTTGGCTTCCTCCTTGCTGCGCATGGCGCGGGTTTCGTTGGTGTTCGGGTCATACAGGCGCGTTTGCTGGATAACCTTGCCACCGTCTTCGATCAGATCGATCTGGCGCTGAATCTCGCTGTTGATCGCCTTTTCGATAAAGCGGAACGAGTTGACGTTCTTGATCTCGCAGCGCGTGCCGAACTCGACCTGGCCCTTCGGACGAATCGATACGTTGCAGTCGCAGCGCAGCGAACCTTCGGCCATGTTGCCATCACAGATGCCCAGGTAGCGCACGATCGCGTGGATGGCCTTGACGTAAGCCACGGCTTCCTTGGCGCTGCGCATGTCCGGCTCGGAAACGATCTCCAGCAGCGGCGTGCCAGCACGGTTCAGGTCGATACCGGTCATGCCCTGGAAGTCTTCGTGCAGGCTCTTGCCTGCATCCTCTTCCAGGTGCGCACGGGTGATGCCGATGCGCTTGACCGTGCCGTCTTCAAGGGGGATGTCCAGGTGGCCCTTGCCGACGATCGGCAGCTCCATCTGGCTGATCTGATAGCCCTTGGGCAAGTCCGGGTAGAAGTAGTTCTTGCGGGCGAACACGTTGTGCTGGCCGATTTCGGCGTTGACGGCCAGGCCGAACTTGACGGCCATGCGCACGGCTTCCTTGTTCAGCACCGGCAATACGCCAGGCATGCCCAGATCGACGAGGCTGGCCTGCGTGTTGGGCTCGGAGCCGAACGTGGTCGCGCTACCGGAAAAAATCTTTGATTGGGTCGAAAGCTGGGTATGAATCTCCAGCCCGATGACGACTTCCCATTGCATGTGTTTCTCCTCAGAAGCCTTCAGGTGCGCGAGTGTGCCAGTCGGTGACTTGCTGATACTGATGCGCCACATTCAAGAGACGGCCTTCCTGGAAATACGGAGCGAGCAGTTGCACGCCGACCGGTAGACCGTCGACGAAGCCTGCAGGCATGGACAAGCCGGGCAGGCCCGCCAGGTTGGCGGTGATGGTGTAGAAGTCTTCCAGGTATTCGGCAATCGGATCGTTGGTCTTGGCGCCGATCTTCCAGGCCGGGTTGGGCGTGGTCGGGCCGAGAATCACGTCGACATCGGCGAACGCGCTCATGAAGTCGTTCTTGATCAGGCGACGGATTTTCTGCGCCTGCAGGTAATAGGCGTCGTAGTAACCCGCCGACAGCGCGTAGGCGCCGACCATGATGCGTCGCTGGACTTCCGGGCCGAAGCCTTCGGCGCGCGAGCGCTTGTACAGGTCGGTCAGGTCTTTCGGGTCTTCGCAGCGGTAGCCGAAACGCACACCGTCAAAGCGCGACAGGTTGGACGAGGCTTCAGCCGGGGCGATGACGTAGTAGGCCGGGATCGCGTGCTGCAGGTTCGGCAGGCTGATTTCCTTGACGATCGCGCCGAGCTTTTCCAGCTCCTTGACGCTTTCATGCACCAGCTGCGCGATGCGCGGGTCCAGACCTGCGCTGAAATACTCTTTCGGCACACCGATACGCAGGCCCTTGAGCGAGGTATTGAGGCTGGCGGAGTAGTCCGGAACCGGCTCGTCGATACTGGTCGAGTCCTGCGGATCGAAACCGGCCATGCCTTGCAGCAGCAGTGCGCAGTCTTCGGCCGTGCGTGCCATCGGCCCCGCCTGATCGAGGCTGGAGGCGTAGGCAATCATGCCCCAGCGCGATACGCGGCCGTAGGTCGGCTTGAGGCCCGTGAGGTTGGTCAGTGCCGCAGGTTGGCGAATCGAGCCGCCCGTGTCGGTGCCGGTCGCGGCGGGCAACAGGCGTGCAGCGACAGCGGCTGCCGAACCACCCGAAGAACCGCCAGGAACGCATTCCAGGTTCCACGGGTTTTTCACCGCGCCGTAATGGCTGGATTCGTTGGCCGAACCCATGGCGAATTCGTCCATGTTGGTCTTGCCCAGTGTCACAGTACCGGCCGTTGCCAGACGCGAAACAACCGTGGCGTCGTACGGTGCCTTGAAATTGTCGAGCATCAGCGAGCCGCAACTGGTGCGGATGCCCTGGGTGCAGAACAGGTCCTTGTGCGCCAGCGGAGCGCCGAGCAGCGGGCCGTTTTCACCAGCGGCGCGGCGCGCGTCTGCCGCCTGCGCCTGGGTGATGGCCAGGTCTTCAGTAAGGCTGATGAAGCTGTTGAGCTGCGGGTCGAGCGTCGCGATGCGCGACAGCAGAACGCGAGTCAGCTCTTCGGAAGAAAACTTTTTATCGGCGAGTCCGCGAGCGATCTCGGCCAGAGTCATTTGATGCATGCAGGCGCTTTCCCTTACTCGATGACTTTCGGAACCAGATAGAGGCCGTCTTGGACCGCTGGTGCGATGGCTTGGTAAGTGTCACGACGATTTCGCTCGGTGACGGCGTCTTCGCGCAGGCGCTGGGTGGCTTCCAGCGGGTGAGCCAGCGGCTCGATGCCAGTGGTGTCGACTGCTTGCATCTGATCGACCAGCCCAAGAATGCTGTTAAGTGCTTCGGTGGTACGCGGGATATCGGCGTCATTGAGACCCAGTCGGGCCAGATGAGCGATCTTTTCCACGTCGGAGCGTTCAAGCGCCATGGGGTATCTCCAGTGGAATGCTTATGGATTTGCTTTGTTGCCAATTGCGGAACACTATCGCGTTATTACTGTCTCAAGCCGCTAACGTCGAGGGTGGTGTTCGGAAAACCGCCAATTTAGCATATTGGCTCCTTGCCCAAAATCCCTGTCGTTGTTAGAGTTTGCCGCACTTTTTTTACCACGCGTTCCCTAGGGTCCCTTTCCCATGTTCAAGAAACTGCGTGGCATGTTTTCCAGTGATCTATCCATCGACCTGGGCACTGCCAACACCCTTATTTACGTGCGTGAGCGCGGTATCGTTCTGAATGAACCCTCTGTCGTTGCCATTCGTACTCACGGCAACCAGAAGAGTGTCGTGGCCGTCGGTACCGAAGCCAAGCGCATGCTGGGCCGTACTCCAGGCAACATCGCAGCCATTCGTCCAATGAAAGACGGCGTTATCGCCGATTTCAGCGTCTGCGAAAAAATGTTGCAGTACTTCATTAACAAGGTTCATGAAAACAGCTTTCTGCAGCCCAGCCCTCGTGTGCTGATCTGCGTTCCGTGCAAATCCACCCAGGTTGAGCGTCGCGCGATTCGCGAGTCGGCCCTGGGTGCAGGCGCACGCGAAGTCTTCCTGATCGAAGAGCCGATGGCCGCAGCAATCGGTGCCGGTCTGCCGGTGGAAGAAGCTCGCGGCTCGATGGTTGTCGACATCGGCGGCGGCACCACAGAAATCGCCCTGATTTCCCTGAACGGTGTGGTGTATGCCGAATCCGTACGGGTCGGCGGTGACCGTTTCGACGAAGCGATCATCACCTATGTGCGCCGCAACTACGGCAGCCTGATCGGCGAATCCACTGCCGAGCGCATCAAGCAGGAAATCGGTACTGCCTATCCGGGCGGTGAAGTGCGCGAAGTCGACGTCCGTGGCCGTAACCTGGCTGAAGGCGTTCCGCGTGCGTTCACGCTGAACTCCAACGAAGTACTCGAAGCACTGCAGGAGTCGCTGGCGACCATCGTTCAGGCGGTCAAGAGCGCTCTGGAGCAATCGCCTCCGGAACTGGCCTCGGACATCGCCGAGCGTGGTCTGGTCCTGACCGGTGGTGGTGCGCTGCTGCGTGATCTGGACAAGTTGTTGGCGCAGGAAACCGGTCTGCCGGTCATCGTTGCCGAAGATCCGCTGACCTGTGTAGCGCGTGGCGGTGGCCGTGCGCTGGAAATGATGGATAAGCACACCATGGATCTGCTCTCCAGCGAATAATTCGCCGGGGTGCCTTTCACGGAGTCTTTTGTATGCAGGTAGCGGATATGCTACCTGTATGCTTCAGGCTGACGCCGAAACAGGGTGCCTATCTCTTTCATTTGTCCGGGCCGGTTACATACCGCATGAATAATTGCCAATCGAAGTTCGATCCAACGATCGCATGCCCCGGAGGAGCGGCCCATTAAACCGCTTTTCTCAAAAGGCCCTTCGCTGGGCGTACGTCTGCTGGTGCTCGCCGTTCTGTCGGTTGCGTTGATGGTTGTCGACGCCCGCTTTACGATCCTCAAGCCCGTGCGCAGCCAGATGTCGATGGTGCTCATGCAGTCCTACTGGATCGTCGACCTGCCACAGCGTCTGTATCAAGGCGTCGCCAGTCAGTTCGGCAGCCGCACAGAGCTGATCGCCGAAAACGAAAAACTCAAGACCGAAGCCCTGCTCCTGCAAGGTCGCCTGCAAAAGCTGGCGGCACTGACCGAGCAGAACGTCCGGCTGCGTGAGTTGCTGAACTCCTCGGCGCTGGTCAACGAAAAAGTCGAGGTCGCCGAGCTGATCGGCATGGACCCGAACCCCTTCACCCATCGCATCATCATCAACAAGGGCGAACGCGACGGCGTGGTGCTCGGTCAGCCTGTGCTCGATGCACGCGGCCTGATGGGGCAGGTGGTCGAGTTGATGCCCTATACCTCACGCGTCTTGTTGCTGACCGACACCACCCACAGCATCCCGGTGCAGGTCAACCGCAACGGTCTGCGTGCCATCGCCAGCGGCACCGGTAATCCGGAACGTCTGGAGCTTCGGCATGTGGCGGACACCGCAGACATCAAGGAAGGCGACCTGCTGGTTAGCTCGGGCCTTGGCCAGCGATTCCCGGCCGGCTACCCGGTGGCAACGGTCAAGGAAGTGATTCACGATTCCGGCCAGCCGTTCGCGATCGTTCGGGCAGTGCCCACCGCTGCGTTGAATCGCAGTCGCTATCTGTTGCTGGTGTTCTCTGACGGCCGCTCGCCGGAAGAGCGCGCTGCCGATGCGGCGCAAGCGCAGGAATCCCTCGACAAGGGCATCGAGCCTTCCGTGATGGCGACGTTGCCTCCGCCGACACCCGCCTTTCCGATGTGGCCACAGGCAGTCGTTCCGGTCTTTCCGGGCAGTACGCTGACGCACAAGCCGGCGGCGCAATCGACAACCCCTGCACCGGCGGCAACGCCTGCGACACCGGCAAGACCTGCCTCCCGGCCTGCGGCGTCACAGCCGCCTGCCTCAAGACCTTCCACCGCTCGGGAGCCTATCGATGGTTAGTCATGTTTCAGGGCGCAATGGCTGGGTGGTCTGGCTGACATTTGCGATCGGTCTGTTGCTGAGCGTTTCGCCGCTGCCGCAATTCATGGAAATTTTCCGCCCGCTGTGGCTGGCCCTGCTGTTGACCTTCTGGGTTCTCGCGCTGCCGCACAAA
This sequence comes from Pseudomonas sp. BS3767, assembly GCF_900099665.1. Classification (NCBI taxonomy): domain Bacteria; kingdom Pseudomonadati; phylum Pseudomonadota; class Gammaproteobacteria; order Pseudomonadales; family Pseudomonadaceae; genus Pseudomonas; species Pseudomonas sp. BS3767. The sequence continues at coordinate 535,737 of NZ_FNCX01000002.1, read as the reverse complement.
TACGGTATGACCACCGCGTGGATACTGGGCCTGATGGAGGATGTGCTGTACGGCACACTGCTCGGCCAGAATGCCCTGATCCTCAGCCTGATTACCTTTCTGGTGATGTCCCTGCAGCAGCGCCTGCGCATGTTTCCCATGTGGCAACAGTGTCTGGTGCTGTTGGTGGTATTCGGTCTGGCGCAGCTTGCGCAACTCTGGCTGAGCGCATTGACCGGCAACCGTCAGCCTACGCTGGCGCTGGTGCTGCCCGCGTTGGTCAGCGCTCTGTTGTGGCCCTGGATCAGTTATGGCCTGCGTGGATTGCGCAAACGTTTGAAAATCAATTAAGCGCAAGGTGAGCGCGACGCCCCGCTGCGTCCCTCGCGCTCACCCGCACAGACACGGAGATGTCCTTATGCCCTCGCTTTATCTGGCTTCTGGCTCGCCGCGCCGCCGCGAACTTCTGACTCAGATCGGTGTGCCGTTTACCGTACTGAGCGCTCAGATCGACGAAACCCCCTTCGACCATGAAACCCCCGCTGCCTATGTCGAGCGTCTTGCGCTGGGCAAGGCTCAGGCCGGGCTGTCCGTGCTGCCAGCCGAACACCAGGCCTGCGTGATGGGGGCCGACACGGCGGTGGTGCTCGATGGACGCATTCTTGGCAAGCCGGTCGATGAGTCAGATGCCTTGGCGATGTTGATGGCCCTGTCCGGGCGCGAGCATGACGTGCTGACGGCTGTCGCGCTCAGTGATCGGCAACGCAGCGAAACCCGTATTGTTACCAGTCGTGTGCGCTTTCGCCCGATTCAAACCCATGAAGCCCACGCCTACTGGACCAGTGGCGAGCCCGCCGACAAGGCCGGCGGCTATGCCATCCAGGGGTTGGCAGCGATTTTCGTCGAGGGTCTGCAAGGCAGCTATTCTGGGGTGGTGGGGCTGCCCCTGTGCGAAACCGCAGAACTGCTCGGCCATTTCGGCATACCCTGCTGGCAATGCCTGGAAGGTGACAAGTCATGAGTGAAGAGATTCTGATCAACATCACGCCGATGGAATCGCGCGTGGCAGTGGTGGAAAACGGGGTTCTGCAAGAGGTGCACGTCGAGCGCACCCAGCGTCGCGGCATTGTCGGCAATATCTACAAAGGCAAGGTTGTGCGGGTGCTTCCCGGCATGCAGGCGGCGTTCATCGACATTGGTCTGGACCGCGCGGCGTTCATTCATGCGTCGGAAATCTCCATGCGGGAAGGGCCAGCGGTCGAGAGCATTGCGTCGCTGGTACATGATGGCCAGAGCCTTGTCGTGCAAGTCACCAAAGACCCGATCGGCAGCAAGGGCGCACGGCTGACCACGCAACTCTCCATTCCGTCACGTTATCTGGTGTACATGCCGCGCACTGCGCATGTGGGCATCTCGCTGAAAATCGAGGACGAAGCCGAGCGCGAACGACTCAAGAAAGTGGTCAGCGATTGTGTTGCCCAGGAAGGTATCAAGGAAGCCGGAGGTTTCATTCTGCGCACCGCTGCGGAAGGCGCCGGTGCCGACGAAATCCTCATGGACATCCGCTATCTGCGCAGGCTCTGGGATCAGATCGGCGAGCAGATCAAGACCGTCAGTCCGCCTACGGTGATTTACGAAGACCTGGGCCTGGCGCTGCGCACCTTGCGCGATCTGGTCAGCCCGCGCATCGAGAAGATCCGTATCGACTCGCGGGAGACCTTTCAGAAAACCACCCAGTTCGTGGCCGAGCTGATGCCGGAAATTGCCGACAGGCTTGAGCACTATCCGGGCGAGCGGCCGATCTTCGACCTTTATGGGGTCGAGGACGAAATCCAGAAGGCCCTCGAGCGCAAGGTGCCGCTCAAGTCGGGTGGCTATCTGGTAATCGACCCGGCCGAAGCGATGAGCACCATCGACGTCAATACCGGTGCTTTCGTGGGGCATCGCAACCTCGAAGAAACCATCTTCAAGACCAATCTGGAAGCCGCCACGGCCATCGCCCGGCAGCTGCGCCTGCGCAATCTGGGCGGCATCATCATCATCGATTTCATCGACATGGAAGACGGTGAGCATCAGCGTCAGGTGCTGCGCACGCTGGAGAAACAACTGGAACGCGATCACGCCAAGACCAACATCATCGGTATCACCGAGCTGGGTCTGGTGCAGATGACGCGCAAGCGCACCCGCGAAAGCCTCGAGCAGGTGCTGTGCGAACCGTGTCATTGCTGCGCAGGGCGGGGCAAGCTGAAGACCCCCGAGACCATCTGCTACGAAATCTTCCGGGAAATCCTGCGCGAGGCCAGGGCCTATCAGGCAGTGGGCTATCGCGTTCTGGCCAATCAGCGCGTGGTGGATCGCCTGCTTGACGAAGAGTCCGGCAACGTGGCTGAGCTGGAGAGCTTTATTGGCCGCACTATCCGTTTTCAGGTAGAAACCATGTACTCGCAGGAACAATACGACGTGGTGCTGCTCTGAGGGTGCTGATCGTTTGAAATATATGAAAAGTGCCCTACGGGTTTCTGGCAGGTATGCCGTTTTATCGAGAATGATGCGTGGCGAATGAGCAAAACCTGTACCTGACCGCACCTGCACCTCCGAGCCGGAATCCGTTCGCCGATTCCGCTCCTCGCACCCCGCAGTGGAGGGCTTCCTGAGATGGGACGTCTTCCTCGCCTTGTCGCAACCCTGACCCGCTGGGGGCTGAGCCTGTGCGCACTGATTCTGGTGCTTGCGGCGCTGTACGTGAGTCTCGGCCGTCAATTGACGCCGCTGGTTGCCGAATACCGTGTCGATGTGGAAACCCGTGCCAGCAGCGCGTTGGGTATACCGTTGAGCATCGGCAGCCTGGAAGGCAGCTGGAGCCGCTTTGCTCCGGTATTGCTGGCCAACGATGTGATGGTCGGCGAGGGCACCAGTGCCCTGCGTCTGGATCGTGTAAGGGTTGTTCCCGACCTTTGGGAAAGCCTGCTGGCGCGTGACGTGCGCATCGCTCATCTTGAAGTGGACGGCCTGCAGTTCAGCCTCAGGCAGGACAAGGACGGCGCGTGGTCGGTTCAGGGCTTGCCGGTGCACAACGACAGCCCCTTCGACCCCGAGCAGGTGCTCAGGCAGATGCAGATGGTCGCGCATTTGTCGCTGCTCGACAGCCAGGTTACGGTGCAACCGTTTGACGCCGCGCCGCTGACCCTCACCTATGTAAACCTCAGTCTGGACACCGGCAGCTATGCCCAGCGACTTGACGCACGCCTGACCCTGCCGGATGGTCAGCCGGTCGCGCTCAACGTGCGTTCGCGCATTCAGGCCAGTCAGTGGAAGGACGGCGAGGCCGATGTCTACGCCAGCCTGCCGCAAAGCGACTGGGCCAAGTGGCTGCCGAAAAGTCTCACGCGCGAATGGACACTGTCGAAGCTGCAGGCCGGGGGCGAGGTCTGGTTGAATTGGGGCAAGGGCACCGTGCAAAGCGCGACGACGCGCCTCAATGCACCGCAGGTCAAAGGCGTTTATGCCGGTCGCAAACCGGCGACGATCGATAACCTTGCGCTGAACGCATGGTTTGCACGGACTGAAACAGGTTTCGACCTGAACCTCGATTCACTGGCGATGAGCCTTGGCGACACGCGCTGGGAAAGCCGTGTGCAACTGACGCAAACCGCCGCGACGCCCGACAGCGAAGAGCTCTGGCACGTACAGGCTGATCGTCTGGACCTGACTCCCGTCACGCCGCTGATCGACTCCCTCGCGCCCCTGCCTGACAAGGCCATGGCAGTGGTCGACGGCCTCAAGGTGACAGGCGGGCTGCATAACGTGCTGCTCGACTACCGGCCGCAGGCAGTGGGCGACAAGCGCCTGAGCTTTGCGGCCAATCTGGACAAGGTGGGTTTCAACGCCTATCGCGGGGCCCCGGCGGCCGGAAATGTCACCGGTGCCATCAGCGGGGATCTGGGCCAGGGCGAGCTGCGCCTCGACACCGATGATTTCATGCTGCACCTGGACCCGATCTTCGCCAAACCCTGGCGTTACCAGAAGGCCAATGCCCGTCTGACCTGGAAACTGGATGATCAGGCGTTCACGCTGATCGCCCCGTATATCAAGGTGCTTGGCGACGAAGGCAAGATTGCGGCGGACTTTCTGATCAAGATTCATCTCAGTCATGATCAGGAAGATTACATGGACCTGCGGGTCGGCATGGTTGACGGCGATGGCCGTTACACCAGCAAGTACCTGCCGACAGCGCTCAGTCCGGAGCTCGATCACTGGTTGCGCACCGCGGTGGTAAGTGGCGCGGTCAAGCAGGGGTTCTTCCAGTATCAAGGGTCGCTGAACAAGAATTCGCCCGATACGGCGCGTGTCATCAGCCTGTTCTTCGATGTCAGTAACGCAACGCTGGCGTTCCAGCCGGGCTGGCCGTCGCTGACCGGAGTGGATGGCAAGGTCTACGTCGAAAACAGCGGCGTACGTGTCAAGGCAAGCAAAGGCCAGTTGCTCGATACCAAGGTCAGCAACGTGCTGGTCAATATTCCTCATGTGCCGTCAGGTCAGGACAGTCACCTGCTGGTGGACGGTAATTTCTCCGGAAACCTGATCGACGGCCTGAAGATTCTCCAGCAGGCGCCCATTGGCACGGGCAGCACATTTGCCGGATGGCAGGGCGAAGGTCCGCTGGACGGCAAACTGAAGCTGGATATCCCGCTGGCCAAGGGCGTCGAGCCAAAGGTCGTGGTGGATTTCAGCACCGACAATGCGCGTCTGAAACTGGCTGACCCGGTGCTGGAGCTGACTCGCCTGAAGGGCGATTTCCGTTTCGACAGCGCCAGTGGCCTGAGTGGCAAAGGCATCAAGGCCCAGGCATTCGATCGTCCTGTGACCGCAGAAATCGCCGCCGAGGGCAAGCCAGGCGACAACGTGACACGCATTGTGGCGAACGGGCAAATCACCGTGAAGCGGCTGACCGACTGGCTGAACGTGACCCAGCCGCTGCCGGTCTCCGGTGACCTGCCGTATCAGTTGCAGTTGATTCTGGACAGCAAGGACAGCCCGCTGGTAATCAACTCCACGCTCAAGGGCGTGGCGATCGATTTGCCCGCACCGTTTGGCAAAACCGCCGAACAGGAGCGTCCCAGCGAGTTCCGCATGACTCTGCAAGGCGCGGAGCGCAGGCTCGGCGCGGCGTATAACGATCAGGCCAACTTTGCTTTCGCTGCACCGAATGGCAAGTTTGCCGAAGGTCGAGGCGAACTCTATCTGGGGCGCGGCGGGGCGATCGTGCCGGACGCCAAAGGCTTGCGGATCCGTGGCGAGTTGTCCGAGCTGGATATCGCGCCCTGGCAGGAACTGGCCGCGCGTTACACCGGGAATGATCCGGGCGGCAACGCGAAGCAACTGCTTAACAGCGTTGACCTGCAGATCGGCAAGCTGACCGCGATGGGCACCACACTCAATGACGTGCGTGTTCAATTGCAGCGCAACGCGGCAGCCTGGGCCCTGTCGCTGGACAGCGCGCTGGCCAAGGGCACGGCAACGCTGCCCGACGCCAAGTCTGCCCCGATCGGCATCAACATGCTCTACGTTCGACTGCCTGCATCCGATCCGACAGCGACCGTGGTGGAAAACGCACCTGACCCTCTGGCGGATATCGACCCGCACAATATCCCTGCGCTGGACGTGAAGATCTCCCAACTGTTTCAGGGCGATCAGTTGCTGGGGGCCTGGGCGTTGAAATCCCGGCCGACGCCTGCCGGCATGCGCATGTCGGACATGAGCCTGGGGCTCAAAGGCATCCTGCTGGAGGGTGACGCTACCTGGGAGGGCACGCCCGGGGCCAGCAGCAGTTCGTTCAAAGGCCGCCTGGCGGGCAAGAACCTGGCGGATGTGCTCAAGGCGTGGAACTTCGCCCCCACCGTCACCAGTGAACGCTTCGAGATGAACGTGGACGGACGCTGGCCGGGTTCGCCTGCCTGGGTCGGTCTGAAGCGCTATTCCGGCAGTCTGGATGCCACGCTCAACAGAGGCCAGTTTGTCGAAGTCGAGGGCGGTGCTCAGGCGTTGCGGGTATTCGGGCTGTTGAACTTCAACTCCATCGGCCGGCGTCTGCGCCTGGACTTCTCCGACCTGCTGGGCAAAGGCCTGAGCTACGACCGGGTCAAAGGGCTGCTGGTCGCCAGCGACGGTGTCTATGTGACGCGCAACCCGATCACCCTGACCGGGCCTTCGAGTAATCTGGAGCTCAACGGTACCCTGGACATGGTTCGTGATCGCGTCGATGCGAAGCTGCTGGTGACCTTGCCGGTCACCAACAACCTGCCTATCGCTGCGCTGATTGTCGGCGCACCCGCCATTGGCGGGGCGCTGTTTCTGGTCGACAAGCTGCTGGGCGACCGGGTTGCGCGTTTCGCCAGCGTTCAATACAAGGTCGAAGGGCCTTGGAAAGAGCCGAAGATCACGTTCGACAAGCCATTTGAAAAGCCCCAATAGCGTCTCATGGAGTACAGTGGTGGCCATGTCATTCAGGAGCGGGTTGCCATGTCCTTCGCGGTGATTCAGATGGTCAGCCAAAGCGATGTCCTGGCTAATCTGGGCAGTGCTCGGCGTTTGCTGGAACAGGCGGCTGAAGGTGGCGCGCGGTTGGCGGTACTGCCCGAAAACTTCGTCGCGATGGGGCGCCGTGACGTTGCCGATATCGGTCGTGCCGAGGCCCAGGGGCACGGACCGATCCTGCCATGGTTGAAACTGGCCGCTCGCGACCTCAAGTTATGGATTGTTGCCGGAACCTTGCCACTGCCGCCGGATGATCGGCCGGATGGCAAGGTGACGGCGTGTTCGCTGTTGATCGACGAGCACGGTGAGCAGGTGGCCCGTTATGACAAACTGCATCTGTTCGATGTAGATGTCGCTGACAACAGTGGCCGCTATCGTGAATCGGATGACTATGCTCATGGGAGCAGTGTGGTGGTAGCCGATACGCCCGTGGGGCGTCTGGGGCTGACCGTTTGCTACGACCTGCGCTTTCCCGAGCTGTACACCGCGCTGCGTGAAGCCGGTGCTGAACTGATTACCGCGCCGTCAGCGTTCACTGCGGTAACGGGGGCTGCGCACTGGGACATTCTGATCCGCGCGCGTGCCATCGAGACCCAGTGTTACGTACTGGCGGCGGCACAGGGCGGGGTCCATCCGGGGCCTCGCGAGACTTACGGACACGCGGCCATCGTTGATCCATGGGGCCGCGTACTGGCCGAGCAGGCACAGGGTGAAGCGGTGCTGCTGGCCACACGAGACAGTCAAGAACAGGCGTCCATACGGGCGCGGATGCCGGTGTCCAGTCACCGGCGCTTTTTTTCGCAGGACGCCATGCGGCCTGCTTCGGAGTGAATATGAGTGATCTGTCCTCAGTCAGCGAACACCTTCTGGCACCCGGCGGCCTGAACCTCGACAGCCTGCAGTCCGTGCTGGGGGATCTGGCCGGGCCAGGAATCGACGCGGCCGATCTGTATTTTCAGGGCATGATCTCCGAGTCCTGGTCGCTCGAAGACGGGATCGTCAAGGAAGGCAGTTTCAATCTCGATCAAGGCGTGGGCGTGCGTGCCCAGTCGGGTGAGAAAACCGGCTTTGCGTACAGCAACGCGATCACCGCCGAGGCACTGCGCACCGCCGCGCAGGCCGCGCGTTCCATCTCCCGCGCTGGCCAGAATGGTCGCGTGCAGGCTTTCACCTCGCAGGACGTGGCGCAGTTGTACGCCCCGGATAACCCGCTGGAAGTGTTGAGCCGCGCCGAGAAGGTCGAGTTGCTCAAGCGCATCGACGTTGCGACGCGTGCGCTGGACTCGCGTATCCAGCAGGTTTCGGTGAGCATGGCCGGCGTCTGGGAGCGCATTCTGGTGGCCGCAGCGGATGGCAGCCTTGCCGCCGATGTGCGCCCGCTGGTGCGCTTCAATGTCAGTGTCATCGTCGAGCAGAATGGCCGTCGCGAGCGGGGCGGGCATGGCGGCGGCGGGCGTACCGACTACCGTTATTTCCTGACCGACGATCGCGCCATGGGCTATGCCCGTGAGGCCCTGCGTCAGGCACTGGTCAACCTGGAAGCGATTCCCGCCCCGGCAGGCACCTTGCCGGTAGTACTCGGCTCTGGCTGGTCCGGCGTGCTGCTGCACGAAGCAGTGGGTCACGGCCTTGAGGGCGACTTCAACCGCAAGGGCAGTTCGGCCTACAGCGGGCGCATGGGCGAGATGGTTGCGTCGAAACTCTGCACCATCGTCGATGACGGCACCCTGGCGGGGCGTCGTGGCTCGCTGAGTGTCGATGACGAGGGCACACCGACCGAATGCACCACGCTGATCGAGAATGGCGTGCTCAAGGGCTACATGCAGGACAAGCTCAATGCGCGCCTGATGGGCGTGGCACGTACCGGCAACGGCCGTCGCGAGTCCTATGCCCACCTGCCGATGCCGCGCATGACCAACACCTACATGCTGGGCGGGCAGAGCGATCCGCAGGAAATCATCGCCTCAGTGAAGCGCGGCATCTACTGCGCCAACCTGGGCGGTGGCCAGGTGGATATCACCAGCGGCAAGTTCGTGTTTTCAACCAGTGAGGCCTATCTGATCGAAGACGGCAAGATCACCGCGCCGGTCAAAGGCGCGACCTTGATCGGTAACGGGCCGGAAGCCATGAGCAGGGTGTCGATGGTGGGTAACGATCTGTCGCTGGACAGCGGCGTCGGTACGTGCGGGAAAGATGGCCAGTCGCTGCCGGTCGGTGTGGGTCAGCCTACGCTGAAAATCGACGCGATCACCGTGGGTGGCACCGGTAGCTGAATGTGAGTCGGGGCCGGCTGCCTCTGCTGCCGGCCCCGAGGGCGAAATCAACGCAGACCGCGTTGAAGTTCGTCCAGCTCACGGATGTATTTGAAGATTTTGCGGCTGGTGGCCGGCGGTTTGTTGCGTGCAACTTCGTGTTGCGCCTGACGGATCAGCGAACGCAGCTGCTGACGGTCGGCATCGGGGTATTCGACCACGAATTTCTCGAGGTCGGCGTCATCGCCCGAAATCAGGCGATCACGCCAGCGCTCCAGATTGTGGAAACGTTCATTGTATTGGCGAGTGGAGGCATCGAGTTGGTCCAGCAACACCAGAATGGCTTCCTGGTCCTGATCGCGCATCAGCTTGCCGATGAACAGAATGTGCCGCTTTCGCGCGATGTTCGCCGTGTGCTTGGGCGCTTCGGCCAGGGCCTTGCGCAAAGCGTCGGTCAGCGGCAGCTTGGCCAGCACATCGGCTTTGAGTGTTGTCAGTCGCTCGCCGAGGTCGACCAGAGCATGCAGCTCTCGTTTGACCTGGGTTTTGCTTTTCTCCCCGTCGAGGGAGTCGTCGTAAGAATCAACCATGGGGGCAGTCCGCAAAGAAACGCCGCCATGATAACCAGTCGTGGGCCGCTTGTCCGGCCCGGTCGGTATTCGGCCTGTGCTGAAAGAAGAATTTGATGGAGAAAGTCATGAGTGCAACCCAAAGCGTCGGCCCACAAGCCTTGCCCGAACTGCAGGAACAGGTCGAGCAGATCATCGCCGAAGCCCGGCGTCAGGGTGCCAGCGCCTGCGAAGTCGCGGTGTCGGTGGACCAGGGGCTGTCGACATCGGTCCGTCAGCGTGAAGTCGAAACCGTCGAGTTCAACCGCGATCAGGGCTTTGGTATCACCCTGTATGTCGGGCAGCGCAAGGGCTCGGCCAGCACGTCGGCAACCGGCGCCGATGCGATTCGTGAAACGGTCGCCGCTGCACTGGCGATTGCCGAACACACCTCCGAGGATGAAAGCTCCGGGCTGGCCGACGCTGCGCTGATGGCCAAAGAGGTCATGGATTTTGACCTTTATCACACCTGGGACATCACGCCCGAGCAGGCCATCGAGAAAGCGCTGATCTGCGAAGCGGCGGCCTTCGATGCCGACAGCCGCATCAAGAACGCCGATGGCACTACGCTCAATACCCATCAGGGCTGCCGCGTGTATGGCAACAGCAATGGCTTCATCGGTGGCTATGCCTCAACGCGTCACAGCCTCAGCTGTGTGATGATTGCCGAGGGTGAAGGCCAGATGCAGCGCGATTACTGGTATGACGTCAACCGCCAGGGCGAGCTGCTGGCCGATGCGCAGAGCATTGGCCGCAAGGCCGCGTTGCGTGCGGCAAGCCGTCTGGGTGCGCGTCCGGTGCCGACCTGTGAAGTGCCAGTGCTGTTTGCTGCGGAACTGGCGGGCGGCCTCTTCGGCAGCTTTCTCGGCGCCATTTCCGGTGGCACGCTGTACCGCAAATCGTCGTTCCTCGAAGGCGCGCTGGGTCAGCGCCTGTTCCCTGAGTGGATGACCATCGATGAGCGCCCGCACCTGAAGCATGCGATGGGCAGTTCGGCGTTCGACAGCGACGGTCTGGCGACCTTCGCCAAGCCATTCGTGGCAGGTGGGGATCTGGTTTCCTATGTGCTGAGCACGTATTCCGGCCGCAAGCTGGGCATGCCGAGCACCGCCAACGCGGGCGGTGTACATAACCTGTTCGTCACCCATGGTTCGGACGACCAGGCTGCGCTGATTCGGCGCATGGGGCGGGGCTTGCTGGTCACCGAGCTGATGGGCAGCGGTTTGAACATGGTCACCGGCGACTATTCGCGTGGCGCGGCAGGCTTCTGGGTCGAGAATGGCGAGATTCAGTTCCCGGTTCAGGAAGTGACCATCGCCGGCAACATGCGCGACATGTTCAAGCAGATCGTCGCCGTTGGCAGCGATCTTGAGCTGCGCAGCAACATCCGCACCGGCTCGGTACTGATCGAGCGAATGACCGTAGCGGGTAGCTGACAGGCCCCCGATTCCGGCTATCGTGCCCATAAATGCAGAGCGTGGGCACGATAGTTGCGATCATCGTTCCCTACGCTCCAGCGTGGGAATGAATTTCGTGACGCTCTGCGTCGTCGAGAGGACGCAGAGCGTCCGGAACGGCATGCGACGCGGAGCGCCGCACGATAGTTGAGGTTATCGTTCCCTACGCTCCAGCGTGGGAATGCAGTTCACGACGCTCTGCGTCGTCAAAAGGACGCAGAGCGTCCGGAACGGCATGCGACGCGGAGCGCCGCACGATAGTTGAGGTTATCTTTCCCTACGCTCCAGCGTGGGAATGCAGTTCACGACGCTCTGCGTCGTCAAAAGGACGCAGAGCGTCCGGAACGGCATGCGACGCGGAGCGCCGCACGATAGTTGAGGTTATCGTTCCCTACGCTTCAGCTTGGGAATGCATTTCGTGACGCTCTGCGTCACCCATCCGCTTGCGGCTTTGACCGCCAATAACCTCCCTCCGAACCCGCGTTTTACGCTTCCCTCAAAGCATGTTCACGCTCACCGGCGCAAGGCGGTGAAGCGATTGGGCTTGTGTTGATTCTGTATCTCATTTAATAATGAATATCATTTATAAAATGAACTGCGATCACGGGGTCTGCTTTGAACGAGTTGTCTTAGCTGGAAACTAGCGTGGCTTGGGTCTGCGGATTCGTTGTGCGCTTTAAACCGACGAGCCTCTGCTGATCAAGCATTACCTCGTCAAGAGGCGTTCCTGACGCGATTGACCGCCACGCCCTGGCCCATGGTCGCTGCCTAGCCAACGTTCCTGGAGGTATGTCATGCAGCATTGGAAATGCACCATCGAGCAGGCCAATCGCTGTTTCAATCTCGGCGAGTGGGTCGAGGCCCGCGAGTTGTACCTTCAGGCGCTGGCGTTGGCGCAAGTCCTGTTCGAACGCTGGGCGGATGCCGACGAAGCGGTCGCGGCCTGTGTGATTTCTCACCATAACCTGGCGGATCTGCACCTGAGTCTGGGCCAGCCGGAGGAGAGCGCCGAGTACCTGTGTGCCATCCACCAGCACCTGTTGCGGACCCTACAGGATCAGCGCCTCCCGCCCGCCCTGCGCGAGGCGGCCTTGCGTCATAGCAGCAAAACCTACGCCGAGCTGCTGAGTTTCATCAGCGAACATGGCGAATACCCGCGCACCCATCGGTTGCTGAACAGCAGCGGTGAGCATACGCGCTCAGCGCTGCAACGCCATTCGGGAGCCCCTTCCGGACTTTTCTACGGAGCACACTGACATGCCATACACCTTGCCCGCACTGCCTTACGCATACGATGCCCTTGAACCGCATATCGATGCGCAAACCATGGAAATCCACTACACCAAGCATCACCAGACGTACATCAACAATCTCAATGCAGCGGTGGAAGGCACGGAGTTTGCGGACTGGTCTGTCGAGAAACTCGTCGCCAGTGTCCAGCAATTGCCTGAAAACCTGCGTCCAGCGGTGATCAATCAGGGTGGCGGCCATGCCAATCATTCGTTGTTCTGGGAAGTCATGGTGCCGGGCGGGGGAGGCTTGCCCACAGGCGCTGTCGCGTTGGCGATTGACGAACAACTGGGCGGCTACGAAAGCTTCAAGGAAGCGTTCACCAAGGCCGCGTTGACCCGATTCGGCAGTGGCTGGGCATGGCTGAGCGTCACGCCTGACAAGAAGCTGGTGGTGGAAAGCAGCGGTAATCAGGAGAGCCCGCTGATGAACGGCAACACGCCGATTCTAGGGCTGGACGTGTGGGAGCACGCTTACTACCTGCGCTATCAGAACCGTCGTCCCGAATACATCAACGCGTTCTACAACGTGATCAACTGGGATGAGGTGTCCCGCCGTTATCAGGCCGCCCTGGCCTGAGCCTGGCACCCGGACCCAAGGCAACCCATGCGCTTCGGATTCCTTACGCTCAGTACTGCGCGGTTATTTCGGCTGGTAGTGGGTAGCGTGCTGTTGTTGGCGGGTATGGCGCTACTGGTTGCCCATGGGCTGAGCTGGATGCACTTGCAAGGCTGGTGGTGACGTATACCGCGTTTGTCCGAGGGCTTATTCGCCCTCATCAAACCGGTTGTTGATCAGCTCGACCAGGCCATCGAGCGCTTCCTGTTCGAATTCGCCTTCAGTGTGCAGGTGGACCTCGGTGCCCTTGCCGGCAGCCAACATCATCACGGCCATGATGCTTTTGCCATCGACCATGCTCTCCGGAGTGCGGCCGACCCTGATCTTGCAGGGGAACTTGCCTGCGACGCCGACGAATTTGGCGGCAGCGCGGGCATGCAGGCCCAGTTTGTTGATGATGGTGATTTGACGAGCGGGCATCGCAGTGAAAATCCTTCAGCTGAGGTCGCGGTGGCGGACCTGAACGTTCTTGAGTGATTGTTGCAAAACCTGACCAAGCCGCTCGGTCAGGTAGACCGAACGGTGGTGTCCGCCGGTGCAGCCGATGGCAATGGTAACGTAGGAACGGTTACTGGCTGCAAACCGGGGTAGCCATTTGTTCAGGTAGGCAAAGATGTCCTGAAACATTTCTTCGACATCAGGCTGCACCGACAGGTAGTCGATAACAGGCTGTTCAAGCCCTGAATGGTCGCGCAGTTCTGGCTTCCAGTAGGGATTGGGCAGGCAGCGCACATCGAATACCAGGTCTGCATCGATGGGCATGCCACGCTTGAAACCAAATGACTCGATCAGAAACGCCGTGCCTGGCTCGGGCTTGTTCAGCAGGCGAAGCTTGAGCGCGTCGCGCAACTGATAGAGGTTCAGGTGGGTGGTGTTGATCTTCAGGTCGGCCAGATCGATGATCGGGCCAAGCAGTGCGGTCTCGTCGCGTATCGCTTCGGCCAGCGAACGATCGGCCGTGCTCAGGGGGTGGCGGCGCCGGGTTTCCGAGAAGCGCTTGAGCAGTGTGGCTTCGTCTGCATCCAGGTAGAGCACGTCGCACTGAATATTGCGCGCGCGTACTTCATTCAGCATCTGCGGAAAACGGGTCAGATGGCTGGGCAGGTTGCGCGCATCTATCGAAACCGCCAGCAGCGGTTCGGCGAGTTCGGTGTTGATCAGCGCGCGTTCCGCCAGCTCCGGCAAGAGACCTGCCGGCAGGTTATCGACACAGTAAAAACCGTTGTCTTCCAGCACGTCGAGCGCCGTACTCTTGCCTGAGCCGGAGCGACCGCTGACGATGATCATGCGCATGGTCAGTTTCCGTTCTGCACGTCCAGCACCACTTGATAAAGCGCCTGAGCGCTTTCGGCACTGCGCAGGCGCTTACGCACATCTTTGTCGTCGAGCATGCTGGCGATCTGGCGCAGCAGCTCCAGGTGCTCATCGGTAGCGGCTTGCGGGACCAGCAGGACGAACAGCAGGTCAACCGGCGCGCCATCGATGGCGTCGAAATCCACGGGTGTAGCGAGGTGAATGACTGCACTGACAGGCTCGCTGCAGTCAGCAAGGCGGCAGTGGGGAATGGCAATACCGTTGCCAAAACCGGTCGAGCCCAGTTTTTCCCGGGCAACGAGGCTTGCGAATACTGTATCCGAGACCATGCCCGGCACTTCACGGCCGATCAGGTTGGCAATTTCTTCGAGTACACGCTTTTTGCTGCCACCCGGCACGTTCACGAGGGAGCGGCCGGGGGTCAGGATATTTTCGATTCGGATCATTAAATGGGCGTTAGCGAGCGGCCGCACCTTTGAGGATGCTTTGCTGCTTTTCCTTATGCTTGAGCAATTGTCGGTCTAGCTTGTCAGTGAGCAGGTCGATGGCAGCGTACATGTCATCATGTTCAGCATTGGCAACGACCTCTCCACCATGGATGTGCAACGTGGCTTCGATCTTCTGCTTGAGCTTTTCGACCGTCATCGTGACCTGCACGTTGGTAATCTTGTCAAAATGCCCTTCGAGCTTCTTGAGCTTGAGCTCAACGTATTCACGAAGGGGTTTGGTCACTTCCAGTTGGTGTCCACTGATGTTGACTTGCATACAGCTTTCTCCTTTGCCAGTGCATAAAGAGGCAGGCATGGCGCCTGCCACTGGGACGCTGTGGCTCGGCCTGCATCACATCAGTCGCTTACGCTCACTGGAAGGGGCGATCCCGAGAGACTCACGGTACTTGGCGACTGTGCGACGGGCTACTTGAATGCCTTGTGCCTCCAGTAAACCAGCGATCTTGCTATCACTCAACGGCTTTTTCTGATTTTCCGCCGCAACCAGTTTTTTGATGATTGCGCGAATTGCCGTGGACGAGCATTCGCCGCCCTCGGAGGTGCTCACATGGCTTGAGAAGAAGTATTTCAGCTCGTAAATGCCGCGTGGGGTGTGCATGAATTTCTGCGTGGTCACCCGCGAGATGGTCGATTCGTGCATGCCCACTGCCTCGGCAATGTCGTGCAGGACGAGCGGCTTCATGGCCTCGTCGCCGTACTCGAGGAAACCGCGCTGGTGTTCGACGATCTGCGTGGCGACCTTCATCAGTGTTTCGTTGCGGCTTTGCAGGCTTTTGATGAACCAGCGCGCTTCCTGCAACTGATTGCGCATGAAGGTGTTGTCTGCGCTGGTGTCAGCGCGCCGCACGAAGCCCGCGTATTGCGGATTGACCCGCAGGCGTGGCACCGACTCCTGATTGAGTTCGACCAGCCAGCGTTCGTTGTCCTTGCGCACGATCACGTCCGGAATGACGTATTCGGCTTCGGTGGATTCGATCTGCGAGCCTGGACGCGGGTTGAGGCTTTGCACCAGCTCGATGACCTGGCGCAGCTCGTCTTCCTTGAGCTTCATGCGCCGCATCAGCTGGCCGTAGTCGCGGCTTCCGAGCAGATCGATGTAGTCGCTGACCAGGCGCTGTGCTTCTGTCAGCCACGGCGTTTTCGCTGGCAGCTGGCGCAGTTGCAGCAGCAGGCATTCGCTCAGATTGCGAGCACCGATGCCGGCAGGTTCGAACTGCTGGATGCGATGCAGTACGGCTTCGATCTCGTCGAGTTCGATGTCCAGCTCAGGGTCGAACGACTCGAGAATCTCATCGAGCGTCTCGTCGAGGTAGCCCTGATTGTTGATGCAGTCGATCAGCGTGACCGCTACCAAACGGTCCTTGTCGGACATCGGCGCAACATTCAGTTGCCACAGCAGGTGGCTTTGCAGGCTTTCACCGGCGGAGGTACGTGTGGTGAAGTCCCACTCGTCGTCATCGTTGCTTGGCAGGCTGCTGGCGCTGGTCTGGTAGATGTCTTCCCATGCAGTATCCACGGGCAGCTCGTTGGGAATGCGCTCGTTCCATTCACCGTCTTCAAGATTATCCACGGTAGGCGCGGATTCCTGATAGGTCGGTTCCTGAACGTCGGGGTTGGGCTTTTGTTCGATGTTGTCGGCAAGCGGGTCGGAGTTGTCGAAGTCGTCGCCTTCTTCCTGCCGCTCCAGCATAGGGTTTGACTCCAGCGCTTCCTGGATCTCCTGCTGAAGATCCAGAGTTGAAAGCTGAAGTAAGCGGATTGCCTGTTGCAGCTGCGGTGTCATCGTCAGCTGCTGGCCCATTCTCAAGACTAGCGATGGTTTCATGGCAGGGGCTAAACACCTTATTCGCCGGCGCGCATGCGCCATCTACTACAGGCGCCGTGGCGCCAACTTAAGCAAATTATATGCCTGAAACCTGTGCATTTGCCTAGAGTGATATGACAAATAAAATGTTGTCAATACACTGCGTAGGCATCAATCGGCTGCGAAGCGCAAAGGGGCAGTCGATTAAAGGCGGAACTCGTGGCCGAGGTAGACCTCTTTCACCAGCTGGTTCGCCAGAATGGTCTCGGAGTCGCCTTCCGCAATCAGCTGTCCATCGTTGACGATGTAGGCCGTTTCGCAGATATCCAGTGTTTCCCGGACGTTGTGGTCGGTGATCAGTACACCGATGCCCTTGGCCTTGAGATGGTGAATGATCTGCTTGATGTCGCCTACCGAAATAGGGTCGACACCTGCGAATGGTTCATCCAGCAGGATGAATTTCGGCGCGGTGGCCAGGGCTCGGGCGATTTCCACACGGCGACGTTCACCACCCGACAGGCTCATGCCCAGGTTGTCGCGGATATGGGTGATGTGGAACTCCTGCAGAAGGCTTTCCAGTTCCTTGCGGCGTGCACCGGCGTCGAGCTCCTTGCGGGTCTCGAGAATCGCCATGATGTTGTCGGACACCGAGAGCTTGCGGAAGATCGAGGCTTCCTGTGGCAGGTAGCCGATACCCGCGCGGGCGCGACCGTGCATGGGTTGATGGCTGACATCCAGATCGTCAATCAGCACACGACCCTGATCAGCCTGCACCAGACCCACGATCATGTAGAAGCAGGTGGTCTTGCCGGCGCCGTTCGGGCCCAGCAGGCCGACGATCTGGCCGCTGTCGATGGAGATGCTCACATCGCGCACGACCTGCCGGCTTTTGTAGCTTTTAGCCAGATGCTGGGCTTTGAGCGTCGCCATTTACTGGGCCTTCTGAGGTTGATCGGTTTTCTTTTTCGGCTGGATGACCATGTCGATACGCGGACGTGGTGTAGTCACCTTGGCACCGCCATTGGCCCGGCCGGCACTGACGACCTGTCTGACCGTGTCATAGACGATTTTTTCGCCTTCCGAGGTGTTGCCATCATTGATGACCTTGGCCTTGTCGATCAGGACGATACGGTCCTGGCCAGCGTAATACTGGATGGTGACGGCATAGGCCTGCACGATCGGTTTATCCACGGCAGGCTTCTGCTCGTAGTAGGCCAGGTTGCCAACGGAGGTGAATACGTCGACTTCGCCCTGGGCGTTGCGCGTGATCGTCACGGTGTTGCCCGTGATTTTCATCGAGCCCTGAGTGATGAT
This sequence comes from Pseudomonas sp. BS3767, assembly GCF_900099665.1. Taxonomy (NCBI): domain Bacteria; kingdom Pseudomonadati; phylum Pseudomonadota; class Gammaproteobacteria; order Pseudomonadales; family Pseudomonadaceae; genus Pseudomonas; species Pseudomonas sp. BS3767. Next base: position 518,058 of record NZ_FNCX01000002.1, on the reverse strand, counting down.
GACATTGCCCTTGTAAGTCGCCACGCCTTTCTTGTCATCGAGCTGAGCATCGTCAGACTGGATGTGGATAGGCTGATCTCGGTCGGTTGGCAGGGACCAGGCGCTCGCGCTTCCCAGTGCTGCGCCCAGGCCGAGCAATAAAGGAAGAGTTTTAACGAGCCTCATACTGTCCTCTTACGTTGGACAGCAGGTCCATCCTGCTGTCTTTCAAATACGCTTTCATTCCCTTGGCCGTGGTCACACCGCCTGCGCCGTCGATTCTAACGTCTTGGTCGGTCTGCGCATATTGCTTCTGAGGGAATACGGTCATGCGACTACTGGTGATGATAGTCGTACGTTGTTTTTCATCGGTGCGTTCAACGCGCACGGAATCGATCAGCTCGACCTGGTCGCCGCCGGACGAAACCTCGCCTTTCTTGCTCTGCACGTGCCAGGGAAACTCGCCGCCGCGGTACATGTGCAGGTCGGGCGTGGTCAGCAGGGTCACGTCAGTGGCTTTCACATGCTCCACCTTGTCGGAGGTCATGTCGTATTGAAGCGTGCCGTCGGGCAGGTACTGAACGCTGTGGGCGTTGATTGCATAGTAGTCGATGACAGTGTCGTCGACCGTCGAGACCGGTTGATCCATGAAGCTTTCCGGGCTGATGTTCCAGTAGCCGACCGCTGCCAGCAGCAGCGCCAGTACCCCGAGAAGCAGGAACTTGCGAATTTTTTTAGTGAACATAATGGCTTCTATAAATAGGCGGAGTGAGCCGCTTCAAGGTTGCCTTGCGCACTCAGAATCAGTTCGCAGAATTCGCGCGCTGCGCCTTCGCCGCCTCGCGCCCTGGTTATCCCGTGTGCATGCTCGCGTACAAAGCCGGCAGCATTGGCCACTGCCATGCCCAGACCGACGCGTCTGATGACGGGCAAGTCTGGCAGATCATCACCCAGATAGGCGACCTGTTCGTAACTCAAATTGAGTTCTGCCAGCAACTTGTCCAGCACTACCAGTTTGTCTTCACGCCCCTGGAACAGGTGTTCAATGCCCAGGCTCTTTGCCCGGCGCTCGACTATCGCGGTCTTGCGGCCACTGATGATCGCCGTGGTGACGCCCGAAGCTATCAGCATTTTAATGCCTTGGCCGTCGAGGGTATTGAATGTCTTGATCTCGCTGCCGTCTTCCATGAAGTAAAGGCGGCCATCGGTCAGCACGCCATCGACGTCGAAGACTGCCAGCTTGATGGCCTTGCCGCGTTGCATGAGATCCTGGGTCATTATTTCGGTTTCCATTACATGACGCCTGCGCGCAGGAGATCCTGCAGGTTGAATGCGCCAACCGGCCGGTCGTTCTGGTCTACGACAACAAGCGCACTGATTTTGTTGTCCTCCATGATTTTCAGCGCTTCGGCGGCGAGCATCTCGGCATGGGCGGTCTTGCCATGAAGCGTCATGACCTCATCGATGATGGTCTGGCGGATATCGACAGGGCGGTCCAGCGTCCGGCGCAAGTCACCGTCCGTGAAGATGCCGGCCAAGGTGCCATCGGCTTCGACGATGGCGGTCATGCCCAGACCTTTACGAGTCATTTCAAGCAGTGCGTCGCGCAGCAGGGTACCGCGTTGCACGCTGGGCAGTGATTCGCCGGAGTGCATCACATTCTCGACCTTGAGCAGCAGGCGACGACCCAATGCGCCGCCCGGATGGGAGAATGCGAAATCTTCGGCGGTGAAACCGCGGGCGTCGAGCAGCGCTACGGCGAGGGCGTCGCCCATGACCAGTGCGGCGGTTGTCGAGGACGTCGGTGCCAGGTTGAGCGGGCAGGCCTCATGCACGACATGCGCGTTGAGGTTGATGTCGGCAGCCTTGGCCAGAATGGACTCGGGGTCGCCGGTCAGGCTGATCATCTTTATGCCCAGGCGCTTGATCAGTGGCAGCAGGGTGACGATTTCGTTGGTGCTGCCAGAGTTCGACAAGGCCAGGATGATGTCGTCACGGGTGATCATGCCCATGTCGCCATGGCTGGCTTCGGCCGGATGCACGAAAAAAGAGGTGGTGCCCGTGCTCGCCAGCGTGGCAGCGATCTTGTTGCCGATATGTCCGGACTTGCCCATGCCGACCACGACCACGCGCCCTTTGCTGGCAAGGATCATTTCGCACGCGCGCACGAAATCGCCGTCAAGACGTTCAAGCAAGCCTTGCATGGCTTCTATCTCAAGGCGAATGGTGCGTTGCGCCGATTGGATCAGGTCACTGGATTGGTTCATGTCTGGAAAGGGTCAGCCTGCTGAAAGGCGGCGATTATAGCGGTAATGAACGATTCCCTCACGTCTGATCGTCGTTGTGTTGTTTTTAAACGAATTTCCTACGTACCTGCGGGTCTGTATTCAAGCCTGTAGCCATAACATTGTGGTACAGAATAATTCAGCGAATACCTGAACCGCTCGGTTCTCTTCTTGGGGGCGGGTGGCTGCGGTGATATAGTTCGCGGCCTGTTCGGCACGCCTGGACAGCCTGTCGGTGTTCAAAAACCGACGGCTCAAGGCGGAAGCTGTATCGCAAGGAGTTTAGATGAGTCCTGATGACGCCTATGCGGTCGAGTTGAAAGGTGTGTCTTTCAAACGCGGTGCGCGCAGCATTTTCAATAACGTTGATATTCGTATTCCGCGCGGCAAGGTTACCGGGATCATGGGGCCGTCAGGTTGCGGCAAGACCACCCTGTTGCGCCTGATGGGTGCCCAGTTGCGCCCGAGCGAGGGGCAGGTGTGGGTCAATGGCCAAAATCTGCCGGAACTGTCGCGCAGTGATCTGTTCGATGCCCGCAAGCAGATGGGCGTTTTGTTTCAGAGCGGTGCACTGTTTACCGATCTGGATGTTTTCGAAAACGTCGCCTTTCCCCTGCGCGTGCACACCGAGCTGCCGGAAGAAATGATCCGCGACATCGTTCTGCTCAAGCTGCAGGCCGTGGGCCTGCGCGGCGCGGTGGAACTGATGCCGGACGAATTATCGGGCGGCATGAAGCGTCGTGTCGCGCTGGCGCGCGCAATCGCTCTCGATCCGCAGATTCTCATGTATGACGAGCCTTTTGTCGGGCAGGACCCTATTGCGATGGGGGTGCTGGTGCGTCTGATCCGGCTGCTTAACGACGCACTGGGTATCACCAGCATCGTGGTGTCCCATGACCTCAGCGAGACTGCGAGCATTGCCGACTATCTATATGTCGTCGGCGACGGGCAGGTGCTGGGGCAGGGTACGCCGCAGGAACTGATGTCCTCGGACAATCCACGTATTCGTCAATTCATGACCGGCGAGCCGGACGGCCCTGTACCGTTCCACTATCCGGCGCCGGATTTTCGCGAAGATCTATTGGGGAAGCGCTGATGCGCAATAAGTCACTGATGGACCGGGTCAGCCTGCTGGGGCGTTCGGCCATTGATATTGTTACTGTTCTGGGGCGTTCCGGTCTGTTTCTGGTGCACGCCCTGCTCGGTCGCGGCGGTGCCGGCAGCAGTTTTCAATTGCTGGTCAGGCAGCTGTATTCGGTGGGGGTCATGTCGCTGGTCATCATTGTGGTGTCCGGCATGTTCATCGGCATGGTACTGGCGTTGCAGGGCTTCAGCATCCTGACCAAATACGGTTCGGAGCAGGCGGTCGGCCAGATGGTTGCCCTGACCCTGCTGCGTGAACTCGGTCCTGTGGTGACGGCCTTGCTGTTCGCCGGTCGTGCCGGGTCTGCATTGACCGCCGAGATCGGCAACATGAAATCCACCGAGCAGCTGTCGAGCCTTGAAATGATCGGTGTCGATCCACTCAAGTACATCGTTGCGCCGCGTCTGTGGGCCGGCTTCATCTCGTTGCCGATTCTGGCGATGATTTTCAGCGTGGTCGGTATCTGGGGGGCTTCCTGGGTGGCGATCGATTGGCTCGGAGTCTATGACGGTTCTTTTTGGTCGAACATGCAGAACAGCGTTTCTTTCACGAACGATGTGCTCAATGGGGTGATCAAAAGCGTCGTATTTGCCTTCGTGGTGACATGGATTGCCGTTTTCCAGGGTTACGATTGCGAGCCTACTTCCGAGGGGATCAGTCGCGCGACGACCAGAACCGTCGTATACGCCTCGTTGGCCGTGCTGGGACTGGACTTTATTTTGACCGCTTTGATGTTTGGAGATTTCTGATGCAAAACCGTGCCATCGAAACCGGAGTCGGTCTGTTCCTGCTGGCGGGGATACTGGCTCTGCTCCTGCTGGCCCTGCGAGTCAGTGGTCTGAGCACGAGCGCGAGCACCGACACTTATAAACTTTATGCCTACTTCGACAATATTGCCGGTTTGACTGTCAGAGCCAAGGTAAGCATGGCTGGCGTCACGATCGGCAAGGTGACGGCGATCGATCTGGATCGCGATACCTTTACCGGTCGCGTCACGCTGGAGATTCAGAAGAAGGTCGATAACCTGCCTTCGGACTCGACTGCGTCGATTCTGACTGCCGGTTTGCTGGGTGAAAAATACATCGGTCTGAGCGTCGGTGGCGATGACAAGCTGCTCAAGGATGGCGGGACTATCCATGACACGCAGTCGTCGCTGGTGCTGGAAGACCTGATCGGAAAATTCCTGCTCAATACTGTTAGTAAAGACGCCAAGTGAGGAGCTTCAAATGATCTCTATTCTGCGCCGTGGCCTGCTGGTATTGCTGGCCACTCTGCCAATGCTGGCGAATGCCGCGGCGACCCCGTCGGCTCATGACCTGGTGGAGCGCACCACCAAGGAACTGTTGAGTGACCTGGCGACCAATCGCGAGCAGTACAAAGCCAACCCAGGCGCGTTCTATGATGCACTGAACCGCATTGTCGGTCCTGTCGTGGATGCCGATGGCATTTCCAAAAGCATCATGACCGTGAAGTACTCCCGCAAGGCGAGCCCTGAACAGGTGAAGCGTTTCGAGGAAAACTTCAAGCGCAGCCTGATGCAGTTCTACGGCAATGCCTTGCTTGAATTCAACAACCAGGGCATCACCGTCGCACCTGCCAAGGATGAAGGCGATGACCGCACCAGCGTTGACATGCAGGTCAAGGGCAATAACGGCGCGATCTATCCGGTTTCCTACACGCTGGTCAAGCTGAACGGCGAGTGGAAAGTGCGTAACGTTGTCATCAACGGTATCAATATCGGCAAGCTGTTCCGTGATCAGTTCGCCGATGCCATGCAGCGCAACGGCAACAACCTGGATACCACCATCAACAACTGGGCTGGCGAAGTGGCCAAGACCAAATCTACCGTTGATGCCACGCAGAAGCCGGTGCAATGACCGAATCTGCCGTCCGCCTCGTCGGGCCGGGTGAGCTCAGGCTGATCGGTGTGCTGGATTACCGTACAGGGCCGCAACTGCGCAAGCAGGGTGCGGCACTGATCAAGTCCGGTGATCTGGCAGACCTCACGCTTGACTGCTCCGGTGTCGAGAAGTCCAGCAGCGTCGGCCTGGCCTTGTTGCTGGCGTTCATGCGCGACGCCCGTGATGCGGGCAAGTCGATGACCATCCGTGCACTCCCCGAAGACATGCGCCAGATAGCTCGCGTATCAGGTTTGACCGAGCTGCTGGACGCCCACTGAAAGGCATCATCGAAAAAGCCCTTTATCCGGGACCTGCTTGTCGGGCTTCGCATAACATGGGCTTTTTTTGTATGATGCCAGACCCGCGCGCGTACAGCGCCGATCGAGGTTAAGCATGCAGGCCGTAGAAGTTAAAAGCTTCCTTGAAGGAAAGCTGCCGGAAATCAAAGTGGAAGTCGAAGGCGAAGGCTGCAACTTCCAGTTGAACATCATCAGCGACGAGTTGGCCGGCCTGAGCCCGGTCAAACGTCAGCAACAGATTTATACCCATCTGAACCCCTGGATTGCCGATGGCAGCATCCACGCGGTGACCATGAAATTTTTCAGCCGCGCTGCATGGGCCGAGCGTTCCTGAGCCAATTGGTGTCGAGACTCTAATGGATAAATTGATTATTACCGGCGGCGTTCGTCTTGATGGCGAAATTCGCATTTCCGGGGCAAAGAACTCTGCCCTGCCGATCCTTGCCGCCACATTGCTGGCGGACGGACCCGTCACCGTTCAGAACCTGCCGCACCTGCACGACATCACGACCATGATCGAGCTGTTCGGTCGCATGGGCATCGAGCCTGTCATCGATGAAAAGCTCAGTGTCGAAATCGATCCGCGCACCATCAAGACCCTGGTCGCCCCGTACGAACTGGTGAAAACCATGCGTGCGTCGATTCTGGTGCTGGGCCCGATGGTCGCTCGATTCGGTGAGGCCGAAGTGGCTCTGCCAGGCGGCTGTGCCATCGGTTCGCGTCCGGTCGACCTGCACATCCGTGGTCTTGAAGCCATGGGCGCGATCATCGACGTCGAAGGTGGCTACATCAAGGCCAAGGCACCCGAGGGTGGCTTGCGCGGTGCCAACTTCTTCTTCGATACCGTGAGCGTGACCGGTACTGAGAACATCATGATGGCAGCCAGCCTCGCCAACGGTCGCAGCGTGCTGCAGAACGCCGCACGCGAGCCCGAGGTTGTCGATCTGGCCAACTTCCTGATCGCAATGGGCGCCAAGATTCACGGTGCAGGTACCGACACCATCACCATCGATGGCGTCAAGCGTCTGGGCCCGGCCACTTACAAGGTCATGCCTGACCGTATCGAGACCGGCACCTACCTGGTGGCCGCTGCTGTTACCGGCGGTCGCGTCAAGGTCAAGGACACCGATCCGACCATCCTCGAAGCTGTGCTGCTCAAACTTCAGGAAGCAGGTGCTGAAGTCACGACCGGTGAAGACTGGATCGAGCTGAACATGCACGGCAAGCGTCCAAAGGCGGTCAATGTGCGTACCGCGCCTTACCCGGCGTTCCCGACCGACATGCAGGCGCAGTTCATTTCGCTCAACGCGATTGCCGAGGGCACGGGGGCGGTCATCGAGACCATCTTCGAAAACCGCTTCATGCACGTGTATGAAATGCACCGCATGGGTGCTCAGATTCAGGTTGAAGGCAACACCGCCATTGTCACCGGCACCGAAGTACTCAAGGGCGCGCCAGTCATGGCGACCGACCTGCGTGCATCGGCCAGTCTGGTGATTTCGGCGCTGGTCGCTCAGGGCGACACGCTGATCGACCGCATCTACCACATAGACCGTGGTTACGAGTGCATCGAAGAGAAGCTGCAAATGCTGGGTGCCAAGATCCGCCGCGTTCCGGGCTAGCAGCACGCGGCCCTGATGCCGCTGGCATCGGGGCCGCCTGCTCTGTCGCGGGTGTGATTTCTGATTCGTTTCACTTCAGGTCAACAGGCCTGAGGGTTGTCATGCGCCGCTTGCGTCGTGACAAAAGTTTCCTGATAAGGACTTACGTTTCCCATGTTGACCATCGCACTGTCCAAGGGCCGCATTCTTGATGACACCCTGCCGCTTCTCGCTGAAGCGGGCATCGTGCCGACCGAGAATCCGGACAAGAGCCGCAAGCTCATCATCCCCACGACTCAGGCCGATGTGCGCCTGCTGATCGTGCGCGCCACCGACGTGCCGACCTATGTCGAGCATGGTGCCGCCGATCTGGGTGTCGCGGGCAAGGATGTGTTGATGGAATACACCGGTCAGGGCCTCTATGAGCCGCTGGACCTGCAGATTGCCAAGTGCAAGCTGATGACCGCTGGCGCCATCGGTGCGGTCGAGCCCAAGGGCCGTCTGCGCGTGGCTACCAAGTTCGTCAACGTTGCCAAGCGTTACTACGCCGAGCAGGGCCGTCAGGTCGATATCATCAAGTTGTACGGCTCCATGGAGCTGGCACCGCTGATTGGCCTGGCAGACAAGATCATCGATGTGGTCGACACCGGTAACACCTTGCGCGCCAACGGCCTCGAGCCTCAGGAACTGATCGCGACCATCAGTTCGCGTCTGGTGGTCAACAAGGCCTCCATGAAGATGCAGCACGCACGTATCCAGGCCCTCATCGACACCCTGCGCAAGGCAGTGGAGTCGCGACACCGTAGCTGATCCCTTCACGCAACGTTGAGTTGCGTCCAGCTATCCGTGTCATAGCCAAATTTCTCAGGTGCCTGCGCGGATAGCTTGGTAGCTTTAGGCTCCTGAGCATCCGCCAATTATTGAGGCCCCGCTATGACCACTCCCACTGCAATTCGCCGACTCGACGCTGCTGACCCGGATTTCGCACGACATCTGGATCATCTGCTGAGCTGGGAAAGTGTGTCTGACGATTCGGTCAACCAGCGCGTGCTCGACATCATCAAGGCGGTGCGTGAGCGGGGCGACGCGGCGCTGGTCGAGTTCACCCAGAAGTTCGACGGGCTACAGGTTGCGTCGATGGCCGACCTGATCCTGCCTCGCCAGCGCCTGGAGCTGGCGTTGACGCGCATTACCCCGGTTCAGCGCGAAGCCCTGGAAAAGGCCGCCGAGCGTGTACGCAGCTACCACGAAAAGCAGAAGCAGGATTCCTGGAGCTACACCGAGGCCGACGGCACGGTGCTGGGCCAGAAGGTCACGCCATTGGACCGTGCAGGCCTGTACGTGCCGGGTGGCAAGGCTTCCTACCCGTCTTCGGTATTGATGAACGCTATACCGGCCAAGGTGGCAGGCGTGACCGAAGTGGTCATGGTCGTGCCGACGCCGCGTGGTGAAATCAACGAGCTGGTGCTGGCCGCTGCCTGTATTGCAGGGGTTGACCGGGTGTTCACCATCGGCGGGGCGCAAGCTGTTGCCGCGCTGGCGTACGGCACTGAAAGCGTGCCGAAAGTCGACAAGGTGGTCGGTCCTGGCAACATTTACGTGGCGACCGCCAAGCGTCATGTGTTCGGTCAGGTGGGGATCGACATGATCGCCGGTCCTTCAGAAATTCTGGTGGTGTGTGACGGCCAGACCGATCCTGACTGGATTGCCATGGACCTGTTCTCCCAGGCCGAGCACGACGAAGACGCCCAAGCCATTCTGGTCAGTCCGGATGCCGAATTTCTCGACAAGGTCGCCGCCAGCATCACCCGTCTGCTACCGACCATGGAGCGGGCGGCCATCGTCGAAACGTCGATCAATGGCCGCGGTGCGCTGATAAAGGTGGCTGACATGACCCAGGCCATCGAAGTCGCCAATCGCATTGCGCCCGAGCACCTTGAACTGTCGGTCGCCGATCCGGAAGCCTGGCTGCCGCAGATCCGCCATGCGGGTGCGATCTTCATGGGGCGCCACACCTCCGAAGCACTGGGCGACTACTGCGCAGGTCCCAACCATGTGTTGCCGACCTCTGGTACGGCGCGTTTCTCTTCGCCGCTGGGCGTCTACGATTTCCAGAAGCGCTCGTCGATCATCTATTGCTCGCCGCAAGGTGCGTCCGAGCTGGGCAAGACAGCGTCCGTGCTGGCTCGTGGCGAATCCCTGAGCGGCCACGCGCGCAGTGCCGAATATCGAATCACTGACCCTGACTGGAAAGCAGGCAACACAGAGGACGGCAAATAATGAGCAAATTCTGGAGCCCTTTTGTCAGCGATCTGGTGCCTTATGTGCCGGGCGAACAGCCGAAGCTGACCCGACTGGTCAAGCTTAATACCAATGAAAACCCGTATGGCCCTTCGCCAAAGGCCATCGACGCCATGCGCGCTGCGCTGACCGACGACTTGCGTCTGTACCCGGACCCCAACAGCGATCTGCTCAAGCACGCTGTCGCTGATTACTACAAGGTGCAGCCCAATCAGGTGTTCCTGGGCAATGGCTCGGATGAAGTGCTGGCGCACATTTTCCACGCTTTGTTTCAGCACGATGCTCCGCTTCTGTTCCCGGATATCAGCTACAGCTTCTATCCGGTGTATTGCGGCCTGTATGGCATCGACTATGAAACGGTCCCGCTGGATGAGCAGTTCCAGATCCGTGCTGCGGACTATGCCAAGCCGAATGCCGGGATCATCTTCCCCAACCCGAATGCGCCGACGGGTTGCCTGCTCGGTCTGGACAAGGTCGAGCAGATCATCAAGGCCAGCCCGGATTCGGTGGTGGTCGTCGATGAAGCGTATATCGACTTTGGTGGCGAGACAGCCATTACACTGATCGACCGTTACCCGAACCTGCTGGTCACTCAGACCCTGTCCAAGTCGCGCTCGCTGGCCGGTCTGCGCGTGGGCCTGGCGGTGGGGCATCCTGACCTGATCGAGGCGCTGGAGCGAGTCAAGAACAGCTTCAACTCCTACCCGCTGGATCGCATGGCCAACGTGGGAGGGGCAGCGGCTTTCGAGGATCGCGAGCACTTCGAGACGACCCGCAACAAGGTCATCGAAAGCCGCGAGGCGCTGGTCGAGCAGTTGCAGGGCAAGGGCTTTGAAGTGCTGCCATCGGCAGCCAACTTCATCTTCGCTCGCCACCCGCAACACGATGCCGCAGCACTGGCCGCCAAACTGCGCGAGCAGGGCGTCATCGTCCGCCACTTCAAACAGCAGCGAATCGCCCAGTTCCTGCGTATCAGCATCGGCACGCCAGAGCAGCATCAGGCGTTGCTGGAAGGTCTGAGCGACATCTGAGACGCTGATCGGTCAGCCCGAAAACGGGCTGACCTTGCGCTGCCACAGGATCATCGATGCCGCAGATCATCCGCATGGCCTGGAAACACCGCCGACCTATGTGAGTAATCCAAACGGCTCGAAAACACCCCGGACCTGTGTGGGAGCGAGCTTGCTCGCGAAGAGGCCCGTTCAGCCGCTGAAACTCCATTGATCAGGTAATCCGCCTTCGCGAGCAAGCTCGCTCCCACAAGATCATCGCTGCCGCAGAGCATCTACATTGCTTGAAACACTTCGGACCTGTGTGAGTGTCTCGCATGGCTTGAAACAGCCCGGACCTGTGTGAGCGTCTCGCATGGCTTGAAAACACTCCGGACCTGTGGGAGCGAGCTGGCTCGCGAAAGGGCCTGCACAAGCGCCGAAAATGCATCGACTGAAACACCGTATTCGCGAGCAAGCTCGCTCCCACAAGATCATCGCTGCCGCAGAGCATCCACATGGCTTGAAACACTTCGGACCTGTGTGAGTGTCTCGCATGGCTTGAAACAGCCCGGATCTGTGTGAGTGTCTCGCATGGCTTGAAACAGCCCGGATCTGTGTGAGTGTCTCGCATGGCTTGAAAACACTCCGGACCTGTGGGAGCGAGCTTGCTCGCGAAAAGGCCTGCACAAGCGCCGAAAATGCATCGACTGAAACACTTTCTTCGCGAGCAAACTCGCCCCTCACGCCCTTCGGGCAGAAGCCCGGACGCCCTTTATTCCCGGCGTCACAGATCTGTGCTGTACCGCACTTTCAGGTAATGGCGCATCACTCCGGCGCTGCGGCGGGTGTCGGGGCGGGTGGTGGGCGCAGGCCGACCTCGGCGCTCAGGCGCATCTCCTTGCCGTTGCGCATCACGTCGATAGCAATCTTGTCCTTGGGTTTGGTGCGCGCCACCTGGTTCATCGAGCGACGACCATCGCCGGCAGGTTCGCCATTGATGCTCAGGATCACGTCGCCCAGTTGCAGGCCGGCTTTCTGCGCCGGTCCGTCGCGGAAGATGCCGGCCACAACGATACCTGGACGATCCTTCAGCCCGAAGGATTCGGCCAGTTCCTGGGTCAGGGGTTGAACTTCGATGCCCAGCCAGCCACGAATGACCTGACCGTGCTCGATGATCGACTTCATGACATCCATTGCCAATTTGGTCGGAATAGCGAAGCCGATGCCCTGGGAGCCTCCGGACTTGGAAAAAATCGCGGTATTGATACCGATCAGATTGCCGCTGGCGTCTACCAGCGCACCGCCCGAGTTACCCGGGTTGATGGCCGCATCGGTCTGAATGAAGTCTTCATAAGTGTTGAGGCCCAATTGATTGCGCCCGGTGGCACTGATGATCCCCATGGTCACGGTCTGGCCGACCCCGAACGGGTTGCCGATCGCCAGCGCAACATCGCCGATGCGGATGCTGTCAGAGCGCGCGATGGTAATCGCGGGCAGGTTTTTCAAATCGATCTTGAGCACCGCCAGGTCGGTTTCCGGGTCATTGCCGATGACCCGGGCAATGGTTTCGCGGCCGTCTTTTAGCGCTACCACGATCTGGTCCGCGCCAGTGGTGACGTGGTTGTTGGTCAGTATGTAGCCTTCAGGGCTCATCATCACGCCAGAACCCAGGCTCGATTCCATACGCTTCTGCTTGGGCGTGTTGTCGCCGAAGAAGCGGCGGAACTGCGGGTCTTCGAAAAGCGGGTTGTTGCCCTTGTTGACCATCTTGGTGGTATAGAGGTTGACCACCGCGGGCGCTGCGGCAATGACCGCGTCGGCATAGGAAGACGGACCTTGCATGACGTTGGTGGTCTGTGGGGCCTGTTGCAGATTGACATCCAGGCTCGGCAGACCGACCCACTGCGGATAGCGCTGAATAATCAGCATGGCGATAAGCACGCCAGCCAGCAATGGCCAGCCGAAAAAACGCAGTGCCTTGAACATTTAACAAGTCCTGATGGTTGCGGGCGCAGAAAGTTTTGCCACGGGTGCGCCATAATGGCGGGCATTATACGAGTACAACGCATCTCTGAACTGCATATTTAGGAGTCTTTTATGGCTGTTGCCCTGAGCACCCTGGTCGAAGAAGCCGACCGCTATCTGAACAGTGCCCGGATTCAGGATTACTGCCCCAATGGCCTGCAGGTCGAAGGGCGGCCGCAAGTCATGCGCATCGTCAGCGGCGTGACGGCCAGTCAGGCCCTGCTGGATGCGGCAGTCGATGCCCAGGCTGATCTGGTTCTGGTTCACCACGGTTATTTCTGGAAGGGCGAAAACCCGTGTGTCGTCGGCATGAAGCAGCGTCGCCTGAAGACCTTGCTCAAACACGACATCAGCCTGCTGGCCTATCACCTGCCGCTGGATGTGCATCCCGAAGTGGGCAACAACGTGCAACTGGCGCGTCAACTGGACATCACGGTCGAAGGCCCTCTGGACCCTGAAAACCCGCGTGTGGTCGGGTTGATCGGCTCGTTGTCCGAGCCCATGACTGCGCGGGATTTTGCCCGTCGCGTGCAGGATGCGCTGGGGCGTGAGCCATTGCTCATCGAAGGCAGTCAGATGATTCGCCGTGTCGGCTGGTGCACGGGCGGTGGTCAGAACTACATTGATCAGGCAGTGCTGGAAGGTGTCGATCTGTTCCTCAGTGGCGAAGCGTCAGAGCAGACGTTTCATAGCGCACGCGAGAATGACATCAGCTTCATTGCGGCCGGTCATCATGCCACCGAGCGCTATGGCGTGCAGGCGCTGGGCGATTATCTGGCGCGACGGTTTGCGCTCGAGCATATCTTCATCGACTGCCCGAACCCGATTTGAACGATCAAACAGCAGGGCATATGCATAGATCGTTTCGATCTAGCTGCATCGCTGATTAGCGATATCACGCATGTTAAAGTGCCCGGCTCGAATACGGCCCGCTGGCCGCCCCGGGGTTTCCCGGTCCATAACGAACGCAATCCGTGAGTAGCCATGGTTGACAAACTGACGCATCTGAAACAGCTGGAGGCGGAAAGCATCCACATCATCCGCGAGGTCGCCGCCGAGTTCGATAACCCGGTGATGCTGTACTCGATCGGCAAGGATTCGGCCGTGATGCTGCACCTGGCGCGCAAGGCATTCTTCCCCGGTAAACTGCCATTCCCGGTCATGCACGTCGATACGCGCTGGAAATTCCAGGAGATGTATCGCTTCCGCGACCAGATGGTCGAGGAAATGGGGCTGGACCTGATCACCCACATCAACCCCGATGGCGTGGCACAGGGCATCAACCCGTTCACCCACGGCAGCGCCAAACACACCGACATCATGAAGACCGAGGGCCTGAAGCAGGCGCTCGACAAGCATGGTTTCGACGCCGCCTTTGGCGGTGCCCGACGCGATGAAGAAAAGTCCCGGGCCAAGGAACGCGTCTACTCGTTTCGCGACAGCAAGCACCGCTGGGACCCGAAAAACCAGCGTCCCGAGCTGTGGAATGTCTACAACGGCAACGTCAACAAAGGCGAGTCGATCCGTGTGTTCCCGCTCTCCAACTGGACCGAGCTGGACATCTGGCAGTACATCTACCTCGAAGGCATCCCGATCGTGCCGCTGTATTTCGCCGCCGAGCGCGACGTCATCGAGAAGAACGGCACGCTGATCATGATCGACGACGAGCGCATCCTCGAGCATCTCACCGATGAAGAGAAGTCGCGCATCGTCAAGAAAAAGGTCCGTTTCCGCACCCTCGGCTGCTACCCGCTGACCGGTGCTGTCGAGTCCGAAGCGACCAGCCTGACCGACATCATTCAGGAAATGTTGCTGACGCGAACTTCCGAGCGCCAAGGCCGGGTCATTGACCATGACGGCGCTGGCTCGATGGAAGAAAAGAAACGTCAGGGTTATTTCTAAGGGGTGTCACATGTCGCATCAATCTGATTTGATCAGCGAGGACATCCTCGCCTACCTGGGCCAGCACGAACGCAAGGAAATGCTGCGCTTTCTTACCTGTGGCAACGTCGATGACGGCAAGAGCACGCTGATCGGGCGTCTGCTGCACGACTCCAAGATGATCTACGAAGATCACCTGGAAGCCATCACCCGTGACTCGAAGAAGTCCGGCACCACTGGCGATGACGTCGATCTGGCGTTGCTGGTGGATGGTCTGCAGGCCGAGCGGGAGCAGGGCATCACCATCGATGTCGCCTATCGCTATTTCTCCACGGCCAAGCGCAAGTTCATCATTGCCGATACGCCGGGCCATGAGCAGTACACCCGCAACATGGCCACCGGCGCTTCGACCTGTGACCTGGCAATCATTCTGGTGGACGCGCGCTATGGCGTGCAGACCCAGACCCGTCGTCACAGCTACATCGCTTCGCTGCTGGGCATCAAGCACATCGTCGTCGCCATCAACAAGATGGACCTCAATGGCTTTGATGAGGGCGTGTTCGAGTCGATCAAGGCCGATTACCTGAAGTTCGCCGAGGGTATCGCGTTCAAGCCGACCACCATGGCTTTTGTGCCGATGTCGGCGCTCAAGGGCGACAACGTGGTGAACAAGAGCGAGCGTTCGCCGTGGTACACCGGCCAGTCGTTGATGGAAATTCTCGAAACGGTCGAAATCGCCAGCGACCGCAACTATGCGGACCTGCGTTTCCCGGTGCAGTACGTCAACCGTCCGAACCTGAACTTCCGTGGCTTCGCCGGTACGCTGGCCAGCGGCATCGTGCACAAGGGCGACGAGATCGTCGTGCTGCCATCGGGCAAGAGCAGCCGTGTGAAGTCCATCGTCACCTTTGAAGGTGAGCTGGAGCAGGCCGGGCCGGGCCAGGCAGTGACGCTGACCATGGAAGACGAGATCGACATTTCCCGTGGTGACCTGCTGGTGCATGCCGACAACGTTCCGCAGGTCAGCGATGCGTTCGAGGCCATGCTGGTGTGGATGGCCGAAGAGCCGATGCTGCCGGGCAAGAAGTACGACATCAAGCGCGCCACCAGCTATGTGCCGGGCTCGATTGCCAGCATCACCCACCGGGTCGATGTGAACACACTGGAGGAAGGCCCTGCCAGCTCGTTGCAACTGAACGAGATCGGCCGGGTCAAGGTCAGCCTCGATGCGCCCATCGCGCTGGATGGCTACAGCAGCAACCGCACCACGGGGTCGTTCATCGTCATTGATCGTTTGACCAATGGCACCGTTGCGGCAGGCATGATCATTGCCAAGCCGGTTTCAGGTGGTGGCTCGCAGCACCATGGCGAACTGGCCCACGTCTCCACAGAGGAGCGCGCGCAGCGCTTCGGTCAGCAACCGGCCACCGTGTTGTTCAGCGGCCTGTCCGGCGCGGGCAAAAGCACGCTGGCCTATGCGGTCGAGCGCAAGCTGTTCGACATGGGCCGTGCGGTCTATGTACTGGACGGTCAGAACCTGCGTCATGACCTGAACAAGGGCTTGCCACAGGATCGTGCCGGTCGTACCGAGAACTGGAGCCGTGCTGCTCATGTGGCGCGTCAGTTCAACGAAGCCGGCCTGCTGACTCTGGCCGCATTCGTTGCCCCTGACGCCGAAGGGCGTGAGCGCGCCAAGGCGCTGATCGGCAAGGATCGTCTGCTCACGGTCTATGTGCAGGCATCGCCAGCGGTCTGCCGCGAGCGTGATCCACAGGGCCTGTATGCCGCCGACGGCGACAACATTCCTGGCGAGTCCTTCCCGTATGACGTGCCGCTGAATGCCGATCTGGTGATCGACACGCAGACACTCAACGTCGAAGAAAGCGTCAGGCAGGTGCTGGATCTGCTGCGCAGCCGCGGCGCGATCTGATTCATAGCCTCTAGCAAGGGGCTTACATCTGCAGGGGATTGCAGTTTCGATCCCACAAAAAAGCCCGCCGCAGACAATCTCTGCGGCGGGCTTTTTGTGTGGCTGTGAAAGCTTACTTCTTCAAGCCGTAATGCTCGTCCAGCATGCCCGGGGTGTTGGGCGACTTGGGGGCGTAATCCTTGGGCGTTTCAGTGTCGCGTGGCGGGGTCAGGCGGTCGCGATGATCGCGGTGCGCATGATTGGCCTCAGGGTGCAGGGCGGCCAGCAGGCGTTGGCGGGTCAGCTCGTCGAGAGCCAGGCGGTTGGCGCCCTCGGCAAGGTGTTCCTGAACATCCTGATAGCTCTGTGAAAGCTTTTGTACCAGATTGGCCGTGCTGTTGAAGTGCGTGACTACCTCGTTCTGATAGGTGTCGAAACGCTCCTGAATGTCATCCAGCTGGCGCTGGGTGCTGTTCGGAACGGTGTTGGGCAACAGGCGTGCCACCAGAAAACCAATGACGACACCGGCCACCAGGGCGAGCGTCGGCAACAACCAGACTAAGAGCGAGTGTTCCACGAGTCCTTCCTCTATAAACGGCTTTGCTTTACGTTAACGGCTCGAACCTGCGCTGTATACCCGCGACGTATCGTTGATATGCATGCCGCAGACAATCAGCTAGACGAGTCGACCCATTTCGAGGTCACGGAGTTCTGTTTTGCTCATGCGTGAAACCCCATTATTTATCGATGGCCCTGAGGGCCAGCTCGAAGCGCTGTATCAGGACGTCCCCGACGCCCGAGGTGTTGCACTGATCTGCCATCCTAACCCGATACAGGGCGGAACGATGCTCAATAAAGTCGTTTCGACGTTGCAGCGCACCGCACGCGATCAGGGTTTGATCACATTGCGCTTCAATTATCGCGGCGTCGGCGCCAGTGCCGGTACGTCGGTTGCCGGGCCGGGCGAGATTGATGATGCCCAGGCAGCCGCCCGATGGCTGCGGGCGCAACATCCGGATCTGCCGATGACCCTGTTCGGATTTTCCTTTGGCGGCTACGTTGCTGCAAACCTGGGTGGCAGGCTGGAAGCGCAGGGTGAAAAGCTCACGCACGTGTTTCTGGTTGCTGCTGCGGCTTCGCGGCTCGAGGATCAGAGCGTGCTGCCCCAGGCTTGCCCGCTGACGATCATTCAGCCCGAGAACGACGAAGTGATCGAGCCCGAGACCGTCTATGCATGGTCCGCCGCGTTGCAACGTCCCCATGAGCTGCTGAAAGTGGCAGAATGCGGACACTTTTTTCACGGCAAGCTGACTGATCTGAAAGATCTGCTCCTGCCGCGACTTTCCAGCTGATTGCAGCCGTATTGCATCCTATTGATAAGCGACCTGCCATGACCACTCGTATCCTGACCGGTATCACGACCACCGGCACTCCCCATCTGGGCAACTACGCGGGCGCCATTCGCCCGGCCATTGTCGCCAGCCGTCAGAGCGATTTCGACTCGTTCTACTTTCTGGCCGACTACCACGCGCTGATCAAATGCGATGACCCGCTGCGCATTCAGCGCTCGCGTCTGGAAATCGCCGCGACCTGGCTGGCAGCGGGGCTGGACGTTGATTGTGTGACCTTCTATCGCCAGTCGGACATTCCCGAAATCCCGGAACTGACCTGGCTGCTCACCTGCGTCGCGGCCAAGGGCCTGCTCAATCGCGCCCACGCCTACAAGGCGTCGGTGGACAAGAACGTGGAAAGTGGCGAAGACCCGGATGCAGGCATCACCATGGGGCTGTACAGCTACCCGGTGCTGATGGCTGCCGACATCCTGATGTTCAATGCGCATCAGGTTCCGGTAGGGCGTGATCAGATTCAGCACGTTGAAATGGCCCGCGATATAGGCCAGCGTTTCAATCACCTGTTCGGCAATGGCAAGGAGTTCTTCGTCATGCCCGAGGCATTGATCGAAGAGAGCGTAGCCACGCTGCCAGGCCTGGACGGTCGCAAGATGTCCAAGAGCTACGACAACACCATCCCGTTGTTCAGCGGTGCCAAGGACATGAAAAGCGCGATATCGCGCATCGTCACCGACTCGCGTGCGCCGGGCGAAGCGAAAGACCCGGACACCTCCCACCTGTTTACTCTGTACCAGGCGTTCTCGACGGCCGAGCAGTGCGCTGAATTCCGCTCTGACCTGTTGCAGGGCCTGGGCTGGGGCGAAGCCAAGAATCGTCTGTTCACGTTGCTGGATGCACAACTGAGCGAACCCCGTGAAAAGTATCTGGGGCTGATCGAGCGTCCTGCCGATCTCGAAGACATCCTGCTCGCTGGCGCGCAGAAAGCCCGTCGCGTCGCCACTCCGTTTCTCGAGCAATTGCGCGAGGCGGTGGGCCTGCGGTCGTTCCGTACCGTGGTGCAGAACGCCGACACCGGCAAGAAAAAGGCCAGCAAGGGCGCTCGTTTCGTCAGCTTCCGTGAAGACGACGGCAGCTTCCGTTTCCGCCTGCTGGCAGCCGATGGCGAGCAGTTGCTGTTGTCGCGCAACTTTGCCGATGGCAAGGCTGCAGGCGTGGTCAGCAAGCAGTTGCAGCAGGGCGGCGAACTGGACCTGCGCAGCGAAGACGATCGCTTCACGCTGTGGCTGGACGGCGCCTGTGTGGCGGACAGTCCGGTATTCGCCGACGCTGCCGCGCGCGACAGTGCCATCGAAACTCTCAAGCTGGCGCTCGCTCCTCAACAGGACTGATTGCCAATCCCCGGGGTCGTCGCTACAGTGACGACCCGTTTTTGTTGCCTTGCTAACGAATTATGACGCCCCTAGAACGATATCAAGCTGATCTGAAACGCCCGGACTTCTTTCACGATGCCGCGCAGGAAAACGCTGTGCGTCATCTGCAGCGCCTGTACGACGATCTGATCGCCGCTCACGACAGCAAGCCTGGCCTGTTCGGCAAACTGTTCGGCAAGAAAGAGCAGACGCTGGTCAAGGGGCTGTACTTCTGGGGTGGCGTAGGCCGCGGCAAGACGTATCTGGTCGATACGTTCTTCGACGCACTGCCGTTCCAGGACAAGGTCCGTACGCACTTCCACCGCTTCATGAAGCGCGTGCACGAAGAGATGAAGACCCTCAAGGGCGAGAAAAACCCGCTGACGATCATCGCCAGGCGGTTTTCCGACGAGGCGCGGGTCATCTGCTTCGACGAGTTTTTCGTCTCCGATATCACCGATGCCATGATCCTCGGCACGCTGATGGAAGAGCTGTTCAAGAACGGCGTGACGCTGGTGGCTACGTCCAACATCGTCCCGGACGGCCTGTACAAGGACGGCCTGCAGCGGGCGCGTTTCCTGCCGGCCATCGCGCTGATCAAGCAGAACACCGACATCGTCAACGTCGACAGTGGCGTCGATTACCGTCTGCGCCACCTGGAGCAGGCCGAACTGTTCCACTTTCCGCTTAACGAAGTTGCACAGGAAAGCCTGCGTAAAAGCTTCAAGGCCCTGACGCCGGATTGCGCAGAAACCATCGAAAACGATGTGTTGATGATCGAAAACCGCGAGATCCGCGCGCTGCGCACCTGTGATGATGTGGCCTGGTTCGACTTCCGCGAGTTGTGCGACGGCCCGCGCAGTCAGAACGATTACATCGAGCTGGGCAAGATCTTCCATGCCGTGCTGATCAGCGACGTCGAGCAGATGGACGTTGCTACTGACGACATCGCCCGGCGCTTTATCAACATGGTCGACGAGTTCTACGATCGCAACGTCAAGCTGATCATCTCGGCCGAGGTTGAATTGAAGGACCTGTACACCGGCGGCCGGTTGATGTTCGAGTTCCAGCGTACCCTCAGCCGCCTGCTGGAAATGCAATCCCACGAATTCCTCTCGCGGGCGCACAAGCCTTAGCAGTTGCGGCGAGCTTCAGGCGACAGGCCTGAAGCTCGATCACGCTGCGCCTTGCACCTCAAAGCCGCTCTTTATGGCCTTCGAACTGTTGCCGGTACTGATTGGGTGACAGCTCGGTGTGCTGGCGGAACAGTCGGGCAAAAAAGCTGGCGTCGTCGTAGCCCACCTCATAGCTGATGGTCTTGATGCTCTTGCGCGTCCCAGAGAGCAATCCCTTCGCCGTTTCGATCCGCAGTCGTTGCAGGTAATGCAGTGGCTTGTCGCCCGTGGCGGTCTGAAAGCGGCGCATGAAATTGCGAATGCTCATGCCATGCTCGCGGGCCACGTCTTCAAAGCGGAACTTGTCGGCAAAGTGCTCTTCCAGCCAGTGCTGAATCTGCAGGATGACCACGTCCTGATGAAGCTTCTGACCGCCAAAACCGATTCGCCCGGGCGAGTAGGTGCGACGCACTTCATAGAGGATGTCGCGGGCCACGGCCTGGGCGACATTGGCGCCGCAGAAGCGCTCGATCAGATAAATATACAGATCGCAGGCTGAGGTCGTGCCGCCCGCGCAATACACGTTGTCGGCGTCGGTGAGGTGCTTCTCCTGATTGAGCAGGACCTTAGGATAGCGCTCGGCAAATGCGCTGAAAAAACGCCAGTAGGTCGTCGCTTCCTTGCCGTCCAGCAAACCGGCTTCGGCAAGCCAGTAGACGCCGGTGGCTTCGGCGCAGAGTACGGCGCCGTTGGCGTGCTGTTCGCGCAACCACGGCAGGATCTGTGGATAGCGCTGACAGAGGGTTTCAAAATCGTCCCAGAAGGCCGGGATGACGATAATGTCGCTCTGGCACAGCGCGCCGTCGACCGGCAGGGTGACATCGCTGAAGCTGCTGACAGGCAGCCCGTCGGGGCTGACCAGGCGCGTTTCGAAGGCGGGCACCAGGCCGTGGCCCAGTTGCTTGCTGTAGCGCAGGCTCGCCAGGTGGAAGAAGTCCTTGGCCTGCATGACAGTGGAGGCAAACATCTTGTCCGTGGTCAGAATACTTACGCGGCGCAGAGGAGTGGCGTGTCGGATCGGCATAATCGTTATTCTTATATGGGTAAATGGTCAAGCTACGGCTGGATCGTCTTATTTTTTGCCAAAACTGTCCAGTCTCGTTACGTGGAGCCCCTTGGCAGGGTACCCATGATGGCTTTGTGCTAAGAGGGTCAATATCCGCCAATCCACGCCTCGCAGGCAATAAACAGAATGTGAACAAAAAATCCGGTTGAGGTTATTTTTACAGTCTGTATAATCCGCCAGCTCTTTGCAGTGGAAGTGATGCGCCGTCTGCCGAAGAATCTTGCCGTATAACGGACGCGCTGACCCGAGCCCCCGATAGCGTCTGTTTCCGGCTGCCTTTGACTTGTCAAAGTACGCACTATTCAGTAAGATCCGCCGTCTAATTTTCAGGGCGGCCCCTGAGGCTATAAAGAATGAAAACTTTTACTGCTAAACCGGAAACAGTTAAGCGCGACTGGTTCGTCGTCGACGCTGCTGGTCAGACCCTGGGTCGTCTGGCCACCGAAATCGCGAGCCGTCTGCGTGGCAAGCACAAACCGGAATACACTCCGCACGTTGATACCGGCGACTACATCGTCGTGATCAATGCCGAGCAGATCCGCGTTACTGGTGCCAAGACCACCGACAAGATCTACTACTCACACTCCGGTTTTCCGGGCGGGATCAAGTCGATCAACTTCGAAAAGCTGATCGCCAAAGCTCCTGAGCGCGTGATCGAGACCGCGGTCAAAGGCATGCTGCCTAAGAACCCGCTGGGTCGCGACATGTATCGTAAGCTGAAAGTCTATGCGGGCGCTGTACACCCTCATACTGCTCAGCAGCCCCAAGAACTGAAGTTTTAACGGAATAGTTCATTATGTCGGCGACTCAAAATTACGGCACTGGCCGTCGCAAGACCGCAACCGCTCGCGTTTTCCTGCGTCCGGGTACTGGTAACATCTCGATCAACAACCGCTCCCTGGACAATTTCTTCGGCCGCGAAACTGCCCGCATGGTAGTTCGTCAGCCGCTGGAACTGACCGAGACCGTTGAAAAGTTCGACATCTACGTCACCGTTATCGGTGGCGGCGTAAGTGGTCAGGCTGGCGCAATCCGCCACGGTATCACTCGCGCTCTGATGCAGTACGACGAGACACTGCGCGGTGCTCTGCGTAAAGCAGGCTTCGTGACTCGCGATGCTCGTGAAGTTGAACGTAAGAAAGTCGGTCTGCGTAAAGCGCGTAAGCGTCCGCAGTACTCGAAGCGTTAATACGCTCTTCGTTCAAAGAAAGAACGTCCATCCCCTCGCGGGGCTGGGCGTTTTTTTATGGGCGTGATTTTTACGGTCATGATGTTTTTGCGTTGCTCGTTTTACGTCGATATTGTGAAATTTATCCGCCTGTCGACGAAGATTACGGAATTTACATCGCGTAAATGAGCTATCTTGTGGCCCGCGACGAACGCCTGTCATGTTGTGTTCATTATCGGATGCGCCCTTGAAGCGCGTTCGTTCGTCTGTCCGATAAATTTTAACAAGCGAGGAGGATCGCCATGGGCGTGACCAACCGGTTGGCCTGCTACTCCGACCCCGCCGACCACTATTCTCATCGCGTACGCATTGTGCTCGCCGAGAAGGGTGTCAGCGCCGAAATCATTGAAGTGGCGGCAGGTCGTCATCCGCCGCAGCTGATTGAAGTAAATCCATACGGCAGCGTGCCGACCCTCGTCGATCGTGACCTGGCGTTGTACGAGTCGACCGTGGTGATGGAGTATCTGGATGAGCGCTATCCACATCCGCCTCTGCTGCCTGTCTATCCGGTTGCCCGTGCCAACAGTCGTTTGCTGATCCATCGTATCCAGAGAGACTGGTGTGGCCTTGTCGACCTGATTCTGGATACGCGCAGCAAAGAGCCTGCTCGTGTTCAGGCGCGCAAGGAGCTCCGCGAGAGTCTGGCCGGGGTTTCTCCGTTGTTCGCGGAAAAAGCTTTTTTCATGAGCGACGAGCTAAGTCTTGTTGACTGCTGTCTACTCCCCATACTCTGGCGTTTGCCAATTTTGGGTATTGAATTGCCGCGGCCTGCCAAGCCGCTGCTTGATTACATGGAGCGCCAATTTGCGCGTGAGGCTTTTCAGGCGAGTCTGTCTGCTGCCGAACGTGAAATGCGCTAAGGCTTAAGGAGCCGTTAATGAACTCCAGTCGCCCTTATCTTGTTCGTGCTCTTTACGAGTGGATCGTCGATAACGATTGCACCCCGCATGTGCTGGTCAATGCGGATTACCCGTCGGTGCAGGTCCCGCAAGGGTTTGCCAATGACGGACAGATTGTCCTGAATGTTTCGCCGAGTGCCGTGCGTCATCTGCATATGGATAACGAAGCGGTGAGCTTCGAAGGCCGCTTCGGCGGTGTGCCGCACACGCTTTATGTGCCTGTCGCTGCCATCCTGGGTATTTATGCCCGCGAGAACGGTCAGGGAATGGTTTTCGATCTGGAGCCTTCCATGGAAGAGGGCGAAGAAATCGAGATCGAGATCGAAGACGATACGCCTCCGCCAGACAGCGAACCGCCTCGTCCGAGTGGCAGGCCGAGTCTGAAGGTCGTGAAGTAAAAACCGGCAATAAAAAAGGCGATCTTCGGATCGCCTTTTTCATGCCTGTCGGTTACCCGTCAGTCGATGTACTCGAAGAGTTTGACGATCTTCTGCACGCCGGAGACGCCCTGTACCAGGTTGGTGGCGCGATTGGCTTCGTCCTGGGTTACCAGGCCCAGCAGGAAGACGATGCCGTTCTCGGTCACCACCTTGATGCGCGAGCCGGGAATGGATGCGTCAGCGATCATCTGGCTTTTGATCTTGGTGGTCAGCCAGGCGTCATTGTTGCGCGCCAGCAGCGAGGAGGGTGCCATCACCTGCAGTTCGTTGTTGACCTTCTTGACGCGCTGAACAGCGCTGGCGGCCTGTTCGGCCATTGCCTTGAGGTCGGCACGCGGTGTCTGGCCAGCCAGCAGCACGATGCCGTTGAAGCTGGTCACGACGATGTGCGAGCCCTCTGCGAGGTCAGGGTTGGCCTTGGAGATGTTGACGGCTGCCTTGGTCTCGATCAGTGAATCGTCGATCTTGCTGCCGAAGGTGCGCGTGCCGCGATCGTCTTCGATCGGTTTTTCGCGAGTGGCCGTGATCACCGAACTGCATCCGGTGATGCTGAGGCACAGTGTCAGAACCAGTAGGCTGAGACGATTAGGGGTCATTCTTCACTCCCGAACAGTTGGCTGTCGATCAAATCGCAAAGGCAATGGATCGCCAGCAGATGGACTTCTTGTATGCGTGCCGTGACATTGGCGGGTACGCGGATCTCCACATCCTCGGGCAATAGCAGCGAGGCCATACCGCCACCGTCGCGTCCCGTCAATGCTACGACAATCATTTCGCGATCATGTGCGGCCTGGATGGCTTGAATAATATTCGCCGAGTTGCCGCTGGTGGAAATGGCCAGCAACACATCGCCTGGCTGACCCAGCGCGCGAATCTGTTTGGAGAAGATTTCGTTGTAGCTGTAATCGTTGGCGATCGAGGTGATCGTCGAGCTGTCGGTGGTCAGTGCAATCGCTGGCAGGCTCGGCCGCTCGCGCTCGAAGCGGTTGAGCAGTTCCGAGGAGAAGTGCTGTGCATCGCCCGCTGAACCGCCATTGCCGCATGCGAGCATCTTGCCCTCGTTGAGCAGGGCATTGACCATGACCTGACTGGCTTGCTCGATAAAGGGTGCAAGGACTTCCGTCGCCTGTTGCTTGGTTTCGATGCTGGCCTGGAACAGCCGGCGAATTCGGGATTGCATGTCCATCAATGTGACCTTAATTAGAGCGTACGGCGGCGGGACGGATGCGCCGGGTTCTCCCGGGAGCTATCCGGCACACAAGGTGTGCAGCCGGCAAAACAAATAGCGAAATCGGTGACGGTTAGTAGTGTGTTGCAGGTCATGACTCAAGTCGGATTGCTGCTTCACTGCGCCAGGTCAGCTGTCAAAAGCGCTCTTGATCCAGTTCAGTGGTGCGGCCTTGCCGGGCTCGCCTTCAATGGCGATCACGTCGAAACGGCAGGGGTGATTGGCCCAGGCCGTTGCGTGCTGCAGAAAAAGCTGTGCGGCTGTGACGAGTTTCTCCTGCTTGCGAAAATCGACGCTTTCCGTGGCGCCGCCCCATCCTGAATGGCGCCGGTAGCGAACTTCGACGAATACTACTGTATCGCCGTCAAGCATGACTAGATCAAGCTCGCCGCGTTTGCATAACCAGTTTTGTTCAATCAGGCGCAGGCCCTGCTGCTGCAAAAACTGCAGGGCGAAGGCTTCGGCCTCGCGCCCTGCTTGCTGGCGGGTGCTGCGTTGCATCAAGGAGCGGTGTCCGGCAGGCGCTGGATCTTGCCGTCGACGAACTCGGCCCATGGCAGCTGGCGTTCGACGCGGCGGCCAGGGTTCAGGCTGAGGCTACCGGACAGCCCGTCAATGCGGCTGTCAGGCATCGCCTTGAGTTGAGCGAGGCGCGGCGCCAGGCGATACGCGTCGATACCCATCGCATACAGACGACCCAGGCTGCCTGCAGCCTGTGGCCATTGTGCGGTGACCTGCTGGCGCAGCGGGTCTTCGGCGTTCAGCAGCCATGGCGTTTCGCAGAAGCGCACGCCATTCAGGTCCATGTATTGGGCGTGATCGTTGCTGTTGGTGAACAAGTGCGAAGTGGCATAGACCGGAACGTCACCGGCGTACTGGAAGACCATGGTGGGTTTGATCTGTTGCGCTTGTTGTGGCGTCGCGGCGAGGAACATGAAGTCGATGTCCTGGCGACGGCTCGGCTGAGCTGCGATCTGAGTGCCGGCCGTGCTTTGCAGGCGCTGAGCGCGGCCTTCGCTATTGCGCAGCTGGAACAGGTCGGCGACCTGCTGTGCCAGTTCTACCGGCTGATCAACGTGCTCTGCAGCGATCAGCGTACCGCCCTTGGCTTGCCAGCTCTTGCGGAAGGCATCCAGCACGCGGTCACCCCACTCACCTTTCGGAACCATCGCAACGGCGCTGCGCTTGCCGTCCGCCCAGGCACGACGAGCAACCTCGCGGGCTTCGTCTTCTGCGGCCAGGCCGAACTGATACAGCTGCGCCGGGCCTTCATTGCTGGTATCGCTGTAGTTCAGCGCCAGTGTAGTAATAGGCAACTGCTGACGGCTGTTCAGTTGTTTGACGAGATTCTTTTCCAGCGGACCGACGACCAGTTGCACACCAGCGGCCTGAGCCTGACGGTAGAACTCGTCCATCGAGGTGATTCGCGAGCTGTCGAAGACCTGAATGGCCGGAGGATTCTCACCTGCTTGCTGAGCCTGGAAGTGCGCGGCCATGAAGCCTTCGCGCAGCGCCTTGGCGACTGCGGCCAATTGGCCATCCTGCGGCAGCAGCAGGGCAATTTTGGTAATCGGCTCGCTGGTCAGTGCACGCAGCTGCGCGAGAGCGGTTGGCAGTTGCAGTGCAGCAGGGTGTTTCGGATTCTGCGCTTTCCAGCTGTCGATGGCAGCCTGTTGCTGCTCAAGCGTGCCTGCGCCCTTGATCGAGCGAGCCAGGTTCAGCCAGCCGCCCATATCGTCGGTCGCTGTGCTCTGCAGTTGCTCGGCGGGCAGGGCAGAGACCAGTGTCCAGATCGCGTCATTGTTGGCGCTGGCGTCTGCGCCTTGCAGCAACGGGCCGGCATAAACACGTTCATTGGCGGCTGCGAGCGCCTGGCCATCGGCTTCTAGAGCGCGTGCCTTGACCATGTGCGTGCGAATCTGCTGCTCGACCGACAGCTCGCCCAGGCGCTGCATGCTTGGATGATTCAGGGCGGTCAGCGCTGCCTTGGGTTGATTACGGCCCATCGCCAGTTCGGCGGACAGTGTGCTGGCGAAAACCTGCAAGCCGGGCTTGAGTTGATCGATTTGCACCTGTCCGAGGATTTGCGCGGCGCGTCCTGCGTCATTCTGGCGGCTGGCCAGATCGGCCGCACTCAAGCGCAGCGTTGCGGCCTGCTCGGGGGTTTTGGCGCTGGCGGCCTGCTCGAGCAGTTGCTCGATGCTGGCATCAGGGGTTCGAGGCAGCTCGCCAAGGCTGGACGAGGGCGAGCTGGCACAGGCTGCAAGGAGGGCAGCGAGGCAGAGGGCAGAGAGCAGCCGCAGACAAGCGATCATTGGTATGTTCCTGAAACTCGAGCGAATTAACGGGGGATTGTACCCAAGCGCTGGCCGGGGTGCGATGTCGAAGGTATTTAAAGCCGTGATATCAGTCGCGTTAAGGTCATCTGGCGGCCAAATCGTTCAATTGGAGAGGTGCGCCGCGTTTCTTGCTCGGGTCTGAACATGTTTTCATTCCTTTTTTGTCGGCATCCTGACGCGCGAACCGTTCCGCCGCGCCGCAGCCTGTACAATGCAGTTTTTCCAAGCACCTGTTATAACCTGCGAGGTTTGCGTTTTGACTGTTCCGGTTGTTTCGAATTCCACTCCGGGTTCGCTTTATGTAGTGGCGACTCCCATCGGCAATCTGGACGACATGAGTGTGCGAGCCTTGAAGGTGTTGCGTGAGGTCGCGCTGATCGCAGCTGAAGACACGCGCCATTCCGCACGGCTGATGCAGCACTTCGGCATCTCGACTCCATTGGCAGCCTGTCACGAACATAACGAACGTGATGAGGGTAGTCGCTTCATTACACGTCTGCTGGCCGGTGATGACGTTGCGCTGATTTCCGATGCCGGCACGCCATTGATCTCCGACCCCGGTTATCACCTGGTGCGTCAGGCGCGTGCCGCAGGTGTTCAGGTTGTACCGGTGCCGGGCGCGTGTGCCTTGATTGCGGCTCTGTCTGCGGCCGGGCTGCCGTCGGATCGATTCATTTTCGAAGGTTTTCTTCCGGCCAAGGCTGCGGGTCGCAAGGCCAGGCTCGAGCGTGTCAGGGAAGAGCCACGCACGCTGATCTACTATGAAGCGCCGCACCGCATCCTGGAGTGCCTGCAGGATATGGAGCTGGTCTTCGGTGCTGACCGTCAGGCCTTGCTGGCGCGTGAAATAACCAAAACTTTCGAAACCCTCAAGGGTCTGCCTTTGGGTGAGCTGCGTGCATTCGTCGAATCGGACAGTAATCAGCAGCGCGGAGAATGCGTGGTGCTGGTGGCTGGCTGGACGCCGCCGGATGACGAAGATGTCATTGGTGAAGAGGCTCGTCGGGTGCTGGATCTGCTGCTTGCAGAGATGCCGCTCAAGCGCGCCGCAGCGCTGGCAGCCGAAATAACCGGCGTGCGCAAGAACCTGCTGTATCAGGTGGCGCTGGAGAAACAGAAGGAGTAACGGGGGCTTTTGAAGGGGGTAAGCGAGCCACACAATGCTATTAAAGCTTGTTCTTGATGGCGTGTGCCGCTAACCTTGTCGGCGGAGAGTCGATTGGACAGTCGCTGCCTCTTGTTGTTCCGCAACAAGGGGGGGAGGAAAGTCCGGGCTCCATAGGGCGGAGTGCCAGGTAACGCCTGGGAGGCGCGAGCCTACGGAAAGTGCCACAGAAAATAACCGCCTAAGCGCTTCGGTGCCGGTAAGGGTGAAAAGGTGCGGTAAGAGCGCACCGCACGTCTGGTAACAGTTCGTGGCAAGGTAAACCCCACTCGGAGCAAGACCAAATAGGGTTCCTAGGCGTGGCCCGCGCTGGAACCGGGTAGGTTGCTAAAGGCGTCCAGTGATGGCCGTCGTAGAGGAATGACTGTTCTCGACAGAACCCGGCTTACAGATCGACTCTCCACCTTTTTTTCTTCCCCTTCGTTTCACGCAGCAAAACCCCTCCGTAATACCAAAAAAATCTTACAGCTCATAAATCACATTAACTTTGAATCGCAACGATTTGAGCTGTGTGGGATTTATCCGTCAGTTCCTTCGCAAAATTACCTTTTTAGCCCTGATACCTCTCCTAAATCTCCGAAATGTAAGGGTTTTCCTTAAGACCGTGCCTTGACGGTGTGGTGGGCGCGTTCCTATAGTGTGCGCAAGTGGCAGAAAGTGGCACGAAGTGGGTTTTTTTAGCGCAAAAAGCTAATATTCGGAGAATGCGCCTGTGTTCCGTGGTGCCAATGCGATCAATCTCGATGCCAAGGGCCGTCTCGCTATGCCGAGCCGGTACCGTGACGAGTTGGATTCGCGTAGCGCCGGCCAACTTATCGTGACCATTGATGCCGTTGATCCATGCCTTTGCCTTTATCCGCTTTCCGAATGGGAGCTGATAGAAGCAAAACTTCGTGATCTGGCGACGTTTCGTGAAGAGAACCGCCGTCTGCAAAGGCTTCTGATTGGTAACGCTGTCGATCTGGAACTCGACGGGAGTGGGCGTTTTCTGGTGCCGCCGCGTCTGCGCGAGTACGCCAGGCTGGATAAGCGCGTAATGCTGGTGGGCCAGCTCAACAAGTTTCAACTGTGGGACGAGGACGCCTGGAATGCTCTTGCTGATGCTGACCTGGCTGCCATTCAAAAACCTGGCGCGATGCCCGACGAATTACGTGATTTGATCCTGTGACTATGAATAGCGGCTTTACCCACATCACCGTGCTGCTTGAAGAAGCCGTGGAGGCTCTCGCGGTGCGCGCCGATGGCTGCTACCTGGACGGCACGTTCGGGCGTGGCGGGCATAGTCGTCTGATACTCAGCCAGTTGGGCCCAGAGGGTCGGCTCCTGGGATTCGACAAGGACCCTCAAGCGATTGCCACCGGGCAAGCGCTAGCGGCCGAAGACGGCCGCTTTGTCATTGTGCAGCGCAGCTTTGCCGAATTGGGATCCGAGACTCAGGAACGCGGTTTGGCGGGCAAAGTCAGTGGCATTCTGCTGGATCTGGGTGTGTCGTCCCCGCAGCTGGATGATCCCGAGCGCGGTTTCAGCTTCATGAACGACGGCCCTCTGGACATGCGCATGGACCCGACCCGTGGCGTGAGCGCTGCCGAGTTCATCGCGACTGCACCGGCTGAAGAAATTGCCCGCGTTTTCAAGGAATACGGCGAAGAGCGATTTGCCAAGCGGATGGCCAATGCGGTCGTCGCGCGCCGCGAAGTCCAGCCTTTCGAGCGCACAGCCGATCTGGCAGAAGTGCTCAAGGTCGCCAACCCTGCCTGGGAAAAGGGCAAGAATCCTGCAACGCGTGCCTTTCAGGGCCTGCGTATTCACGTAAACAACGAATTGGGCGATCTGGAAGCCGGTCTCGAAGCGGCTCTGGATGCGCTGGAAGTGGGCGGCCGTCTGGTCGTCATCAGCTTTCACTCGCTGGAAGACCGCATCGTCAAGTTGTTCATGCGCAAGCTCGCCAAGGGCGAAGCCGACAACATGCCGCGTAATCTGCCGATCCAGTTCAAGCCGTTCGAACCGAAAATCAAAATTCACGGCAAGGCCCAGTTCGCCTCTGATGTCGAAACCAAAGCCAACCCGCGCTCGCGCAGTGCTGTCATGCGTGTAGCGGAGAAGCTCAGGTGAGCCGTCTGTTTCTTAAACCTCTGCCCGGCGGCAGCTTCATTATGCTGCTGCTGTTCATTGCTGTCCTGATTTCGGCGATTGGCGTTTCCTATAGCGCACATTGGAATCGTCAACTGCTCAACTCGCTGTATTCGGAAATGAGCGTGCGCGACAAGGCGCAGGCAGAGTGGGGCCGGCTGATTCTTGAGCAGAGCACCTGGACTGCACACAGCCGTATCGAGACTCTGGCCACCGAACAACTGAAGATGCGCATCCCGAGCGCTGCCGAAGTACGGATGGTGGCGCCATGATGAAGCTCGATGGCGCTCTTTATCCGTGGCGTTTTCGCGTAGTCGTAGGGCTGCTGGTGTCCCTCGTGCTCGCCATTTGCTGGCGCATCGTCGACCTGCAGGTCATCGACCATACCTTTCTTAAAGAGCAAGGCGATGCACGCAGCCTTCGGCATATTCCTATTCCGGCGCACCGTGGCCTGATCACTGACCGTAACGGCGAGCCGCTGGCGGTCAGTACTCCGGTGACGACGCTGTGGGCCAACCCGCGTGAAATGCAGCAGGACAAGTCCAAGTGGCCGATGCTGGCAGCCGCGCTGGGTCAGGATCTCAAGGCATTGACCGAGCGTCTGGACTCGCAGGCGAACAAGGAATTCATCTATCTGGTCCGTGGCCTGACGCCAGAGCAGGGCCAGTCGGTCATCGACCTGAAAGTACCGGGTGTCTACGGCATCGAAGAATTCCGCCGCTTTTATCCGGCCGGCGATGTCACCGCACACATGGTCGGCTTTACCGACCTTGATGACCATGGCCGCGAAGGCGTCGAGCTGGCGTATGACGACTGGCTCGCCGGTGTGCCCGGCAAACGTCAGGTCATCAAGGACCGGCGCGGTCGACTGATCAAGGATGTTCAGGTCACCAAGAATGCCAAGGCCGGAAAGACCTTGGCTTTGTCCATTGACCTGCGCCTGCAGTACCTGGCGACCCGTGAACTGCGCAATGCCATCGTCGAGAACGAGGCCAAGGCCGGCAGCATGGTGATCATGGACGTCAAGACCGGCGAGGTGCTGGCGATGGTCAACCAGCCGACCTACAACCCGAACAACCGCCGCACCATGGTGCCTGCCGCCATGCGCAACCGGGCCATCATCGACGTGTTCGAACCTGGTTCGACCATGAAGCCGATCTCCATGACCGCGGCGCTGGACAGTGGCCGCTGGAAGCCGACCGACAAGGTCGAGGTTTATCCGGGCACCCTGCAGATCGGCAAATACACGATTCGTGACGTGACCAAGACCGAAGGCCCGATCCTCGATCTGACCGGCATTCTGATCAACTCCAGTAACGTCGGCATGAGCAAGGTCGCGTTCGATGTGGGCGGTGAGGCGATCTTTCGTGCCATGCAGCGCGTCGGTTTCGGTCAGTACACCGGCCTCGGCTTCCCTGGCGAGCGCGTCGGCAACCTGCCCAACTACCGCGAATGGCGCAAGGCTGAAACCGCCACGCTGTCCTATGGCTACGGTTTGTCGGTCACGGCTTTGCAACTGGTGCATGCCTACGGCGCGCTGGCCAACAATGGCCGCATTGTGCCGTTGACCATTCTGAAAACAGATAAAGAGCCGGAATCGACCCAGGCCATTCCGGAGAAAACCGCCAAGACCCTGCAAGGCATGTTGCAGCAGGTTATCGAGGACCCGCGCGGCGTCTATCGCGCCCGTGTACCGTCCTACCACGTCGGTGGCAAGAGTGGTACGGCGCGTAAGACGTCCATCGGTACCAAGGGCTACGCGGAAAACTCCTATCGCTCGCTGTTCGCCGGGTTCGGCCCGATGAGTAACCCGCGTTACGCCATCGTGGTCGTCATCGACGAGCCGAGCAAGGGTGGTTACTACGGTGGTCTGGTTTCGGCCCCGGTATTCAGCAAGGTCATGTCCGGCACGTTGCGTCTGATGAACGTGACACCGGACAACCTTGCGCCACCTGAACAAGTCAACGCCGCACCGGCAGCCAAAGGAGGGCGTGGTTGATGGCCTTTAATCTGAGCAAGATTTTCGCTCACACCGACCGCGATGCGCTGATTCGCGAGTTGACTCTCGACAGCCGCAATGTCCGTCCGGGTGATCTGTTTCTAGCCATACCGGGTATCAAGGTCGATGGCCGTGCGCATATTGCCGACGCGCTCAAGCGTGGCGCGGCGGCTGTGGCGTACGAAGTCGAAGGCTCGACCGTTCTGCCGATCACTGACGTGCCGCTGATCCCGGTCAAGGGGCTCGCCGCGCAGTTGTCCGATATTGCCGGCCGCTTCTACGGCGACCCGAGTCGCAGTCTGAATCTGGTAGGTGTTACCGGCACCAACGGCAAGACCAGCGTCACCCAGCTGGTTGCGCAGGCGCTTGATGCGCTGGGTCAGCACTGCGGCATCGTCGGCACACTGGGCACAGGATTCTACGGCGCGCTGCAAAGCGGCCGTCATACCACGCCTGACCCGATTGCCGTTCAGGCGACGCTGGCCGATCTGAAAAAGGCCGGTGCGCGCGCAGTGGCGATGGAAGTGTCGTCTCATGGGCTGGATCAAGGGCGGGCGACGGCGCTGGCGTTTGATGTGGCGGTGCTGACCAATCTGTCCCGTGATCACCTGGATTATCACGGCACCATGGAAGCGTACGCTGCCGCCAAGGCCAAGCTGTTTGCATGGTCCAACCTGAAATGCCGGGTAATCAACCTGGATGATACTTTCGGTCGTGAACTGGCCGGTATCAAGCAAGAGTCTCGGTTGATCACCTATAGCCAGCTGGATAGCTCGGCCTACCTGTATTGCCGCGATGCGAAATTCGATGATGATGGCGTGCGCGCTACGTTGGTCACGCCTCAGGGCGAGCATTTCCTGCGCAGCAGCCTGCTGGGTCGCTTCAACCTGAGCAACGTGCTGGCTGCGGTCGGCGCTTTGCTGGGCCTGGATTACGCGCTGGACGAAATTCTCAAGGTGCTGCCGAAACTCGAAGGCCCGGTCGGGCGCATGCAGCGTCTGGGTGGTGCCGACAAGCCGCTGGTGGTTGTCGATTACGCGCATACTCCGGATGCGCTGGAAAAAGTCCTCGAAGCACTGCGCCCGCACGCCAAAGGCCGTCTGTTGTGCCTGTTCGGCTGCGGCGGTGATCGTGATCGCGGCAAGCGTCCGCTGATGGCTGAAGTGGTCGAACGCCTGGCAGACGGTGCGTGGGTCACCGACGACAACCCGCGCTCCGAATCGCCAGCCAGTATTTTTGACGATATTCGCCCTGGCTTCGCTGCTGTCGACAAGGTGCGTTTCATCGAAGGTCGCGGTCAGGCCATTGCCGAACTGATTGCCAGCGCCAATGCCGATGACGTCGTAGTGCTCGCCGGCAAGGGCCACGAGGACTATCAGGAAATCAATGGTCAGCGGCAGCCATTCTCCGATTTGCAAGAAGCCGCCAGCGCGCTTGCCATATGGGAGCCTGCAAATGCTTAAGCCAATGACCTTCAGCGAACTGGTTGTACCACTCGATGCGCGTCTGGTCGGGGGCGACTGCAGCTTTTCCGGCGTGAGCACCGACAGCCGTGGCATCGAGCCAGGCCAGCTGTTTGTAGCCCTGACCGGGCCGCGTTTTGACGGTCATGAATACCTCGATCAAGTGGCTGTCAAAGGTGCGGTCGGTGCTCTGGTCGAGCGCGAAGTGCAGGGCGCCGCCTTGCCGCAACTGGTCGTGCTGGATACCCGCAAGGCGCTTGCCCAACTGGGTGCCATGAATCGCAATGCATTCGTCGACCGGCCGGTTGCTGCAGTCACCGGCTCCAGTGGCAAGACCACGGTCAAGGAAATGCTCGCGAGCATCCTGCGCACGCGCGGCCCGGTGCTGGCGACCCGAGGCAACCTGAACAACGAATTGGGCGTTCCACTGACTCTGCTGGAACTGGCCCCGGAATACACGTCCGCTGTGATCGAGCTGGGTGCGTCGCGGGTCGGCGAGATTGCCTACACCGTAAGCCTCGCCAAGCCGCACGTCGCCATGATCACCAACGCCGGAACTGCCCACGTCGGCGAGTTCGGCGGCCCGGACAGAATTGTCGAAGCCAAGGGCGAGATTCTCGAAGGTCTCGGCGCGGGTGGTACTGCAGTATTGAATCTGGAAGACAAGGCGTTTCCGATCTGGCGCAAGCGCGCCGGCGATCGCAATGTCCTGACCTTCGCACTGACCGACTCTGCGGCTGACGTGTACGCCAGCGAGCTGAGCCGTGATGCTCGGGGCTGCCCGGCTTTTACCCTCAACAGCCCGCTCGGCACTGCCCGGGTCCAGTTGAACCTGCTCGGCACACACAATGTGTCCAACGCCTTGGCCGCTGCGGCTGCGGGCTGCGCAATGGGTGTGCCGCTGGAAGGGATCGTCACCGGGCTGAACAACGTGCAGCCGGTCAAGGGCCGTGCCGTGGCGCAAATCGCCAGCAATGGCATGCGCGTCATCGATGACACCTACAACGCCAACCCTGCCTCGATCAACGCGGCCGTCGACATCCTCACCGGCTTCACCGGTCGTACCGTACTGGTGCTGGGCGACATCGGTGAGCTGGGCGAATGGGCCGAGCAGGGCCATCGCGAAGTGGGCGCCTATGCCGCTGGCAAGGTGTCGGCGCTGTATGCCGTCGGCCCATTGATGACTCACGCGGTCAGCGCCTTCGGCGAGCACGCTTACCACTTTGCCAGTCAGGCTGAACTGATCGCGGCGCTGGGCGCCGAGCAGAATCCTGATACCACTTTACTGATCAAGGGCTCGCGTAGCGCTGCGATGGAACACGTCGTGGCTGCCTTGTGCGGTTCTAGCCTGGAGAAACATTAATGCTGCTGCTGTTGGCCGAGTTTTTACAACAGTTCTACAAAGGCTTCGCGGTCTTTCAGTACCTGTCATTGCGCGGGATCCTTGGCGTGCTCACCGCCCTGACGCTGTCGCTGTGCCTGGGGCCGTGGATGATCCGCACCCTGCAAATGCGTCAGATCGGTCAGTCGGTGCGCAACGATGGTCCGCAATCGCACCTGTCCAAGTCGGGTACGCCGACCATGGGTGGGGCGCTGATCCTGTCGTCCATCGGTATCAGTACATTGCTGTGGGCTGACCTGAGCAACCGTTACGTATGGGTTGTGTTGCTGGTGACACTGTTGTTCGGCGCCATCGGCTGGGTCGATGACTACCGCAAGGTGATCGAAAAGAATTCCCGGGGCCTGCCGAGCCGCTGGAAGTATTTCTGGCAGTCGGTTTTTGGCCTCTGTGCAGCGATCTTCCTTTATACGACTGCACCGTCGGCGACTGAAACCACGCTGATCGTGCCGATGCTCAAGGATGTGCGTATCCCGCTGGGTATCGGTTTCATCGTGTTGACCTATTTCGTGATTGTCGGCTCCAGCAATGCAGTCAACCTGACTGACGGGCTGGATGGTCTGGCGATCATGCCGACGGTGATGGTAGGCGGTGCCTTGGGCATCTTCTGCTACCTGTCGGGTAACGTGAAATTTGCTGAATACCTGCTGATTCCCTACGTGCCGGGGGCGGGCGAGCTGATTGTGTTCTCTGGGGCGCTGATTGGCGCCGGGCTCGGATTCCTCTGGTTCAACACGTATCCGGCGCAGGTGTTCATGGGCGACGTCGGTGCGCTGGCACTCGGCGCGGCGCTGGGCACCATGGCGGTGATCGTTCGTCAGGAAATGGTCCTGTTCATCATGGGCGGCGTGTTCGTGATGGAAACCCTTTCAGTGGTCATTCAGGTTGCGTCTTTCAAACTTACCGGCCGCCGCGTATTCCGCATGGCGCCGATCCACCACCACTTTGAACTCAAAGGCTGGCCCGAGCCACGTGTGATCGTCCGTTTCTGGATCATCACCGTGATTCTGGTGCTCATTGGCCTTGCCACGCTGAAACTGAGGTAGAACGAGTGTCCCTGATCGTTTCCGACCGCTTCCGCATTGTCGTGGGTCTAGGCAAAAGCGGCATGTCCCTGGTTCGCTTCCTGGCGAACCAGGGCGTGTCCTTTGCCGTGGCCGACACGCGGGAGAATCCTCCTGAGCTGGCGACCTTGCGTCGCGACTATCCGCAGGTGGAAGTGCGTTGTGGCGAGCTGGACGTGGATTTCCTCTGCCGTGCCGATGAGCTGTACGTCAGCCCCGGTCTGGCCCTGGCGACCCCGGCCCTGCAGCAGGCTCACGCACGTGGCGTCAAACTGTCGGGCGACATCGAACTGTTCGCGCGTCACGCGAAGGCGCCGGTGATTGCCATTACCGGCTCGAATGCGAAAAGCACCGTGACGACACTGGTCGGCGAAATGGCTGCTGCCGCTGGAAAGCGTGTAGCGGTGGGCGGCAATCTCGGCACTCCGGCGCTGGACCTGCTCAGCGACGACGTCGAGCTGTACGTGATGGAGCTTTCCAGCTTTCAGCTCGAAACCACTGATCAGCTCAATGCCGAAGTGGCGACCGTGCTGAATATCAGCGAAGACCACATGGACCGTTACAGCGGCCTGCCTGCCTACCACCTGGCCAAGCACCGGATTTTCCGTGGCGCACGGCAGGTGGTGGTCAATCGTCAGGATGCGCTGTCCCGTCCGTTGATTGGCGAAGGCCTGCCGTGCTGGACATTCGGCCTCAACAAGCCCGACTTCCATGGTTTCGGCCTGCGTGAAGAGAACGGCGAAAAGTACCTGGCGTTCCAGTTTGAAAACCTCATGCCGGTACGTGAGCTGAAAGTGCGTGGTGCGCACAATCAGTCCAACGCGCTTGCCGCCCTGGCCCTGGGGCATGCGGTCGGCCTGCCGTTCGACGCCATGCTCGCCAGCCTGCGCCAGTTCACTGGTCTGGAGCATCGCTGCCAGTGGCTGCGCGAGCACGAAGGCGTTCATTACTACAACGACTCCAAAGCCACCAACGTGGGTGCCGCGCTGGCTGCCATCGAAGGTCTGGGCTCGGATATCGACGGCAAGCTGGTGCTGATCGCCGGCGGCGATGGCAAAGGCGCTGATTTCAGCGGTTTGCGCGCGCCAGTCGCCGAGCATTGCCGCGCGGCGGTCTTGCTCGGACGTGATGCCCAGCTTATTGCCCAGGCATTGGGCGACGCTGTCCCGCTGGTGCATGTCAACACCGTCCAGGCGGCTGTCGAGCACAGCGCAAAACTGGCTCAGCGTGGCGATGCCGTATTGCTTTCTCCTGCATGCGCCAGTCTGGACATGTTCAAGAATTATGAAGAGCGCGGACGTGTGTTCGCGCAGGCAGTGGAGTGCTTGTCATGATTTTCGGTGTGATCAAGCCTTATCCATCGCCACTGATCAGTGGGCGAGGCATCGACCTGGACTTCCCGATGCTGGTCGGCTGCCTGGCGCTGCTCGGCCTTGGCCTGGTGATGATTACCTCGGCCTCGTCGGAAGTTGCCGCCGTACAGTCCGGTAACACGCTGTACATGATGACCCGTCACCTGGTTTATCTGCTGATCGGTCTGGGTGCCTGTGGCGTGACCATGATGATTCCGGTCGCCACCTGGCAACGCCTGGGCTGGATGATGCTGCTTGGCGCGTTCGGCCTGTTGTTGCTGGTACTGGTGCCGGGAATCGGGCGCGAGGTAAACGGTTCGATGCGCTGGATCGGTTTCGGCGCGTTCAACGTGCAGCCGTCGGAAATCGCCAAGGTATTCGTGGTGATCTTCCTTGCCGGCTACCTGATCCGTCAGCAGCAGGAAGTTCGCGAAAGCTGGATGGGCTTTTTCAAGCCGTTCATCGTGCTGCTGCCGATGGCCGGTCTGCTGCTCATGGAACCTGACTTCGGTGCGACCGTGGTAATGATGGGCTCGGCGGCAGCCATGCTGTTTCTCGGCGGTGTCGGCCTGTTCCGCTTCTCGCTGATGGTGGTGCTGGCGGTCGCTTCTGTGGTGGTGCTGGTCCAGGCCCAACCTTACCGGATGGCGCGTCTGACCAACTTTACCGACCCGTGGGCCGACCAGTTCGGTTCCGGCTATCAATTGACCCAGGCACTGATCGCCTTCGGTCGCGGCGAGTGGTTCGGCGTCGGACTGGGCAACAGTGTGCAGAAGCAGTTCTATCTGCCGGAAGCGCACACCGACTTCGTGTTCTCGGTACTTGCAGAAGAGCTGGGCGTGGTGGGTTCGCTGATCACCGTCGCGCTGTTCCTGTTCGTCAGTATTCGCGGCATGTACATCGGCATGTGGGCCGAGCGCGCCAAGCAGTTCTTCGGTGCCTATGTGGCCTACGGCCTTTCGTTCCTGTGGATCGGTCAGTTCCTGATCAACATCGGTGTGAACGTCGGTCTGCTGCCTACCAAGGGGCTGACCCTGCCGTTCCTCAGCTACGGCGGCAGCTCGCTGGTGATCTGCTGCGCGAGCCTCGGGCTGCTGCTGCGCATCGAGTGGGAATCGCGCAACAACATGGGCAGTGAAGAAGCCGAGTTCAAGGAAAGCGACTTCGCCGAGGACACACCGCATGGACGCTAACGTGCTGATCATGGCAGGCGGGACCGGCGGGCATGTATTCCCGGCGCTGGCCTGTGCGCGCGAGTTCCAGGCACGCGGCTACAAGGTCCATTGGCTGGGCACGCCGCGTGGTATCGAAAACGAACTGGTGCCGCAGGCCGGTCTGACGCTGCACCTGATCAACGTTACCGGTCTGCGTGGCAAGGGCCGCTTGTCGCTGCTCAAGGCGCCGTTCATGTTGCTCAAGGCCCTGATGCACGCACGCAAGGTTGTGCGTGAGGTGAAACCGGTCTGCGTGGTCGGCTTCGGTGGCTACGTCACCGGCCCTGGCGGTCTGGCGGCGAAGCTGGCAGGCGTACCGTTGATCATTCACGAGCAGAATGCCGTTGCCGGTACCGCCAACCGCAGTCTGGCCTCGTTCGCCAGCCGGGTGTGCGAAGCGTTCCCGAACACCTTTGCGGATTCATCCAAGCGTCGCACCACCGGCAACCCGGTGCGTGTCGAGCTGTTTCTGGAAACACCGCGTCAGGCTCTGGCCGGACGCAAGGCTCGTCTGCTGGTACTGGGCGGAAGCCTGGGCGCGGAGCCGTTGAACAAACTGCTGCCCGAGGCGCTGTCTCAGCTGCCTCAGGACATCCAGCCCGAAGTGTTTCATCAGTCGGGCAAGAATCATGACGCAGTCACCGCCGAGCGCTATCGCAACGTGGGCGTCGAGGCGCAGGTTGCGCCATTCATACAGAACATGGCCCAAGCCTATGGCTGGGCCGATCTGGTGGTCTGCCGCGCAGGCGCATTGACCATCAGCGAACTGGCCGCCGCCGGCCTGCCGTCGTTGCTGATACCGCTGCCCCACGCGATTGATGACCATCAGTCACGTAACGCTGACTATCTGGCTCGCGAAGGCGCAGCCTTCGTCATGCC
Source organism: Pseudomonas sp. BS3767 (assembly GCF_900099665.1). Lineage (NCBI taxonomy): Bacteria > Pseudomonadati > Pseudomonadota > Gammaproteobacteria > Pseudomonadales > Pseudomonadaceae > Pseudomonas > Pseudomonas sp. BS3767. Next base: position 477,940 of record NZ_FNCX01000002.1, on the reverse strand, counting down.
GCAAGCGACAACTGGCGCCGCCGAGATGGCAGCACGCCTGAAAGAGGTTTTGATGCAACCCGAACAATTGAACAGCATGGCCCGCACTGCACGCAGCCTGGCCATGCCTGATGCAACCAGCACTGTCGTCAACGTCTGTGTGGAGGTGGCCCATGGTTGAGAATCAACGCGCCATGCCACAACCTGAAATGCGCCGTATCCGTCGTATCCACTTCGTCGGTATCGGCGGTGTCGGCATGTGCGGGATCGCCGAGGTGTTGTTGAACCTGGGTTACGAAGTCTCGGGCTCCGACCTGAAGGGCTCGGCCGTGACCGAGCGCCTGGAATCGTTCGGCGCACAGATTTTTATCGGCCATCGTGCCGAGAACACCATCGGTGCCGACGTGCTGGTAGTGTCCAGTGCCGTCAACACCTCCAACCCGGAAGTGGCCACCGCGCTGGAGCGCCGCATTCCGGTCGTACCGCGTGCCGAGATGCTCGCCGAGCTGATGCGTTATCGCCACGGCATCGCTGTTGCCGGTACGCACGGCAAGACCACCACCACCAGCCTGATCGCTTCGGTATTCGCTGCCGGCGGCCTGGACCCGACCTTCGTGATTGGCGGCCGTCTCAACGCGGCGGGCACCAATGCGCAGCTGGGCACCAGCCGCTACCTGATCGCCGAAGCCGATGAAAGCGACGCCAGCTTCCTGCACCTGCAGCCTCTGGTCGCTGTGGTCACCAATATCGACGCCGATCACATGGCGACCTACGAAGGCGACTTCAACAAACTGAAGAAGACCTTTGTCGAGTTCCTGCACAACCTGCCGTTCTACGGGCTGGCGGTGATGTGCATCGACGATCCGGTGGTGCGTGAAATTCTGCCGCTGGTCAAGCGTCCGACGCTGACCTATGGCTTCAGCGAGTCTGCCGATATACGTGCAATCAATGTGCGTCAGGACGGCATGCTGACATTCTTCACCGTACTGCGCCGCGACCGCGAGCCGCTGGATGTGTCGGTGAACATGCCCGGCAATCACAACGTACTCAACTCGCTGGCGACCATCGCCATCGCCACCGACGAGGGCGTCAGCGACGAGGCTATCGTTCAGGGCCTTTCCGGGTTCCAGGGCGTCGGTCGGCGCTTCCAGGTCTACGGCGAGCTGCCGGTTGACGGCGGCAACGTGATGCTGGTCGATGACTACGGTCACCATCCGCGCGAAGTCGCTGCCGTTATCAACGCTGTGCGTGGCGGCTGGCCTGACCGTCGTCTGGTGATGGTCTACCAGCCACACCGTTTCAGTCGCACCCGTGACCTGTACGACGATTTCGTGCAGGTGCTGGCGGACGCCAATGTGCTGCTGCTGATGGAAGTCTACCCGGCCGGTGAAGAACCGATTCCTGGTGCGGACAGCCGCAACCTGTGCCACAGCATTCGTCAGCGTGGCCAGCTGGACCCGATCTACATCGAGCGTGGTGTCGAGCTGGCGCCGCTGGTCAAGCCGCTGTTGCGTGCCGGCGACATCCTGTTGTGTCAGGGCGCTGGCGACATCGGTGGTCTTGCGCCACAGCTGCTGAAAAGCCCACTGTTCGCCGGTGCCAAAGTGGCCTCCACCGAAGGGAAGCTGAAATGACAGCCGTCGCCCAGTCGTCCCTGCGCTCGACACTCGAGCCGAAAAGCTTCGGCCGTGTCGCCGTGCTCTTCGGTGGCAAGAGTGCCGAGCGGGCGGTCTCGCTGAACTCGGGTAATGCCGTGCTCGGTGCGTTGCTCGAGGCTGGCGTGGATGCGTTCGGCATCGATGTGGGCGATGACTTTCTGCAGCGACTGGTCAGCGAGAAAATCGACCGTGCCTTTATCGTTCTGCACGGACGTGGCGGTGAAGACGGCACCATGCAAGGCCTGCTGGAATGCCTGGAAATCCCTTATACCGGCAGTGGCGTACTGGCTTCTGCCCTGGCGATGGACAAGTTGCGCACCAAGCAGGTCTGGCAGAGTCTCGGCCTCGCCACACCGCTGCATGCCGTTCTTGAAAACGAGAGTGATTGTATTTGCGCCGTGACGGAACTGGGCCTGCCTTTGATCGTCAAACCGGCCCATGAAGGTTCAAGTATCGGTATGGCAAAGGTGAACAGCGTCGATGAATTGATCGCCGCCTGGAAAGCCGCCAGTACCTACGATTCGCAAGTATTAGTCGAACAGTGGATTCAGGGACCTGAGTTCACTGTGGCGTCTCTGCGTGGCCAGGTGTTGCCTCCCATCGGCCTGGGCACTCCTCATAGTTTTTATGATTACGATGCCAAGTACCTGGCGTCCGATACTCAGTATCGGATTCCGTGCGGACTTGGCGATGCGCAGGAACAGGAACTCAAACAACTTGCAGCACGTGCTTGCGATGCCATCGGCATTGCAGGCTGGGCGCGCACGGATGTCATGCAGGACGCACAAGGCAAGTTCTGGTTACTGGAAGTCAATACTGTACCCGGCATGACCGATCACAGTCTGGTGCCTATGGCGGCCCGTGCGGCAGGTCTGGATTTTCAACAACTGGTGTTGGCGATTCTGGCCGACAGCGTTCAGGCGAGAGGTTAAGGCATGTACGGCGCGTCGACACGTCCTCAGCCACCTGCTCCCGGCCGCAACAAGCCGGTGCCGCGCGGCGCCAGCCGTATGGTGGCCAAGGAGCCCTTGTCGGCGCGCCTGCCCAAGGCCAACTTCAGTTTTCTGAAGCGTTTGCTCTGGCCTGTGCTGTTGGTGGTTCTGGGCTTCGGTACTTATGAGGCAGCACAGCGTCTGCTGCCGTACGCCGACCGCCCGATCACCCGCATCAACGTGCAGGGCGATTTGAGTTACATCAGCCAGCAGGCTGTGCAGCAGCGGATTGCGCCTTATGTGGCGTCGAGCTTTTTCAAGATCGATCTGGCTGCCATGCGCACCGAGCTTGAGCAGATGCCCTGGATCGCGCACGCCGAGGTCCGTCGTGTATGGCCGGATCAGGTCGTGATTCGTCTTGAAGAGCAGTTGCCGGTTGCCCGTTGGGGCGATGAAGCGCTGTTGAATAACCAGGGGCAGGCTTTCACACCGCGTGAACTGTCCAATTACGAACATCTTCCCCAGTTGTTCGGCCCGCAGCGGGCCCAGCAGCAGGTGATGCAGCAGTATCAGGTGTTGAGTCAGATGTTGCGCCCGCTGGGCTTCTCCATCGTGCGCCTGGAGCTGCGCGAGCGTGGCAGCTGGTTCCTGACGACAGGTGCCGGTAGTGCTGGCCCGGGTATCGAGTTGTTGCTTGGACGCGACCACCTTGTCGAAAAAATGCGCCGCTTCATCGCGATTTACGACAAAACGCTGAAAGACCAAATAACGAATATCGCGCGCGTCGACTTGCGTTACTCCAACGGCCTTGCGGTCGGTTGGCGCGAACAGGCAGCGCCGGCGACGGAAAAACCCGCCGTCGCGAAGAATTGATAAGAGGCAGGACCATGGCAAATGTGCAAAGCGGCAAAATGATCGTCGGGCTGGATATCGGTACCTCCAAGGTGGTGGCACTGGTAGGCGAAGTCGCGGCCGATGGCTCGCTGGAAATCGTGGGTATCGGTACCCATCCCTCCCGCGGCCTGAAGAAGGGCGTGGTGGTGAATATCGAATCGACCGTGCAGTCGATCCAGCGCGCAATCGAAGAAGCGCAGCTGATGGCCGGCTGCCGTATCCACTCGGCATTTGTTGGTGTGGCAGGCAGCCACATTCGCAGCCTGAACTCACACGGCATCGTGGCGATTCGTGATCGCGAAGTCAGCTCTGCGGATCTGGAGCGTGTGCTCGATGCTGCTCAGGCGGTGGCCATTCCTGCCGACCAGCGCGTGCTGCACACCTTGCCTCAGGATTACGTGATCGATAATCAGGAAGGCGTGCGTGAGCCCCTGGGCATGTCCGGCGTACGTCTGGAAGCCAAGGTTCACGTGGTGACCTGTGCGGTGAACGCGGCGCAGAACATCGAGAAGTGCGTACGTCGCTGCGGGCTGGAAGTCGACGACATCATTCTCGAACAGTTGGCCTCGGCGTATTCCGTGCTGACCGATGACGAGAAAGAACTGGGTGTATGCCTGGTGGACATCGGTGGCGGCACTACCGACATCGCGATCTTCACCGAAGGCGCCATTCGCCACACAGCGGTCATCCCGATTGCGGGTGATCAGGTGACCAACGACATCGCCATGGCGTTGCGCACTCCGACCCAGTACGCCGAAGAAATCAAGATTCGTTATGCCTGTGCGCTGGCCAAGCTGGCCGGTGCAGGCGAAACCATCAAAGTGCCGAGCGTGGGCGACCGTCCACCTCGCGAGCTGTCGCGTCAGGCCCTGGCAGAAGTGGTCGAGCCTCGTTACGACGAGTTGTTCACCCTGATCCAGGCCGAACTGCGCCGCAGCGGCTACGAAGACCTGATCCCGGCCGGCATCGTGCTGACCGGGGGCACAGCGAAAATGGAAGGTGCGGTCGAACTGGCCGAGGAAATCTTCCACATGCCGGTTCGCCTGGGCGTACCGCACAGCGTCAAAGGGCTCGCTGATGTCGTCCGCAACCCGATCTACTCAACCGGCGTAGGCCTGTTGATGTACGGGCTGCAAAAACAATCGGATGGCATTTCGCTGTCCGGGATTGTCGGCAATAGCAGCTACAGCGACGAAACCAAGGCACCGGTGCTTGAGCGTATCAAGCGTTGGGTGCAGGGCAATTTCTAAGTTTCAACGTTCAACGGTTTCACAGCTTCAGATTCAGGGCTTCACCAGCAGTATCGGCAGGCAGTAGGCAAAACTAACTAGAAAGCGGAAGGAGAGAGAAAATGTTCGAACTCGTAGACAACGTCCCGCAAAGCCCGGTTATCAAGGTTATCGGCGTAGGCGGTGGTGGCGGCAACGCTGTCAATCACATGGTCAAGAGCAACATCGAAGGCGTGGAATTCATCTGCGCCAACACCGATGCTCAGGCGCTGAAAAACATCGGCGCGCGGACCATTCTGCAACTGGGCACCGGCGTGACCAAGGGCCTTGGCGCTGGCGCCAATCCTGAAGTCGGTCGTCAGGCCGCACTGGAAGATCGTGAGCGCATTGCAGAAGTTCTGCAGGGCACCAACATGGTTTTCATCACCACTGGCATGGGCGGCGGTACCGGTACCGGTGCAGCACCGATCATTGCTGAAGTGGCCAAGGAAATGGGCATTCTGACGGTCGCAGTCGTGACCCGTCCGTTCCCGTTCGAAGGTCGCAAGCGTATGCAGATCGCCGATGAAGGCATCCGCATGCTGTCCGAAAGCGTCGACTCGTTGATCACCATTCCCAACGAGAAGCTGCTGACCATCCTCGGTAAAGACGCCAGCCTGCTGTCGGCTTTCGCCAAGGCTGACGATGTACTGGCCGGTGCCGTTCGCGGTATCTCCGACATCATCAAGCGTCCGGGCATGATCAACGTCGACTTCGCCGACGTGCGTACCGTGATGAGCGAAATGGGCATGGCGATGATGGGCACTGGCTGCGCCAGCGGTCCTAACCGTGCACGTGAAGCGACCGAAGCGGCGATCCGCAACCCGTTGCTCGAAGACGTCAACCTGCAGGGCGCTCGCGGCATCCTGGTCAACATCACTGCCGGTCCTGATCTGTCTCTGGGTGAGTACTCGGACGTGGGTAGCATCATCGAAGCGTTCGCTTCCGAGCACGCGATGGTCAAGGTCGGTACCGTTATCGATCCGGACATGCGTGACGAGTTGCACGTGACCGTGGTTGCCACCGGCCTGGGCGCGAAAATCGAGAAACCTGTCAAGGTCATCGACAACACGCTGCAGACCACCCAGCAGGCTCCTGCGCAGCAGGCGTCCCGTCAGGAAGCACCGTCGGTCAACTACCGTGACCTGGATCGTCCTACCGTGATGCGCAATCAGGCACACGCAGGCGCTACAGCAGCGGCGAAGATGAATCCAAACGATGATCTCGATTACCTGGACATCCCGGCTTTCCTGCGTCGTCAGGCCGATTGATGAAATGTATCAGGGGTATTAGGGTGATTGGTGTTCAGCAAAGGCATGGTCTGCTATCATCGCCAGCCTTTGTTGATACCAGTTCGCAACTTGCGCTGAAGCGGCCCATGCCATGATAAAACAACGCACCCTGAAAAATATTATCCGTGCCACAGGTGTAGGCCTGCACTCCGGGGAGAAGGTTTACCTGACCCTCAAGCCCGCACCTGTGAATACCGGCATTGTGTTTTGCCGAGCTGACCTTGACCCCGTCGTGCAGATCCCTGCGCGTGCGGAAAACGTCGGTGACACCACTCTGTCGACCACTCTGGTCAATGGTGATGTCAAAGTCGACACGGTAGAACACTTGCTCTCGGCCATGGCTGGCCTTGGCATCGATAACGCCTACGTCGAGCTCTCTGCCTCCGAAGTTCCTATCATGGACGGCAGCGCAGGCCCTTTCGTATTCCTGATTCAATCGGCAGGCCTGGAAGAACAGGACGAGCCGAAGAAATTCATCCGTATCCTGCGTGAAGTCACAGTCGAGGAGGGCGGTAAACGCGCTACTTTTGTGCCTTTCGAAGGGTTCAAGGTCAGTTTCGAGATCGATTTCGATCACCCCGTCTTCCGTGACCGCACCCAGAGTGCAAGCGTGGACTTTTCCAGTACTTCCTTCGTGAAGGAAGTCAGCCGTGCCCGGACCTTCGGGTTCATGAGTGATATCGAGTACCTGCGCAAGCACAACCTCGCACTCGGCGGCAGCGTGGAAAACGCCATCGTGGTCGACAAGGACGGTGTACTGAACGAAGACGGCCTGCGTTACGAGGACGAATTCGTCAAACACAAAATCCTCGACGCCATCGGTGACCTCTACCTGCTGGGCAACAGCCTGATTGGTGAGTTCCGGGGTTTCAAATCGGGGCATGCACTGAACAACCGTCTGCTGCGTACGTTGATCGAGCAGAAAGACGCTTGGGAAGTGGTGACTTTCGAGGATGCCAGTACGGCACCTATTTCTTACATGCGTCCTGTCGCGGCCGTGTAAGCAAGCTTTACTCTCTTTCCTTTTGTTCTTTAAAGGCTGCCCTCGGGTGGCCTTTTTTTATGGGTTTTTCAGGGGAGGTCAGTGCTGGCGGCGATCAGGCAGGGTTACTTCCTGTCCTTTGCATGGCTGGCCAGTCTTTCCAGTGCGGCACGCAAGCGCGGATCGGTGATGCCTTCAGCGGTGGCCTGAATGTTTTCGGCAGCCACTGCCGACAGGTCGATGGTGTGCGTGGCAGCTCCGCGTGGCGCTTCAGGCGGCTGCACCTTGAACACAATGCGGGTCAGGTTGATGAATTCGTCGAAGGCCATCATTTGCCGGTGCAGGCGTTTCTGCTGGTAGCGCAGGCGCGTGGCCCAGTGACCGTCCGTCACGATCAGCAACAAGGTACCTTCGCGCCACGAAGCCACGCGACAATGCTCCCGGGCCGCTGGTTGCAGCTGGCTTTCGAGCAGGCGCTGCAAGTGGCTGAGTCGCTCGGCGTGACGAAATATAGCCTTCAGGGGCTTGGCTTCACGCAGCAAAACCGCGGGCGGGCGGGCGTTCAGAGGACGAAAGGCCATGGTGGGATGCCTGGGTAACAAGATGAACATCTTAACAGAAAGCGTTCTGACGGCTGCTTTTCAGGGCATTTCCGTGCTTTCATATGCAAATCAATGAGTAACTTCCCCGGATAACGGGTTGAAGTGCTTGAAAATGGCCCCATTGTAAACCTGCCCCGTCACAGCGCTGTGCCAGCATCGTGGAATAACGCCACTTTCCTCACCATCGTTTCCGGGTAGAATGCTCGTTCGCATGCGGCCATCTGGGCTGCACGGGCGACTCACGGGGCCGCCCTCCATTCCTATGTGTGGAAGATCCTGTCGATATGTTTGCGCCTTTGTTGAAAAAACTTTTTGGAAGCAAGAACGAGCGTGAAGTAAAACGCATGCTCAAGACGGTACAGATCGTCAATGCCTTCGAAGAGCAAATGGTGGCCCTTTCGGACGAGCAACTGCGCGCCAAGACCGAAGAGTTCAAGGCCCGCATAGCCAAAGGCGAGACCCTCGATCAATTGCTCCCTGAAGCCTTTGCTGTCGCTCGTGAAGCGGGTAAGCGTGTCATGGGCATGCGCCACTTCGACGTACAGTTGATCGGCGGCATGACCCTGCACGAAGGTCAGATCGCGGAAATGCGTACCGGTGAAGGTAAAACCCTGGTCGGTACGCTGGCTGTCTACCTCAACGCATTGTCCGGCAAGGGCGTTCACGTGGTTACCGTGAACGACTACCTCGCTCGCCGCGATGCCAACTGGATGCGTCCGCTGTACGAATTCCTCGGCCTGACCGTAGGCATCGTCACGCCATTCCAGCCGCCGGAAGAGAAGCGCGCCGCCTACGCTGCCGATATCACTTACGGCACCAACAACGAGTACGGTTTCGATTACCTGCGCGACAACATGGCGTTCAGCATGGACGACAAGTTCCAGCGCGAACTCAATTTCGCCGTGATCGACGAAGTCGACTCGATTCTGATCGACGAAGCGCGTACGCCGCTGATCATCTCCGGTCAGGCTGAAGACAGCTCCAAGCTGTACACCGAAATCAACCGCCTGATCCCCAAGCTCGAGCAGCATATCGAGGAAGTGGAAGGCGAAGTCACCAAGCCGGGTCATTTCACCGTTGACGAGAAAACCCGTCAGGTCGAGCTGAACGAAGCCGGTCACCAGTTCATCGAGGAAATGCTCACCGAAGTCGGCCTGCTGGCTGAAGGCGAGAGCCTCTATTCGGCGCATAACCTGGGCCTGCTGACTCACGTCTATGCCGGTCTGCGGGCGCATAAGCTGTTCAATCGCAACGTCGAATACATCGTTTCCGACGGTCAGGTGCTGCTGGTTGACGAGCACACCGGTCGTACCATGCCGGGTCGTCGCCTCTCCGAGGGCCTGCATCAGGCTATCGAAGCCAAGGAAAACCTGAACATTCAGGCCGAAAGCCAGACCCTGGCATCGACCACGTTCCAGAACTACTTCCGTCTGTACAACAAGCTGTCCGGCATGACCGGTACGGCCGACACCGAAGCGTTCGAATTCCACCAGATCTACAACCTGGCCGTGATGGTCATCCCGCCTAACAAGCCTTTGGCGCGCAAGGACTTCAACGACCTCGTCTACCTGACGGCGGAAGAGAAGTACGCCGCCATCGTCACCGACATCAAGGCCTGCCTTGCAGAAAACCGTCCGGTGCTGGTGGGTACAGCGACCATCGAAACTTCCGAGCACATGTCCAGCCTGCTCAACAAGGAAGGCATCGAGCACAAGGTTCTGAACGCCAAGTTCCACGAGAAAGAAGCGGAAATCATTGCGCAGGCCGGTCGTCCGGGTGCATTGACCATCGCCACCAACATGGCCGGTCGTGGTACTGACATCCTGCTGGGCGGCAACTGGGAAGTCGAGGTCGCCAATCTGGAAGACCCGACTCCGGAGCAGATCGCGCAGATCAAGGCTGACTGGCAGAAACGCCATCAGCAGGTGATCGAAGCGGGCGGCCTGCACGTCATCGCCTCCGAGCGCCACGAATCGCGCCGTATCGACAACCAGCTGCGCGGTCGTGCCGGCCGTCAGGGCGACACCGGCTCCAGCCGTTTCTACCTGTCGCTCGAAGACAGCCTGATGCGCATCTTTGCCTCTGACCGGGTGAAGAACTTCATGAAGGCGCTGGGCATGCAGTCCGGTGAGGCCATCGAGCATCGCATGGTGACCAACGCCATCGAAAAAGCGCAGCGCAAGGTGGAAGGTCGCAACTTCGACATCCGCAAGCAATTGCTGGAGTTCGATGACGTTGCCAACGAACAGCGTAAAGTGATTTATCACATGCGTAACACGTTGCTGGCCGCCGAGAACATTGGCGAGACCATTGCCGACTTCCGTGAAGAAGTGCTCAACAACCTGATCAGCCAGCATATTCCGCCACAATCCCTGCCGGAGCAGTGGAATGTTGCCGGTCTGGAATCGGCGCTCAACACCGACTTCGCGGTTCAACTGCCGATCCAGCAGTGGCTCGACGAAGACGACAACCTGCACGAAGACAGCCTGCGCGAAAAAATCATGGCGCAGCTGCTGGTGGCTTACAACGAGAAGGAAGACCAGGCCAGCGCCGAAGCCCTGCGTTCCTTCGAGAAGCAGATCCTCCTGCGCGTGCTGGACGACCTGTGGAAAGATCACCTGTCGACCATGGACCACCTGCGTCACGGTATCCACCTGCGCGGTTACGCTCAGAAGAACCCTAAGCAGGAATACAAGCGCGAGTCCTTCACGCTGTTCCAGGAACTGCTCGATTCGATCAAGCGCGATACTATTCGTGTGCTTTCGCATGTTCAGGTTCGCCGCGAAGATCCAGAGGAAGAAGAAGCACGCCTGCGTCAGGAAGCCGAAGAGCTGGCCAGTCGCATGCAGTTCGAACACGCGCCTGCACCGGGTATCGAGCAGCCGCTGCTCGACGAAGAGGGTGGTGAAGCGCCTGTTGCCGTTGCATCCGAACCGGTTCGCAACGACCAGAAACTGGGCCGCAACGAGCTGTGCTGGTGTGGTTCGGGCAAGAAATTCAAACACTGTCACGGCCAGATCAACTAAGCCTTTGACTGTGTAATACCTGCGCCGCGACCGGCTTGCCCGTCGCGGCGTTTTTTCATTGATCGCCGTACCGATGCGGACGGCGCCACACTCCATGAGGAGCACCCCGATGGCTGTTGGTCTTGGTCCTTTGCCTGCGTTGCACCCGGTTCCCGGTTTTGAACTTGGCATTTCTTCTGCCGGCATCAAACGCCCGGGGCGCAAGGATGTCGTGGTCATGCGCTGTGCCGAAGGCTCCAGCGTTGCCGGTGTATTCACCTTGAATGCGTTCTGCGCAGCGCCGGTCATTCTGGCCAAACAGCGTGTTCAGGGCACCGTGCGTTATTTGCTGACCAACACCGGTAATGCCAATGCGGGCACAGGCGAACCAGGTCTTGTGGCGGCGCGGCGTACCTGCGAGACACTGGCGCAACTGACTGGCGTCGATGCTTCTGCGGTGCTGCCGTACTCGACGGGCGTGATCGGCGAGCCGCTGCCAGTGGAAAAGATCGAAGGCGCTCTGCAGGCTGCGCTGGATGATCTGTCTGTGGATAACTGGGCCGCTGCGGCGACCGGGATCATGACCACCGACACCCTGCCCAAGGGCGCCAGCCGTCAGTTCAGCCATGACGGCGTGACCGTCACTGTGACCGGCATCAGCAAGGGCGCAGGCATGATTCGACCGAACATGGCGACCATGCTCGGTTACATCGCCACCGATGCCAAAGTGGCGCAGAGCGTGCTTCAGGACCTGATTCGTGACGGCGCCAACAAGTCGTTCAACCGCATCACCATCGATGGCGACACCTCGACCAACGATTGCTGCATGCTGATCGCCACCGGTCAGGCTGACCTGCCGGAAATCACCGAGGCCAAAGGCCCGCTATTCGAAGCGTTGAAGAAAGCCGTGTTCGATGTGTGCATGGAAGTCGCTCAGGCCATCGTGCGTGACGGTGAAGGTGCGACCAAGTTCGTGACCGTTGAAGTCAACGGTGGCGGCAATCATCAGGAATGCCTGGACGTCGGTTATGCCGTGGCCCACTCGCCACTGATCAAGACCGCGCTGTTCGCCTCCGACCCGAACTGGGGACGTATTCTGGCGGCTGTCGGCCGTGCCGGTGTGCCGGATCTGGACGTGAGCAAGATCGACGTATTCCTGAGTGGCGTGTGCATCGCCAGCCAGGGCTGCCGCGCCACGACCTACACCGAAGAGCAGGGCTCGGCGGTGATGGCCGAAGAAGAAATCACCATCCGTATCGAGCTGGGCCGCGGCAATTGCAGCGAAACGATCTGGACCACCGATCTTTCTCACGAGTACGTGAAGATCAACGCGGAATATCGCACCTGATTCAATGCCCGGCGCGCCGGCATCCTGTCTTCGCGCCGGGCTCAATGGAGCTGAACCATGAGCCTGCACCTGATTATCGGCGACAAACGCTACTCCTCCTGGTCGCTGCGTCCCTGGCTGGTGCTGGAAATGACCGGTGCTTCGTTCACCGATCAGGTCATCCGCCTGAACCAGCCTGACACCCGTGCGAACATTCTCAAGTATTCACCCACCGGCAAGGTCCCTGCGTTGCAGTGCGAGCACGGCACGATCATCGATTCGCTGGCCATTTGCGAATACCTGGTCGAACGTTTTCCGGACGCTGGCCTGTGGCCGAGTGACATCGCCGCGCGTGCTCAGGCACGCTCTGCCTGCGCGCAGATGCACAGCGGTTTTGTCAGTCTGCGTTCGAACATGCCGATGGACCTGCGCCAGGATCAGGCACTGGAAGTAATCCCGGTCGATACCCAGAACGACATCGACCGTATCGTCGAACTGTGGGCCGAATGCCGCACTGCGTCGGCCGAAAGTGGTCCGTTTCTGTTCGGCAAGCCAAGCATTGCCGACGCGTTCTTTGCCCCGGTAGCCATTCGCCTGCGCAGCTACCGTGTCGAGTTGCCTGAAGAAGCGCTGAAGTACATCGAAACCATTTACCAGTGGCCTGCTTTCAAACGCTGGCAGCAGGCCGGTCTGGAGGAGTTCTGATCGTGAAACGAGTTCATGTGGCCGCCGCCGTCATTCGTGACGCTGACGGCAGCGTATTGATTGCCCGACGTGCCGACACTCAGCATCAAGGCGGCCTCTGGGAGTTTCCTGGCGGCAAGGTCGAGGAGGGCGAGACCGTCCAGGACGCGCTCGCACGTGAACTGCAGGAAGAGCTGGGCATCCTGGTGACGGCGGCACGTCCGCTGATCAAGGTTTGTCACGACTATCCGGACAAGCAGGTGCTGCTGGACGTCTGGGAAGTCTCGGCCTTCACTGGCCTGGCGCATGGTGCAGAAGGGCAGCCGCTGGTCTGGGCCAGCCCGCGTGAGCTGGCCAATTATGACTTTCCGGCCGCCAATCAGCCTATCGTCGCGGCGGCACGTTTGCCCGGCGAGTACCTGATCACCCCTGAGGGGCTGGACAATATCGAGCTGTTGCGCGGTATGCAGAAAGCCATCGAAGGCGGCATCAAACTGGTCCAGTTGCGTGCGCCGGGTGGTTACGACCCGAAGTACCGTGACCTGGCCGTGGATGCGGCGGGCCTGTGTGCCGGCAAGGCGCAGCTCATGCTCAAAGGGCCTCTGGAGTGGCTGGGCGACTTTCCGTCCGCCGGTTGGCACCTGACGGCGGAGCAACTGCGCAAGTACGCCAGTCGCGGGCGTCCGTTCCCTGAGAACCGTTGGCTGGCGGCGTCATGCCATAACGCCGAAGAGCTGGCTTTGGCAGAGCAGATGGGCGTGGATTTCGTCACCCTGTCGCCTGTTCAGCCAACCCTGACCCACCCGGATGCGCAGCCACTGGGCTGGCCGCAGGCAACGCAACTGATTGCAGGCTTCAATAAGCCGGTCTTTCTGTTGGGTGGCGTAGGCCCTGCCGAGCGTCAACAGGCCTGGGAAAGCGGCGCACAGGGCGTTGCCGGGATTCGCGCGTTCTGGCCTGACGAGATCGTCTGACGCTCAGCAGAGGACGCAGAGCTCCCAGAACGGCATGCCCACGCAGAGTACCTGACGTTATACACAAGTCTGCTCTTGATTCTGGCCGCAGGCCGTGGGAGTGAGCTTGCTCGCGAAGAGGCCAGTAAAACCCCTGAAAATGGGGCGTCTGGACCGATGTCTTCGTGAGCCCGCCTCGCTCACTCCCACAAGGCCTATACATAACGCCAGGCCGCTGGCGTGAGGATGTCTTCTGTGAGCTCCGTGTAATGGATATGCCCGTCAAACCGGCTTGGGCGCGGGCTGCCAAAGGATCTCGGCAATGCCCTGTCTTCTGGCGATCAATCGAGCAGCGACGAACAGCAGGTCCGACAGCCTGTTGATATACGCCAGTCCTGCGCCTTCCAGCGGCTCGACAGCATTCAGATGCTGACAGCGACGTTCTGCACTGCGCGCCAGGCTACGGCAGATGTGCGCTTGGGCGATCAGCGATGAACCGCCTGGCAAAATGAAATTCTCCAGTGGCCCCAGTTCGTCATTCCAGACATCGATGGCGGCCTCCAGTCGCTCGACCTCGGCTTCGTTCAGCGCCTTGTAGGTCGGCATGGCCAGTTCGCCGCCCAGATCGAACAGACGGTGCTGACACGGTGCAAGTACTTCGATCACTTCCTTGAGGGCCGGGACGCGCTGAGCTTCATCGATCAACCCTGCCAGCAATAGCCCCAGCTGGCTGTTGAGCGTATCGACCTCACCGATGGCCTCGACGCGCGGATGATCCTTGGAGACCCGACGGCCATCGCCCAGACCGGTTTCACCGGCATCGCCAGTGCGCGTGTAAATCTTCGACAAACGAAAGCCCATTGATGCGATTCCTGATCAGGATTTTGAAATGACCTGCTGCTGAACGCTCACCTGGTTGGCCACCAGCGGTAGACGCAGCGTAAAGCAGGTGCCTGTGCCGAGAGAGGAATGTACCTCCATCTGGCCTTTGTGGTTGTTGGTGACAATGAAGTAGGACACCGACAAGCCCAGTCCGGTGCCCTGGCCGATTTCCTTGGTGGTGAAAAACGGCTCGAACGTACGCTTGCGGATGTTCTCCGACATGCCGATGCCGTTGTCCTCGACCTGGATCTCGGCCCACGGCGGATTGAGGCGCGTGCGCAGGGTGATGCGCCCGGGCTCTTCGCTCTCCGGCCGCTGGTGAATGGCCTGCGCGGCATTCTTCAGCAGGTTCAGCAGCACCTGCTCCAGCTCGTTGGCAATGCACGGCACCGGACCCAGTTCGGGGTCGAACTGACGGATGATGTGCTGGCCCTTGAAGTCGAAACCGATGGTCAGATCGAAGTCGTTACTGGCGATCTCCACGGCCTGATCGATCAAGGCAGGCAAGTCGCAGGGTGATAACTGACGACTGCTCAGGCGGCTGAAATTGAGCATGTGGCTGACAATTTTTGCAGCCCTGGCACCGGCCTGCTGAATGCCGTCGAGCAGTTTGGGCACTTCGCGGCTTTCCAGGTAATGGTTGACCTGCGCCAGATCGACGCCGTCGGCCTCGGCCTGCTCGATGTTCTTCGGCAGCTCCGGGGACAGCCGCCGGCGGATGTTCTGCACGTTGTGCAGAATGGCGCCCAGCGGGTTGTTGATCTCATGCGCCATGCCTGCTGCCAGCCCGCCGACGGACAACATTTTTTCCGACTGCACCATCATTTCTTCCAGCGATATGCGCTGGGTGATGTCATCGATCCGGATCACCACGCCGCGCCCGGCATCACCGGTCAATGGGTAGAACGTCAGCGCGTAGTGGCGGGACTCGTCATTCTTGATCCAGGTCACGCGCTCGATCTTGGTCACGCTGTGGCGCTCGACGGTGTGCTTGATCTGCGGCAGAAACGAGCGCATCGGCTCGAAGGCCAGGAAGATCGGCTGGTTCAGCGCTTCGTCCAGAGTCGTCCCGGACAATGCCGTCGCCTCCTGATTCCACTGGGTGACGTACAGCTGTTCATCCAGCGCGATCATCGCCGACGGCATCGAGTCGATGATGCTGTTGAGGTAGTTCTGGAAGCCGGTGAGCTTCTTCTCGATCTTGCTGCGCACCTGGACTTCCAGCTCCAGCTTGCGGTTGGTGTGGCGTGTCTCCTCGGCCAGCCCTTGGGCCTGATCGTAGGCTTCCTGCGAGTCGTCCCGCGCGCGCTTGAGTTGCTGTTCACGCGCCTCGATACGCGACAGCATGGTGTTGAACGCCTCGGCCAGGCTGCCGATTTCATCCTCGTTACCGGGTTCTGCGCGGAGTGCGTAGTTCTCTTCGCGGGTCACCTGCCGGGACAGTTCTTCAAGCTGATAAATAGGTTCAGTAATCAGGCGCCGAATCTGCCGTGCCACCACCAGCCACAGCAACACGCTGAACACCAGAATGCCCAGGCTGGCAGTCAGCGTACCGGTGTAAAACGCTGGGGGCAGCTCGCTGCTGGCAACCAGCAACAGATGCCCTGGCGGCTCGTCGCCCTTCGGTACGGTAATGACCTGCGTACTGCGAAATTCGGTCAGGCGCCAGTTGTCCATGTCTTTGAAGTGTCTGGGCAGCTCAAGGCTTTCGCCCTGATGCATCTGCTCAAGCCGCTCGCCGTTGTTGTCATAAAGAGCTGCGGCACGTAACGGCCCGTAGCTTCTCAGTTCCTTGAGCAGCGCGCGCGCCTCATCAGGCGAGTACAAGGCCCGTTCGTTGAGGTTGGCGCTGCTGATCAGCCGGCCGATGGTCTGCAGGGCCTGCGGAGCCATCGCCTCTTGAGAGATGTAATAGGCCGCGCTGATGAAGGTCAGGTTGGCGACCAGCAGTACGGTGGTCATCAGGACCAGCAGGGCGGCCAGCAGTTTCTGGCCGACTGGCAGGTTTTCCAGGCGTTGGCGCAAAGGCATTGGGCAAGTCGCAGTGACGGGTGATGCGAGCAGGGTAGCGCGGGCTAGTCGGTACGCAAACCCTTGCTTGCCAGATGGGCTGTCAGACGCGTCTGCAAATGCTGCAGGTGCGGTGCGGGGCTGCCATGACGCGCTGCGGCTGCGCACGCATAACCCAGCAGGTAGCTGATTTCGGTGCGTCGTCCGTGAAGCACATCCTGATACATGGATGAATAGTTGGAGGCGGTCGCCTGGATGACCCGCAGCACTTCGGCATGCAGCTCCTGCGCGGCCGCTGGCTGGCCGCAGCGGCCCAGCAGCTCGGTCAGCTCGGCGCACAGCGTGGCGACCTCGCAGGCGTGCTCGAGCAGGCCACCATTACGGCAGTCATGCAGCACCGTCAGCGGGTTGATCGCGCAGTTGAGGGCCAGCTTGCGCCACAGGCGGGTCAGGATGTCCGGCGTCCATTGGTGGGGAATGCCACTGTCGTGCAAGTCCTGCAGAAGCGCGGGGGCTGTCGGGTTGGATGCATCCCCCAGCCAGTTGAAACCATGGCCAGCGAACCTGACGTGCCAGTCCGATTCCAGAAACGCGCCTTCGGTGCTGGAGGCAAACAGGCAGCGCGCGTGGGGGATTTGCGCAGCCACTGCGTCCTGGCTGCCCAGGCCGTTCTGCAACAGGATGACGTCGGCCTGCGCCGTCAGTCGCGGAGCCAGCTGAGCGACAGCCTGCTCGGCCTCGTAAGCCTTGCAGGTCACCAGCAGTCGTTCGATGGGTTGTCGATGGTCGGCGGTCTGCGCTTCGACCGGGTACGCATGGGCAATATCGTTCTCGACCAGCGTCACGCAGCTGCCATTGGCTTGATAGGCGGCCAGCCGATCAGCGTTGCGAAGGATCAACCGCACCGGCAGATTCGCGCGTGCCAGTCGCGTCGCCCAGAGACTGCCCAGGCTGCCTGCACCGAGAACATGCCATGTCACCGCCATCACAGCGGCACGTTATGGCGCTGAAGCGGTCTGCAGAAGGTGAAAACAAGGATGTGCATGGAGGCTCACAGTGAACGCTGGAAAAGTCTCGTTATAATGAGCGTTCTTTCACACCGTCAAGTCATGCGTGCCCGAATTGTGCGCACGCCGTTTATCTGGAGAACATACATGCCCTCGTTCGACGTAGTGTCCGAATTGGATAAACACGAAGTCACGAATGCCGTCGACAACGCTATCAAAGAGCTGGACCGTCGCTATGACCTCAAAGGCAAAGGCACGTTCGAGTTCAAGGAACTGACCGTCACGCTGACTGCAGAAGCAGACTTCCAGCTGGAGGCCATGATCGAAATCCTCAAGCTGGCGCTAGTCAAACGCAAGATCGACGCGAAGTGCCTTGAGATCAAGGACGCTTATGCTTCCGGCAAATTGATGAAGCAGGAAGTCATCCTGCGTGAAGGCATCGACAAGGAGCTGGCGAAGAAAATCGTCGCTCACATCAAGGAAGCCAAACTCAAGGTCCAGGCCGCCATTCAGGGCGAGCAGGTGCGGGTGACCGGCAAAAAACGCGATGACCTGCAAGAAGCCATCGCAGCGCTGCGTGCCTACGATTCTGGCATGCCGTTGCAATTCAACAACTTCCGCGACTGATCGTTGCATTGAAAGCCGGGGAACCCTGCGTTCCCTGGCCAGTCCGAATCGCCCTGAGCATTGAAATGACGGCATGCTGCCGTGGTTTTGATCGCAGTTCGTGACGAGTAAGGAGATAACGATGGATTTAAACGCAGAAGTCGGTCATCTGTGGCAAGCGTCGCAGGCCTGGATTCCGATGATCATGGAGTACGGCAGCCGCTTGCTGCTGGCAGTCGTTACATTGTGCGTAGGCTGGTGGCTGATCAACCGGCTGACCGGCAAACTGGGCGCCTTGCTGGCCTTGCGACACGCCGATCTGGCCTTGCAGGGCTTTGTCAGCAACCTGGCCAACATCATTCTGAAAATCCTGCTGGTGGTCAGCGTCGCGTCGATGATCGGCGTGGAAACCACCTCCTTTGTGGCGGCGATCGGTGCGGCCGGTCTGGCGATCGGTCTGGCCCTGCAAGGCAGCTTGGCGAACTTCGCCGGTGGCGTACTGATTCTGTTGTTCCGTCCGTTCCGTATCGGTGACTGGATCGAAGCCCAAGGTGTGTCGGGAACCGTCGACAACATCCAGATCTTCCACACCGTGCTGCGCACCGGCGACAACCGTACGGTGATCATTCCCAACGGCAACCTGTCCAACGGCATCATCACCAACACCAACCGTCAGCCGACCCGCAAGATCACCTTCGACATCGGCGTCAGCCATGATGCGGATTTGAGGAAAGCATTGCAGGTCCTGCTGGACATGGCAGACGACCCACGCGTACTCAAGGACCCGGCCCCCCAGGCTGTGGTGGCTGCGCTGGGGGAGAACGCAATTACCTTGTCCCTGCGCGTCTGGACCAGCAGTGGCGACATGGGCGACGTGACGTCGATGTTCAACATCGAAGCGCGCGACCGCCTGAAGGACGCAGGCATCGAGATCCCACTGCCGCAACGGATTGTGCGGGTGGTTCAGGAATAGTTGTGAGTGCGGTATGAAAAAGCCCTGGCTCATGAGAGTCGGGGCTTTTCTTTATTTGCAGGTTCAGGAAAAGGCTCTTTTCATGATTGATGATTGTCTGCCTTCAGCGATGCCCGGGCGCTTTACCGTCTGTTGATACGAACATGCCTTTCAGCTCTCCGGCACAAAAAGTAGGTTATTTACTGTAAATGTAACCGTCGTCGTCCTCATCTTCCTCGTTGATATCTTTGAGTTTTTCTTGATGAGGCACCGGGTAAAGACCCAGTACAGCCGCTATTCCCGCAGATATGCCCATGAGGAATGGGGTCGGCTCGGGATACTGCGAAAGTTTCCGATCGGGATCCTCTGTGGGATTAACGCCGCTGCCAGCGGGGAGCTTCATTATCTTCATACCATCAGCGGTGAGAATGCAGCGAGGCGGGACTATCTTGCCTTCAAACATTTCCACTATTTCGGCGTTGGGTAAGGGGGTGAGCGGCTCACTGACCTGTGCACCCGATTCGCTATGCGTGAACAAGAACTTCTCGCCGCTTTTCTCGATACGAATCCTTGGCTGATTCTTGGGCTTTGTGGCGTAGTCACCAATCAACTCGTCACACGGGGACACTGACTCTTGCGCACAGCCCGCTAATAGAACCATCCCGGCGACTAAATGCACCCCTACGACGGCCTGACAAAAACGCGTGTACATGTTTCTTCCTTGTTCCAATTGAGGGGGCAGTTCCATGTCGTTTCCTGTACTTGCGCTGCATGACCTGATCACGAAATATCCTAAATCACTCGCACATTTATGGCGTGGCTGGCCACACCCTGACAGCCGCACGCCAGTCGGTGGCCGTGCAGGACCACCGGTATGCCGTTCAGTTTTCGGGTGGGGTGGCCTTCGATAAAGGCGAATTCTCCTGAATGAAGCGGGCAGGTGGCTTTGTCGCCCAGCACGGCCGGAGGCTTGCCGTTGAGGGTGTGGGTGCCTGCCAGTTGGCAGGACACCACTCGGCCACCACTGCTGGTGGCGTCGCCCAGGCAGACGGGATAACTCACTCCGCAGGTGCCCCGCCGGTTGGCGAGCCGAAGGTGAACGGGTCTGCGCCGCGGTTCTGGCTGTTCTTCGCTTTGCGGGCTTCATCGGGCGGGCGGACCATTTGTACGGTCAGGCTGCCATCGGTGCCGGCGTAGACCACGGCACTGACGCCGCCATCCTTGTAACTGGCGATGGTCGCCAGATTGATCTCGACCAGCGCACCACTGACCCCGGTATTGCCCAGACGGCGGCCGATGTCGTAGCCCTCTTCGACATTGCCCAGCTCAAGACCGTGGCCGTCCTTGTTCAGGTCGTGCAGGGCATTGTTGAGGGCAATTTCCGCTTCAGGGTTGTTGGTGCTGTCGTAGAACACCCGCACAGGTTTCTGACCCTCAGGCAGTGTGTCTAGTGCCTTTAGCCAGGCGGCTTGCAAGGCTTTGGCTTGCAAGGCCGGTTTCAGACGCTTGCCGTTTTCATCCTGCATGGGCGCCTTGATCGGGCGATGCAGGTAGCCAAGCACCGGCGCAGCGTCGAACTCCTTGACCTGATGCTGACCCCAGCGGATCGGCAACCAGGGGGAGGGCTCGAAGTTGCCAGGGCCGCGATTGCTGATGGTTTTCCAGAGGGTGGGGAGTTGGGATTGCCAGTAGGCGGTGGACATGGTGCCTGGAGCGTAGGGGCTTTCAATCCCCTTGGCGTTCTCCTCGCTTTCGTACCAGTCTGAAAATGCTTTATCACGGCTCCAATAAAAAGCCCAAAGTTTGCCCAGATCGGTATTTTTGTTTTGATTGTCTTCTTTTTCGCTTATCGCATAAGGACGAATATACCGGTCTACACGATCCGAACGGGTGACAAGTAGGCCTGTCATGCTTTCGAACACGGTCGGTACGACCTGAGCATTTTTGGGCAGGCCGGGGGTACCACGTTTACGATAAATGTTTCGTGTGACGTCGCCGTCCTGACTTGCGATCAATGCTTGTGGGACCTGCGGATTATCGTTGAAGAACTTGAAAAGTCGCTCAATCATGGCTTGAGCATTGCTCGTGCTCTCATCGTCCTGCCATAGGAATAGCGTGACGCCGAGAGTAGCAGCATTGCGACCGGCGTTGATCAGGTTTGCGGCTCTGTAGGGTTTTTCATATGGATTAGGTGGGCCAAGCGCGAAGACTGGAATCGGCCAATAGGCTACGGATTCAGACGCTGAATGTTTGAAAGCGACTTGTAATTTTATATCTGCGCTGATCTCTCTAGCGTCGAGTGAGGGGTCATAATCCTTGGGATCCCGTGAAAAGATAGAGACAAAATTATTGTTTTTCTTTTTTATGAAATCCCAGATTTCAGACTGATGATCTTCATAGATGCCAATTCCGCCACCTCTTATCTCCAGTGAATAGGTTCGCTGTCGAGCAGCCTCCTGTTCTGCATTCTGAGTGATCACTTCGGATTTATAAGCGGCCAGTTCAGCTTTTTCATGAGCGACCGCGTTGCCCCACCAATGCCCGCTGTAGCTAAGCAGAACCGCACTTAAAATCCCTACAATGCCCCAGCGTGTTATCGAATGTATGTCACGCAATTCCATATGGTTTTCCTGTGCTTCCATTGCATGACCTGATCACGAAATATCCTAAACCACTCGCACATTCATGGCGTGGCTGGCCACACCCTGACAGCCGCACGCCAGTCGGTGGCCGTGCAGGACCACCGGTATGCCGTTCAGTTTTCGGGTGGGGTGGCCTTCGATAAAGGCGAATTCTCCTGAATGAAGCGGGCAGGTGGCTTTGTCGCCCAGCACGGCCGGAGGCTTGCCGTTGAGGGTGTGGGTGCCTGCCAGTTGGCAGGACACCACTCGGCCACCACTGCTGGTGGCGTCGCCCAGGCAGACGGGATAACTCACTCCGCAGGTGCCCCGCCGGTTGGCGAGCCGAAGGTGAACGGGTCTGCGCCGCGGTTCTGGCTGTTCTTCGCTTTGCGGGCTTCATCGGGCGGGCGGACCATTTGTACGGTCAGGCTGCCATCGGTGCCGGCGTAGACCACGGCACTGACGCCGCCATCCTTGTAACTGGCGATGGTCGCCAGATTGATCTCGACCAGTGCACCACTAACCCCGGTATTGCCCAGACGACGACCGATGTCGTAGCCCTCTTCAACATTGCCCAGCTCAAGACCGTGGCCGTCCTTGTTCAGGTCGTGCAGGGCGTTGTTCAGGGCGATTTCCGCTTCCGGGTTGTTGGTGCTGTCGTAGAACACCCGCACAGGTTTCTGGCCATCTGGCAAAGTATCCAGCGCCTGCACCCAGGCGGCTTGCAACGCTTTGGCTTGCAAGGCCGGTTTCAGACGCTTGCCGTTTTCATCCTGCATGGGCGCCTTGATCGGGCGGTGCAGATAGCCGAGTACCGGCGCAGCATCGAACTCCTTGACCTGATGCTGACCCCAACGGATTGGCAGCCAGGGGGAGGGCTCGAAGTTGCCAGGGCCGCGATTGCTGATGGTCTTCCAGAGGGTGGGGAGCTGGGATTGCCAGTAGGCGGTGGACATGGTGCTCGGGGCATCCGGTACCTTGGGATTATAGGTGCCTGCTCCTGCTTCATACAGATTCTTGTCACGCTCCCAGTAAAAAGCCCACAGCTTGCCCAGATCGCTACTTTTGTTTTGATTGTCATCTGAATCGTTAGTCGCATAGGGACGGATGTAGTGATCCACTCGATCCGATCGAGTAACCAGCAGGCCGGTCATGCTTTCAAATACCGTTGGAACTACTTGAGCGTTTTTTGGCATGCCCGGAGTACCTGCAACGCGTAATCCGTTTCGCGTGACATCACCGTCTTCACTTACTATTAGCGCTTGAGGTACTTGCAGGTTGTCCTCAAAAAAACTGAATAAACGGTTAAGTATTTTTTGAGCGTGAGTAGTGTTTTCAGCGTCTTGCCACAAGAATAACGTCACACCTAAAGTAGCGGCGTTGCGCCCGTTGAGAATGTTGTCGGCGGCACCTGTGTCTGATGGTTGTTTTGGGGGGGCAATTGCAAACGTTGGGATGGGCCAATATGGCACAGCCACATCTGCAGAATGTTGGAAGGCTACGCGTATATTGATGTCTCTAGTAGTCTCGCGTGAACTCAGACCGGGATTGTAGTCCTTTGCATCTGACGAGTATATTGAAACGAAATTGCTATTTTTTTTAACGATCTCTCGCCAGATTGACGATTGATGCCAGCCATGTACTGCCATTCCTACCCCCCGGATTTCCAAGGCGTAATTTCGTTTTTGAGTGGCCTGTTGATCTGATATCTGTGCTGCAACGTTGGATTTGTATGCCGCCAGTTCGACTTTTTCATGAGCAACGGCTTTGCCCCACCAGTGACCACTGTAGGTCAGCAGCACAGTGCCAAAAATAGCCGCAATGCCCCAGCGCGTTACCGAGTGTATGTCACGGAGTTCCATGTTGTTTTCCTGTGCGTTTAAATAGACTAGCAGGACAAATCCTATCCAGAGGGAAAGCAGTATTCCTATTATCCAGATATACGGCTTCAGCTTGGGTCGTATCAAGGCTTTCCTTGGGTACGCCGTCATTTAGAGACTCCCTTAATCTGAGAGCCTGTGAGTAAGGATGGCGGTGTTAATGGTACTAGCTCTGGCGGGGGGAATATGCCTCGTTCGTAGTAAGCATTACTGGCTTTCACCAATGCCTGAGCTTCGTCGCTAAGTTTTATCCAGCCAGGCAGTTTCTCAACAACTTCAAATTTCTTCTTGTCCATCTTCCAATCCGCAATCGCCACCAGTACATCACGCATCGCCGGGTCGTCCAAGCATTTCGCCTGACCAATCGCGATATCCATCGCCGTTACCCATTGATGGTTTTCCGGGCTTCGCAACAGGCCCGAGTGATAGCTATTGAAGTCCAGCACCTCGGTCGAATTGCTTTCATCCATGAACTCACGTATTTCGTCCGGCGTGTCCTCGCGCAGTATCTCGTAAGTATCCGAAGGCCTTGGTGCGCCGTCGCCTGTCAGTCTTCGCTTGATTATGATGCGGGTCTGTTGACCTGGCGCTTTGCCCATATTCCATTGGGCAAGCTCTCGCTCTAGGTCTATCGATCCTGTGTGGTTGCGCACAAAGTGCCATCTGAGCTTGGCCCTTGGGTTGCCCACGGCATTGGCTTTGTTAGCGTCATCGGGCCTGTCACGCCCTGATTTGTTCTGATCGCCCCTGTAATTCTCCTCCTCCCCGCCAAACATAGCGGGGGCGTGTGGTGGATACAGTTGTTCAGCGTTGATCAGTATCCTATGCCCTTCTTCTGTAGGGCCTTTCGAAAGGAGCCCTGCGAACCAACTGTCGCCGGCATAGCGAGATTCGTTTTTGGCGCGCAACAGATCATAGCCTAGAGGCTTTCCAACCATGACCGGAGAATCGTCACGGTAGCGCTTGGTCCACATGCGTTGATAAAAGCGCACGGCCTTCAATTCAGCCATAGGGTTGCGAGTACTGTCTTTGCCATGGATGTCCCACACCCCAAACGTGCCGATGCCTCTTACGTCATCCAGTGCAACGGTGGTGTCGTCCGGGCAGAAATACAGGTATACCTTGCCGCGGTTATCACGCTCAGGGAATACCGTCAGGTTACCGACTTTGCCCTTGTCTTTGCGCGTACCTTGTGTCGGTGACCACTGCGGGCCGCTTCTTCCGCAGTAGGTTGCGGGGTTGCACAGGTCTGAAAGCGGCGGCTGGGTGTGGGGTGCCTGAGTCACCTGTGCCACGATGCGAATCAGTGTGGTTAGCGTGTCTTGATCTTTGGGGGTGACTTCCGGGAACAGGCAGTAGGGCGTGTCCACCATGATGATGGTGTCCGCGCAACGATGCCCCCCGTCCACCAGCAGTGCTTGCGCCAGCAGGGTAATCAACGTGCCTTGGCTATGCGCCATGATCGTGATGGTTTCGTCGGGAGACACCCTGCGTATCTCCTTGACCATCATCGCGAGCCGGTGAGCAGCCAGCACGTAATAACGTCGATGTGGGTTATCCCCCAGAAAATGTGTGTTGGGTAGCGTCTTTCGGGCAATCTTAAGGCGCATGGTGAGTGGCAGGCCCTTGTCATACATTTCCAGCAGGTTATTGGTGGCATTGACAAAATAACCACCGGCCTTGCCAAAATGCCGATCCAGGCGATTACCTTGTATGTCCTGATACTGGTCACGCAGTTTAGTGGGGGCGTTGTTCTTGTCCCGGCTGATTTCGCTGGGGTCGGCCCGATATCCCCAATAAAAGGGAATCAGCAGGCTGCGCGTTTTCGGGTCGTCAGTATCACGTCTGTAAAGATGGGTGTCTGGGTCGTCGAGTAGCTGTTTATCTTGATCTTCCAGTTGTTGTTTGGCTCTGAGTTTTTTTTTCGCGATGTCGTACTCAGCCCCGTATCGCCCCGGCACCAGATCCGGCCGGTCCAGTCGCTCATTCACCCCCTGACACAACCCGCTCTCCACCATGCTGTACGACGCCCCCGGGTCATTCACACCGTGCAGAAAGATCACTACGCCTGGCAAATCGCCGGGCACTTCCATTTTGCAGGTGGTGTTGAGGTTGGGGATCAGGCGTGTGTTGCCTTGGGCAACGGCGTATTCATCGGCGCCGTTCATTGCGCACCTCCTTTCGGGGTGCCGCTGCGCAGTGCCGATACTTGCGCCTGATGCATCATTTCGCGTTCCACGCGCTCGGTCAGTCCGTCTGCGTTCGTCATTCCTTTCACCAGGCTGCCATCTTCCAGTTTGATTTCATACGAGTGATCCGCTGCTGCCCGCGGGCTTTGTTCGCTGTGGCCGGGGTAGTGGAAGGTGACCTGCTGGGCGGCGGGGTCGCGGCCGAAAGAGGGGATAGCAGCGCTGTCGGTCTTGGGGCCGATCCAGTCGTGTTCGCTGGCGTGCACGGTGACTTTGCCCTGTGAGCCGATCTCGACGCCGCCGCCAATCTTGATGTAACTGCCGTCATCGGCGACCAGGCGGATGGTCGGCGCGGTGATGACCACTTCGCCTTCGACGGCCGAGACGTGCAGGTTTTTCTGGGCATTGAGGGCGATGTCGTCTTCCTGCGCTTGCACCAGCACCTTGCCGCGGTTGGCGATGGCGCTGATGCCTGCATCCTGAGCGAAGGCCGACAGCCCTTTGCCTGCTTGCAGGTGCATGGCCGCGCCGCTGGTCAATTGCAGGTTGTCCTGCGCAGTGGTGTCGTGATTTTCACCCGCATAGTGAACCTGCGAGCGTGGTGTGGCGCTGGCAATGCCGGCGGCAGCGGTCATGGCCAGTACCGGGTCGCCCAGGCCGTTATTGTCCGGCGCGGGCCATTGGTCGAGCGACTGGCGCAAGGCTTCCATACCTTTGACATCCACCGCCTGACTGCCACGTGCGGCTGCGGTTTCGCCGAGGGATTTGAACAGCTCGCCGCACTCGGCCAGCAGTTTGAGCAGCTCTTCGCGATCCAGCTGTGAGCCTTTTGCGTCGGTACGCGCATAGGTGGTCAGCAACATGCCTTGCGCGGCACGCAGGGCGATGGCGGCATCGGTGCGCAGTTCTGCGCCGTTGCCGCGTGGCTGAGCGGTGCCGTCAGTACGCGGATCGGTCAGTTTGCCCAGGTTGAGGGCGGTGGCCTGATGGGTCGTGCCCATGCGAGCGCGCAGCGAGCCCGGCGTGTCATCGAACAGCAGTTCGTTGAAGCCGCTGCCTTTGTGTTCCTGGGTGCGGATCCCCGACAGCGTGCGGTTGCCGGGCAGCCCCGAGGCCTTGCTGAAGCGTGGCGGCAGATTAATGTTGTTGTAGAGCACCGACGTCACCAGAGGCCGGTCGATATCGCCTGCCACAAACGTCACCAGCACTTCCTGGCCGATGCGTGGCATGAACTGATGCCCGAAGCCGCTACCGGCACTGGGCATCGCCACTCTTAACCAGGTGGTGCCTTGCGGTAGGCTGTCGCCGCGCTGCCAGTGGAACCTGACCTGTATCCGCGCCAGTTCATCAGTGAACACTTCCTCACCTTCCGGCCCGACCACGATGGCGCTCAGAGGGCCCGGAATGCTCGGGCGCGGGACGGTGATCGGATGACGGTAGGGGATTTTGTGGCGAATGCACACGAACTCGTTTGTGTAGCCCGCGCCTTCGTCCGACAGGTAATTGTTGCTGCCCTCATGCTTGACCGATATCAGCAGAAAACTGCGATCTTCAGCAGAGCCGCGGTCATGATCAAAATGTTGGGTCAGTTCAAAGGTGTGGCCAGGGTACATGGCGCGGCAGTTACTGTTGCCGGTGAATGTCTTGCCCTGAACTTCAATGGCCTCCAGACGCTGACGTACCAGGCGTTCACCGTCATTGAAGGTGCCGTGGCTGTAGTGATCGAGCACGTCATACACTTCATACGAATCGACGTTGCCCTGCTCGTTGAGACTCGGCATGCCAACCGGCAGCGAATTGCGCGGCTGCTTGTAATCGAAAGTCTGAATGGACATGCGCCCCGACTGCAGGCGTCGATGGCTGCGCCATTCGGTAATCGAATCCGCTGTCTCGGTAACGGATGCACTGTGATAACGAATGGTGGGCTGTTGCGGCAGGGGCGAGAGGTCACGCGAGTGATCAAGAATGATCAGCGTGTGCTTTTCCTGATTGTGATCGAAATAGAAGAACAACCCTTCGTGTTCCAGCAAGCGCAATACAAAGGTCAGATCGCTTTCACGGTACTGGGTGATGTAACTGTGTGTCTTGAGTGGCTGGCTGAGTTGAAACTCGAAATCGGGCAACGCGCCATAGACCGCAAATACCGTTCGGATAACGGCTTCGATGGTCTGTTCCTGAAATATGCGCGAGTCGACGCGTCGCGAGAGCATCCACAGCCAGGGGCTCAGTGTTGCGCTGTAACGTGCCAGACCGCCGTCGCTGCCTTCCAGGCTGAAGGCACTGATATAGCCATTGATGAAGCGCGACTCGCCGGTGGCCAGCTCTATTGCCAGTTGTGCAGGCTGGCCGATCTGCGATTTGAGCTCCAGGCCGGCATCGCGACTGATCATCGACAACTCGAAACTGAACAGCTCGGACAGGCTTTCAGTGCCGGAAAAACGTTCCAGCAGGAGTTCCTGTTCGTCACGGGCAACGGTCGTCAGTTTGATCAGACGACGGTTTTGTGGCGCAAATAGCGCCGTTAGATCCTTTAACATTGTTGCTCCGTTATATAAAACCAGCCGCTCGTTCCGAGCGAGAGTGCTGATATAGAGAGGTGGGTGAGTCTATAGACTTCTTTCCGGGGGCATACAGTTAAATTGCAAAGGGCCATTACCGAGCGACATTACTCCTGAAGGCGCGGTGAGGCAGTGAGGAATGGCTAACGATGTCGTCGGCCAATTCATAAGAAGCTGTAGTGCGTTTCTTACGGCTTAATGAGAGACGCCACGAGGAAAGACTGTAAGGGGAGGGCGCGCGATATGAAAAAAGCCCTGGCGGGTGAGCGTCAGGGCTTTTTTATTCGGCGATTACTGCAGGCTTATATTGGCCAGCGTAACGATAATGCCGATTGCCGCGACGACGGCGGCGACTGCGTTGATCGAGAACACCGTGCGTAGGGTTGTGGAGAGTCTCCACGGTTTTACGGCGAATGCATAAATCAGCAGGAAGATGATGGCGAAGATTTCAACCTGCGCGAGCAGCACTACGGCGCTGCCAAACGCCATTGACCCGGACAGGGCATCAGCATCTCGCGACAGATAATATGTCAGCAGGGTGCCGATGATGGGCAGCCAGATCCCCAGGCTGATAAGGATCAGGGGAACGGGGTTGAAAGCGCGTGCTTTGTTTTCGGTGTCCAATGTTGTTCCTTGAAGGGTTGGCCAGGGCTCAGGGCTTGTCGATAACGGAAGCCTCTTGAGGCGGCTCGGTCTTCGCCGTGCGTATCTCTCGGTTCCATTGCAGGATGATCATCACTAGCGTCGGAATGCCCAGCAGCGCGGTGATCAGGAAGAAGTTGTGGTAGCCGTACTTTTCCACCACCACACCGGAGTAGCCGCCCAGCAGGCGCGGTAGCAGCAGCATGATGGAGCTGAGCAAGGCGTATTGCGTGGCGGAGAACTTCAGGTTGGTGAGGCTCGACAGGTAGGCGACGAACGCCGATGTCGCCAGCCCGGAACTAAGGTTGTCCAGCGAGATGGTGAGGATCAGCATCTTCACGTTCGGGCCCATGTCCGCCAGCAACAGGAACAGGATGTTGGTCGAGGCTGAGGTCAGGCCGCCGATGAACAGGATCGGCATGATGCCGAAGCGCACGATCAGCAGCCCGCCGATACCGGCCCCCAGCAGGGTCATGATCAGGCCGAAGATTTTGCTGACGCTGGCGATCTGGTCCTTGGTAAAGCCCTGATCGATGTAGAACACGTTGGCCATGACGCCCATCACCGTGTCCGACATCCGGTAGGTCGCGATCAGGCCCAGCAACAGCAGCGCTTGCCAGCGGTAGCGCATGATGAAATCGTTGATCGGAGTGAGCACCGGTGCCAGTCCGCGGCGACCCATCGAGGACAGGCAGGCGATGGTCAGGAGCGTGTAGAGAATCGCGCGTAAAAACGCCCGGTCTTCCAGCAACAGGTCCATCCAGCTGGTGCCGTTGAACAGCACACTGGCGAAGTCGGTATTGTAAAGTTGGGTAAACATCGCCGGTACGGAGACCAGCAGCACAATCAGCACGAACACCGAGGCCAACTGGTGCGTAAAGCCATAGCGCGCTGCCGACAGCTGGGTGCGCAGCGGCACCGGCGGCTCGCGCATGATCAGTGTGGTGACCAGGGCGGGCAGCATCAGCAGACCGAACAGCACATAAGTACCGGTCCACGCCGAATGCTTGTAGGCAAAGCCCGTCGAGCCGAAGCCCTCGGCGAAATACAGTGCACCCGCGGTCGCCAGCAGTGCAGCGACCCGGTAGCCGGACATGTAGCTGGCGGCGAGGGCAGCCTGTTGCGTGTCCTGGGCAATTTCCAGTCGGTAGGCATCAATGGCGATGTCTTGCGTTGCGGAGGCGAAGGCCACCACTACGGCAATTGCGATCAGCCAGGACAAATGCTTCTGCGGATCGCAGAAGCCCATGCCGATCAGGCCGAGAATCACCAGGCTCTGTGCCAGCACCAGCCAGGAGCGACGTCGCCCGAGTTTACCGAGCAGGGGCAGACGCCATTGGTCGAGCAATGGCGACCAGACCCATTTGAAGGCGTAGGCAAGGCCGATCAGGCTCGCATAGCCGATGGTCTCGCGCGCGACACCGGCTTCGCGCAACCACACGGACAATGTCGAAAAGACCAGCATATAAGGCATGCCCGCAGCGAATCCGAGCAGCAGTAACACTAATGTCGACGGGCTGGCATATGCGGCGAGCGCGGCGCGCCAGGTTTTACGGGGCATGGGCTGGAATCTGCCTCAGGTTACGAAAACAAAGGGCGCACTCTAACCGCTGTGCTATAGGGGACGCCAGCCATGGCGCTGCATATCAACCCGATTATTCACAATGGTCACGCCCTCGGCGCGTAAACGTGCCCGTTGTTCATCACCGGAAACGCTGCCGGGCGGCAGACTGAGCCGACCACCGGCGCCCAAAACCCGGTGCCAGGGCAGGGAAGAGCCGTCCGGCAGCTGGCTCAACGTACGGCCCACCCAGCGTGCAGCTCGGCCCAGGCCCGCCAGTTCGGCGAGCTGCCCGTAGGCGACCACTTTGCCTTCCGGTATCTGCGCCATCGTCAGGTAGAGAGCGGTGCGTCGCGCCTCGCTCGGCGATTGTTCTGCCGGGTAAAGTAATGTTAAGTCCGGTTCTGCCACGCGATAATCCTGTATAAAAACGATATTGATTGTCGTTCAGTGAACTTTTGGTTGTCCGGGCTGTCAGTTACCACCGTGCTTGGTGGTACATGGATCGTCCCGTCACCTCCCCCGCAGGAAAATGCCCGATTCCCGCCTTACAGAGCCTAGTTATCGCTTATGTTGTCCAGAACCCTGTTGTGCCTTGCAATCACTGCTGTTTCCACTCCATTGCTTGCCGATACCGTCTGGTTGAAGAATGGCGACCGCCTGACCGGCACAATCAAGGTGTTCGACGGCGGCAAGCTGCTGCTGCAGACCGAATACGGCGGCGCTATCGCGCTGGACTGGAAGCAGGTCAAGACCCTGAAAAGCGATCAGCCGTTGCTGGTCAAGCAGGATGAGCATGGCGGCGAAGTCTCCAATTCGCTGCAGGCTGCGGATGACGGCAAGGTCGTGCTGGCCAATGGCGATGCGCCCAAGACCGTCGATCTGGCAAGTATCCATCAGATCATCAAGCCCAAGCCGGTTATCACGGATCTTGTCTGGAAAGGCAACATCGATGCGGCGCTGGATTTCCAGCAGGCCGAAAACGATACCAATGATTACAACGTCGCCTTCAAGACCTCGGCTCGTCATGGCGACTGGCGTCACAACGCCAAGGGCGATTACAACCGCGAGACCACCGACGATGTGGTTGGCACTGACAACTGGAGCGCCGAGTACTCGCTGGACCGCTTCCTGACCGAGAAATTCTTCTGGGATGGCCGCGTCAGCTACAAACGCGACAAGGTCGAGGATCTGTCTCGTCAGCGCGTCGTAGGTACCGGTCCAGGTTACCAGCTGTGGGATGACGAACTGGGTGCATTCAAGGTCGGTGCGCTGCTTAACCGTACCGATTTCGAGTTCTCCAACGACGAGAAGGAAAACTTCTATTCCGTTGCCGGCACCTGGGATTACAACCGCTACCTGATTGGCAAGAAGGTCGAATTCTTCACCAACGGCGAACTGGGCAAGCCGCTGAGCTCCGTTGCCGATTACTCGCTGGATGTCGAGGCGGGGCTGCGCTACAAGGTGACCGACTGGGCGTCGCTTAACCTGAAAGCCGAGAAGAACGTCATCAGTGGTTCGAGCAATGGCGATGTCGACAAGACGCGCTACACCGCTGGCTTCGGCGTAAGCTGGTAAGCGAAGGGCGGGCGGCGCACACCCTGTGCGTCGCCCGCTGCTTTTACGCGCTGACTAGATTCGCATCGCGCCATCCAGTTCGAGGATGCGTCCGCTGAAATAATCATTCTCCAGAATATAAGCCACCGAGTGTGCAATCTCGTCGGGCCTGCCCATGCGCTTGAGCGGGATCGCTGAGGTCATTTTCTCAAGTGCTTCGGGACGCATGCTGCCGGTCATTTCGGTTTCGATGAATCCCGGAGCCACACCTGCCACACGGATACCGTAGCGGGCCAGTTCCCTTGCCCAGGTAACCGTCGCAGCCGCCACGCCAGCCTTGGCTGCCGAGTAGTTGGTCTGTCCGATATTGCCCGCACGTGAAATCGACGAGATATTGATGATCGCGCCCTGACTCTTCTGCTCGATCATTTTCGCCGCCACTTCGCGGGTGCAGAGGAAGACGCCGGTCAGGTTGACGTCAATCACCGCCTGCCATTGCGCAAGGCTCAATTTGGTCATCTCGCCATCCTTGACCTTGACCAGCAGGCCGTCACGCAGAATGCCAGCGTTGTTGACCAGGCCATGAATGGCGCCGAAATCCTCGGCGACCTTGCTGACCGTGTCGACGACCTGTTCTTCATTGGCAACATTGCACAGATAGGCGCGAGCCTTGACCCCGAGTGCCTCACAGGCGGCGACAGCCTGATCGAGTTTCTCCTGATTGAGGTCCAATAGCGCCAGATTGGCGCCTTTGCCGGCCAGGTATTCGGCCATGGCTCTGCCCAGCCCCTGGCAGCCGCCGGTGATGATTATCAGCTTGTCTTTCAATTCCATATGCGTGCCCAATCACAGTTGATCGTTTCCATGGCATCACTGGCGGGTTGCGAGTGCTTATGCCATAGCCAGAGCACGTTATAGGCTGTTTTTGCGCGTTCGTCTCGGCTCTGCCATCTAGCCCTGAAATACACCGATACACGTTTGTGAAGGCCTGGTTCAGCTCACTTGTGCGCATAATTTAGCGGTAAGCCAGATGCAGGGAGCTTGAATTAACGATCTTCTGACATCACATACGGTCTACTCGGAAGGCATTCTTCCCTTGAGGAACTCATTTGATGCGTGTTTTTTTGCTGCTGTTTCTATTATTCCCGGTACTTGAGCTGTTTCTGCTGGTTCGTGTCGGGATGTCCATCGGCTTTCTCTGGACGTTCCTGCTGGTCGTCGCGACGTCGATGCTCGGCTTGTTCGTGATGCGCGTGGCCGGTTTCGCGACGGCGCTGCGTGCACGCGAAAGCTTGGCGCGTGGCGAGTTGCCTGCGCAGGAAATGCTCGAAGGCCTGACGGTTGCCGTGGGCGGCGGCCTGCTGCTGTTGCCTGGTTTCATCAGCGACATTCTGGGTGTGATCTGCCTGCTGCCGATCACCCGTCGTCTGCTGATCAACAAGGTCCGCCAGCGCGCCCAGGATCAGGCCATGCGTCAGCGTGCCTTCGCCGATGATTTGCAGACACCTGCCAATCAGGGTGCGTCGAGTCATCGCCCGACGGCGATTCACCAGCCTACCCGCGAGCCCGACGTCATCGAAGGCGAGTTCGAGCATCGCGACAAGTAATCTTCCACACCCCCCGGCAGCGCGGCACCTCAGGGTGCCGCGTTCGTTTTGACCAGCCGGTTCGGGTGTAAAAAATTTCTACCCAAGACTTGTAATCACTTTGCTCGCCCTTATGTATGGGTCACCGCAAGGTTTCTGGCCTGAAGGCCAGACCGTATTCTGCGGTTCGCGCGTCGAACCGTAACCGGCAAGTCCGGATTTAAACCGGCCGGTGCACTCACCGGACGATCAAACAAACATAATCAGGAGATCGACAATGAAGCTTCGTCCTCTGCATGACCGCGTCGTCATCCGTCGCAGTGAAGAAGAAACGAAAACTGCCGGCGGTATCGTTCTGCCAGGTTCGGCTGCTGAAAAGCCTAACCGCGGCGAGATCGTTGCTGTGGGTACCGGCCGCGTGCTGGACAACGGCGAAGTACGTGCGCTGGCTGTGAAAGTGGGTGACAAGGTTGTGTTCGGCCCTTATTCCGGCAGCAACACAGTGAAAGTAGACGGCGAAGACCTGCTGGTGATGAGCGAGAACGAGATTCTTGCTGTCGTCGAAGGCTGAGTGCTCCCGCTGACTTCCGTTACTACTAAGTATTCAAGGAATAATGATCATGGCTGCTAAAGAAGTTAAATTCGGCGATTCTGGCCGCAAAAAAATGCTCGCCGGTGTAAACGTCCTGGCTGACGCAGTTAAAGCGACCCTGGGCCCTAAAGGCCGCAACGTTATCATCGAGAAAAGCTTTGGCGCTCCGCTGATCACCAAAGACGGTGTTTCGGTTGCCAAGGAAATCGAGCTTAAAGACCGTTTCGAAAACATGGGCGCGCAGCTGGTCAAAGACGTTGCCTCCCGTGCCAACGATGACGCCGGTGACGGTACTACTACCGCTACCGTTCTGGCTCAGGCTATCGTCAACGAAGGCCTGAAGGCCGTCGCTGCCGGCATGAACCCGATGGACCTCAAGCGCGGCATCGACAAGGCGACCATCGCCATTGTTGCCGAGCTGAAGAAGCTGTCCAAGCCATGCACCGACACCAAGGCTATTGCCCAGGTCGGCACCATCTCGGCCAACTCCGATCACTCCATCGGCGACATCATTGCTGAAGCCATGGAAAAAGTGACCAAAGACG
Source organism: Pseudomonas sp. BS3767 (assembly GCF_900099665.1). NCBI lineage: Bacteria > Pseudomonadati > Pseudomonadota > Gammaproteobacteria > Pseudomonadales > Pseudomonadaceae > Pseudomonas > Pseudomonas sp. BS3767. The sequence goes on along the minus strand of NZ_FNCX01000002.1, from coordinate 443,176 downwards.
GCGTTATCACCGTTGAAGAAGGTTCGGGTCTGGAAAACGAGCTGTCTGTTGTAGAAGGCATGCAGTTTGACCGTGGTTACCTGTCCCCGTACTTCATCAACAAGCCGGACACCATGGTTGCCGAGCTGGACAGCCCACTGCTGTTGCTGGTCGACAAGAAGATCTCCAACATTCGCGAAATGCTGCCGGTTCTGGAAGCAGTCGCCAAGGCTGGCCGTCCTCTGCTGATCGTTGCCGAAGACGTTGAAGGCGAAGCGCTGGCCACCCTGGTTGTCAACAACATGCGCGGTATCGTGAAAGTTGCAGCCGTCAAGGCTCCAGGTTTCGGCGATCGTCGCAAGGCCATGCTGCAGGACATCGCTGTTCTGACTGGCGGTACCGTTATCTCCGAAGAGATCGGCCTGAGCCTGGAAACCACTACTCTGGAACACCTGGGTAATGCCAAGCGCGTCATCCTGAACAAGGAAAACACCACCATCATCGATGGTGCTGGCGTGAAAACCGATATCGACTCGCGTATCTCCCAGATCCGTCAGCAAATCGGCGACACCAGCTCGGACTACGACAAGGAAAAACTGCAAGAGCGTCTGGCCAAGCTGTCTGGCGGCGTTGCAGTGATCAAGGTCGGTGCCGGTTCCGAAGTCGAGATGAAAGAGAAGAAAGCCCGCGTTGAAGACGCCCTGCACGCAACCCGCGCAGCCGTTGAAGAAGGTGTGGTACCTGGCGGTGGCGTGGCACTGGTTCGCTCCCTGCAGGCTATCGAAGGTCTGAAAGGCGACAACGCTGATCAGGACGTCGGTATCGCTCTGCTGCGTCGTGCAGTCGAAGCGCCTCTGCGCCAGATCGTTGCCAACTCCGGTGACGAGCCAAGCGTTGTTGTTGACAAGGTCAAGCAGGGTTCGGGTAACTTCGGTTACAACGCTGCTTCCGGCGAATACGGCGACATGATCGAAATGGGTATCCTTGACCCGGCCAAAGTGACTCGCTCTGCTCTGCAGGCCGCGTCCTCCATCGCCAGCTTGATGATCACCACCGAAGCGATGATCGCTGACGTGCCTGAAGACAAGCCAGCAGGCGGCGGCATGCCGGACATGGGCGGCATGGGTGGTATGGGCGGCATGATGTAAGCCGGCTTTACCCCTTAAGCTACGCCCATAAAGAACCCCGCCTTGTGCGGGGTTTTTTTATGGCCTTTCTGTGCCGGACCAATCAGTGCGTCGGTTGTATGTTGCTGTTCGCGAGGCCCTTGGGTTCGGGACGATAAAGCACGAAGTAATAAACCCCCAGGCAGATCAGCCAGCAGAACACTGCGGTCCAGATGTTATGGGAAAAGAAGTGCGCACCTTGCAGCATTCGCCCGACAGAGAAAACAGTTCCCAGGCCAAACGCCAGAGCCAGACCCATCTTCGCCATCCGTGGGCGACGGTCGCGAAGGGCGAAGAACAGTGCGAACAGGGTAAAGCCGGTCGCCGCATGCCCGCCCGGCCAGCAGCGTCCTGGTTTATCGGTCGCAGGGCGTGGGCTCAACAGTTCGCTGTAGGTTTCCTGACCACCGAATTCTTTCAGGCTCCAGGGGCATTGCACTGAAGTCACCACTTTCACCGGGGTAACGAAGGCGGTGGAAAGCGCCATGGACAGCACCAGGCAACCCAACTCTCTGCGCCACGGGATCAGGCGCTCTACCTTGAAGGACGCCGCGAAGCCGATCATGGCCAAAGCGCCGAATACCATGACCAGCTGTTTGGCGCGGTCGTGGAGAACGTCTTCGAGAAAATAACTGTGCCTGCCGATGAACTGCCCGCTGACGGGATCGAAGGCCAGCTTGGCGATGTCCATGTCCAGTGACGTCAGTTCCAGCAGCATGAGGATCAGCGCCACGGCAATGGGGATACCCAGGTAAATCCACGGGTTGATCGAACGGGAGTAGGGTGGGGCGACGGTTTTCGACATATCGAATCCAGATCTTTGAAGGGCATGCCGCGATTATTGTGTGCGACGGTTCGTCTCAAAGTGTGTCATGAGCCTTATGAATCATAGGTGAAAAAATCGTCATGCCATATCGGCGCTGGCCCTGACGCCCACTTCGTCTTAAGCTGCGCCAGCCCAAACTGCATATGAGAGTGCTTTATGCGAATTCTTCTGGTTGAAGACAACCGCGACATCCTGGCGAACATGGCCGATTACCTGGGCATGAAAGGCTATACCGTCGACTGCGCCCAGGATGGCCTCTCAGGACTGCATCTGGCAGCCACCGAGCACTATGACCTGATCGTTCTCGACATCATGCTGCCCGGTATCGACGGCTACACCTTGTGCAAGCGCCTGCGCGAAGATGCCCGGCGCGACACGCCAGTCATCATGCTGACTGCCCGCGATCAGTTGGACGACCGCCTACAGGGTTTTCGCTCCGGTGCTGACGACTACCTGCTCAAGCCATTCGCCCTGTCTGAACTGGCCGCGCGGATCGAAGCAGTATTGCGTCGTGCCCAAGGCGGCGGGCGGCGTACCTTGCAGGTGGCCGATCTGGTCTATGACCTTGACACCCTCGAGGTGACACGTGAGGGGCGCATGCTCAAGCTCAACCCGGTCGGGCTCAAGCTGCTCGCCGTGCTGATGCAGAAAAGCCCGCACGTACTGCGCCGCGAGATTCTCGAAGAAGCCCTGTGGGGCGACGATTGCCCGGACAGCGACAGCCTGCGCAGCCATGTGCACCAGTTGCGTCAGGTGATCGACAAACCGTTTGGCAAACCGCTGTTGCAGACCGTGCATGGCGTGGGCTATCGCTTGGCCGAGGGCCGGGATGGAGTTTAAACAGAGTCTTGCCCAACGGATCATCATTGCCTTTGCATTGATGAGTGCACTGGTCGCCGGGTCGTTCGCCATCGGAATCATTTCCACCGTTCACCTGGTCGAAGAAAAGCTGATTTCCGCCGGCCTCGGGGGTGACCTCAACCGCCTGATGCTGATGGACAGTGTCAGCGACTGGAGCCACCGGCCCAAGCCCGACCAGTTGTTCTACTTCAGCAATGGTCCGGGTGACTTCGATCTGCCCAAGGATATTCGTCACCTCGAGCCAGGCTTCCACGAGGTGTTCCGTGGGCCGTTGTCCTACCACGCCATGATCGAGGTGGTGGATGGCCGGCATTACGCCCTGTTGCAGGATCAGAGCGATTTTGAAGAGCGTGAGCGGGTGCTGTTCGCCGTCGTGCTGGTCGGTTTCGTTCTGGCGCTGGCGCTGGCGGTGTTTCTGGGTTGGGTGCTGGCGCGCCGGGTCATGGCGCCTGTCGTACGTCTGGCCCGGCAGGTTCGCCACCGTGACCAGCTGCTTGGACTGGCACCGCCACTGGCGCCCGACTATGCCGCTGACGAAGTCGGCGAGTTGGCGGTGGCCTTCGATGCAACATTGGGTCGCTTGCGGCAGGCGCTGATCCGTGAGCGTATGTTTACCAGCGATGTGAGTCATGAACTGCGTACGCCGTTGATGGTGCTGGCCAGCTCTTGTGAGCTGCTGCTGGAAAACCCTGCGCTCGATCTGCGAGGCCGTCGTCAGGTAGAGCGTATCGGCCGTGCCTGCGAAGAAATGCGCGATCTGGTGCAAACCTTCCTCATGCTCGCGCGCACCCAGCGCGAAGACCCGGCCATGACGCCCAAGGCCACGCTGGTCGGGGTGGCCGAGCAATTGATCTCCCAGTGGCGTGACCCGATAGAGAGCAAGGGGCTGCAGTTGACCTACACGCCGCCTGCCGATGACCAGCTGTCCGATATTCGTTACAACGCGACCTTCCTGCATGCCGTGATGGGCAACCTGCTGCGCAACGCGCTGCATTACACCGATCACGGATTCATTGCGCTGACCCTGCACGCTGAAAGCTTCACCGTGGAGGACAGTGGCGTGGGCATTCCCGAGGAAAAACGCGAGGCGATGTTCGAGCCTTTCGTACGCGGCAACGAGCAGCGCGGAGAGGGGCTGGGCCTCGGGCTGTCACTGGTGCAGCGCATTTGCACCAATCAGGGATGGAGCGTCGATCTCACCCCTATGGAACCCCATGGTTGCCGGTTCAAGGTGACGCTCAACGTGGTCAAACCCTGACCTTCCTCTCGAGTAGACCGGCCTTATTGGGTAGCGGCCAATTGACTGCACTTCGTCGATTGGCCACACACTGCCTCTAACTCTCTGTAAAATCTCGAAACACCTGACGTTAAAAGGTAACATTTTTTTCACATTCAGATGACCTGACGGTGACGGCGGTGCCTTTAGTTTGGCCCCCATCAACATCAGGAGCTGCTCTCATGAGCGATCGCATCGAACTCGAGTTTTCCCGAAAGTACGACAAGACACATGCCCGCCAGTACCTGGAAAAGCATCAGGACGGTATCTGGCGCAAGCTGTCGCATCATCGCGATGAACAGCTGGCGAGAAAGGCTCTGCACATGGCCGGGGACCCGGGCCTGGTGCTGGACCTGCCTTGTGGTGCGGGACGCTTCTGGCCATTGTTGGCCGAGAAGCCGAACCGCTCGATCATCGGTGCCGATAACTCCGCAGACATGCTCAGCACCGCCTGTGCCTCGCAGCCGGCAGACGTTGTAAAAAGGGTACAACCTTTGCAGACATCTGCCTTTGCCATCGACCTGCCTGATAACGCAGTAGACAGCATCTTCTGCATGCGCTTGTTGCACCATGTTGGTCAGTCCAGCGACCGGATGGCTCTATTGCGCGAGTTTCAACGCGTAACCCGTGACAGCGTGATCGTCTCCCTCTGGGTGGATGGCAATTTCAAGGCATGGAAGCGTGCGCGTCTGGAGAACAAGCGTCAGCAGAAAACTGGGCGGGAAAGTTACCAGAATCGTTTTGTGTTACCTGTTGTTACCGCAGAAACCGAATTTGAGCAGGCAGGATTTCGCATTCAGAACCGAATGGATTTCCTGCCCATGTACGCCATGTGGCGAGTCTATGTCCTACGTAAAAGGTAAAAAGATGGGTTTGCAGTCCGTGAAAGAACCAGTTGTGAACCCGATCCAGAATGAGTTCGATCAGTTCTGGAGCCAGCGTGGCGAATGGGTTGAAGAACCCAATGTGCGTCGCGGTGGAGAGAGTGGTGTGCAGCGGCTGGTCATGGACGATGGGCAGACCCTCTATGCCAAACGTCAGACAGGTCACATCTACCGTAGCCTGCTGCACCCGCTGGGCCGACCTACCGTGCTGCGTGAGCGCGAGGCGCTTGAGGGGCTTCGCAAGCTTGGCGTCGTCGTCCCCGAAGTGGTGTTTTGCGGTGCCGAGCGGGGCGAGGACAATGCCTGGCGGGCATTGCTGGTGACGGTGGCGCTGGAGGGCTTCGAGGAAATTGAAAAATGGCAGGCTGCCGGAGGGCGCGAGCGCCATGGCGAGCTGTTCTATGAGCGCGTGCTCAAGGAAGTGGCAGACACTCTGGCCCGCATGCACCTTGGCCGCTGGCAGCACAGCTGTCTGTACATCAAGCACATTTTCGTGCGGGTGACAGGGGACGGGCCGGACGCCAACGTCGAGGTCGCCTTGCTCGATCTCGAAAAGGGCCGTCGTCGCCTTACCGCGCAAGGCGCAGCCCAACACGACATGAAACAGCTACGACGCCATTCGTCATTCAGCGCTGCAGACTGGCAGAAGTTGATCTACTTTTATCAAGCAGCGTTTGGCAGCTCTATCAAAGGTTTAGAGTCATGAAGCTAGAAATGGCAAGAGGTCTGTTTATCTTCGGTGCGCTGGCAGTTGCCACCGTCGCCGTGGCGGCGCTTGAACAACCGTCCACCCGCATACTTACCACACAGCATGGCGAGGGCTACTGCCCACTGCCACGCGTGGCGAAGAGTCTGGTGAACGTACAGCCGGACCACGACCTTTTGCTGTTCATGTACAGCCTGGCGCAGGGTACCGGGGTTAAAAACTGAAGCCCTCACAGGCCCGGTATCTAACCCACCTCAGCCAGGTGAAGATGGTTGTCCCACAGCCCGGCCGGCAGGTCCAATGGCTGGGCCAGCAGCTGCGCCTTGCGGCAATCATAAAATCGGCAGCGTCCCTGGCCTGAGGTAACGACAAAGCCATCGGTCACAGCCCCCACGCCCGCGCAGTCCGGCAAGGGCGCATCCAGTTTCAATGCGCCACTGTCCAGATCCCAGATAAAGAAGCGGTTGCCGCGGGGTGCCGTCAGGGCCACCAGTCGCAGCTCGCTGTGTACTGCGACGCTGGCGGTGTAGTGGGCCATCGCGCGCAATTGCTCCTCTGCCACCGGAAACGCCTGGAATGGCTGGCCTGGACGCTTGATTGCCAGCAGCTCGGCCAACTCGTGGCTGTCGCCCATGAACTGTTGACCCGCGACGATGGTGCCATCGCTGGCGATGCCCATGTGGCGTACGCTGTTCATCTGTTGGGAAAGCGCTTCCTTGCTGAGCAAGGTGCCGTCACGCTGCATGATGACCAGGGTGGGTTGCATGGCATCGAGGTTCATCTCTACCCGACTTTCCGCTTCGGTGCGAATGCCGCCATTGGCGATCACCAGCGTTTCACCGTCCGGCATCCACGAGACCTGGTGCGGACCGATGCCATGCGTGGGGATCTCGGCCGAGTGCACCAGGCGCTCGTCAACGAAGCGGTAGACGCCCAATAAGCCGCGGCCTGGGTCACGGGTGTCGTTTTCCGTCGCATACAGCCATTCGCCGTCGCGATGGATCACCGCATGGCCGTAGAAGTGGCGGTCAGGCTGCGAAACGATGGTTTGCAGCAAGCGGCCATCGCGCAGATCGATCAGGTAGCTTTCAGTGCCAGGACGACGGGCGATGAACACCGCGAGTGGCAGGTCGGGATGATTGATGATGTCGTGGCAGCGCTGGCCCACCTGGGTCGCAAATACCTGCGTCCCGTCGAGCTTGAAACCCACCGCATAGTGCTTGCCGTCGCCATCGTCGCGAGCGGAAAGCAACAAGGGGCGTGTGTTCTTTTGCCGGAACAGTGTCCAGCCACCCAGCGTGCAGGCGCTGCGCAGAAGACTGCCGAGCGCCATGGCCTGACGTCGCAACATCACATGTACCTCTTGATCAATCGCCGTCGTTGGCGTTGAAACCCAACTGAATGCCGAGTGCCTTGGCCAGCTCGCCTTCGTGCAGGCGGTGCACGGCGTTCAGGCTGTCGTAAAACGCATTGAGTTGCTGGCGTCCTCCATCCGTGGCCAGCAGGTCGGCCAGTGGCGGCTTGAGTTCCGACAGCAATTTTCGGCTGTTAGCGTAGGCGGCGTCGATTTTGTCGGCCAGCGGTTTCTGCTCGGCGGGCAGCAGGCTGCGCAATCCCTTGTTGTCGACACCGGTCCACACCGTTTCGGCGCTGATCAGGCTGGCTTCCAGGCTGCTGAGCGACGACTTGCTGCGCCACGCATCTGCCTGGAATGGCTGCGGCTGCCCCTTGCTCTGACGACCCAGTGGCGTGCCAAGTTTCTTCTTCAGGCTGTCGAGCGCGGTGACCTGAACCCGCAGCAATTCGGCAATCGCCTCGTGGGAGTCGGCGTAGCGCTGATTGGGGAACTTGCTCAGTTGCGCGAGCATGCCGTCGGTGCTGTTCCAGCTGTTGAGGATTTCTTCGGCAAGCAGCTTTTGGCGCTCACCGATGGCCATCAGCAGCGGGCAGTAGCGCGCTTTCTGCTCGGCATTGGCCATGTCGATGTCAGCGTCGAAGAGGATGTATTCGTAGGCGGACAAACCCTGCACCACGACACTGGCCTTGGACAGTTCCTGAGCGGTGATCTGTGGCTGTGCAGTCACCAGTTGCTCGACCTGACGGCCCACCAGGTTTTTCTTGTCCGGCCAGAACTGTATTTGCCAGGCGCGGTTGCCTTCGGCCAGAGGACCGATCAACAGCGGTTGCAACTCTGCCCAGGTCTTCTGTGCTTTCAGAAAGTCGGCGCGGGCTGTGGCCAGATCAGTATTGCCCTGGCAGAACGCCAATGCGCTGGCTGCCAACTGACGATCAGCCTCCACCCAACGGCTGTAAGTCGGCAGGATGACCTGTTTGGCAATCGCTGCGGACGTCACGGCCTGAGGATCGGATGGCGAGCAGGCACCCAAGGCAAGTGCCGCAAGGCTGGTCAGCAACAACTTGGGTCGGAACATGTCCGGCTCCTTATTTTTGAAAGAACGATGTTTGAACAGGAAGATTCTGCAAAGGGCGCAATCATAACGAATTCAGGAAGGCCAGCAGCGCTTCACGTTGCTGTGCGTCAAAAGCCAGAACCTGGCGCTTTGCCGCCTGGGCTTCGCCGCCGTGCCAGAGTATCGCCTCAAGCACGTTACGTGCGCGACCGTCGTGCAACAGTTGGGTGTGTCCGCTTACCGTGCCGGTCAGGCCCAGCCCCCACAAGGGCGGGGTGCGCCACTCACTTCCGCTGGCCTGGAACTCGGTACGGTTATCGGCCAGCCCTTCGCCCATGTCGTGCAGCAGCAAGTCGCTGTACGGGCGAATCTCCTGATTGGCCAGCTCAGGCTCGGCGGCGTCGCTACGGGTTTTGAAAGAGGGGGTGTGGCATTGCTGGCAGCCCGCCTGGAAAAACAGGTTCTTGCCTGCCAGCACCTGCGGGTCGTCGACCTTGCGACGTGCTGGAACAGCCAGGTTGCGGGTGTAGAACTCCACCAGACGCAGGATGTTGTCGCTGACTTCCGGTTCGCCATCCGGACCATTGCCATTGGGCGCGGCCAGGCAATCGGTCTGGGCCGGCGTGCAGTCATCGAAAGGGCGCAGGCTGGTGGTCAGCCCCATGTCGCCGGAAAACGCGTGCACGTTCTGCTGGTTGAGGTTCGGCTGTCCGGCTTTCCAGCCAAACCTGCCCATCACTACTTTTTGCCGAGCATCATCCCAGACCCAGTTGGGACGTCCCGAGATGCCATCGGCGTTCTTGTCATCGGGGTCGGCATTGGCAAGGATGGCCTCATCGGCAATGGCCTCAAGCAAGCCCAGGCCGATCATCGGCGGAGCTACGCGTGCCGAGATGTGCGTATCGGGGTGCATGGGGCCGTAGCCCAGCTGGGTAATCCTGAGGGTCGGCTGGCGCAGCTCGACGGCGGTGCCATCGCGAAACTCGACCGTCAGCGCGTCGTACTCGACCCGCACCTTGCCCTCGGGGGCCACGCCGGGGTTCGACATGTCCTGCAATTGCCCGCCGTAAACCGGTTCGGGCAGCACACCGTTGCGCTTTATAAGGTCGGCATAGGCCGGGTCATCGGGAATCGACAGCCTGACCAGCATCGACACGGCATTGCTGTCGCCAGCTTCCGGCGGATGACCGCGACCGTCCTTGATATGGCAGTTCTGGCAGGCATTGGTGTTGAACAACGGCCCAAGCCCGTCGCGAGCCGTGGTAGTCGAGGGCGCAATCACCCACGGGCTGCGGAAAAAGCTGTTGCCGACACTGAAGTCCAGCCGCCGCACGGGGGACAGATTGGCCGAGGGCATGGAGAAAGCGTTCTGATCGCTCTTCCTGACGGTGGCGCTGCCAGCGGACAAGGCTTCTCCCGGCTCGGCGTGCGTGAAACGCGGGGCGTCATCGCATGCGCTCACGGCCAGAGTCGTAAGCAAGGCAAGGGATAGACGGAGCCGCGTACTCATACACATCCTGCAACGAGGCGAAAATCGGGGCGTGCAAGCTTAGCAGCCTCGTGCGGTTTGAATAAGAGGGATTATCGTTTGCCTGCTCTGACGTAATGCGTTGTTACGAATCTCTGAGGCTGGTCTGGTACCGGCATTTTTGCCTATGCTGCACATGTCGAAGTTGACAGCACACACGCAGATAAAACACCCAGCAGAGACCACATCAATGGATAACCCGGAAAACAGCGCGTTCGTGACCACCACCGAGGCACTGGAAGCGCTCTATGGCCCGATTGCTCCTCCTTCCATGACCAAGGAAGTCGACCATATTCACGCGGTTTACCGGCCCTTCATCGAGTCGGCACCCTTTGTTGTGCTGGCCTCTGCCGGGCCTGACGGCCTTGATGCGTCCCCGCGTGGTGATCAGGCGGGCTTCGTGCATATCGAGGACAACAAGACGCTTTATCTGCCTGACCGGCGCGGCAACAACCGCATCGACACCTTGCGCAATATCATCAGCGACCCACGTGTCGCGTTGCTGTTCCTCATCCCTGGCGTGGGCGAGACCTTGCGGGTCAACGGAACAGCGCAGATATCGGTTCAGCCCGAACTGTTGTCGCGTTTCGAGGTGAACGGCCAACTGCCCAGGTCGGTGCTGCGCATCTCCGTGACCAGCGTGTACTTCCAATGCAGCAGGGCAACCATCAGGTCCGGTTTATGGGATGCAGCCCGGCACATCGAACGCAGCGCGCTGCCGACTGCCGGGCAAATACTAAAAGCGGTTTCGGCCGAGCAGATCGATGGTGACGCCTATGACAAGGCTTTGCCGGGACGCATTGCGGATACGTTGTATTGATCATGGCTGATACCGTATTGCGCCTCTTGTGGTCATGTCTTGATCAGACACCGGTTTTGCTCTGATTTTTTTCCTTCTCAAGAAAGTAGTCAAAGATACTCATACCCTTGCGAAGACTTTTGCGGACTTCTTCACTTTCCTTGATCAGCTCGGCGCTAGGAGATTGCCATTGTTCGCGGGGCAGGGGTTTGGACCAGTCCTGTACTGCTTTGGGAAATGCCGTTTTCGGCAGTTGCTTGACCCAGCTGGCGACGTGGCAGGGCAACGTCCAGCCGCTGAAAAACTGGATCAGCAGAAAGCCGAACAGGTAGCGCAAGCAGCCGTGGTCAAGCAGGTAGTCACGGCGACACATGTGGAAAAACGCCACAGTGCCTTCCTCCAGGTCAGTACCTATCATGGGCTTTCGCAGGGCGCTTGGACCTTCTTCCATGTAGGCGCGGATCGCTTCCCACTCGCTGACTGCCATGCCGAGCGTGAAGGTAGGCACCGTGAGCCACATCACCTGGCCGTCCGAGGCGTCTACGAAGCCGATCATCAAAGCGAATTTCTGCTGAGTGCCGTACTGCATTGCAATTGTGCTGCTGCTGACGCAGGCAATAACTTCTTCCCACGGGATGAACCGGGGTGGCTGGCCGCGCTTGGCGACATAGGCCACCTCGCGACGCTGGCGATTGAAGCGGATTGGGGGAGTGGAGATTTGGTGAATAGCTTGAAGTAAAAATAAGCTGTAGCTGCTTATCAAAAATGAAAAGAACCCCCAGATAGGCCAATTAGGTGAAAAGGCGGTGACTACGATTTCGAACACCGGGCGCCCAGTGTTTATATGATCAAGGGCTCCGAGCCCAAGACATATCGTGAAAATGAACAAAGCGATGCCCACGATAACGCCTAGGTAACAGCGAACTGAAAATTCTATTTTTGGAACGCCCATCGCAAAGTCAAGATAAACTTCATTGGTTGCTTGATGGAGTTGTTGCGGGCTAGTAACCGCCACGCCCGTTATTAAAGGAAGTGGTGCAAGATAAAAAATACTTGTGCTGGATTGATGTTCGGTATCGCCAGCTTGACGGGAGCGATTATAGTTATAATTGGTCATCCAGAAACTCTCTTTTGATCTGAACGGTCGGCAATGCAATTTTCTCCGTCTGGTAGGTTGGTACCGCTTTTATTGGTTTGTTTAGCACATCCATACCTAGTGCTATGCGGTAAGTTAGATATCCTCTGTCTGCGTTTAAGTAAGTTGATGCTAATGCTGGCTTAACAGCCAAGTGTAATGCCAACATGGCATTGTGTCCCTGCCAGCCTATTGGGATTTCCAACGCCAATGTTAAAGGTGAAACAGAAAAAACAGACAGCTTATTTCGAAGCGTCTCGCTAACATTCTGTTTATGAGATGAGTGTTTAAGCTCAGCTTCCCACCGTAGTGAAGTGTCTTCAAAGCTGGCTTGGGTCAAGCCTGGCAATACCAGGTGCAAACTACGTACAGATTCACCCTCTGTAAGTCCATGAGTAATACCGTTATCAAAAATAGTAGGCAGCAGGTTGATCTCTGCAAGTCGTTGTGAATGAATGCTCCAATCCCAGGCTTGGGGCTCGTTACCCCACATACAGTAGAGCAACCACTGTTGCTGTTCCTCCAGGTTGGAGTAGTTGAATAGGGCCTCGCCGCCCAGCTGAAGTGCGGTGAAGGCGAGTCCCCAAGGTGTGAGCTGAATCGAAAGTCTTAGGAATCTTGGTCCTCTGGTAGACCACGCTATGCTTGCCACTTCTTTTTTAGAGTAAGTGGTATCAAGGTAAATATCCTTCAATATGCCTATCAGTTCTTTGCCGGTCTGTAGCGTCAAGGCAGCGTTCACGCCGGTAGCGCCAACGTCACCTGTCAGCGCCATGAGCGCTCCTATTTTTTCACCCGATGTGCTGTACACCAGCGCTGTTTGCCATTTTTCCCAATTATTCCATGCCGTACCTGCTCCGCCCAATAAACTCAGCGGAGCAATAAATGCTCCCAACCCCAATCCTATTTTTCCGAGACGAGCAGTGAGCAGCTTTCCTCCCGTTTCAGAACTTTCGACCGCTAGGGCTCGGAGAGCATTATCGATCATTGCAACGTACACCGCTTGAAAGACTGATAACGCTGCCGAAGCCACACTACTGAACCCACCGATAGCTATTACAATTTCTTTAATGGTTCTACGATTGTCAGAGCCTCTCCAAACACTCCAAACCTCCCCCAGATTCCCAACCTGCAGACACACCGCCAGTAACGGAAAGAAACTCCCCTTCAACGCAGCCGCAGCTGCTCCTTGAGTCGCGTACCCCTTAAATGCTCCCGCCCGCAGCTTTTTAATTTCGTCATTGAGCGCGTGCAGTTGCGGGTCAGTGATATCCAGTCGAACGCCAATCGCGCCGTTGTGCGGGTTACCGGTCGGGGTAATGGCTTTTTCCAGGTCTCGGCGCAGCGCGTCTCGCGTGTTGCGGGTCTGCAGCAGCCGTTGGTTGGTGTATTGCCTTTCGTAAAGCAGACCTTGATGTTGATCCGCTGTGAGTGTGCGGCGGTTGATGAGTTTGGTAAGGCGGTTGCGTTCTCTGATGAGGTCGTCTTCGCTGGCAAGCAGCTGATTCAAGCGCGCGAAGTTGTCGCGAAATTTTGTCACGTCGGCTTCGTCGGCAATTCGCAGGGTGACGGCTTCCTGCTGCAGCGCCACCAGCATGCCCAGTCGTTGGGCTCGATTGCTTGCTCTGCCGAAGTTGTCCAGATGCTGGCGTAGTTGCGGGCTGTTCAGCTTCTGTTGCATCTCAATCAGCCAACGCTCCAGATGCAGGGCGACGGCAGGGATGTAGCTGGCATTGACGGCTTGGTGCAACGGTAGTGCGGCGGGGTCCAGGTTCAGGCTGTTGGTCCAGTGATTACCCATGATGTGGCTGATATCAGCGATGCGCCTTTGCGCATCGGCCAATCCGTCGCTGAAGTTGCGAATATCATCCAGCCACTTGAGCAGGTTGCCTGATTTGGCGCGCAGAAAGTCCATGTCCAGACGCCCATAGAACACCGGCAGAATGTAGTGGGGGTTATCGTGAAAGTAGTCGCTGACCTTCCGCAGGCTTTCGTCGGTGCGGCACAGGTCGCGGGTGCAGTTGAGCTCCATCGCCAAGGCGCTTTTCAACTGGTCGGGGTGGTCTGGATCGAAGTACCAGGCACTTCGATAGAGTTCCCCCTGAGTGAACAGGCTCACGCGATCGTGGGTAATATCGTCGAGTCGTTGCGTCCAGCGTTGAAGGTGCGAGCGCTCCTGGGACAGATAAGCGTGCATTTCTTGGTGGCGAACGAGATCGTAAATACCTCGTGAGCCGAGTCCGACGCCGTTCAGCGTGCCCTGGCTGTTCTTTTCCAGCGCTTCAATGTCGTCTTCCAGTTGTTCATGGAGTGGTTGGCCAAGCGCGAGCAGCATCTGTGAGTGCTTGTTTTCCATGTTCAGTCTGGCAAATCTGGCTCGCGGCCGTTCGGTGTAGGCGCCCCCGCGCATGGCGGAATACTGCCCCGCTGAAGTAGTCGCTGGCACAGGTCCCTGATGGTGTTCCCGGTGCCAGTCATTGCGCGCATTGAGGTAATCATAAATGCGGCTGCGTTGTTCAGGCGTGGTGTTCTTCAGCAGTTTCGAGTCCGGGTTTGTCTGCCGGGCAGTGTTGTCGCCAACGCTCATCAGTATGTCAATGTAGCTGGCCGTTATGTAACGCATTTCATTGTCGTTACGCTCACGCCACTGGTTGAGCCAACTCACCACCTCGTCCTGTTCCTGCGCAAGATCGCGCAGCATGCCGATGCTGTCGTCGAGTACCAGATACAGGTGATTCAGTTCGTAGAACGGGTTGAGTGTGTTTTTCAACTCGCCGATATGCGCCTCGCGAAACAGCGGCAGATGCTCCCAGACATAGTCCTGTTGTTCCTCCTCTGGCATATCGGGTGTAGTGCATTGTTGTGCCGGCAACTCGGCGAGTTCGGCAAGCTGCTCTCTGACTTGCTGTTCGACGCGAAGGTGGACGCCGCCTTGCTGGCAATCGGCTTCAGCCAGATTCACTTTCTGCATGAAATAGAAACGGTCTGCTGCGCTGTCCAGCACGCGGGTGCATTTGGCTGCTGTCCATTGCAGTTCGGCATAGGCAACATGCAACGTCGTATCGCGGGCAAAGATCAGGGTGTGCTCGCCAATCGTGGTCTGCCTGACATCCTGAGCGACTTCCCGGTCCTGCCAGAGCAGTTTGGTCGGTACGCCGCTTTCAAGGCGATACTCATGCAGATAGCCGCTGCTTTCATCAATCACATACAGATAGCCGTCACGTACCAGACGCAAGCCGAGCGGTCGTTTCAAGTCTCGGTAGCCGTCGGTATCCGACGGGTTGTGAAGCCGTTCCACGCGACCGTAACGCAATGGCAATAGCTGGACTTTGGTGCCCATCAAAGGGCAGTTACTCGTACTGTTGCGGGCATCAATATGGGTTCTTGCTCTGGCCTCCCAATAGGCTTTGTCTACAGGCGAAAGTGTTTTGCGACTCATGGCCGGGTTGCTCCGTGCTGTTCGCGACTGCGTTTCACTGCCAGCCAGTTGGCCTGTTGAATACGCTGAGATGGCGTCAGAGAGGACTTTTCATCCATCAGCGTTCTGATATCAGGATGCGAGTCGTCCGGCTGGGTAGCCAGAAAGCAGATGACGTTGGCGTAATGGAAAATATCCGCTTCGCTGTTGAAGCCTGCTTCATAGGCTGTGAAGGCCAGTGCATGCACATGGCCGTATCGCGACTTCAGACCTGTGGATGTGAGGTAGGCCGGAAAAAATGTGCGCAGGTGCAGGTCAAGACTGATCACGATCAGGCGAAACGCAACGTCACTGATGGCCTCCATCTGCCGATCGCTCATCCGATACAGGATCGTGTTGTCATGAATGGCTGACTCACCATGACGCTCGTGCTTTATCCAGTGTTCAGTGATGACATCTGCTGCATAAACACTGTCGATAGGGCCGAACAACCGATTATCGGTATGTGCCGGATGAAGCCCGAGCAGCGCGTTTGCGACGGGCGGGTCTGAAAGGTTCAAATAGCAGGCCTCGCCTGCTGGTTTGTCAACGAACACCAGCCAGCGCAGATGGTCAGCCACCGTCTTGTGGCTGGCATCACTGAATAGCAGCAGACCCCATTCTTCGCGCGCGTGAGTCAGGAAACTTGAAAATGTCGGGTCGTATGGGCCATCGATCTGAATCAGGGCGGGCGAGATATCCAGCAATTCGCTGAAGCGGGTTTGCAGGAACAGCAGTGTGCAGACAGGGGAGGGGTTCCACTCGAAAAGCTTTCTTCTCAGATCGGGAAGATTGATGGCGTTGAGCAGCAGATAGGCGTTTTTCGCCCATGGCAGATCATCAGGGCCGGATTCAAATTCAAACATGAGCGCGCTTTGAAGGGGAACGAGGCGCGGATACTCGGTGGTGTGGTGTCTGCCTTCAATACCCGAAAACCAGTTTAGGAAAGGCCCTACAAAGATCACTGAAAGATCTTTGGCCTACGGGTCGATCAGACACAAAAAATGCCGGTCAGCGAACTGACCGGCATCGATGGTTATCGCAACAAACGCGGTTGATCAGAACTCGTGATCGGCGTTGTCCGGGTTCAGGTCAGTGATGCCCAGCTTGCCAGCCGCCTGTTCGATGGCGCCTGTCTGTTTGACCAGCGCGGCGATGGCGTCACGCACCACCTGATTGCCTGCGGTGTTGCCGGCAGCGATCAACTGGTCGAAATGCTCGCCCTTGTTCGCATGATCGACGATGACCTGCAACTTGGCCTGCGTGTCGTCCAGGTCGGCGCGCAAGGTGGCGTCGGTGGCGGGATCTACCTTGGCGACCAGAGACGAAAGGCTCGGCCCGCTGACCTTGCTGCCGTCGGTGCGGGTGTACTCGCCCAGATAAACGTTGCGGATGCCCTTGCCGTTGTAGAAGTGCGAGTTGTGCGTGTTGTCGCTGAAGCAGTCGTGTTCGTCTTCGCTGGAGTTGGCTTCCAGTGCGACTTTCATGCGCTCGCCCGCCAGTTCACCCAGCGACAGGCTGCCCATGCCGAAGAGCATCTTGCGCAGGCCGCTTTCACCGGGTTCGGCTTCCAGCGTGGCGCGGTAGTTGTCGGGCACGCCGGCCTTCCAGTTACCGGACATTTCTTCGAGGTCGCTGACCAGCAGGTCGGTGACGGCCTTGAGGTAGGCACGGCGGCGATCATTGTGGCCGCCGGTCGCGCCAGCGCCTTCCAGGTAATCGCTGGCCGGACGTGCGCCGGCACCAGGGCCGGTGCCGTTCAGATCCTGGCCCCAGAGCAGGAATTCGATGGCGTGGTAGCCGGTGGCGACGTTGGCCTCGGAACCCCCCAGCTCGTTCAGGCTGGCGAGTTTTTCGGAGGTGATTTCCTTCACGTCGACCTTGTCTTCGCCGACCTGAATTTCGGTGTTGGCGATGATGTTGGCAGTGGCGCCCGGGTTGCCCAGCGCGTGCTGGTAATCCTTGGCCACATAGTCGATCAGGCCTTCGTCCAGGGGCCAGGCGTTAACCTGTCCTTCCCAGTCGTCGATGATGGTGTTGCCGAAGCGGAAGACTTCGCTCTGCATGTAAGGCACACGCGCAGCGATCCACGCTTCGCGGGCAGCTTTCAGGGTTTCATCGTTGGGCTTGGCCAGGAAGGCGTCGACGGCAGTGCTGAGTTTTTTCGCGCCTGCCTCGGCATCGTCGAACACGGCGGACACCATGTTGGCGTAGTTCGCGACCACAGCCTTGGCCGCCGCGTCGTCAGTCTGGGCCGCGGCTGCCGGAGCAGGGGCCGCAGGCGTCACAGCCGGCGTCGCCGGAGCAGCGGCTGGCGCGGGTGCCGGGGCGGCAGCCTTGTCCTTGCCTTCGCCACAACCGGCGAGAGAGATAGCGATGGCCAACAGACTAGCGGTTGCCAGAGGCATACGAATCATGACGGAATCCTGCGTCGATAAAGGTGATGGCGGGGTGCGCCCATAAAATCTGCGACATAATGCGAAAGATTTGCATTCGGTGTAAAGGCAAAAAGCCTGTGTCGGCGTATTCGGACATCCGGCAGGTTGTAACAGTCGGTTTCAAGATGACGTGAATGGCCGGAAGTGTGCAGGTCGGCTCACAGGCTGGTGGCGTGGTCCTGACGCGACTGCTTGAGGTAGGCCAGCAACTCCCGACCCTGCAACGGCTTGCTGTACAGATAGCCCTGGCCTTCGTGACAGCCCTCGGTCACCACGTAGGCCTCCTGCTCGACGGTCTCCACGCCTTCGGCAATGACTTGCATGCCCAGGCTTTTGCCCAACTGGATAATGGCTCGCACGATGGTGGCGTCATCGTCGTCAATCAGGTCCTGCACGAAGCTGCGGTCAATCTTGATCTTGTCCAGCGGCAGACTTTTCAGGTAGCTCAGCGATGAGTAGCCGGTGCCGAAGTCATCAATGGCAATCAAGGCGCCGGAGCGTCGCAAGCTCAACAGGTGCTGGGCGGCGGTGTTTATATCTTCCATCAGCCCGGTTTCGGTCACTTCCAGTTCCAGGCTGCGCGGTGGCAAGCGATAGATCTGCAGCAGGTTGTTGACCACACGCGGCAACTCCGCGTGATGCAACTGCACAGTCGACAGGTTGACTGCCATGCGCAAGTCGGTAAAACCCTGGTCGAGCCATTCGCGCAGTTGGCGGCAGGCCTGATCCAGCACCCATTCCCCGATGGCGATGATGCTGCCGTTCTGTTCGGCCAGCGGGATGAATACGTCCGGCGGCACCAGGCCATGTTCCGGATGCTGCCAGCGGATCAGCGCTTCCACGCCGACGATACGGTGATCGCGATAGCTGATCTGCGGTTGATAGACCAGATACAACTGATTGAGTGGCAGGGCTTCGCGCAGGTCTTTTTCAAGTTCGCGGCGGCGGCGCATTTCGCTGTCTACGCTGGCGATGTAGAACTGATACCGGTTACGCGAGCGGGCCTTGGCCAGCGTCATGGTCTGCTCGGCTTTTTGCAGCAGTTTCTCGGTGCTGTCGCCGTCTTCGGGAAACAGGGTGATGCCGATGGTTGCCCGCAGTCGAATCTGTTGATCACCGACGATGAACGGCGCTTCCAGCTCATCCAGAATATTTTGCGCCAGCTCTGCCGCCTCGTAGGGTTGCTCGATGTTGGATTGCACCAGCGCAAACTGGTCGCCGCCCAGGCGCGCCAGTGCCCCGAGTCGCACGCTGTGCGCGCGCAGACGGTCAGCGAGTGCGAGCAGCAATTGATCGCCGGACTGGTAGCTGAACTGTTCGTTGATGCCTTTGAAGTCATCCAGACCCACGCACAACACCGCCACTCGGTGTTGCTGGCGTCCTGCATCGTCCAGAATCCTGTCCAGCCCGGTCTGCAACTGAAGTCGGTTGGGCAGACCGGTGAGGAAATCGTATTGCGCCATGCGCTGCAGGTTGTTTTCGGCCTCATGGCGCAGGTAAGTGTGGCGTTCGATGGAGGCCAGCAACTGGTTGGCGGTGTTGACCCAGATCCCAAGTTCGTTTTTCTCGTGGCCTTTAAGCAACGGCAATTGGTGTTCGCTGGGGCGGTCGGGGTTGATCGCGATCAGGTGCTCGATGATCTTCGACAGCGGCTTGGTCAGCAGCCAGTGATAGACCAGATACAGCACCAGCCCCATTGCCAGCGCACGCAGCACGCCCGCGACAAAGATGATTCCGGCATTGACCAGAAAGCTTTCACCGTAATTGGCCGTGTCCAACGTGATGCGCAGGTCGCCGTAATACTCGCTGTAGGGGCTGCGGCCTACCAGTTGAGTGGTGAAGCTGCGTTCCTGGCCAAGGATGAGGTCTGTCAGCCACCGCGTAGGGGACGTCTTCAGCGGCCGGTCTTTCTCGGCGAGCAGGCTTTCGTTAGGGTGCCCGATGGACGCCATGCGCACCGAGTCATCCTGGAACAGGCCTTCGATGACCTGCATGCCCATCTCGCGGTCCAGGCTGTAGACGGCCTGTGTCGACGGATCGCGGAACATGCCGAGAATCCGCTCGGCGTCGCTCGCCACAGCCTGACGTGTCTTGTAGGCGTCGAAGACGATTTGCGCACAGCTGAGCAGGACGCCTACCAGAAGCGCCGAAAGCAGCACAACGCGCAGCAACTTTACCGACAGGCTGTTCTTGAGTTCCAGCTTCAATGGCCGTTCCTTAGTTAGTGTCGGAGGGCATATCGCCTCATGACCCTCGAAAAACCAGACCCGCACGCCGTGACCTTGTCACAACCGGTGCGCCTGGCTGATCTTCGCGTTCCTTGCACCTGCTGGCCAAAGCCACCTCAATGCGTCGGGTGGCCAGGTAGGTAACTAGAGCAGAACACTGTAAAGAATTACGTCATAGAGAATTAAGTTGTATTACGAGTCAGCGAGCGTTTTCCGACAATACACAAAGTACGAGCGGCAGGCGAAAAAAGATTTGCGATTCGCCTGACCGGCAGGCAGGCGGTTGACGCTATATGTGAAACAAACGTCTGGCAGGCGGCCCTTACAGGCCGGGAAACATAAAAAACCCGACGCGAGGCCGGGTTTTTCGATGAGGCTGGAATCAGGCTGCGAATTGCTTGGCCACGAAGTCCCAGTTCACCAGGTTCCAGAACGCTTCTACGTACTTCGGACGCAGATTGCGGTAGTCGATGTAGTAGGCGTGTTCCCACACATCGCAGGTCAGCAGCGGGGTGTCGCCGCTGGTCAGCGGGTTGCCGGCACCGATGGTGCTGGCCAGTGCCAGGGAGCCATCAGCCTTCTTCACCAGCCAGCCCCAGCCGGAGCCGAAAGTGCCGATGGAAGTCTTGCTGAACTCTTCCTTGAACTTGTCGAAGGAACCGAACGCCTTGTTGATGGCTTCGGCCAGAGCGCCGGTAGGCTCGCCGCCAGCGTTAGGAGCCAGGCAGTTCCAGTAGAACGTGTGGTTCCAGACCTGAGCGGCGTTGTTGAAGATACCGCCCGAGGAGGTCTTGATGATCTCTTCCAGGGTCTTGCCTTCGAACTCGGTGCCAGGCACCAGGTTGTTCAGGTTCACGACGTAGGTGTTGTGGTGCTTGTCGTGGTGATATTCCAGAGTCTCCGCAGAAATGTGCGGCACCAGAGCGTCTTTGGCGTAGGGCAGTGGCGGCAATTCAAAAGCCATGGTTTATCTCCTTTCAGGTCAATTGCGGTAGTCGCACGGCCGATCACGGGCGGCCAGATACAGCATGCACCGGGAGTTTTACTCTTTTGCGGCGCAGACCCCGGATCATAGCACCGGGTCTGCGCCTTAACCACGCAACAACTGTGTGGGATAGAGGTTCCCCCGGGTTTGACTCTGCGGTCATGAAATCCGTCAGGCCGAGCGGATCAACTGCACGGCCACGCTGAACATCATCACTGCGATCATCAGGTCCAGCATCCGCCAGGTGGCAGGTCGGGCCAGCCAGGGAGCCAGCCATGCCGCGCCCAGGGCGAGGCTCGAGAACCACAGCAGCGAAGCGCTGGCTGCACCGGCGACATACGCGCCAGGCACGCCCTGTTGTGCGCCCAGCGAGCCAATCAGCAACACGGTGTCCAGATAGACATGCGGGTTGAGCAAGGTAACGGCCAATGCGCTGAGCAACACGGTGCGCAGTGATTTTCTGCCAACCGCTGCGCTGTGTTCCAGGCTCTGCCGTGAGCAGGCGCGGCGTAATGCCTGCAGGCCATACCAGCTCAGGAATATCACGCCGCCCCAGCGCGCCACCGCCAGCAGCAGCGGATTCTGCGCCAGCACATTGGCCAGACCGAACACGCCTGCAGCCACCAGGATGGCGTCGCAGACAATGCACAGCATCGCCACGGCCACATGATGTTCACGACGCAGGCCCTGAGCCAGCACAAAAGCATTTTGAGTACCGATCGCCATAATCAGGCCTGCCGCGATCAGCAGGCCATTGAGGTAGCTTTGCCACATGAGGATGTTCCATTGAGCAGATTCAGGTAGCCATTCTCAGAGGGTGAGGGTTATAAGGAAAACCAATAATCTTCATCGCTCATTAGGAAAACTGATGTTCGACTACAAATTGCTGTCGGCGCTGGCGGCCGTGATCGAGCAGGCCGGGTTCGAGCGCGCCGCTCAGGTGCTCGGGCTTTCGCAGTCAGCGGTCTCGCAACGCATCAAATTGCTGGAGGCGCGCATTGGCCTGCCGGTGCTGGTACGCGCCACGCCGCCGAGCCCGACCGACATCGGCCGGCGCCTGCTCAATCACGTGCAGCAGGTCCGCCTGCTGGAGCGCGATCTGCAAAGTCAGGTACCGGCACTGGACGAGGAGGGCATGCCAGAGCGTTTGCGAATCGCCTTGAATGCCGACAGTCTGGCAACCTGGTGGGCGCCGGCCATTGGCGCGTTTTGTACGCAACACCGTTTGCTGCTGGATCTGGTTGTCGAAGATCAGGACGTAGGCCTCAAGCGCATGCGCGCCGGTGAGGTGGCGGCCTGCCTGTGTGGCAGCGAGCGTCCGGTGGCGGGGGCACGCAGCCAGTTGCTGGGGGCCATGCGCTATCGGGCGCTGGCCAGTCCCGCGTTCATCGCCCGCCATTTTCCGGACGGTGTCAGCCCAGAGACGCTCGCCAGATCCGCTGCCTTGGTATACGGCCCGGACGATCTTCTGCAGCATCGGTATCTGGCTATGTTGGGTGTTCAGGACGGTTTCGAGCATCATTTGTGTCCTTCCTCCGAAGGTTTCATCCGTATGATCGAGGCGGGCATGGGCTGGGGGCTGGCGCCCGAGTTGCAGGTGCGCGACCAGTTGCGCAACGGCACGCTGCTCGAATTACTGCCGGACCGTTGCATCGATGTGCCGCTCTACTGGCATCATTGGCGCAATGGTGGGCAGCTTCTGACGCGCCTCACCGAACATCTTGCGCAACATTCGGCTCACTGGCTGGTGCCGCTGAGCGAAGACTGATCGTCAACAGGATCATGTGTAATCCATGCAGGCAGGGTTTTGCCTTTCCTGCAGACGCGTTAACGGAGCGGTAAATGAAGATTCTGGTCACCGGCGCGAGCGGCTTCATCGGCGGACGCTTTGCGCGTTTTGCCCTTGAGCAGGGCATGAGCGTGCGGATCAATGGCCGTCGTGCCGAAGGTGTCGAGCACCTGGTCAGGCGCGGTGCCGAGTTTATTCAGGGCGACCTCGCCGATCCTTATCTGGTGCGCGCACTGTGCGATGACGTGGAAGCGGTCGTGCATTGCGCGGGCTCGGTCGGTACGTGGGGACGTCGCCAGGATTTCATGCAGGGCAACGTGCAGCTCACGGAAAACATCGTCGAGGGCTGCCTGAAACAGAGGGTGCGAAGGCTGGTTCATCTATCTTCGCCGTCGATCTACTTTGATGGCCACTCGCACCGTGGCATCAAGGAAGAGCAGGTGCCCAAGCGCTTTCACAATCACTACGCGGCCACCAAGTACCTGGCCGAGCAAAAGGTCTTCGGTGCCGAAGAGTTCGGGCTGGAAGTCATTGCCCTGCGGCCACGCTTTGTCACCGGCGCGGGCGATAACAGCATTTTTCCGCGTCTGCTGCACATGCAGCGCAAGAGGCGCCTGGCGATTGTCGGCAACGGCTTGAACGTGGTGGATTTCACCAGCATGCAGAACCTCAACGAAGCCCTGCTGAGCAGCTTGCTGGCAACGGGTTCTGCACTGGGCAAGGCCTACAACATCAGCAATGGCACGCCGGTCCCGCTGTGGGACGCGATCAATTATGTGATGCGGCAGATGCACTTGCCTCAGGCCACCCGTTATCGTTCATACGGGCTGGCCTACAGCGCTGCGGCGATCAATGAGGCCGCCTGTATGCTGTGGCCGGGCAGACCTGAACCTACCCTGTCGAGAGTGGGCATGCAGGTCATGAACAGGGATTTCACGCTTGATATCAGCCGCGCCAGGCATTATCTGGATTATCAGCCCCAGGTCAGCCTGTGGACGGCGCTGGATGAATTCTGTGGCTGGTGGCAGGCACAGCACGCGATCTGAATGCGGTAGTGGCACAGTGAGATTGATTCTGCGCTGTTGTTATACTGCCCAACTTTGATCTACGAACTTTGATTTAACAGCTTCCTGAAGGGTTATTCATGCGCAACGATCCCTACGACGACGTCGATGACGTTCCCAGCCTGAGCGCCAAGGACGATGATGACGACTTCGCGCCGAGCAATAGCGCACGCGAGCGCACCACCGTCTATTCGCGCACCACGCCTGTTGTCAAGGTCAAGGCGCCGAGCACCGGGCCTTTGTGGGCATTGGTCGGTGCGTTGTTCATTGCTTTCTGCGGTCTGGGCTGGTGGAGCTTTCAGCAGGTTTCCCTGATGGAGCAGCAGTTGGTGGCGACTCAGGAAAGCTTTGCGCGCATCAGCGAAGAAGCGGCGGGGCGCTTGCAGGATATTTCCGGCAAGGTGGTCGCGACCGAAGCGCTTTCCAGTGATGGAGAGGCGCTCAAGCAGCGTATCAAGTTGCTGGAAGCGCAACTGGAAGATCAGGACAAACAACGCGAAGGCGTTGAAGGTCAGCAGGGCAGTCTCGACAAACGTCTGGAGCAGATGGCCGCGCAAACCGCCCAGCAGCAGAGTGAAAACGCGCAGTTGCAGGAACAGCTCAAAAGCGTTGTCGCTGAACTGACCACGCTCAAGGCCGCGTTGCCTGACCTGAAGACCGCTCAGGCGGATCAGGGCAAGCTGGATGCGCAGATCAAAAGCGTGGCGGCCGATGTCGCCACGTTGAAAAAGCAGGGCAACCCGTCTGCCGCTGTCGAACGCCTGGAACAGGACCTGATGGTGCTGAAAAGCGAACAGGAAAACCGCCCGGCGCCTTCGGCAGAAGCCAATACGGCCGAGTTCGATGCGTTTCGTGCTCAGGTGACTCGTAACATCAATACCCTGAACAGCCAGATCCAGAATTTGTCGCAACAGCTCAACGCACGCCGTTGATCTTGGCATCCTCTGCCGCCTTCAGCGCGGCAGTTCGCCGAGGGAGCGCTGGCCAGTAAATCCAGGTGCAGATACGAAGAAACCCCGATTCCTGCGAATCGGGGTTTCTGGTCTTACGACAGCGGTTTACATCCGTGGGTAGTCGATGTAGCCGACTGGCCCTTTGCCGTAGAACGTTTCCGGATGGGCTTCATTCAGAGGCGCATCGCTGGCCAGACGCTCGGGCAGGTCCGGGTTGGCGATGTAAGGCACGCCAAAGGCAATGGCGTCGGCCTTGCCTTCTGCCAGCCAGGCGTTGGCAGTGTCCTTGGTGAATTTCTCGTTGGCGATGTAGACGCCGCCGAAATCCTTCTTCAACTGTGGGCCGAGGCTGTCTTCAGCATCACGCTCACGGGCACAGATGAACGCGATACCGCGCTTGCCGAGCTCTTTAGCCACGTAGCTGAAGGTTTCGGCGCGGTTTGCATCGCTCATGTCGTGCATGTCGAAGCGAGGCGAGAGGTGAACGCCTACACGGCCAGCGCCCCAGACTTCGATGACGGCATCCGTGACTTCCAGCAGCAGACGCGCACGATTTTCCACCGAACCGCCGTACTCGTCGGTGCGCTGGTTGGTGCCGGTCAGCAGGAACTGTTCAAGCAGATAGCCGTTGGCGCCATGCACTTCCACGCCGTCGAAGCCCGCCGCCTTGGCGTTTTCCGCACCGACGCGATAGGCCTCGACGATGTCACCGATTTCCGCCAGTTCCAGCGCCCGCGGGGTTGGCAATGGGGTGATCGGGCGCATCAGGCTGACATGGCCTTCGGCTGCGATTGCACTTGGCGCGACCGGGGTTTCGCCGTTCAGGTAGGCAGGGTGGGAAATACGGCCCACGTGCCACAACTGCAGGGCAATGCGGCCACCGGCGTTATGCACTGCCTTGGTGATGTTGCTCCAGCCACGCACCTGATCGTTGGACCAGATGCCCGGGGTGTCGGGGTAGCCCACGCCCATTGGCGTCACAGAGGTGGCTTCGGTCAGGATCAGGCCCGCCGAGGCACGCTGAACGTAATACTCGGCCATCATCGCGTTCGGTACACGGCCTTTCCGCACCGACGCGATAGGCCTCGACGATGTCACCGATTTCCGCCAGTTCCAGCGCCCGCGGGGTTGGCAATGGGGTGATCGGGCGCATCAGGCTGACATGGCCTTCGGCTGCGATTGCACTTGGCGCGACCGGGGTTTCGCCGTTCAGGTAGGCAGGGTGGGAAATACGGCCCACGTGCCACAACTGCAGGGCAATGCGGCCACCGGCGTTATGCACTGCCTTGGTGATGTTGCTCCAGCCACGCACCTGATCGTTGGACCAGATGCCCGGGGTGTCGGGGTAGCCCACGCCCATTGGCGTCACAGAGGTGGCTTCGGTCAGGATCAGGCCCGCCGAGGCACGCTGAACGTAATACTCGGCCATCATCGCGTTCGGTACACGGCCTTCATCGGCACGGCAGCGCGTCAGTGGGGCCATGATGATGCGGTTGGGCAGTGCAGATCGCCCAGGGTGATCGGGTCAAAGATAGTCGTCATGTGTCGAATCCTCGTAATTGATCAATGCGTAGCAGGTGCCAGCTCGGGGTTGCCGGTCTGGCGAAAGGTAATCAGGGTAATCAGCAGCGCCAGCACGGCCAGGATGGCGGCGGCCAGCGGTACGCTGGTCAGGCCCAGACCGTGGGCGATGACGCTGCCACCGACCCAGGCGCCCAGCGCGTTGCCGACGTTGAAGGCGCCGATGTTCAGGGTTGACACCAGGTTCGGTGCGGCTTTGCCGAACGTCACCACGTTGATCTGCAGGGCCGGGACGGCGGCGAAGGCCGCGACTGCCCAGAGGAACAGCGTGATTTCAGCCGGGATCAGCGCGGTGCTGGTCCAGCTGAGTACGGTGGAGATCACCGCCATCGAGACGAATACGCCAATCAGCGTGGACGCCAGGCGGCGGTCGGCCATCTTGCCGCCAATCACGTTGCCGGCGGTCAGGCCCAGGCCGATCAACAGCAGGGTCCAGGTCACGCCGTTGGGCGATACGCCGGTGACTTCGCCGAGCAGTGGGGCGATGTAGGTGAACAGGGTGAACATGGACGCTGAAAACAGCGCAGTCATGGTCAGCGACAGCCAGATGCCGGCCCCTCTGAGGGCGCCGAGTTCAGCGCGCATGTCGAGCTTTTCTTCGTTGCGGTTGGTCGGCAGGAAGCGGATCAGGCCGATCAGCGCAATCACCCCGATGACCGTGACGGCCCAGAAGGTCGAGCGCCAGCCCGCGTATTGACCCAGCGCAGTACCCAGCGGCACGCCCAGTACGTTGGCCAGTGTCAGGCCGGTGAACATCAAGGCCACCGCTGAGGCACGCCGGTTGGCGGGCACCAGACCTGCGGCAACCACCGAGCCGATGCCGAAGAACGCACCGTGACACAGTGCAGTCACCACGCGGGCGAACATCAGGACGTTGTAGTCACTGGCCAGCGCACAGAGCAGATTGCCGATGATGAAAATCCCCATCAGCGTGACCAGCGCGGCCTTGCGCGGCAGTTTTGCCGTGGCCATGGCCATGAACGGTGCACCGACAGCGACGCCCAGCGCATAGCCGGTCACCAGCCAGCCTGCACCGGGAATCGATACGCCGAGGTCGGCTGCCACATCGGGCAGCAGGCCCATGATGACGAATTCGGTGGTGCCGATGGCGAAGGCGCTCAGAGCCAGAATGAGTAGCGAAAGAGGCACGGGGCAACTCCTGGTAAACGTTGGAAAATCAGGTCGGGTTGTTCAGTTCTTCAACCAGCGCCTGAACGAATGCCTGTATGACTTCTTCGTTGCGTCTGAAGAAATGCCATTGGCCGACCTTCTTGCTGCTGATCAGACCAGCGCGTTGCAAGGTCGCCAGATGGGCCGAGACAGTGGATTGTGACAATCCCGCACGCTGATCGATCTGTCCGGCGCACACGCCGTGTTCGATCGAGTACTCCTGGGCGGGAAAGCTCGCACGCGGGTCTTTCAGCCAAGTCAGGATTTCTCGGCGGACCGGGTGGGCCAGGGCTTTTATTATGTCGTCGAGGTCGATCTGCATGTCGTTCTCACAGGCGGTGTAGCGATATATCGCGATAGAGCGAACCTTATATCTATATTTCGCGATATACAAATATGATTATGTGCTTAGGATCAGCCAAATCGCTATATCGGGTTATAACGATATATGGACAGCGGGCCCGAAAGCGGCCTAGGCTTGCAGCCATGAACTACTTGGCACATCTTCATCTTGGCGGGCACCGGCCCGCCCAATTGCTTGGCAGCCTGTATGGCGATTTCGTCAAAGGTCCGCTGCCGGGACGTTTTCCTGCGGAACTGGAGGCGGCGATTCGTCTGCACCGCAGCATCGACGCCTTCACTGACAGTCATCCGCTGATCAAGGCCTCCATTGCCCGTTTTCCGCTCCAGAGACGGCGCTATGCCGGCATCATGCTCGATGTTTTTTTCGATCACTGCCTGGCGCGCGACTGGCATCGTTATGCCGACCTGCCGTTGGACGCATTCACCCGCAAGGTCTATGGCACGCTGGCTGCCGAGCCACAATTGCCCGAGCGGCTGGCGCTGATCGCACCGCGCATGGCGGCGCAGGACTGGCTGGGGTCGTATCGGGATTTCGGAGTGCTGGAGCAGGTGTTGAGCGGGATATCCCGACGCCTCTCAAAACCCGAAGGGCTGGCCGGCGGCATGCAGGAACTGCAGGCGCTGTACCAGCCCTTGAGTGCGGATTTCGCCGAGTTCTATCCGCTACTTGAGGATTTCGCTCAGGCCGCTCGGGCCGGACGCGAAACCACGTCGCTCGGCTGAACCGGCGGCTCGCCAAACAACGCCACCTGAACGGCCTGCTGGGCCTTGAAGGCCAGTGCGGCGCGTTCCTGGTCAGCGGTCGGAATCGGTGTCAGCAGGTGAATATGCACATCGCTCTGCTCGTTGGCGAACAGTCGGCGCAAGTGCGACAGCAAGTCATCGTCGCCAATGAACGGGGCGATCGGGTCCGGCTTGCCGTCACGCGAGTAACCAATGGCCACCGGCTGGATCGGCACGCCAGCGTCGATGGCGCTGGACAGCAGACGACCGTGAAAGGTGCGCAGGCTTTTGCCGTCCGTGGTGGTGCCTTCGGGGAAGATCAGCAGCGCGTTGCCTTGCTGCAGATGGTTGCACATCTGCTTCTGGATCAGACGGCTGTCGCCCGATCCGCGACGAATGAACAGCGTACCGGCCTTCAGCGCCAGCCAGCCCGCTACCGGCCAGGTCCGCACTTCGGCCTTCGACAGAAACGACAGCGGCGCGAGCATGCCGAGCAGGGCGATGTCGGTCCATGACACATGGTTGCTGACCCACAGCATGGGTTGGGTTGGCAGTTGACCTGTCACGGTGACGCGAAACGGCAGGGCATTGGTCAGGCGTGCCATGAACCAGCGGCTCCAGCGCTGCCTGCGCTCCATCGAGCCTCCGATCCTGGTGCGTTCCAGGACCGCGAACGCGCTGGCAATCGTCAAACCGAGCGCTACGACCAGTAGCACCCGGACTACGCGGGCATAGCCGCGCAACCGGCTCATCACACGGCCGCCTTGAAGTGGCGGGCATAGCGCGGGCACAAGTCGTCGCGCTTGAGCAGGATGAACACGTCGGCCACCTGGAAGTCTTCGTCCCAGCACGGTTCGCCGCAGATCTTGGCCCCCAGACGCATGTAGGCTTTGAGCAGCGGTGGCATCTCGCAGATCACATTGCTCGGGATGTCGAGGGTCGGCAGCGGATTCTTCGGCTCGGCGCGCAGGTGCTCGTTGCACAGGTAGCGTTCGCGCAGGCGTTGCATGATCGCATGGGCCTGAATACCGCCGTCCTGCATCGGGATGCTCGCGCAGCCCATCAGGTAGCTATAACCGCCTTCGTTGAGCACCTCGGCCAGTTCGCTCCACAACACCGCGATGGTGCCGCCGTTGCGATAGGCCGGATCGACGCAGGTGCGACCCAGTTCGAGGATCGGCCCTTGCAGATTGACCAGCCCGTGCAGGCTGAATTCCTCTTCGCTGTAGAAGCGTCCCAGCGTGTTGGCGGCCTGATGGTCGAGCAGCCGGGTCGTGGCAACCAGGCGCCCGGTGTTCAGGTCGCGTACCCCGATATGCGAGCAGTGAACATCGTAATCGTCGATGTCCAGGCCTTGTTCAGCGCCGTTGAGACGGGCGTTGAACTCTTCGCTGAACACACTGAAACGCAACGCCTGTGCTTCCTGCAAGGCGCACGCTCCAATCAGGCGCTCGGCCTGAAGACGACGTTCAGAAGTGTTGTCACGAATGCGGGCGATCTGGGTCATACGAATCTCCATGAGCCAGCCTTGCAGATGCAGAAAGGGCTGGTGACTGATTTGTCCAGGCGCTTTGCCGTACTTGCAGGCTAGGGAGATGGCGTGTCATGCCTGTGAAGCTTTGGTGATGGTTGTGTGACGGGAAACGCTGTGGCCATTTCCTCTGCGTCTGCTCTTGGGTTGATAGCTGACTGTCATGAAACGCTGATACGGTGTGCGGATCATTCTGTAGAGGCCTTGTCATGCCGCGTGGATTTGTCCGTCTGTGTCTGGTTCTGATTCTGGGTTTCAGTACCCAAGGCGTCGTTGCTCAAACATGGCCGACAGAGCAATGGCCTTCTCAGTCTGTACCGCGATCTGTGGCCATCGAAGAGCTCGAGGCCTACGCCTTCCCGCCCCGTGAAGACGCCACGCGCAAGGGCATTCGCACCGATGCGCTGCTGGTGATTCGTGATGGCGACGTTGTGTACGAGCGCTACGGCGGTGTGACCACCGCGCAAACGCCGCACCTGACCTGGTCGATCAGCAAAAGCATCATGGCGACGGTGCTGGGGGGGGCGTTTGCAGAAGGACGCTTTCAACTGAATGATCCGGTGGCGAAGTTCTACCCGCCGTTCAAGGCGCACCCCGATATCGCCATCAAAGACCTGATGCACTGGGCTTCGGGTCTGGATTGGCAGGAAGACTACGAATACGCACCGCTCAACTCCTCGGTGGTCGCCATGCTCTACACCCGCGGGCGCGACGACATGGCGCGCTTCACCGCCGATCACCGCGCTGCCCACCCCCCCGGCAAGACTTACCTCTACTCCAGCGGTGATAGCACCGTTCTGGCGGCGGCCTTGAAAAAGATGGTCGGCGATGAGGCCTATCCGGGTTACCCATGGACCGCGCTGTTCGACCCGCTCGGCATCCGCAGTGCGGTCTGGGAAACCGATGGCGCGGGTACATTTGTAGGTTCTTCCTATGCCTACATGACCGCCCGCGATCTGGCCCGCATCGGCCTGCTGATGCAGCGCGGCGGGCAATGGCAGGATCGGCAGTTGCTCAACAAGGAGTGGATGGGCTTCGTGCTGACGCCGTTTGCCGGTGAGGGCGTGGATGCCAGTGTTGAAGTGCCCGCAGGCCAATGGTGGCTCAACCGTACTGCCGATGGCGGCAAAGGACCGTGGCCGGACGCTCCCCCTGACACCTTCGCGGCACTGGGGCATTGGGGGCAGGCGCTGTATGTGATTCCCGATCAGAAGCTGGTGATCGTGCGCTATGCCGATGACCGCGACGCTACCTACAACCACAATGAGATGCTCAAGCGCGTACAGGCCGCGTTTGGCAAGGAGGGCGGTCAATGAGCACGCGCCGAATGTTCATCCTGCGCCGTCCCTTCAGCAGCCTGCTGTTGCTGATGGTTGCCGCACTTGCCGTGCTCGCCTGGCAGTACCGTGTGAACCTGCAGGCGTTCCCGACCATCATCAGTGCCTACACCGCCAAGGAATACTGCTCGTGCAGGTACGTCATGAATAATTCCGAAGCGTATTGCCAGGGCTACATCAAGCAGTATCTGCCCAGCACGCTGGTCGACGACAGCAGTCAAAAACGGGTCATTGCCAGCGGCCTGGGACGCACCAGCAGCGCGTCCTGGCAGGGTGAGCGACAGGGTTGTCGCCTGCTGCCATGAGGGCCTGATGAATTGCCGCCGAACGCGGGCGTTTGCCAGCGGTCAGACAGGCGGATAAGGTGGCCCTCAATTGCACGTCTGGAGTCTGCATGCTCACTATGAATCGCCTGCTGCTGGTCATGCTGGCCGCAGTGGCGTTACCTGCCCATGCGAACTGGTATCTGGATAACGAGTCGTCGCGACTCTCGTTCACCTCGACTAAAAATGCCGATATTGCCGAAGTGCATCGCTTTCTGGTGCTGCACGGCAAAGTCGACGCCAAGGGGCTGGCTGAAGTGGAAGTTGAAACCGATTCAGTCAGCACCGGCATTCCGCTGCGCGACGAGCGCCTTCGAGAGCAGGTGTTTCAGGTGCGCAAGTTTCCGGCTGCTCAGATCAATGCGCAGTTAGACATGCGCCCGATCAATAACCTCGCGCCCGGCGCACAACTGGAACTGCGTTTACCGCTGACCGTCAGCCTGCGCGGCAAGACCCACAGCTATAACGCCGAGCTGCTGGCGACGCGTCTCGACGAGCGGCGATTTCAGGTCGTGACGCTCGAGCCGCTGGTGATCCATGCCCAGGATTTCGATATGGCCCCGGACTTCAAGGCCTTGCGCAACGCCGCAGGATTGTCGGCGGTGAGCCTCTCGGTCCCGGTCGGGGCTGTCCTGATCTTCACGGCGCGCTGATATGAACGGTGCGATTTTTCCGTGGCGTGAAAACAACCGCTTTCAATTGCTGATCGACGGCCCTGCGTTCTTTCCGCGCATGATCGCAGCCATCGATCGCGCCGAGCAGCAGGTCGATCTGGAGTTGTACCTGGTCGAAGCCGGGGCCTGCGCCGACGCTATCGTGCGCGCGCTGGTCGAAGCGGGCAGGCGTGGCGTGATTGTGCGCTGTCTGTTCGATGACTTCGGTTCCAAAGCCTTCGACGCCGGCCTGCGCAAGCAACTGACCGATGCCGGTGTGATTCTGCGTTTCTACAATCCGATCCACTGGCGGCGCGGCGTGCGTAACTTCTACCGCGACCATCGCAAACTGCTGCTGGTGGACAAGGCCTTGGCCGTGGTGGGCGGCACCGGTGTGACCGACGAGTTCTGGGAGCCGGACAAGGACGCCAGCCAGTGGCACGAAGTGATGGTCGAAATCACCGGGCCGTTGGTGATCGACTGGCAGGCGCTGTTCAACCGGCAGTTCCACGCCAACGCCCGGCGTTTCGCCTGGCGTCCGAAAGAAAACTTCGGCCTTGATCATCTGCCCAAGGCCCCGATAACCGGCGAGGGCCTGGGTCGTGTCGCGTATGCTGATTCCCGCCAGCACCGCGACATCCTGCAGTCGCTGGTACGTGCGCTGAACACCGGGCAAAAGCGGATCTGGCTGGCCACCCCTTACTTTCTGCCCACCTGGAAAGTTCGCCGCGCCTTGCGTCGGGCGGCGGCACGTGGCGTTGATGTGCGTTTGCTGCTGACCGGGCCGCGCACCGATCACCCGTCCGTACGCTACGCCGGTCACCGCTACTACCCGCGCCTGCTGCGTGCCGGGGTCAAGGTGTTCGAATACCAGCCGTGCTTTCTGCACCTGAAAATGGTCCTGATCGACGACTGGGTGAGTCTCGGTTCGTGCAATTTCGATCACTGGAATCTGCGCTTCAACCTGGAAGCCAACCTCGAAGCCCTCGACCCCGGACTGACCCGAGACGTGGTCGCCAGCTTTGAAAAAGACTTCGCCCTGAGCGCCGAGACCACGCTGGCAGACTGGAAGGCCAGACCGCTGTGGCGACGGGTCAAGCAGCGCTTGTGGGGCTGGATCGACAGGCTGGTGGTGAACTTGCTGGATCAGCGTAACTGAGGTTTGCGCGGGGCCGAGCGTGGCCCCGGGTTGTCATCCGGTCAAACGATGCATTCCAGTGAGCGATCAACCATGGCTTTGGCCATCTCGGCCATGTGCAGCACCGAAAACGCCAGATCACGGCTGGTGCCCTGGGTGCTGTCGCCGGACTCATAGGCCGTCGTGATGATGCAGCGCAGCAGATCCGAAGCGTAGTTGAGCGCTTCTTCCTGGCTGACGGATGCGTTGACGGTGAACAGGGCGGTGGGCGGGTCGGGGACGATTTTATCGGGCATGTTTGCAACTCCAGCAGAACTTGTGGGAGCCGTCACTGATCGCTACCAAACGATAAGGTGGCGGCCGTGTGCAAGTTGGTAGACCGGCTGCTGGCACCCGGTGCATCCGAAGATGCCATGCGCACGGCCACCATGAAAACGGGACGAAAGAGATCGCCTCGCGGAGGTGGCACATTGCGCCAGCAAAAGCAGGTCTACCAAACCTGATCGCTGATTGGGCAGCGACCGATGAAGGCTAGAGACCTGAATAGCCAAGCGCAAGAGGCCGGGATTTTCTCGGAAATTTCCTTCAATTGGAAGGGAGGCGTCCTGCGGTTAATTCTTACAAGAGTTATCGAAAAAGGTTTTCTGAGGATGTTTCGTTGCCTGCCTTGTAAACGTGGGTACACTCTTTTCTACGTCACAAAGACGTGTTCAGCGCTAAGGACAGGAATGGATAATATAGGGAACGATGGGCAACAGCCGGAAAGCCTCAATCTGAAATTCAACTATAAATTCTTCTTCTGGCTGCTGTTCTCGATAGTGGTTTTGAAACTCACACTGTTCGACTATCTGGACAGCCCTTCGGGCGCGGACGAAGTAGTCATGAAGCGCGAGCTGCCACAGGGTGACTGGCTCTACATCACTCGCTACGGCGCACCCGCAACAGATCAGGACACCTTGCGTTTTTACATCAGTAAACGTCTGGATGGCAGCGACTCGCAAGTGCTGAAGCAGTTGAACGACTCTAATCTTTTTCTGCTGACTGACAGCGCTCTGAGTGATGTGAAGATTTTCGACACGCCAAATGGTGTTGGTGTAGAAGTGACTGGCGCTGTTTATCAGTATTTCAGCAAGCAGTACATCACCGAGGGGGTGACGTTAAAAAGCTATCGGATCACATTGAATCAGCATGATGTGTCTCCGCCCTACAGATAATGTGCGGGGTAGAGTGCTTGCAATGAAAATAGCCTGTGCAGCGTTTGCTGGACAGGCTTGTTGCTGAAGGAAGTAGTTAAGGCTTTTTGATATTCTGCATGTAGGTATGATTTGGTTCTGTAACGACTTTCTTCGTCAACGCGTCCAGTTCCTTGCTGTGATACATGTCCAGGCATTTCAGCAGGTCGAATTTTATACCCTTGATCTGGGATTCGGCCAAAGGGTTTGTGTAGTCGCGCGCGAGGTATTTTTTTACCAACGCTCTGATTTCATCTGGACCTTCCTCCCAATCGTAGTTTGCCCAGTCTTCCATTGCGGTGGCACTACTGCCCGCGTCAATTCCTACCTTGACATCATATGCATAGGCATTTGCTATACAGTTGGCGAGCACCAGGTCCTTGTAGTTCTGTGCATAGCTTCTATGCATGCCTTCCGGTGATGAAGGTAGTGTGTCTGCAAAACAGTTGGTTGTCGCGAATACAAGAAATACTGTCTTGATTGCAAGAGGTAGCCTCATTGCACTTAACTCCATTTGGTGTTTAGGGTTTTTTGTAGTCTTGCGCGTCGGTATGTGTAGGGTTTATTACGGCTTTTTTTGTCTGTGCTTCCAGCTCTTTGCTGTGGTAAAGATCAAGACACTTAAGCAAGTCAAATTTCACACCTTTTATTTCGGACTCGACAAGAGGGTTTGTGTAGTTTCTTGCGAGGTAGTTGTCTACGAATTCTCTGGGTTTCTCAGGACTTTTTTCCCAATCATAGTTGGCCCACTCGCGCAACGCTGTGACGCTGCTGCCAGCGTCAGTCCCGACGTTGTCACTGAATTTGTAAGCGCTCGCAATGCAGGTGGCAAGAACCATGTCTTTATAGTTTTGTGCGTGGGTTCTATACATGCCTTCTGGCGATGATGGCTGAGCAGATGCATGAATAGTAAGCGCGGTGAGCGAGCAACAGGCCAGTACGGTCGTAAAAAGTGATTTCATTGCGTAAGGCTCCAGAAATTTGTCATGGCTAGCAATCTCGACACAGTCCTTGTAGTGATCATCCAGTGCTTCACCCGGTATGCAAAAAAAAAAATTTATTTTTCATGAGTCCAGTGGTTTACAGCCAGCAGAAGAATAAGCTGTGTTGCGAGGAGGGACAGGGGCAATGAGCCTCAGGAAGGTACCGAACCATCTCGGTTTGTTGTCTGAAATGTATTACGGACTGATCGCAAGGGCACGATGTTTCTAGCCACTGTGCCGTATTATTCAGGGAGTAAGTTACCGGGTTATATTGGCAACAGACTGACGCGTCTATTTGAGCCGATCGCAATTTCAGGTTCAATCAGTTACTCAGCAAAAACCCGGCTTGCGCCGGGTTTTTATTGTCTTGCAGATCAAAGCTTACTGCACTTCCACCGCCAGACTGTCGCTGATCTTCTTCTGCCAGATCTGCGGGCCGGTGATGTGAACGGATTCACCGTTGCTGTCCACCGCAACGGTAACCGGCATGTCCTTGACCTCGAACTCGTAGATCGCCTCCATGCCCAGTTCGGCGAACGCCACGACTCGGGATTTCTTGATCGCCTGAGCCACCAGATAGGCAGCACCACCAACGGCCATCAGGTACACGGCCTTGTGGTCACGGATCGCTTCGATGGCGGTCGGGCCGCGTTCGGATTTGCCGATCATGCCCAGCAGGCCGGTCTGGTCGAGGATCTGACGGGTGAACTTGTCCATCCGGGTGGCCGTGGTCGGGCCTGCCGGGCCAACGACTTCTTCGCGTACCGGATCAACCGGGCCGACGTAGTAGATGAAGCGACCCTTGAGGTCCACCGGCAGCGTTTCGCCCCTGTTGAGCATTTCGACCATGCGCTTGTGCGCGGCGTCGCGGCCGGTGAGCATCTTGCCATTGAGCAATACGGTTTCGCCCGGTTTCCAGCTCTGCACTTCTTCCGGGGTCAGGGTATCGAGGTCGACGCGGCGGGCCGATGGGCCGGCTTCCCAGACGATTTCCGGGTAGGCGTCCAGCGATGGAGCCTCCAGCGAAGCAGGGCCGCTGCCATCGAGTACGAAGTGCGCGTGGCGGGTGGCGGCGCAGTTGGGGATCATGCACACCGGCAGCGACGCAGCATGGGTCGGGTAATCCATGATCTTGACGTCTAGCACGGTGGTCAGACCGCCCAGGCCCTGAGCACCAATGCCCAGTTGGTTAACCTTCTCGAACAGCTCCAGACGCATCTCTTCGATACGATTCTGCGGGCCGCGAGCCTTCAGCTCATGAATGTCGATGGACTCCATCAACACTTCCTTGGCCATGACCGCAGCCTTTTCTGCGGTGCCGCCGATACCGATACCGAGCATGCCCGGCGGGCACCAGCCAGCGCCCATGGTCGGGACGGTTTTCAGAACCCAGTCGACGATCGAGTCGGAAGGGTTGAGCATCGCCATCTTCGATTTGTTTTCCGAGCCGCCACCTTTCGCCGCGACGTCCACTTCCACGGTGTTGCCCGGGACGATGGAGTAATGAATGACGGCCGGGGTGTTGTCCTTGGTGTTTTTGCGAGCGCCTGCCGGATCGGCAAGGATCGAGGCACGCAGCACGTTCTCAGGCAGGTTGTAAGCGCGACGCACGCCTTCGTTGATCATGTCGTCCAGGCCCATGGTGGCGCCGTCCCAGCGAACATCCATCCCCACGCGCACAAAAACCGTGACGATGCCGGTGTCCTGGCAGATCGGGCGGTGACCGGTCGCGCACATGCGCGAGTTGATCAGGATCTGGGCGATGGAGTCACGAGCGGCAGGCGACTCTTCACGCAGATACGCCTCGTGCATGGCCTGGATGAAGTCTACGGGGTGGTAATAGGAAATGAACTGCAGTGCGTCTGCAACGCTCTGAATCAGGTCGTCTTGCTTGATCACGGTCATGCGGCGCGCTCCTCTGTAAGGACGGGAACATTCAATTACGCTATCGGCGGCAGTCTGGAACTGCGGCTTGAACCAGAGCTGTCAGGTTGGCCGTAGCGGGCGCAAAAAGGCGCGGCAGTATAACCCGCCCGACAGGCCAGTCTGTACAATCGCCGTTATTTTCTGCACAGGCCGTTTTGATGCCTCAATTGCATGTGGGTGAGCTTAGCTGGTCGGTGGCGTCGGCCAGCAATCTGCTCGACGCCCTGAACCATGCCGGTATTCCGGTCCCTTATAGTTGCCGTGCCGGCAGTTGCCACGCGTGTCTGGTGCGCGTCGTAAAGGGCGAGCCTGAAGACGCGTTGCCCGACGCGCTGCCTGCTGAAAAGCGCCAGCAGGGTTGGCGGCTCGCCTGTCAGTGCCGAGTGGCAGGAGATCTGGCTGTCGAGGTGTTTGACCCGCAGCGCGATGGCCTTCCTGCCACAGTAGCAGGCTGCGACTGGCTCTCTGCGTCGGTGCTGCGCCTGCGTCTGGAGCCTGCGCGGCCACTGCGCTATAGCGCCGGGCAGCATCAGGTGTTGTGGACTGATAGCGGTGTTGCGCGACCATACTCGCTGGCGAGCCTTCCCGGCGAGGATGCGTTTCTGGAGTTTCATATCGACTGCCTGCAGCCCGGGGCCTTCCGTGATGTTGCCCGCCAGTTGCAGGTGGGTGACGCCCTGAGGCTCGGCGAGTTGCGTGGCGGGGCGCTGCGTTACGACCCGGACTGGCAGGAAAAACCCTTATTGCTGCTGGCCGCCGGCACCGGGCTTGGCCCTTTATGGGGTGTGTTGCGCGAGGCGCTGCGCCAGGACCATCAGGGCGCCATACGTGTGATTCATCTGGCCCGCGACAGCCAGGAGCATTATCTGGCCGATGAACTGCACGCCCTGGCTGAACGTTATCCCCAGCTGCATGTTCAGCTGGTTACTCCGCAGACGCTACAAACAACCCTGGCTGAACTGCGCCTGTTGTCGCGGCACGCAATGGCGCTGGTGTGCGGCAGTGCTGACAGCGTCGAGATGTTTGCCAAACGGCTGTATCTGGCCGGGCTGCCGCGTAATCAGTTGCTGGCGGATGTGTTTGTGGCGCGCGAATAAATAAAAGGCACGTTAGTTAAAGCTCTCGTTCCATCTGCTCCCACGCCCTACGGGCAGAAGCCTGAAAGCCCAACTTCCCTGGCTGACACAATGCAAAAAGGCCCCGGCTCTTGCGAGACGGGGCCTTTGGCTTGCAGTGTGCTGCGATCAGACCAACGGGTCGCCGACGTGCAGAATCTTCATGCCGTTGGTGCCGCCGATGGTGTGGTAGCTGTCGCCCTTGGTGAGGATGACCCAGTCACCTTGCTCGACCAGACCACGCTTGAGCAGTTCGTCGACTGCGGCCTGGCTGACCTGACCTGGCGGCAGGGCTGCCGGGTCGAATGGCACGGTGTAGACACCACGGAACATCGCTGCACGCGCCTGAGTGCCACGGTGCGGGGAGAACGCGTAGATCGGCACCGAAGAGCGGATGCGCGACATGATCAGCGGGGTATAGCCGCTTTCGGTCAGTGCGATGATCGCCTTTACACCCGGGAAGTGGTTGGCGGTGTACATGGCCGCCAGCGCGATGCTTTCATCACAACGGGTGAAGGAGTGACCGATACGGTGGCTGGAAGTCTTGCCGGTCGGGTGCTTTTCAGCGCCGATGCAGATACGGGCCATGGCCTGAACCGCTTCGATCGGATAGGAGCCTGCAGCACTTTCGGCCGACAGCATCACGGCGTCGGTGTAGTCGAGCACGGCGTTGGCCACGTCGGACACTTCGGCACGCGTCGGCATCGGGCTTGAGATCATCGACTCCATCATCTGCGTGGCGACGATCACCGCCTTGTTGTGGCGACGAGCGTGCAGGATGATGCGTTTCTGTACGCCGACCAGTTCGGCATCACCGATTTCAACGCCCAGGTCACCACGAGCGACCATGACCGCATCACTGGCGCGGATCAGCTCATCGAGCACTTCGTCGTTGGCAACGGCTTCGGCACGTTCGATCTTGGCCACCAGCCAGGCCGTACCACCGGATTCGTCGCGCAGCTGGCGAGCGTATTCCATGTCGGCGGCATCGCGCGGGAAGGAAACGGCCAGGTAATCCAGGTCCATCTCGGCAGCGAGCTTGATGTCCTGCTTGTCTTTTTCGGTCAGTGCCGGCGCCGTCAGGCCACCGCCACGACGGTTGATGCCCTTGTGATCGGACAGCGGGCCACCGATCAGCACGGTGCAGTGCAGTTCGTCGGCGGTCTGGGTGTCGACGCGCATGACCACGCGACCATCGTCGAGCAGCAACTCGTCGCCTACGCCGCAATCCTTGACCAGATCCGGGTAGTCGATACCCACGATCTGCTGATTGCCACTGGTCAGCGGATGAGCGGTAGAGAAGGTGAACTTGTCACCGACCTTCAGCTCTATTCGCTTGTCGGTGAACTTTGCAATACGGATCTTCGGACCCTGCAGGTCGCCCAGCAGAGCGACGAAGCGCCCGTGTCTGGCGGCGATTTCGCGGATCAGCCTGGCGCGAGCCTTGTGCTCGTCCGGAGTACCGTGAGAGAAGTTCAGACGAGCAACGTCGAGACCCGAAAGGATCAGTTGTTGGATGACTTCCGGCGAATTGCTGGCAGGGCCAAGTGTGGCGACGATTTTGGTGCGGCGAACGGTCATGCACAAACTCCTTAATTGAAGCGCAGCGAGAGGCTACTCCTGTCTGGGTCTTTAGTCATTGTTCCTTTGCACTACCGTGTCAGGGTCAGGGAGGGCAATCGGCTGACAACCGGCGCTCTATTGGCCTGAAGAAACAGGCCGTGACGCCGATACAGGGCAGAGAACAGGAGAGTCCCATGCGTATTGTAACGATTGTTGTATTACTGACTGCGCTCAGCGGTTGCACCCGCTGGGCGATGAATTCCAACCTTGATCACGCCTACCGTGCCTATCAGGAAGGTGATTGTGATCGGGTGATGCTCGATCTCTCCAAGGTCGAACGCCAGAGCCGCTCACGCCGTTATGTCCAGCCGGAAGTGTCGATGTTGCGCGGCCAGTGCCTGGAACGGCAGAAATTGTACGTCGATGCAGCGCAGACTTATCAATTTCTGATGGCCCAGTATCCAGAGAGCGAATACGCCTTCCGTGCACGCGCCAGACTCGACACGCTGGCACAAACGGGTCTTTATCCCAAGGCTCAGCCGGCCAGAACCATACCTGTACCTGTTCGAAACGCTCCTGTATCGAAATAATTACCCTCGTTTGAATGGAAGGCGTTGTGTTCGGGTGGCTTTCGAATAATTCTGAGCTAGGCTGAGGTCACACATTGGACGAGCTGCAGGGCACCGGGTCGAGGCTGTTTCCTGGATCGCTTCTGTAGTGCAGCGCAGTTGAAGTCCGCAACGAATACACGGTGTTGCCTGGGCGCAACACCCGACTCGGAAGGCAGCCTGCCATGTATAAAGAGCGGAAAATCGAACGCCATCAACTGCAGGATTATCTGCAGGTTTTCAATCGCCATACTGGCAAGCTGATGGGCTGTCTGGGGAATGTGTCCGGTGAGGGGCTGATGCTTATCAGCAGCCTGCCGATCCTGGTGGGCGCCAGGTTCGATCTGTGTCTGAAATTGCCGAATGGCAATGTCGGACAGCCCATCGACGTGAGCGCCACGTGCCTCTGGTGTAATGAAGATGAGACACCTGGCAGTTATGACTCCGGTTTTGAATTGTGCCAGGTCTCGACAGAGTATCTGGAGTTCGTGCAGCTGTTGCGACAGTACTTCTGTTTTTACCCTTCCTATGAAGCCTCTGCCTGAGGCTGCTGCCTGACGGGCAGGACGTCGTTCATAACGCCCCTGCCTTTTTCCAGCTCATGTAACGGTTGACCAGCTGTGGCCCCAGTTCTCCTGGTCGCGCATCCATGATCACGATGCCTTGCGCACTCAAACGGTCGTGCAGCGAAGTACGGGCGTTGAGAAAGTCGATTGTCCCGCAATAACTCAGCGCTTCATCGTACGTGTGTACCGGTGACTGACGCAGGCCGTCGAGCACTTCTTCGCGCAGACTGGCGATCAGTACCCGATGCTGTTTGCCAAGCTGTCTGGCGGCGGCCAGCAGCTCCTCATCGTCTTCATCGCGCAAGTTGGTCATCAACACCACCAGTGAGCGTCTCTTATGACGAACCATCAGCTGGCGCACAGCGGCGCTGTAGTCAGCGGGGCGCCGGGTGGTCTGCAGGTCATAGACCGAGTTGAGCACGCGATTCAACTGCCCGGGCCCCTTCACCGGCGCCAGATAACGATCCTGCTCGCCGGCAAAGGTCGCAATGCCGACAGAATCACCCTGACGCAGCGCGACATAACTCAATAGCAGGCAGGCGTTGAGCGCATGATCGAAGTGAGACAGTTCGCCGTCCTGACTGCGCATTCGGCGTCCGCAATCCAGCATGAAAACGATCTGCTGATCCCGCTCGTCCTGATACTCCCGTGCAATGGGCGCTCGCTGGCGGGCGGTAGCTTTCCAGTCGATCTGGCGCAGGCTGTCGCCCTCGCGAAACTCACGCAACTGGTTGAACTCCATGCCCAGCCCGCGACGTTGCAGCTGGCGCACACCCAGTTGGCTTAGCCAGTTATCCACCGCCACCAATTGCCCGCCGCAGAAGCGGGCGAAATCCGGATAGACCCGCGTGGTGCCGGGCACTGCCAGGTAGCGTCGTACTGTCCACAGGCGCAAAGGCCCCGGCAGGCTGATTTCGCACCGTTCAAACGTGAAATGACCCCGGCTTGAGGGGCGCAGGCGATAGCCGATGCTGCCTTTTCCGCGTGCGGCCAGGGTGAGGGACTGAGGCAGGTTTTCGTGTTCCAGCCCGTGCGGCACATGATCGAATAGCCGCACGGTAACGGGTCGGCCACCGTCGTGTTGCACGTCGAGTCGGGCTTCGTTCCAGCGGTCCAGCGCCAGACTGCCCGCCAGCTCGCGCTGCACGCGTGGCGAGGGGCTTCTGAGTAGCCAGATTGCATCCAGCAGGCTCACGGCAACGAGGGCCAGCAAGGCTCCCCAGTAAAGGTCATCGATTTTTGCCGGATACTCGATGCTCAGCGCACGAAGCGTGCCGAGCAGCAAGGCCACGCCCATCAGTCCGCCGAGGCAGCGCAGCAGCGTTATCGACGGCTTGAGGACCTGTGTCACAGGCGCGGGGCCGAGACCTGATCGAGGATCTGCCTGAGCACCTGATCCACCGACAGCCCTTCGATGTCCAGCTCCGGCGACAGCCTGACCCGGTGTCGCAGCACCGCCAGTGCACAGCCCTTGATATCGTCCGGGGTCAC
Organism: Pseudomonas sp. BS3767; assembly: GCF_900099665.1. NCBI lineage: Bacteria > Pseudomonadati > Pseudomonadota > Gammaproteobacteria > Pseudomonadales > Pseudomonadaceae > Pseudomonas > Pseudomonas sp. BS3767. Next base: position 400,388 of record NZ_FNCX01000002.1, on the reverse strand, counting down.
GAACTCGCCGCCACGCAATACGGCTCGGGCCCGCCCGCCACGCACCAGCGCAATCGAAGCACGGGGGCCAGCGCCCTGACTCAGACCCGGCCAGGTGCGCGTGCTGCGTGCCAGCCGCACGGCGTAGTCCAGCACCTGCTCATCGATGGGCAGTTCGCTGGCAATACGTTGCAACGCCTGAACCTCGCGGGCCTGCATGATGACCCTGAGCGGTCGCACGTCCAGCATGTCAGCCCGGGACGAGCGGGTGACCTGACGCACCATGTTCAGCTCTTCCTGCGCTTCGGGATAATCCATGCGCAGTTTGAGCATGAAACGATCCAGTTCGGCTTCAGGCAGTGGATACGTGCCTTCCTGTTCGATGGGGTTCTGGGTCGCCAGCACCATGAATGGCTGCGGGATCGGCAGGGCGCGCCCTTCAAGGGTGACTTGCCGCTCCTGCATCGCTTCGAGCAATGCGGCCTGGGTCTTGGCCGGTGCTCTGTTGATTTCGTCGGCCAGCAGCAGGTTGGTGAACAGCGGCCCCTTGCGCAGCTTGAACTGCTCGGTCTGCATGTCGTACACCGCATGGCCGGTGACATCGCTCGGCATCAGGTCCGGCGTAAACTGGATGCGGGCGAATTCGCAGCCGATACAACTGGCCAGCGCCCGAACCAGCAGCGTCTTGCCAAGCCCCGGAACACCTTCCAGCAGTACATGTCCGCCGCCGATCAGCGCGGTCAACACGTCGTCGATAACCGCATTTTGTCCGATCACGGCCTTTTGCAGCTCGTTGCGCAACGCCTGGGCCAGCTGGCTGGCGCGTTGACGCTGTTGCAACTGGGTGCTTGCCGCAACGGTCGGGCTGACAGGCTCGATGCAGGGCTCGATAAATGGCTCGGTGCTTACCGATGGGTCGGGCGTTTGCTCGCTCATGCGTTCCGGCGTCCTGTTGACGGTTGCCTGTGTTTATCGTCGGTAAATCAGGCGCTAAGCTGATTTGGCTTTTTTCAAGTTTCTCAGTGTGCTGAAAAGAGGGGGGAGCGGTCTACCACTCCGTGTGAAATTGCACTTGTACCCGGGTTATCTCCGAGCGCGACGATTGCCTCCGCTGCGCATTGTCACCCCGCCTCGAACCAGCCTTTGAGCCGATCACGAAAGCTCTGTATCAACGGTTCCCTCGATCTGCCCCTACGCAACGCCAGAGAAAACGGTGCCTGATAGCCGAACGTCGTCGGCAGCAACACCTTCAAGCGTTTCTGATCCGCCCAGAATTGCGCGTAATGCTCGGGCAGGTAGCCGATATACGCCCCCGACAGCACCAGAATCAGCTGGGCCTCCATCGACTCCACCGTAGCGGCGCTATGTTTGAACCCATGCCGCGCCAGTTCTGCCTGGCTCCAGTAGCCGCGTCCGACCATACGCTGCCGGGTGATCACTTCTGCCGGAATGCGGCGCTGGTCGAACAGTTCATGGCGATCGCTGCAATACAGCCAGTGTTGTTCGCGATAGAGAGCCTGATACATCAGGCCGCTCATACGAACCGAGAAGGCACCGATGGCCAGGTCCAGGCGATTTTCCTGTACGCCCAGTTGCAACTGCGCCGGGCTGAGAACACTCAGGTGCAAGTGCACGGCAGGGTGCTCCTTGCTGTAGGCGCCGATAACGTCCGCGAGCGGCAGGGCCGGGTCGCTGACAGTGGAGTCGAGAACGCCGAGGTTGAGGGTGCCGCGCAGTTCACCCTTGAGGGCAGCGCTGTAGCGTTCGAAGCCCTCCAGTTCAGCGAGCAGCCGCAGGGTTTCCTGGTGGAACAATTCGCCTTTGCTGGTCAGACTGAATCCACCGCGGCCCCGATGGCAGAGAACCAGACCAAGCTGGCTTTCGAGTTGGCTCATGTAGGTGCTGATTGCAGACGTGGAGAGGTTGAGCTCCTGCTGCGCGGCGGCGAAGCCCTGATGGCGCACAACGCTGGCGAAGATGCGCAGCAATTTGATGTCAGGCAGGACAGAGGACATTGGCGTCTCCGATGGCAGGCGCAGCGTGGCTCGGGTATTTCCGGTTCAGGCCGGCTGGCGTGTATCTATGTTCAGGCAGTGGGTATGTAACGTTCTTGCCGTGGGCTGAGCCCCTTCACGCAGGTGTAAAGCCGGCGGGAGTGTGGAGAGGATCAGGGGCAGAGTGTATCCATGGATAGTTTAGAAATCTCTGAACTGATTTTTTGTCTGCAGCGATTCTTCCGGCTGCCAGGCGTCACCAGAATGGCCTCACATTAATGACAACACGGTGAGGCACTCCTGTGGACACGACTTTCCACCAGCCCCTGAGCGGCAACGAGATGCCTCGTTTTGGCGGTATCGCCACCATGCTGCGTTTGCCGCATGTGCAGAGCGCTGAAGAGCTCGACCGGCTGAACGCCGCGTTTGTCGGCATTCCGCTGGACATCGGCACCTCGCTGCGTTCCGGCACTCGTTTCGGGCCACGGCAGATCCGCGCCGAGTCGGTGATGATTCGTCCTTACAACATGGCCACGGGGGCCGCGCCGTTCGATTCGCTGAACGTGGCAGACATCGGTGACGTGCCGATCAATACCTTCAACCTGCTGGACGCAGTACGCATTATCGAGCAGGAGTATGACCGGATTCTGGGCCACGACATCGTGCCGCTGACGCTGGGCGGCGATCACACGCTGACGCTGCCGATCCTGCGCGCCATCCACAAGAAGCATGGCAAGGTCGGGCTGGTGCATATTGATGCGCATGCCGACGTCAACGATCACATGTTCGGCGAAAAGATCGCCCATGGCACCACATTCCGCCGTGCGCAGGAAGAGGGCCTGCTGGACAGCAACCGTGTTGTGCAGATCGGTCTGCGTGCGCAGGGTTATACCGCTGAGGATTTCAACTGGAGCCGTAAACAGGGCTTCCGCGTCGTGCAGGCCGAAGAGTGCTGGCACAAGTCATTGACACCGCTGATGGCAGAAGTGCGCGAGAAGGTCGGCGGCGGTCCTGTGTATCTGTCGTTCGACATTGACGGTATCGACCCGGCCTGGGCGCCAGGCACCGGGACACCGGAGGTCGGCGGGCTGACCACGATTCAGGCGCTGGAAATCATTCGCGGTTGTCACGGGCTGGACTTGATTGGTTGCGATCTGGTCGAGGTGTCGCCGCCGTACGACACCACCGGCAACACCTCGCTGCTGGGTGCCAATCTGCTCTACGAGATGCTCTGTGTGCTGCCTGGTGTGATACGCCGGTGATTCGCGAAGCCGGGTTGATCCGTACGGCTGAGGAACGTCGTTGCAGGCGTGCGAGACGATTGTGTTCGGCTACGGCTGCGGGCAATGGCTGGCCTGGCACGCACGCTTGTCGGTGGTGACATCGGTTTAAGGACGGTTTGTTCGCAACAATAACAATGAGCACGACACACGTTTCATTCGCGGGAGCGAATGTGGTTCGCGAACCGGTGGGCAAGACTCACGCACCGGTGTAGTCGCGTGCTGACGTTGGAAGTGTGCCGGAAGTCGATTGAATGGAAAAACCCTCCGTCCGTGGTTAACGGGCGGCTATAAAGGGTCAGCGTGCCTGCGCTGGCCTTACAACAACCGTGACAGGCGCTGGAGCAACACATGAGCCATTCGACGCGTATCGAAACCTTTGGTGTGGAACAGATACCCGACACCCAACGCGATGCTTCCCCTATCGATCTGTTTCGTCTGATCTTCGGCGGTGCCAATACCTTTGCCACGGCGGTGCTGGGCAGTTTTCCGGTGTTATTCGGGCTGTCGTTCCAGGCCGGCGTCTGGGCGATCGTTCTGGGCGTGACAATGGGCGCGTTGATCCTCGCGCCGATGGGCCTGTTCGGTGCGATCAATGGCACCAACAACGCGGTATCTTCCGGCGCGCATTTCGGTGTGCACGGGCGCATCATCGGTTCGTTTCTGTCACTGCTGACCGCAGTGGCCTTCTTTTCCCTTTCGGTCTGGAGCTCTGGCGATGCGCTGGTCGGCGGCGCTCAGCGGCTGGTCGGCCTGCCGGAAAACAATACCAGCCTGGGGCTGGCCTACGGGCTGTTCGCAGTGCTGGCGCTGATCGTATGCATCTTCGGCTTTCGCTTCATGCTGTGGATCAACAAGGTCGCGGTCTGGGCATCCAGCCTGCTGTTTCTGTCGGGCATCCTGGCCTTTGCAGGGCCGTTCGATCCGGGCTATGCCGGCAGCGTCAATCTGCTGCAACCGGGCTTCTGGGCGGCCTTCACCGGGTCGGCCTTGCTGGCGATGAGCAACCCTGTTTCGTTCGGCGCCTTTCTCGGCGACTGGTCGCGCTACATCCCGCGCGACACCTCCAGATCGCACATCATGCTGGCAGTGCTCGCGGCTCAAGCCTGCACGCTGATCCCTTTTCTGTTTGGCCTGTGCACCGCGACGCTGGTCGCGACTCAGGCGCCGCAGTACATCGAGTCCAACAACTATGTCGGTGGCTTACTGGCGATTTCACCCGGCTGGTTCTTTTTACCGGTGTGCCTGATTGCGGTGATCGGAGGGCTGTCTACCGGCACCACGGCGTTGTATGGCACCGGACTGGACATGTCGAGCATGTTCCCGCGTCTACTCAACCGAGCCGCAGCCACGCTGTTGATCGGTGTGGCGGCGATTGCCTTTATTTTCATAGGTCGCTTCACCTTTAATCTGGTGCAGAGCGTGTCGACCTTCGCAGTGCTGATCATTACCTGCACCAGCCCATGGATGGTGGTGATGATCCTCGGCCTGATCAGTCGTCGCGGTTTTTACCACGCCGATGACTTGCAGGTGTTCACCCGTGGCCAGCGTGGCGGGCGTTACTGGTTTCACCACGGCTGGAACTGGCGCGGGCTGGGCGCGTGGATTCCGAGTGCGGCGGTGGGCCTGTGCTTTGTCAATCTGCCTGGCCAGTTTGTCGGGCCGCTGGGCGAGCTGGCCGCAGGCATCGACATCAGTCTGCCGATCACTCTGGGCCTGGCGGCGCTGCTGTACCTGACCTTGCTGCGCTCGTTTCCGGAGCCAGTGTCAGTGTATGGCCCCAAGGGGGCGCCCCCGATGCTGGGGCGCAAGGCCATCAGCAGCGCCACCCCGTCAGCCACCGCCCATTCGTGATCCGCGCTGTGCCACTGCGGGCACAGGCGGCGAGGTTTGCCCATGAAACTGGAACTCTTTCGCACACTGTGGGGCTATCACGGCACTTGGCAGCAGGCGCTGCTTGAGGCGCGTGAAGCGGGCTTCGAGGGCTTCGAGGCGCGCGTCCCCGAGCAGGCAGCCGAGCGTGCAGCGTTCGCGGCGTTCCTGCGGGATAACTGTGTGCCGTACATCGCCACTCTATTCACCTCCAGCCAAGTGCTGCCGGTGCAGGCGGCGACGCCTGCCGAGCATCTGGTGGATTTCGCCGGCAAGCTGCAACAGGCTGCCGAACTGGCGCCGCGGTTTGTCAATGTGCTGGCCGGCAACGACCGCTGGCCGCTGGCTCAGCAAGTGGATTTCTTTGGCGAAGCGCTGGAAATCGCCCGGCGCAGCGGCCTGACCTGCAGCTTCGAGACGCACCGCGCGCGCTCACTGTTCAACCCATGGCTGACCCTGCAATTGATCGAGCAGGTGCCGGATCTGCGTTTCACCAGTGATATCAGCCATTGGGTGGTGACCTGTGAGCGCTTGCTCGATGACCCGGCCGACGATCTCAGCGCTTTCGTCGAGCGTGTGCACCACATTCAGGCCCGGGTCGGTTATGACCAAGGGCCGCAAGTGCCGCACCCGGGCGCGCCGGAATACGCCGCCGCTCTGGCATTCCATCAGCAGCACTGGGCAGCGATCTGGCGCTCGCAGCGCGCCCGTGGCTTTGCCGGCACCACGCTGACGCCGGAGTTCGGGCCTGATGGCTACCTGCATCATTTACCGTTCACCAATGTGCCAGTAGCCGATCTGTGGGGCCTTAACGCCTGGATGGGCCGTACCGAGCGTGAACACTTTTCTGCGCTTTTCAACCGCCCGGGGAGCCTGCTGCCATGAGTCAACCTTCTGCTTTCACCCACGTTCCGCTGGTCGATATCCACGGCCTGTTCAGCGAACGTCTGGACGATCGCCAGGCAGTGGCCAAGGCTCTCGGCGAAGCGGCCCGGCGTGTGGGCTTTGTGTATATCACCGGTCACGGTATCGCGCCTGAACTGATCGAGAATCTGCACCGCGCTGCCGAGCAGTATTTCGCCCAGCCGCTGGACGCCAAGATGCGACATTACATCGGCGCTTCGCAGAGCCACAAAGGCTTCGTTCCCGAGGGCGAGGAAGTGTACGGGACTGGCAAGCCGGACCATAAAGAGGCGTTCGACATCGGCTTTGAAGTGCCCGCCGACAACCCATTGGTACTCGCCGGCACACCGCTGCTGGGGCCAAACGACTGGCCGGCCTTGCCGGGCTTTCGGGCGGCGGTGCAGGCCTACTATCAGGCGGTATTCGCCCTGGGGCATCAGTTGTTCCGCGGTTTTGCTCTGGCGCTTGACCTGGACGAGCATGCCTTCGATGACATGGCCCGCTTTCCACCTTCCAAGCTGCGCCTGATCCACTACCCGTTCGATGGCGATGCCCAGGACGCGCCAGGCATTGGCGCGCACACTGACTATGAGTGTTTCACCATTCTTCAGGCCGATCAGCCGGGTCTGGAGGTCATGAACGAGCGGGGTGAGTGGATCGATGCGCCGCCGGTGGAAGGGGCCTTTGTGGTCAATATCGGCGACATGCTGGAGGTAATGACCGCGGGTGCATTTGTCGCCACGGCGCACCGCGTGCGCAAGATCCAGCGAGAGCGTTATTCGTTCCCGCTTTTCTATGCCTGCGACTACCACACCCTGATCAAACCCCTGCCGCAGTTCGCGGACGGCGAGCAGAACTACGCGCCTGTCGCCATTGGCGAGCACATGTGGGCTCAGGCTTTGCAGACCTACCAATACCTTCGCCAGCGTGTTGCCGATGGGCAGCTTGCCCTGCCTCAGCACGCCAGAAAGCCTTCAAGCTTCGGGCACCTGAAAAACCAGAGCGTGACTTAGTGATCTGCCTTTTCCCTCAATCTGGAATGACGACTATGCCAAACACCACGTTTTCGCGCTTCGCCACATGTCTGTTGGGCCTGGCCCTGTTTGCCGGCAGCGTTCAGGCTGCGCCCACCGCCACACCCGGTACGCTGAAAGTCGGCATGGAGATTTCCTATCCGCCGTTCGAGTCCTACGAGGGTGACAAGGTGGTGGGTTTTGACCCCGAGGTGGCGAACGAGCTGGCCAGGCAACTGGGCGGTATGAAGGTCGAGTTCGTCGACACACGCTTTCCGAATCTGATCCTGGGCCTTAACGCCAACCGCTTCGACACCATCATTTCCGGCATGTACATCACTGATGAGCGGACCCGGCAGGCCGAGGCGATTCCCTATGCGCAGGTGGGCGCAGCCATCATGGTACGCAGCGACAGCACCGCGAAACCCCAGCAGCCTGAAGACTTGTGCGGCCTGAAGGTCGGTTTGCAGCAAGGCACCAACTGGATCAATCAGCTCAAGGCCGTGTCAGCCGATTACTGCGTCCGGCAGAACAAGGGCGAAATCGCGATCAGTGAGTTTCCGACCACGGCAGAGGCGTCGCAGGCACTGATCTCCGGCAATATTCAGGCACATCTGGAGATCTCGGCGGCGGCGAAAATGATCGTCGACAAGGCCCGTGGCCGCATCGTGATCAGTTCTGAAAAGTCCCTCTATCCGCAGACGCTGGGCATCTATGTGAAGAAGGGCAACGGCGAACTGATTGAAAAACTGCGCGATGTGGTCGAGCGCTACAAGCAGAGCGATGCGTACCGTGAGCTGCTGAGCAAGTACAACCTGGAACCGGCGTAAGTCACGGCTGCCCGCACACTTCACAGCAAGCGGCTTTTTGTCACGCGCGCATCGCGCAGCCGGCAAAGAGCTGCTTGCGCGAATGCGGTGCCTGTTTAACGGCCAGAGACGGTCCTGCGGCGACAGCGGTTCGCCGCTCGGCCTTCGCCATCCATCTGCTGCACCGAGGTCATCATGGCATTCGAATGGGCCTATTTTTTCTCGCTGTTCTCCGTACAGGCTCTCTGGAAAGCCTGCCTGACGGTGGTTCAGCTCAGCGTCCTGTCCTGGACGGCAGGTCTGGCACTGGGTTTCCTGCTGGCCAGCGCCAGGCTGTCGACGCATGCGTGGTTGCGCGTGCCGGCCAGTCTGTACATCTGGCTGTTTCGTAGCATCCCGTTGCTGGTGCTGCTGGTGTTCGTTTACAACCTGCCGCAACTGTTTCCGGCCTCAAGCAGTGTCTTGTCGCAACCGTTTTATTCCGGGCTGATCGCCCTGGTACTGACCGAAACGGCGTACATGGCCGAGATTCACAGAGGCGGGCTGCTGTCAGTGCTCAAGGGCCAGCGTGAAGCCGCCAGAGCGCTGGGCATTCGCGGTCTGGGCGCGCAGCGTCTGGTTGTCATTCCGCAGGCGATTCGTATATCGCTGCCAACGCTGACCAACGAATACGTGACCATCGTCAAACTGACGTCGCTGGTGTCGGTGATCTCGCTCAACGAGTTGCTGCTGGTTGGCCAGCGCCTTTACGCACAAAACTTTCTGGTGCTGGAAACCCTGGCGGCAGTAGCGATGTACTACGTGCTGATCGTCACGCTGTTTGGCTGGCTGTTGCAATGGGCCGAGCGTCATCTGGACTTGTCGCGCAAAAGCGCACAGACCCTGGAGGATGCGCAGACCGATGCCCTGCGCCAACCAGCAGGGTCTGGCAAGCCGCGTTGCGTGCCGGTTCCGGGGCAACCCGATGCCCTGCTGCTGCGCGGTATCCACAAGCGCTATGGCAACCACGAAGTACTCAAGGGCATCGACCTGCTGGTCAGGCCCGGTGAAGTCATTTCGATCATTGGTCCGTCCGGCTCCGGCAAGACTTCGTTGATCCGCACGATCAACAATCTGGAAAGCATCGATCAGGGCGAGATTGTCCTGTTCGGCAATGACTTCATTCGCGCAGGAGAACGCGCCGACTCTCCGGTGATCCGGCAGGGCATCCGGCGCATCGGTATGGTGTTCCAGAACTTCAACCTGTTCCCGCACCGTACCATTCTCGACAACGTCATTCTCGCGCCGCGTTATCACGGCCTGGCCAGCACCGCTCAATTGCGTCGCAAGGGCCATGCGCTGCTGGATCGTGTCGGGTTGCTGGCGCATGCCGACAAATACCCGCATCAATTGTCGGGCGGCCAGCAGCAGCGTGTGGCGATTGCCCGTGCGCTGGCGATGGAGCCGGACATCATGCTCTTCGACGAACCGACTTCGGCGCTGGACCCGGAGTTGGTCGGCGACGTGCTCAACGTCATTCGGGATCTGGCTGCCGAGGGCATGACCATGCTGATCGTCACTCATGAGATGGATTTCGCGTTGTCGATTTCCGATCGCATCGTGTTCATGGAGAACGGCCATGTGGTCACTGATGCCTCGCCCGCGACCATCCGCCAGGACGGCGATCCGCGCGTGCGACGCTTTATCGGCCTGGAACAGGAGCGCGCAGCATGACCACCTGTGGAGAGTTTCTGGTCAGACAACTGAGCGCCTGGGGCGTCGACACGGTATTCGGCATCCCCGGCGTGCATACGGTTGAGCTGTATCGCGGCTTGCCGGGCAGTGGCATTCGACATATCACGCCGCGCCACGAACAAGGCGCGGGCTTCATGGCCGACGGTTATGCACGGGTCAGCGGCAAGCCCGGGGTGTGCTTTATCATTACTGGCCCGGGCATGACCAATATCCTTACGGCAATGGGCCAGGCGTATGCGGACTCGATCCCGATGCTGGTGATTTCCAGCGTCAACGAACGTCATCGGCTGGGGCTGGGCAATGGCTATCTGCACGAGTTGCCGAACCAGCGCGCGATGGTCGCCGGGGTCAGTGCCTTCAGCCACACGCTGATGAGCGTCGAGGAACTGCCTGCGGTTCTGGCACGGGCCTTTGCCGTCTTCGACAGCCAGCGTCCACGGCCTGTACACATCGAGCTGCCGCTGGACATTATCGTCGCCAGCGCCGCGCACATGACACTGCAGCCGCGCCAGATCATCGATCGACCCGCGCCGGACCCTACAGCCATTGCCCGGGCCGCTGCACGGTTGCGCTCGGCCCGGCGTCCGCTGTTGCTGCTCGGCGGTGGCTGTGTCGCAGCGATGGAGCAAGTGCGCGAGCTGGCAGCCCGGCTGGATGCACCGACGGCCCTGACCATCAACGCCAAAGGCCTGCTGCCGGCCGGGCACCCGTTGCTGCTGGGCAGCAACCAGTCGCTGATGCCGGTTCGGCAATTGGCGCTGGACGCCGATGTGGTGCTGGCGATTGGCACCGAGCTGGGCGAGACCGATTACGATGTGGTGTTCGACGGCAATTTCAGGATTGGCGGCGAGTTGATTCGCATCGATATCGATGCCGGGCAGTTGACCCGCAACCATCCTCCGAGTCTGGCGATCCTCAGCGATGCCACTGCGGCAATAAGTGTCTTGCTTGCCGAGTTGCCAGTGCGTGCGGCCAATAAAGCCAGCCCGGGTGCTCAACGAACCGCAGCGGCGCAGGAGCAACTGGCCGAAGGCTTCAGCGCCTGGGCACACTACCGAAAACTGTTCGAGTGCGTGCTTGAAGTGCTGCCCGAGGCGCGTTTTGTCGGCGATTCGACGCAGACGGTGTACAGCGGCAATCACCTGGTCGAGCTGGACAGCCCACGTCGCTGGTTCAATGCCTCTACCGGTTACGGCACCCTGGGCTACGGCTTGCCTGCGGCCATCGGGGCCAGACTGGCTGAGCCCTCGCGCGCGGTGATCAGCCTGATGGGCGACGGCGGCATTCAGTTCACCCTGCCGGAACTTGCCAGCGCCGTGGAGGCGCGGGTCGGCATTATTGTGTTGTTGTGGAATAACCAGGGCTACGGCGAGATCAAGCGCTACATGGAGCGCCGCGACATCACGCCGCTGGGCGTGGACATCCATACGCCGGACTTTCTGACCATCGCCCGAGGGTTCGGCTGTGTGGCTGAACGTGCTCGGGATTACCAGCACCTGCAGGCGCTGCTGCGTGAAGCGCCGGATGACCGGCCGCTGATTATCGAAATCGAAGAGGCGCCGCCGTTTGCGCCTTGAGCCGCCACGCGTCGTCACCGCCGCCGCTGCGAGCCAATCCGCTTCAGCCGCAAATCGGTGGCGTCTGCCTGGCGGATAAAGCCTGCCCGTTGCAATTGCGCCCTGCATGGGATTCTTGATGGAGCTCTGCCATGAACACCCCGCATTACATCAACGGTCGTTGGCTGGAAGGCCAGGGTGCCGACGTTCTGATCGTCCACGAGCCCGCTCTGGGCCAGCCCTTCGCCGAAGTGATCAGCGCCAGCAGCGCGCAGGTCGATCAGGCTGTCGCCGCTGCCCGCGCCGCGCTTCCCGTCTGGAAAAATACGCCTGCTGCCGAACGTGCCTCATTGCTGCGCGGCTTTGCTGATCACCTCGCGCAGCGCCGCGAAGCCTTGATTGCGCTGCTGATGCGCAATAACGGCAAGCCTCGTCATGAAGCCGAAGTCGATCTGGATGACGCCGTGGCAACGTTCAGTTACTTCGCCCACCTGATCGAGGCTCAGCCCACCCATCGCGAGGTTGAACTGGCCGCCTCCGGCTTTACTTCGCGTACCCGCCTGGAGCCGGTGGGCGTAGTGGGTCTGATCGTGCCGTGGAATTTTCCGCTGGTCACCAGTGCCTGGAAACTCGCTCCGGCGTTGGCTGCCGGTTGCACTGTGGTGCTCAAGCCCTCGGAGGTCACGCCCCTGATCGAGCAGGTTTACGGCGAAATTGCCGACGCGCTCGGCTTGCCCGCCGGAGTGCTGAATATCGTCAGCGGCAGGGCTGATACCGGCGCAGCGTTGAGCAACCATCCAGGTCTGGACAAGCTGTCGTTCACCGGCAGCAGCGGTGTGGGCCGCCAGGTCATGCACAGCGCAGCGGCGTATTGTCGCCCGGTGACGCTGGAGCTGGGCGGTAAATCCGCGATTATCGTATTCGACGATTGCGACCCGGATCAGGCGGTGGAATGGATCGTCGCAGGCATTTGCTGGAACGCCGGGCAAATGTGCTCGGCCACCTCGCGGTTGTTGGTTCAAGAGGGCATCGCCGAGGCATTGATTCCTCGTTTGCAGAAGGCATTCGAAGCGCTGCGGGTCGGTAATCCGCTGACTGAAGACGTCGACATGGGACCACTGAGCAGTGAGGCGCAGTGGCACAAGGTCCGTGAGTATTTCACTGTTGCCCGGGAGGAGGGTATGCAGTGTCTGACCGGTGGAACAGCACTGGCACGTGATGGTTGGTTCGTCAGCCCGACGTTGTACCGCGACGTGCCTGTCAGCAGTCGCCTGTGGAGTGAAGAAATCTTTGGTCCGGTGCTGTGCCTCCGCTGTTTCAGCACTGAACAGGAAGCTGTCGACCTGGCCAATGACAGCTGCTTTGGGCTGGTGGCGACGGTTGCCAGTGCTGATATCGAGCGCGCCGAACGGGTGGCCGATGCGCTGGAAGTAGGGCATGTGTGGATCAACTCGATCCAGGCGGTATTTGTCGAAACGTCGTGGGGCGGCAACAAGGGCAGCGGTATCGGGCGTGAGCTCGGGCCTTGGGGACTGGCGGCCTATCAGGCGGTGAAGCATGTGACCCGGTGCCTGGGGTAGGTCTCTTTCTGCCTGGAAAGAGCCTCCCTTTATTCTTTATACGCTGCTGGACGTGGTTTATCGGACAGGGCTCACTGGAATGATCCCTATTCGGCCTGGCATTCACACACCGGGTGATTGATGTACAGAAAAACGGCCCTCTGCGGGTGCCGGGTTACAAGGCATTCCTGAGCGTTTGCAGGTGGGCTACCTGGCGGGTGAATTCGCTGTGTGACAGGCGTTGCGGCGGGCGAGGGCGCAGTGCGTCGCTGATGGCGCTGGTGGGCTGACGGGTCAGGCGTGCAAGCACTTGCCACTGTTCGGCAACGACCAGCCGCTCGAAACCGGGATGCAGTTGGCGGGCGCGACGCAGGATGTCCTGTTGCAGGCGTTTGATCAGCGCCTGCTGCCCGGTGTGTTTGCGCAGGAACTCGGCGCTGGCGCGCAGGTGCTCGGTCAGTTGGCGGCGTGCAAGTGGCGCGGGCCTGCGCAACGGGCCCTCGCGCAGACCGATGTGCCAGAGACCCAGGCCGATCAGCAGTGCCAGCGTCAGCAGCGCCTGACGATAGTTGCGCAGCAACAGGCTCAGCAGGTTGTCGTGTTCGGTTTGCAGCACCAGGGTCACTTGGCTGTCCTGCGTCAGATACCAGAGCAGCCAGGCATTGTCATAGTGGCCGATCGAGCGGGTTTTCCACAGGTTGGCGTCCGTGACGACGGTGATCAGCCCGTTGCCCCGGCTTATTTGCAGCAGGTGTGTGGCATCGGCGCTGTTGGCCCAGGATTGAGCGTGATCTTCCGGGTCTTCGAGGTGAAACGCTGGATCGAAACTCATGTAGGCCGGGGCGCTTTCGTTTTCCAGGTACAGGCGGGTCAGCTCCGGCCAGGGCATTTTCTTGCGTTTGGGGGCGGGCGTCATCAGCGGGATGGGCAGTGGCGGCTGAGCGTCGGTCAACTGCTGTTCCTTGGCATTGATGTCTTTGGTGAGGTACTGATGAATCTGCAGACTGTCCAGCAGCAGATCGCCGCTGCGGCCTTTTTGTTCGTCCCAAAGTTGTTCGGCGACGAACAGCAGGTGCCCGCCTGCCTCGGCCCAGTTCAGCAGCTTTTGGGTTTGCGCCGGGGTCATGTCTTCCCGGTCATCGAGCAGCAGCAGGGTCTGGGTGCTCTGAGTCGGGTCGGGAAGTTGAGCCAGCGTGTCGATGGTATTGACCGTGATGGAGCGGCCACGCAGAAAATGTTCGGCCGCCAGCCAGGGATTGGCCTTCGCCTGTGGCGAGGGGCCCTGATCGACCGTTTTCTCGTAGCGCTCGAGCTGAGTGCTCAGAAACAGCGCGCCGCCTGCCAGCAGCAACAGGGCCAGCAGCCCGATCAGCAGGCCGGTGCGGCGGCTCATGGCTGCGCTGCCTGGCTGAACAGACGACGCCAGCCATCGCAGAGTTCCTGCCGGGCATGGGCCGGTGGCAGGCGATGTCCATAGGCGAGGTTCTGCCAGTGCAGGGTCAGCGTGTGGCTGAACTCACTCAGCCGCGGCTGGTTGAGCGCGGCGATACGTTCCAGCACCTGACTTTCGGTATCGGCATTTTTTAATGGCAATCGATAGTCGCTCAGCAAGCGGCTGAGCAGGGCGCGGTACAACAGACCCAGCGCTTCGCGAGGCTGGCTGTTCCAGAGCTGTTCGGCCCGGCCGGCAACATCGTCGGGCAGGCTTTCGGCACTGACTTGCAGGCCGAAAAGTTGCTCCGGCGCCGGGCGGGTGGTTTTTACCTTGCTGACCTCTCGGCCTGCGAAGGTCCTGAACCAGTCCCGATAACGGAAGATCACCAGCCCCACAAGCACGATGACCACGGCCCACAGCAGCACTTCAATCAGGCTGGCCAGGGCGCTCGCTGCGCGCAGAAGCCGATTGAGCCAGGTCATCAGCCAGCTCTGGTCGCGCGTGTCCCGAGCCGCAGACTGGCCTTTCTGTTTTTCAGGAAAGCGCCAGCCGGTTTCAGTCTTTGGATTACGGAAGGGCGGTTGTTGCAGAACGTCCTGGATCTGGCTGCGTGCCGCTTCGCTGGTCAGGGACTGGCGGGTCAGGCGCGGTGTGTCGGGCGCGGCCATGGACGGGTCAGGGTCCGTCTGAGCGGTTTCCGGAAATGGGCAGCTGTAGCTGGGTTGATCGGCCCAAGCCGGTGCTGGCGCTGCAGAAAGTACCAGCCCGACGCCCATCAACACCGCATAGGCCGTGCCGATCAGGCGCTGCCGCAGGCGCCGGAAGATCAGCTCTATATCCCAGGCTTCAAGAACCGTGCGGCGATTCAAATACAGGGTGAAGCCGCAGGCGACATACACAGGCTCCCAGATGACCAGCGCCAGGGCATAGAAAAGGTTGGTCAGGTGGTCGATCCACAGCCACTGGTTTTCAACGTCGAGCAGACTCATCCAGTGCCAGTCGATCTGGATCTGCTGCGGTATCAGGGCGTAGAGCAGGATCAGCAGGCCTATCCACAGTGCGTATTCCAGGTGTGCGCCAACGATGGTGAGCAGCTGTGCGGCACGCAGGTCTTTCTGGCTGAGCAGGCTGATGCGCAGGGCGCGCTCGGTACCTGCCAGATGTTCCAGTTGCTGCACCGGCAGTTGGAAACTGCGACTCAGGGAAAGACGTCGCCACAGGAGGCTGGGCAGCAGTTGCTCCTTCAGGGTCGCCGGCCATGCCTTGAGGGCCTGTCGTAATGTCGGCGTGGCACCGAACAGTGACTGCGAAAGGATCAGCAGCGGCAACCGTTCGAACGCAGGTTTGAGCCACCAGAACAGCAGGATGGCGGCCGTGGGGTAATCCCAGAGCAACGCACTGAGGATGCCGAAAAAGGGCAGGGTGACGATCGCCCAACTGCTCATCAGCACGCGGCGGTGCCGCCCGGCGAGCAGCACGCCCAGGTCGATGGCTTCCCAGGGCAAGCGCGGGCGTATGGCAACGGTCGACTCAGTCAGGCGCATGAGGTGTACGTCCTGCCAGAGTCAGATACGCGGCCACCATCACCCACAGGACGGTACCTGTCACGTACTTGAGAAGTGGTCCGGGCCAGGTCATCGATGACCAGTACGCCTCGATGAAGGCTGCGATCAGCAGAAACAGGATTACCCCGCCGACCAGTTGCATGCTGGCCCGCGCGGCGATGCGCAGCGCGGCACTGCGCTTCAGCCTTCCGGGGGCCAGCAAGGCCCAGCCCAGCTTGAGACCCGCCGCCCCGGCGAGGGCGATGGCCGTCAGCTCGAAGGCGCCGTGACCAATGACGAAGGGCCAGAAGGTCTGTCCGTATCCGATGTCTGTCAGGTGCCCGGCGATTGCGCCGGTCATCAACCCGTTGAAGAGCAGGAAGAACAGGCTGCCCAGTCCGAACAGCAAACCGCTGGCATAGGTCTGGAAGGCGATACCGATGTTGTTCATGATGTAGTAGCCGAACATCATCCAGTCCGTATCGGAACCCCGCTCGACGGGCTGTCCGACCCGGCTGGCCGACGGGTCATACATGCTCTGCATGTCTGCCAGTTGTTCGGGGCTGACGACGCTGTAGATCAGTTGTGGAAAACCATACACCAGCAACGCCATGCCGATCAGGCTGCCGAACAGCAGCAGGCTGGCAACCAGTACAAAGCGCCACTCGGCCCGCACGCGTCGCGGAAAGCCGCTCAGAACGAAGCTCAGCAGTCGTACCCCGGCAGTGCTGCGGTGACGGTAGAGTTGCTGGTGACCGCGCATGGCCAATTGGTGCAGGGGGTCGACCAGATGGCTGCTGTAGCCGCGCTCCTGGGCCAGCGCCAGATGGTGGCAGAGGCGTCGATAATCGCCGGGAAAGCTCTCGCCGTCGCTGACATCGCCCTTGCCCTGTTCAAGGGCCGTCAGGCGCTGCTCAAAGCGTTGCCACTCCTGCTGATGGCGGGTTTCAAACAGGCTCTGCTTCATGTCGGCCCCAGCAGGTTGTGGGCGATGCCGTTGACATGAGCGACCGCCGTGTCGGCGGGGATACGCAAGGGTTCGGCAAGGATGGCCGCCAGTTCCTGGGTTCGTGCGCTGGACAGTTCACCCTGCCGCTCTGCCAGGCCGAGCACCGCCCGCTGTTCATCCAGATGCAGGGCAAAGGGCACCATGACCGGTTCGGCCTGCGGCAGGGTAGGGCGCGCCACCGGCCGGTCGCTGTAAATCACCAGCGTTCCGGCGGCGAGATCACCCAGCCGTTTGAATAGCGGATGGTTCAGACAAGTGATCGCCCCCAGCCCGTAGCCCAGCGGGAGCATGTCGACGAAGCGCAGCAGATTGCGGATCAGCGACGAAGACCAGTCTATGGGCGTGCCGTCGTCATGCACCACCCGCAGCCCGAGCAGGCGCTTTCCGGGTGTGCGTCCCTGGTTGAGCACTTCAAACAGCACCATGTACCACCAGTTCAGCAGAAAAAACACCAAAGCGGCCAGACCCATGCCGAGCTTGTCGAACAGTTGCAGAAGCACAAAGAACACGCCGATGAGGGCTGCGCGAATAGCAAAGTCGATGCCGAACGCCAGTGCGCGGGAAACCAGCCCGGCAGGGCGCAGAAGCATGTCGATGCCTTCTGGCGTTTCGATTTCAATGCGCGTGTCCAGTGGCGTGGGCAGCGCTGCATTCCTTGGCGAAGCGGGACGGGATGACATTGTCGGAAGGACGCGCCTGAAAACGAAAACTGATGCTAGCTACCGCAGCGGAGCTAAGCAACCGACCATTCAATACGCGGGCCGTAAGAAAACATTTCCCGGTGCGCCGGATACGACCCGATTAGCCAATGACACCTGTCACGCCCTACACTTCGCGGGTCTTTTGTTCAGGATCAGCCCGTGACTTCCAGCATCTTCTGGTACGACTACGAAACCACCGGTATCAACCCGCGCAATGATCGTGCGCTGCAGATGGCCGGGATTCGCACGGATACCGACCTCAATGAAATCGCGGCTCCGGTCAATCTGCACTGCCAGCTCAGCGATGACATCCTGCCTCATCCTGCCGCCTGCATGATTACCGGAATCACTCCAGCCACGCTGGTAGAAAAAGGCTTGTGCGAGGCCGATTTCATGACGCGCGTACATGCCGAACTGTCGGCACCGGGTACCTGTGGCGCGGGTTACAACACCTTGCGTTTTGATGACGAAGTCACGCGCTACAGTTTTTATCGCAACTTCTTCGACCCCTATGCCCGCGAATGGCAGGGGGGCAACAGTCGCTGGGATCTGATCGATGTTGTCCGGGCTGCCTATGCATTGCGCCCCGATGGCATTGTCTGGCCGGAACAGGACGGTCGGGTCACGCTGAAACTGGAGCGGCTGACGGCTGCCAATGGTATTGATCATGGACAGGCGCACGACGCGTTATCCGATGTGCGTGCAACTATTGCTCTGGCCCGTTTGATTCGTGAAAAGCAGCCGAAGCTTTATGACTATTTGTTTGCATTGCGCAGCAAACAGAAAGTCCAGGAGCAGGTTCGCCTGATGCAGCCTCTGGTGCATATTTCCGGACGCTTTTCTGCGGCGCGCAATTACCTCGGCGTGGTGCTGCCGTTGGCATGGCACCCGCATAATCGCAATGCGCTGATCGTGTGTGATCTGCACCTGGATCATTCACCGTTGTTGCACGAGGACGCTGAAATACTCAAACGGCGTTTATATACGCGGCACGATGCGCTGGGCGACGGCGAATTGCCCGTGCCGCTCAAACTATTGCATATAAACCGCTGCCCGGTGATCGCGCCGCTGGGGGTGCTGCGTAGCGAAGATCAGCAGCGGCTGCAACTGGACATGGCCGGCTATCAGGCACGCGCGACGCAATTGAGTGAACACCGCGAAGTTTGGCACGATAAACTGGCGGCCGTTTACGGCAAGGACGATTTCGCCGCAAGTGAAGATCCCGAACAGCAGTTATATGATGGTTTTATGGGGGACCGTGATCGTCGACTGTGTGAGCAAGTTCGGCAGGCCGAACCCGAACAATTGGCGCGTGACGCCTGGCCGTTTGATGATGCCCGATTGCCTGAATTGTTATTCCGGTATCGCGCTCGTAACTTTCCTGACACCTTGAGTGGCGAAGAGCAAACACGCTGGCGGGATTTCTGTCAGCAGCGATTGCGCAGCCCGGAATGGGGCGCTCCCAACACCCTGCATGACTTTACGGCCGCATTGATAAAATGCTCCCTTAGTGCCGCGCCAGAGCAGTTGGAGGTGTTGCGGCAATGGCAGGATTATGCAAACGAACTGAGTAACCGTCTGGGCGTATAGAAAATACCGGGCAATAAAAAACGCCAGCAAGCTGGCGTTTTTGCAATCGCGATGAACCGCGACCTTGTGAAGCTTAGCCCAGCAAAGTGGCCCAGCTTTCAACGTCGTCGCTGCCCCACTTGGCTTTCCACTCTTTCAGCGTCTTGTGGTTGCCACCTTTGGTTTCGATGACTTCACCGTTGTGCGGGTTCTTGTATTGCTTGACCTTGCGCGCGCGTTTGGTGCCGGCAGGTTTAACAGCGCCGCCACGAGGGGCCTTGTTTACCTTGGCATCCGGATCCAGCAGGGCAATGATGTCACGCAGCGACTTTTGGTATTCGCCCATCAGCGTGCGCAGTTTGCCTTCGAATTCCAGCTCGGTTTGCAGTTTGTCGTCTTGCGACAGGTTCTTCAAACGGGCTTGCAGTTCTTTGATGGCTTCTTCTGTGGCGCGGTATTCGTTGATCAGGGACATGAGGAGACCTTATGTTGTGAGGGTTGCAGGGATACAGTGCGGCAATAATAGTCACTGTAAATGAGCAAGTAAACATTAAATAAAAGTTTTATTTGAATTATTTAGCAATATACACGCGTCCTACAGACCTCTGAACTAGGGGTGGGCCGTGCGTCCTTCAAAAGATCGCCGCTATAAAGCCCTCCTTATTACAGGTTTTGTTTAGCGGCGGACCCCGTAAAAAGCCATACTGGCAAGGTGCAATCTTTGGCCTTGGCGGTGTGCTTTTTCGGCATCTGAATTCAGGCAACAGAGATACTGCAGTTTTGCTGCGCAGCCGCTAGAATAGCGGCTTTGCGAAGTTCTGGAGTTTCCCCTAATGCGCACTTTTCGTCTGGTGATTGCTTGCCCGGACCGTGTAGGCATCGTTGCCAAAGTCAGTAACTTTCTGGCGTCCCATAACGGCTGGATCACCGAAGCGAGTCATCATTCGGACAATCTCAGCGGCTGGTTTTTCATGCGTCACGAGATTCGTGCCGACACCCTGCCTTTTGACCTGGACGGGTTCCGTGAGGCCTTCACGCCGATCGCCGAAGAGTTTTCGATGGACTGGCGCATTACCGACTCGGCGCAGAAGAAGCGCGTCGTGCTCATGGCAAGTCGTGAATCGCACTGTCTGGCTGACCTGCTGCACCGTTGGCACAGTGACGAACTCGACTGCGACATCGCCTGTGTGATTTCAAACCACCAGGACCTGCGCAGCATGGTCGAGTGGCATGACATCCCTTACTACCATGTTCCGGTGGACCCGAAAGACAAGGAGCCTGCGTTCGCCGAGGTATCGCGTCTGGTCGGTCATCACCAGGCCGACGTCGTGGTTCTGGCGCGTTACATGCAGATCCTGCCGCCACAGCTGTGCCGTGAATATGCCCATCAGGTCATCAATATCCACCACAGCTTCCTGCCATCGTTCGTCGGCGCCAAGCCTTATCACCAGGCCTCGTTGCGTGGCGTCAAACTGATCGGTGCGACCTGTCACTATGTGACCGAAGAGCTCGACGCCGGTCCGATCATCGAGCAGGACGTCGTGCGCGTCAGCCACCGTGACAGCATCGAAAACATGGTGCGTTTCGGCCGCGACGTGGAAAAAATGGTGCTGGCCCGCGGCCTGCGCGCTCACCTGGAAGACCGCGTTCTGGTTCACGACAACAAGACAGTCGTCTTCGACTGATCTATCTTTTCCGGAGCGCGCCCGTCGCGCTCCCGACTCAATGTCGGCAATGGTGCAACGCGCAAGGTGACCGCCAATGACCGATCCTCTCGACAAAGCCACTTCCACCGCTCCGGCAACGCTTGGCGAAGGCTGCCTGAGCCGCTATGACCCTGCTGAACTGACTGCGGAAAACGGCACTGATTTCGACGGAGCCGCAGCACTGTGGCGCGAGCTGCAGCAAGCGCAAGCGCCTGATGAAGGGCTTGAGGAGGAGGGGACGCAAGAGGGGAAGTGAGTCAAACCCTTGAGCGGCGCCGTGCATGCACCGCCCAAAGGGTTTCAGATCAGGCCAGGGCTTTGGAAGCCAGCCAGAACAGCGCTGCGGACAAGGCGACGGTCGCCGGCAGGGTCAGCACCCAGGCCAGCAGGATGGTGCGCACGGTTCCGCCTTGCAGGCCGCTCTTGTTGGCGACCATGGTGCCAGCTACACCTGAAGACAGAATGTGCGTGGTGGAGACTGGCAGACTGAACACGTTGGCCAGACCAATCGCGCAGGCGGTGGTGATTTGCGCCGACATGCCTTGTGCGTAAGTCATGCCCTGCTTGCCGATCTTCTCGCCGATCGTCAGGACCACGCGTTTCCAGCCGACCATGGTGCCGATGCCCAGCGCCAGTGCCACTGCGAGAATCACCCAGAACGGTGCGTATTCGGTGGTGGTGGTCAGGTCCTTGCGAAGTTTCTCCAGGTCGGATTTTTCACGCGCAGACAGGTCCGGAAGTTTGCCGACCTTGCGGGCGGTGTCGTCCAGGCACAACAGATAGCGACGTACTTCGATGCGGCTTTCAGGGGCCAGCGCGTGGTAGTCGGACACGCCTTTCAGGCGGTCGAGCAGCGCGTCGATGGTAGGTTCGGTCTGCTTCGGATTACAGGCGGAGCTGGACGGCAGGTCGCCTTTTTCAGCTTTACCCATCGCCAGATATTCACCCAGCGTGCTGCTGTTGCGATGATAGAACTGGCTCAGGTGCTGGGTCGCATCGCGGGTGCGTTCGATCTGATAGGTGGTGCTGGTGAGGTCAAGCACGAACTGGCTGGGCACGATACCGATCAGCACCAGCATGATCAGGCCAATGCCTTTCTGGCCGTCATTCGAACCGTGTACGAAGCTGACCGCCATGGCGGAAATGACCAGCACCAGACGGTTCCAGAACGGCGGGTGCTTCTTGTCATCCAGCTTGCGGCGCTGGTCGGGGGTCTTGTGCATCTTCGACAGCGGGCGCCACCATTTCAGGGCAACCAGCACCAGACCCGCAACGATAAAGCCGGCCAGCGGCGAGAACACCAGCGAAGCACCGATATCGATCGCTTTTTGCCAGTTCACGCCATCGGCCAACGGGATATCGTTGAGCAGCGCATTGGCCAGACCCACACCGAGTATCGAGCCGATCAGCGTATGCGAACTGGAGGCCGGAATACCGAAGTACCAGGTACCGAGGTTCCAGGTAATCGCCGCCGCCAGCAGCGAGAACACCATGGCCAGGCCATGTCCGGTGTTGACGTTGATGAGCAGCTCGACCGGCAGCAGATGGACGATGGCATAGGCAACGCCTACGCCGCCCAGCAACACGCCGAGAAAGTTGAATACACCGGAAAAGAACACGGCCAGATGAGGCGGCATCGCTTTGGTGTAAATGACTGTCGCCACCGCGTTGGCGGTGTCATGAAAGCCGTTGATGAACTCGAAGGTGAGGACGAAAGCCAGGGCGAGCAACAGGCTCACAAGCACCCAGGCATCAAGCCCGCTGAATAAATCGATCATGTAGGTTTTCTGACCGGGTCTGAAGGGGGCGCGATTATGACAGAAAAAATACCGAACGACTTGTCGTCACCGCCAGGTGTCGCCTCAAACCAAAAAAAAGACGCATGAGCGCCGCCCCGTTGAATGCTCAATGAGGCAGTAAGGCGTGTAATTCAGGGTGCTGGAAGTGAGAGGCGAATCGGGCTGGGTCATCAGACCCGCGCTGTCACGGCTCTTCTTTCAGGCCTTCTTCCATTTTTTGCAGTTCTTGCTTGAACGCCTGGTCCAGCAGGCTGGCTCTTTTGCGCCAGGGCTTGCGTTCCGGTTCCGGTTGCGCGGCGTAGGTGGTGATTTCACCGCCGTAGACATCCTTGTAGCGTTGCTCCTGGCGCTCAAGTTCCGCGCGCAGTTCATCTTTAGTCACTTTAATACCTGTTTGAGTCGAATGGGCTCTGGCGATGACGCAAAACATTGCAAGTATGTTCACTCCAGTCTGGCTGTATACCCAATACAGTCAGCGACCTGTTCGGACAATTGCGCGAAAGGTTTACCGGACATGCCTGTTGTTGTCTGCGGCTACGTGCACCAGAGAAAAACACCTGTCGTAGCGACACTCGTTTGATTTCAAGCGCAGGGCTTGCGCTGGCAGGCCTGCTTAAGGTCTCGCTGCGAGGGTGCACCGCGACAACGCGCCGACAGGACAGTCGAGGCGGGAATCGGGTGAACGGATCAATCGTTGCGAGGGTAATGCCGACCAACTGACGGATACTATCTCCAAGAACTTCTGCTACGTCAACAACAGAGGTTGAATGAGTTCACAGGTCTGGTTTTTTTGTACGATTGTTCCGAAGTTTCAGTGAGCCGTTTATATGACATAAGTTTTATAAAACAGTTTTCACTTTCGACGACAAAATGTTGGCGAAGAAATTCAACGCCTTTTATATGCAGGATGTGTGGAGTTACGCGGCGGGCACAGACCGGGAACGGGATGACGAGGAGGGGGTCGCAAGCGTCTGTCGCGCGGAAGGTGCCTGAATAATGAAAACGGCCTTGCTTGGTGAGCAAGGCCGCTGCCTTGGACTTCTCAGTGGGTACCTGACCAGTATTTCCAAGAAGTCACTTCATGGCAGAGGTAAAGGTATAAGTATATTTACATGGGGTCAATTGCGATTATCGGCCACCTGTTCGATAATCGCACAAGTGGGTGCGGGTTTCGCTTCTCTAAAAAGAGCTGAAACCTGCGGTTTACAGGGCTTCAAGGCAGTTACATAAGGTGTGTCAATGAACGACGAACTGCGTAAATCTTTTGCCTCATTGGCACCGCCCATCGTGGCATCGCCCGCAAAGCGCATTCAGGCGCTGACCGGTGACCCGGATTTCATGACGTCGCTGGCGCGTGGGCTGGCCGTGATTCACGCCTTTCAAGAGCGCAAGCGGCACCTGACCATTGCGCAGATCAGCCACCGCACGGAAATCCCCCGCGCGGCAGTTCGCCGTTGCCTTCACACGCTGATCAAGCTCGGTTATGCGACCACTGACGGCCGTACCTACTCGCTACTGCCCAAGGTGCTGACCCTGGGCCACGCCTATTTGTCATCGACGCCACTGGCAACGTCTTCGCAGCCTTATCTGGACCGTATGAGTGACCAGTTGCATGAGGCGTGCAACATGGCCACGCTGGAAGGCGACGACATTCTTTATATAGCGCGCTCTGCCACGACGCAGCGGCTGATCTCGGTCGACCTCTCCGTGGGCGGCCGTCTTCCAGCGTACTGCACGTCCATGGGCCGCATTCTGCTGGCCGCACTCGATGACGTGTCGTTGCATGAATACCTTGACCATGTGGATCTGCAGCCCAAGACCAGCCGCACCATTCGCACGCCGGAAGCCCTGCTCGAATGTCTGCAACTGGTTCGGCAGCAGGGCTGGTGCATTGTCGATCAGGAACTGGAGCAGGGGCTGCGTTCGATTGCCGTGCCGGTCTATGATGCGTCGGGCCAAGTGCTGGCCGCGCTGAATGTCAGCACCAGTGCCGGGCGTGTGGCACGCAGCGAGCTGGAGCAGCGCTTTTTGCCGATCATGCTCGATGCCAGTCGTGACCTGAGCACGCAACTGTTTACCTGACGTGGCCGTGTTTTCGACTGACTGAATTCGTTCGATTACCGAACGTTTAGTCGATTATCGGATTGTTTGCCCTCGTGCTCAGGCATAACCTCATTTTCATTCCGGCGCAGGTCTTCGCGCTGATCATTGAACGTGATGTTGGGTTCGGAGCACCTCATGGCAGACATTCTTTCTCTACGCGATGCGGTGAAGCAACTGGTCAACGATGGCGACACCGTTGCGCTGGAAGGCTTCACTCATCTGATCCCCACGGCCGCCGGCCATGAAATCATCCGTCAGGGTAAAAAAGACCTGACCCTGGTGCGCATGACGCCTGACCTGATCTACGACCAGTTGATCGGCGCCGGTTGTGCGAAGCGGCTGATTTTTTCGTGGGGCGGCAACCCTGGGGTTGGCTCCTTGCACCGTTTGCGCGACGCCGTTGAAAAACAGTGGCCGCGTGAAATGGAAATTGAAGAGCACAGCCACGCCGACCTCGCCAACGCCTATGTCGCTGGCGCATCCGGTCTGCCGTTTGCGGTGCTGCGCGCTTATGCCGGGTCCGACCTGCCCAAGGTCAACCCGCTGATCAAGACGGTCACCTGCCCGTTCACCGGCGAAGTATTGGCAGCGGTGCCTTCGGTACGTCCCGACGTCACCGTGATTCATGCGCAGAAAGCCGACCGCAAGGGCAACGTGCTGTTGTGGGGCATTCTCGGTGCGCAGAAAGAAGCCGCGCTGGCTGCGAAGCGTTGCATTGTGACGGTGGAGGAAATCGTCGATGACCTCAAGGCACCGATGAATTCCTGCGTGCTGCCAACCTGGGCGCTGAGTGCGGTGTGCCTGGTGCCAGGTGGCGCTCACCCGTCTTATGCGCACGGCTACTACGAGCGTGACAATCCGTTCTATCAGGCCTGGGACCCGATCGCCCGAGACCGGGAGACGTTCACGGCGTGGATCGATGAATACATCCACGGCACCGCAGACTTCAGTGAATTCCAGAGCAAGCTGGCTCGCGCTTCGGAGGCCAAATAATGACTTACTCCACCAGTGAAATGATGACCGTTGCCGCAGCCCGTCGCTTGCGTAATGGTTCTGTGTGCTTCGTCGGCATCGGCCTGCCTTCGAAGGCGGCGAATCTGGCACGTCTGACCTCTGCGCCCGACGTGGTACTGATCTACGAGTCGGGTCCGATCGGCGCCAAGCCCACGGTGTTGCCGCTGTCTATCGGTGATGGCGAGTTGGCTGAAACCGCAGACACAGTGGTATCCACCAGCGAAATCTTTCGTTATTGGCTGCAGGGCGGCCGTGTCGATGTCGGCTTTCTCGGCGCGGCGCAGGTCGACCGTTTCGGCAACATCAACACCACCGTGGTCGGCGATTACCATCATCCAAAAGTGCGTCTGCCGGGAGCCGGTGGTGCGCCGGAGATCGCCGGGTCGGCCAAGTCAGTGCTGATCATTCTCAAGCAGTCGGCGCGTTCGTTCGTCGACAAGCTGGACTTCATCACCTCGGTTGGCCATGGCGAAGGCGGCGATTCGCGCAAGCGTCTGGGTCTGCCCGGTGCTGGCCCGGTGGGCATTATCACCGACCTGTGCATCATGGAGCCGGAAGCCGGCACCCATGAGTTCGTCGTGACCACGCTGCACCCTGGCGTGACCCGCGAGCAGGTTATTGCCGCAACCGGCTGGGCGATCCGCTTTGCCGACACCGTTGTTGTGTCCGAAGAGCCTACTGACGTCGAACTGACGGCGCTGCGTGATCTGGAAGCACGAACCGCTGCGGCTCACGGTCAGGTTGCGGGAGAAGCGTGATGCGTGAAGTATTCATTTGCGATGCGATTCGTACGCCCATCGGTCGGTTTGGTGGCGGGTTGTCTTCAGTGCGTGCAGACGACCTGGCCGCGGTGCCGATCAAGGCGCTGATGGAGCGCAACCCGTCGGTCAACTGGGAAGAGATCGACGAAGTGTTCTTCGGCTGTGCCAACCAGGCCGGTGAGGACAACCGCAACGTTGCGCGCATGGCTGCTCTGTTGGCCGGGCTGCCGGAAAGCGTACCGGGCGTCACCCTCAATCGCCTGTGTGCTTCCGGAATGGACGCCATCGGCACCGCTTTCCGGGCCATCGCGTCAGGTGAAATCGAGCTGGCAATCGCCGGAGGCGTCGAGTCGATGTCTCGTGCGCCCTTCGTGATGGGCAAGGCCGATGCCGCGTTTTCGCGCAGCATGAAGCTGGAAGACACCACTATCGGTTGGCGCTTTATCAATCCGGCGATGAAAGCGCAGTACGGCGTGGACTCAATGCCCGAGACCGGCGACAACGTTGCAACCGACTTCAGGATTTCTCGAGCCGATCAGGACGCTTTCGCCCTGCGCAGCCAGCAACGCACTGCCGTTGCCCAGGCTGCGGGCTTTTTCGAGGAAGAGATCGTGCCGGTGCGGGTCGCGCACAAAAAGGGCGAAACCATTGTCGACAAGGATGAGCATCCGCGTGGCGATACCAGTCTGGAAACCCTGAGCAAACTCAAGCCGGTCAACGGCCCGGACCGCACAGTGACTGCTGGTAATGCGTCCGGGGTCAACGACGGTGCTGCGGCGCTGATTCTAGCGTCGGCCGAAGCGGTGAAAAAGCATGGCCTGACACCCCGTGCCCGCGTACTTGGCATGGCCAGCGCGGCGGTTGCACCTCGGGTGATGGGCATTGGCCCGGTGCCAGCGGTGCGTAAACTGGTCGAGCGGCTGGGCCTGGCGGTGACCGATTTCGATGTCATCGAACTCAATGAAGCATTTGCCAGCCAAGGTATTGCGGTACTACGCGAACTGGGACTTGCAGACGACGCGCCGCAGGTCAATCCCAACGGCGGGGCAATTGCCCTTGGCCATCCGCTGGGCATGAGTGGCGCGCGGCTGGTGCTGACGGCGCTGCATCATCTGGAGAAAACCGGCGGGCGCAGAGGCCTGGCAACCATGTGCGTCGGCGTCGGGCAGGGGCTGGCGCTGGCCATCGAGCGGTAAGCCCTCCCGTTTCAACCTGTTGTCCAGCAACCCGGATCGTTTGTCTGCCTCCACGAAAAGGCGGGCCGATGATCCGGGTTGTTGTTCGTCCGGGCACTGGATGTTCAACCCTGCCGATTTTTGCTGGTGGCTGAATTGCTCTGACTTATTGTGCTCGATTAAAGACGGTGTTACAGATTGTTTCTTATGGACAGTTCTGCTTGGGGAAAATAATGACTACAACATCAAAAGCACCGCATTACACCGGCGAGGAGCGAAGCAAAAGAATTTTCGCCATTGTCGGTGCTTCATCCGGCAACCTGGTCGAATGGTTCGACTTTTATATCTACGCCTTCTGCGCGATTTATTTCGCACCGGCTTTCTTTCCTTCCGATGATCCGACCGTTCAGTTGCTCAACACCGCAGGTGTGTTTGCCGCTGGCTTTCTGATGCGTCCGATTGGCGGCTGGCTGTTTGGTCGTGTCGCAGACAAACATGGCCGCAAGAACTCCATGCTGATTTCGGTCACCATGATGTGTGCCGGATCATTGATCATTGCCTGTCTGCCGACCTATGCATCGATTGGTGCCTGGGCGCCGGCCTTGTTGCTGATGGCGCGCCTGCTGCAAGGCCTGTCGGTGGGTGGCGAGTACGGCACCACGGCCACTTACATGAGTGAAGTGGCGTTGCGTGGCCAGCGTGGCTTTTATGCTTCGTTTCAGTACGTGACTCTGATCGGCGGGCAACTGCTGGCGGTGTTGACGGTGGTCATCCTCCAGCAATTCCTGACCACTGAAGAGTTGCGTGACTACGGCTGGCGCATCCCCTTCGTGATCGGTGCTGCCGCAGCGGTCATCGCCTTGCTGCTGCGTCGCACCCTCAACGAAACCACCACAGCCGAAAGCCGGCAGGACAAGGACGCCGGCAGTATCGCGGCACTGTTCAAGCATCATGCCGCAGCCTTCATCACAGTGCTGGGTTACACCGCCGGTGGCTCGCTGATTTTCTACACCTTCACGACCTACATGCAGAAATACCTGGTCAACACCGGAGGCATGGAAGCGAAGACCGCCAGCTACATCATGACCGGCGCGCTGTTTCTGTACATGTGCATGCAACCGTTTTTCGGCATGCTCGCGGACCGCATCGGCCGCCGCAATTCGATGCTTCTGTTCGGTGCGCTGGGTACGCTGTGTACAGTACCGATCCTGATGACGCTCAAGACCACCACCAACCCGTTCATTGCCTTTGTGCTGATTACCCTGGCGCTGGCGATCGTCAGCTTCTACACCTCGATCAGCGGGCTGGTCAAAGCCGAGATGTTTCCACCTCAGGTTCGCGCACTGGGCGTGGGGCTGGCGTATGCGGTGGCCAACGCGGTGTTCGGTGGCTCGGCTGAGTGGGTTGCGCTGAAACTCAAGAGTGCCGGGATGGAGAACAGTTTTTACTGGTACGTGACGGCCATGATGGCGGTAGCGTTCCTGTTCAGTCTGCGCTTGCCCAAAGAGCCCAAGTACCTGCATCAGGATCATTGATCGCAGGGTTTGTTTCGGCCACAAAAAAACCACCTGATCAGGTGGTTTTTTTGTGTGCCGCTGTCAATCAGAACAGCTGAACCGAAGGCTTCTCCTTGGAGATGGTTTCGGTCTGTCCGGTTCTTTCATACCAGCCGCCGCCGAGGGCCTTGTACAGGTTGACCTCGCTGGTCAGCTGCGACAGGCGATCAGTGATCAGCGTTTGCTGCGCACTGAACAGCGAGCGCTGGGCGTCGAGGAAGGTCAGGTTGCTGTCGATGCCGATCCGGTAGCGACGCTCGGCCAGACGATAGTAGTCCTGGTTGGCCGCGACGAAGTCGCGTTGCGCCTGGAGCTGCTCGTCATAGGTCTTGCGTGAAGCCAGGCCGTCGGACACTTCCTGGAAGGCGGTCTGAATCGCCTTCTCGTAGTTGGCGACGCTGATTTCCTTCTGGATTTTCGAGTAGTCCAGGCTGGCGCGCAGGTTGCCGGCGTTGAAGATCGGGATGTTGATGCTTGGCTGGAACAGCCAGGCACCCGATCCGCCCTTGAACAGGCCGGACAGCTCGCTGCTGCTGGTCCCGGCACTGGCCGTCAGGCTGATGCTTGGGAAGAACGCTGCACGTGCCGCGCCGATGTTGGCGTTGGCCGCCTTGAGCGAGTGCTCGGCCTCCAGAATGTCCGGACGACGCTGCAGCAGGTCGGACGGCAGGCCTGCCGGCATTTCGGTCAGCATGTCGGAATCGAGCAAGTGGCTGGCCGGCAGGTTGTCAGGCAGGCTGGTGCCGAGCAGCAGCACCAGGCTGTTCTGATCCTGGGCAACCAGGCGTTGGTACTGGGCCAGTTTGGCGCGCGCGCTTTCGACGGCGGTGCGCGACTGGCTCAGGTCCAGTGCCGAAGAAACGCCGACTTCGCTGGCACGCGAGGTCAGACGGAAGCTTTCTTCGTAGGTCTTCAGGGTGTCCTGCGTCAGCTTGAGCAGTTCCTTGTCGGCCTGCCAGGTCATGTAGGCATTGGCGACGCTGGCCACCAGACTGATCTGGGTGCTGCGACGCGCTTCCTCGCTGGCGAAGTAGGTCTCCAGCGCCTGCTCGCTGAGGCTGCGGACCCGGCCGAAGAGGTCCAGCTCGTACGAGCTGACGCCCAGGCTGGCCGAGTAGCTGCTGGTGATGCCGGCCTGACCGGTTTGCGACTGGTCGGCTGGCACGCGCTGACGTGTACCGCTGCCGGTGGCCGAAACAGCAGGGAACAGGTCCGAGCGCTGGATACGGTACTGGGCGCGGTAGGCGTCGATGTTCAGCGCCGCAACCCGTAGGTCACGGTTGTTGAGCAGTGCAGTCTGAATCAGCTGTTGCAGCGCCGGGTCATTGAAGAAGTGCCGCCAGCCTTGTTCCGCGGCGGCCATTTTGGCGCCTTCGACCGGCGAGTACGCCGGCCCTTGCGGATATTGTGCGGCGACCGGTGCTTCCGGCTGCTTGTAATCGGGGATCAAAGAGCAGCCGCCGAGAATGAACGCGGTAACTGCAAGTGAGATCAATGACTTGCTCATTGGCCAGCCTCATCGTGTGAAATATGTTTCTGCTTGCTCTTGAAGAGCCCCGAAACCGTTACGAAGAACAGGGGCACCCAGAAGATCGCCAGAATAACTGCGGTGATCATACCGCCAATTACGCCTGTACCGATCGAATGCTGACTGCCCGAACCTGCGCCCGAGGAAATCGCCAGCGGTACAACGCCGAGGATGAAGGCCATGGAGGTCATGATGATCGGGCGCAGACGCATTCGGCAGGCCTCGATCGCCGAGTCGACCAGGCTCTTGCCCTGTTCGTGAAGCTCTTTGGCGAACTCGACGATCAGAATGGCGTTTTTCGCCGCCAGACCTACCGTCACCAGCAGCCCGACCTGGAAAAACACGTCGTTGGACAGACCGCGCAGGCTGGTTGCCATCAGTGCACCGATAACCCCCAGTGGCACCACGAGGATGACCGCGATCGGAATCGACCAGCTTTCATACAGCGCCGCCAGACAGAGAAACACTACCAGCAACGACAGGGCATACAGGGCAGGGGCCTGCGATCCGGACAGGCGTTCCTCGTAGGACAGACCGGTCCACGAAATGCCGATGCCTTGTGGCAGCTTCTTGGCCAGCGCCTCGACTTCAGCCATTGCCTCGCCGCTGCTGTAACCAGGGGCGGGAGTACCGAGCACTTCCTCTGCCGCCACGCCGTTGTAGCGTGACAGTTTCGGCGAGCCGTAGGACCATTTGCCGCTGGCGAAGGCCGAGAACGGCACCATCTCACCCGCGCTGTTGCGCACGTACCATTTCTTCAGATCTTCAGGTGTCATACGCGCACCTGCATCGCCCTGGATGTACACCTTCTTCACACGGCCACGGTCGATGAAGTCGTTGACGTAGCTGCCACCCAACGCAATGGACAGGGTGTTGTTGATGTCCGACAGAGTGATGCCCAATGCACTGGCGCGCTCATCGTCGATGATCAGTTGGTACTGCGGTTCGTCGTTCAGCCCGTTCGGACGTACGCCCGCCAGAATCTTGCTCTGTGCGGCCATGCCGAGGAACTGGTTACGCGCTTCCATCAGCTTGTCGTGACCCACGCCGCCCTGATCCTGCAAGTAAACGTCGAAGCCGGTGGCGTTACCCAGTTCGAGTACCGAAGGCGGGACGACCGCAAACACCATCGCGTCGCGCAGGCTGAAGAAATAGCCCTGAGCCCGTTTGGCCAGTTCGAAGACGCTGTTATTGGAATCACGCTCCTCCCACGGTTTGAGCATCACGAAAGCAATCGCCGAGCTTTGACCGCGGCCCGCGAAGTTGAAGCCGTTTACCGAGAACACCGACTTCACTGCGCCGCTTTCCTTGGTCAGCAGGTACTCACGCATCTGATCGATGACTTCCTGCGTACGCGCGGTCGAGGAGCCGGCCGGTGTCTGGATCTGGGCGAAGATAACGCCCTGGTCTTCTTCGGGCAGGAACGCAGCCGGAATACGCATGAACATGAACACCATGCCCGCACAGATCAGTATGTAACCCAGATACGCAGGCCACTTGTGCTTGAGCATGTTGCCGACGCCGCGCTCGTAACTCAGAACGCTGCGGTCGAAGGTGCGGTTGAACCAGCCGAAGAAACCACGTTTCGGTTGCCCGTGCTTCTCGTGATCGATGGGCTTGAGCATGGTGGCGCACAGCGCCGGGGTGAAGATCAGCGCGACCACGACCGACAGGGCCATGGCCGAGACGATGGTGATCGAGAACTGCTTGTAGATCACCCCGGTGGAGCCGCCGAAGAACGCCATTGGCAACAGAACCGCCGAGAGCACCAGTGCAATACCGACCAGCGCGCCCTGAATCTGAGTCATGGATTTGATCGTGGCGTCGCGCGGGGAGAGCTTTTCCTCCTCCATGACCCGCTCGACGTTTTCCACCACGACAATCGCATCGTCCACCAGCAAGCCGATGGCCAGCACCATACCGAACATGGTCAGGGTGTTGATGGTGAAGCCGAAGGCCGCGAGGATACCGAACGTACCCAGCAAGACCACCGGAACCGTCATCGTGGTGATGATGGTTGCGCGGAAGTTCTGCAGGAACAGGTACATCACCAGGAACACCAGCACGATCGCTTCGATCAGGGTGTGCACCACGCCGTTGATCGATTCGCTGACCACCGGTGTGGTGTCATACGGGTACACGACTTTCATGCCAGGCGGGAAGAACGGCTCCAGCGAGGAAACGGTCGCGCGGATGGCCTTGGCGGTGTCCAGTGCGTTGGCGCCGGTGGCGAGTTTGATGGCCAGACCGGAAGCCGGTTTGCCGTCGAACTGCGAGTCGGTGCTGTAGTTCTCTGCGCCCAGGCCCACGGTGGCGACGTCTTTCAGGCGAACCTGCGAGCCATCGGTGTTGACCTTGAGGAAGATATTGCCGAACTGCTCGGCGGTCTGCAGACGGGTCTTGCCGATGATCGTGGCGTTCAACTGCTGGCCGCTGATCGATGGCAGGCCGCCCAACTGGCCGGACGACACCTGGACGTTCTGCGCGGTGATCGCGTCTTTCACGTCCACTGGCGTCAGCTGGAAGTTGTTCAGCTTGGCCGGATCGAGCCAGATACGCATGGCGTACTGCGAACCGAACACCTGGAAGTCACCCACACCGGAGGTCCGCGAGATCGGGTCCTGCATGTTCGACACGATGTAGTTGGCCAGGTCTTCCTTGCCCATGCTGCCGTCTTCCGACACCAGGCCGATCACCATCAGGAAGTTCTTCACTGCCTTGGTGACGCGGATACCCTGTTGCTGCACTTCCTGCGGCAGCAGCGGGGTGGCGAGGTTGAGCTTGTTCTGTACCTGCACCTGCGCCGTATCCGGGTTGGTGCCCTGATTGAAGGTCGCCGTGATGGTCATGCTGCCGTCGGAGTTACTTTCCGAGCTGACATAACGCAGGTTATCGATACCGTTGAGCTGTTGCTCGATGACCTGAACCACCGTGTCCTGCACCGTCTGGGCAGACGCGCCCGGATAGGTGACCTGGATACCGATGGCAGGCGGTGCGATGCTCGGGTACTGATTGATCGGCAGGCTGGAAATCGACAGCGCGCCGACCAGCATGATCACGAGGGCAATAACCCAGGCAAAAATGGGTCGATCAATAAAAAATTTCGACATGGGTTACTCCCCTTTGCTGCCTGCGGCTTTATCAGTGGCCGGGGCAGGTGCCGGGTTTGCTCCTTTGACGTTGGTCGCTTCGGCGACTTTCACTTCGGCGCCGGGTTTGACGTACTGCAAGCCTTCGGTGATGACACGATCGCCTTCCTTCAGGCCGTCTTCGATCAGCCAGTCGCTGCCCACGGTGCGATTGGCCACCAGCGTACGCATTTCAACCTTGTTGTCCTGATTGACGACCATGGCGGTCGGCGTGCCTTTCAGGTCGCGGGTCACGCCTTGCTGCGGTGCCAGAATGGCTTTCGAGTTGACGCCAGCCTGCAATTGGGCGTGAACGAACATGCCCGGCAGCAGACGGTGTTCAGGGTTCGGGAACACGGCACGCAGGGTCACGGAGCCGGTGGTCTGGTCAACCGACACTTCGGCGAATTCCAGTTTGCCTTCCTGGCCGTAGACGCTGTTGTCTTCCAGTGTCAGCTTGACCTTGGCGGCGTTGTCGCCGGCTTTCTGCAGCTTGCCGCTGTCCAGATCGCTGCGCAGCTTGAGCATGTCGGCAGACGACTGCACCACGTCGACATAGATCGGATCGAGCTGCTGGATGGTTGCCATCGCGTCGGTCTGCGCGCTGCTCACCAATGCGCCTTCAGTCACCGCAGAGCGACCGATACGGCCGGAAATAGGGGCCAGCACCTTGGTATAGCGCAGGTTGATCTGGGCGGTCTGCAGGCTAGCCTGAGCTTCCTGGGTGGAGGCCAGCGCCGTGTCGTATTCCTGACGGCTTACCGCTTGCTCGCTGACCAGTTGCTTGTAGCGATCGGACATCGACTTGGCGGACTGCAGGGTGGCCTTGGCGCTGTTGGCGTTGGCCTCATAGACAGCCGGGTCGATCTGATAGAGCTGCTGACCGGCTTTGACATCGCCACCTTCGGTGAACAGACGCTTGAGAATGATGCCGTTGACCTGAGGGCGAACCTCGGCGACGCGGAAGGCGGTGGTCCGGCCTGGCAGCTCGGTGGTCAGGGTATACGGCTGTGCTTTGATGGTAACGACGCCTACCTGAGGGGTTTGCGCAGGCGGGGCGGCCTGTTCCTTCTTGCTACAGCCACTGAGCAGGGTTGCCAGGGCGACGGCAGTGACCAGAACGGTAACAGCTGGCTTGAATTGCATGAAGATCCTCGGGGCAGGAGCCTGTTATCTCAACAGTACGTTGAAGTGTAAAAAAATATTTCGGCTAGATAAGTAGCATGCTAAGGAATATACTTACATTCGCGGCTGTTTGTAAACACCGCAATGCGCATTCGGCCACTATTCAGGGAGCCGGGAGCCGATTCGGGACAAGGCGAGACAAATGCCGCCCGGCCATATCTCGAGGCATGACGCAAGACGCGTGCCTGAGGTGAATTTTTTGAGGTCTTATTGCCATGGTTCGTCGCACCAAAGAGGAAGCTCAGATCACTCGCAGCCAGATCCTGGAGGCTGCCGAGCAGGCTTTTTATGAGCGAGGCGTCGCCCGCACCACGCTGGCCGATATTGCGACGCTTGCCGGTGTGACGCGAGGCGCCATTTATTGGCACTTCAATAATAAGGCCGATCTGGTGCAGGCCATGCTCGACAGTCTTCAGGAGCCTCTCGACGAAATGGCGGAGGCCAGTCAGAGCGAGGACGAGGAAGACCCGCTGGGCTGCATGAGAAATCTGTTGATTCACCTGTTTCATGAACTCGCACTGGACCCGAAAACCCGTCGCATCAATGAAATCCTGTTTCACAAGTGCGAGTTTACCGACGAGATGTGTGATTTTCGTCGTCAGCGCCAGGACAACGCCATACAGTGCCACGACCGTATCACCCTGGGGCTGAACAATGCCGTACGCCAGGGACAATTGCCCAAAGGGCTGGACACGGCCCGGGCTGCAGTGGCCCTGTTTGCCTACGTCAATGGCATCATCTATCAGTGGCTGCTGGTCCCGGACAGCTTCTCGTTGCCCGCAGAGGCCGAGCAACTGGTCGACGTGTGTCTGGACATGCTGCGCTTCAGTCCGACGTTGCTGATCAATGACACTCGCTCAACGACTGGCGTCTGACTAAACACGACCGGCGGCACCCGCCGGTTCCGCCTCCCAGCGACTCTGTGCAGAGCCTAACTCCAATTCGTGCCTCTTATATAGCGGGTTTACCGATCGTTTATCGGTATTCATGGATTGCGCTCGCCGTGTAAGCATCGGCGAGCGTTGATCTGACAAGATATTGTAGGAAGCAGGTAGGACATTTCCTGATACATGTAGCTGATTTCCCAAAGTAAATTCCGAGTATTGCTCCGCAGGAAAACTCCCTTCACTCTTCGCCCCCTGAAA
This sequence comes from Pseudomonas sp. BS3767, assembly GCF_900099665.1. Classification (NCBI taxonomy): domain Bacteria; kingdom Pseudomonadati; phylum Pseudomonadota; class Gammaproteobacteria; order Pseudomonadales; family Pseudomonadaceae; genus Pseudomonas; species Pseudomonas sp. BS3767. The sequence goes on along the minus strand of NZ_FNCX01000002.1, from coordinate 364,331 downwards.
GAACAGAAGAGAGGAAAGTTGCATGTTTTTGCCGGATCTTGCGCTTATGTGCCCTGAAATCATCGCCAGTTACGTTGATGTCCAATCGGGCGGGCAGGGTCTCGGCTACCCCATGAGCGGGGAGATTTCCGGGCTGATCAAAACCTGTGAAGGGCATGCACGCACGCGCAAAAACCTGACTTCCGCGAATAATGGGAGGGCGGAGCATGTCGGACACTGCAACTGACGCTGTGAGGTTATTGGCCAGGATCACGCAACAATCCGAGCGTGTGGCCATGGATTCCGTATTGGGCACACCGGTCATTCGATTGGGGTTGATCACCACGCTGTATTTTCGCAACGGCCACAGCGTGGAGATGAAGCGTCGCGTCGAGGCCTGTTTTTCGCGCTTCTATGACGCGTTCAAAACGAAACTCAAATGGCAACTGTTCAAACGCATGCGGCGCCTGAGCGGCGCCGGGTTTGCCTCGACCCGGCGTCAGATTGTCGAGAGTCCGCCAGACGAGCAGTTCATCTGGTCTATCGCCAGTGCGACTCAGGCTGAAGTCGCCACCTACAGCCTGTTTGTGATGAACACCTCGGAGGGGCAGGCCGACAACGATCGATCGTGTCTGAAAATGGTCTTGCCCTGGTCGTATCTGACCGAGCCCGAGGGGTTGAAGCATTACGAGAACTGGATCAGGTACCTCAGCAGCGAACTGCAGGCCGAGCACGGCTTTGGTGGTCTTGCCTGCGTATTGCCGTGTGACGGTCATCAGTATTTGCCTTGGGAATATCGGCTGGCTCAGGATTACAGCGGGCTGATGGTCGACCCCGGCCCGCACATTGAAAGCCTGCGCCTGCTGGACCGTATCAAGGGTGTCAGTTGGTACACCGTGCTCGGTGATGCGTTCGTCAGGCAGTTGGGAGGCAGCGACAAAATGCGCGGCGAGATGAGTGCACACAGCGAGATCGTGTTCCACACCTACCGCAACGGCCTGATCATTCGCGCCGGTGAGGTGCCCGAGCTGGGTGGGCGAGGGCTGCCGCCGCCAAAGCCTTATGTGACGGTCAACAGGATGATCAAGCCAATCCGCTTGCAGGACACCGGCAATCTTCATCCCTACCTGGCTCCAGGAATTGGCTTTACCGATGAAACCACTGCGCAGTGGTATGCGCGATTCGATGAAAAGCCGCTGCCGCCGGTCGATGCCGGGCAAGTATGCCCTCGCTCAGGCAGCTGGTTCAGCAGCGCTCAGTCAGGCTCCCGTCGACACTTCGATGAGGGCGAACTGATGCCTGCGTTTGCCCATATAAAGAGCAAGAAAACGCAGTGGTTCTGGGCCGGGATGCCTTCCTGAGCCCGAGAAGCGAATCAGTCCCGTCCTCGCAATAGCGTATTGGGCATCACTGCGGCTGCCGCAAGGCCGAGCAGCGAAATGGCCGCGCTGGTGATCAGCAGGTTTCTAAAGGTCAGTGCCAGTTCGGCGCGCAAGGTTTCCAGCGCGGGTCCGGTGGCCGCGTTCAGACTGTCGAGCAGGACGTTGCCGGAGCTGCCTTCGCCACCCAGCGCCCCTGCACCGAGTTGACCGACGCCGGTGTGCTGCAACATGGCCAGCAGCAGCGCCGACATGAGTGCCACGCCCACGGCGCCACCCAGCGAGCGGAATAGATTGGTCGTGCTGGTGGCCACGCCCATATCCTGCGGCTGAACCGAATTCTGAGTGCCCACCAATGAGGTGGGGAACTGCATGCCGGTGGCAACCCCCGTGAGAATCATGAACAGGCTCATCACTATCAGCGATTGCGGCGGCGTGAAGGCCATGCCCAGAATCGCAATCGGCATCAGCAGCGCACCGGTCAGGATAAGCGGCTTGTAGCGCCCGGTATGCGCGGTGCGTCGCCCGGCGAAATAGGCACCCATCGGCATGCCGATCGCCAGCGGAAGCAAGTGCAGGGCGGCGCTGTCTGCTCCGCCACCGGTGACGGTCTGGTAACGCAGCGGCATCAGGACAATCAGGGAGATGGCCTGAAAGCTGGTGAAGAACACGGTGCACCAGCACAGCACCGTGTTCTTGTTGGTGAACAGATGCATGGGCAGCAAGGGTTCGGCCGTGCGACGTTCATACCAGACGAAAATAGCCAGTGTCAGCAGGGCGGTGCCCAGTAACAACTGAACCTCGGTATCGTCCAGACCGTGCCCTTGGCCAATCTCGGTAATCCCCAGCAGCAGCGCTGTCAGGCCGATGATCATCAGCACGGTACCCAGATAATCGATAATCGGCTTGCGTTGCGGTACTGGCAGGCCGACGAGGGTCCGATACGCGACGATCAGCGCGGCGGCCCCCAACGGCAGATTGATCAGAAACACCCAGCGCCATGACAGGTATTCAGTCATCAGGCCACCGAGCACCGGCCCGGCGACGCTGGCCACGGCGTACATGCTGCTGAAGTAACCCTGATAACGGCCGCGCTCACGAGGTGGAACGATGTCGGCGATGATCGCCTGGCTGACCGAAACCATCCCGCCCGCACCGATACCCTGAAGGACGCGCGCCAGCACCAGTTGTTCCATGCTTTGCGCCAGACCACAGAACAGCGAGGCCAGGGTAAAAATCCCCAGCCCGAACAGCATCAGTTTACGTCGCCCGTAAAGATCGCCGAGCTTGCCGTAGATCGGCACAGCCACGGTCAGCGACACCATGTAGGCGGAAATAACCCACGCCAGTAGATCGATGTCCCTGAACTGGGCGGAAATGGCAGGCATCGAGACCGCGACGATGGTTTGGTCCAGCGCACTGAGCAGGACTGCCATCATCAACGCAAACAGGATGCTACGAATGGCCGGAGGCGTATGAGTAAGACTGGTCAAGGCAAAACCTGATGGCAGTGTTGACCCGCCGCAAGTGTGGCAGGAGAGTCTGGCCAGTCTAATCCGATAGCTTGCTAATCGATAGGTGCCTTTGCGGAATGGCGATGCAATTCACGCTGTGCGAGCCTCATCGCAAGGCGCTGAAGGTGGCATCGGTTGGCACGCAATGGCCAAACGTACAGCTGGAGACATAAGGGGCCTGGCGCGCCAGTTCGTTACGATAGGCGCCGGCGGTGTAGACGGCCAATACCGCCAGAGCTCCTGCGACAACCATGCATTTTCTTGTTATTGCTTTCATGACGCACTCCTTACCTCGGCTACAGAGCAGTTTGAAAGAACTGATTAGAGTGTAGGACAAGGTTGGGTTTTGCGTCGGCTGCCGTTATCGCTGAATGCCGCATGTCGGACGAACCGGAAGACGCGCTAGAATTCGCGCTTTGACGTATTGGCAGGGTTGAGACACATGGCACGCAAGGAATACAACGGGTTTGAAGTGGTCTCGGCAGTGATGCCGTCCGAGCAGGGTTATAACGCGGCGATTGCCGTAAAGGCGCTGGGTGCCGGCGGCGCACCGCGCTTCCATGCGCTGCTGCCGGACCAGAAATTCAAGACCGCCGATGATGCCGACCTGGCCGCTGTGCAAGAGCTGCAGCGGCTGGTCGATATTGATGCAGAGGGCGAACCGGTCTGGGCTGACGCCTGATCAGGCGCCTGGGCGGAACATCTTGAACAGCGCTTCCGGGCCAAGCTGGAAGTAATCCGCCGGGCCGCCGCCGCGCAGAATCGGCTCGGCGGCGGCAGTGTCGTAAACGCCGTCCTTGAGCAGTGACTTGTCGATGTGCACCGCCACGACCTCGCCCAGAATCAACCAGCTGGGCACCAGTTCCTTGTCGGCGCGTTGCAACTGAATGATCTGCGTGACCTTGCACTCGAACGACACCGGCGTTTCGAGTACACGCGGCACCGAGACGATCTGCGAGGCCAGTGGTGTCAGGTTTGCCAGCTCGAATTCGCTGACATCCGGCGCTACCGGTGCGCAGCTCTGGTTCATGGCTTCGGCCAGCGAGCGGGTCGCCAGGTTCCAGACGAACTCGCCGGTCTGCTCGATATTATTGAGACTGTCCTTGCGACCCACGCTGCAGAACCCGATGATCGGCGGCACGTAGTTGAACGCATTGAAGAAGCTGTAAGGTGCCAGGTTGAGTTTGCCGTTGGCATCCTGCGACGAAATCCAGCCAATCGGGCGTGGGCCTACAATCGCGTTGAACGGGTCGTGCGGCAGGCCGTGACCCTTGGAAGGCTCGTAGGAGTGAATAGCGTCTGACATGCTCGGTTCCTGATGGGCTCAATAATGGATGTCAGCATAGTGCTGCGCATTTGCAGAGGATGCCAGAGCAGTTCGCGTGTTTCACTCTGAGCCAGACATGAAGAAGCCCGACATTGGCCGGGCTTGGGATGTTGCGTGAGCGATCAGCCCAGACGATTGGCGCCTACGCGATCTGCACCGTCTGCCGCAAGACGATTGGCACCGACGTGGTCTGCACCATCGGCAGCCTGACGGTTGGCACCGACGCGATCTGCACCATCAGCGGCCAGACGATTGGCACCGACGTGATCGGCGCCGTCAGCAGATACGCGGATCGAGCCGACGTTGGTATGTTTGGTACCGCCTTCAGCAACGAGGGTGGCGCTGGACAGGTCGCTTTGAACGTGGGTGACTGGAAGTGCAAATGCGCTGGAAGCCAGAACAGAGATAGCCAGGCCAAAGATCAATGTGTTGGTTTTCATGATGATGTCTCCAATGAGTGTCGGGTGAGTTGTCATCCCGGTATGGAGGCAATGCTACGCGCCAGCGGATTATTAAGAAGTTAATAGGATTGCTAGCGATCATCGCTGAAAATGATAGTTGGCTGTAATGCTCTGGTTTCGGGCCTTTCAGGCGGGGTTGCATTATTGTGGTGCAATTCTTGAAAAGTCTTGTAATAAATGCCCTTGACAAATTAAAAGTACAGCTAATTCAAGTGGTTATTACTGAAAGTTAGCTAAATGATGCACCGCCCTGTAACACTCTGTTGCAGGTCATGGATGTAATTGATTGTTTTGTAGCGGCTGATGTATCGATGCGGACGATGATATTGATCGTTGTAAGCGAGCTTGATGACTCTCGTGCCTTGGCAGAGTCCTCAGCGTTATACACAGGTCTCGATAAGCCCGAAAAATGGAGTGAACGGGGCGGCGATCCCATTGCTCACGAAGAGTCAGTCATAACGCTCTATTTCTGGAGGTTGTACCGGCCTCTTCGCGAGCAAGCTCGCTCCTACGAGATTTATATATAACGATGAGAGCGGAGCCTGGGCACGAGAATCGTCGCAATCCGATCAGTCAGTTTCGATGCGCGAGTGCTTGCGGGTGTCTTTCATGAACACATACACCAGCAGCGAGCAGGCGATACAGGCAGTGACGTACCAGTAGTAACCGGTTTCCATACCGATGCTCTTGAACCACAGCGCGATGTATTCCGCAGTACCGCCGAAGATCGATACCGTCAGGGCGTAAGGCAGGCCGACGCCCAGCGCGCGGATCTCGGTCGGAAACAGCTCGGCCTTCACCACTGCGTTGATCGAGGTATAACCGCTGACGATGATCAGCGCCGCCATGATCAGGAAGAACGCACCCCACCATGTCTGAATGGTATGCAGCGTGGTCAGGATCGGTACGGTACACAGCGTTCCCAACACGCCGAACGCAATGAGGATCGGACGACGCCCGACCTTGTCGGACAGCGCGCCGACGACCGGTTGCAACAGCATGAACAGAAACAGTGTTGCCGCTGATATCGACGTCGAGTCGGTGATGCTCATGCCGACGGTGTTGACCAGATACTTCTGCATGTAAGTGGTGTAGGTGTAGAAAGCCAGTGTCCCGCCCATGGTCAGACCGACGACGGTCATCAGTTCCTTGGGATGACGCATCAGCGTGCGCATCAGGCTTTCCTTGGGCTTTTCCTTCTTCTTGCGCGTGAACGATTCGGTTTCTTCCATGCCACGACGCAGGAACAGCGCGACGATTGCGCACAGGGCACCGATGACGAACGGGATGCGCCAGCCCCAGGCATACAGTTGCTCGGTGGTCAGCGTCTGTTGCAGCACGATCAGCACGCCCAGTGCGATGAGCTGGCCGGAAATCAGCGTCACGTACTGAAAGCTGGAGAAAAAGCCGCGACGTTCCTTGGTGGCCATTTCGCTCAGGTAGGTGGCGGACGTGCCGTATTCACCGCCGACAGACAGCCCCTGCAGCAAGCGGGCGAACACCAGCAGGATCGGAGCACCGACGCCGATGCTTTCATAGCCTGGTGTCAGGGCAATGATCAGCGAGCCGAAGCACATCAGCAGCACCGAGGCCATCAGCGCAGCCTTGCGCCCTTTGTAGTCGGCGTAAAGCCCCATCAGCCAGCCACCGATGGGCCGCATCAGAAAGCCGACGGCGAAGATCGCGGCGGTGTTAAGCAGCTGCGCGGTGGTGTCGCCCTTGGGAAAGAAGGCTTTGGCGAAGTACAGCGAGAAGGCGGCGTAGACGTACCAGTCGTACCACTCGACCATGTTGCCGACCGAGCCACTGAAAATCGATTTGAGACGGCTGGAGGTGGTTTTCTGGCCAGCAGCAGTAGCAGCCGACCCATGGGAGGCGGGATTGGAGGTTTCCATGATGTTCCTTGTTTTCATTATTTTTGGAAGGAGGCATTGGGTGCCCTACCTGTTACATAGCAGGAGCTGTGCCACACCATGAGGGCTTGTTCTAGAGCCGTCGGGAATCTTTGATGAGCAAGAATCCGCTTATCTGCCCGGTTGAGGTAAGCGGATTCTTGCCGATGGGGGCGCTCGCAGCAGGGCGTTCTGGTCGATTGCCGACAGAAGACCGCTCAAGCGCTCAGTTTGGAGGAGAGCAACAGCGCCGCCATGACGATGCTCAGCGTGCCGATGATCACCATGATCGTGTGCCTTGCATAAAACTGCCGAATCCTTTGCCGGATAGGCGCTGTTTGAAACAGGTAGCGATAAGGCGACAGGGCGACCCACAGCACCGCCAGCACCAGATAAGCCAGAAGTGTCCGCGGGCCGTCGAGCACCTGGACAAGGCCCAGAAACAAAAAGGGGAGGCCATGCCGCAAGACCAGCGCCTGGGCACCGGGCCAGCTCAGCACCTTGGGCAGTAACTTGCTGCTCAGCCACGCATCGGCTGGCTCTGCCAGAACCATCAGCGGACGCCATATGCAGATGAAGATGAAGAAGCCGACGGTTGTCCAGAGCGGTGACAGGAATAGCACGAGGACCCGCGTTCCCGGATCGTACTCCACACCTTCAGGCGCCAGCGGGGGTGCCAGCAACGCCAGCAGAAACGCGCCTATGTAGACCCAGATGAGCGGCGTGAAGTCGCTCTGCTCACGCATGAGTTTCCAGGCGCTCAGGTCCGCTTCGGGGTAGCGCTTGAGGACGTCGGGGTAGTGAACGGTTAACTGCTCCTGAATATGCGCGCAGGCGTTCCACACCGAAGCGTCTTGCTTGACTGCGGTACGGCTCCGCGCGGCCAGACGTGGCGGCTTGAACATCAAGTGCGCGGCCTTGCCTTCGGCAGTGCTCGGTTTGGCATCGAGCAGGCGTTGCAGATGCTCGGCATATTCCACTTCTTCGTATCGCTGGCGCAGCGCCTGCCAGAGGTCTTCGGGACCGGGGTGGAGGTTTTGCTGCAGGTTCCAGCCAAATACCGCGCGCGTGTGTTCCAGCAGGTCGGAGGTCACAGGATGGCTGGCAATCAGCAAGACCATGCACCTGCATTGCAAATGCTCGCGACGCTCCAGTTCTGTCAGCCAAGGCTGTTGTTCCAGCGCCCGAAGTTCTTCAATGAAGCGCGCATGCTGCCCGTTCTCGATGAGTGCGCTGAACGCTTCGAACGCCTCGCGCAATATCGCCTCTGCCAAGGCGTGCTGCTGGTAGCTGCTGATATGAATGCTTTGCCATACCGTCAGCCAGCGCAAATGCTGAAATGCAGCTTTGATCAACTCGACACGGCGCGCCGAGTCGTTCAGGCACTCCAGCAGCAACAGTTGTTGAAAGCGCTCCGCCTGTCCGTGCTCCATGGCGATCTGCTGTTGCTCGGGCAGATTCTGCGCAGTGGTCTGCCTGACCTGTTGAAGCCAGTCCATGCCATCGGGCTGCTCGATAACAGTCGTTGTCAGGAGGGGGGCAGGCGAGGGCTCAGGCAAAGGCTGGCGCAGCATGACGGGCGGGTCATCTTCGTCCGCGCGTGATCGTGCCAGCTGCAGCGCCTCTTCATAGGCATCACGCAGATTCTGGAAAGCTGCCGGGTCTTCATCAGGACGGTTGACCTTCAATAACCGGGCATATTGTCGTTTGATGCTGCGCTCGTCGGCATCGTTATTCAGCTCAAGTACGGACCAACAGTCGATCATCTTGCGCCCTGCTCGAACGTGTCGACTTCCTGTTTGAGTTGCCTGCGAATTTCGCTGATCTGCCGCTCGTCCTGTGTCTCCAGCACATGCTGAAACTGGCTGGTCCAATGACCGATAAGTTCTCGATCACTGCCCAGGCATTCCTGGTACAGGCGTTCAAGTCTGGCGATCAGGTGAGTGTTGGCCTGCTGTTCGCGTGGATGGACTTTGAGCGCTTCGAGTACCTGAAGGCGTTCCTGTATTTCATCAGGCGTCATCACGCCAGGGTTGTTTTCGATAACCAGCTTGTGACGTTCCCCGGTCAGCTGTGTCATCACATCGGCCTCCAGCAGGCCGTTGTTGTCATAGGTAAAGCGCACATCCAGCGCTACTTCGCCGGCCTTGGCTTTGGGGATCGGAATGATGAGCTCACCCAGCGCAATGTTGTCCTTGACCATGCGACTTTCGCCCTGAAAGATCCGCACCATGACGTGTTCCTGATCATCACTGACGGTCTGAACTGTTTTTACCCGGCTGACCGGTACGACGCTGTTGCGTTCGATAATGGGCAGGTAATGACCGCTTTCATAGCGATTGGCAATTTGCGCGATGGTCTCGATTCCCAGCGTGTAAGGGCATACGTCGGTGAGGACAATCTCCTCCAGCGCTGCGTCCCGCTGCTTGAGCGCCGCTTGCACCGCGGCGCCCTGTGCGACGATTTCATCAGGGTTGAGTGCAATGGAAGGGAAGCGCCCGAACAGGCTCGCGGCAAGCTTGCGGATCAGTGGCATCCGCGTTGTGCCGCCCACCAGCAGAATCTCATCCAGATCGGCGACGCGTATCCTCGCGTCTCGAAGCGCACGCTCGGCCGGAGCGCGCAGGCGGTTAAGCAGGGGCGCATAAAAATCGCTCATCTGCTCTTGAGTAATGGTCTTGCGCCATTCCCTCTCGGCGTGACGCAATACGAAGTCGGCACTTCCGTCCTGACCCAAAGCCCTGCGCACTCGCTCGGCTTCGCGCCGCAAGGCCGGGGCAATCAGCTCCGTTGACGGGAAGTCCGGCTCATCGCGGTGCAGGTTCACGAAGTGCTCGACCATGACCTGGTCGAAATCTTCACCCCCCAGAAAGTTGTCGCCCGCACTGGCACGCACTTCCATCACGCCGTCGAAGAGTTCGAGGATCGAGATGTCGAACGTACCACCACCCAGATCGAAGACCAGAAACGAAGTTTCGCCTTCCTTCTGGTGAAGGCCATACGCGAGTGCCGCCGCTGTCGGCTCGTTGATGAGCTTCTCGACCTTGAGCCCCGCCAGCTCTCCGGCAATACGCGTGGCTTTACGCTGAGCGTCGCTGAAATAGGCCGGAACGCTGATCACCGCTTCCGTGACAGGCTCGCCAAACGCGCGCTCGACATCGGCTTTCAGGCTTTTGAGGACCAGCGAGGACAACTCTTCCGGGCGGTAAGTAGCAGAGCCCAGTCGAATTTCCTGGGCACTGCCCATGTAGCGTTTGAACAGGGCCGTGGTTTTTTCCGGGTGAGTCTGCAGTCGTTCGCGGGCCGCCTTGCCGACCAGAATCTGCCCGTCATCGTCCAGCCCGACAACGCTGGGGGTGAGAGTTTCACCCAGTGCGTTGGTCACCAGTTCACTGCTGCCGTCGCGCCATACAGCCACCAGGCTGTTGGTAGTCCCCAGATCAATACCAACGATCATCTCGAAAATGCTCCCTGCTCTAAGAGTGTTGCGATGTTTTGCGTGATTCTGAATCAAGGCAACCGGTGTTGTCTTGGTTTTATGCGTGGGAAGTGCCGGGGTTCACTCATGCGTATCAGGCATCAGTGAATCCGCTGGCATGATGGATTCAGACCAATTCACACCATCAGTGCTCGCCGGTACGACTCACGGCCTTGTGCAGAATCGCCGCCAGATCATCTTTGGAATAGGGTTTCTGCATCAGGTCGAAGCGGTGTGTTTCGTCCTGAGCGATCGTCGCGAACTCGGTGCTGTACCCGGTGGTAAGAACCACCGGCATCCACGGATAGCGCGCTTCGATTTCGGCGTACAGCTCCAGTCCGCTCATGCCCGGCATGGCGATGTCCGAGAACACCACATGAAAGTTTTCCGGGTTGCCGGAGAGCTCTTTCAGCGCCTCGGCGGCACTGCTCACCCAGAGCACCTGAAAGCCCAATTGCTCAAGCATCGGGCGTGTATAGGTGCCGATGTCCTGATTGTCCTCGACCATCAGCACGCACATCCCTGGCAATGGGGGGAGGATATGGTGATTATCTTCCTGGATCACTTCGTGGCGTTGTGCGCTGGGCAGGCACAGCGTGAAGCGGCTGCCCTTGCCCAGCTCGCTTTCAACCAGAACTTCACCGCCCGACTGTTTGGCAAAACCGAATACCTGCGACAACCCCAGCCCCGTGCCCTGGCCGACACTCTTGGTGGTATAGAACGGTTCGAAGATCAGCCCCAGCTTCTCCTTGGCGATACCTGCGCCGGTATCGGTCAGCGATACCCTTACATAATCACCCTCACCGAGTGAAGCGGGTTGATCGTCGGCAGCACAGGCAGCGCAATCAACCTTTATGACCAACTTACCCGCGCCGGACATGGCATCGCGGGCGTTGACCACCATGTTGACCAGCGCTGTGTCGAACTGGCTGCCGTCGGCAAAGATGAAGCACGGCTCGGCAGGCAGGTCGATGCTGACCTGAATACGTGCGCCGGTAAGTGTGTCCATCATCTCGCCAATGCGCGCCACACTCTTGCAGACATCGAACACTTCCGGCTGCAAGGCCTGGCGGCGGGCAAACGCCAGCAACTGTCCGGTCAGGCGAGCAGCTCGGTCTACCGTGCTGGAAATGGCCTCGACATACTTAACGCGACGGGACTCTTCGAGGTTAGGCGATTTCAACAGGTCGCTGCAGGAGCGGATCACCGTCAACAGGTTATTGAAATCATGCGCCACGCCGCCGGTCAGTTGACCGATGGCTTCCAGCTTCTGCGCCTGGTGCAGGGCGTCCTGCGAAAGCCGCAACGCTTCATTGGCCTCTTCCTCGGCCTGAATGTCACGGCCGACGGCATGGATGAATTGTTTGTCCGGCACGGCAGTCCAGGAGATGGTCCGGTACGACCCGTCCAGATGGCGATAGCGGTTCTTGAAGTGAGGAATAGTGCGGCCGTTCTCCAGCCCGCTCATGGCGGCCAGCGTACTTTCCACGTCTTCAGGGTGCACCAGTGCCAGGAACTGGCTGTTGAGCAGTTGCTCTTCCGACCAGCCCAGAGCCTGATTCCAGGCCGGATTGACCGCCGAGACGATCCCGTCGAACTGCGCCACCAGCATCAGGTCGGTCGACAGCCGCCAGATACGATCACGGTCCTGGGTGCGTTCGATCACGCGCTGCTCGAGTGTCTCGTTGAGCGACAGCAACGCTTCTTCAGCGTCTCTGAGCTGGGTCATGTCTCGGGAAACACACAGAATCTTTTCCGGTTTGCCATCCTTGCCGAAAATCGGGCTGACCTGCACATGCCACCACTTGGTGGTACCGGCCATGGTCTGCGCCGAGCCGGTGAAGCTGGCGTTTTGACCCGATCTGGCCGCTTCGACCGCAGCGATGGCGTCCAGATTGCCCTGGTCCTGCCAGAAGTCGGGCCAGGGGCAGCCGCGAATCGCGTTGAAATCGCTGACTTCCATGATCCGCTGGCCGCCTTCGCTCATGAAGGTCAGGCGCGAGTCGAGGTCCAGCACCTTGATGCAGTCGTTGATGCTCGACAGCACACGGTCCGTGAACGCTTCGTTCTCCGACTGACGGGCTTCAGCCATGACCTGCGAAGTGGTTTCGTTGACCCGGCAGAATACCCCCTCGATCAGGCCGCTATCGCCGTACAGTGGAGAATAGGACAGCGACCACCAGGTCTGCTCGGGCTTGCCATTACGGACGATGGTGCGCTGAATATTGTCGGATCGGCGGCTTTGTCCGGCCAGCGCGTGCTCGGCGAGTGGCCGCACGGCGTCCCAGGCATCGCCCCACACCGAGGCAATGGGTTGGCCCTGCGCCTGTCGTGCCGCAATGGGCAGCACCTGAGAGTAAGCGTCATTGAAGAACAGAATGTAGTCAGGGCCCCAGAGCAGGTACATGCTATCCGGGCAACTGAGCATCAGGTTCATTGAAGACAGTAGCGCTGCGGGCCATGCTTGCTTCGGTCCAAGCGCGGACGTAGACCAGTCCGTCTCTCGGATAAACCGACCCATTTCGCCGCCTCCCAATGGGAGGTCGAGGGGAGTATTCACGGTAGAAAATGCCCCATCTTTCGGACTGTCAAAATGAGCTGAATAGCCAGGCGGGTATGATGTCATTATGCCTTGCCAGTATCCAGCCATCACGACCGCACATGGCCGTGACAGTATGCAGACCCGGCGCTGCGGGAAATGTTCGGTTATCGCCGGAACAAGCTGTACGGAATATGCGCAGCCCTCATTCGAGGAACGTTTCGCGTACCAGAGCATGGCGCTGCATCTTCTCGTTCAGCGTCCTTCGAGGCAGTTGCAATTCATTGAGCACCGCCTTGATGTCGCCTTTGTGACGGGCCAGCGAGGCGCGCAGGCATTGTGCTTCGAAGGCCTCCTGACGCGCCGCCAGCGAGTGCCCCGGCCATTGCGTATCAGGTTGCGGCAGGGCTTGCTCCAGCCCCAGGGCCTGGCGCTCGGCGGCATTGGCCAGCTCGCGCACGTTGCCTGGCCAGTCATGGCCGAGCAACTGACCTAGATGTGCGGCATCCAGCGCTGGCGCTTCCCGGCCTACACGTTCGGCGGCGGCGCGGGCGAAGTGGCTGAACAGTTGCGCGATGTCTTCAAGGCGCTCGCGCAGCGGCGGCAGGCGCAGCTCGGCAACGTTGAGGCGGTAGGCCAGGTCTTCGCGGAAGCGCCCGGCACGCGCTTCTTCGAGAAGATCAGGCTTGGTCGCCGCGATGATTCGCAGGTCGACGTCGATACTCTGATTCGAGCCCAGCCGCTCAAGGCGCTTGTCCTGTAGAACGCGCAGCAGCTTGACCTGTTGCGCCATCGGCATGCTCTCGATTTCATCAAGGAACACCGTGCCGCCGTGGGCATATTCCAGGCGACCGACGCGCTTGCCCTGTGCGCCGGTGAAGGCGCCGCTCTCGTGGCCGAACAGCTCGGCTTCGAACAGGTGCTCCGGGATGGCCGCGCAGTTGAGTGCGACAAAAGGTTTGGCGGCGCGCGGCCCAAAATCATGCAGGCAGCGAGCGACCAGCTCCTTGCCGCTGCCGGTCTCCCCGCGGATGATCACGTTGACCGGCAGTTGCGCCAGTTCCAGCACCTGGCGACGCAGGGTCTGCATACCGGGCGATACGCCGAGCAACGTGGCGTCCAGGCGGGTTCTGGCATCTGCCTGCTCATGCAGGCGGCGGTTTTCCAGCACCAGTTGGCGTTTCTCGAGGGCGCGCCGCAGGTTGCTGATCAGGGTTTCCGGGCTGAAGGGTTTTTCCAGAAAGTCATAGGCCCCTTCGCGCATCGCCTCCACAGCCATCGGCACGTCGCCATGGCCGGTCAGGAGGATGACTGGCAGGTCGCGGTCTGCGCCTTGCAGCCGGGTCAGCAACTCCAGGCCGCTCATGCCCGGCATGCGCACATCGGTCAGCACGACGCCGGGGAAGTGCTCCGGTATACGGTCCAGGCACTCTTCGGCGCGGGCGAAGACCTGCACCTCGAACCCCGACAGCGTCAGCCATTGCTCGACGGCTTGCCGAATGGGCGCCTCGTCGTCTACCACGATGACCGAATTCAACATGCCGGGTCAGGCCTCCAGAAAGTCATTGGGCAAGCTGAACCAGAACTCGGCGCCGTCCGCATGGTTTTGCGCCGTCAGTTGTCCGCCCAGTTCATGAATGATGGCGTACGACACAGCCAGGCCAAGGCCCAGGCCGTCGCCTACCGGTTTGGTGGTGAAGAACGGATCGAAAATGCTCGGCAGATCCTTCGCAGCGATCCCGCTTCCGTTGTCCCTGACGCTGAGCCGCCACTGGTTGTCCACGGCGTCGACACGCACTTCAAGGCGCCTGGAGCGGCACTCGCGCATGGCGTCCAGCGCATTGCGCAGCAGGTTTATCAGTACCTGTTCCAGGCGGATGGCGTCGCCGCGCACCCATGCCGGACGTGACACATGCAGAACGCAGTCGACGTGCTCCTCGCGCAGGCGCGGGTCGAGCAGCAACAAGGCCTGATCGACCACCGTGGCCAGGTCCAGCCGTTCGCGCAGTCCGCTGGGGCTCTTGCGTGCGAAGGTCTTCAGGTGGCTGGTCAAGGCGGCCATTCGTGTCAGTTGCTGATCGACGGGAACCAGTGCTTTGCAGGCTTCATCGATTCGGCCCTGATCGAGCAGCAGCCGCAGGGTCGCCAGTTGCATGCGCTGGGCGGTCAACGGCTGGTTGATTTCGTGGGCCAGCGCTGCCGACATCTGCCCCAGCGCCGCCAGTTTGGCCGACTGCACCAGACCGTCCTGCGCGGTTTGCAGATCACGCGTGCGTTCTTGCACCAGGCGCTCCAGTTCATCCCGGTTGCGCTCTCTCAGTCGCGCCAGTCGCCAGCGCTGATAGAGAAACAGACTCAGAAATACCAGCGCCAGCCAGATACCCGCGGCGGCCAGTCCTGCATTGCGAACGTCCTCACTGGCCGCGGGCGGCTTGCGCAGCAGATGCAGAGTCCAGTTCTCATCCGCAAGGGGCAGCGACTGCCAGAGATAATCCGTGGTGCCGTCCGGGCCTTCGACACGGCTCAAATGACTGTTTTCGCTGAAGCTGTCGAGGACCCGGCTGCGTAGCGGTGACAATACCTTCTTGTCGTACTGGCGGGTGCGCAACAGGCTGGCACGATCTTCCACCGAGATTGGCAGCAGCTCGCGATAGCGCCAGCCTGGTTGATTGGCGATGAACACGATGCCTTTCTCATCGCTGACCAGCAGCAGGTCCTCACCCTGATCCCACTCCTGCTCAAGGCTCGGGAACTCCAGCTTCACGACCATCGCCCCCATGAACCCGCCGGTATCGTTCAATACCGCACTGGACAGAAAGTACCCTGGAATTCCGGTGGTCACACCGACCGCATAGAAACGCCCGGTGCCCTTGGCGCGGGTTTGCAGGAAGTAGGGTCGAAAAGCGTAGTTGTGGCCGACATAGCTATTGGGCGTGCGCCAGTTGCTCGCGCCAATCGCCAGACCCTGCCGGTCGAGCAACTCCAGCGTCGACGAATGAGCCGCGCTGTTGATCTTTTCCAGCTTGAGGTTGAGGGCGTTCTGCACCTCACCGGTCACCGGGCCGCTCAGCGCGGCACGAATTTCCGGGTCCAGCGCCAGAACGGAGGGCAGGGCGCGATAGCGCTCGATCAGGGTGTGCAGGGTATTGGCATACAGTGCCAGCTGTCCTTCGGCACGCGCGGCATCTTCCGACATGGCGTGACGCTGCGCCTGACGCATCGCTAGCCCGGCGCACAGGGCCGCACCGGCCAGGATCAGCAGCACGTACAGGGTAATGCGCCAGTAGCGATGCTTGAGCGTCATGTCGCAGCCTGATCGGACCCTGTCGGCGCGTTCCCGAGCGAATGCTCACGAACGCGCCACGCGCAGGGTTTACAACAGATTGAAGGTCGCTTCTTTCACTGCTTGCGAGTCCAGACCGATCATGACCTTGAATTCGCCAGGTTCCGCCACGTGCTTGAGCTCGCTGTTGTAGAACTTCAGATCGTCTTCACTGAGGGTGAAGGTCACGACTTTTTCTTCTCCGGGCTCAAGCATTACCTTTTCGAAGTTCTTCAGTTCTTTTACCGGACGGCTGATCGACGCTGCCACGTCATGCAGATACAACTGCACAACGGTTGCACCGGCCACCTTGCCGGTATTCTTCACGGTCACGCTGGCAGTCACCTTGCCTTTGCGCGTCATGCTGGCGTCCGACAACTTGATGTCCGAGACGTCGAACTGGGTGTAGCTCAGGCCGTAACCGAACGGAAACAGCGGGCCATTGGGCTCCTCGAAGTAGTGCGAGGTGTAGTTGCCTGGCTTGCCTTCGTGATACGGACGGCCGGTGTTCAAGTGCGCATAGTAGACCGGCAGTTGACCGATCGAGCGTGGAAACGACATGGCCAGCTTGCCCGACGGGTTGTAGTCGCCGAATAGCACATCAGCCACTGCGTTGCCGCCTTCGGTGCCCGGGAACCAGGTTTCGAGCATGGCGTCAGCCTGTTCCTGTTCGTCGACCAGAACCAGCGGACGGCCATTCATCAGCACCAGCACCAGTGGTTTGCCAGTGGCCTTGAGCGCCTTGATCAGGTCGCGCTGTTTGCCCGGAATGTCCAGGCTGCTGCGGCTGGCCGACTCATGCGACATGCCGCGCGACTCGCCGACCACGGCAACGATCACATCGGCCTGCTCGGCGACCTTGACCGCTTCGTCGATCATTTCCTGCGCCGGGCGCGGATCGACCTCTACTTCCTTCTCGATGAAGTTCAGGTAGTTGAGGACGTGTTCGTTGTCACTGACGTTGGCACCGCGCGCATAAACCAGCTTGGCCTTGTCGCCGACCGCGTTGGCCAGCCCTTCATACACCGTCACCGACTGGTTGGGACGACCCGCTGCCGACCAGCTGCCGAGCATGTCGAGGTGACTTTGTGCCAGTCCGCCAATCACTGCGATGGTGCCTTGTTTCTTCAGCGGCAGTGTCTCGTTCTGGTTTTTCAACAGTACCAGTGTCTTGCGCGCCACATCGCGAGCTTCGGCACGGTGCAGGCGGTCATCGGAATAGGTATCGGCAGGGTCATCGGCAGCGACGCCGATGCGGCCGTAAGGCGAGGCGAACAGACCCATGTCGTACTTGGCACCCAGCACTTCACGCACGGCGTTGTCGATTTCCTTCATGGAAACTTCGCCGTCTTTCACCAGGCCAGGCAATTGCTCGCCATAGGCCGCGTCGTTCATGCTCAGGTCGACGCCCGCCTTGATCGCCAGCTTGGCGGCCTCGCGGAAATCCTTGGCCACGCCGTGGTCGATCAGTTCCTTGAGCGCACCGTGGTCGCTGATGGTCACGCCCTTGAAGCCCCAGTCCTTGCGCAACAGGTCCTGCATCAGCCATTTGTTGGAGGTCGACGGCACGCCGTTGATCGAGTTGAGTGCGACCATGATGCCGCCGGCGCCGGCATCGATGCCGGCCTTGTAGGGCGGCAGGTAGTCCTGGTACATGCGCGTCATGCTCATGTCCACGGTGTTGTAGTCGCGTCCGCCTTCTACTGCGCCATACAGGGCGAAGTGTTTGACGGCAGCCATGATGCTGTCATTGGCTGCGACGTTCTTGCCCTGGAAGGACCTGACCATCACGTCGGAAATGCGTGACACCAGGTAAGTGTCTTCACCGAAGCCCTCGGAGCTGCGGCCCCAGCGAGGGTCGCGGGAAATATCCACCATGGGGGCGAAAGTCATGTCGATGCTGTCGGCACTGGCTTCTTTGGCCGAGACCCGGGCCATCAGTGCGATGGCGTCCATGTCCCAGCTGGCGGCCATGCCCAGGCTGATCGGGAAAATCGTGCGATGACCGTGAACCACGTCGTAGGCAAAGAACATCGGAATTTTCAGACGGCTTTTGGCGACTGCGGCTTCCTGCAGCGGACGATTTTCCGAACGGGTAATGGAGTTGAACGTTCCGCCGATTCTTCCGGCGGCAATTTCCTTGAGAATTTGCGGCTGTGGCATTTCCGAACTGATACTGATGAGTCGTAACTGACCGATCTTTTCGTCCAGAGTCATTTGTTTCATGAGTTTGCCGATGAAGGCATTCTTGGCTTGAAGCGTTGTATTGTCCGTGGCGGAAACGGTCTGGGCCATCACCGACTGACTGGCCATACCGACCAGCAAACCTAATAAACACAGCTTATTCATGAATGATTTCTCAAGGCTTTTGTCAGTAACTCGCGTTTAATGTCCGACAGCCAGTTTTTGGGTTATGGACCTTTGGCGTTATGGTTCGCACGGGATGCAAGGATAGTTGCTATCCGCTTCACTGTACGAAGTCTCCCCAAGGTGTGTACGAAAATGGCGGTTTGATTGATTTTTGTACAGACCCTGTCGATCAAATAGTGACCGCATCAGGTGTTGGCGGTGGATTATGCCGGGGAACTTGTGTTTTGGCTAAGGCGTGTCGTTTCAATGGATTCAAAAAAACACCGGAGGTCTGGATTTTGAAGTCTGTTTCACAGTGGATGTTATACGTGGTGATGCTGTTGGGAGGGGTATTGCGTGCCGAGGCAGAGCCAGAAGCACTGGTTTTTCCGCCGATGACCGGCAGTGTGGTGGATGCCGCACAAATGCTCGACAGCCAGACTACGGTTCGTCTGGCGAGACTTCTAAGCGCCCACGAAAAGGCGACCGGGGAGCGTGTGGTGGTGGTGACCCTCGCGGATCTGCAGGGCACGAGCATCGAAGAGTTCGGCGCTCGACTCGGGGACACCTGGGGCCTGGGGCTGCACGGCAAGGATGACAGCGTTCTGCTGGTGGTCTATCGCGACAAGCGCAAGGTGTTCATGGAGGTCGGTGGAGCGCTGAAGGATCGTCTCAATGACGCCCAGGCTTCTCTGATCATCGACATGCTGATGACTCCGGAGTTTGACGACAACCGGTTTGCCGTCGGTATAGAGCGCGGTACACGTGCGATCATCGCGGCACTGGGCGGGCAGATCCCCGATTACCCCGAGCCGACAGGTCAGATGTCCGAATATGACGAGCAGACCAATGACGACCAGGTCTGGCTGATCGGTATCGTGTTGACCCTCATCGTTCTGGGGATTGTAATCATCAGCGTCAGAAGGAGCGGCGTCACCCGCCCCTCACGTGAAAGAGCCGCTGATCGCAGTGGTGGACGTTTCGGCGGTGGCGGTGCTTCCGGTAACTGGTAGTTGATTGATTCGGGAATGAGGGAACCATGGCTTTACTGAACAAAGACGAGCAGCGGCAGGTTGCCGAAGCGATCGACCGCGTCGAACAGCGCACTGACGCCGAGCTGGTCACGGTGCTGGCCTCACGTGCCGACGACTACGCCTACATGCCGCTGATCTGGGCCGGGCTGATCGGTCTGCTGCTGCCGGGTACGGTCAATTACTGCTTTCAATGGCTGAGCGCTGACGAGTTGATGCTGGCGCAGATGAGCACGTTCATTATCGTGGCGCTGGCGTGCCGCATCCCGAAAGTATCCGCCTTGCTGGTGCCGGTCTCGGTCAGACGCTGGCGTGCCGGCAACCTCGCGCGTCGGCAGTTCCTCGAACAGAACCTGCACAAGACCCATGACGGCACCGGCATTCTGGTGTTTGTCAGCGAGGCCGAGCGTTATGTCGAAATTCTGGTCGACCATGGCATCGCCAGTCGTCTGCACGACGACACCTGGAAGGCGATGGTTGATGTGTTTACTCAGCAGGTTCGGGACGGGCAGATTCTGCAGGGATTTCTGGGTTGTATTCACGCCTGTGGCGAGTTGCTTGCCGATCACGTTCCTGTGACTCACGGCAGGAATGAGCTGCCCAATCGGCTGGTGGTGCTGGGGTAAGGCCAAAAGGCAGGTGTCGAGTTTATCGACACCTTCCTTTCTTGAAACCCGTGCGGGTCAGACGATACGCTTTACGTCGTAAAACGATTTTATGTAAGTCTGCAGTTGTCCGACCTGCTGGCTGATCAGCGTCGAAGTATCAACGGGCGACGTTATCTGATCCAGAAAATGGTAGAGCGATTGATAAACCTTTTTCGCCTCTTGTACCCAAAGCGCTTTGCTCTGCGCAACGCCTGCGAGCGCTGTCAACTCGTCGAGTTTTTCTTTGATTGCCTTTGCTTCCCGGGTAGCCGTGCGGGAATCGTCGAGCAGAGCGTTATAGCGCGACCTCAGTCGGTCGCGTTCTTCAATGAGGTCAAGGTATTTCAAGGCGCTGCTGACCTTGTCGAGTAATTTTCCGAGTCTGGCAATCCCGGCGTTGACCAACTCAAGTTCCGGCGATGTCATGTTGACCAGCTTGAGCTCCTCCGGAGTAGGCAGCATTTCCTTGAACACATCGGCAAGGTTGTATTTTTCAAATGTCGTGATCGTTGTATCAAGCAGACGTCGGTCTGCAGCGATTAAAGCCATTGCGCTTTCCAGCGTGGCTGAGCGCTGGGTTATGCTGTCGATCTGTTGCTGGAGTGTTTCCAGCAAACGATTATTTTCCAGCGTCAGGTTGATCTGCGCCATATCATCGCTGTGTCCGGCAATCGCTTGAGCGCTGCGGCGCACCACGGCGGTGAGATTCGATACCTGCCGAATGCGCTGCCCGTTCAGCTGGCTGATCGCTTGTTGTTTCTGTTTGTCGCTGAGCCTTGTGTCGGCTTCAATCAGTTGTTGTTTCTGATCGATCGACTTCAGGTATACGTTATTCAGCTGTACGGTGACAGTGGCCAGTGCCTGGCTATAGACCTTGTCTGCACTTATCAAGGCGTCCTGAAGCGGCCGCATTTTTTCTTTCATGACCGGCAGAAAGTCCAGCTTCAGCGCGGTCACGTGCGCAAGAATATTCTGGCGGGCGGTTTTCATGACTTCAGTGTCAGGCGGGGTGAGGATCAACAGCTCACCCAGGGTTTCAGTGCTCATGATTATCGTCCTATTACAATGACGGGTTGCTGTTCGCGTTTAAACTGATCCAGCGCACTATTAAATATCTTCAATAGCTCAGTCGTTTTGCCTTTTATTTCCAGCCACGGCATGACAACGCCGTGAAACTGCATGGCGAAAATCAGCAGGGCCTGATCGTCTCTGATCGCCGCCAGTTCGTTTGCGGAACTGTCTATGTAGGCGGCCAATAGGGCCCAGAGGTCTTTCAGGTGAGTGGCGCCCTTATGAGCGTCCAACATGCGAATATACATATCATCAAACAGCAGTTGCAGGCTGCGCACGGCGGCTGCCAAGGGGATTTTTTCCTTGAGTATTTGAACTTTCTGACGCTTGGACGCTACCATTCGATTTTTTTCTTTTCGAATTTTTTCCGCGTTGGCGCCAAAAATACCTCCGGTTATAGCGACCCCGATGGGGCCGCCGAAAATACCCCAGGCAATATTATTCAGTGTGTTTTTATACTCTTTGTTTTTCTGCTCGATTTCTCTCGTCAGCTGTTCGATATCTTGTTCCAGCTCCTTGATTTGCTGGTCCAGGTCCGAGCGCGTTGCCAGTTTTACCTTGTCATTGATGCCGGGAATGAGCTGGACGCTCAGAACGGTGCTGAACGTATCGATGTGTTGCGCCAGCGTTTGCGCAGCGTGCTGATGGTTTTTTATTTGTGACGCGGTGTTCTTCAGAAATTCGGCCAGCGTGACACAGACCCTCTGATCAGTTTCACCCAGAGGTACCGGAGGCGTGTTGCGGACCTCTTCAATGGATAAATCGGCAACGGTCAGATCCAGCTGTCTGGCAAAATCCATCTTTTCAATGTAGTTGATGATCTGCTGACCCTGCCCCGAGAACTGTGCGGCAAACAGGTCAATGTTGGTTCCGGTGTGCTTGATGCCATTCTCGATCCCCGACCAGCTTTTGCCGTGACTGTTAATGGCCTTGTAGGTCTTCAGCATGTCTTCAGGCTCAAGCCCGGGAATGCCACTTTTGGTAAAACCCAATTGCTGTTCGACGCGAGCGAGTGACGTGGGGATATTAAGAGCATGTCGTTCGTAACGCTTCAGGCTAAGAATGTCTTCCTTGGTTAGAACAAGGCCGGCGCTTCGGCCACCACTTTTTTCATCATCAAAGACAGCGTTCAGATACTCTAAGGGTTTCAAGGTAATCCGAGCGATGTTTTCGTTTTCCAACAGGGCTGCTTGACTCAACATAATGCACGTTCCTTGTGCGAGTTATTCCAGTAGAACAAAGGACTCTAGAAGTGTGTTCTGATTGTCTGTAATCAGCCAAGGCGACTATAAAGATGTTTGTATGCCGTGCAAGTAATGGCGCGTCGTTTTTGACAAGGATTACTTTACCATTTATGTGCGTTTCTTCAGGGCGTGTACGACCGCGCGAACAGTGTGTGTAGTCCCTGAAAAATAGGGGTGCCCATGACGCGCTGACGCGCCTAAAATGCCGGTCTGATTTTTCGAGTCCCGGACGGGACGCTTGAGGCACATTTTCAATGTCAGTCATTACCTCCACGTCACCCATCGCTGCGACTGATCATCGCGCGCAGTTCCTTGGCCTGCTGGAGACCAGTCTGCTGCAGAACTCGTTGATCAAGCTGGTCCTGGCCAAATACGTGGGCAGCGAGGCCGATCTGCAGCGCGTTATCATCAAGCCGCTGACCGTCAAGGAACAACCGTGCCTGAGCTTCGTGTATCGCTACAAGACTCGTGACATCACCAAGAATTTTTCGCTTGCTGAAGCAGTAGCTGTTATTGCCAGCCTGATCCCTGAATCGTTCAAGAACGCGCACCTGTTGTCGCTGACCGACGAGGTGCAGCTGGAATACAGCAAGAAGGGCAAGACCACGCTGTTCAAAAGCAAGGCGCAGCAGGAGCGTCAGGCCCCTTCAGCCGGGCATGACCGCGAGAAGAAGCGCTACCTGGAACTGACCCGGCCGTTCCTGACCGACTTGGGTGTGACCAATCGCCAGCATGAGCTGATCCCGGCCATGTCGCGCAAGTGGAAGCAGATCAACAAGTTCATCGAAGTGTTTTCCCATGCCTTGAGCTCATCGCCACTCAAGCTCGATCAGCCGATCAAGGTCGCGGACTTTGGCTCAGGCAAGGGCTACCTGACCTTCGCCATTCACGATTACCTGTGCAATACCTTGCAGGCGCAAGGGCAAGTGACCGGTGTCGAGTTACGTGAGGACATGGTTACCTTGTGCAACAACGCTGCGGCGGGCCTTGAACATCCCGGCCTGACGTTCCAGCACGGTGATGTGCGTACTGTCGCGCCCAGCGCGCTGGATGTGATGATCGCGCTGCACGCTTGTGACATCGCGACCGATTACGCCATTCATATGGGCATTCGTTCCGGTGCCTCGATCATCATGTGCTCGCCGTGCTGCCACAAACAGATTCGTCTGCAGATCCAGAGTCCTGCCTTGTTGAAACCGATGCTGCAATACGGTCTGCACATGGGACAGCAGGCAGAGATGGTCACCGACAGCCTGCGCGCGCTGTTGCTGGAGGCATGCGGTTACGAAACCAAAGTGTTCGAGTTCATCTCGCTGGAGCACACCAACAAGAACAAGATGATCCTCGCGGTCAAGCGTGCCGAGCCGGTCGATCCGGCCCAGTTGCTGGCACGCATTCAGGAGCTCAAAACGTTCTATGGCATCAGCGAGCAGTGCCTTGAAACGCTCCTTGAGGCGGACGGTTTCATCGGCTGAAACAGCCACCCTGCGCCAGCAGACCGAAGAGTCTTCGACCAACGGTCTGCCAGTGGGCTGCTTCGTTGCTCCAGGTCAATGGTTGTACCTCGCGCAAGGCGGATGCTTGAGCTATCTCCAGGCATCCCACGAGGGTCCGTCATGATCAGCACTTTTTTCATCCCCGCTGTGAACATCATCGGCACTGGCTGCATTGATGAAGCCATGCTCGCCATACGCAACTACGGATTTCGCAAGGCCCTGATCGTCACGGATGTGGGCCTCGCCAAGGCAGGAGTGGCCAGTCAGGTCGCCGGGCTGCTGGTGGAGCAGGGCATCGACTCGGTCGTGTACGACGGTGCCCGCCCCAACCCGACCATCGCCAATGTCGAGAACGGCCTTGCCTTGTTGCAGGAGCGCCAGTGCGATTTCGTTATCTCGCTGGGCGGCGGCTCGCCCCACGACTGCGCAAAAGGCATTGCCCTGTGCGCGAGCAATGGAGGGCATATCAGCGACTATGAAGGCGTCGACCGTTCGGCAAAACCGCAGTTGCCACTGATTGCCATCAATACCACCGCCGGAACCGCAAGTGAAATGACCCGCTTCTGCATCATCACCGACGAAGCCCGGCACGTAAAAATGGCGATCATCGACCGCAACGTCACGCCGCTGCTGTCGGTGAATGACCCCGACATGATGGTCGCCATGCCCAAATCGCTGACCGCCGCCACCGGTATGGATGCTTTGACTCACGCAATCGAAGCCTATGTCTCCACGGCTGCCAACCCGATCACTGATGCCTGCGCGTTGCAGGCCATGGCGCTGATCGCCAACAATTTGCGCGACGCATTCAACAACGGGGCAAACATCACTGCTCGCGAGAACATGGCCTATGCCCAGTTCCTGGCCGGCATGGCGTTCAATAACGCCTCACTGGGCTACGTGCATGCCATGGCGCACCAGCTGGGCGGCTTTTATGATTTGCCTCACGGTGTGTGCAACGCGGTACTGCTGCCACATGTGCAGCGCTTCAACGCCAGCGTCAGCGCTGCACGCCTGACCGACGTTGCACACGCCATGGGCAGCAATATCCGTGGGCTCTCTCCGGAAGAAGGCGCCCAGGCGGCCATCGACGCCATTCGTGCATTGTCAGCTGCCGTGGAAATCCCGGCAGGCCTTGCTACGCTGGGCGTCAAGGAAGAAGACTTCCCGATGCTGGCCACCAATGCCCTGAAAGATGCCTGTGGCCTGACCAATCCGCGTCCTGCCGATCTTGAGCAGATTCAGGATATATTTCGCCAGGCACTTTAATTCTTTCTGCAAAAAGGCTCGCAATGGACATGCTTCGGCCCTACACCCTCGCAGATCGTGAGCGTTGTCTGGATATCTTCGACACCAACGTCCCACGCTACTTTGATCCAGTGGAGCGCAAGCAATTTGCCAGTTTTCTGATGGCTCCGCTGGGCCAGTACTTTGTCGCCGAGCGTGACGGCGAGGTTGTTGCCTGTGGTGGCTATCTGGTGTTATCAGACCCGGAAGTGGCAGAGCTGACCTGGGGCATGGTCATCAGCGATCGCCACGGCAGCGGCCTTGGCAGATTTCTGACCGAGGCCCGGCTGCAGCGCATGCGGTCTTTACCGGGCGTCACCCGAGCCTTTATCGATACCAGTCAGCATGTTCAGGGGTTCTACTCGAACCTGGGCTTTGCTGTTGTCTCGGTCGATGTCGACGGGCATGGGCGCGGGATTGACAGCGTCAGGATGGAGCGAGAGGTTTTCGTGAGCGAGGGCGCCTGAACGGCGGCTGACCAGCACCATGGAAGCGGAGCAGGCCAGGCCGAAGTCCGTTTAGCATTCAGATTGTCCTCGCGATTCCCGCGAGCATGACGGGAAGCTCAACCGATGACGCCTTTGCGTTCTCTTTTGCAAAGCGGCTATCTGAAGATCGCTGCCACTCTGGTTCTGCTCCTGTCAGGAGCGCAATGCTTGCGTGCAGCAGACATACCTGATGGCTTTGCCAAGGGCGTGACCGGCGGAGGCTCCGCTGCTGCCGTGCATCCCTCCACGCTGGATGAACTTCGATCAGCGCTCTGCTCGTCTCATGACTCACACGGGGTCTGCACCGATGACACACCGCGAGTGATTGTACTGGACCGCACGTTCGACTTCCGCACGAGCGTGATTGCCAACGGCAATACAACAACCACTGAGCCTGGCTGCGTCGTGAAACCTTGCCCGCAGGGGGGTGAGCAGCTTGCACTGGATGGTGCGAACAACTTCTGCCAATCAAGGCCGCCCGTTATGGTGACCTACGATAACGCGGGGCTGAAACCACTGAAAGTCGGCTCCAACAAGACATTGATCGGGCTTGGCGACAAGGCAGGCATTCAGGGCGCTGGGCTGTTCATTGGCGACGGCGCGCGTAACGTGATCGTTCGCAACCTGACGCTTTCGGATATCAATCCACGTGTCGTATGGGGCGGCGATGCGCTGACCCTGAACAAGGCTGATGGCGTCTGGATCGATCACAATACCTTCGCGCGGATCGGTAGACAGATGATTGTTACGGGCTGGGGCTCTGCGTCACACATCACCATTTCCAGCAATGAGTTCGACGGCCGAACGCCTTACTCGTCTACCTGCGATGGCCATCATTACTGGGTATGGCTGTTCCTCGGCAGTCAGGACACGCTGACGCTGTCGAGAAACTACGTACACGATACCTCCGGCAGAGCACCGCATTCAGGCGGTATGAACAATGCGCAGGTTCGTGCCCAACTGGTCAACAACGTCTTTCAGCGTATGACCTACCAAGGCGCAATCATGTCGCGGACCTCATCCTCACAGCTGCTGGTCGAGGGAAACGACTTCGAGAGCGTGGCTCACCCGCTGTATAATGATGTGGAGCAGCCGGGTACGGCATTCGCCTTGTTCGATCCGGTTTCAGCGGCTGCAAACAACATGTGCATGAGCGTGATCGGCAGGCCTTGTGTGGCGAATCTGCAACAGGATAGCGGCGACGACTATCGCCCGCAGGACGCTTCTGCCTTGCAGGCGTTCCGCGAGTATCGGCAGTACCTGGTGGTGCCGGTTTCGGCGCAAGAAGCCAAGGCGCGGGTGCCGGGAGAGGCGGGGGTGGGTAAGGCCAGTGCCGGTCTACTGCGATGACTTCGATGTTTGAGTTGCATTGACGTGTTTCTGGGTTTTGCTATCTGAGAGTGGAGGCGGGAAGAGGGGGAGTTTTGAACGGCAAGGGGGAGGAATTTCAGGAGTGCAGAGCAGATTTTGTGAAAGACTGAAATGGAGCGGGTAGAGGGAATCGAACCCTCAACTAAAGCTTGGGAAGCTTTCGTTTTACCACTAAACTATACCCGCTCTGAGAGCTGCTCTGAGCGGCTGACTTTGTACCAGAACCCTGCCCTGATTTGAAGCGCTAATTTCACTGCGCAGCGCTTTGCCTCCTGATACTCACCCCGAAAACCAACCGCCAGATGATACTGCTGCGCAACTGACGGTGGCTTCGTGTGCGGTTTTCAGAAGGTCAGGGACGGGTAGTCCTGAGCGCGGTTATGGGTGCTGCGTGACTCCTGTCGCGGTTGCAGGAAGTTCATCAGCACCTGTTTCGAGTCACGGCAGGCGGCCTTGTGTTCCATGTCCAGAAAGTGGCCGGTAGCGTCGATGGTGCTGAAGCAGCAGTCGCGCAGGTATCTGGAGAAGTGGACGGCGTCGTTTGCGCAGGTGTATTCGTCCAGGGCTCCGTTGATGAACAGCACGGGGACGGTGATGTTCTTGCCTGCGGTCAGGTAATTGTCCGGGTCGAGCTCCAGGACCTGGCTGAAGTGGTAATGCATCTGGTCATACTCGTGAGCATCCAGGCTGCTGATATGACGGAAATTGAAGCGCTTGAACAACGCAGGCAGATGCTTGCCGACGGTGTTGTTGATCAAGTGGCCCATGTCATAACGGCTATGCGCGCCCAGGTGCGTGATGCCGTGACACAGGTAGTCATGCATCTTCTCGTTGATCACTGGGGAGAACGAACTGATTACCGCGCTTTCGATGCGTTTTGGCCGATGCGCCAAGGCAACCAGCGTGGCCGCTCCGCCCCATGAGAACGACAGCACGTGCTCGGCGTTGAAGTGATCGATCAGTTCCAGCAACAACTGGCCTTCTTCTTCCCGGGTCAGTGGCGCGCCATGCAGGTTGTGCGGTTTGGATTTGCCTGAATAGGGCTGGTCGTAAAGCACCACGTTGAAGGTCGGGTAGAGGTTGCGGACGGTCTGGGTAAATGAAGCGGTGGTGGCCAATGAGCCGTTGACCAGAATGATGGTCTTGGCGGCGGCATCGGTGCGATAGAGTTCGGTATAAACCCGAAACTGTCCTTGTATGTCGAGCACTGCTTTTTCTGGCGACATAGGTGTCACTCCTGGCGTAGACAGGTATGCGTACCTATGACGTTGCACAAGTTTCGTGACAGACAGGCGATAGTCGATCAAAAGCCTGTGCCGATCCGACCAGCGTTTGTCAGGCGGCCATGACGTTCAAAACAGGTCGATTTCCCCGACGTTAAGCGCGCGGTAGCTGCCGGGGGGCAGGTCGTGGTCCAGCGCCAGCGCGCCGATGTTTTCCCGATGCAGGCGCAACACTTTGTTGTCGAAGTGGCCGAACATTCGTTTCACCTGATGATAGCGGCCTTCGACAATGCTCAGGCGCGCACTGCGCGGCCCCAACAAGGTCAATTGCGCCGGCTGTGTGGTGATGTTCTCGAATGCGAAATACAGGCCTTCGGCAAACTTCGCGGCGTAGCGCTCGTCGATCGGTTGCTCGGTCTCGACGTAATACACCTTGGGCATTTTGGTCTGTGGCTGAGTCAGTCGTCGCGACCATTGACCATCGTTGGTTATCAGCATCAGGCCGGTGGTGTTGAAGTCAAGCCGTCCGGCGATGTGCAGTTCGTGCTTGTCAGGCTCGTCCAGCAAGTCGAGCACGGTCGGATGCTGCGCATCGCTCGTCGCGCTGACACAGCCTTCGGGCTTGTGCAGCATGAAGTAGCGGGCAGCTTTGCCTGCCTGGAGGATTTCTTCGTCAAGCGCCACACAACTGAATTCGCGTACTTCGTGATGCGGGTCGCGGGTTGCCTGGCCGTCTACCTGCACTCGTCCGCTGGCCAGCGCCAGGCGCACTTGTTGACGATTGAAGCGTGGCAGGTTGCTGAGGAAACGATCAAGGCGCATGGCGATAACAGCGAGCGGAGTATGGGGTGCGCATCTTACTCTGTGGCCCGGCGTGCCTGTGGACCTGGCGCTGCATCTTCGATCCCGGCGCAGCGCGGGCACAGACAGGCCTTGTCGCGAAGGTTATCCGGCAGCGCTGCCAGCAATGCAGGGTCGATGCTTTGCGAAAAGCACCAGCAGGGCTGGTCCACGGTACGCGGATCGGCCAGGCTGCATTGGTTGCTGAAGCCGCACAAGGGGCACAGCGCGGTGTCAGGGGAGACCGTTGTCATGTCGGAGGTAAGTGCCGTGCTGGATGATCGGGGTGTTTGGTTCAGGCCATATTAGCAATCACCGAGCTCGCTGTCGGGGCATGATAGACGGGTGAACGGTTCATCAGCGCCGATATCGCCGCACACCGGCAGTGCACCAGCAATATTCTGTCGTAATGGATGCCTTGAATGGATAGGCTTTCGAACAGGTCGGCCAGCGATGGTGGGGGCATGCCAAAGCGATTGCGTACTGTCAGAACATCCATCGGCGTCGGCGGCAACCAGCCGCGCAAGGGCGACGCCCGCGAGTTGCCCACCACGCTTGCGATCTCGTCATAACTCTCGCTGGTCGTCGTCTGAAACTTGGACAGGCTGTAGTTCTTCAGTCTGCCGGGCAGCGAAGTGCCTGCTATCAGCTTGTTGGTGAGAAGCAGGGGTTCAAGCGGCGTGCGCTGCATCACGCTGTGCACTGCCGTGTTGGAACGTGCGAATGGCCGGGCATCCTTGTTGACGACCCGATGCAGTTTCGGGTCCACCAGTTCGTAGCCATGCGGCGCGTAGGTGCGAATCTCGGTGCCATTGGGGATCTTCACGGTTCGGGACCACGGCGTGTAGTACCCGTGGCTGCTGACCACCAGAGTGCGCGCCTGACCTCTGTCCGACGTCCATAAAAGGAACCTTCTTCCCAGCTTCCAGGCATGGACCTGCAACAGGTTTGACGAGACGGCAGTGCTGACAGTCCAGCGTTTGAGCAGGGCGTCGGTGTGAAAGAACTTCTCCAGCCGGGTCTGGCGCGGTGTGACAAACTGCCTGCGCAACGGTCGTGTGCCGAACGCCCGGTCGAGCGTAATCGCTACGGTTTGGGAACTGCTCACGGCAGGTTTTACGATTCGGCTCAGTGAGCGCAGCATTCTTGGCGTGTGCGGAGCCAGTTGCAGCAAGCCCAGCGTTAGCGTGGCCAGCAGCGCCTGGTTTTTCTCTGCGTAACGGCTGCCCGGCAGATGCGTTGCGGTAATAGCCAGCGAGGTGATGCCAATCTCTGTCGCCAGGGAGGCGACAAGCGCAGGTGTCAGCAACAATGACATCGGCACCAGCAGCCGCTGTAATTGCTGAAGCCGGTCGGTCCAGTCCGCCAGTGTTACCTGCGTCGACGTGACGATCTGATCCTCTGCGTCATCCAGTGCGTTCTGCTTGAGCAGTTGGTGCAGAAAAGCGAATGGCGTGTCTTCCAGCCTTTTTTCACACAACGACTGGCTCATGGCCTGGCGCGTGTCAGGGTTGTAAAGCGCATCGGTCCAGGGGCGAAGGATGGAAACGGGCGGGTTGGGCACCTGTGTCCCGGCCCATAATTTGAGCAGGTAGTCCAGGCGCTGGTGATGGCGGCGGGGAACATAGCGCATGACCGTCTCACGCCATTCTGGATTGGCTGCTGCCCGGTTCAGATGCAGCTTCAGCGTCGTGTCATCTGCAAACTCGATGAACGCATCGGCATGTCCTGCCTGATAAAGCACGTTCGGCAAGCCCGGCTGCTCAAGTACCAGCAGGCCGGTGTATTGCTCCTGCATGCCGTCGGTCAACGCGCCTTGAACGAAAAAACCGAGTGACCGCCATTGATCGGGCGCAGCCGGCGCAAGGGTTTCCACGAGCAGATCGAAGGTGCCGCGCGTGAGGCTGCCGCGCTTCAGGCTGATCAGCGCCTGGCTGATGAACGTGGTTCTGAACGCCTGTTCTATGGGGGCTCTCTGCTGATCCCAGAAGTCGTGGATGCGCTGAGTCATCCAGGTCAGAAAGTCGAAAGCTCTGATGTAGTCCTCGATTGCCTGCGGGCTGATCTCCAGTACCTGACCCTGCTCACTGTCGCCCTGTCCGGTGGGGTCGAAAAAGACCACGGTACCGCCGCCGTGATCGTTGTAGCCAGCAGGATGATCGACTCGATAATTGCTCATCAGCGCCTCGCTCAGGCTGATCGGCCTCGGGTCGGGCGTGTGCACATACGTAGGCGGCAACCGGGGGTTGCCTAAGGGGTTGCTCGAATAGCCAGGTTGATAAGCAATGAACACCTGCTCGGGGTTGAGCGTCAGCGCGTGGTTTTCCTGCAGATAGTTCGCCATGACCTGGTCGGCCATTTTCGACGCAACCGGGATCTGCTCCAAAATGCTCGGCTGTGTCTGCCACAGGTCGGCTGCACCTGCCAGCGCCAGGCCGCGAGCGACTGGCCTGAGCAGGTCGAGCGTGCTGCGCGTGTGGCTGTCGGCAAGAAGCCCGGCGAAAGAAGCCTGGGTCAGTGCGCTGAACAGGTCGCCTTCGATCAGTGGCGCCTCGACAACGATGCCGGCGTGCTGCTCAAGCGAAAGAAATACCTGGCCGTAGAGCCCTGAGGCGTTCATGGCCGTCAACAGCCGCTTGCTCATCTGGCGTGGATCATCGCTGATGTATTCGATGACGTTACCCTTGGCACCCAGAATGTGAATGAAACAGTGCGACGTGGTTTTCGAGCTGATCTGAAATATCCCCGGCACCTGTTTGCCATTCAGCGTCAGGACCCGGACCTCGGATTTTTCACCTCGTCCGCTCATGCTGATCGTGTCGGTGTCGACGGGAGACCGGTCAAGTCCCATGGCGTCCCGCGCCAGCCAATAACCGTCCCGGCTGATATGCCTGTGGTTGAGCTGCCGAGCCAGGTTGTCAAGGAACGCCAGCCGCGACAAGGTGCGCCAGGTCGCCTCATGGCGGGCTCTGAACGCCTCCAGTACGGCGTTGTAATTGCGTTTGAGCGGCAGCTCGCCGATCAGCTTGAACATTCGCGCCGTGGTCAGCGCTGGCGTGTCTTCGCACAGTGAAAAGTCGGCAAGGGTGCTACGAGACAGCGCCTGGAAATGCGCAGGGTCGAAGCTGGCCAGCGCTACATCGGTCAGCGACAGGCTGACGCTGTAATGCTCGTGTCCATTGTCGTCCACAGCAGGTCGGTCATCATCGCTGAAGGTGATTTGCAGTACGTCCGGGTCGAGTGCCTTGCCGCTCTGCTGCCTGAGCAGCGTGGTCAGGTGCTGGCGAACGTAATCCTGTCGGGTCGGTGGAAAGTCCATGTCCAGTTGGCAGGCTTTCAGGAGCAATGTCGAGTCGGCAATCAGCCGGAACCCTGCGCTGCTACGCATGGCTCTGAGTTGACGTTCGATGTGTGGCGCGGCATCTTCCGGCTCGCTTTCTTCGGCTATCGCAGGCAACGGCGTCGGTTCGGGCGCTGAAAAGCCGTCTGGCAGGATAAACGGCGCCGACGCGTTCAACGTGTCGTGCCTGCTATTGCTGTGCTCGGGGCGCAGAATGCTGGTTTGTTCCAGCAGCAAAGAGGACGGGTGAAACAGTGTGTCCTGACGAAGCGGACTCCAGATGGGATTCATGACGTGCGGTCAAAATGAGTGAATGCCCATTATTTCGGGAAGCGCGATGTGGAAGGTCATAACTATGTAGTGCGACTGCTCGTCACGTTGAAAGAGCGAGGCGGCACGTCTGAGCATGCCGCCTTTATGCTTAATGCTGTTGCTGCACGTGCGCGCGCCAGCCACCGAGAGGGCTGATGTCGCGGGCACCCTCCAGACCATAGGCTTCGCAGATGAAACCGGTCTCCCAGCGACCGTCGGCCAATTGCACTTTGCCCAGCCCGAGCGGTGCCGGAATGCCGGTCAGAAACGACCCCAACTCGATACTTGGCAACTCCCAGACCTCCACGTCGATGGCTACGCCGTGTTCGGCCACCCGCACCATGCCAGGCCGGAAGGGCGGACCACCGGCCAGCGCATACAACCGATAGTCGGCCGAGCTTTGCGTGGTTTCCAGCAGGCGGGCCCCGCGTTGCCTGAGTTGCCAGTTCAAGGCCAGCCCGTCCAGATGGGCACCGCAGACCACCAGCCGCGCCATATCGTTGCGCGCAGTGGTCTGCGGCACAGTCAGCCGAGGTGATTCGCCGCCAATCAAGGGCAGGGCGGTTTGCCGCTGCAAGGCGTCGGCCAGACTGAGCAGGTACTGATCGGTGAATGCCCGTCCGAACAACGTCACGCCCCACGGCAGACCGTTGCCCATGAAAGCGCTGGGCACGGCGACGGCGGCGTAATCGAGCAGGTTGACGAAGTTCGTGTAGTAACCCAGCTCCGAATTGCGCAACACCGGCTCGGCCGCCAGCTCTGCCAATGTCACCGGGCGGCCGATGCTTGGCGTCACCACGCACTCCAGCCTTTCAAGTGCCCGATCGCACGCTGCCTTGAGCACTTGCAGGCGGTATTGCGCGCGAAACGTATCGACTCCACTGACCTGGGGAGCCTTGGCCAGCACGTCGCGGATCACCGGCAATACCGCGTCAGGGTGTTCTTCCATTAACTGCCCGGCGACGCTGTAGCGTTCGGCCACCCACGGCCCCTCGTACAACAACCGCGCCGCTTCGAGAAACGGTGACAGGTCCACCGTGACCGCTTCGCCACCCAGCGCGGTAAGGTGGTCGATGGCAGCGTTGAACAGCCTCGGCCCTTCGGTACAGCCGAAGAACTGCAGGTCCTCGGCGCGGGGTACTCCGAAGCGAAACGGGCGAGGTGCGCCAAAAGCCGAGGCGTCGTTCCACAGCGGGTTGCGACGACTGTACTCGTCGCGCGGATCAAATGTGGCGATCAGCGCCAATAGCTCGCTGGCTTCCCGTGCTGTGGCGGTGAAGGTCGAGACACAATCCTGCGTGCGGCATGCGGGCACCACGCCTGCCGTGGAAATCAGCCCCTTGCTGGCTTTCATCCCCACCAGGTTGTTCAGGGCCGCAGGCACCCGGCCCGAGCCCGCCGTATCGGTGCCCAGCGAGAAACTGCTGACGCCCAGTGCCACGGCCAGCGACGAGCCGGCGCTCGAGCCGCCGGACGGGTACTCGTTCAACACGCTGTTGGGACAGGCACCATAGGGCGAGCGGCTGCCGTTCAAGCCCGTGGCGAACTGGTCCAGATTGGTCTTGCCCATGGGCACTGCGCCCAGCGCGATCAGTTGCGTGACGACGCTTGCCGAGTGTTCGGGTGTGTAGGCATAGTCCGGGCAGGCCGCGGTGGTTGGAATGGCCGCCAGATCAATATTGTCCTTGATCGCGAAGGGCACGCCGAACAGCGGCAGGTCTCTGGGATCACGATCGTCCAACGCGGCCAGGTAAGGCTCGAGTTCAGCTGCGCTGAGCAGGTGGATGAACAGGTGATAATCGCTGTTCAGCCGTGCGGCCTTTTCGCGCAGCGCCAAAATCAGCTGGCGCGGTGATATCCGGCCTGACTGGTAGGCCGCGCGGACGGTGTCCAGGCGCAGGTCATTGGGCAGTGCTGTGTCGTTCATGACGGGATTCCCTCGAAAGTAAAAAGTCGGTCGATTCAGTCGGCGGCCAGCACCACGACCCGTTGCCCTGCGCGTACGGCCGAGCCGGGTTGCACCCTGACGTCCTGCACCACGCCGGCGATCGGGGCGAGCAGGGGGATTTCCATTTTCATCGACTCCAGAATCACCAGCACATCGCCCGCTTCCACGTGGTCGCCCGGTTGCACCTGGACTTGCCAGAGATTGCCGGCGATGTGGCTGTCGACGCCTTGCTGGCCGGTTTGCAGAGGCTGTTCTTCAGTGTTCGACGCCACGCCTTCATCGCTCTCAAAATCGGCCTGCCCGTTGGCGATCCAGCGTTCGCGCTCGGCGTTGAAGGCGGCGTTTTGCTGGGCGCGGAATGCCGTAATACCTTCGGCTTCGCGGCTCAGGAAGGCCTGGTAGTCAGCCAGATTCAGGGTGCTGTGTTCGATGTTCAGGGCGAAGCGACCCAGCGGGAAGTCGCGGCGGATACGCAACAGTTCGTCGGCGCTGACCGGGTAGAAACGGATCTGATCGAAGAAGCGCAACAGCCATGGTTTGCCCTCGAAGGCGGCGACGTCGCGATAGCGATTCCACATCTGCAGCGTGCGGCCGACGAACTGATAACCGCCGGGGCCTTCCATGCCGTACACGCACATGTAGGCACCGCCGATGCCCACCGAATTCTCGGCGGTCCAGGTGCGTGCCGGGTTGTACTTGGTAGTGACCAGCCGGTGCCGCGGATCCAGTGGCGTGGCCACCGGTGCGCCGAGGTAGACATCGCCCAGCCCCATGACCAGATAACTGGCGTCGAACACCGTGCGCTGTACTTCATCGAGGTTGGGCAGATCATTGATGCGGCGGATGAACTCCAGGTTGCTCGGGCACCAGGGGGCGTCCTTGCGCACGGTGGTCATGTATTTTTCGATGGCCAGTTGGCAGGCCGGGTCATCCCAGGACAGTGGCAGATGGACGATGCGCGAGGCCACTTGCAGGTCTTTCGCGGCGCACACGGCATCCCATTCCCCGGCGACGATGTCGAGCAGTTGCCGAAGCGGCAGTTGCTCGGGGCGGTAATGGACTTGCAGTGAGCGAATGCCCGGCGTCAGATCGATCACCCCCGCCAGCGCCTTGGCCTCCAGTGCAAGCATCAAGGCATGGCCGCGCAGACGCAGCACCAGATCCAGCTCCGGCGCCCCGATTTCCAGGAGCAGATGGGTATCGCCGGACAGGCGCGCAACCAGGCGTTTATCGTCCTGACCGATATCGAGAATGACCGGGGAGGGCAGATCCTCTATGCGGACAACTTCGCTTTCACAGGAGTTTGCGGTGCCTTGTGGGAGCGAGCTTGCTCGCGAAGAGGTCGGTACAGCCGATGTATTTTCTGGGTCAGGAATATAGCCTTCGCGAGCAAGCTCGCTCCCACGGGAGTTTGCGATGCCTTGTGGGAGCGACCTTGCTCGCGAAGAGGGCGTTGCAGTCGATGGATTTACTGCGTCTGGAATATAGCCTTCGCGAACAAGTTCGCTCCTACGGGAGTTTGCGGTGCTCTGTGGGAGCGAGCTTGCTCGCGAAGAGGTCGGTACAGCCGATGTATTTTCTGGGTCAGGAATATAGCCTTCGCGAACAAGTTCGCTCCTACGGGAGTTTGTGGTGCTCTGTGGGGGCGAGCTTGCTCGCGAAGAGGGCGTTGCAGTCGATGGATTTTCTGGGTCAGGAATATAGCCTTCGCGAACAAGCTCGCTTCTACGGGAGTTTGTGGTGCCTTGTGGGAGCGAGCTTGCTCGCGAAGAGGTCGGTACAGTCGATGGGTTTTCTGCGTCTGGAATATAGCCTTCGCGAGCAAGCTCGCTCCCACGGGTGTTTTTCCAGTGAGATGTTGAGTTCATCGCTGCATGACACGCCTCGACACTCACCGGATGAAACCGGACCTTGTCGCCAGCCTTCAATTGCCCTAGCTGCCACAGGTCCGCTTCGATGATGGTCACCGGGCACACGAATCCGCCCAGGCTGGGTCCATCCGGGCCCAGGATTACCGGCATGTCGCCGGTGAAATCCACCGCGCCGATCGCATAGGGGTTGTCGTGAATGTTGGACGGGTGCAACCCCGCCTCGCCACCATCTGCACGCACCCATTCGGGTTTGGGGCCGATCAGACGTACGCCGGTGCGGCTGGAGTTGAAATGCACTTCCCAGTCGGTCGCAAAAAACCTCTCGATGTACGCTTCGGTGAAGTATTCCGGGGCCGCATGCGGGCCGTAAATGACCCTCATCCGGCGGATATCTGTCAGCGCTTCAAGGGCTTCATCGGCAATCCGTTGTCCCGCACTGCGTTCCACCAGAGGCGCGATGTGCAGCACATCGCCGGCCCTCAGCGCGCGACCTCCGTGACCGCCGAACTGGCCGAGGGTAAAGGTACTTTTGCTGCCCAGATAATCCGGCACGTCGAGCCCACCGCGCACGCACAGGTAGCTGCGTACACCGGCACCTGCGATGGTGCCCAGCGACAACGTCGACCCGGCGTGCACCAGAAGCGCGGTGTTCATGGCACAGGATTGGCCATCGACGGTGATCGGGATATGCGCACCGGTCACTGCGACCACCGCATCGGTGTTGAAACGCAATAATGGCCCGCTCATGGTGATTTCCAGCGCGGCGCATCCTTCCGGGTTGCCCAGCAGGCCATTGCCCTGGCGCAACGCGCGGCTGTCCATCGGACCGGATGGCGGTACGCCGACCGCCCAGTAGCCCAGTCGTCCCGGATAATCCTGAACGCTGGTCTGCGTGCCGCCGCTCAACACCTCGAAGGTGTCAGCGTGATACACCAGATCTTCCAGGCAGCGGGTCCACGGCTGGCCACTGGCGAACGGCGCGTCGGCAATGATCTGGCGCAGATAGTCGCGATTGGTTTCCACACCGTACAGACGCGTTTCGTTCAGCGCGTCGATCAGTCCGGCGCTGGCGTCCTCGCGGGTCGGTGCCCAACGGATCAGCTTGGCGATCATCGGGTCGAAGTACGGCGGTATCTCGCAGCCGGCCTCGACCCAAGTGTCGATACGTAGCGTCCGGCCATCGGCAGGGGGGAAATCAGCCGCAGTCAGCAAGCCAGGGCAGGGCTGAAAGTCACGCCCCGGATCTTCCGCGTACAGCCGCGCCTGAATCGCATGGCCAACCGGTTTCAGGCCGGCCTGCAACTGATCCAGCGGCGGTAGATCACCGGCAGCCAGTTGCACCATCCAGCTGACCAGATCCACGCCCCAGACCTGCTCGGTGACGCCGTGCTCGACCTGCAGGCGTGTGTTCACTTCCAGAAAATAGAAGCGCTGATCGTCACTGTCGAAGACGAACTCGACCGTCCCGGCGCTGCGATAATTGACTGCCCTGGCGAGTTTGACAGCCGCTGCGCAGAGTTCTGCGGCCATGCCGTGCGGCAGGTTCGGGGCCGGGGTTTCTTCCAGTACTTTCTGATTGCGCCGCTGTACCGAGCAGTCGCGAACGCCGAGCGCCAGCACCTCGCCCTGGCCGTCACCGAACACCTGTACTTCCAGATGGCGCGCGCGCTGGATGTATTTCTCGATGAACACACCCGCGTCGCTGAAATTGTTCTGGCCAAGGCGCTTCACCGCCTCGAACGAGTCGGCCAGTTCTTCAGCGCTGCGGCACACTCGCATGCCGATCCCGCCACCGCCTGCAGTGCTCTTGAGCATGACCGGATAGCCGATGGTACGGGCCGCCGCGATGGCTGATTCAAGGCTGTCGAGCAGTTCGGTGCCTTCGAGCATGGGCACGCCATGCTGTCTGGCCAGTGCGCGAGCAGTGTGCTTGAGGCCGAATACGCGCAGTTGCTCGGGCGTTGGCCCGACGAAGGCGATACAGGCGTCTTCGCAGGCTTGAGCGAACGCGGCGTTTTCGGAGAGGAACCCGTAGCCGGGATGAATGGCTTTGGCGCCGCTGGCTTTGGCAATGGCGAGGATCTTGTCCACCGCCAGATAGGTTCCGGCTGCGCCACCTTCGCCCAGGCTGTGGGCTTCGTCGGCCTGCATCAGGTGCAGGCTGGCAGCGTCGGCTTCGGAATACACCGCCACGCCCTTGACCTGCAAGGTACGCAGGGTCCGCAGGATGCGGCAGGCAATGGCGCCACGGTTGGCGATCAGCAGTTTGTCGAACATGGCATAACCCCGGAAACCCAGTCGCGCTCGGTTTCGTGATGGGAAGCGGGCCGTCCCGCTATTGATCAATCTACGCAACGGTCGTCCGTTGCTGAGGGCAGGTGCCGGGTCAGTCGCGAATCAACAGCTGCGCAGGCGTCGGGTTGTAGCCATTGCAGGGGTTGTTGAGCTGCGGACAGTTGGAAATCAGCACGATCACGTCCATTTCAGCGCGCAGCTCGACGTATTTGCCGGGCGCGGAAATACCGTCTTCGAAGGTCAGGCCGCCTTCGGCTGTCACCGGTACGTTCATGAAAAAATTGATGTTCGGACCGATGTCGGCCTTGCTCAGGCGGCCGTCATGCACACAGGCGCGCAGGTAGTTGTCGCGGCAGCTGTGCATGTAGCGCTTTTCCAGAGCGTAGCGCACGGTGTTGCTCTCTTGCGCGCACGCGCCACCGAGTGTGTCGTGGCGACCGCAGGTGTCATCGACAATGGTCAGCATCGGCTGGCCGAGGTTGGAAAACAGCACGCTGCCGGTGGTCAGGTACACGCTGTTCTGGCGGCGCAGGGTGCGCTGCACATCGTAGCGCTCACGCGGGTTGCTCAGGCTGAAAAACAGCGTGTCGACGGCCTGGTTGCCTTGCAGATCGAGGATGCGCACGGTCTGCCCGGCCTTGACTTCGGCCAGGAACGGCTCGCCTGCCGGTATGGTTGCGTCGCAGCAAAGGTGAGTGTGTGAATTCATGACAGGGCTCCTCAGGCGAACAGGCGGTCGGTGTTGATGAAGCCGCGCTCGTTTTCCGGGCGCGATGTACGGCAGTGCTCGGCAACGCTGGCGTCGGCCTTCATCCAGCTGAGCTTGAGCGGTTGCGGGGCATATTCCGGGTTGGGGTCCATCGGGTGTTGCAGCGCGGTCAGTACCACCAGCGTGTCCATTGGTGCGTAGAGTTCGATGTAGTCACCGGCCTTGGAGTTGTTCGGCGCGAAATGCAGCGCTCCCGCTTCGTCGACATCGACGCGGCTGAACAGGTTGAGGGTCATCAGCAGGTCGGACAGCCCCAGCCCCCATTTGCCCAGCTCGACCAGCAGGTTGTCGACGCCGTTTCGAAAGAAGCCGTTGCGCAATTCCTGATAACGGCCTTGGCCGTATTTTTCAGCGACTTCCTGCGCATTGAGCACGCCGCCGATGCTGTCGCTCCAGCCGCAGGTGTCAGTGACGATGGCCGCCAGCACTCGGCCCATGTCCGAATACAGGCAATGACCGTTGCTCAGGCGAGCGGTGTGCTGGCATTTGAGGCTGTCGGGCAGGTTCAGCCGCTCGGTTTTTTCGTGGGCGTTGAGCAGGGTCAGGCTGACGTTGGCGTTGCCGTGCAGGTCGGTCAGGCGCAGCAATTCACCGCGCTTGAGGACGAACGAACGATGGCCGCCACCGGGCAGCAGTTCTTCGGCGAAAACCGGATAAAGCGTGGTTGAGTCAGTCATTGAACGGGCTCCTCTGAAACGTTGAGCAGCGAATCGATGGCGGCGCGCTCGGCGCGGCGTTCGCTGTTGAGGGGGATGTCGTAAGTGATGCGCGCGCCATAGGCTCCGGGCGCGTGCGGGT
The DNA here is from genome assembly GCF_900099665.1 of Pseudomonas sp. BS3767. Lineage (NCBI taxonomy): Bacteria > Pseudomonadati > Pseudomonadota > Gammaproteobacteria > Pseudomonadales > Pseudomonadaceae > Pseudomonas > Pseudomonas sp. BS3767. Next base: position 324,060 of record NZ_FNCX01000002.1, on the reverse strand, counting down.
CGTGGCGCACCTTGTCGAATACCAGCAGGCGGGTGCCGAGGTTGAAGCCTTCGGACAGGTCGTGAGTGACCATGAACACGGTCAGTTTGGTTTCGCGCCACAGGTCCAGCAGCAGGTGATGCATGTCCTTGCGGATACCGGGGTCGAGCGCGCCGAACGGCTCGTCCAGCAGCAGGACGCGGGGTTTCATGATCAGCGCCTGGGCAATCGCCAGTCGCTGTTGCATGCCGCCGGACAATTGCGTCGGGTACTTGTCCAGCGCATGCCCCAGGCCGACCTTGCCGAGCAACTGTGCGGCGTGCTCGCGCGCCTCGTTTTTTGCCTGGCCGAACAGACGGCCGAGCCAGGGCGAGCGGGGCAGCTCCAGACCCAGTGCCACGTTGTCGAGCACCGACAGGTGCGGGAATACCGAATAGCGCTGAAACACCACGCCTCGGCTGGCATCCGGCTCATTGCGCAGCGCCGTCCCGTCCAGCGTGATCAGACCGCGACTGGGGGTTTCCTGACCCAGCAACAGGCGCAGAAAGGTCGATTTACCGCAGCCCGACGCACCGACCAGCGTGCAGAATTCGCCTTCGGCCACGTCCAGGTTGAGGCCCTCGAGCACCACCTGGTCGGCGTATTGCTGCCAGACATTGCGCACACTGATAAAGCTCATGCCCGCGCTCCTTCGTACCAGGGAAAGGCACGTCGGGTCAGGGCCTTCAGACCCCAGTCCATCAGCCAGGCGAGCAGGGTGATCCACACCACATAGGGCAGAATCACGTCCATCGCCAGATAGCGCCGCACCAGGAAGATCCGGTAGCCCAGACCGTCAGTCGAGGCAATCGCCTCGGCGGCGATCAGGAACAGCCACGCCGAACCCAGCACCAGGCGCAAAGCGATCAACAGGCGTGGCAGCAATTGCGGCAGGATCACCCGCAGGATCAGTGTCCAGGTCGAGGCGCCGAGGGTTTGCGCCTTGATCAGCAGTTCGACCGGGATTTCACGGGCTCGCTGTTCCAGATCACGGGCCAGAATCGGTGTGATACCGATCACGATCAGCACCACCTTCGACAACTCGCCCAGACCGAACACGATGAACAGAATCGGCAGAATGGCCAGCGGCGGCACCATCGACAGTACCGTCAGCAAGGGCGACAGCGTTGCGCCGCACAACGGCAGGATGCCCGCTGCGATGCCCAGACACAGACCCAACAGCGCGCTGATCCCCAAGCCGATGGCCAGGCGTTGCAGGCTCGATGCGCTGTCCTGCCACAGCAGGTAGTCACCGCTGCGCGGGTCGGCAACGAACGCCATGCGCTTGACCGCATCGGCCATCTGTACCGCGCTGGGCAGCAGTTTGTCGCTGGGGTTTTCCGCAAGCCGGGTGGCCGAGCCCATGAAATAGGCGAACAGCAACAGGGCGAACGGCAGGATCACCAGTATCAGGCGACCGGCACGATCCGGATGGCGGTTTATCAAACGCATGGCAATGACCTTTCTACTGAACGTGATTTACAGCTTGCCGTCGACGGCCATCTGCACGTAGCTGGGGTCAAAGTGCAGCTTGAGATTGCCCTTGTCGCCGAGCATCACGCCATTGGCGAACGACATGCCGACGGCATCGGCATCGCGTGCGCCTTCGCCGAGCAAACCGTGGGCGAACGAGAAGTCAGCCACCTTGCGCTGGGTGTCCGGCAGCTGTTTGCTGGTCGCGAACTCAAGGGCTTCCTTGGGCGTGGCAAACAGCTTGGTGGTGTCCAGTTGCGCCTGGAAGCCGGCCAGATCGGTCCCCGATGCCTTGGCCATGTGTTCCAGCGCAGCCTTGCTCTGAGCGTTTTTGGCGTTCATCAGCGCGACCACTTCAAACCAGGCGCCAGTCAGGGCCTTGCCCAGAGCCGGGTTGTCTTTCAAGGTCTGAGTGTTGACGACCATCATGTCCATGATCTCGCCAGGAATCTGGCTGGAGTTGAACACTTCGGTGACGCCGGGCCTGGCCTTGATGTCCGAAAGCATCGGGTTCCAGGTGGTGACCGCCTGTACATCGTCAGTATTGAAGGCTGCCGAGATATCGGCATCCGAGGTATTGACCACCTTGAGGTCTTTTTCACTGAGCTTGACGCTGTCCAGCGCTCGGGCCAGCAGGTAGTGGGAGACCGACAGTTCGACCAGATTGACGTCCATGCCTTTCAGATCGGCGACTTTCTTGCCTTCGCCCTTGAGCACGATGCCGTCATTGCCATTGGAGAAGTCGCTGACGATCAGTGCCGTGCTTTCCACGCCACCTGCGGCCGGGATGGTCAGGGCGTCCATGTTGGTCATGGTGCAGCCATCGAACTGGCCGGCGGTATACTGATTGATGGATTCGACGTAGTCGTTGAGCTGGGTGACATCGATCTTGATGCCGTACTTTTTCGCCCACTTGTCGACGATGCCCTGGCTACCTGCGTATTCCCACGGCATCCAGCCTGCGTAGATGGTCCAGCAGACGTTGAAGTGATCTTTCTGGGCGGCATTCGCCGAGAGGCTCAACGCAGCAAGCAGGCCTGCCGTCAGCAGGCCGAAGAGACGAGACTTTTGCATGTTGAGAAATCTCCAGTAGTGAAAAAAGGCGGCCAGGAGCAACGTGACACCACTGGTGTCCCTGTCTCCCGGGCTTTTGTCCCGCCGTGTAACCTCTACTGGAGGTCGCCAACTCTCGGACCAGCCACTTGCCTGGCGGCAAGCCGGAACCCTAGTCGGCTATTGCAAATTGTGGTGCCGCGAACCTGTGTTGACTCCTGCACACCCATCATCAAGCGAGAGTTGTGCCAACTTGTGCCGCGCCTTGTTTTTCAAGGGCCGGGCGAGTCGTCTTCGGTCATCTGTCGCAGGAGTCGCCTTGTGCTGGTGCGAGGGCGCACCGTGATGAGGCAGCGGTGGGTGAAATGTTTTGTAGCATCTTTGTAGAACGTTGAAATACGCCTTCAGGCCTTGGTTGCAGAGCCTTTGCGAGACAGTGACGGGCCATTCATAGCCAGGCCTCGACGCTGCCCCAAGGCACTAGAGTGCCTTTTCGATGTCAGATAATTCGTCCGCCAACCGCTTTGACGGACGCCGACCAGCGTCGCTGGATTGGCCCAATCGCGGTCCAGGAGGCCGCCATGTATCGAAGACCCTTGCTTATCACGTTGCTGACCCTTTTCCTTTCCGGTTGCTACGCAGGTCCCGGTTACTACGAATCCGATGTGTACACGCAGCCGACTGTCGTTGGCGGCGCCTACGCGTATGACAATGGCTACCGCTCTACCTACTACCAGGAGCGACGCATCTATGTGGCGCCTCAACCGCGCTATTACACCCAGCCTCGCTACTACGCCCCGGCACCCCGCTATTACGCGCCACCGCCCCCGCCGCGCTACTACCAGCCGGGACGTCCACCGGGTTATGGCTGGAGAAACGATGGCTTTCGCGGCAATGGCGGTTTCGGCCGCAATGACGGCTTCGGACGCAACGACGGCTTCCGTGGCGACCGAGGCTGGGACGATCATGGTGGGCGTGGCGGACGAGATGGCCGTGATCATGGAAGAGGCGGGCGCGGCGATGGTCGTGGCGGGCATCGATAGCTGAAGTCTGCGCGCTCACTGTCATGCCAACGCAGCAAACTGACTGCTGCGAACTGACCAGCGTGCCGATGCCCCGCGTCGGCACGCTCTTCTTTAGGCTCTGCGTCCGATCTTGAGGGCGCATGTCGCAACCGGCATTGACTTTGCGGCCCGGCTTTCCTAGTGTCCGCGCATTGTTTTTACCGGATGTAACCATGACTAGCGACGACCGCATCAAGCTTGAGCCCAGCTGGAAAAACGCCCTGCGTGACGAATTCGAACAACCCTACATGGCTCAATTGCGCGAGTTTCTGCGTCATGAGCACGCGGCCGGCAAGGAAATCTATCCGCCCGGGCCACTGATCTTCAATGCGTTGAACTCCACGCCGCTGGATAACGTGAAAGTGGTCATCCTTGGCCAGGACCCGTATCACGGACCGAATCAGGCGCATGGCCTGTGCTTCTCGGTGCAGCCGGGTGTGCCGACGCCGCCATCGCTGGTCAACATCTACAAAGAGCTGAAACGCGACCTGAACATCGATATTCCGAACCACGGTTGCCTGCAATCCTGGGCTGATCAGGGCGTTTTGTTGCTGAATACCACCCTCACTGTCGAGCGCGCCAACGCGGCTTCCCATGCAGGAAAAGGCTGGCAGCACTTCACCGACCGGATCATTCAAGTGGTCAGCGAGCACCAGCCGCATCTGGTGTTCCTGCTGTGGGGCGCTCATGCGCAGAGCAAGCAGAAACTGGTCGATGCGACCAAGCATCTGGTGCTGACCTCCGTCCATCCGTCGCCGTTGTCAGCCTACAAAGGCTTCCTGGGCAATGGACACTTCGGACGGGCCAACAAGTACCTTGAGCAAAACGGCATCGCGCCGATCGACTGGCGCTTGCCTGCGCTTTGATTTGAGAGGATTCCAGCGACCTGTTCAGTCAGCGAGCCGTTTGCTCCAGCGCCGGTACAACGGCTCGGCAAGAAACAGCACGAACAGCAGGCGCATGACCTGCATGGCCGTGACCAGCGGCACCGACAGTTGCAGCACTTCGGCGGTCAGGCTCATCTCTGCGATGCCGCCGGGCATCATGCCCAGCGTCAGTGAACGCAGGTCCAGGTGGGTGAGGGCGCTCAGCGCCAGTGCCGCCAGCGCGGCGATCAGCATGGTCAAGGCAGTGCCCAGCAGCGTGCGCGCGAGGAACGATGGCGCACGCCGAAAGAACTCTCGATTGAAATGACAACCCAGCCCGCTGCCGATCAGCAACTGACCGAGCTGACTGGCACCGCTGGGCAGGCCGATTTTCAAATCCCAGACCACGCTCGCCACGGCACTGAGCAACAGCGGGCCGAACAGCCAGGGATTGGGCTGTTTGAGGCGTTGCCACAGCCAGGCCAGCGCAGCCCCGAGCGGCAGCAGAACGGCCAGCCAGCGCCAGTCCACGATGCTGGCATGCAAGGCGGGTGCGCCATCACCCAGCAGGTATTTGAAGATCGCCGGCACGCACAGTACTACGGCAAGTACCCGCAGACTTTGCGCGGCAGCGACACTGCTCAGCGTTGCACCGTTACGTGCGCCAAGGTTGACCATCTCCCCGGAACCGCCCGGCATGCTGGAGAAGAACGCGGTAGGGCGATCCTCTCCGGTACGCAGCATCAGCCACACGCCGACCAGGCACGACAGACTGGTGACCAGGGCTCCGATGAAAATCAGCCCGAAATGCGCCAGTACCTGTTCGATGACTACCGGCGTGAAGTGCAGGCCGATGCCGATCCCGATGATCAACTGACCGAACTTGCGACCGCCGGGAATCTGCGCCAGTTGCCAGGGTGTCAGGCAGCGCACCAGAATGATTGCCAGCAACGAGCCCACCATCCATGGCAACGGCCAGCCGACCTGGCTGGCGAGGTAGCCGCCCAGCAGGCCGACCAGCGGCGTTGCCCACCATTGGCGCAGAGACGAATCAGCCATGCGCCGCAGCGGCCTGCTGTCTGGCGCGCTTGCGCCAGATGCGCAGCAGCGGGAAAAGCAGCATGAACACGGTTACCACCCAGACCCCGAGAGTGATCGGGCTGGACCAGAGGATCCCCAGTTCGCCGTTGGAGATCGACAGGGCGCGACGCAGGTTCTGCTCCATCAGACCGCCAAGGATGAACCCGAGCAGGATCGGCGACAGCGGGAAGTCCAGCTTGCGCAGGATGTAGCCGAAGATACCGATACCGACCATCAGGAACAGGTCGAACGTGGTGGCGTGCACCGCATACACACCGATGCCGGTGATGATCGCAATCACCGGGACCAGCGCCCAGTTCGGCACGGCAAGGATGCGCGTGAAGAGGCGAATCATCGGGATGTTGAGGATCACCAGCATGATGTTGGCGATGAACAACGACGCGATAAGGCCCCAGACGATGTCCGGCTGCTGTTGAAAAAGCATCGGGCCGGGCGTGATGTTGTACAGCGACAAGGCGCCGATCATTACCGCCGTGGTGCCTGAACCCGGCACGCCCAGCGTCAGCATCGGCACCAGGGCGCCGCAGGCCGTTGCGCCGATGGCCGTCTCGGGTGCGGCCAGGCCACGCATGTCGCCCTGGCCGAACTTGCCGCTGGCGCCGGCGATGCGTTTTTCCGTCATGTAAGCGACCGCGCTGGCCAGCGTCGCACCGGCGCCAGGCAATACGCCAAGGATGAACCCCAGCAGACCGCAGCGAATGTTCACCACGAACACGGCAGCGGCTTCCTTGACGTTGAACATCATGCGCCCGGTGGCCTTGACGGCCTCCTGACCGCGATGGGTCTTCTCCAGCAGCAAAAGGATTTCGCTGATCGAAAACAGGCCCAGCACCAGCACCACGAACTGAATGCCATCGGTGAGGTGAATATTGTCGCCCGTGAAACGGTATACCCCGCTGTTGGCATCGATACCTACTGCAGACAGGAACAGCCCGATCAGCGCGGCAATGAACGTCTTCAACGGCCGGTCACCGGCCATCCCGCCCAGACAGACGATCGCGAAGACCATCAGCACGAAGTATTCCGCCGGGCCGAAGGCAATCGCCCATTTGGCGAGCAGGGGCGCGAACAGCACCATGCCGCAGGTGGCGATGAACGCGCCGATGAACGAACTCCATGCCGAGAGCGACAGTGCAACGCCAGCCAGGCCCTGGCGGGCCATCGGGTAGCCGTCCAGGGTGGTCATCACGGTGGACGCTTCACCCGGGATGTTCAGCAGGATCGAGCTGATACGCCCGCCGTATTCGCAGCCCAGGTAGACGGCTGCCAGCAGAATCAGCGCCGATTCGGGCGGCAGGCCCAGTGCGAAAGCGATAGGGATCAGCAGCGCCACACCGTTGATCGGTCCAAGCCCCGGCAGCAGGCCGACGACAGTACCGATCAATGTTCCGCACAGCGCCGTGATCAGGTTGTAAGGCGTCAGGGCGACACCGAAGCCCTGGCCCAGATAACCGAAAGTATCCATTTTAATTCTCCAGAACGCTGAGCAGGCCCAAAGGCAGGGGGACGTCCATGGCCTTGTCGAACAGCATGTACAGGCCGACGCTCATCAGAATCACCACCACCACGCTCGGCAGCCAGCGGCCGCCATACAGGCGCGCCATGGGAATGCCGATCAGAATGCTGCTGAGGATGAAGCCCAGCGGTTCGAACAGCCCCGCGAATATCAGCAGCAGGACGATGCACACGCCGATCTTGATCAGGGTCTCGCGATCCAGCTCCGGGTCTTCTTCGGTGTGCACGATGGGCGTGGGTCTGATCAGCAGGTACAGCAGGGCGACGCTCATCAGCCCGAGCATCAGCAGCGGGAAGGCGCGTGGTCCGACCGGTTCATAGGAAAAAGGTGCCTGATAAGGCCAGGCCATGAGGGCCAGGCCTGCGCATGCCAGTAATAGCAGGCCAGCGAAGATGCGTTGTATGACCATGAGAAGCTCCTGAGTCGCGCCCCTGCAGCGGGCGCAACTGAATGTCAGTCAATTGAATTCAATTACTGAATCAGGCCGAATTCCTTGGCCATCAACTTGTAGTCGGCGACCTGCTTCTTGACGTAGGTGTCCAGTTCCGCGCCGGTCATGGCAAACGGGAACAGCTCGCGCTGGTCGCGCAGTTTGGCGAAGTCCTCGGAAGCCAGGATCTTGTCGAACGAGGCTTTCCACCAGTTGTAGTCTTCGTCGCTGACCTTCGGCCCGAGGTAGAAGCCACGTACCACCGGCCAGACGATGTCGTAGCCCTGTTCCTTGGCGGTGGGGATGTCTTTCATTTCAGGTTCGTCGATACGCTTTTCGGCGAACACCGCTAGCAGGCGCATATCGCCGCTCAGAATGTGCGGCATGGAGTCGGAAATATCGGTACTGCCCACCTGGATGTGGCCGCCGAGCAGCGCGGTGGCGATTTCACCGCCGCCTTCGAGTGCCACGTAGCGCAGTGCGCGCGGGTTGATGCCTGCGGCCTTGGCGATCAATGCGGTCTGCATCCAGTCCTGGCTGCCCACGGTGCCGCCTGAGCCGATCACGACTTTGCTCGGGTCGGCTTTCAGCGCCTGGACCAGATCGTCGAGATTCTTGTAGGGCGAGTCGCTCTTCACTGCGATGGCGCCATAGCTGGTGCCCACGGCGGCGAGCCAGCGCACTGCGTTCTCATCGAAACGACCGAATTTGCCCTGCGCCAGATTGAGCAGCGAACCGCTGGACCACGCGACCAGTGTGCCGGCATCGGCGGGGCGCTGCGCAACGACGGCGTTGTAGGCCACCGCGCCGACACCGCCTGGCATGTAGGTGACGCGCATCGGCGAGGTCAGAATCTTCTCGTTGATCAGCGCGCTCTGCACCAGTTTGCAGGTCAGGTCGAATCCGCCACCTGGCGAGGCAGGGGCAATGCATTCCGGACGTTTGGGTTCGGCAAGCAACTGGCTGGCAATCAGCATGCACCCAGCGGTAGCGGCTATGTGGCGCAGGGAAAATTTCATGTTCAGTCTCCAGGGATATTGTTGTTCTTGGCAGAGAGAAGCTGTTCACCATGCGCTTTTGTCACGCGCACGGGAAAACCTGTGTGCTGTGTCACAGGGGCGGGCGTTTGCGCTGAAGTGGTGTTTTGAAGCAGGTGGCGTGAGGAGCGCGCAGAGCAATCCTCGACGGGAGGTGCTCCATGGGCTGGCAAGCCTGGACGGGCGTAGACATGACGTGACTCCGTTTAGCAATTTATTGTTTTTATTGTTCAGACGCATCCAGGCGCCTTTTTTTTTTACGTACCCTTTTATCGGGTTGTCTCGCGATGCTAAACGACAAACCTTTCGTAAACCTTTCAGTTGCCTTTCACGTCTTGATTAGCGAGCCGCGAATCGTTTCTGCCCTTCACAGACGGCGGCCGGCCTGTAAACTCCACCGCCACGAGCCTCGATATCCAGATCGATAACAACAGTGACAATCAGGAGACGGCGATGCGTGTTCTTCTTGTGGAAGATCATCTGCAATTGGCTGAAAGTGTCGCGCAGGCGCTCAAAAGCGCGGGTTTGACCGTTGATGTGCTGCATGATGGCGTGGCTGCCGACCTGGCATTGAACAGCGAGGAGTACGCGGTCGCCATTCTCGATGTCGGGTTGCCGCGCATGGACGGCTTTGAAGTGCTGGCGCGTCTGCGAGCGCGCAGCAAAAACCTGCCGGTGCTGATGCTGACGGCGCGCAGTGACGTCAAGGACCGGGTCCACGGCCTGAATCTGGGTGCCGACGACTACCTGGCCAAGCCTTTCGAACTCTCCGAGCTGGAGGCCAGGGTCAAGGCTTTGCTGCGGCGCAGCGTGCTGGGTGGCGAGCGGCAACAGCGCTGCGGCGTGCTGGCCTACGATCTGGACACGCGGCGTTTCACACTCGGCGAAGAGCTGCTGACCCTGACCTCTCGCGAACAGGCAGTGCTGGAAGCGCTTATCGCCCGGCCGGGTCGGGTGATGAGCAAGGAGCAACTGGCGGCGCAGGTGTTCGGGCTCGATGAAGAAGCCAGCCCCGACGCCATCGAGATCTATGTCCATCGTCTGCGCAAAAAGCTCGACGGGCATTCCGTGGCGATCGTGACCTTTCGCGGTCTGGGGTATCTGCTGGAAAGCCGCGATGATTAACGACAGCCTGCGCTGGCGGTTGTTGTGGAACCTGGCCCTGCTGCTGGTGGTGTTGATGCTGGCCAGCGGCATGAGCGCTTACTGGAATGGCCGCGAAGTGGCCGACACCGCCTATGACCGTACGTTGCTGGCTTCCGCGCGAACCATCGCTGCCGGCCTGACCCAGCGTGATGGCACGCTGAGCGCCGACATTCCCTACGTGGCGCTGGATACCTTCGCCTACGACAGCGAAGGGCGCATCTACTATCAGGTCAATGACATTCATCAGAAGCTGATTTCCGGTTATGAAAACCTGCCTTCGCCGCCGCCCGGTACCTTGCGTACCGACGATTACCCGGCCCTGGCGAAATTTTATAACGGGATCTATCAGGGCCAGGATGTGCGGGTTGTCAGTCTGCTCAAACCGGTGACCGACCCGGGCATGAACGGCACCGCTGAAATCCGCGTCGCCGAAACCCAGGAGGCGCGCAAGGGCATGGCGCGCAGCCTGATGGCCGACACATTGCTGCGCCTGGGCATGCTCGGAGGGGGCGCGCTGCTGCTGGTCTGGTTCACGGTCAGCGCGGCATTGCGACCGCTGGAGCGCCTGCGCACCGCCGTCGAGGAGCGTCAGCCGGATGATCTGCGCGCCTTGCCGATGGTTGAAGTGCAGCACGAGCTGCGTCCGTTGGTGGGGGCGCTGAACCACTTCACCGAACGATTGCGCGTGCAGTTCGAGCGCCAGGCGCAATTCATCGCCGATGCCGCCCACGAACTGCGCACGCCGCTGGCCGCCTTGAAGGCGCGGGTCGAGCTGGGGCTGCGCGAACACGACCCGGAGCATTGGCGCAGCACGCTGGAGTCGGCGGCGCTCGGCACCGATCGACTCACGCATCTGGCCAACCAGCTGCTGTCCCTGGCACGCATCGAAAACGGCGCCAGGGCCATCGCCGAGGGCGGGGCGCAACAGCTGGACCTCAGTCAATTGGCCAGAGAGCTGGGCATGGCCATGGCACCGTTGGCTCATTCCCGGGGCGTTGCGCTGGCGCTGGAGGCTGACGAGCCGGTCTGGCTGCGCGGCGAGCCGACCTTGCTGAATGAGTTGCTGAGCAATCTGATCGACAACGCGCTGGCCCATACCTCGCCGGGCGGCAACGTCGTGTTGCGGGTCTATGCGCCGGGCGTTCTGGAGGTCGAGGATGATGGTCCCGGCATTCCGCCCGATGAGCGTGAGCGGGTCTTCGAGCGTTTTTATCGCCGCAGCCAGCAGGGCAGCGGTGCCGGGCTCGGCCTGGCGATTGTGGGCGAAATCTGCCGGGCACATCTGGCCAGGATCACCTTGCACGAGGGGGCTGAGCGTGGCTTGAAGGTAAGGGTCAGTTTCAGCGCCACCTGATCCAGACTGTGTAAAAACTACTGCGCTTGGCAATACTGCGTTAAAAACAGGCGAAAAATGCTCATTTAGAACACCTAGACTCCGCTTTTTCGCCTGTTTTTGCCTTGTCTTGCCTTCGCTCGTGACGTTTTTACACACCCTGGACCAGCCGAGGCTAGTAGAGCATGCTCTTGGCTTCGTCCATCTGGGCGCTGAGCACGCCTTCGCCTCTGGCGAGCCTCAGCTGGCTGTAGGCAGGCAGGTCGACCATTTCGATGAGGCTGAAGGGATGGTCGGTATTCCTATGGATATGCACCGTGGCGATCTGTACCAGGTCGGTGTAGTCAGGGCTTTTCGAGACGCGCGCGAAGTTCTGGAACTGGCCCGGCACACAGGCCAGCGGCTCGGGGAAATCCCATGAGCGCAGCAGGCGCTCGCCGATGACCGGGTGGATGCTGTCGATTACGTGGTTGAGGCTGATCGGGTCGGACAGCAGCTCGTAATGGTCTTCGGCATAGGTCAGGATCGGCAGGATCCCGATCAGGTGGATCAGTCCGGCGAGCGTGGCCTGATCGGGTTTCAGACTGGTGTAGTGCTGACACAGGGTGTAGCTGATACCGGCCACCTGCAGGCTTTGCTTCCAGATATCGCGCATCTTCTGCTCGATGACCGGCGACTTGGCGTGGAACATCTGCTCGACCACCAGGCCGATGGCCAGGTTGCAGGTGTAGTTGACGCCCAGGCGTCGAATCGCGGTATTGACGTCGCTGACTTCAAAATTCGGGCGCAGCAGGGGGCTGTTCGCAACCTTGATAAGGCGCGCGGAAAGGGCTGTATCGCTACCGATGACCTTGCTCAGGGCCGAAATACTGATCTCGGTGTCCTCTGCAGCCAGGCGAATCCTCAGTGCCACTTCCGGCAGGGTGGGGAGAAACAAGGCATCTCTGTCGATGGCCTTGATCAAGTTTCTCTGCACCTCGTCAGCCATCTTGCTCATGTTGCATCTCGCAGCTGTTGGGGGTGTCCAGAGTTATCCGCGCGCTCTTCAGAGCGCCAGGCTGTACTGGATCGCTCTAAAGACACTAGGAAGCTGAATGTGTTCGTCTGCTAGCGCTGAGTTTCGAGTTTGCTGTCCAGTGTGTAGGGCAGTTCACTCATTTGCAGCGCCGCGCCTTCTGGCGAACCAAGATTGATACGACCGTCTTCTGCCGCATCACCCTGCAATACCGCGAGCAGCTCGATGTTCTGCCCATCCTGTGCCGCAATGACGACGTTGCCCACTGCGCTGGCATGCACCGGTGAGAACAGTGCCGTACCGGGCTGCGGGATCTCTTCGCCGCTCAGGGTCAGGCGGTAAAGCCTGCGCTTTAGTTTGCCAAGATATTGCATTCTGGCAACGATTTCCTGGCCGGTGTAGCAGCCTTTCTTGAAGCTGACGCCGCCAACCGCTTGCAGATTGATCATCTGCGGAATGAATTCTTCGCGGGTGTTGCCGAACACCTGGCCGATACCGACACGGATCTGGCCCAGCAGCCAGTCGTTCAGCGGGGCTTCGCTCAACTGCGATGCCAGACGCGCTTTGATGCTGTCTACCTGTGCGCTGCGCACCCAGAGCTCGGCCCGACCTGGCGAGACGCGGATCGCGATCAGATCATCGGCGCGCACCACGCTATCGGTTTCCTGTGGCAGATCCAGCCCCAGGCTGACCAGCGCAGCGTCCCCGTCCTGCAGACCGAAGCGCACCCAGTCTGCGCTTTCATCCGTGAGCTTCGATTTGGAGAACACTGCGTATTTGCGCAGGTCGAGCAATTGCGCCTCGATCAGTTCGCCAGCCATCGCCAACAGGCAACCGTCGCCCTCGAACACGATGCGAAAACTCGACTGCATCCGGCCTTTCTGCGTGCAACGGGCACCCAGGCTGGATTTGTCTTCATTCAGATAATTGAGGTTGCACGTTAGCTGACCCTGAAGAAACTTGCTGGCATCCACGCCGCGAACGGCGAGAACGCCCTCATGGGTTAGCGTGCAGAAAAAAGCTGTGTGGGCCATGGTCATCGCAGATTGGGAAAAAAGTCCGGGGGCACATCATAGTGCCGAGTCGAGGTTATGCATACGGGTACATGAAAACTGCTGCGACCATTGCGAGATTCGCGCGCCCGGCTCACGGCTGTATACTTGCCGCCTACTTTGAGGAGCGCTCCATGGTCGAAGACGTTGAACTCAACCGCCTTTACTGGCACAGCCGCCGCGGCATGCTTGAACTGGACGTGCTGCTGGTGCCGTTTGTCCGTGAGGTCTATCCACATCTGAATGACGTAGACCGCGATTTGTACCGCCGTCTGCTGACCTGTGAGGATCAGGATATGTTCGGCTGGTTCATGCAGCGCGCCGAATCCGAAGACGCTGAATTGCAGCGTATGGTTCGCATGATTCTGGATCGTGTCCAGCCCCAGTGATCGCTTTGAATGTCACTGGCAGGCTTCGCGTCTGCTGGTGACGGCGTATCTTGCGGTTCAGTCGCTGGCACTGGTCGCGTTGTACTGGCTGGACATCGCCGCGTGGGCTGCGGCGCTGTCTGCGCTGATGTGCCTGGTGCACGCTGTCCGCGTGATACCACGCTCCATCCTGCTGACGCATCCGGCGGCATTCACTGCACTCAAGCGCGATCATCAAGGCTGGCAGCTGTGGAATGCATGTGACGGCTGGCAGCCTGTGCAGTTATGCCCCGACAGCCTTGCCTTGCCGTGGGTGGTCATTCTGCGTTTTCGCCCGATTATCGCCGGTCGGCCAGGACGATCAATAAACAGTTGTTGTATCCCGCATGACGCATTGACGCCGGACATTCACCGACGTCTGCGTGTACGTTTGAAATTCAGCCGGCATAGGTGGGCGGCACCAGAATAGTGTCCAGCGCCTCCGGCAACATATCGGGATAGTCCAGCGTGTAATGCAGGCCGCGGCTTTCCTTGCGCTGCATGGCAGAGCGGATCATCAGTTCCGCGACCTGCGCCAGATTGCGCAACTCGATCAGGTCACGGCTGACCTTGTAGTTGCTGTAGAACTCGTCGATCTCATCCAGCAGCAGGCGTACGCGGTGTTGAGCGCGCTGCAGGCGTTTGTTGGTGCGCACAATGCCGACGTAGTCCCACATGAACCGCCTCAGCTCGTCCCAGTTGTGCGCGATGATCACGTCCTCGTCCGAGTCGGTGACCTGGCTGGCGTCCCAGGCAGGCAGGTCGGCGGGCATCTGCACGTCAGCCAATTGCTTTTCTATGTCTGCGGCGGCCGATCGGGCGTAGACGAAGCACTCCAGCAGCGAATTGCTGGCCATGCGGTTGGCGCCGTGCAGGCCCGTGAAGCTGGTCTCGCCGATGGCGTACAGGCCCGGCACATCGGTATGCCCCTTGCTGTCCACCATCACGCCGCCACAGGTGTAATGCGCGGCCGGAACCACCGGTATCGGCTCGCGTGTGATGTCGATGGAAAACTCCAGGCAGCGCTCGTAGACGGTTGGAAAGTGCGTCTTGATGAAGGCTTCCGGCTTGTGGCTGATGTCCAGATACACACAGTCGATGCCCAGTCGCTTCATTTCATGGTCTATCGCGCGGGCCACGATATCGCGCGGGGCCAGTTCTGCCCGCTCGTCGAAGCGCTGCATGAAGCGCTCGCCGTTGGGCAGTTTGAGGTAGGCCCCTTCGCCACGAAGTGCTTCGGTGATCAGAAAACTCTTGGCCTGCGGGTGATACAGGCAAGTGGGGTGAAACTGGTTGAACTCGAGGTTCGCCACCCGGCAGCCGGAACGCCAGGCCATGGCGATGCCGTCGCCACAGGCGCCGTCAGGGTTGCTGGTGTACAGATAGACCTTGGCGGCGCCACCCGACGCCAGGATTGTGAAGCGCGCGCTGTAAGTATCCACTTCGCCACTGTGGCGGTTGAGCACATAGGCGCCGAGGCAGCGCTGGCCGTCCAGGCCGAGGCGGCGTTCGGTGATCAGGTCGATGGCAGCGCGCTGATCGAGCAGTTCAATGTTGGGTCGCTTGATCGCCTGTTCCAGCAGGGTGCGAAAAATCGCTGCGCCCGTGGCATCTGCAGCATGAATGATCCGCCGATGGCTATGGCCGCCTTCACGCGTCAGGTGAAATTCAAATCCGCTTTCGTCGGTGTCTGTGTCATCGCCGCGGGTAAAAGGCACGCCTTGATCGATCAGCCATTGAATCGCCTCGCGGCTGTGCTCGACGGTGAAGCGCACAGCGTCTTCGTCGCAAAGGCCGCCGCCTGCGTTCAGCGTGTCCTCAACATGAGATTGCACGGTGTCGGTGTCATCCAGTACTGCCGCAACGCCGCCCTGTGCCCAGAAGGTCGAGCCATTGGCGAGATCGCCCTTGCTCAGGACTGCAATCCGCAGGTGGTCGGGAAGGGTCAGTGCCAGGCTCAACCCGGCCGCGCCGCTGCCGATTACCAGTACGTCATGCTGAAAATGTTGACTCATCTGCGAATTCTGCCCTTGGCGACCACTAGTATAAGTATTGGGGTAACGGCACAATAGCCTCGCCTACATGGCAATGTGAGACCACGGCGGGTCTGGATTGTGCTCCAGTCCTCGACGTCATGCCTATTGATTTCCTTTTGTTGAGTTGCTGGAAATGCTCCAGTGTATTGATTTAAGGGAGTTTTATGCAGTTTGCGGCTCACGCCAGCGGTTGTGCCAATGGAACTTTTCTTAAAGAACCATGCTCAATAGCAGGTTGCCTACACAGGAACAGCGTCGATTTCGCAGGGTTAGATAAGTGATCATCAACTGCGAAACCGGCGACAAGACTATTCGCGCAGCCGACCGTGTCGAGCTGCGTTTTTCGTGCAGGCTTTACGATGGCTTGCAGGAAACTTGCTTGAAGGGGGAGAACTTTTGCGAAAAGCCCGAGTCTATGTTTGCGAGCCTGAACAATATCAGTTGCAACACTCCTTCATGCTTAACGAGGAGTGTTCATGCTAACCCAGGAAGAGGATCAGCAGCTTGTCGAACGCGTACAGCGTGGCGATACGCGAGCATTTGATCTGTTGGTGCTGAAGTATCAGCACAAAATTCTAGGGTTGATCGTGCGATTCGTGCACGACACCCATGAGGCTCAAGACGTTGCACAGGAAGCCTTTATCAAGGCTTATCGTGCTCTCGGAAATTTTCGCGGCGACAGTGCTTTCTACACCTGGCTGTACCGCATCGCCATTAACACGGCGAAGAACTATCTGGTTTCGCGAGGTCGGCGGCCACCGGATAGCGATGTAAGGTCTGAAGACGCGGAGTTCTACGACGGCGACCACGGCCTCAAGGACATCGAGTCGCCGGAGCGTGCATTGTTGAGGGATGAGATCGAGGGCACCGTCCATCGGACCATCCAGCTTCTCCCGGAAGATTTACGTACGGCACTAACTTTACGTGAATTCGATGGTCTGAGTTATGAAGACATTGCGAGCGTCATGCAGTGTCCTGTTGGTACCGTGCGCTCTCGGATCTTCCGCGCTCGGGAAGCCATCGATAAAGCCCTGCAGCCGTTGTTGCAGGAATCCTGAGACAGCGGCGATAGCCCAAGAGAGGAACCCGCCATGAGTCGTGAAGCCCTGCAGGAATCGCTGTCCGCGGTACTTGATAATGAAGCGGACGAACTGGAATTACGTCGGGTATTGAATGCCATTGACGATGCCGATACTCGCGCCACCTGGTCGCGTTACCAAGTTGCTCGTGCAGCGATGCACAAAGAGCTGCTGATCCCTCATCTGGATATCTCGGCTGCTGTATCTGCCGCGATCGCCGATGAAGTCAGCCCGCTCAAGGCAGCTCGCGGTCCTTGGCGTACGCTGGGTCGCCTGGCCGTTGCAGCGTCGGTTACCGTAGCCGTTCTGGCTGGTGTCCGCCTGTACAATCAGGACGACATTGCCGGTGCGCAACTGGCACAGCAGACCCAACAGCCTGCAAACCTGACTGTTCCGCAAGTGAAAGGCCCGGCCGTACTGGCTGGCTACACTGAAAGCGCCGAGCAAGCGCCTGGTCCTATGGCCAATGGTGTATTGCAGGGCGGTGGTCAAGGTGACCAGCGTCTGCCGGGCTATCTGCGTCAGCATGCCCAGGAAGCAGCGTTGAAAGGCACTGAAAGCGCGTTGCCATACGCTCGTGCTGCGAGTCTGGAAAACCGTTAAGGAGGATCATGCGAGCCGTCCCTCTACTGCCGCTACTGCTTGGTGGATGGCTTGCCCTCCCGGTACAGGCTGATGATGCGCAAGACGCAATCAATCGTCTTGCCAAGGTTGATCAGCAGCAGAGCTATCAGGGTACTTTTGTATACGAGCGCAACGGGAGTTTTTCTACCCACCGAATCTGGCACCGCATAGCGGACGGTCATGTTCAGGAGCGCTTGCTGCAACTTGATGGTTCTGCTCAGGAAGTGTTGCGTGTTGACGGGCTTACCCAGTGCGTCAGCGGCACACTCGAAGCGGGTGTGGCCAATCCGGCCGACTCATCTGCCCGCGCCTTCGATGTCAAAAGACTCTCCGCCTGGTACGACATAAAAGTTGTCGGCAAATCCAGAGTGGCCGGTCGCCAGGCAACCATCGTTGCGCTGTCCCCCAAGGACCAGCATCGATACGGCCTCGAACTTCACCTGGATAACGAAACCGGTCTTGTGCTCAAGTCGCTTCTATTGAGCGAGAAGGGGCAGTTGCTCGAACGTTTCCAGTTTACCGATCTCGATACCGCCGGTGTTCTGTCCGAGCAAGCGCTCAAGACCAGTGCCGATTGCAAACCCGTGTCTGTGGTGAAAACCAAGTCCGAAGCGTCCATAGGTCCTGTGGCCTGGCATTCGGACTGGCTGCCGCCGGGTTTCGAAGTCAGCAGCAGTGGTGTGCGCAAGGACGCCTCCACGCAATCCTCCGTTACCCATCTGATGTATGGTGACGGTCTGGCGCGTTTTTCGGTGTTCATCGAGTCGGTGAAAGGTGGATCTTCCTCGGATATTCGCACCCAGCTAGGCCCTACAGTGGCTGTTTCGCGCCGTCTCACCACGCCGCAGGGCGACATGATGGTGACGGTCGTCGGAGAAGTTCCGATGGGCACTGCGGAGCGCATAGCATTGTCGATGCGTAACGACGAACCTCCAGCCAGTAAATAAACATTTGAAGTCACGGATCCCAGGATGTAAAAATTTTCATCCTGGGTTACAGAAGCCGCCAGGCCGCACTCAACCTGGCTCGGGCACAGGCGCTGAAATGTTTGGTGAGGTTTGCAGATTGCAAAAGCTCTGTTTTTTTTCTATAGGTCACAGCCTCGCAGCTCTGGCCTTTTGTCGTTTCCAGAGGCCATCTCGCTGATCCAGAGATGAGCATCGCTGCTTGAGGTCTTTGAGTCGGTTGCTTCGGACTGCTTAATTTTTTCCTCGTTACGAACGGGAGCCATATGTCGATACCACGCATGAAATCCTACTTTTCATTGATTGCCGCTGTGCTGATGCTCGGTCAGGTTGCTACGGCTCAAGCCGAAAACCTGCCGGACTTCACCGGGCTGGTCGAGCAGGCGTCGCCCGCAGTGGTGAATATCAGTACGCGCCAGAAGTTGCCGGACCGTGCCGTCGCCAATCAGCAAATGCCTGATCTGGAAGGCTTGCCGCCGATGCTTCGCGAGTTTCTCGAGCGCAGCATGCCGCCGGGTTCGCGTCCGCCAGGTTCGGGTGCTGGCAAGGGTGATCGCCAGCGTGAGGCCCAGTCCCTCGGCTCGGGTTTCATCATCTCTCCTGACGGCTACGTGCTGACCAATAATCACGTAATCGACGGCGCTGACGAAATTCTCGTACGCCTGTCCGACCGCAGCGAGTTGAAGGCCAAGCTGGTGGGTACCGATCCGCGTACCGACGTTGCCGTCCTGAAAATTGAAGGCAAGGACCTGCCAACTGCCAAGCTGGGTAATTCCAATACGCTCAAGGTCGGCGAATGGGTCCTGGCGATCGGCTCGCCGTTCGGTTTCGACCATTCCGTGACCAAGGGCATCGTCAGTGCCAAGGGGCGCAGCTTGCCTAACGATACCTATGTGCCGTTCATTCAGACCGACGTGGCCATCAATCCGGGTAACTCGGGTGGCCCGCTGTTCAACATGGCGGGCGAGGTCGTCGGGATCAACTCGCAGATCTTCACGCGCTCCGGTGGTTTCATGGGGCTGTCGTTCGCGATTCCGATCGACGTCGCCATGGATGTGGCCAATCAGCTCAAGGCCAATGGCAAAGTCAGCCGCGGCTGGCTGGGTGTGGTCATCCAGGAAGTGAACAAGGACCTCGCCGAGTCGTTTGGTCTGGACAAGCCTGCCGGCGCGCTGGTTGCGCAAGTGCTTGAAGACGGCCCGGCTGCCAAGGGTGGTGTGCAGGTGGGTGACGTGATTCTGAGCGCCAACGGTCAGCCAATCGTCATGTCGGCTGACCTGCCGCACCTGATCGGCAACCTCAAGGACGGCAGCAAGGCCGAACTTGAAGTGATTCGCGACGGCAAGCGTCAGAAGCTGACGGTCACCGTCGGTGCACTGCCTGATGAAGGTCAGGAAATGGGCGATGTTGGCGGTACGGGTGCCGAGCGCAGCAGTAATCGTCTGGGCGTATCGGTGATCGAGCTGACCGCCGAGCAGAAGAAATCCCTGGATCTCAAAGGTGGTGTGGCGATCAAGGAAGTCACAGGCGGCCCGGCTTCGCTGATCGGTCTGCAGGCGGGTGATGTGATCACTCACCTGAACAATCAGGCGATCACGTCCAGCAAGCAGTTCACCGAGGTGGCGAAAAGCCTGCCCAAGGATCGCTCTGTCTCGATGCGTGTTCTGCGTCAGGGCCGTGCGACCTTCATTACCTTCAAGCTGTCCGAGTAACCGGTCGGTTTAAGAGGAAAGGGTGGCCATGGCCACCCTTTTTTGTACCCGTTTGTTTACCGTGCGCCGATCCGGGTGCCTGTAAGCGTGACGCCTCTTGCTTAGTTCAGGTACAATTCCCGGCTATTTTTCGGCGGGCAATCTGCCTGCAACCTTTTTGAGTGTTGATCCGTGAGTGATTTGAGTCATATCCGCAATTTCTCCATCATCGCCCACATTGACCATGGCAAGTCGACGCTGGCCGACCGCTTCATTCAAATGTGCGGCGGCCTGACCGAGCGCGAAATGGAAGCGCAGGTGCTCGATTCCATGGATCTTGAGCGCGAGCGCGGGATCACCATCAAGGCCCATAGCGTTACCCTGTATTACAAGGCCAAAGACGGTATTACCTACCAGCTGAACTTCATCGACACCCCCGGGCACGTCGACTTCACCTACGAAGTCAGCCGTTCTCTGGCCGCGTGCGAAGGTGCGTTGCTGGTGGTCGATGCAGGGCAGGGCGTCGAGGCGCAATCGGTCGCCAACTGCTATACCGCCATTGAGCAGGGCCTTGAGGTCATGCCGGTACTGAACAAGATGGACTTGCCGCAGGCCGATCCGGACCGCGTCAAGGAAGAGATCGAGAAGATCATCGGCATCGACGCCACCGATGCCGTGGCGTGCAGCGCCAAGAGCGGCATGGGCGTGGATGAGGTCCTCGAGCGTCTGGTCGCAACCATTCCGGCACCGACCGGCAATATCGAAGATCCGCTGCAGGCGTTGATCATCGACTCCTGGTTCGACAACTACCTGGGCGTCGTGTCCCTGGTGCGTGTGCGCCACGGCCGCGTCAAGAAGGGCGACAAGATTCTCGTCAAGTCGACCGGCAAGCTGCATCTGGTCGACAGCGTGGGCGTGTTCAACCCCAAGCACACGGCAACCGTCGATCTGAAAGCGGGCGAAGTAGGCTTCATCATCGCCGGCATCAAGGACATTCACGGTGCGCCGGTCGGTGACACCCTGACCCTGAGCACCACGCCCGACGTCGACGTGCTGCCCGGCTTCAAGCGTATTCAGCCACAAGTCTATGCAGGCCTGTTCCCGGTCAGCTCGGACGACTTCGAAGACTTCCGTGAAGCGCTGCAGAAGCTGACCCTGAACGACTCTTCACTGCAATACCTGCCCGAGAGCTCCGATGCGCTGGGCTTCGGCTTCCGCTGTGGCTTCCTCGGCATGCTGCACATGGAGATCATCCAGGAACGCCTGGAGCGTGAATACAATCTCGACCTGATCACCACCGCGCCAACCGTAATCTTCGAGCTGTTGCTGAAGACCGGCGAAACGATTTACGTCGATAACCCATCCAAGCTGCCTGACCTCTCGGCCATCGAAGACATGCGCGAGCCCATCGTTCGCGCAAATATTCTTGTGCCGCAGGAGCACCTGGGCAACGTCATTACGTTGTGCATCGAAAAACGTGGCGTACAGCACGACATGCTGTTCCTCGGCACGCAGGTCCAGGTGAGCTACGATTTGCCGATGAACGAAGTGGTTCTGGATTTCTTCGATCGTCTCAAGTCTGTCAGCCGCGGTTATGCTTCGCTGGATTATCATTTTGATCGTTACCAGTCGGCCAACCTGGTCAAGCTCGACGTTCTGATCAACGCCGAGAAGGTCGACGCCCTGGCCCTGATCGTTCACCGCGACAACGCACACTACAAAGGGCGTGCGTTGACCGAGAAGATGAAAGAGCTGATCCCTCGACAGATGTTCGACGTGGCAATTCAGGCGGCTATCGGCGGTCAGATTGTGGCCCGGACAACCGTCAAGGCGCTTAGAAAGAACGTATTGGCCAAATGCTACGGCGGTGACGTCAGCCGCAAGCGTAAATTGCTGGAGAAGCAAAAGGCCGGTAAGAAACGCATGAAGCAGGTCGGCAACGTGGAAATTCCACAGGAAGCCTTCCTTGCAGTGCTCAGGTTGGAATAGTCAGGTCCTATGTCACTAAATTTCCCGCTGTTGTTGGTCATCGCTGTCTTCGTCTGTGGCGTGCTTGCACTGATTGATCTGGTCATCCTGGCGCCTCGCCGCCGGGCTGCCATTTCCAACTATCAGGGCAGCGTGGGCGAACCTGACATTGCTGTCGTGGAGCGCTTGAACAAGGAGCCTTTGCTGGTCGAGTACGGCAAATCGTTCTTCCCGGTGTTGTTCATCGTGCTGGTGCTTCGTTCGTTTCTGGTCGAGCCGTTCCAGATTCCTTCGGGTTCCATGAAGCCGACACTGGATGTGGGTGATTTCATTCTGGTCAACAAGTTCGCGTACGGCATTCGCCTGCCGGTACTGGACCAGAAGGTGATTCAGATCGGTGATCCGCAGCGTGGCGACGTGATGGTGTTCCGTTATCCGAGCGACCCGAGCGTCAATTACATCAAGCGTGTCGTCGGTCTGCCGGGTGATCGTATCCGCTACACCAGCGACAAGCGGCTGTTCATCAATGGCGAGCTGGTCGCCAAGAAGCTGATCGGCACCGAGCCCGGTACACTGGGCAGCGCGGAACTGTATGAAGAGCAGCTGGGCGAAGTCGAACATCAGATCCGTCAGGAAATGAGCCGCTACCGCGCGCCGCCTGACAGTGAGTGGACAGTGCCTGCCGCGCACTACTTCATGATGGGCGACAACCGTGACAACTCCAACGACAGCCGTTACTGGGATGATCCCAACATTCCCAAGGACGAGCTGGGCATGGTCCCGGACAAGAACATCGTAGGCAAGGCGTTCGCGGTGTGGATGAGCTGGCCCGAGCCGAAACTGAGCCACTTCCCCAATTTTGCGCGCGTAGGGCTGATCAAGTAATCGATGCGGCGCTGCCTGAGCAGCGCCGCATGTCATTTGGGCTGACTGGAAACGCCTCTGAAGCATGAGTCGACCCGGTCAGGAGGCGTTGCACTCTTGAGGTCGAAGTCGAACATGACGTTCTCTACTTCTCAAAAAGGCTTTTCTTTCGTGGGCTGGCTGTTGGTGCTGGCGCTGGTCGCGTTTGCGACGAGCACGGCCTTCAAGCTGGTTCCGCACTACCTCGACTACATGACGATGAAGAAAATCATCGAAGCGGTCGACACCAACAAGACCCTGGACATCACCACGGTCGACGATTTTTACGGTTATGTCGGTAAGAACATGCAGGTCAACAGCATTCGGGATATAGATTTGAACAAGGCGTTGAAAGTGACGGTGGAGAACAATGCGTTCCAGGCTCATTTGAACTATGAGCAGCGTGAACCGTGGTTCCAGAACATCGATCTGGTGTTGAAGTTCGACAAGCAATTCAGTGTGGGTAAACCGTGAGCGTATCCTTGAGCCGCCTTGAGCGTCAGCTCGGCTACACCTTCAAGGATCAGGAACTGATGGTCCTGGCCCTGACCCATCGCAGTTTTGCCGGTCGCAACAATGAGCGTCTGGAGTTTCTCGGTGATGCCATTCTCAACTTCGTGGCGGGCGAGGCGCTGTTCGAGCGTTTCCCCCAGGCTCGCGAAGGCCAGTTGTCCCGCTTGCGGGCGCGGCTGGTGAAGGGCGAGACCCTGGCGTTGCTGGCCCGTGGTTTCGATCTGGGCGAGTACCTGCGCCTTGGTTCGGGCGAGTTGAAAAGCGGTGGTTTCCGTCGTGAGTCGATTCTCGCCGACGCGCTCGAGGCGCTGATCGGGGCGATCTATCTGGATGCAGGCATGGAGGCGGCGCGCGAGCGCGTCCTGGCCTGGCTGACAACCGAGTTTGACAGCCTGACGCTGGTGGACACCAACAAGGACCCCAAGACCCGACTGCAGGAATTTCTCCAGTCGCGGGCCTGCGAACTGCCACGTTACGAGGTGGTGGATATCCAGGGCGAGCCGCATTGCCGGACGTTTTTCGTCGAATGCGAGATCAACCTATTGAATGAAAAAAGCCGAGGACAGGGTGTCAGCCGCCGGATCGCCGAACAGGTAGCCGCCGCAGCAGCACTCATCGCCCTGGGCGTGGAGAACGGTCATGAATGATACAACCGCAACACGCTGTGGCTATGTTGCCATTGTCGGCCGTCCCAACGTAGGCAAGTCCACGCTGCTCAACCACATTCTCGGTCAGAAGCTCGCGATCACCTCGCGCAAGCCGCAGACCACGCGCCACAACATGCTGGGCATCAAGACTGAAGGCGCCGTGCAGGCAATCTATGTCGATACTCCCGGCATGCACAAGAATGGCGAGAAAGCGCTCAACCGTTACATGAACAAGACCGCTTCGGCGGCGCTGAAGGACGTCGACGTGGTCATCTTCGTCGTCGATCGCACCCGCTGGACGGACGAAGACCAGATGGTTCTGGAGCGCGTTCAGTATGTCCAGGGGCCGGTCATCCTGGCGATCAACAAGACCGATCGCATCGAAGACAAAAGCGATCTGATGCCGCATCTGGAGTGGCTGCAGGGTCAGTTGCCGAATGCGTCCATCGTGCCGATCTCCGCGCAGCATGGTCACAACCTCGAAGCGCTGGAAAGCCTGATTGCCTCGCACCTGCCCGAGAATGACCACTTCTTCCCGGAAGACCAGATCACCGATCGCAGCAGCCGCTTTCTGGCTGCCGAACTGGTCCGCGAGAAAATCATGCGCCAGTTGGGTGCCGAGCTTCCGTACCAGATCACCGTCGAGATCGAAGAATTCAAGCAGCAGGGCCGCACCCTGCATATCCATGCGCTGATTCTTGTCGAGCGCGATGGACAGAAGAAGATCATCATTGGCGACAAGGGCGATCGCATCAAGCGCATCGGCAGTGATGCGCGTCGTGACATGGAACTGCTGTTCGACTCCAAGGTGATGCTCAACCTGTGGGTCAAGGTCAAAGGTGGCTGGTCCGATGACGAGCGCGCACTGCGTTCCCTTGGCTACGGCGACCTCTAAGCTGTCCTTTCGCCCGACCTTGCTATGGTCGGGCGAACACTTCCCTTTCGAGCCAGCCTGATGAGCACGCCTACCGGCCAACCTGCTTATGTGCTCCACAGCCGTGCGTATCGCGAAAACAGCGCGCTGGTCGACTTCCTCACGCCTAAGGGCCGTCTGCGTGCCGTGCTGCGCAGTGCCAAGGGCAAGGCGGGTTCGCTGGCACGCCCATTCGTGCCCCTCGAGGTCGAGTTTCGAGGGCGGGGCGAGCTGAAGAATGTCGGCCGCATGGAAAGCGCGGGCGTCGCTACCTGGATGACCGGCGAGGCGTTATTCAGCGGCATGTACCTCAACGAGCTGCTGATTCGCCTGTTGCCTGCCGAAGATCCTCATCCTGCCGTGTTCGAACATTACGCTGCCACGCTGCTGGCCCTTTCTCTGGGGCGTCCGCTGGAGCCGTTGCTGCGTTCGTTCGAATGGCGGTTGCTGGATGACCTGGGCTATGGCTTCGCGATGGACGCCGACATCAATGGCGAACCGCTGGCCATTGATGGCATGTATCGCTTGCAGGTCGATGCCGGGCTCGAGCGTGTCTACCTGCTTCAGCCCGGTCTGTTTCAGGGCGCGGAATTACTGGCCATGTCCGAAGCGGACTGGAGCGTCCCCGGTGCGTTGTCCGCTGCCAAGCGTCTGATGCGTCAGGCGCTGGCGGTACACTTGGGCGGTCGCCCGTTAGTCAGTCGTGAACTGTTTCGCAAGCCTTGATCAGGCTTTATTCTCTACAGCCTGCTTCGACCAGCTCGCCCATTTTTCTGGAGACCACCGTGACCCAAAGCACTCGCATCCTTCTCGGCGTAAACATCGACCACGTAGCCACCTTGCGTCAGGCTCGTGGCACGCGCTACCCGGACCCGGTCAAGGCTGCCCTGGACGCCGAAGAGGCAGGCGCCGACGGCATCACCGTTCACTTGCGCGAAGACCGCCGCCATATTCAGGAGCGCGATGTCCTGCTGCTCAAGGATGTCTTGCAGACCCGCATGAATTTCGAAATGGGCGTGACCGAAGAAATGCTCGCCTTCGCCGAACGCCTTCGCCCGGCGCACATCTGTCTGGTGCCTGAGACACGGCAGGAGCTGACCACCGAAGGCGGTCTGGACGTGGCAGGGCAGGAAGCGCGGATCAAGGCAGCGGTCGAGCGACTGGCGAAGATTGGCTGCGAGGTTTCACTGTTCATCGACGCCGACGAGCGTCAGATCGCCGCTTCAAAACGCGTCGGCGCCCCCGCCATCGAACTGCATACCGGTCGCTATGCCGATGCTCAGACCCCGACTGAAGTTGCCGAAGAACTGCAGCGGGTCGCCGACGGCGTCGCGTTTGGTCTCGCCCAAGGGCTGATCGTCAATGCCGGTCACGGCCTGCATTATCACAACGTCGAAGCGGTCGCCGCGATCAAGGGCATCAACGAACTGAACATCGGCCACGCGCTGGTGGCTCATGCTCTGTTCGTCGGCTTCAAGGCGGCAGTGGCCGAGATGAAAGCGTTGATCGTGGCGGCGGCCAGATAACTAATCCCTCAGGGTTTGCGCCCCACGATCACCGCACGCATGGGGGCAGGCAGGCCCTCGATAGTCTTGCTGTGATCGGTGGGGTCCAGATAGTCGCTCAGGGACTGGAAGCGCATCCACTCGGTGCTGCGCTGTTCGTCGACCGTTGTGTGGCTGACGTCGACGCAACGCACATCGGTGAAGCCGGCACGGCGCATCCACAACTCCAGCGCGGGGACTGAAGGCAGGAACCAGACGTTGCGCATCTGCGCATAACGATCTTCCGGGACCAGCACTTGATGGACATCGCCCGGCACTACCAGGGTTTCCATCACCAGCTCGCCGCCTTTTACCAGGCAGTCTTTCAAGGCCAGCAGGTGGTCGATGGGGGATTTGCGGTGATACAGCACGCCCATCGAGAACACTGTGTCGAAGCCTTCAAGATTGGCGGGCAAATCTTCCAGCGCGAACGGCAGGTGCCAGGCGGGCAGGTCAGGCAGATAGCGCTGCATGGCCTGAAACTGACAGAAAAACAGCCAGTTGGGGTCGACCCCGATCACGCTGTCGGCCCCGGCGCCAAGCATGCGCCATTGGTAATAACCGTTGCCGCAGCCGACATCCAG
Source organism: Pseudomonas sp. BS3767 (assembly GCF_900099665.1). NCBI lineage: Bacteria > Pseudomonadati > Pseudomonadota > Gammaproteobacteria > Pseudomonadales > Pseudomonadaceae > Pseudomonas > Pseudomonas sp. BS3767. The sequence goes on along the minus strand of NZ_FNCX01000002.1, from coordinate 297,082 downwards.
AACGCGTTTGCCCTTCAGGTCCAGGTGTGGCGAAACCCTCGACCACTTCCAGTCCGAGCGCCATTCAGTGTCGATGTGCACGCCGAACACATTGAACGGCCCCTTGCGCCACGGTGACAGGCCCAGCAATGCCTTGCGCAGGACGGTGCGGGTCTCGCCGTTGCACTCGGCTTCCAGGGTAAAACTGTCGAGCAGATCGATTCGCTCGGGCTGCAGGTCGGGCAAGGCATCCAGCGCACTTTGCCAGCGCTGCAGGTCACCGTGACCCTTGGCCATCTTGGTGTCGAGCTGGGCCTGCAGGCCATTGGCCCAATCGGCCAGAGGGGTTCCCGCCAGACGACGGACGAGGGGAGCGAGATCAATCATGGCAGGGCAATCAACGAGGTGAAGTTAAGGCATTGAAACCAGGGCACTACCTTGGAAAAACCTGCGGCAAGCAGGCGTTGGCGGTGTTCTTCGAGGCTGTCGGGTTTCATGACGTTTTCGATGGCGCTGCGCTTCTGGGCAATTTCCAGGTCGCTGTAGCCGTTGGCGCGTTTGAAGGCGATGTGCAGGTCGGTCAGCAGAGCCTGTTCCTGCTGGTCGTCGAAGCGCAGTTTTTCCGAGAGGATCAGCGCACCGCCGGGCACCAGCGCATCACGAATGCGGCCGAGCAATGCCAGACGCTGTTCGGGGGCAATGAATTGCAGGGTGAAGTTCAGCGCCACCACCGAGGCGGGTTTGAACGCCAGCGCGAGGATGTCGCCTTCGAGGACCTGCACCGGCAGCAACTCCTGAAACATGGAGTTCTGCGCGTTGAGGTATTCACGGCAACGCTCGACCATGGCACTGGAGTTGTCTATCGCAATGACTTCGCAGCCCTCACCGCGCACATGGCGGCGCAGGGCCTGGGTGACAGCGCCCAGAGAACTGCCCAGGTCATAGAGCACAGTATTTGGCTGCGCAAATTGCGCGGCCAGCACACCGAGGTTTTCGACAATCGTCGGATAACCGGGCACCGAGCGTTTGATCATGTCCGGGAATACCCGCACCACGTCCTCGTTGAAGGCGAAGTCAGGCACCTGGGCCAGCGGCTGGGCGAAAATGCGGTCGGTTTCTTTGCTCACGGCGGTTCCGGCGAAGGCTTTGAAAAGCCGGCATTCTAGCCAAGTTGCTGCCGGGATGCATGGTGCAGTACGTGCTGTCGGACAAGCCGTGCGCAAAGCCTCACTTCACGCTGATGGCGCACTCGAAGGTCTGCTCCGGGACGACTTCGGGTGCCCAGGGTTGCTGATAGACCATCATCAGCCGGCCGGTTCCGGCATCGGTGGCCTTGAAGCGCCAGACCGATTGCCCGCCGTCGCCGACCATCTCCTTGCTCTCGGCGCTGGCATACACCTCAGGCCCCAGGCTGCGCAGAATATTCTGGGCCGGGTTCTGGGTCAGCCAGCGAAAGCCGGTGGTGGGGTTGCTGGGCAGGGTCAGGATCAGCGTCTGCCCGGACGTGAGTGTCAGCGGGCAGTCGCTTTGCGTGTCGATGGAAACAATGTTTTTCGGCGTCTGAGCGCACGCCGTCAGCAGCGCAAGGCTCAGCGGGGCAATGAAACGGGCAGGGGTCATGGCAAGTTCCGGTATCGCGATACGAGGCGCAAGGATAACTGATCGGAGTTTTGTGAGGGAGTACGACCGGTGTCGCGCTCTGGATCGGACGCAGAGCGTCCAGCACTGCATTCCCATGCTGAAGCGTGCCGGAACGAGAGGTGCCCGATAGAATACCTCTCGTAACAGTTCAGCGTGTGACCTGCGCAGTATCAATCTTTAGAACAGCACCTTCACCACATCCGCAAAGCGTTTGGCGAAGTGCACGGTAATGCCTTCCTTCAGGTAGTCCGGCAGTTCCTCGAAGTTGCCACGGTTAGGCTCCGGCAGGATCAGTTCGTGGATTTTCTGGCGTCGCGCGGCAATGACTTTTTCCCGCACGCCGCCGATCGGCAGCACATGCCCGGTCAGGGTCAGTTCGCCGGTCATGGCGACGCCTTTTTTCGGCGGCTGGTTGCGGGCCAGGGACAGCAAGGCGCTGGCCATGGTCACACCCGCACTCGGACCGTCTTTCGGGGTGGCACCTTCGGGAACATGTACGTGCACGAACGCCTCATCGAAGAACTTCGCATCACCACCAAACTTCGACAGATTGGCGCTGACGTAGCTGTAGGCAATTTCAGCCGACTCTTTCATCACGTCGCCCAATTGCCCGGTCAGCTTGAAGCCACGGTTGAGCGTATGAATGCGCGTCGCCTCGATGGGCAGGGTAGCGCCGCCCATGCTGGTCCACGCCAGGCCGGTGATCACGCCGGTGCCGGACAGTACTTGTTCGCTGCGGAATACGGGCATGCCCAGCGACGCTTCGAGGTCTTTTGGTCCGATCTTGATCACTGAATCGGGCTCGTCCAGCAGTTTGACCACTGCCTTGCGCACCAGCTTGCCAAGTTGCTTCTCCAGATGCCGCACACCGGCTTCGCGGGCGTAGCCCTCGATGACGGCGCGCAGGGCGCTGTCGCTGATGCTCAGCTTGCTTTTGGCAACGCCTGCTTTCTCCAGTTGTTTGGGCCACATGTGGCGTTTGGCAATCGCCAGCTTCTCTTCAGTGATATAGCCGGACAGGCGAATCACTTCCATCCGGTCGAGCAGCGGGCCGGGGATCGAGTCCAGCGTGTTGGCCGTGCACACGAACAGAACCTTGGAGAGGTCCAGACGCAGGTCCAGGTAGTGATCGAGAAACTCGACGTTCTGTTCCGGGTCCAGGGTTTCCAGCAGCGCGGATGCAGGGTCGCCCTGATAGCTCTGGCCCATCTTGTCGATTTCATCGAGCATGATGACCGGGTTCATGACTTCAACGTCTTTCAGCGCCTGCACCAGCTTGCCCGGTTGCGCACCGATATAGGTACGGCGGTGACCCTTGATTTCGGCCTCGTCGCGCATGCCGCCCACGCTCAGGCGATAGAACGGCCGCCCCAGCGACTCGGCAATCGAGCGCCCGACGCTGGTCTTGCCCACCCCTGGCGGGCCGACCAGCAGCACGATCGAGCCGCTGATTTCACCCTTGTAGGCACCGACGGCGAGGAATTCCAGAATCCGCGCCTTGATGTCGTCAAGCCCGGCATGGTGCTGATCGAGCACCTTGCGCGCGTGTTTGAGGTCCAGCTTGTCGGCACCATAGATGCCCCATGGCAGCGAGCTGGTCCAATCCAGGTAATTGCGCGTCACGGCGTATTCGGGCGAGCCGGTTTCCAGCACCTTGAGCTTGCCGATTTCTTCGTCGAACTTCTTGCGCGCCTGTGGCGGCAAGGTCTTGCCTTCGAGGCGCTGCTCAAACTGTTCAATGTCGGCGCTGCGATCATCCTTGCTCAGGCCCAGCTCCTGCTGAATGACCTTGAGCTGTTCCTTGAGGAAGAACTGCCGCTGATGCTCGCCGATCTTGCGGTTCACTTCGGCAGAGATTTCCTTCTGCAGGCGTGCAACCTCGACTTCCTTGCGCAGCATCGGCAGGACTTTCTCCATGCGCCTGAGCATCGGCACGCAGTCGAGCACCTCCTGCAGCTCGACGCCGGTGGCCGAGGTCAGCGCGGCGGCGAAGTCAGTGAGCGGCGAGGGATCGTTGGGGCTGAAACGGTTGAGGTAATTCTTCAGCTCTTCGCTGTACAGCGGGTTGAGCGGCAGCAGTTCCTTGATCGCATTGATCAGGGCCATGCCGTAGGCCTTCACTTCATCGGTCGGCTCATTGGGCTGCTGCGGGTATTCGACTTCTACCAGGTACGGTGGGCGGTGGTGTTTGAGCCAGGTACGGATACGCACACGGCTCAACCCCTGCGCGACGAACTGTAAACGACCATTTTCGCGACTGGCGTGGTGAACCTTGACCAGAGTGCCATACTCGGGGAGTGCGTCGGTCTTGAAGTGGCGCGGATCTTCCTGCGGAGTGTCCATGAAGAACAGCGCCAGCGAATGATGCTCGGACTTGCTGACCAGCTCCAGCGTTTCGGCCCACGGCTCTTCATTGACGATGACAGGCAGGACCTGCGCCGGGAAGAACGGACGGTTGTGGATCGGGATGATGTAAACCTTGTCGGGCAGGTTCTGGCCGGGCAAGGCCAGCGAGGTGCTGTCGGAACTCAGAGACACGTCGTGCTCGTCTGCGTCATTGGGCAAGTCTGGCGAGTCTGTCTGCTGGTCGCTCATGGGGCACCTGAGAAGTTGAACATGGTTCTTAGATGGGGCAGCGGCTCTCAGGTTTCAATAGTCTTGGTCGATAGTCTGTAAAGCGGTTGGAAAACCGTTATTTATTAGCGGGCCTGTCAGGGCTGACAAGGACGGGCTTACTTCATTTACGGCACTGCCGGTATGGGTTGAATCAGGCATGACCAACGTATTTATTTCTGCATTAGTGGCAGGACTGTGGATAGCATCGGCTGCAAACGCATCGGCTTCCAGCTTTACCGCCCAGGTAACGGACAAGGAAGGCAAGCCCCTTGCAGATGCGGTGGTAACGCTCAAAGGGCCGCCCGATCCTTCACCTGTTGTGTTGAAGGCGTCAATGGACCAGCGTGATCAGGAGTTTGCGCCACATGTACTGGCCATCCACGCCGGCACTCAGGTCAAGTTCCCCAACAGCGACAACATCCGCCATCAGGTCTACTCCTTTTCTCCGGCCAAGCGCTTCGAGTTGCGGCTTTACGAGGGCACACCCTCGGATCCGCTGTTGTTCGACAAGCCTGGCGTGGTCGTACTGGGCTGCAACATCCATGACTGGATGGTCGGTTACATCTACGTCACCGACGATTCATGGTTCGGCGTGACCGACAGCAACGGCCAGCTCAAGCTGGATCAGCTTCCGGCCGGGCATTATGCCGCGACCCTCTGGCATCCGCGTATCGCGGATATGCAGCCTGTGTCGGGCGGCGAGCTCGAGTTGCCGGCAGCAGGCCTCACTCAGCGTTTCAACCTCGCGGTCGAAGCGGAAGCCGATGACAAACCCGGCAAGCCCGCACCCGGCGGTTTCGGTGACGCCTTTCACAAGGCCGCACATGAATGAAATTTAGAGCCAGCTTTCAGGCGCGCATTGCCGGGGTTCTGATTGTCCTGTTGCTGATTGTCGTGAGTGCGGTCTATCTCGCCGTCAAGGTTGCAACAGGCGAGGCGGTGCGCACTCAGGCCCAGGCGCAGCTGGAGGTGGGTAGCCGCGTCTTCGAGCGTCTGATCGATCTGCGCGGCAAACGTCTGCGTGACACCGTGCAACTGGTGGCAGCCGATTTCGGCTTTCGTGACGCGGTGGCCAGTTCCGACGCCTCGACCATTCGCTCGGTGTTGCTCAACCATGGCAAACGCATCAATGCCAGCGACATGTTTCTGCTGGGCATGGATGGCGTGGTGATTGCCAGCACCGTGCCGAAAGTCCCCGAAGGTTCCAGGTTTGTCTATGACCAAGCCCTGCGCAATGCCAAACGTGCCGGTCAGTCAGTGCTCATTGTGCCCGGCGGCGGAGACCCTCATTTGCTGGTGGAGAGCACCGTTCTCGCGCCATTGCCGATCGGCCGCGTGGTCATGGGCTTTACCATCGACAGCGGTATTGCCGAAGAACTGCGTTCGCTCAGCGGTCTGGAAGTGTCTTTTCTCACCGTAGAAGACGGTAAGAACGGTGAACTGATCAGTACCCAGCCAGAGGCCCTGCACGCGGGCCTGATTGAGCTGATGCGCAGCTCCTCGGAAGGCCAGATGCTGCTTACCGAGCAATCGAACCTTAACTTTCTCAGCCAGACCCTGATGCTCGCCAACACCAGTATTGGCGGCGACGGGCAGGTTATCGCGCTATTACAGAGCCCTCTGGACAAGGCCTATCAGGCATTCGCGCCGCTGAATGAGAAGATCTTCTGGATTTCCATGGCCGCTTTGGTGGCGTCGCTGATCGGCACACTGGCACTGGCGCGAAGCGTGTCGCTACCGGTACAGGCCCTGGCCACGGCGGCCAAACGTATTGGTGATGGCGACTATAAAACGCCGGTCACCCTGGTTCGCAGCGATGAGCTGGGCATGCTCGCCGAAGCGATCAACACCATGCAGCAGGGCATCGCGGTGCGCGAGGGGCAATTGGCGCACAACGCGCTGCACGACAATCTGACCGGGCTGCCCAACCGGGCGCTGGTGATGGAGCGTCTGGGTAGCTCGATTGCTGCAGAACGTGCGTTGGCTCTGTTGTCTCTGAGTATCGAAAACCTCGCCACGATCGGCGAAAGCGTGAGCGTTGAAGGCGTGGAGCAGTTGTTGCGCCATGTGGGCCAGCGCCTGCAAGGTAATCTGCGTGCCGGCGATACCGTGGCACGTCTGGGGACCAACGAGTTTCTGCTGTTGCTGGACAACACGTCCAGCGCGGGTGCAGTGGGCATGGCAGACGCCCTACAGCGTCTGCTCAGTGAGCCGCAGCGTATCGACAATCACGAGCTGGAGCTTGAGTGCTGCATTGGCATCACGGTGTATCCGGAACACGGTGATTCCGCCCAGGAATTGCTCAACCGCGCGGCAATTGCCCGCAAGGACGCCGCGTTCATTCCCGGTCGCCTGCAGATCTATCAGGATGGACGTGATCTGGCCCACCAGCGGCAGATCACGCTGATTCGTGACCTGCGCAAGGCCGCGCAAAATGGCGAATTCACGCTGCATTACCAGCCCAAGCTGGATATCCGTCAGGGCTATGTGCGTCAGGCCGAAGCGCTGTTGCGCTGGGCTCATCCGCAGTTCGGCAATGTCTCGCCCGCCGAATTCATCGTCCTCGCCGAGCGTACCGGGAGCATTTACCTGCTGACCAACTGGGTGATCGAAGATGCAATTCGCCAACTGGCCGAATGGCGTCAGCGCGGTCTGGTCCTGCAGGTGTCGGTGAACATTTCCGCTGATGACCTGCTGGGTGATGATCTGGTCGGTTATGTCATGAAATTGCTCAAGCAATACGCTCTGCCTGCCGAACAACTGGTATTCGAGATCACCGAAAGCGCAGTCATGAGCGAACCGGAAAAAGCACTGATCGTCCTGCATCGCCTGCGTGATTGCGGCATCAGTCTGTCAGTCGACGATTTCGGCACCGGTTACTCGTCATTGGCTCACTTGAAACGTCTGCCCGTGCAGGAGCTGAAAATCGACCAGTCTTTCGTGCGCAATCTGGATGAAACCAGTGAAGACGCAGTAATCGTGCGGTCGACCATTGAAATGAGCCACAACCTCGGACTGAAGGTGGTAGCAGAAGGTGTCGAGTATCAACACAGCCTGGACCTGCTCCGGCGTTGGCACTGCGATACGGCCCAGGGTTACCTGATCAGTCGACCGCTGACCGCGTCGGCGTTCGAGGCATGGATTGCCACGTATCAGGCCTCACCCGGTCTTATGGTGAATTAATCCATGTTGCACAAAACATCGCTGCTGTTGGGGTCTTTGCTGGTGGGCATGGCGGGGGTTGCTTCGACGCCCGCCCTGGGCGACAACGGCCGGTTGATCGCCACGGGTGGCGCTACCAGCATTGAAGGCAGCGCCGGCGGCGGCATAACCCCGTGGGCGGTGATTACCGGCTACAGCGAGCAAGGCGAGTGGGGCGCTACCGCCTTCGCCACGCATGTGGATCTGCCGGACTACAACCTTGATGTGGCAGGCCTGGCGGTCGCCTATGGCAACCGCGTGGAGTTTTCCTACGCGCATCAGCGTTTCGATATCAGCAACCTGCAGCACAGGCTCAGCCTGCCGGACGATAACCTCAGTCAGGACGTGTTCGGCGTCAAGGTGCGGCTCTTCGGCGACCTGATTTACGAAAGCCTGCCGCAGGTTTCTCTGGGGGTGCAGTACAAGCATCAGAACGATTTCCTGATTCCCAGCCTGGTCGGCGCCCGACGTGACTCGGATGTCGAAGGCTACCTGACGGCCAGCCGCTTGTTCATGGGCGCGGCGTTTGGCTACAACGTTGTGGTCAACGGCGGCGTGCGTTACAGCCGCGCCAACGAAACCGGACTGTTGGGGTTCGGCGGCGATCGGCGCGACAGCCGCAGCCTGCTCAAGGAGAGCTCGGTAGCCGTGCTGTTCAATCCGCGCTGGGCACTCGGTGTCGAATATCGCGAGAAGCCAGACAACCTGTCGTTTGCGGGCGAAAGTGACTGGGCCGATGTGTTTCTCGGCTATTTCCCCAACAAGCATGTGTCCGTGGTCCTGGCTTATGCCCGTTTGGGCGAAATCGCCACGCTGGACAACCAGAACGGCACCTATCTGTCTGTGCAGGGGAGTTTCTGATGAGGCGTATGCTGATAGCCATGATGCTGACGCTACTGGCCGGTTGCGCGCAGCAGCAACAGCCACCCAAGGATGACAGCCTCTACCAGGACCTTGGTCAGCGTGCCGGTATCCAGCGCATCGTCGAAGGTATGCTGATAAACGTGGCCAGGGATGAGCGGATCGTCGAGCATTTCAAGAAAGTCGACATCGTGCGTCTGCGCGACAAACTGGTCGAGCAACTCTGCGTCGAGTCCGGCGGCCCGTGTCGCTATACCGGCGACAGCATGGCCGAGGCGCACAAGGGCCAGCACCTGACGCCCAGCGATTTCAACGCGCTGGTCGAAGACCTGATCGCCGCGATGGACACCGAAAAGGTCCCGGTCCCCGTACAAAACCGCCTCATCGCCCGGCTGGCACCGATGCGCGGCGAAGTGATCGGCAAGTGATTGGTAGCCCTGAAACACACACTGACTATCGTGCCAATGCTCCCCGTCCAAGATCGGACGCAGAGCGTCCAGAACAGCATTCCCACGCTGGAGCGTGCGGAGCGATAATCTTCAGGGAGAGCACTTGCGCGAGAACACTATCGTGCCAATGCTCCGCGTTGGCATGCCGTTCGTGACGCTCCGCGTCACAAATCGACGCTGCGCTGCGTGTTCAGGATCGGACACAGAGCGTCCAGAACTGCGTTGCCACGCTGGAGCGTACGGAACGATAATCTTCAGGGAGGGCACTTGCGCGAGAACACTATCGTGCCAATGCTCCGCGTTGGCATGCCGTTCGTGACGCTCCGCGTCACAAATCGACGCCGCGCTGCGTGTTCAGGATCGGACACAGAGCGTCCAGAACTGCGTTGCCACGCTGGAGCGTGGTAACGATAGTCTCTGTCGCGTTAACTCCAACTTTGCCCCATCTCAACTCAACCGCGTCAGATACCCCGGCACTTCCTGCTCCGGCAATACCGACAACACTTTCAGGCGTTGCAGCATGCGCTGGCGGGCGCGTAACAGGTGTTCCTTGAGGTTCAGTGCGGCGGCGTCGAAGGCGCCGTGCAGCAGCAATTCAATGATCAGCCGGTGTTCGGCGAGCATCGCTTCATCGGCGCCAATGCTCAGCAGGCGGTAGAAAATCCGGTTGATAATCATCGGGCTCTGCGCCTGGCTGATCAGCATGGCGATCTTGCGGTTTTGCAGACCGCCCAGGCATTGCTGATGCAGGTCGTCCTCAAGGCGCTCGATCTCCTCAAGGCTGCACTGTTCGGCGTTTTGCGCCTCGATGACCCTGGCCAGCATTGCCTCCAGGGTTTCGCGGCTCAGCTGCGGCGCCGTCTGGCGCAAGGCTTCGGGCTCGAGGCAGGCGCGCAATTCGTAGTCTTCGGTGATTTCCCGGGCCGTCAGCGGCCCCGCCAGCCATTGCGAGTAAGGCTCTTTTTCCACCAGGCCGCGATCCCGCAGACGCATCAGCGCCTCACGAACCACTGCGCGGCTCACTCCGTAATGCTGCGCGGCGCTTTGTTCATCCAGCCGGTAGTGACCAAAGGCGATACAGGCCGACAGTGCCGCACCGATCTCATCGTGAATACGTTCGCCGAGCGGGCGGGTATCGACCAGTTCTTCGCTGCTGTCCAGCCCGAACTGCTTGTGGCTCAGGCTCAGACGCAGCGGCTCGACTTCCTGCGCGTCAGGATTGACCAGATAACCCCGGCCGTCGAAGCGGCTGATCAAGCCTTCTTCATGCAGCAGGTTGAGCGCCTTGCGCACCGGCACCCGGCTGGTGCCGAACAGTTCTGCCAGCGGTGCTTCAAGCAGCACCAGTCCATTGGCGGCCGCGCCCGAGACGATGGCGTTACGCAACACCTCGCGGATCATGGCGTAGCGCGACGCGGTGCGCGGGTCCTCTTCTGACATCGGTTTCATACACTTCTGGCGGTTGACGGACGATTCTCGCACAGAAGCGCTGTTGTCACCTTGGCACACGTCCTTATGCTCGCTCATGGGGCCACCGTTACTTTTTTGCACTGAAATGTATCTTTTGTAAAAGATACATTATTTCTTTATGACGATCCTGTTCGCCCACGACGCCTTATCGCAACTGATTGATGCCTTTGCAAAAAGGTTTCTAGTACGGCGTTTCCAGCGCGAAAGGGTCGTCAGCTCGATCGGGTCAGGGCGTCGCGACATGCAGATTGGCATGGAACCTGCCTTTGTTAAATGTACATTTTATTAATAAGTACATTTTTAAAGGTGTGATGTCCATGACCGATACCGGGAGTCACAGCGTTACCGGTGATGCCTGCGCACTGGCCGAGGATTTTGCCCAGGGGCGCAGTGACCCTGTGCAGGCTCTGGACAAGGCCCTGCAACAGGCGGCACGCGCCGATCATGTGTTCATTTCCATGAGTATCGAACGGGCACGCAGGGAAGCCGAAGCCTCTGCGGCCCGCTGGCAGCAAGGGCAGCCATTGAGCCCCTTCGACGGCGTGCCCATCGCCTGGAAGGATCTTTTCGACGTGGCAGGCAGCGTCACAACCGCCGGCGCCGCGGTGCGCAACAACCTGTCCCCCGCGCTGCTGGATGCGCCGAGTGTCGGGCTGCTGGCACGGTCCGGGATGGTCAGCCTGGGCAAGACCAATCTCAGTGAATTCGCTTATTCAGGGCTGGGCCTGAACCCGCATTTCGGTACGCCGATCAACCCCAACAGCGACGGCTCACCACGCATTCCTGGCGGTTCGTCTTCGGGTTCGGCAGTCGCCGTCGCCAACGGAACCGTACCGATCGCCATGGGCACCGATACCGCCGGTTCTATTCGTGTGCCGGCAGCGCTCAACGGTCTGGTGGGGTTTCGCAGCACCAGCCGCCGCTATAGCCGCGACGGCGTTTTCCCGCTGGCGCTGACGCTGGACAGCGTCGGGCCACTGACCCGCAGTGTGCGCGACGCTCTGGTGATCGACGATCTGCTCTGTGCACGCAGCAAACCTTCATCGTTGATACCACGCAGCCTGGCCGGTCAACGTTTCCTGCTCGATCAGGCGGTGCTGGAAGACGAACGCGTCACGCCGGCCGTTCGCGACAACCTGTTGCGTGCTGTTGAAGCCTTGCGTGCAAGCGGTGCGCTGATCGAGGTCAAGCCTTGCCAGGCATTTCAGGCCACGTTGCTGTTAACCCAGCAACAGGGCTGGCTTGGTGCCGCCGAGGCGTTCGCGCTGCATCAGGCGTTGCTCGACAGCGACGCCGCCAGCCAGCTTGATCCCAGGGTTCGCAAGCGCCTGGAGGCAGCCCGTTCCATGCCGGCCAGCCTGCTGGTCAATCTGTACGCTGCGCGCGAGCGGTTGCAGGAGCAGTTGACCCTCGAACTGGACGGCGCGCTGCTGATTACTCCGACCGTGGCCCATGTGGCGCCGCCGCTCGCACCGCTGCTGAAGGACGACGACCTGTTCGTTCAAACCAACCTCGCCACGCTGCGCCTGACCATGCCCGGCAGCCTGCTGAACATGCCCGGCGTGTCACTGCCCAGCGGCCGCGATGCCTCGGGCTTGCCCACCGGGCTGTTGCTCAGCGCACCGGCAGGCGAAGACGCACGGCTGCTGCGTGCGGCGCTGACCGTGGAGTCATTGATCGCAGCCCCTTGAATACGTTTTGCAGTGCAAACCGGCCCGCGTGCCGTACAGCGCGAAGCCGATCTGATTAACCCGTGGGAGAACAACGATGGCCAAAGAAATTCTGTGTGCGTTTGGTGTGGATGTGGATGCCGTTGCTGGCTGGCTGGGCTCCTATGGCGGCGAGGATTCGCCGGACGACATTTCCCGCGGCCTGTTCGCCGGTGAAGTCGGCGCTCCACGTCTGCTCAAGCTGTTCGAGCGTTACGGTCTGCGCACCACCTGGTTCATTCCGGGGCACTCCATGGAGACCTTCCCCGAGCAGATGAAAGCCGTGGCGGATGCCGGGCATGAAATCGGTGTGCATGGTTACAGCCATGAAAACCCGATTGCGATGACCCCGGAGCAAGAGGAGATCGTCCTCGACAAGTCCATCGAACTGATCACGCAAATGACCGGCAAACGCCCGACCGGCTATGTCGCGCCATGGTGGGAGTTCAGCAACGTCACCAACGAGCTGCTGCTCAAGAAAGGCATCAAGTACGACCACAGCCTGATGCACAACGACTTCCACCCTTACTACGTTCGGGTGGGCGACAAGTGGACCAAAATCGATTACAGCCAGCATCCGGATACCTGGATGAAGCCGCTGGTACGTGGCGAAGAAACCGATCTGGTGGAAATTCCGGCCAACTGGTACCTGGACGATCTGCCGCCAATGATGTTCATCAAGAAGGCACCGAACAGCCACGGTTTCGTCAACCCTCGGCACCTGGAAGAAATGTGGCGCGACCAGTTCGACTGGGTCTATCGCGAACACGAACATGCTGTATTCACCATGACCATTCACCCGGACGTGTCTGGTCGCCCGCAAGTGCTGCTGATGCTGGAGCGCTTGATCGAGCACATTCAGAGCCATGCTGGCGTCAAGTTCGTCACTTTCGACGAGATTGCCGACGACTTCGTGCGTCGCAATCCCCGTACCCGCTGATTCATTGCCCTGTCCGAGGCGTCACTCATGTCCATTTACAATAAGCTCGACCTGACCGGCTGGAAACCTGAGCAACTGACTCCGGAGCAAGTACGGTTCGCCACATGGATTGCGTTTTTCGCGTGGGTGTTTGCGGTATATGACTTCATTCTGTTTGGCACGCTGTTACCGGAAATCGGTCGGCATTTCAGCTGGAGTGAGGTCGAACAGGCCGAAATCGCGACCTGGGTCGCGGTCGGCACCGCGGTGGTGGCTCTGGCCATCGGCCCGCTGGTAGATCGCCTGGGACGGCGCGTGGGTATCATTTTCACCGTGAGTGGCTCGGCGATCTGCTCGGCGCTCACGGCCATCGGCGGAGCATGGGGCAAGTCGCCCCTGATCCTCATTCGTTCGCTGGGCGGTCTGGGTTATGCAGAGGAAACGGTCAACGCGACCTATCTGAGCGAGATCTACGCCGCATCCGACGACCCGCGACTCACCAAGCGCCGTGGCTTCATCTACAGCCTGGTGCAGGGCGGCTGGCCGGTCGGTGCGCTGATCGCTGCTGGTCTGACGGCGGTGCTGTTGCCGGTCATCGGCTGGCAGGGTTGCTTCGTGTTTGCGGCTATTCCGGCCATCGTCATCGCTATCCTGGCGCGCAAGCTCAAGGAAAGCCCGCAGTTTCAGATCCATCAACGCATCACCCAATTGCGCAAGAAGGGCGACCTCAGTCAGGCGCAGGCCGTGGCGCAGACCTACGGGGTGGATTACGAAGAGCACAGCAAGGCCGGTATCGGCGCGGCCTTTCGCGGTTCTTCGCGCCGCGCGACCCTGGTGATCGGTGCTGCGATCCTGCTCAACTGGGCGGCCATTCAGGTATTCAGTGTGCTGGGTACGACGGTGATCGTCAGCGTCCACCACATCTCGTTCGAGAACTCGCTGATCATTCTGGTGCTGTCCAACCTGGTGGGCTATTGCGGCTACCTGTGTCACGGCTGGATGGGTGACCGGATCGGTCGCCGCAATGTCATCGGCCTTGGCTGGATGCTCGGCGGCCTGGCGTTTGCCGGCATGCTTTACGGGCCAAGCAACATGGTGACGGTGGTCGGCTTGTACAGCCTGGGGCTGTTCTTCCTGATCGGCCCGTACTCGGCGGCCTTGTTCTTCATCAGCGAAAGCTTCCCGACCAGCATTCGTGCCACGGGTGGCGCAATCATCCATGCCATGGGCCCGCTCGGTGCTGTGGTCGCAGGCTTCGGCGCCACATCGGTACTGAGCGCAGGCGGCGACTGGCAGACCTCGGCGTTGTACTTCGGCGCAGTGCCTTGCTTCCTGTCGGGTGCACTGATGTTCGCCGCTAAACACGTGCGACCTGAAACGGTGAAATGAGGAGCAGCACATGACGCGTAAAGTTGCTGTGATAACCGGTGCCGCCAGCGGCATCGGTCAGGCGCTGGCAGTGGCGTTTGCCCGCCAGGGTGTGGCGGTGGCAGGCGGGTTCTATCCGGCTGACCCGCATGATCCGGACGAAACCCGCAGGCTGGTGGCGGAGGCGGGCGGCGAATGCCTGATGCTGCCGCTGGATGTGACCTTCACCGAATCGGTCGATGATCTGGCCGCGCAGGCAGTCAAGGCGTTTGGCCGCATCGACTACGCGGTCGCCAATGCCGGGCTGTTGCGCCGCGCGCCGTTGCTGGAAATGACCGACGAGCGCTGGAACGAGATGCTCGACGTGGACCTGACCGGCGTGATGCGTACCTTCCGCGCCGCCGTCCGGCACATGGGTGAGGGCGGGGCGCTGGTGGCGATTTCCTCGATTGCCGGTGGTGTGTATGGCTGGCAGGACCATTCCCATTACGCAGCGGCCAAGGCTGGCGTGCCAGGGCTGTGCCGGTCACTGGCGGTGGAGCTCGCCCCGAAGGGCATCCGTTGCAACGCGGTGATTCCCGGCTTGATCGAGACGCCGCAATCGCTGGACAGCAAGAACTCGCTGGGGCCGGAAGGTCTGGCGCAGGCGGCCAAAGCCATCCCGCTGGGCCGCGTCGGTAGAGCGGATGAAGTCGCTGCGCTGGTGCGTTTTCTGTGCAGCGATGAAGCCAGTTACCTGACCGGGCAAAGCATCGTGATCGACGGTGGCCTGACCGTGCGCTGGCCCGAGTAGAGCGATTCGGATCGGCAGCGAGCCTGCTCGCGAAGCGTTCAGTACAGACGCTGGGAATGGCGTGTCAGTGACTGAGCGTTCGCGAGCAATACGCAGTGATCCCCAAACCAACCGAGGAACCCGACCCATGCAGCAACTCAAACAAAAGCGGGCAGTGATCACCGGAGCAGGCAGTGGCATCGGCGCAGCCATCGCTCGCGCCTATGCGGCTGAAGGCGCGCGTCTGGTGCTGGGCGATCGAGACGCCCACAGCCTGGCGAAGATCGCTGCAGAGTGCCGTCAGTTGGGCGCTCAGGTTCAGGAGTGCGTGGCCGATGTCGGCAGCACCGACGGCGCGCAAGCCAGCGTCGATGCCTGTGTCGAGCAGTTCGGAGGTATCGACATTCTGGTCAACAACGCGGGCATGCTGACCCAGGCGCGTTGCGTCGACCTGACCCTCGATATGTGGAACGACATGCTGCGCATCGACCTGACCAGCGTCTTTGTGGCCAGTCAGCGTGCATTGCCGCACATGATTGCCCAGCGCTGGGGGCGCATCATCAATGTTGCTTCGCAACTGGGCATCAAGGGCGGTGCCGAACTGACCCATTACGCCGCCGCCAAGGCCGGGGTGATCGGTTTCAGCAAATCCCTGGCGCTGGAAGTCGCCAAGGACAACGTGCTGGTCAACGCCATTGCACCCGGCCCTATCGAAACCCCACTGGTCGCCGGGATCAGCAGCGCCTGGAAAACCGCCAAGGCCGCCGAGTTGCCATTGGGCCGCTTCGGTCTGGCCGAGGAGGTCGCCCCGGTGGCGGTGCTGCTGGCCAGCGAGCCAGGTGGCAATCTGTTCGTCGGTCAGACCCTGGGCCCCAATTCCGGCGACGTCATGCCATGAGCAAACAGCTGGAGAACACCTGATGTGTGGATTGTGCGGGCTATTGGGTGAAGACGTGCACTGGAGCGATCCGCTGGCTGCAGAACTGCCCCGGCGGCGTGAGCGCTTGCGGCGTATTGCTGCAATCAACAAGGTGGTCGCGCCGTTTCGCCTGAAGGTCGAAGATTTTCAAGGCGTTT
Source organism: Pseudomonas sp. BS3767 (assembly GCF_900099665.1). Classification (NCBI taxonomy): domain Bacteria; kingdom Pseudomonadati; phylum Pseudomonadota; class Gammaproteobacteria; order Pseudomonadales; family Pseudomonadaceae; genus Pseudomonas; species Pseudomonas sp. BS3767. The sequence continues at coordinate 281,020 of NZ_FNCX01000002.1, read as the reverse complement.
CCTATCTCCTGCTCGGGGCCACAGGCAAGCAGGAACTGGCGACCGGGCTGGAACAGCTCTGGCAGAAAGCCGAGTTGCTGATCGGCCGGCCGCTGGACCCGCTTGATTCACGTCTGCTCGATCATCTGCAGAGGTCATCATGAGTATTGCCCTGAACGTGATTACCGGCTTCCTCGGCAGCGGCAAGACCACGTTGCTCAAACGCCTGCTGGCCGATGAAAACATGGGTGACACCGCGCTGCTGATCAACGAATTCGGCGATGTGGGTATCGATCATCTGCTGGTTGAAGAGGTCGCACCGGATACCGTGCTGTTGCCCAGCGGCTGTGTCTGCTGCACCGTCCGCGGTGAATTGAAAGACGCGCTGCTCGGTCTGCTGGAGCGGCGTAATCGAGGTGAAATTCCTGCATTTCGCCGGGTGATTCTGGAGACCACCGGCCTGGCCGATCCGGCCCCGATTCTCACCACGCTGAGCAACGACCCGCAATTGCGCGGGCGTTTTCACATCGGTCTGATTGTCACGCTGGTGGACGCTTGTCACGCGACGCTGCAAGAGCGTCTGCATCCGGAATGGCTGGCGCAGGTCGCGGCGGCGGATCGTCTGCTGTTGAGCAAAACCGATCTGGTCGATGAGTCGGTACTGGATGGCCTGCGCGAGCATCTGCAAGCGCTGAATTTTTCTGCGCCATTGCTTGATACGGCGGAGGTCCACAGCGGCGATCAGTTGCTGCTGGGCGAGGGCATGCGCAGCGACGAACCGGCCGCTGAAGTGACCCGCTGGCAACTGCATCGGGTGCTGTCGACTTCCGCGCGGCATGGTGATGCGCAGGTCTGTTGCCTGACGTTCGAGCGCCCTCTGGACTGGGTCGGCTTCGGGGTGTGGCTGTCGATGCTGTTAAGATGCCACGGTGAACGAATCCTCCGCGTCAAAGGGCTGCTCAACGTGAACGACAATCAGGCTCCCATCGTGATTCATGGTGTGCAGCATTGCCTGCATGCGCCGGTGCATCTTGCCGCCTGGCCGGGCGAGGATCGCACCTCGCGGCTGGTGTTCATCCTGCGCGGTCTCGATCCCGATCTGCTGCGTCGTTCGTTCGACGTCTTCTCTGGCAGTTTCGCGCCACCGCTCAACGAGTCGGCAGCATGACCATCACCTTGCGCGTGCTGGGCACCTCCGTGACCCTGCTGGAGTCTTTGCGTGAGCGGGCCGAGCAGGAACTGGGGATCAAACTGATCTACCAGATTCATGACGTGCAAACCGCGCAACGTATCGCGGTCATGCAGCCAGACAGCTACGACCTCTACGATCAGTGGTTTCATAACGTTGATTTCGTCTGGCCAGCCCGGGCGATTCAACCCATCGACACGCGGCGCATCGCGCTGTGGCACGAAATCAACGACTTGCCCAAGCAGGGCCGTCTGCGGCCTACCGACCAGCCAGGCAGCGGCAGTGTGCCCAGCGAGCGTTTGTTCGTGCAGCACGACGGCAGTCTTGGCAGCGCGGTGACCGAGCGCATCAGCATGTTGCCGCTGACCCACAACGCCGACAGCTTCGCCTATCGCCCCGAGCGCTTGCCGGAGGGCTTGAGCTCTGCGGACGAAAGCTGGGGCTGGCTGCTCGACCCGGTGTGGGGCGGGCGCATCGCCTTGCAGAGTGACGCGGCCATCGGCGCATTGGATGCCGCGCTGGCGGTGCAGGGGGCGGGGCTGGCGAGCTTCAAGGACATCGGCAACATGAGCATCGAAGAAATCGATCGGCTCGCTGATGTGCTGGTGCGCAAACAGCAGCAAGGGCATTTTGGTGCGTTCTGGTCAGGCGACGAAGAAGCCGCCGAACTGATGCTCAGCCCGAACATCGATATTCAGAGCCTCTGGTCACCGACCCTGGTCAGGCTGCACCGTGCGGGGGTCAAGTACCGTGTGGCGGTGCCCAAAGAAGGTTATCGCGGCTGGTTTGGCGGGCTTTCCCTGTCACGCCACGCCAAGGGGCCGGTGCTGGATGCGGCCTACGCGTATCTCAACTGGTGGTTGTCGGGCTGGCCCGGCGCAGTGATGGCGCGGCAGGGCTACTACATCGGCAATCCGGCACGCAGCCGCGATCACCTCAGCGCTGCCGAATGGGATTACTGGTACGCCGGCCTGCCTGCGCGCGAACAACTGCTCGGCAGCGACGGCTTGCCGCTCATCGACGCCGGAGAAGTCCGCGACGGCGGCTCCTACGAAGAACGCATGGGCCATATTGCCGTGTGGAATTCGGTCATGAACGAGCACAACTACCTGGTCCGCCGCTGGAGCGACATCCTGCGCGCCAGTGACAAAAGCAGCGCCAAGGCACGCTAGTCAGTCGCACTGGAGAGAGGACGCAGAGCGTCCAGAACGGCATTCCCACGCTGGAGCGTGAGGAGCGATAGTCGTCTGCCGCAACCCTGCCCGGTAGCTGGATCAACCGGGATCCGGCTTCAGTGGCGACAAAAAAAAGCGGCTACCTCTCGGTAGCCGCCGTTCATTGACCTCAGCAACGCATCACTTCGGCAGTTTGAACGCCATCACGTAGTCACCCTGTTTGGTGCCCAGTGAGCCGTGACCGCCCGCAACGACCAGCACGTATTGCTGACCGTCCTTGCCGGTGTAGGTCATCGGGGTGGTTTGCGCACCTGCGGGCAGGCGGGCTTCCCACAACTGCTTGCCGTTACGCACGTCATAAGCACGCAGGTACTGGTCAAGCGTAGCGCTCATGAACGCCAGGCCGCTGGCGGTGGTGAACGTACCACCCAGGCTTGGAACGCCCATGGTCAGCGGGAGCGGGATCGGCGAGCTGTCGCGCACGGTACCGTTCTTGTGCATCCAGATGGTCTTGTGGTTGGTCAGGTCGACCGCCGCCACGTAACCCCACGCGGGTGCCTGGCAAGGGAGGCCCATCGGCGACAGCAGTGCTTCCAGGATCACACCATAAGGCGCGCCCTTGTTCGGCTGTACGCCTTCGGTTTCGCTCTTGCGGCCCGGGCCGCCTTCAACTTCGGCAGACGGTACCAGCTTCGAACGGAAAGCCATGTAGTTAGGATTGACGAAGGCGATCTGACGCACCGGGTCGACGGAAATACCGCCCCAGTCGAACACGCCGAAGTTACCCGGATAAACGATCGAACCCTGCAAAGACGGTGGCGTGAACGGACCATCGTAGCGCAGCGACTTGAAGTCGATCCGGCACATCATCTGGTCAAACGGCGTCACGCCCCACATGTCGCGCTCCTTGAGCGGCGGCGGCATGAAGTTCAGGTCGGACTTGGGCTGGGTCGGCGAGGTGTGATCGCCCGCGACAGCGCCTTGCGGGACCGGCACTTCATTGATCGGCACGATCGGTTTGCCGGTGCTGCGATCCAGCACGTAGATGCTGCCCTGCTTGGTCGACGCCAGCACTGCGGGTTTGACGCCGTCAGCGGTTTTCATGTCCAGCAGCGTCGGCTGACCGCCCACGTCCATGTCCCACAGGTCATGGTGAGTGAACTGGTAGTCCCAGCGCACGCGGCCGGTCGCGATGTCCAGTGCAACCAGGCCCGCGCTGTACTTCTCGGACTCTGGCGTACGGTCGCCGCCCCACTGGTCAGGGGTCTGGTTACCCATCGGCAGGTAGATCATGCCGAGCTTTTCATCGACGCTGAACATGGACCACATGTTCGGCGAGTTGCGGGTGTAGATCTTGCCTTCGGCAATCGGTGCAGTTTCTTCCGGATTGCCGCTGTCCCAGTTCCACACCAGACGGCCGGTGTGCACGTCATAGGCGCGGATCACGCCGGACGGCTCGTCCATGGAGACGTTGTCAGTGACGTGGCCACCGATAATCACCAGGTCCTTGGTGACCGCGGGTGGCGACGTGGAGTAGTAGCCGCCCGGAGCGAAGGTGCCCATGTTGGCGGTCAGGTCAACCGAACCCTTGTTGCCGAAGTCTTCACACATCTTGCCAGTATCGGCGTTCAGCGCGATCAGACGGGTGTCGGCAGTCGGCAGGAAGATTCTGCGCGGGCAGGCAGCACTGGCAGTGGCCGTGCCGTCAGCAGCCGGGACCGTCGGGCTTTGCGCCGGGGCGCTGGCGGCGTAGGCAGCGTCGTCATGATAGGTGACGCCACGGCAGGTCATGTGCGCCCAGCCCTTGAAGTTGGCAGCGTTCTGAGTGCTGAGCTTCGGATCGAAGCGCCAGATTTCCTTGCCCGAATCCGGGTCAAGCGCGATCACCTGGCTGTGCGGCGTGCACACATAAAGCATGCCGTTGACCTTGAGTGGGGTGTTCTCGGCAGTCGTTTCCCCCGGATCGTTCGGCCCCGGAATGTCACCCGTGCGATAGGTCCAGGCCGGCTCCAGCTTGTTGACGTTTTCCGGCGTGATCTGCGCCAGCGGCGAGTAACGGTCACCGAAGGCGGTGCGGCCGTAGGACTGCCAGTCGCCGTCAGGCATGGCTGGGGCGGTGTTGGTCGTGCCAGCCGTCTCGCGGTCCAGCTGGCCTTCGATACGGCCCGGGTTGGTGAACTGGCTCGCCAGCGCGGTCAGGCCGGCCAGCACCACAGCGATGCTCAATGCACCGGTGCCCATGCGTGCCGGACCGTTGCGCAGCAACGGTCTGCGGAACCATGGCAGCAGCAATACGATACCCAGTGCGAACCACAGCGCCAGGCGTGGCACCAGTTGCCACCAATCGAGGCCGACTTCCCACAACGACCATACAGTGCTCGCGAACAGCAGCAGTGCATAAAGGCCCAGCGCAGCCGCGCGACCCGTGATCAGCAACACGCCGGTCACGGCGAAGCCGATACCGGCCAACAGGTAATACAACGAGCCATCCAGTTGCAGCAGTCGGGCACCACCGACCAGCAAGGCCAGCCCCATCAACAGGATCACCAGCCCGAGCAGGGTCGGCAACAGGCGATTTCTATTTGAAGCACCGTCAGTGCTCATAATGCGAATCTCCGCGAGAAGTAAGTAATTGAAATCTTGTTTTTAAGCATCGCCTGCCCTGGCGCCATTCCTTGAAGCTGCTTGTTGAGACGAATCGCCGACGGTGGAATTAAACCGTCAGGCAGAGCGCGGCTGCACGTTCGGCTGGCGCGGTCGTTGAGTCGTAGACCATTACCGCCCGAATTCGTGCATAGGCTTTTTGTCCGAAGGAACATCTGCAGAAGGGGGAATCTTCAATCCTTAACCCGGCAATGATAGGGCGCTAACGATTTTTCTAAAAGCGAAAAACCTGACATGGATCATTGCAACGCCGGCAACAGTGCTGCAGGTCGACGGTGTTTTATGAAAGCGCGGCGCTTACAATGGCAGACTTTCGGGAAGCACCTGCGTACTCCAGAGATCCGTTCAGGTTCGTCTCTTCTTATTTCGTTGCAAGGCTCATCATGACAACACCCAATTCCGACCCGTTGCACGGCGTCACGCTGGAGCAGATCCTCAGGGCGCTGGTCGAACATTACGAATGGTCCGGCCTCGCCGAACGCATCGATATTCGCTGCTTCAAGAGCGATCCGAGCATCAAGTCCAGCCTGACCTTCCTGCGCAAGACACCCTGGGCGCGGGAAAAGGTCGAAGCGCTGTATGTGAAATTGCATCGCAGCAAGGGCTGGTAACAGGCCCGCCAGACAGTCCGGCAGGGACGCCGGCACGCAAGGATACCGATTGATGCTCAGTGAACATCCACAACTTGCGCAGGGACAGCGCTATTACGCCCTTGTGGCCGCTTGTCTCGGCTGGTCGGGATTGGTGATTCAGCTTTACCTGATCCTGATTGGCCGTTATGCCGATCACGCCAGTCTGCTGGGTGGGCTGGTGCGCTTTTCAAGTTTTTTCACCGTACTGACCAATACGCTGGTAGCGGTCGCCCTGAGTTGCGCGCTGACGACACGGCAGTCGGCAGGCCACCGGTTTTTCCGGCATCCGGTGGTGTGTGGTGGCATTGCGGTGAGTATTGCGCTGGTGGGCATCGCCTACAACATTCTGCTGCGCCACTTGTGGCACCCGGAAGGCTGGCAGTGGGTGGCCGACGAACTGCTGCACGACATAATGCCGCTGGCGTTCGTGCTCTATTGGTGGCTGTACGTGCCCAAGGGCACGCTGCGTCTGAGCCATGTAGTGCTCTGGGCGATCTATCCGATCGTCTACTTCGCCTATGTCCTGCTGCGTGGCCACATGTTCGGTGATTACCTGTACCCGTTCATCGATGTCGGCACGCTCGGTTTCCCGGCGGCATTCATCAACGCGCTGGGCGTGCTGCTCGGTTTCGTGCTGATCGCATTGGTGCTGCTGGCAGTTGATAAACGGGCGTCTCGTCGTACCCGGTGAGTCGCCCGGTCCTGCTCATTCTTCAGTGCTGTCCAGCTTCCAGTAACCGGCGGCCTTGACGAAGTCCTCTTCCAGGCCGAACTCGTCGAGCAGCACACGACGTAACTTGCGTGACAGCGCGGATTCGGTCGCGACCCAGGCGTACAGCTTGCCCTCGGGCATCTCCAGACGACGCGTGACGTCCAGCAGACTCTGTTCGCCGCGTACGATCCAGATCACGTCGACCTGTGCGGCACTGTCGAACACCTGCTGTTCCTGCGGGTTGGCGACTTCGACCACCACCAGCGCAGCGCGGTTGGCGGGCAGCGATTCAAGGCGTCGGGCGATGGCCGGAATGGCTGTTTCGTCGCCGATCAGCAGGTAGCTGTCGAACATGTCCGGCACCACCATCGACCCCTTTGGACCGGCGATGTGCAGGAATTGCCCGGGCGCTGCCTGCGCGGCCCAGGTGGCCGCCGGGCCTTCGCCATGCAGAACGAAATCGATATCCAGTTCCCCGGTTTCTTCGTCGTAGCGACGCGGTGTGTAATCGCGCATCGGCGGACGCGGCGTGTCCTTGTCGCCGGCAGGGTTCAGGTTTTCCAGCGCGGCCTGTTCTTCTGCCGTTTGCGGGAAGAACAGTTTGACGTGGTCGTCGGTGCCCAGGCTGATGAAACCCGCCAACTCCGGCCCCTGCAAGGTAATGCGGCGCATCAGGGGTGTCAGTTCCGTGACCCGCACCACCTGCAGCTTGCGACGCTTGATTTCATGCATGACGCGATGGATTGACTGGGGCGAATTCATGCCGACTCCTCCGAGGCAGGTTGAGGCCCATCGACGACAGCCTTGGCCGTGCTGTTGAGCAGTTCGCTGACGCGCAAAATCTCTTCCGGGCTCCAGCGGCCATGGTGCATCTGCAGCGCGTGGCGCAGGTTGTGCACCGCTTCGTGGATTTCCGGCGGACGATCGTGGCCGCGCAGTGAGCGCTTGCTGACATCGATGCGCATGCGCACACCTTCCAGCGCCACGGCCTGATCGTCCAGGGATTGGCGACCCGCATCGGTGATGGTGTAGAGCTTCTTGCCGGCCTGGGCATCGCCGACCACCATTTCGCTTTCTTCAAGAAACGTCAGGGTGGGGTAGATAACGCCGGGGCTGGGGCAGTACGCACCTTCGAACAGACCTTCGATCTTGCGGATCAGGTCATAGCCGTGGGCGGGCTGTTCGGCGATCAACGCCAACAGCAGTAATTTCAGATCGCCAGGGGCGAAAACCCGAGGGCCACGTCCACCGCGTTCACGGCCCGGGCGTTTTTCAAAGCCGTCGCGATCTTCACCTGGTTCACGAAGATGCGGCGGACGGTGGTGGGGAGGGTGTTTATCTTCACGCATGTTTTTGCTCTCTGGTTACAAGTTAGATATACCTTAAGATATATCTTATTGTAATCACAGAGCTGGCAGACGAGCGGTCATTGCCGGTCAGACACCCTTGGGCGGATCGGCAAGCGGGGCGTTGCACATCGCCTGTCCGTGGTTCTCCAGGTACGGCGTCAGGATCGGTGCCATGCCTTTGAGCACCTGCACCGGCAACGCCGAGGTGAAGCGAAAGCCCTCGGCAGCACGTCCCGGCACAAACGCCGTCAGCGCGCCAAAGTGGTTGTCGCCGATATAAAACACAAAAGTCGCCGTGCGGTTGATTGCCCTTGAGCTGAGAATACGTCCGCCCGCACCGACGCTTTCGATCCTGTTGTCGCCGGTGCCGGTCTTGCCACCCATCGCCAGCACACTGCCGTCCTGCATCTTGAACGTGCCTTGCACGCGTTTGGCCGTGCCGCCATCCACCACTTGCGACAAGGCCTCGCGCATTGCCGCTGCGACCTCCGATGGCAACACACGCTTGCCCAGTTCCGGGTTGATGCTCAGTTGGGTGTCGTAAGGCGTATCGGCAGCAAAGTGCAGACTGTCGATGCGCACCGCAGGCAGGCGGATACCATCGTTCTGGATGATGCCGATCAGCTCGGCAAGCGCCGCCGGACGGTCTCCCGAACTGCCGATAGCCGTCGCCAGCGAAGGCACCAGATGGTCGAACGGATAACCCACGCGCTGCCAGCGTTGCTCGATGTCCAGAAACGCTTCGACCTCCATCATGGTCCGCACACGGCTGTCGCGAGCGCCTTTGTGGCGACTCTTGAACAGCCAGCCATAGACTTCCTGACGCTCGAAACGACTGGCGGCCACTGCGTCCTTGAACTGCGCGTCCGGGTGTTTGAGCAGGTAGCCTACCAGCCACAGTTCCAGCGGATGGACGCGGGCGATGTAGCCTTGATCGGGCAGATCATAAGTGCCCGGTCCGTAACTCTTGTACAGCTCGGCAAGACGTTTGTCGGTGAGTTTCGAGCTCGCCCTGGGCTCGTCCAGGTGGGCGCGGATGAACGCGTTGAATGTGCCCTGATCAGCGCCCGGCAGCAGATAACGGTGCACCGCAGCCAGACGGATCGCCGTCGGGTGAATGCCGTCGAGGAAGGTGTCGAGTCGCTCCTGCGTGGTCTTTTCCTTGTAGCGTTTCCAGAAGCGCAGCAGGAATACCGTGCCTTCGCGGTCGGCAAACTGCGCCAGGTATTCCTGGCGGCGCGGGTTGTCATCATCCTTGAGCAGCTCGGCGCTGTTGTTGGGCGCCTGATAGGTGCTGTAGCGAACGACATCGCGCATCAGGCGGATGAACGGCAGGTTGATCGACTCACGCAGCGATTCGCGCAGGGTTGGAATCCGCTCGTTGTCTTCGCGCCGGAAATTATTGAAACGGTGCATGCCGCCACCGGTGAAGAACGCTTCTGCTGGGCTGGCCGAATAGGTGCGGTCGAGTGCGGCCGAGAGCATCTTCGCCAGGTCATGGTCCTTGTTCAGCAGCAGATAATCCACCGCCCAGCGGGTCAGCCGATCCGGTTCCTCGACAGGGACTTTGCGCAATTGCGCAGGGTTCAGGCCCGCATAGCGCCCATGCAGTTCGGCGATGATCTCCAGATACGTCGTCAGCACGCGCATCTTCGCCGTCGAGCCCAGCTCCAGCTTGCTGCCTTCGTTGATATCGAACGGCTGATCAGTGCTGTCGGTCTGGACCCTGACCCGCGAGCCGTCCACGCCGCGTTCAAACAGCGTGAAGCTGTAGCGCACCTGTGTTGTGCTGGCCGGAGTCAACAGGCGCTCGCCCATCAACCCGATCCTTGCGGCAAATTCAGGGTTGGCCAGGTCGCGCAGGTACTGGCTGACGCTGCGCTGCAATTCGCCATGCAGGGTGCTGGTGGCGGACAGGTCAAGACGGTCCAGATCGTAGAGCGGGCGATTGAGCAGATTCGACAGGCGAGTGCGCGCGACACTGATGCCCTTGTTGGTTTCGATGGGCTGCAGGGTCGGTTGCTGCGCCCAGTCGCGGTAGGTGACCTGGGCTGCCAGCGCGGCATCGGCCAGCGGTCGGTCGATGATGTTGGCCTGGGCCAGCAACCGAATGTGGCTGTCGGTCAGTTCTGCCAATTCCTGGCGGCCCTTGGCCAGATAGTGCGACGGACGACGCTGGGCGATCACCAGTGAGAGCACTTCACGCAGCGCCAGCGCCTTGTCGGCCAGTGCCTGTTTATCGCCGGGATTAGAAGCCAGTATCTCGTTGGTTTTGCCGAAGTCTGCGCCGAACCACACCCGCAGTCCTTCAGCCAGACCATGCACTTCGCCATGCCCTGGCACCGCAGACAGCGGCACGCTGTTCAGGTAGTCACGCACCACCCGCTGGCGCACGGCGAGTGTCTCGGTCCCCGGCTGATAGGCGCGAACGCTGGCGGAAATCATCTGCCGCAGCTTTTCAGAACCCGACAGCGTCAGCCCGTCTGGGGAGTGACGGTATTTTTCCAGCTGAGTGGCCAGCGTGCTGCCCCCAGCCGACTGGCCGGGGAGGGCAAACATCTTCGCCAGTTGCGACCAGGCGGCTTTGACAAAACGTGGCCAGTCCACCGCAGGGTTGGCCATGGGCTGCTGCGGATCGAGCAGGTCGCGGTTTTCGATGAACAGCAGGCTGTTCACCAGCAATGACGGAATGGCGGCAAAGGTCGGGTAAAACTGCTGTGGGTATCTGAATTCGTACAGCGGCTCGTTTCGGCAATCGGTGATCGACAGCCCGGCCTGGGTCTTTTCCTCGTAAGGCACGAAAAATCCATGCCGGACGTAACGCAACAGTTCCGGGGAAAAGCGGGTCTGGCGCGTGATCACGTAGTCGCGTTTGAGCAGGCGCGACAGGAATTCATCCATGGATGAATAGCCCAGGCGCCGGTCGAACGGCCCGTCACCGGGATACACCACGTCATGACTAGGTCCGGGCTGCATCGAGTAACCCAGGCTCGCGGCAAAGCGGCTGAATTCGCGCGCCTGAAGCCTGGAGGTTCTGCTCTCCACGGCCACCGCAACGCCCAATGCAACCCCGGCCAACACCACCACGACCCAGAACACCCGCCATCCGTATCGCTTGCGACGCGGATATTTGGGCGTACGAGGATCATCCTCACGATCAGCGGATAGCGTCTCTTGCTTGCTATCGGAATGCCGAAATGCGCCCATAGTCGATTGTCCGGTCATCCTGTCAAAGCACCTGACCCAAGCTTAGACGCTGGATGGGATTGTGGGAGGGAATTGTCTGGTGGTTTTCGAGGGAGGATGGCGCGCAGCGGGGATGAGCGTCATGAACTAATCCCACTGCAGCCACACATGAACTGCAGTGGCGCTGGCTTGATCAGACGTGAAGATCAACCAACGGTTTGCGCTCTTCTTCACGCTTCGGCGCATTGCGCTCGATCTGGTAAATGATCGTGTCCATGAAGTTGCCAATGTGGTTGCGGCTGAAGACCTGCCCGTAGTCGATAACCTTGCTGTAATTCTCAAGGTTGAGTGTGTGCTGGTTGCCGAATTTCTCCGTGTAGTGATCGAGTAACGTCATCACAATTTTTGCGTGCGCACGCAGATCCTCCTTCAGTTGTTGACGTTCGTTCAGCTTCTCGGTCAGGTACGCGAACTCTGCCGGGGTGAGCACATCGTCTGGGTCGGTCACTTGGATTTCCTGATTAAAACCCAGCGTGAAGCCGAAGTGCTTATTTGACAGCTCCGTATTAAGGTAAAAAAGCTGCTGCTTGAAATCGTGAAAATTGTCGTACATACGGCATAGGGTCTTGTCAAAATCTTTAGTTAAGTCACCCAGGTATGTACTTCGGAGTAGGTTCGATATCTCTTCAGACATACTTTCCAGCATAACCCGTCCTGCCGCCGACGTTTTGTAGTCGGATAACCAGGGTGTTTCCTCGGTGGTATAGAACTCAGCGTTCGGATCACGCACGTTATCACGCGCCTGAGGAATGTTGATTGGCGGAGCAGCAGGTGAGGTGAGGGAACTTGAGCCCGAGAGAGTGCGCTGTTGATTTTGTGATGCAGAAGCTAAAGGGTTGATATGCATGCTAAGCGCTCTTTGGTGTCAATGATAACTAGCTAGCGGCAGACCTTCGCAAAACTTTGCCTGATAAGTGTGTAGGATTTTTCCTAGACTGCAGTGGTGATTATTTTTTGTAGGAAGTTTCCTTGATTTTAATGTGAGGGTTGACCAGGTGCCTAACTTTCTATTGCGTTAATTTTGTCAGTGGCAACCTGCCTCTGCATAATCTGCGAGAATACCTATGAATACTTATGGAAGAAAATGTGTTGGTTTTTGCTTGTTGTCCATTTTCGTGATAATGGCATCGGCCTCCGACGCTCATGCCAATAAAGGTGCCGAGGACCCGGTCGGTGCATCAAGTCATGAAACCAACGAGGCCGTTGCGGCTGAAGCTGTGCAAGAAATTTCCGAGCCAAGATTTACCGTCATGCTGGATAAACTACACTCGGTGGCAGATGTGTTGACAGATAAACACCCCGTCCACTACTACGGCTTTGTCTCGCACCGTGGGCAAGATGTATTGCTCTATACACCTGTCGGTGATCCGGTCACTAACGAGTGGAAGACCGAGTATTACGAAAATGGTGAATGGGTTGCTCAGACACTTGAGACCAAGGTTTTTAAAGATCTGGCTCCTGGGGCTGAAGTGATCATCAGGGTCACGCCAAGAAACTCACTGGTAGGTGGCAGGCTTCCATACACTGTCAGATTTGGGTCCTATCCTGTTCTAAAAAGCTATGAGCTGCTCGACGAACCGGGAGTGATAAGAATTCCAAGTGGATATACTAACCCTGGTTGGTTGGCAACGCAGATTTATAAAGAAGCTCTGCTTGAGGTGAGGTTTAGCGATACTAAAGGTACGCCATTGGAAGGCGGTATGGCTATTTTGGATCTGAGCTTTGGTGAAAAAGACGCCTCGATCAGGCATATTCTGGTTAGCGGTGCTGATGGGTTCGCCTCTGAGCGCATTGAGTTCGGACGTTGCTATGGAGGTACGGAGGCCCAAGATTTTGTCCACACGCAAAGGGGGTTCAACACTTGGAGAAGTAACTATAGAGTGGCTCGCTACTTCGTAAGTAATTTCTCTTTAGGGCCCATCACGGCGACCCCTCATATTTTTTACATGGGACACATCTGCACACAAACCGTTGTGCGAACTGTTGCTCCTCGCGGTTAACGCCTAACTCAGCCTGGCGAATCATTTGTCTCGCCAGGCTGATGTCTCATACTGCCAGGGAAATAGACGAGGAATCTGGTTTTTCAGCATTGCTTCAGACTCGCTGTATCCATTCGTCATGCCTTTTGTACGATACTATTCATGAATTTGCTGTAGCCGATCATGTCATGAGAATTACTGATGTCCAGATTTATATTAGCCGACAAATATTTTATGAATTCGGTGTGGGTATCTTGTTGATCTCATACCGAATAGCGGCCAGTTCCTGAAAAACTTGGCCTGATAAACCAGTAGGACGTTTCCGAGAGGGCGTGCAAACGTGACGCTGTTCTCAAGTAGTTAACAGGCGGGGCGATTTCCCCAGCCGCTTATTCAACTCCAGCCCATTGGCCATCAGCATCATCAACCCCAGGCCGACAATCGCGGTCGTCACTTGCATGGGCCATGTATCGCCTGCCAGTGCATTGGCCATGTCTGCCAGTGGCGCGAGCAATACGCCCAGACAGAAGACTTCCAGCGAATAGCGGCCCATGCGGCAAGTCTGGCGGGCGGGCCAGTTTTCGAGCCAGGTGCTTGAGGTTGGCAGCAGTCGGGCGACGACGTAGACCAGGGCCAGAAAGTGCATTAACCGGACGGGCGCAAGGTCGGTCTTGCTGATCGGGTAAAGGCTTTCAAGGTGCAGGCTGGAGACCAGCGCGGCGTGCAGGCCGGGCCATTTTTCGCTGAACGTCAGTGTGCCTGCGACCAGCACGTAAACGGCGGCCACCATGAACAAGGGTTGTTGGCGTAACGGAGGGTGCTTAACTGTTATGGCTGTTTCGCTGCGCAACGCGCACGCACCGCCGAGCACGAACAGCAGCTGCCAGGCGACCGGGTTGAAGTACCAGACACCGCCGCCTTCGTAGGCGCGCAGGTTCCAGCCGAATAATGGCACCATCAGGTACAGCGCAATCGACAGGCCGACGGCCACTTCGAGTTTGCGCAGCATCAATGGCAAGGTCAGCGGCAAGGTCAACAACAGCACGATATACAGCGGCAACGGGTCGGTCAGGTTCGGCTTGAAGCGCAGCAGCAGTTCATCAGCCAATGCCTGTTGCGGGTTGCCGACGAAGTATTCAAGGCCCATCTGCTGGACCATGTCGCGCGTCTCGACATGATTGTTGGCGAAGAAGACGATGCCCATCAGCAGGGTCAGCAGAAAGATATGCACCACATAAAGCACCCAGGTCCGGCGCAGCATTCGCACACCAGCCACCAGCATGCCGTCACGTCGAGCGATCCGCCCGTAGGCCAGGATCGAGGCGTAGCCGGCGAGGAAAACGAAGATTTCCGCTGCGTCGCTGAAGCCGAAGTTGCGTACGGTCAGTTGCGCCAGGGGATTATCCGGCACGTGATCCCAGAAGATGAAGATCAGCGCCAGGCCGCGAAAGAAGTCGATTCGATGATCGCGTCCGTTAGTCATAACGGTGGACTCTTGAAAGTGCTGATGAGTAAAGATAGGCCACAGAGGCTCAGGTTCCAGGCCGGCGACCAGTGACGTTCGGCGGCGCGGCAGGGTGCCGCTAATCGAGGGCAATTGCAAAGGCGCGCTATTACAGAATGTCTCTGGCTCAGGCGTTCCGGTGGCTTCACGCCGACCGCTGCACCGTGTGCGTGTTCGATCAACCTCACCAATGATGCTAATCAACAGCAATCATTCTCATCTTCCGTTATGTTACTGTATAACTATTGCATTCAACTCACTGGAGAGATCACGATGAAACCCGATATCCATCCTCAATACCGCACCGTGCTGTTCCACGACACCGCTGCCGACGTTTACTTTCTGATCGGCTCCACCGTAGACACAGACCGCACGCAACAGCACACCGACGGCACTACCTATCCTTAAGTTGCACTCGACGTTTCCAGCGCCTCGCACCCGATGTACACCGGGCAGCAGCGCAAGACCACCACCGAAGGCAGGATCGCGGGTTTCAACAAGCGTTTCGCCACCTTTGGCTCGACTGGCAAGAAAGAAACCGCAGCCGCTCAATGAGCGGTCTGACCTCCCGGTCGTGGGCATTTCGTATGGATTGCCCACGACCGGGATTTTTTTGTCTGAATTTCAGGCCTGCGACCAATCATCTACTGGACTAACAGCCGACATTGCTTTTATCTTCGCGGCCTGAAAAACAGGAGTAACCGCTTTGAAAAAGTCAGTCGCCATCGTTTTCGGTGGGCAATCCAGCGAGCATGAGGTTTCGTTGCAGTCGGCACGCAACGTGATCAATGCGATTGATCGTGAACGCTATGCGCTGACCCTGATCGGCGTCGACAAGCTGGGCCGCTGGCTGCATTTCGACGAAGCCGATTACCTGCTCAACGCCACTGATCCTGCACGGATCAAACTGAGCGCATCAGGCAAGCCGTTGTCCTTGCTGCCGGGCAGCATCGGCGGGCAGTTTGTCGACGTCGAGTCAGGTCAGCCACTGGCTGCCATTGATGTGGTATTCCCGCTGATCCACGGCGCGTTTGGCGAAGACGGTGCGTTGCAGGGTTTGCTGCGCATGCTGGCCGTGCCCTTTGTCGGCGCCGATGTGCTGTCCTCTGCGGCCTGCATGGACAAGGATGTGACCAAGCGTCTGCTGCGCGATGCGGGCATAGCCGTCGCGCCGTTCAGGGTCCTGTCGCGTGGAGAGAGCCTTTCTTTCACCGAAGCTGCCGACCAATTGGGGCTGCCAATGTTCGTCAAGCCGGCCAACCAGGGTTCATCGGTGGGCGTCAGCAAGGTGTCCGACGAGGCTGGTTTTGCGGCGGCACTGGCGCTGGGTTTCGAGTTCGATCATAAGCTGCTGATCGAGCAGGGCATCGTCGGCCGGGAAGTGGAGTGCGCCGTATTGGGTAACTTCGATGCGCAGGTCAGCGTCTGTGGAGAAGTGATTGCCAACGATGAATTCTATGCCTACGACACCAAGTACCTGAACGGCGATCAGGCGCGCATCGCTATCCCCGCCGAGCTGCCCGCCGATCTGAGTGATCAGGTGCGTGACGTCGCGTTGCAGGCTTACAAGGTGCTGGGCTGCGCAGGGCTCTCGCGGGTCGATTTTTTCGTCACCGAAGGGCGCGACATCATCATCAACGAGGTCAACACGCTGCCGGGCTTCACCTCGATCAGCATGTACCCCAAGCTCTGGCAGGCCAGCGGTCTGTCGTATGCCGAGCTGATCCATCGCCTGATCGTTCTGGCGCTGGAACGGGCTGATCAGGCGCGGCTGCTGAAAACGGAGATCTTCGCATGAAGATCATCCGCATCGCGGCGGCGCTGCTGATCGGCGCAGACGGCCGGACCCTGCTGGTGCGCAAGCGCGGTACCCGGGCCTTCATGCAGCCGGGCGGCAAGATCGAGCCCGGTGAACCGGCACCGCAGGCGCTGGCCAGAGAACTCGAAGAAGAGCTCGGGCTGATCGTCGATCCGGCGCAGGCAGTGTTTCTCGGTGAGTTCACGGCACCCGCCGCCAACGAGCCTGGTTTCGAGGTCAACTGTCAGTTGTATGAGGTCAGGACCGACGCCCAGGCAGTGCCTGCCGCCGAGATCGAAGAAGTGCTGTGGGTTGACGCGGACAGTCATGCGGGTTTGCAACTGGCTCCGTTGACCCGCGATCTGATCCTGCCGCTGTATCTTCAGCGGCAGGCTGCACGCAGCTGAACGGCGCAGTCGTCCTGCATCGCGGTGCAGGACGGCACTGTCAGCGAACCCTATTTCAGCGAATCAGGTGTCAGCGAACCACACTCACCCCGTCGAGCGTCGAAAACGAGGTGTCCTTGGCTGTCAGCAGGAAGTCACGCATGTACGGTGCGTCGAGCATGTCGGCGCGGATACCGGCGTAGAGCGTCGCGAACAGTCCTTTCTCGCCCAGCCGCTTGGCCTTCACATAGCCGCGTGAGCTGTATTCATGCAGCGCCCAGTGCGGCATGCCGCAGACCCCGCGCCCGCTGGCGACCAGTTGCATCATCATCACCGTCAGTTCTGATGTTCGTACCTGTGCCGGTTCGATGTCGGCGGGTTCCAGAAAGCGCGTGAAGATATCCAGCCGGTCGCGTTCCACCGGGTAAGTGATCAGCGTTTCAGTCAGCAAGTCTTCCGGGACGATGTAAGGCCTGCTTGCCAGCGCGTGTTGATTGGCCACCGCCAGCATCGCTTCATAGGTGAATAGCGGCACATAGGTGATGCCGGGCAATTCCAGCGGGTCGGAGGTCACCACCAGGTCCAGATCGCCACGCGCCAGGGCAGGCAAGGGTGCGAACGAGAAGCCGGAAGACAGGTCCAGTTCCACCTCGGGCCAGGCATCGCGGAACTGGTCGATGGTCGGCATCAGCCACTGAAAACAACTGTGGCACTCGATTGCCATGTGCAGCCGTCCCGCCGTACCACCCGCCAGTCGAGCGATGTCGCGCTCGGCACTGCGCAGTTGCGGCAGCATGGAGTCGGCCAGTTGCAGCAGGCGCAAACCGGCGCTGGTAAAGCGCACCGGTTTGGTCTTGCGCACGAACAGCGGCATGCCCATGCGCTCTTCCAGCTCCTTGAACTGATGGGACAGCGCCGACTGCGTCAAATGCAGGCGCTCGGCTGCTTCCACAAGGCTGTCGGCCTCGCGCAGGGCATGCAGGGTTTTGAGGTGGCGTATTTCAAGCACGTTCAGTGCTCCATGAGCAGTATTTGTGATCAACACGAAAAAAATGAGTTTGTCTCATGTTGTGTCAGCTGTCGACAATAGGCCCATCTTTTATGGAGGACGCATCGTGGCCCTGACTCAACACCCTGACTATTTTCACATTGGCGCAGACCGTGAATTGCAGCACGCTCTGCAGGCTTTCTGGAAACAGGATCAGGGTGTTGCGACAACTGATGCCGAACTGCGCAACTGGCTGATGGCGCGTTACCCGCAGCAGGTGCCACACCTGAAACGCGACCAGCGTTTTCAGCCCGCTTGGGCACCGCTGCTGGCGAGCGTCGCCGAAGCGTGCGAGCAAGGCCGCAAACCTGCGTTGATCGGTCCTCTGACACTGCTCTGGCTAAGTGACGTTCAGGGTGACGAAGTGGATCGCCTCGACCTGCTGGAGCATCTGCTGCCGGTGTATGGCGAGATCTTCGGGCGTCTGGCGGCGCGCGGTGTCGAGTGGATTCAGATCGACGAACCGATCCTGGCGCTCGACCTGCCGCTGGCATGGAGCAACGCCTTCGAACGTGCCTATCACATTCTTCAGTATTCGCCGTTGAAGAAGCTTATTGGCCTCTATCACGGTGACCTGCGGCCCAACCTGGGTGTCGCGGCCTTGCTGCCGGTTGCAGGGTTGCATCTGGACAGCGTGACCGAACCGGAGCTGCTGGCCCCGGTGTTTGATCGTCTGCCGGTTTACAAGGTTCTGTCCCTGGGCGAGTGCGATACGCATTCGAACTGGCATCAGGAATCGCTCCTCGAAGCGCGCGCCCGTTTTGGGGAAAACCTGATGGTGGCGGACCAGGTCGCTGCGTAACGCAACACTCGATTAACGACCGCTCAGCGCCATTCATCAAACTGTCACGCAAGTGTGGCAGCGCGCTTGGGAAAACATCATCAGACTCGCGGCCTACTGGGGATCTGTTTTTTGGTGTTTTTCATGCGGGTTTTAATTTTTCTGGCCGCGCTTCTGTGCGGCTTGCCGTCTTTTGCGGCCGATCGTTGTGATACCGATGTTCCTGTACAGATGGCTGACCTCAAGGAAGTGCGGATTGCGTACCAGAGTATTGGTAGCGAGTCCGATCCTGCCTTGCTGTTGGTGATGGGGCTGGGCGGGCAGTTGATTCATTGGCCGGACGAGGTCGTGGTCGCGTTGTGTCAGCAGGGCTATCGGGTCATTCGCTACGACAATCGCGATGTGGGTCTGTCTTCTTGGGTACAACAGCCAGCGGATGCCAATCTGACGTTCGAAGTGCTGCGTTATAAACTTGGCCTGCCTGTCTCGGCACCCTATTCGTTGACTGATATGGCCGACGATGCGCTGGGGTTGATGGATGCATTGCAGATTCGTCAGTTTCACGTGTTGGGCGCGAGCATGGGCGGCATGATCGCTCAGCATCTGGCTGATCTGGCGCCGTCGCGGGTCGAAAGCCTGACACTGATCATGACCAGTTCCGGTGCGCAGGGTCTGCCCATGCCCAGTGCCGCGTTGATGCAACTGCTGGCGCGGCGCGGCGCGCCCAATCGGGAAGTGGCGATCGAGCAGCAGGCCGATTTGCTTGCAGCGCTGGGCAGCCCGCAGGTCAAGGATGATCGCCAGCAACTGCTGCATCAGGCGGCCGTTTCCTATGACCGGGCGTTCAATCCCGAGGGCGTGAAACGCCAGATCATGGCGATTCTGGCCGAGCCCAGCCGCGTGGAACTGCTGAACCGTCTGCGTCTGCCGGTACTGGTGGTTCATGGTACGGCTGACCCGCTGTTGCCGGTCATGCATGGCGTGCATGTGGCCGCGCACATTCAGGGCAGCCAACTGCGCCTGATTCCGGGTCTGGCACACCGTTTTCAGGAGGCCTTCAAGGCGCCGTTGCTTGGTGCAGTGCTGCCGTACCTGAAAGCCCAGCATGAAGACGGTCGCAACCTGGCTCAGTTGTAAGTCTGCCTGGTTGTCAGGCATGGGCAGAGGTGTATCGTGTGGACTTTGCTTACCGAAAAGGGCCGACATGACAACTGCACTGAAGATCGACTTCATCTCCGATGTTTCCTGCCCCTGGTGCGTCATTGGTCTGCGCGCGCTGGATCAGGCACTGGAGGCACTGGGGGATGAGGTGCAAGCGCACATTCACTTCCAGCCTTTCGAGCTGAACCCGAACATGCCTGCCGAAGGGCAGGACATCAAAGAGCACATCGCCGAAAAGTACGGCTCCACGCCGGAACAGATCGACGGTATTCACCAGACCATCCGTGAACGCGGTGCTGAACTCGGCTTCACTTTTGCCAGCGGCGAGCGGCGTATCTACAACACGTTCGATGCCCATCGACTGTTGCACTGGGCCGAACAGCAAGGCAAGCAGCACGCGTTGAAGCAGGCGTTGTTCGAGGCCTATTTCAGTGACCTGAAAGACCCGTCCGATCACCAGACTCTCGCGGATGTGGCGCAGAAGGTCGGCCTGGACCGTCTGCGTGCTCAGGCCATCCTGGACAGTGACGAGTACACCTCCGAGGTTCGCGAGGCCGAGCAGCTCTGGACGTCTCGCGGTATCACCTCCGTGCCGACCATGGTCTTCAACGACCAGTACGCCGTCTCTGGCGGTCAGCCGGTCGAGGTATTCGTCAGCGCAATCCGCCAGATTATCGGTGAATCGCAGTAACGTACTGCCCGTGCGGGATCGGACGCAGCGCGTCCGGAAGGCATGCCCACGCGGAGAATGGGCACGACAGGTGTCTTGAGGACGCCTATCGTTCCGCACGCTCCAGCGTTGGAATGCAGTGGGTCACGCTCTGCGTCACAGATCTGCGCTACGCCGCACGTTCAGGATCGGGCGCAGTGCTCAAAGCCCGTATTTCTTGACCTTGTCAAACAGTGTGGTCTTGGCCATGCCCAGTTCCTGACTGGCCTGGCTGAGGTTGCCGCCGCTGCGTTGCAAGGCGTCGCCGAGCAACGAGCGCTCGAAGGCTTCGACCGCTTCGGCAAATCCCAGGCTCTGGTTTTCACTGACCGTGCCTGACTGCTTGAACGCTGGCAGGCCAAGGGCAAAGCGTTCAGCCACGTTGCGCAGTTCGCGTACATTGCCCGGCCAGTCGTGGCTCATCAGGTTCGAACTGGTCTGTTGATCCAGCACGGGCGGTTCGCGGTCGAAGCGTAACGACGACAACTGCAGGAAGTGTTCGAACAGTTGCAGAATGTCTTCGCGGCGCTCACGCAAGGGCGGCAGTTCAAGCGTGACGACGTTCAGGCGGTAATACAGGTCGCTGCGGAACTGATTGGTCTTGCCCAAGGCATTCAAGTCGGATTTGGTTGCCGCTATGACCCGGCAATCCACGGCAACGCTCTGGTTGGAACCCAGCCGCTCGAGGGTTCGCTCCTGCAGGACGCGCAACAGCTTGATCTGCAGATTGACCGGCATGCTTTCCACTTCATCGAGAAACAGCGTGCCGTTGTGCGCGTGTTCGATCTTGCCGATGCGCCGTTTGCCCGCGCCGGTGAACGCGTTGGCTTCATGGCCGAAGATTTCCGACTCGAACAGGCTTTCCGCCAGCCCGCCACAGTTGAGCGCCACGAACTGGCTGTCCTTGCGCCGACTGAAATCGTGCAGGCAGCGCGCGACCAGTTCCTTGCCCGTGCCGGTTTCGCCTTCGATCAGTACGTTGGCCGAGGTGTCGGCGACGTTGGCAATCAACGCACGCAGGTTTTGCATGGCCGGGGAGCGGCCGATGATCCGGCCTTCCAGCGAATCGCGCTCGGCGAGTTGCTTGCGCAACGCCCACACTTCACGGGCCAGGCCGCGTTGTTCCAGTGCGCGTCGGGTGACGTCCACCAGACGTTCTGGAGAAAAGGGTTTCTCCATGAAATCGTAAGCGCCATCGCGCATAGCGTTGACGGCCATGGTGATATCGCCATGGCCGGTGATCAGCACCACCGGCAGACTGCTGTCACGTGCCTTGAGACGGCTCAGCAACGCCAGGCCGTCGATGCCCGGCAAGCGAATGTCGCTGATGACGATACCGGCGAAGTTGTCACCGATGCGCTTTAGCGCCTCTTCAGCGCTGGCAACGCCTTCGCTGGCGATGTCCTCCAGCGCCAGGGCCTGCTGGCAGCCGAGCAATACATGCGGATCGTCTTCAACGATCAGGACAGTCAGGTCGCTGTTTATGCTCATGGGTGTCGTCTCATGTCGGGCTGTCCGGGTGGCGGGCATCGGGGATAAACGGCAGGCTCAGGACAAACGTCGTACCGCCGTCCTGCGGATGCTCTGCGCTCAGGCTGCCTCCGGCTGCGGCGGCAAGGCTCGCCGACAGCGTCAGGCCCAGCCCCAGGCCTTGTTCGCCCGGTTTGGTGGTGAAGAAAGGTTCAAACAGATGCTTGCGCGCCTCGGCGTCGACGCCGCGCCCGTTATCACGTACCCGCAGACGGTATCGGCCGTCGACAACCGATCCGCTGAGCCATAACTCCGGTTGCGGCAGGTCGAACATGGCATCCAGTGCGTTGCCGATCAGGTTGACCAGAATCTGTTCCAGGCGGGTCTGGTCGATGGTCAGGGTGGCGTCGACGAAGTCTCGATGCACTATCAGGCCGGACTGCTCCAGACGCACGCTCAGCAACTGCGCCGCCGCATCGACAGCCTTGCTCAGTTGCGCCTGGCCCTGATCGTCGCCGCGTCTGGCGAATGCGCGCAGGCTGGCGGTGATGCGGCCCATGCGGTCGACCAGGTCATTGATGGTACGCAGGTTGGTACTGGCGGTATCCAGCGCACCTCGTTCCAGAAAGCGCACGGTGTTGCCGGACAAGGTGCGCAGTGCGGCCAGAGGCTGGTTCAGCTCATGCGCGATGCTGGTCGACATCTGGCCGATGGCTGCCAGCTTGCCGGCCTGTACCAGCTCGTCCTGCGCCTTGCGCAAAGTGTCTTCGGCCTGCCTTCGTTCACGAATCTGCGCCTTGAGGCGTTCGTTGCTGGCCCGCAGGTGTTCGGTGCGCTCGGTGATCTTGCGTTCCAGTTCGTTGTTGGCCGCCTGCAGCGCTTCCCTGGCAGCAAGCCGGGTCGAGATCACTTTGCGCCGCTCGTTCCAGGCAATCAGCAGAAAGGTCACCAGCGCGCAGGCCACGGCGACCAGCATGCCCTGATTGGCCGCTTCGCGGCGCAGATCTTCCAGCGGAGTAAGCAGTGTCAGGTGCCAGGCGGTGTCATTCAGCGGGCGGCTCTGGGCCAGATAACTGACCTTTTTGTGTTCGCGGTCGACACTGATGTTGGCGGGGAAAACCAGTGTTTCGACGCCTTCAGACAAGGTTTCCCGTTCCAGTGGCACCAGTTCGTTGAGCGGCCACCAGTAATATTGCAGGCTGCGAGCCAGGCGCTCCTTGATCTCGGCAGTGAGCGGACGTACTGATTTCAGACGCCGAGCCGGGTCGCTGGAGAGGATGATGATGCCATTCTCGTCGCTGACAAATGCCTCCAGGCGCGCCCGCTGCCAGCGTTCTTCAAGTGCTTCGAGGCGTACCTTGATCACCGCAACGCCGATGATGCGGCCTTTGTCTTCCAGCCCATGCGCCAAGTAATAGCCCGACTCACCGGTGGTGGTGCCGATCCCGTAAAAGCGCCCGGGCAGGCCGCGCACGGCATCCTGAAAGTAGGCACGGAAAGACAGGTCTTCGCCCTGATAACTGTCGGCGTCACGCCAGTTGCTGGTGGCCAGCACACGTCCGGTGGTGTCCATTACGTAAATGGCACGGCTGCGGCTGCGTCGATTCAGCCCTTCGAGGTAGCGGTTGACCTGCTGCTGAAGCTCGGGTCCCGGTTCGTTCAGCAACTGCGACACGCTGGATTCCAGTTCCAGCACGCTGGGCAGGTAGGTGTATTTGCTGATTTCGCTCTCGACCGTGCGGGCGTGCAGCTCCAGTTGGCGTTCGCCGGTTTCGCGTAGTCCCTTGATGGCGCTGTGTTCACTGACCAGATAGGCGATATAGCCCAGCCCGATCATTAGCATGAGGATCAGCGGCGGTAGGAACAGTTGGCGGATCAGACGGGGTTTCACGGCGAGTGATGGCGGGGCGGCGCGATAAAGAGTGGGGTCGCATTTCATCACAGTCGTCCTGGACCGAACAGCTGCCCGCGGATGAGCGGGCAGCCGTTAAAGTACTGCCTAGTGCT
The DNA here is from genome assembly GCF_900099665.1 of Pseudomonas sp. BS3767. NCBI lineage: Bacteria > Pseudomonadati > Pseudomonadota > Gammaproteobacteria > Pseudomonadales > Pseudomonadaceae > Pseudomonas > Pseudomonas sp. BS3767. The sequence continues at coordinate 257,231 of NZ_FNCX01000002.1, read as the reverse complement.
GCAGAATCTTGGCGAGGAATTGTTGGGCACGCTCCGAGCGTGCGCTGACGTCACCGAAAAATTCTTCCTTTGCACAGTCTTCGACAATCTGTCCCTTGTCCATGAAAATCACCCGGTTGGCGACTTTGCGCGCGAAGCCCATTTCGTGGGTCACGCACATCATGGTCATGCCTTCCTGAGCCAGTTGCACCATCACATCGAGCACTTCATTGACCATTTCCGGGTCGAGCGCGGACGTGGGTTCGTCGAACAGCATGACCACCGGGTCCATCGCCAGCGCGCGCGCGATGGCGACACGCTGTTGTTGCCCGCCGGAAAGCTGGCCGGGGTGCTTGTGCGCATGCTCGGAAAGGCCGACGCGCTCCAGCAGCTTCAGTCCCTTCTCGGTGGCTTCGGCCTTGCTGCGGCCCAGCACCTTGATCTGCGCGATGGTCAGGTTTTCGACAATGCTCAGGTGCGGAAACAGTTCGAAGTGCTGAAACACCATACCGACCCGCGAGCGCAGTTTCGGCAGGTTTGTCTTCGAATCGGAGATCGATGTGCCGTCGACAACGATATCGCCTTTCTGGAACGGTTCCAGCGCGTTGACACATTTGATCAGGGTCGATTTGCCGGAGCCGGACGGGCCGCATACCACAACCACTTCGCCCTTGCTGACCTCGGTGCTGCAATCGGTCAGTACCTGGAAGTCCCCATACCACTTGTTGACGTTTTTGATGGAAATCATACGGCAAACCTTTTTTGCAGGCGCTTCACCAGCAGCGAGGCGGCAAAGCTGATCGTGAAATACACCAGACCGGCAATGATCAGGAACTCGTTGGCGCGCCCGATGATGTCGCCACTGGAGCGCGATGCGTTGAGAAAATCGACGAGGCCGACGGTGTACACCAGAGAGGTGTCCTGAAACAGAATGATGCTCTGTTGCAGCAGCAGCGGGGTCATTTTGCGAAAGGCCTGGGGCAGGATGATCAGTCGCATCATCTGCGAGTAATTCATGCCCAGCGCCTGAGCAGCGCCCATTTGCCCCTTGGAGATCGACTGCACGCCAGCACGGACGATTTCGCAGAAGTACGCGGCTTCGAACATCATGAAGGCCACGACGCAGGAGGCGAACGCACCGATGGGCGTGTCTTCACCGGTAATCCAGCGCAGCACGAACGGCACGGCCAGGTAGAACCAAGTGATCACCAGCAGCAGCGGGATCGAACGGAAGTAGTTCACGTAGGCACCGGCCACATTGGCCAGCAGCTTGTTCGATGACAGGCGCATCAAGGCCAGCAGCGTACCGAGTACCAGGCCGCCGATGACACCCATCGCCATCAGCTTGAGGGTCATGACCATGCCGTTCCACAGGCCGGGAATGGCCGGAACGATTCCAGTGAAGTCCATTATTTGCCCCCCAGTGAGATGAGTCCCGGTACGGCGACTTTCTTCTCGATCACACGCATCAGCAGCATCAGGCTCATGTTCAGCGTGAAGTAGATGAGGGTCGCGAGGGTGAAGGCCTCGAACAGGTTGGCGGAGAATTCGGCGGTCTGCTTGGTCTGCGCAAGCAGCTCCATCAGGCCGATCAGCGACGCGACCGAAGAGTTCTTGAACACGTTCAGGAATTCGGAGGTGAGCGGCGGAATGATGATCCGGTAAGCCTGCGGCAACAGCACGTTCCAGTAGATCTGTGGCAGCTTGAAGCCCATGGCGCGTGCGGCCGATTCCTGGCCCTTCGGCAGTGCTTCAATGCCGGTACGCACCTGTTCGCAGACCCGGGCAGCGGTGAACAGGCCAAGGCAGACCACTACGCTGAGGAACGCGGAGGTGGTCGGGTTCAGGTCCTGCTTGTACCACTCCTGCAGGTTTTCCGGCAGCAGGTCGGGCACCAGGAAGTACCAGATGAACAGCTGCACCAGCAGTGGCACATTACGGAAGATTTCCACGTATACCGTGGCGATACCTGACACCAGACGGTTTGGCACGGTGCGCATGACGCCCAGCACCGAACCCAGTATCAGGGCAATGATCCAGGCAATGACAGCGATGGCGATGGTCCAGCCCAGGCCGGAGATGAACCAGTCCAGATAGGTCTCGCTGCCGACGCCGGTGGACTTGAAGAATACGCCCCAGTCCCAGTTGTAATTCATCAGGGTCTCCCCCTCTTTTTATTGCTATCGAAATGCACGCACTGTCGTCTGTCGAGAATGACGAGGCGATCCCGGACGAGCGCTGCCCGCCCGGGATGCCGTCAGTTCAGACTGGCTGAACCGGTCTCTCAGGCTTTCTTGTCGTCAGCTGGCTTATCGGTCGGGTTCTGAATCAGTTCCTTGAGCTTGTCGCTCATCGGGAAATTCAGGTTCAGACCTTTCGGAGGGACAGGGGACATGAACCACTTGCTGTAGATGGCGTTGATGTCGCCCGACTTGTAGGTAGCGACAATGGCGTCATCCACGGCCTTCTTGAACGGGGCATCGCCCTTGCGGACCATGCAGCCGTAGATCTCGTAGGATTGCGCTGTACCGGTCACTGCCCAGTCGTCCGGCTTCTTGGCCTTGGCCATTTCGCCTGCCAGCAGCGCGTCGTCCATCATGAAGGCGACTGCACGGCCGGACTCGAGCATCTGGAAGGATTCACCGTGGTCTTTGGCGGAGATCACGTTCATGCCCATCTGCTTGTCAGCGTTCATCGCCTTGAGGATGCGCTCGGACGTGGTGCCCGCCGTGGTGACGACGTTCTTGCCTTTCAGGTCGTCGAAATCCTTATAGCTGGAATCCTTTTTCGACAGCAGGCGCGTGCCGACTTCGAAGATGCCGATGGAGAAATCGACTTGCTGCTGGCGCTCGACATTGTTGGTTGTCGAGCCACATTCCACATCGACGGTGCCGTTCTGAACCAGCGGGATACGGGTCTGCGAAGTCACCAGGTTGTACTTGACCTTGAGGTCAGGCATGTCCAGGTCTTTTTTGATGGCTTCGACGATTTTCAGCTGGATGTCGTGGGAGTAGCCCATCGGCACGCCAGAGGCATCAGCGATGTAGGAAAACGGGATGGAGGCGTCACGATGGCCCAGCGTAATGGTGCCGGATTCCTTGATCTTCTTCAGAGTGCCAGTGAGTTCGGCGGCGAAAACCGGCGTGCTGATCAGAGCGGCAGCGATGGCTGCGCCCAACAGGTGGGGAACGATGCGCATGGGTGAGTCCTTGATGTCATTTTTTATTGATGGGGCCGCAATCAGAGTCGGCCCGCTTGTTGGCGAATGCTTCAACGGCGTCCACATCCAGACACACGCTCTTGTCGAAACGCTCGGTTCAGAATGTAGAGCATGAGTCGTGCCAGACCGTTTTTAGAATTCAACACGCTGAATTTAAAAGGGTTTTTTTAGATCGGCTCTGATGCTACGGACAAATGCGTCCGGGAAGCCGAATAAAGCGGGGGCGATTGTTCGGAAAACCGAATGGAAAGGGGGGCGGGAGGAGGGCAGTAAGGAGGGAAACCTGTTCACCGCACGATGGGTGAACAGGTTGCAAGCAGATTATCAGGCGGCTTCGAAAGAGGCTTTGTTGCGCACGACGGTTTCCAGGTAGCTGCTCACGGCGGCCTGTTCCTCAGGCGTCGTGAACAGGCCCAGCTTGGTGCGGCGCCACAGGATGTCTTCGATGCTGGTGGCCCATTCCTGATCGCACAGGTAATCGACCTCGCGGGTATACAGGCCTGCACCCAAATGCTGACCAAGGTCTTCCAGACTTTGCGCGCCCTCCAGCAAGCGCCAGCTGCGGCTGCCGTAAGTGATCGACCAGCGCTTTGCGATAGGCGCGGGCAGCCAGCTGAAGCGGCGGGTCATTTCTGTCGCCAGCGCTTCGGCGGTGGTCATGTCTTCGCCGCCAGGCAGGGCAGCGTTGGCCGTCCAGCTTGGTTTCATCTGTTTGAAGAACGGTGCCAACTGCGCCATTGCCGATTCTGCCAGTTTGCGGTAGGTGGTCAGCTTGCCGCCGAATACCGACAGAATTGGCGCCTCGTCCGCGCCGCCTGACAACGAAAGCGTGTAATCACGGGTAATGGCAGACGGATTATCGGACTCGTCGTTGCACAGCGGGCGCACGCCAGAGAATGTGTGGAGCACGTCTGCGCGACTCAACTGTTTCTTGAAGTGGTCGTTGGCCACTTTCAGCACGTAATCCATCTCGCCTTCGGTGATGTCCACCTTGTTCGGATCGCCCTGATACTCACGGTCAGTGGTGCCGACGATGGTGAAGTGCTCCAGGTACGGAATCGTGAACACGATGCGCTTGTCTTCGTTCTGCAGAATAAACGCGTGCTCACCCTCGTAGAGTTTCGGCACGATCAGGTGGCTGCCTTGAATCAGGCGGATGCCGTAAGCCGAATCGAGCTTGAGGTCTTCACGGATGAACTTGGCTACCCACGGGCCTGCCGCATTGACCAACGCCTTGGCGTGGATCGAGAACAGGCTGCCGTCGCTGCGCTCAAGATGCAGATGCCACATGCCCTTGATACGGCGGGCGCTGACACAGCGGGTCTGAGTATGAATGTGCGCACCGTTTTCACGAGCGGACATGGCGTTGAGCACTACCAGGCGCGCGTCGTCGACCCAGCAGTCGGAATATTCGAAACCGCGGGTGATGCTCGAGTTGAGCGGGCTGTCCGCACCGAAATGAATGGTCCGCGATGCGGGGAGTTTTTCGCGCTTGCCAAGGTTGTCATAAAGGAACATCCCGGCACGAATCATCCAGGCCGGACGCAGGTGTGGGCGGTGAGGCAGCACGAAGCGCATTGGCTTTACGATGTGCGGCGCTTTGGCAAGGAGCACTTCACGTTCTGCCAGTGCTTCACGCACCAAGCGGAATTCGTAGTGCTCCAGATAGCGCAGGCCACCATGAATCAGCTTGCTGCTGGCCGAAGACGTATGGCTGGCCAGGTCGTCCTTTTCGCAGAGAAAAACCGAGAGGCCGCGACCGGAGGCATCCGCTGCGATACCGACACCGTTGATGCCACCGCCAATAACGGCAATGTCGTAGACCTCTGAGAGGGGCGGGGTTGGCACGTTGGTGTGGGGCATTGGTGGCCTCCTGGACAATTCGTGAGCAGTGCTCGAAAGGCGAATCTGAACATTAATGTTCATTTTCGAAAATCATAGCTCAATAAAATGACCCTTGCCAGCACGTATCGATTGAAAATACTGATGATGGTGTCAGGAAAAGAACAAATATGAACATTGTAGGGCGGGAATTGTTACCGGGAGGATCGGTGCACTGCCTGCACTGAATTGCTCTGGATCAACGATCTGCGCTGCATCGCTTGAACCGGGGAGGACGCAGAGCGTCCGGAACGGCATACCTACGCAGAGCATGGGTACGATAGTGTTCTTCAAGACACCTATCGTTCCTCACGCTCCGGCATGGGACTGCCTTGGGTGACGCTCTGCGTCACAGATGCGTGCTGCGCCATATGTACACAAGTCTTGTGGGAGCGAGCTTGCTCGCGAAGAGGCCGGTACAGACTCCAGAAAATAGGGCGCTCGACGCACCGTCTTCATGAGCAATGCGGACCGCCGCGCGAGCACCGCTCGCGCCTGACAATCACACCACTTCCAGACGAATCTTGTGCTGATTCAGCAACTGCTGCAGTGCGGGCACGGGTGGCTGGTCGGTGACCAGGCAATCGATGAGGGTGATCGGCCCCAGGCGGACCATGGCGTTGCGTCCGAACTTGCTGGAGTCAGCCGCCAGCAGCACTTTGCGTGCGTTGGCGATGATCGCCTGGGACACCCGTACTTCCTGATAATCGAAATCCAGCAGGCTGCCGTCTTCGTCGATGCCGCTGATGCCCACCAGGGCAAAGTCCACTTTGAACTGGGTGATGAAGTCGATGCTGCCCTGGCCCACCACGCCACCGTCACGTCGCACATTGCCGCCTGCTATCAACACCTCGAAATCATCCTTGGTGCTGAGGATCGACGCCACATGCAGGTTATTGGTGATGATCTTCAGGTTGTTGTGGTTGAGCAACGCACGGGCGATGGATTCGGTGGTGGTACCGATATTGATGAACAACGAGGCGTTGTCCGGGATCTGCGCGGCGATGGCCTCGGCGATCCGTTGTTTTTCATCGCGCATCTGGTCCGCACGCATGGCGTAGGCAGTATTTTCGATGCTGGAGTCATAGGCCGCGCCGCCGTGGTAGCGGCGCAACAGGTTCATTTCCGCCAATTGATTGATATCACGGCGAATGGTTTGTGGGGTCACGACGAACAGCGTCGCCATCTCCTCGATGCTGACATAACCACGGTCACGGACCAGTTCGAGGATCTGTTGTTGGCGGGGAGGCAGGTTCATTGTTTTTCCTTGGACGCCCTCTACAAATGGCGCCCATCATGCCGCAGGAAAGTGCAACCTGTCAGCCGGAATCCTGCTCCCCTCCTTACAACAGCGCTGTCACTCTTCGTTTTCGTGCGGTTCCCAGTCACGAGTACGCGCGACTGCTTTTTGCCAGCCAGCGTAAAGTTTTTCGCGATGCGCCTCTTCACACGATGGCTCGAACACACGCTCGATCACCGCCTTGTTACGCAACTCGTCCAGGCTGCTCCAGAAACCAATCGCCAGACCGGCCAGGAAGGCTGCACCCAGTGCCGTGGTTTCACGCATTTGCGGACGCTCGACGTGGGTGCCGAGGATGTCTGCCTGGAACTGCATCAGGAAGTTGTTGGCCACGGCACCACCGTCCACGCGCAGCGACTTGAGGCGTTCGCCGGAGTCCTGTTGCATGGCATCGAGCACGTCGCGGGTTTGATAGGCGATGGATTCCAGCGCTGCACGGATGATGTGATCGACTTTCACACCGCGGGTCAGGCCGAACAATGCGCCTCGTGCGTACGGGTCCCAGTAAGGTGCGCCCAGGCCCGTGAACGCCGGCACCAGGTACACGCCGTTGCTGTCCTTGACCTTGCCAGCGAAGTATTCGGTGTCCAGCGCGTCGTTGATGAGCTTGAGTTCGTCGCGCAGCCACTGCACGGTCGAGCCACCGTTGAAGACCGCGCCTTCCAGTGCATAGGCCACTTCACCACGCGGGCCGCAGCCGATGGTGGTCAGCATGCCGTGCGCCGACTTCACGGCTTTCTTGCCGGTGTTCATCAGCAGGAAGCAGCCGGTGCCGTAGGTGTTCTTGGCCTGGCCGGGTTCGACACACATCTGGCCGAACAACGCCGCCTGTTGGTCGCCTGCGATACCGGCAATCGGGATGCCGCTTTTGCTGTGACCGTAGACCTCGGAGGAGGCTTTGACCTCTGGCAGTATCTCGCGCGGGATGTCCAGCACGTCGAGCATGCGCTGATCCCATTCCAGCGTATGGATATTGAACAGCATGGTCCGCGAGGCGTTGGTGTAGTCGGTGACGTGAACCTTGCCGCCGGTGAATTTCCAGATCAGCCAGGTATCGATGGTGCCGAACATCAGCTCGCCTTTGCGGGCGCGCTCGCGGCTGCCTTCGACGTTGTCCAGAATCCACTTGACCTTGGAGCCGGAGAAGTACGGGTCAATCACCAGACCTGTGGTGTCCTTGATGTACTCCTCAAGACCGTCGCGCTTGAGCTGCTGGCAGATCTCGGTGCTGCGGCGGCACTGCCAGACGATTGCGTTGTAGATCGGGCGGCCGGTGTCTCGCTCCCAGATGACCGTGGTTTCACGCTGGTTGGTGATACCGATGGCGGCGATCTGGTTGTGGTGCAGATCGGCCTGCGCCAGCGCCTTGGTCATGCAGGCCGTCTGGGTGGCGAAGATTTCCATCGGGTCGTGTTCGACCCAGCCTGCCTGCGGGTAATGCTGGACGAATTCGCTTTGGGCAGTGCTCACCACGTTGGCGTCGCGGTCGAAGATGATGGCGCGCGAGCTGGTGGTGCCCTGGTCAAGAGCAATGATGTAGTTCTTGTTCTGTGTGTCAGTCATGTCGATTGCCTTGCATTTATTGGGTGGGATTCAGTTGAGTGAGATTCAAATTGAGGGGTGCTCAAGATGAAGCCTGAACTTTGCCGCGAACCACAGGAGCCTCTTTTTCATTTTCAACAGGAGCGGCGCTGGGCAGATGACGCGCAATCAGCGCGCGGTAGCCAGCAGCACCAAGGCAGGCACCCAGAATGGGCGCAAAAATCGGAACCAGGAAGTAAGGAATGTCACGACCGCCGGTGAAGGCCATTTCACCCCAGCCAGCGAAGAACGTCATCAGCTTCGGACCGAAGTCGCGCGCCGGGTTCATGGCAAAACCGGTCAGTGGGCCCATCGAGCTGCCTATCACGGCTACCAGCAGGCCGATCAGCAAGGGCGCCAGCGGGCCGCGCGGCAAACCATTGCTGTCATCGCCCAGAGCCATGATCACACCCATCAGAATGGTGGTGATGACCACTTCGACCAGAAAGGCCTGACCGACCGAAATGGCCGGGTTTGGATATGTCGAGAATACCGACGCCAGTTCAAGACTCTGCTCGCTGCCGCGAATGATGTGGTGAGCATGTTCGAAGTCGAAAAAAAGGCTGATGTACATCAGGTACACCAGACCCGCTCCGCAGAACGCGCCTGCGATTTGCGCCGAGATATAAAAGGGCAATTTACGTTTTTCAAAACCGGCGAACAGACTCAGCGCGATGCTGACGGCCGGGTTGAGGTGGGCACCTGAAATGCCGGCGCTGAGGTAGATCCCCATGCTGACAGCCATGCCCCAGATGATGCAGATTTCCCAAAGACCGAAAGTGGCTCCCGCGACCTTGAGCGCTGCAACGCATCCTGTGCCGAAAAAAATCATCAGGGCGGTGCCAAGAAATTCAGCCACACATTGCCCGGTGAGCGTCGGTTGTTTTAGTGCGATGGACATGGATACCTCATTTTTGTTTTTGTCTCGGCACCCTGAGACAGGCGTGGGTGCTCGTTATTCGTGCGTCTCAGAAAAAACCCCATTTCTGATCGCCGGTGCGAGTTATACCGAAAAACCGCTTTCGATAATATTCGTAAACGAAAAAATATAGACAAGAAACAACGCTGTCAAAGGTCGGAACCGAACGGTCAGTAAATCGCCAGGACCCGGCAGGACCGCTTTACACCGGGGAATTCAGGCTGTTGCCAAAAGGCCATCAGTGTCGCAGGTGGCGTGAATCAAGGCATGTTCACTTTACTTCGCTTAAAGTGATGGGCATTCGGAACCTTTTGGAGCGCTGCATGACACCCGCACTGGATTTGCTGAAAAAACATCGCGCCGAACATCGCATTCACAGTTATGAACATGATCCGAAAGCGCCGTCATATGGGCTGGAGGCGGCGGAAAAGCTGGGTCTGGAGCCTGCACAGGTGTTCAAGACGCTGCTCGCCAGTACCGAAAAAGGCGAATTGCTGGTCGCCGTCGTGCCGGTCGTCGGAACACTTGATCTAAAGGCTTTGGCGCAGGCTGCCGGGGCAAAAAAAACCGAAATGGCCGACCCTGCAGCGGCGCAACGCTCGACGGGTTACCTATTGGGTGGCATCAGCCCCTTGGGCCAGAAGAAGCGTCTGCGCACCTTTATCGACGAAACTGCGCAGCGCTTTGACAGCATTTACGTCAGTGCCGGGAGGAGGGGACTTGAGGTCGAGCTTTCGCCAGCGGTACTGGCTGAATATACCCAGGCCAGATTTGCCCCGATCGGCAGGGAATGATCTGCGTCTCAGTGGTTGAGCGTATGCACAACCACGCTGCCGGGTGCCGGGAACAGCACCAGATGGTCTGCTGCCACACGAATGCCGACTTCCTCACCCTGACCGTGATCGGCGTGGCTGGGGAAAATGGCTTCCAGCTGACTGCCGGTCGACAGTTGCAGGCGATACAGCGTCGAGGCGCCTTGAAAGGTTCGACCGATGACCCGTGCTTTCAGGTCGCTGTGCGGCGCGTAGACGATGTCGTCAGGGCGTAGCAAGACATCCACGGCGGCGCCGCTTACGCCCGGGTATGCCCGGTTGCCGCGCAGAATACCGAGTTCGGTATGCACCGATTCCGGATTCATCATCTGCCCGCGAATGAAATAGCCCTGGCCGATGAAGCTGGCAACGAACGGCGTGCGCGGTTCGTGGTAGAGATTGTAAGGTGTGTCCCACTGCTCCAGGCGCCCCTCCTTGAATACGCCTACGTGATCGCTCACGGCAAAAGCCTCTTCCTGGTCATGAGTCACCAGAATCGCGCTGGTGCCCCGCGCCTTGAGGATATCGCGCACCTCATGGCTCAGGCGCCGGCGCAACTCGCCGTCCAGGTTGGAGAAGGGTTCATCGAGCAGCAGGAGTTGCGGCTCGGGCGCCAGTGCTCTGGCCAGCGCCACTCGCTGTTGCTGGCCACCGGACAGCTCGTGTGGATAGCGCTTGCCCAGCGCGCCGAGGTTGACCAGTTCAAGCAACTCGGCGATCACTTTATCCAGGCGCGGGTGGTTGCGAATGCCGAATGCGATGTTTTCGGCGACACTCAAGTGCGGGAACAGCGCGTAATCCTGAAACACCATGCCGATACGGCGTTTCTCCGGCGGCAGGGTCCAGCCCGGACGGGAGATCACTTCGCCCGCCAGAGTGATCTCACCCGCATGGATCGGTTCGAAGCCGGCAATGGCGCGCAGTGTCGTGGTCTTGCCGCAGCCCGACGAGCCGAGCAGGCAGCCTATGTCACCCGCGTTGAGGTGCAGGTTCAGATCCTGCACCACGCGCTGGTTCTGATAGCCGCAAGCGAGGTTGCGCAGGTTCAGCAGCAACGGGTTCATGCGGGTTTGCAGGCCGGCGCGACGAGAAACTCCAGCAGCGCTTTCTGCGCGTGCAAGCGATTTTCTGCCTGATCCCAGGCGACCGAGCGTGAATCATCCAGCAGGTCGACACTGATTTCTTCGCCACGATGGGCAGGCAGGCAGTGCATGAACAGCACATCCTTGTCAGCCAGGTCGAGCAGGGCACGCGTGACCTGAAACGGCGCGAACAGCTTTTTGCGCCGCGCGGTTTCCTCTTCCTGGCCCATGGAGGTCCACACATCGGTGCTGACCAGATGTGCGCCGGCAACTGCGGCTTTCGGATCGCGGACCACGGTGACGCGCTCGCCAGCCAGTGCCAGGAATTCGGCGTTTGGCTCGTAGCCGGCAGGGCAGGCCACACGCAACTGGAAGTCGAATTGAATCGCCGCTTCTATATAGCTGTTGCACATGTTGTTGCCATCGCCGATCCAGGCAACGGTCTTGCCCTGGATCGAGCCGCGATGCTCCAGGAAGGTCTGCATGTCGGCGAGCAACTGGCACGGGTGCAGGTCATCGGACAGGCCGTTGATGACCGGCACACGGGAATTGGCGGCGAATTCGGTCAGATTGCTGTGCGCATAAGTACGGATCATGACCGCATCCAGCATGCGCGACATCACTTTCGCGCTGTCGGCAATCGGCTCGCCGCGGCCCAATTGGGTGTCTCGATGGGACAAAAAGATGGCCTGGCCACCGAGCTGAATCATCCCTGCTTCAAAAGAAAGACGGGTACGTGTCGATGATTTCTCGAAAATCATCCCCAATACCCGGTTCTTCAGCGGTTCAAAAAGTACACCGCGATTTCGCAGGTCTTTAAGCTCTACGCCACGACGGATCAAGCCCGAGAGTTCATCCGGGGTGTAATCCATCATCGAGAGAAAGTGCCTGGCGTTCATGATTAACTACCTTTTCTGCAACAGACCGCAGGTTATCAAAGCCGGTTTTTATCGATAAAACGGGCGAGACCTGCGGCGGAAGCCGCACGGGGCGACGAATAAGAAAGGCGCGATGGTATAAAAAAATGTCGCGTCTTACCAATAGCATGCGTTTTTCTGAAACATGGACACTACTGGCGTCCCGGATAGAAGGGGCGCCGTTATTCTGTATTGACGGGGCAAAAACTGGCTACGCTGAGAAGGTTGGCAGCCATCTGCACTTTTTCAGAAGGCAGCATTTGTACACTGCTCAAATAGCGCTTGGCAATTAGTACCAATCCTGTAACAGTCCATGTTTGCGCGGGCGTTGCCTAATGGGATGCGCTTCACGGGCTTGAAACAAGGACCGTTTCTTTAATCCCGGACGTGGGTTATAAATCGTTGCCGATACATTACTGATCGAGGGGTGGGGGAATGGACTCAAAAGAGCATCAATTAACGGAGTTGCTCGGGCTCACCGCCCGCACGCTTACCCATCTGACAGCCTCGATGACCTCAATGTCTTTCGAACTGCTGCGCAGCGAGGACGAAGTCACGCGTACGGCGGGGCGGCGCATGATTGATCGCATGGCGACCATCAGCTCGGGACTCGACGAGCACTGGCGCCTGATCGGCGATCTGACCGGCGTCCACCTGGCGCAGGAACAGATCGAAACCGTGGCCGAAATGCAGCAACAGCGCAAGGTCGTCACGCCTATCGGCGGTTGATTCGGCCACCTCATCCGCGCGCCTGATGCCCCTCGATTCACGGGCCGAACATCAGTGGCGCGGGGCATGGCAAGGCAGCATAGTGAGTGTTCGGCAATCAACCGGATTGCCATGACAAGATCTGAGGCTGTGATGACCCGGACTGAACACTACCGAGCCTGCCACCTGTGCGAGGCCATTTGCGGTCTTGTGATCGAGACCGTCGTGGAGGCGGATTCTGCGCCGCGCATTGCCTCGATCAAGGGCGACCCGCTGGACACGTTCAGCCGCGGTCATATCTGCCCCAAGGCGGTTGCGCTGCAGGACATCCAGAACGACCCTGATCGTTTGCGCCAGCCGATGCTGCGCAGCGGTGATCAGTGGCAGCCGATTGCCTGGCAGCATGCGTTCGATCTGGTCGCGGAGCGGTTTTACGCCATTCAGCAGCGCCATGGGCAGAACGCGGTAGCGGTCTATCAGGGCAACCCCAGCGTGCATAACTACGGGTTGATGACCCACAGCAATTACTTTCTCGGTCTGCTCAAGACCCGCAATCGTTTTTCGGCGACGTCGGTTGATCAGTTGCCGCACCACCTCACCAGTTTCCTGATGTACGGCCACGGCATGCTGTTGCCGATTCCGGATATCGATCACACCGACTTCATGCTGATTCTCGGCGGTAATCCGTTGGCGTCCAATGGCAGCATCATGACGGTACCGGACGTTGAAAAGCGTCTGAAAGCGATCCAGCAGCGCGGCGGCAAACTGGTGGTCATTGACCCTCGCCGCAGTGAGACGGCTGCCATCGCTGACCAGCATCTGTTCGTACGTCCGAGCGGTGATGCGGCGTTGCTGTTCGGGCTGCTCAATACGCTGTTCGAGGAGGGGCTGACCCGCGAGAGCCATTTGCCTGTCGACGGCCTGGAGCAGGTTCGCCACGCCATTGCCGGTTTCACCGCAGAGGCCATGAGCCCGCGCTGCGGTATTGCTGCCGAACAGATCCGGCAACTGGCGCGGGACTTCGCGGCCGCTGACAAGGCGGTGTGTTATGGGCGAATGGGCGTGTCGACTCAGACCTTCGGCACGCTGTGCCATTGGCTGGCACAACTGATCAATCTGGTGACTGGCAACCTGGACCGCGTGGGTGGCGCGTTGTGCACAGAGCCCGCCGTCGACCTCGTCAGCTCGACATCCGGTGGTCATTTCAATCTGTGGCAAAGCAGGGTGTCCGGCCTGCCGGAGTATGGCGGCGAGTTGCCGGTTTCGGCGCTGGCCGAGGAAATGCTCGTGGAGGGGGAAGGGCAGGTTCGCGCGTTGGTGACCGTTGCGGGTAACCCGGTTCTGTCGACGCCCAACGGCCGTCAGCTGGAGCAGGCGCTCGAAGGGCTTGAGTTCATGCTCAGCATCGACCTTTACATCAACGAGACCACTCGCCACGCCGACTTGATTCTGCCGTCCACCTCGACGCTGGAGAATGATCACTACGACACCACCTTCAACACCTTGGCCGTGCGTAACGTCACGCGCTTCAATCGGGCCATTTTTGACAAGCCCGAAGGTGCGCTGCACGACTGGGAGATCTTCGTCGGGCTGGCCAGCGCTTTTGCTGCCAAGGCCGAGCGAGCGCTGAAACCCACGTTGCCGCCTGCGCAGATGATCGATCGCGGGCTGCGTGCAGGTCTCTATGGCGATGCATCACCCCATAAGCTGTCACTGGAAACCCTGGACAGTCATCCGCACGGTCTTGATCTGGGGGCGTTGAAGGCCAATCTTGCAGAGCGCTTGAAGACCGCCAATGGGCGCATTCAGGCCGCGCCTGAGGTGATCATGGCCGACCTGGCGCGCTTTGCTGCCGAGCCTGCTCCCCAGACCGACGAGTTGCTGCTGATTGGCCGCCGGCATGTGCGCAGTAACAATTCCTGGATGCACAACTACCATCGGCTGGTGAAGGGCAAACCCCGGCATCAGCTGTTGATGCATCCTGACGATCTCGCGTGCCGTGGTCTGAGCGACGGCCAGCAGGTTCGCGTCAGCTCCCGGGTCGGGATGATCGAGGTTCAGGTGCTGGGCAGTCTGGACATGATGCCCGGGGTGGTCAGCCTGCCGCACGGTTGGGGGCATTCACGTGCGGGAGTAAAGATGGCGATCGCGCAGAGCCTGCCTGGCGTCAGTGCCAATGACCTGACCGACGAACGGCAACTCGACGTGCTGTCCGGCAACGCGGCGTTGAACGGCGTACCGGTGCAGGTCGTGGCGTGTTAAGCCTCAAGACAGAGCGTCATGCTCGGGATTTCGTTACAATGCGCCACCGTGCCGACAACTGAGTCGGATATTTCAGCCGAGGTGCTCCATGGATATCATCGAAACGATCAAAGAGCAGATTGCCAACAACACCATTCTGCTTTACATGAAAGGCGCTCCGAACGCTCCGCAATGCGGCTTTTCGGCCAAGGCTTCCCAGGCATTGATGGCGTGTGGCGAAAAGTTTGCCTATGTCGACATTCTGCAAAACCCTGAAATCCGCGCCAACCTGCCAAAGTACGCCAACTGGCCGACTTTCCCGCAACTGTGGGTTGCCGGTGAGCTGGTCGGTGGTAGCGACATCATCACCGAGATGATGGCTGACGGTTCGTTGCAGACGCTGGTCAAGGAAGCATCCGCCGCCAAGGCCGAGTAAAGCCTCGCGCAGAGCGTCGCACGATAGTCGCGATTATCGCTTCGTACGCTCAAGCCTGGTTTTACGCACAAGAAAAAGCCCGCTCTCGATTGAGGCGGGCTTTTTCATTGCGGCGCTATGGGGGAATCAGTCACCCATCTGCGACTGCAGGTAGTTCTCGATACCGACTTTTACGATCAGACCCAGCTGAGTCTCCAGCCAGTCGATTTGCTCTTCCTTGGGCTCAAGGATGTCTTCCAGCAGCTCACGGCTGCCGAAGTCACCGACGGTCTCGAAGTGAGCGATCGCGGCTTTCAGATCGGCCAGACCTTTTTGCTCGATCTTCAGGTCGCACTCCAGCATTTCCTTGGTGTGCTCACCGATGAGGATCTTGCCCAGGTCCTGCAGGTTTGGCAGCCCTTCCAGAAATAATGTGCGCTTGATCAGCTTGTCAGCGTACTTCATCGCATGGATGGACTCTTTATATTCGTGGCCACCCAGCTTTTTCAGACCCCAGTCTTCGTACATGCGCGCATGCAGGAAATACTGATTGATAGCGACCAGCTCGTTCCCGAGGATCTTGTTGAGATGCTGGATGACGGTAATGTCGCCTTTCATGTTCGAGGTCCTGCCGGTGGCTTGTGTATATAAGTGCCGAGTGTGAGCTGAGCTTAAACGCCTGTCAAACCTAAGTTGTTGAATAATAAGTGAAATTAAATAGGAATAAGAATGTTTGAGTTCCGCATCTTGACGCTAAGCGCTTGAATTACAGGCATAAAAAAACCGGACGCGGTGTCCGGTTCTTTAAAAGAGGGGATTCAGGCAGCTGAAAATTTTGCCGGATAGGCCAGCAAGGCATGGCTGGTTTGCAGCTCGGTCAGCGTATCACGAACCACTTCCTTTGCCAGGCAGGCGCATTTTCCACATTTACTCGCAACGCCCAGTGTTTCACGGACTTCACGATAACTGCAGCAGCCTTCCAGAATTGCATCCCGGATTTGACCGTCGGTGACACCTTGGCAGAGGCAAACATACATAAGCTATGGACCGTCGCTGGTTTATTGCTTGGTGCCGAGGAGCTTAATGTTAATGAGAATGCTTGTCAAAACTGTTTTGGGTTGTATTCAGGTCGAGCGATGAGCGGTTGTTTTCGCAGGAATCGCATTACCGGTCGGCCTCGGGATGGTCGAGTTCCGGACATGAAAAAACCGGCACAAGGCCGGTCCATTCACAGACGTGACGACCTCAGTCGTCGAAATCTTCCCAGCCGCCCATTTCTTTCCAGCGATTGACGATGCCGCAGAACAGCTCGGCCGTCTTCTCGGTGTCGTAACGGGCCGAGTGCGCCTCGCGTCCGTCGAAGTCGATGCCGGCAGCCTGACAGGCCTTTGCCAGCACAGTCTGACCATAGGCCAGGCCGGCGAGGGTGGCGGTGTCGAAGCTGGAGAACGGGTGAAACGGGTTGCGCTTCATGTCCATCCGCGCAACCGCGGCATTGACGAAGCCGAGGTCGAAGCTGGCGTTGTGGCCTACCAGCACCGCACGTTTACAGCCATTGGCCTTGAGGGCCTTGCGCACGCCGCGGAAGATGTCGTTCATCGCGGTTTCTTCGCTGACCGCCATGCGCAGCGGGTGATCGAGCTTGATGCCGGTGAATTCCAGCGCCGCCGCTTCGATGTTGGCACCCTCGAACGGTTCTACGCGGAAGAAATAGGTGTGTTCCGGGAACACGAAGCCTTTTTCATCCATGCCGATCGTCACCGCAGCGATTTCCAGCAAGGCATCGGTGGCTGAATTGAAACCGCCGGTTTCTACGTCGACGACCACGGGCAGGTAGCCGCGAAAGCGCGCCGCCATCGGGTGACGGGAACCGCCGCCACCGCCGTGGCCTTCGTGTTCGTCGTCAAAATGATCTTCACTCACGCGTGTTCCTCCAGACGCCAGCGCAGCTTTTCACCAGCGCGCAGCGGGATGACAGTCAACTCGCCAAACGGCAGGCTGGCAGGGGCGGTCCACTCGTCACGCACCAGCGTGATGGTGTCCTGATTGGCGGGCAAGCCGTAGAACGCCGGACCGTGGAGGCTGGCGAAGCCTTCCAGCTTGTCCAGAGCGTTACGCTGCTCGAAAGCTTCGGCATACAACTCGATGGCTGCGTAGGCGGTGTAGCACCCGGCGCAACCGCAGGCGTTTTCCTTGGCATGCTGGGCATGCGGCGCCGAGTCGGTGCCCAGGAAGAACTTGCCGCTGCCGCTGGTGGCCGCGTCGAGCAGGGCCGTCTGATGCGTATTGCGCTTGAGGATCGGCAGGCAATAGAAGTGCGGACGAATCCCGCCGACCAGCATGTGGTTGCGGTTGTACAGCAGGTGATGCGCGGTGATGGTCGCCGCGACATTGGCTGAAGCCTCATTGACGAACTGCACCGCTTCACCGGTGGTGATGTGTTCGAACACCACTTTGAGGGTCGGGAAGCGCTCGACTACACGACGCAGGTGCTCATCGATGAAGACCTTCTCGCGATCGAACACGTCGATTTCGCCACGCGTCACTTCCCCGTGCACCAGCAGCAGCATGCCGACTTCGGCCATGGCTTCGAGAGCAGGAAAGATCTTGTCGATGCTGGTGACACCGGAATCGGAGTTGGTGGTCGCGCCAGCCGGATACAGCTTGGCCGCATACACGAAACCACTGGCCTTGGCGGTGCGGATGTCGTCGGGCGTGGTCTGGTCGGTGAGGTACAGCACCATCAACGGCTCGAAGCGGCTGCTGGCCGGGCGTGCAGCCAGAATGCGCTGGCGATAGGCATCGGCTTGCTGCGCATTGCGCACCGGAGGCACGAGGTTGGGCATGATGATTGCGCGGCCAAAAGTTCGCGCTACGTCAGCAACGGTATGAGGCAAGACAGCTCCGTCACGGAGGTGAATATGCCAGTCGTCGGGACGCAGGAGGGTCAGGCGGTCAGACATTGGGGATTCCAGGCGGGTCAAACTCGCTGGGAATGCTACCGGAAAAGACTCTCTCAGGCATCCGCTATCAAGTTTTGCATGAAGTTACCGATAGCTCCCTTGTCAGTCGGTAATTTTCTGTTTCGCGTTCATTTCCAGTGGAGCCTCCCGTGCGCCAGCGATATTTAGCCCTGCTCAGCCTGTTTGCCAGCCTCCCGGCGATGGCTATCAGTTTCCAGACGCGTCTGGAGAGCATCGAGTGGAAGGTCGAAGGCGATCAGTTCGAGTGCCGTCTGACTCAACCGATCACCGACTTCGGTGCCGGTGAGTTCGTGCGCCGCGCGGGCGAGCAGGCGACGTTTCGCCTCAAGGCTTCGTACAACATGCTCGGCAACGGCTCCGCGACATTGCTGGCCGCTGCGGCACCGTGGCAACCGGGTCGCGGCGATATCAACCTGGGATCGGTGCGCGTCAGCAATGGCGACATTCCCTTCAATACCTCCCAAGCCCAGGCCGGACGTCTGATCAGCGGTCTGATGGACGGTCGCAGTCCGCTCATTCGCCACTACACGCGAGACGGCGGCCAGATGGAAGTGCGTCTGCTGCCGGTCAAGTTCAGCAAGGCATTCAGCGATTACCAGGCATGCACTGCCAAGCTGTTGCCGATGAACTTCGATCAGATCAAACAGGCCGAAGTGGGTTTCCCGGGCGGCGGTATCGAGCTGGATGCGCGTGCCAAAGCGCGTCTGGACAACATGGTGGCTTATTTGAAGGCCGACCCGACCGTGAATCGTATCGAACTGGACGGCCATTCGGATAACAGTGGCAATCGCCTCACCAACCGTGACCTGTCCCGCCGTCGCGCGCTGGCGGTCATGGATTATTTCAAGGCTCAAGGCATACCCGAGCAGCAAATCACCCTGCGCTTTCATGGCGAGCGCTACCCGCTGGCGCCCAACACCAATGAAGCCAATCGTGCGCGCAACCGTCGGGTGAACGTGCACCTTGAGCGCGTCGCGCCCGATGAGCGCCCGGTGCCGGTTGCGTCTGCCAGCGCAGCACACACTTCTTAAGACCTGTAAAAGGTTCCTGCCAGACGTCGCCTTGTCGTCACAAGCTGTCGCGCCCCTGTAAATTTGCCGGTTTGAACGGTAGAATCAGCGGTTTTCCGTACAACCCGGTGGAGTGATGGCATGGCGGACGTAAACAAGGTAGTTCTCGCGTATTCCGGTGGCCTGGATACTTCGGTAATCCTCAAGTGGCTGCAAGATACGTACAACTGCGAAGTGGTGACCTTTACCGCTGACCTGGGTCAGGGTGAAGAAGTCGAGCCGGCACGCGCCAAGGCGCAGGCCATGGGCGTGAAAGAAATCTACATCGATGACCTGCGCGAAGAGTTCGTGCGTGATTTCGTCTTCCCGATGTTCCGTGCCAACACCGTCTATGAAGGCGAGTACCTGCTGGGTACCTCCATCGCCCGTCCGTTGATCGCCAAGCGTCTGATCGAGATCGCCAACGAAACCGGCGCTGACGCCATTTCCCACGGCGCAACCGGCAAGGGTAACGATCAGGTGCGTTTCGAGCTGGGTGCCTACGCGCTCAAGCCAGGCGTGAAGGTCATTGCTCCATGGCGCGAATGGGATCTGCTGTCGCGTGAAAAACTGATGGACTACGCCGAGAAGCACAACATTCCCATCGAGCGTCACGGCAAGAAGAAATCCCCGTACTCCATGGATGCCAACCTGCTGCACATTTCTTATGAAGGCGGCGTGCTGGAAGACACCTGGACCGAGCACGAAGAAGACATGTGGCGCTGGACCAAGTCCCCTGAGGACGCGCCAAACGTTGCGACCTACCTTGAGCTGACCTATCGCAATGGTGACATCGTTGCGCTGGATGGCGTCGAAATGACCCCGGCCACTGTGCTGGCGACCCTGAACCGCATCGGTGGCGAAAACGGTATCGGCCGTCTGGATATCGTTGAAAACCGTTATGTGGGCATGAAGTCCCGCGGCTGCTACGAGACACCTGGTGGCACCATCATGCTGCGTGCTCACCGCGCCATCGAATCCATTACCCTGGACCGCGAAGTCGCCCACCTCAAGGACGAGCTCATGGCCAAATACGCCAGCCTGATCTACACAGGCTACTGGTGGAGCCCTGAGCGTCTGATGCTGCAGCAGATGATCGACGCGTCTCAGGTTCACGTGAACGGCGTTGTGCGTCTGAAATTGTACAAGGGCAATGTGATCGTCACCGGTCGCAAGTCGGATGATTCGCTGTTCGACGCCAACATTGCCACGTTTGAAGATGACGCAGGCGCCTACGATCAGGCCGATGCAGCGGGCTTCATCAAGCTCAACGCACTGCGCATGCGGATTGCAGCCAACAAGGGCCGCAAGCTGTTCTGATACCGCAAGTTGTTCGACACGTGCAGCCCATACAGGGCTGCACTTCAAATACTATCGAAATTGGCATTCCTTCCGGACGTCATGTAAAAAGACGTTGAGCCAGTGAAACCGGTGGTTGATATACAGGGTACATGTACTATGCAAGATAGCAGCGTGTAGCCGACTGCAGAAATATCATGTGTCACGGGTATTCAGTCGTTGAATATCTTCTTACCGTTAGCGTCGAAAAAGTGCTTATTTGTTTTAGTGTTTTCCTACAACAGTTGTAGACGTTCAGGGCAGGGGATAACAGAGTTTTCCATCGGCTCCCTGAAAGGTATCGCACGCTGTCTCTTTTTTGCCTCGTTATTCAGCGTCAGTCGCTCTCCCG
Organism: Pseudomonas sp. BS3767; assembly: GCF_900099665.1. NCBI lineage: Bacteria > Pseudomonadati > Pseudomonadota > Gammaproteobacteria > Pseudomonadales > Pseudomonadaceae > Pseudomonas > Pseudomonas sp. BS3767. The sequence continues at coordinate 236,453 of NZ_FNCX01000002.1, read as the reverse complement.
TCGCTGGCTGAACTCAAACCGGTACGCCTTGCCGATGCCGAGTACCTGGCGAAGGCTCAGATCGAGTATCCCGGCAATCTCGGACGCGGTGTAGCCCAATGCCGAGTAATGCATGGCGTGACCTGCAACGACGTCATCGATGTCCGTAACGTCATCAAGGGCCTCCCTGCGGGGGGTAAGCAAGGGCTGGCTGAGGTTAACGGTCACGCCATTTTCTGTCGCCAGGCGGCGCACATCCCTTTTACTCATTCGCAATGAATACTGTAACGCGGTAAAACCGGCACCCTTGGCCGCCAGGTATTTCAGTTGCTGCACTTTGCCCGCGTGTTCAAGTCCGTGTTCTACGGCAGGTTGTGTACGAGTGGATGAGGGGGCGGCTAATCCTGCGGCCTCTCCTTCGGGTATGACGGCTATGACGCCACCGCTGGCAACAAAGGCTTCCACTGCGGTGATGAGATCAGAGGCGGTGGGGGTGGAGGTGGGTGGCCGCGTACGAGCGTATTTAGTGTTCATGGTACATCCCTTTTTGAACATGGTTATACACAGGGCCCATTCAAAAGAGTTGACAGGCGCCCCGAGAGTTTTCAGAAGGCAGCGATGCCGGATTGGTGATATACCCAGTGCCGGAATTAATCCGACCGCGCGATACATGGAGCCTGCTTAAACACATCGCATAGGCACGTGCGCAAGTACAGTGCGCAGCAACAGGGTTTCTTATAGTGGCGCGTGTTCAAGGGCAGTAAGTAATAAAGTTGCTGTTAAAAAAGTAACGAGTGGTAATAAATTTTGCAAGGGAAAAATGGCAAGTTATAAGAATTGACCGAGCGGTTTTTATAATGTCTTACGAGTTGTAATGTCACGTCTGCTAATCGTGTAGTCCGTTTCCTATTCGAAAGAATACGTCTGGCTTTGAAATGAAAAATGGTATTTGCTACGTGTCGAAAGAGCTACTTATGGTCTTGAATGATGTAGGGTTATGCCAGGGTGTATGTAAGATTTTGCGACAGTAAGAGAATGGAGCTTGTTGAGTAGAGGCATGTCAATGAGCAGTTCATAGAGGTATGGCACGTTGATGCTATGTATTTGTTTGTAGGATTTTTCTTGCTGTTTTGTGAGGATTCTCCTTAAATAAATATTTGTACGAAATTTTGTAAATAATGTGTAATTTTTAAACCTTATTTACGTATTTAGTGTGTGGGGTGTGTCCAATGGTCTTCGATCATAGGTGTGCAGGTTAGGGCATCCGCATGCAGAAACTTTTCAGTCACCCTGCTAAGGGGCGTTATGGGCAGATGTCGCCTTCCACGCCGCAGATCGTTAGCAATAGGCTTTAACAGCAGATGTGCTCAATCGGGAACGCAGGGAACGACCTGTTTTTTAAATGATTCAGCTAAAGGGAATTGGTTTTAAATTGCTGGCGATAAGCCATGTATCGGGTCGATTTGTGACGCTGATGCAGGAATGCTCTGGCGATACTGTTAACAGGTGCAACAGGGCCGCATTTTGAATGTAAGAGTTCGGCGATCGTCTGCTGTACGCATTTATCTACTGATGCTGCGATGCTTGTGCTGCAGTGATCAGCAACAAAATTCACCAGGTTCCGGAAAGGAAGGCTTTGTGAGAATTAATAAAAAATGTACGTTCCTGCCAAGTATTGTAGGAAGTTTCTGCTGTAATTGTAGGAATGGTCTTTGGCTGTCAGTCCACAAGGGTGAGCGCCATGCAAAGCAGTAAACGACTAAGTTATTGTGCTGGCTCTGAAAATTCGAATAGCGAAAAATGGACTGCCCATGAATAAAGTGCTGATCGTGGATGATCATCCCGTCATTCGCCTTGCTGTACGCATGCTGATGGAGCGTCATGGCTATGAGGTCATCGCGGAGACTGACAACGGTGTGGATGCGCTGCAACTGGCGCGTGAGCACCTCCCGGATATCGTCATTCTCGATATCGGTATCCCCAAGCTCGACGGGCTGGAGGTAATCGCCCGACTGTCAGCCATGACGTTGCCATTCAAGGTTCTGATCCTCACCTCCCAGGCGCCGGGCCACTTCTCCATGCGCTGCATGCAGGCCGGGGCCGCCGGCTATGTCTGCAAGCAGCAGGATCTGACCGAGCTTCTCAGTGCCATCAAGGCGGTACTGTCAGGGTACAGCTACTTTCCCAACCAGGCGTTGCACACTGTTCGCTCCAGTATGGGCAACGCGAGTGAGTCGGATATGGTCGACCGGCTTTCCGGCAGGGAGATGATGGTTCTGCAGCAGTTGGCCCGAGGCAAGACCAACAAGGAAATTGCAGATGGCATGTTTTTGAGCAACAAGACCGTCAGTACCTACAAAACGCGTTTATTACTCAAGCTCAACGCGCATTCGCTGGTCGATCTGATCGAGCTTGCGCAGCGTAACGGGCTTGTCTGAGTAAGGAATTGTCTAAAAGGAGCTGTGGCTGATGCCCGGTTGTGCAGGTCGGCTGTCGAGCCTTCATCTTTCGTAGTGATCACGTATTGAAGCCTCTTCTGCGAGAGGCTTCAAATGCCTTGATCGAGCAAGTCAGTGCGAGGTTTCAGGGCTGTCTAGAAATCGAAGTCATAATCAGCCAACTGCTTCTGCAAACGCCGTTCTTCAAGCAGGTTGTCGATGGTGCGTCGTTTGCTCAGGTTGGTCTTCGCCGGCTCGACAGTCACTGGTTCTGTGTCGTCCGTGTCGACGGAGACAAGGTCGTCGTCTACGTCCAATTGTTCGTTATCAGTGCTCATAAAGTCGACTCCAGGGCTTGGGCTCTCTGGCGCTTCTTATATCGACAATCCAAAGGTGGGTAAAAAAGATTTTTTCAATCGACAAGGCAGCAATGAGCTGTCTGGCTCAATCGTCGGACGTTTTTGCCTTGTAATCGCATAGATCCTCTATACGGCAACTGCCGCACCGCGGTTTACGGGCCTGGCAAACGTAGCGCCCGTGCAGAATCAACCAGTGATGGGCGTCGAGCAGGTAGTTTTTCGGCACAAATTTCATCAGTTGCCTTTCCACTTCCACCACATTTTTCCCTGGCGCGATGCCTGTGCGGTTGCTGACGCGAAAGATATGCGTGTCTACCGCCATCGCGATCTGGCGGAAAGCGGTGTTGAGCACCACGTTAGCGGTTTTGCGCCCGACGCCCGGCAGCGCCTCGAGTGCTTCTCGGGTTTGCGGTACCTCGCCGTTGTGCAGCTCCACCAGCATGCGGCAGGTTTCAATCACGTTTTTGGCTTTGCTGTTGTAGAGGCCGATTGTCTTGATGTATTCGGAAAGCCCTTCTACACCCAGTTCGTAGATGGCCTGTGGTGTATTGGCGACCGGGTAAAGCCTGGCAGTCGCCTTGTTGACGCTTACGTCGGTGGCCTGGGCGGAAAGGATGACGGCTATCAACAGTTCAAACGGCGTGGTGTAGGCCAATTCGGTTTTCGGGTCCGGATTGTCCTCATGCAGCCTGCGAAAGATTTCCTGGCGTTTTGCGGCATTCATGAGCGGAGCTTTTCCTCGGAATCAGCCTGTGCGGGGGGTGGCAGAAGTGCTGCAAGTGTTTGCTCGGCAGCTTCGTATTCGCGCTGCAATTCCACAAGCCTGGCAGCCTGCTCCGCAATGGGAGGGTGACCAAACGCCTTGAGTGACTTGTTGAGCTGCGCGCGGCTCATGGCCAGCGCAATTCGGGCTTTTTTCACCGCTTCATCCGGTCCGGCAGGCTTGTCGTTGCGGTCGAGAGCGACGGCGGATTGAGGCAGCACACTACGAGCGGATTCAATGCGCTGTGACCGCGCAAGGCGCTCTGCCAGCCGCTTTTGCTGTTCACGGTGCAGGCGCGCATTTCGTGCTTCGAAACGCATCCGGGCATGGCTACGCTTGCGCTGCCGCGCCTCCTGCAGCTCGGCGGTAGGGGCCAGACCACCCACGATGGGCGTGACCGTGGCCAGTGGCAGCGGATGCATTTCAATGCAATCCACCGGGCACGGCGCAACGCACAGGTCACAACCTGTGCATTCGTCGATAATCACGGTGTGCATCAGCTTGGATGCGCCAAGAATGGCATCCACGGGGCAGGCCTGAATGCATTTGGTACAACCGATGCACTCTGCTTCGCGAATGAAGGCAACCTGCGCAGGTGCAGTGCCGCGTTGCATATCCAGTGTCAGGACCGGAACAGACAGCAGTTCGGCCAGCTGGACTATCGTTTCATCGCCGCCCGGTGGGCATTTGTTGATGGCTTCACCGCCAGCGATGCCTTCGGCGTAGGGCTTGCAGCCGGGATGGCCGCACTTGCCGCACTGAGTCTGCGGCAGAAGGGCGTCGATACTGCGGATGAGGTCCACGTCGGGAAGCAGGCGAATCAATTCAGTCATGGTCTTGCCAGGTGACCAACAGGTGTTCTGTCTATCGAGAGAGCAGCATTATCGGACAGATCAGGGAGCTTGCGAATGCGTAAAGGCCCGGTATCCGCCTGATGGCAGGATACCGGGCCCTGCGTCGTTTTTTACTTGATGCGCTGGCCTGGCTTGGCGCCACTGTCGGGGCTGAGCAGATAGATCTCCTCACCGCCGGGGCCTGCCGCCATCACCATGCCCTGCGAAATGCCGAAGCGCATTTTTCGCGGCTTGAGGTTGGCGATCATCATGGTCAGACGGCCTTCGAGTTCGGACGGGTTCGGGTAGGCGCTCTTGATGCCGGAAAAGACATTGCGCTGCTCGTCGCCGATGTCCAGGGTCAGGCGCAGCAACTTGTCGGCACCCTCCACGTGTTCGGCCTTGAGAATCAGTGCAACACGCAGATCGATGGCGGCAAAAGCGTCAAAGTCGATTTCCGCCGACAGTGGGTCTTTGGTGAGTTCGCCATTACCGGCAGGTGCGGTGTCCGCCGACGAGTCGGTAGCGGTCAGGTCTTCCTTGGAGGCAGTGGCCATGGCCTCGACCTTGACCGGGTCGATACGGGTCATCAGTGCCGAGAACGGGTTGAGCTTATGATTGGCCAGCAAGGTCTTGTGGTCTGCCCAGGTCAGTGGTTCGACATTGAGGAATTTTTCCGCATCGGCGGCCAGATTCGGCAGCACCGGCTTGAGGAAAATCACCAGCTGGCGGAACAGGTTGATGCCCAGCGCGCATACGGCCTGGACTTCATCCTGTTTGCCTTCCTGCTTGGCCAGCGCCCATGGCGCTTTTTCCGCGATGTAGGCATTGGCGCGGTCCGCCAGGGCCATGGTCTCGCGCATGGCGCGGGCGAAGTCGCGGGCTTCGTAAGCGTCGGCAATGCTGGGTGCAGCCGCCAGAAACGCGTCGGTCAGTTCGGGCGCCGCATTGGCTTCGACCATCACGCCGGCGTTGCCCTTGTGAATGAACCCGGCGCAACGGCTGGCAATGTTGACGACCTTGCCGATCAGGTCGGAGTTGACCTTCTGCACGAAGTCTTCGAGGTTCAGGTCGAGGTCGTCGACGCCACGGCCCAGCTTCGACGCGTAGTAATAGCGCAGGTACTCGGGCGGCAGGTGGTCGAGGTAGGTGCGTGCCTTGATAAAGGTGCCGCGCGATTTCGACATCTTCTGACCATTGACGGTCAGGTAGCCGTGTACATTGATGCCGGTCGGCGTGCGCAAGGCCGCACCTTCCAGCATGGCTGGCCAGAACAGCGCGTGGAAATTGACGATGTCCTTGCCGATGAAGTGATAGAGCTCGGTGGTCGCGCCCTTTCCCCAGTACGCATCAAAGTCCAGGTCCGGACGACGCGCACACAGGTTCTTGAAGCTGGCCATGTAACCGATCGGCGCATCGAGCCACACGTAGAAGTATTTACCTGGCTCGTCGGGAATTTCAAAGCCGAAATAGGGCGCATCGCGGGAGATGTCCCACTGCTGCAGGCCACTGTCCAGCCATTCGGCGATCTTGTTGGCAACGGCGTCCTGCAGGGTGCCGCTGCGTGTCCAGCTCTTGAGCATGGCGTCGAACGCAGGCAGGTCGAAGAAGAAGTGCTTCGAGTCCTTGAGCACCGGCGTGGCACCGGAAATCGCCGACTTGGGGTCTTTCAGGTCCGTCGGGGCGTAGGTGGCGCCGCACTTTTCACAGTTGTCGCCGTACTGGTCTTCGGCCGCACATTTCGGGCAGGTGCCCTTGATGAAACGGTCGGCCAGGAACATTTTCTTTTCCGGGTCGAAGTACTGGGTAACCGAGCGCGTCGCGATATGACCCGCATCGCGCAGACGCTTGTAGATCATGCTCGACAGCTCGCGGTTCTCGTCCGAGTGCGTCGAGTGGAAATTATCGAAATCCACCAGGAAGTCGGCAAAGTCGGCGCTGTGTTCGGCCTTGACGTTGGCGATCAGTTGCTCTGGCGTGATGCCTTCCTTTTCGGCGCGCAGCATGATCGCCGAGCCATGGGCGTCGTCCGCGCAGACATAAATGCATTGATTGCCGCGGTGCTTCTGAAAACGCACCCACATGTCGGTCTGGATGTACTCGAGCATGTGGCCAAGGTGGATGGAACCATTGGCATAGGGCAGGGCGCTGGTAACGAGAATCTTGCGTGGCTCGGACATGGGGCTCGGCTACTTGAAGTGAAACGGAGACCGGCCACTATAAAGGTCTGAACGATTTTTTTCACCCGTGCGGTTGTGGGAATGCTCCTGAAAGGTGGGCCGCGGTTCAGTGAAATCATGTGGGCTGTTGGCAGAACAGGTACGATAGTCGGCTGTTTCAGTCAGTCTTTTTACGGAGTAAGCCCATGAGCGCAGTCAATCGCGCAGCGGTGGAGACGATTCTTCGCCAGTACACCGACCCCTATATGAATCAGGATCCGGTCACTGCCGGTTGCGTCCGGTCCATCGATATTCAGGGGGCACAGGTCAGCGTGCAACTCGAATTGGGCTATGCCGCCGACCTGTTCAGGAACGGCTGGGCGCAAGTGTTGAAAACTGCCATCGAGAACCTGGAAGGCGTCAGTTCGGCCACGGTCGCCATCAGCAGCGTGATCAGCGCGCACAAGGCCCAGAGCCAGATCCCGGGGCTTGCCAATGTGAAAAACATTGTTGCCGTCGCGTCCGGCAAGGGCGGTGTCGGCAAGTCCACGACCGCCGCCAACCTGGCCTTGGCACTGTCTCGCGAGGGTGCTCGCGTCGGTATCCTCGATGCCGATATCTATGGGCCTAGCCAAGGGGTGATGTTCGGTATTCCCGAAGGCACGCGGCCGAAGATCAAGGACCAGAAGTGGTTCGTGCCGGTCGAGGCGCATGGCATCGAGGTGATGTCGATGGCCTTTCTGACCGACGACAACACGCCGATGGTCTGGCGCGGACCGATGGTGTCGGGGGCGTTGCTGCAACTGGTCACGCAGACTGCCTGGAATGATCTGGATTATCTGGTTATCGACATGCCGCCCGGCACTGGTGATATCCAGTTGACGCTCGCGCAGAAAGTCCCGGTCGCGGGTGCCGTGATTGTTACCACGCCACAGGATCTGGCCCTGCTGGATGCGAAAAAGGGTGTCGAGATGTTCCGCAAGGTCAATATTCCGGTACTGGGCGTTGTGGAAAACATGGCGGTGCACATCTGCTCCAACTGCGGCCATGCTGAGCATCTGTTCGGTGAGGGTGGCGGCGAGAAGCTGGCGACGCAGTACGATGTCGAGCTGCTGGCGTCACTGCCGCTTTCGATGCTGATTCGCGAGCAGGCAGATGGCGGCAAGCCTACGGCGATTGCCGAGCCGGAGAGTCAGATTGCGATGGTGTATCAGGAGCTGGCACGTCATGTCGGTGCACGGATCGTGTTGCAGGAAGCTGCAAGTCCAGCCATGCCGACCATTTCGGTAAGCGACGACTGATTGGATAGCGATGATCGGGCGGGGGAGGTGCTTTGCTGCTCTCGTCCCGCTCAGCTGTACAGCAGGTGCTCAGCCGGCGAGAGGTCAAAAGACGGGCAATAAAAAACCCCGCTTTAAGGGCGGGGTTTTTAAGCGAATCAGTACAAGTTAGATAACTTGAACTTCTTCAGCTTGCATGCCTTTCTGACCGCGGGTAGCGATGAAAGAAACCTGTTGGCCTTCTTTCAGGCTTTTGAAGCCGTCGGATTGGATAGCTTTGAAGTGCACGAACAGGTCGTCACCGGATTGTGGAGTGATGAAGCCGAAGCCTTTTTCATCGTTGAACCACTTAACGGTACCAGTTTGGCGATTGGACATAGTATATCTCCTTGGACAAAGTTAACTGCGGCGTAGGAAGAGCCCTGGCCGAGACTGAGTGCAAAGAGCTGGAAAATTCATGGAGATGGTTGGATCGAAATTCAACATCGTGTAGAGATTCTCAGTGACACAAGCAACACAGTGACGCCACCTTAACCCTTTTTTCCGAACGTGCCAATGGTCTGTTGATGATTATTTCCATTCACAGCGAAACAGCCCGGCCAGTCACGCAAACTCGCGATCTGTTGCCTTTGAACCGTCGGCCTCAGCCCGGTAAGATGCCGGATATCTTTTTCACCTCGCTATTCAGGACACCGCCATGAGCATCAAATCGGACAAGTGGATTCGCCGCATGGCGCAGGAACACGGGATGATCGAGCCCTTCGTAGAGCGCCAGGTACGTGGCGAAGGCGCCGATCGGGTGATCTCTTTCGGGGTGTCCAGTTACGGCTACGACGTGCGTTGCGCCGACGAATTCAAGGTGTTCACCAACATCAATTCGGCCACGGTCGATCCGAAAAACTTCGATGAAAAAAGCTTCGTCGATATCAAGAGCGACGTGTGCATCATCCCTCCCAACTCGTTTGCGCTGGCGCGCACGGTGGAATATTTCCGTATTCCGCGTAACGTTCTGACGATCTGCCTGGGCAAGAGCACCTACGCGCGCTGCGGCATCATCGTCAATGTCACGCCGCTCGAGCCAGAGTGGGAAGGGCATGTAACGCTGGAGTTTTCCAACACCACGACACTGCCGGCCAAGATCTACGCCAACGAAGGCGTGGCGCAGATGCTGTTCCTGGAGTCCGATGAGGAGTGTGAAGTGTCCTACAAGGATCGTGGTGGCAAGTACCAGGGCCAGCGTGGCGTCACCCTGCCACGCACCTGATTTGCGCTTCAGGTGACTAGTGGAATTGAATTAATACTCTATTCCGCACTCTATCTGCTCACATGCTTTCGCATCATTCATTACGTGCGAAGGCCTTTGATCTGGAGTGCCCTATGAAGACTACTTTCAAAATCTCTGAACAGGTTCAATCTCCGCTTAACGAGATCGGGCTGCTCGCCTGGTCATTGATGGCTCATTCCGATCTCAGCCCGGAGCTGAACATGGTCGGTGGCGGGATCCCGGGCGATCCAGGCCCCGACACTCCGTTTCAGCCTACCGAGCCAGGCGGGCCTACTGTTCCGGACGAGCCGCCACCTGCACCTGTGGCCTGATTATCACAAGACTGCCTGCTGCTCTCGCGAGCAGTGGGCAGTTTTTTATAGGGCGACCGGCTACGTTATGCCACTCGCCACACCGCATCACCGCCGGTTACATAGACCGTGCTGTCCTGCGCGGGACGAATCTGAAAACCACCGGTGAATTCGCCGAAGGCTGGCAGCAGACTGACTTGCCGGCCCAGGTAAAAACACGCCAGCCGCAAGCTTTGCCGGCCGCGCCCGTGTAGCCGATACACCGGATGAATGTGCCCGGCCAGTACGTGCAGGTCAGGGTGCGGATCGGGCTCGTGCTGCAGTGCAAATGGCCCGAGTGCCAAGGGCTCGGGGACCACATCGATGCCCAGATAAGCGGGCGGATCGCCAGCCCGTTTGTCATGGTTGCCGCGGATCAGTGTGATGCGCAGCGTCGAGCGTTCTGCCCGCCAGTGTTCCAGCGCGGCCAGCGTGCCGACCGCGTGAGATTCCGGCGCGTGCAGGAAATCGCCCAGAAAGATCAGATGATCGCAGGGATAGGCCTTCAAAAGGCTGTCCAGGCGGCGCAGATTCTCCTGTGTAGTGCCGTGCGGCACCGGCTGGCCGAGCTTGCGATAGGCGGCCGCCTTGCCAAAGTGCGCATCGGCAATCAGCAAGGATCGTTCGGCGGGGTAGTAGATGGCCTTGTCGGCCAGCAACCACAGCTCTTCTCCTGCCAGCGTGACAGCCAGATACGGGTTCATTGTTCAGTCTCCGGGCCGGCGGCTTTCTCCAGGTCGCGGACCATTCGCGCGATGCGGTCGGCAAGTTTCTCCGAACTGAGGCTTTCGCGAAAGCGTTCGACCAGCAATGGAAAGGCCAGCGGAGTCGCGCGCTTTATTGCGTGCAGGTCCAGCGTGCGGCTGTTGATCTGGCGCAACGTCAGTTCCAGACGCTGCAGGTCCAGTTCTTGACGCAGGACTTCCTGTTCGGCCTGGGTCAGCAGCATGTTGTCCGCGTCGTACTGCTTGAACACCTCGAAGAACAGTCCGCTGGATGCCTGAAGCTGACGATTGCTCTTGGCCGCGCCAGGGTAGCCGGAAAACACCAGACCGGATATACGCGCGATTTCCCGAAAGCGTCGCAGGGCCAGCTCGCCAGCGTTCAGGCTGGCGATGATATCGGCTAACAGATCCGTTTCGCTGAACAGGTCAGCCTGCAACGCTTGCGCCCAGTCGATCTCGCTGGCACTGAGCAACTCCAGCCCGTAGTCGTTGACGGCAATGGAAAAGGTCAGCGGCCGATGCCGGCTCAGGCGCCAGGCCAGCAGGCTGCCCAGTCCCAGGTGCACGTGTCGGCCGGCGAACGGGTAGAGGAACAGGTGCCAGCCTTCGCGGGATTTGAGTGTTTCGGCCAGCAATGTGTCGCGTCGTGGCAGCCTTGACCACTGCTGCTGTACTTCCAGCAGGGGTTTGATGGCACGCATCTCCGGGCTGTTGAATTCGCCTCGTGCAGCGGCATCGAACTTCTCCACCACGGCATCCGCCAGTTCGCTGGACAGCGGCATTCGACCGCCATTCCAGCGTGGCACGGCGGCTTTCTTGCCGGTCGCGCGCTTGACGTAGGCCGTCATGTTTTCCACTCGAACCAGCTCCAGCAAGCGTCCGCCGAACAGAAAGCCGTCACCGGGTTTGAGTCTGGCGATGAAGCCTTCTTCGACGCTGCCCAGCGAGCCACCGCCGCCACCTTTTTTCCAGTATTTCAGGTTGACGGTGGCCTCACTGACGATGGTCCCCACGCTCATGCGGTGACGTCTGGCAAGACGCGCATCGGGGACGCGCCAGACGCCGTCCTCGTCAGGTTCGGCACGGCGATAATCAGGGTAGGCGGTCAGTGAGTGGCCGCCGTTGCGGACAAACGCCAGCGCCCATTGCCATTGCTCGTCGCTGAGGTCCCGGTAAGCCCAGGCGCTGCGTACCTCGGCGAGCAGCTCATCAGGCAGGAAACCACCGCCCAGAGCGATGCTGACCAGGTGTTGGACCAGCACGTCCAACGGCTGGAGCGGTGATTCGCGGGGCTCGATCATCCGTGCTTCGACGGCGTCGTGAGCGGCAGCGGCTTCGACCAGCTCCAGGCTGTGGGTCGGCACCAGCGTCACGCGCGAGGGGCGACCCGGCGCGTGGCCTGAGCGCCCGGCGCGCTGCATCAGGCGCGCGACACCTTTGGGGGAGCCGATTTGCAACACGCGCTCCACCGGTAGAAAGTCCACGCCCAGGTCCAGACTGGAGGTGCACACCACAGCCTTGAGTGCGCCTTCTTTCAACGCGCGCTCGACCCAGTCTCGGACCTCTCGCGCCAGCGACCCGTGATGCAGGGCAATCAACCCGGCCCAGTCGGGGCGGGCTTCCAGCAGCGCCTGATACCAGATTTCCGATTGTGCCCGAGTGTTGGTGAACACCAGACAGCTCGCGCTGCTTTCCACCTCGGCGACGACCTGCGGCAACATGCGCAAGCCCATATGCCCGGCCCACGGGAAGCGTTCGATGGACGGCGGCAACAGCGTATCGACCTGTAAGTCCTTGACGATCTTGCCTTGCACGGTCACGCCGCCGTCGCCGATCAGCACCTGCTGCGCGTGTTGCTGATTGCCCAGCGTCGCGGAAATGCCCCACACGATCAGTTGCGGATTCCAGCGCCTCAGGCGCGCCAGGGCCAGTTGCAACTGCACGCCGCGCTTGTTGCCGATCAGCTCGTGCCATTCGTCCACCACCACCATCTTCAGTGTCGACAAGGCGACCTGAGCGTCGGCACGGGTCAGCAGCAGCGTCAGGCTTTCAGGGGTGGTGATCAGGGCAGAGGGCAGCCGCCGGCTCTGCCGGGCCCGTTCGCTGCCGCTGGTATCGCCGGTGCGCAAGCCGACCGACCACGGGATATCCAGTTCAGCCAACGGGGCCTCAAGGGCTCTGGCGGTATCGGCGGCCAAGGCGCGCATGGGCGTGATCCACAGGACACTCAGCGGTTCAGCGGGCGGTTTGCGTTTGCGGGGTTTGTTGTCAGCGGTGAGCGTATTGGCTTTGGCGAAGCGGTTGAGGGCGGCGAACCACACAGCGTAGGTCTTGCCCGAGCCGGTGCTGGCATGCAGCAATCCGGACTCACCGTTTTTTACCGCTGCCCAAACTTCCTTCTGAAACGCAAAGGGCTTCCAGCCCCGGGCGAGAAACCATCGTCGAGCGAAATCGGTGGGTCTGCTCATCCGTTTGAGTGTGCTCTGAGTGGCGTTAAGTCAGAGACAGCAGAGAAAGGGTAATAGTTTTAAATGGTTATGTGGCTGATCGCTCCTGGATTACCCATCGTGCCGATGCTCCGCGTCGACATGCCGTTCTGGACGCTCTGCGTCCTGTTTATGACGCGCAGCGCAATGAAATGCATTCCCACGCTGGAGCGTGGGAATGAGATTTGAGGGGGGGGCAGACGTGTGTACGCAGCAATCGGTGCTACTTCAGATTGCCGCTCAAGAACTGCTGCAAACGCTCGCTTTTCGGATTGTTGAGTACTTCGTCCGGGTGGCCGGACTCTTCGATCTGGCCCTGGTGCAGGAACACCACCTGGCTCGCCACCTTGCGTGCGAAACCCATTTCGTGGGTCACCAGAATCATCGTCCGGCCTTCTTCAGCCAGGCCTTGAATGACTTTCAGTACCTCACCGACCAGCTCCGGGTCCAGCGCGGATGTCGGCTCGTCGAAGAGCATGATTTCCGGCTCCATCGCCAGCGCACGGGCAATGGCCACGCGCTGCTGCTGACCACCGGAAAGAAACGCGGGGTACTGATCGGCAACACGCTCCGGCAGACCGACCTTTTCCAGGTATTTGCGCGCGCGCGCCTCGGCTTCGGCCTTGGGCACGCCCAGGACCCGGCGCGGCGCCATGGTGATGTTTTCCAGCACGGTCATGTGCGCCCACAGGTTGAAGTGCTGAAACACCATCGCCAGCCGCGTGCGGATACGCTGCAGCTCATCCGGGTCGGCAACGCGCATGCCGTCCTTGTCGCTGACCATGCGCACTTGCTTGCCATCCAGGCTCATCGCCCCGTCACTGGGTTGTTCGAGAAAATTGATACAGCGCAAAAAGGTGCTCTTGCCGGAGCCGCTGGCCCCGATCAGGCAGATGACGTCACCGCTGCTGGCCTTGAGCGATACGCCTTTGAGTACGTGATTGTCGCCATAGCTTTTGTGCAGGCCATCGATGGTCAGTTTTTGCATGACAGGTCCTCAAGGAGAAAGTAGATAGCCGCTGCGATAGGCCTGGGTGCCGGCGATGTGCGCAATGACCATGCCGGCAGTCGCCATGCGGCGCAGCGAACGCGCATACAGCAGGCCTGCGTTGAGGGCATGGATGCAGGTCACGGTGTCGCTGATGGGGTCGATGACCTCGGCAATCAGCTGGCCGGCCTCGACGTGTTCGCCAGGCATCGCACAGAACACCAGCAGGCCGCCGACCGGCGTAGCCACCGGTTCGACCGCTGCCAGTGGCGTAGCGGGGTAGAGCAGTTCGGGCAGCGGCTGCAGATCGCCGTCGATGATGCCGGCGTCGATCAGGTAATGGATGATCGCCTGACAGTCGCGGCTGGCCAGCGCATGGTTCACATCGCCTTGTCCGCGCAGCTCCAGGGTCACTGAAAAGCTGCCCATGGGAATCGGAAAACGCTCGCCAAAGCGTTGCTGCAATTGCCACCAGACCAGCGTAAAGCACTCATCGAACGACTGCCCGCCTGAGTCGGTTGCCAGCAGGCTGGCTTGCGCGCCCAGGTAGCGTGATAGCGGTTCGACTTTTGGCCAGGCCTCGGGCGTGGTGTACAGGTGCTCGACCGACTCGAAATCACAATGCAGGTCCAGCACCATGTCGGCGTCGCAGGCCAGGCGCTGCAGGGTCAGGCGCAGCGATTGCAACTGGGTGGTCGCCGACAGGGCATTCAGCGCCGCCAGCAGGCTGTCCCTGACCAGTGCGCGGTTGTGCTCTGCGTCGGCAGTCAGTCGGGCTGCAATGTCATCACCGACCTGAGTGCCGAGATCGCTGAACCAGCGATTGAAATTCTGGCCGCTTTCCAGCTCGTAGCGGCCCAGCGGGGTGTCCATCAGCACCTGTTCCAGACCGATCGGGTTGGCGACGGGCACCACAACGATTTCGCCCAGCAGGCGCCCGGCATTTTCCAGTTCAGCCAGACGCTGCTTCAGGTACCAGGCCACCAGCATTCCCGGCAGTTCATCGGCATGCAGCGACGCCTGGACATAGACTTTGCCGGTGCCGTTTTGCGGACCGTAATGGAAGCTGTGGATCTGCCGGCCAGTGCCGGGCACTGGCGACAGCAAGTCATGGGTGTGGTGGCGCATGTTCAGTCCTGATTAATGGGCCGGGCCGAGAAAGGCCAGCCAGCGGCGTTCGGCAAGGCGGAACAGCCCGACCAGAATGAACGTCACGGTCAGGTACATGACGGCGGCGATACCGAAGGACTGGAAGGTCATGAAAGTGGCAGAGTTGGCGTCCCGCGCTACTTTCAGGATGTCCGGCACCGTGGCGGTAAAGGCCACGGTGGTCGAGTGCAGCATCAGGATCACTTCGTTGCTGTAATACGGCAGCGAACGGCGCAGCACCGACGGCATGATCACGTAAGCGTAAAGCTTCCAGCCGGTCAGGCCGTAGGCCTTGGCCGCTTCGACTTCGCCGTGTGCCATGCTGCGGATAGCCCCGGCAAAGATCTCCGTGGTGTAGGCGCAGGTGTTCAGAGTGAAGGCCAGGATCGTGCAGTTCATCGCATCGCGAAAGAACGCATCAAGCATCGGCTGTTCACGCACCGCAGCAATGCTGTAAATGCCGGTGTAGCAGATCAGCAACTGTATATAGAGGGGCGTGCCGCGAAACAGGTAGGTGTAGAACTGCACCGGCCAGCGCACCCAGCGGTTTTTCGACACCCGCGCAATCGACAGCGGGATCGACACGCAGAAGCCGATGGCGATGGAGGCGCTGAGCAGCCACATGGTCATCGCCAGGCCGGTGACGTTGACGCCATCTGTATAAAGGAAGGGCTTCCAGTATTCCTGCAGCAATTCGATCATCGCTGTGCCTCCCGGCTGCCTGCGGCGTAATACCGCTCAGCCCAACGCAGGGCGAAGTTCGAGGCGCTGGTGATCAGCAGGTAGATCAATGCCGCCAGCACCAGAAAGTAGAACAGCTGATAGGTGCTCTTGCCCGCGTCCTGTGACGCCTTGACCAGATCGGCCAGGCCGATGATCGACACCAGCGCAGTCGCTTTGAGCAGCACCTGCCAGTTGTTGCCGATGCCCGGCAGCGCATAACGCATCATCTGCGGGAACACGACGTAACGAAAGCGCTGGCCGCGTTTCAGTCCATAGGCTGTCGCTGCTTCCACCTGACCGCGAGGCACGGACAGAATCGCGCCGCGAAACGTCTCGGTGAAATACGCACCATAGATGAAGCCCAGGGTGATGACGCCTGCGCCGAACGGGTTGATCTCGATGTATTCCCATTCCATCGCGTCGGTCAGCATGGTGAGCCAGGTTTGCAGGCTGTAGAAAATCAGCAGCATCAACACCAGGTCCGGAACACCACGGATCAGTGTCGTGTAAATTTGCGCCGGCACGCGCAGCAGCGCGGAGCTCGACAGTTTGGCGCTGGCCCCGATCAGTCCGAGCAGAATGCTCAGAGCAAGCGACAGCACAGCCAGTTTGACGGTCATCCAGGTGCCTTCCAGCAACAGCGGGCCAAAGCCCTTCAGGCTGAATGCCGAGAGTCCCAGGTTTTGCATGAGTGCATCGAGCATGGATAGGCCTTGTTACCAACAAAAACGCCCACCGATCGGGCGACGAATCATCGCCGAAATCGATGGGCGTCGGGGTGTTATTTACCGCTATAGAGATTCAGGTCGCCAAAGTGTTTTTTCTGGATTTCAGCGTAGGTGCCGTCGTCGTGCATCGCCTTGATGCCTTTATCCAGCAGCGCTTTGAGTTCCTTGTTGCCCTTGGCAATGCCGATGGCGGTTTTGGCTGGCAGCAGTTCGCTGTCGACAGGCTTGCTGACTTCGTAGTCGGCACCGGCTGGCGATTTGAGGAAGCCCAGTTCGGCCTGGAGCATGTCCTGGATAGAAGCGTCCAGACGGCCCGAAGTCAGGTCGGCGTAAACCTGGTCCTGGTTGGCATAGGCCTTGGTGGATACACCAGCCTTGTCCAGTACGGCCTTGGCGTAGGCTTCCTGGATGGTGCCTTGCTCATAGCCCACGGTCTTGCCTTTCAGGCTGGCCAGGTCGGCGGTCAGGCCTGCACCTTTCTTGAACACCAGCGAGGTCGGGCCGGAGAACAGTTCGTTGGAGAAGTCGATGACTTTTTCGCGAGCCGGGGTCACGGTCATCGAGGAAATGACGCCGTCGAATTTGCGTGCCTTGAGGCCAGGGATCATGCCGTCGAAGTCGCTTTCGACCCATTTGCAGGTGACTTTCAGCTCTTTGCAGATCGCGTTGCCCAGATCGATATCGAAACCGACCAGGCTGCCGTCGGCCGCTTTGGACTCGAACGGTGCGTAAGATGGATCGACGCCGAAGCGCAGTTCCTTGTATTCCTTGGCCATGGTGTTACCGGCGGCGATGCACAGAGCCAGTGCAGAAAGAGTCAGCCATGCTTTTTTCATTGTTCAGTCCTTAAAACCTTAAATGGGGCGTTGGGAATACGCGAAGCGTGCTACCGGCAAGTGCCAGACAGGCATTGGTTAGCAATTTCCGAACCAGAGGAACGAACGTGCGTTTGAAATATAAGGGGTTGTCGCTATTTCATATAAACGGCTGGCAATAGGCCGCCCATGCGCGCTTACAGGGCTGGTGTTCATCGCCCGGTCCGACACAAGATGCTTTTTCAGGTAAGAAAGAGCGGAAGATTGGTAACGAATCGGGAAGTTTCCTGCGTTGAGACGGGATGATTCGTTCGTCGGTGTTTCAAAAAGGTGCACGGTATTTGTCGTGCGCCTTTTTGGTGCTCTAGTTCAGCAGGTCCTGCAGCGTCGCCAGACTGTCGGCTTCGGCGACCGGCTTGTCCTGCCGCCAGCGCAGCATGCGCGGAAAACGCACCGCGATGCCGCTCTTGTGGCGCTTCGACAGCGCGATACCTTCAAAGCCGAGCTCGAATACCAGCGTCGGGGTGACGCTGCTGACCGGCCCGAATTTCTCCACCGTCGTCTTGCGAACGATGGCGTCGACCTTGCGCATTTCTTCATCGGTCAGCCCCGAGTAGGCCTTGGCGAACGGCACCAGGGTGCGTTCACTGGCGTCGGGCGGGCCGTCCCACACTGCAAAGGTGTAGTCGCTGTACAGGCTGGCGCGTCGTCCGTGACCGCGTTGCGCGTAAATCAGCACGGCGTCGACACTGAACGGATCGATTTTCCATTTCCACCACACCCCCATGTCCTTGGTGCGACCGACCCCATACAACGAGTCGCGAGCCTTGAGCATCATGCCCTCGACGCCCAGGCTGCGAGAGGCCTCGCGCTGGGTGGCCAGATCGAGCCAATCCTTCCCGCTGAGCACCGGGGAGGGCATCAGCACCTCGCTCTGGCAGGTTTCGATCAGCGCTTCCAGTTGCGCACGGCGCTCATGTTGCGGGCGACTGCGCCAGTCATCGCCTTGCCACTCCAGCAGGTCATAGGCGAGCACCACGACCGGAACGTCGGCAAGAATCTTTTTGCCGAGCGTCTTTCGGCCTATGCGCTGTTGCAGCAGGGCGAACGGTTGAACCGAGGGCGCAGCCGCAGGCGAATCGCTGTTCAAGGCAAACTCCGCATCGGCATCGGGGTTCGCATCGGGGGCTTTCCAGACCACGATTTCGCCATCGATCACCGTGCCGTCCGGCAGGCACTGCACCAGGCTGTGCAACTCTGGAAAACGGTCGGTCACCAGCTCCTCGCCGCGCGACCAGATCCACAAGCGTCCGTCACGTTTGACCAGTTGCGCGCGAATACCGTCCCACTTCCATTCCACCTGCCAGTTCTGCGCCGGACCGAGCAACTCCTCGAACTGATCGGCGGGCTGTTGCAGGGAGTGGGCGAGAAAAAACGGGTAGGGCTGGCCGCCGCGTTGGGCGTGCTCATCTTCGGATTCAGGCGCGATCAGCTTCAAATAGCGTTCGGCGCTGGGTCGGTGCGACAGGTCGGTGTAGCCCACCAGTCGTTGTGCGACACGCTTGCTGTCGATGTCTGCCAGCGCTGCCAGCGCACGGGTGACCAGCAGCTTGGACACGCCGACGCGGAAGCTGCCGGTGATCAGCTTGATACAGACCATCAGGCTGCTGCGATCCAGCTGCGACCAGAACAGCGGCAACCGCTCGGCGAGTTCTTCAGGCGGCAGGCCGCGCAATGGCAACAGCTTGTCTTCCATCCAGGTGGCCAGACCTTCGTCATTACTGTGGTCGGCCTGGGGCAGTAACAGCGACAGGGTTTCCGCCAGGTCGCCGACCGCCTGATAGCTTTCTTCGAACAGCCATTCCGGCAGATTTGCCAGGGTCATTGCCTGCTCGCGCAGCACACGAGTAGGCACCAGTTGCCGTGGACGTCCGCCTGACAGAAAGTACACCGCCCAAGCGGCGTCCTCTGCAGCCGCCTTTTCGAAGTAGTCGCGCATGGCGGCAAGTTTGGCGTTGCTTGACGTAGTCGCGTCCAGTTGTGCGTAGAGTTCAGCGAAAGCTTTCATGACTGAGCCTCACCCGTGCCTGCCGCCTCGGGTTCGCTGGTTACCGGGTTGCTGTCTTCTTCATCGCCGTATTCGGTGCTGAAGCCTTGCGCATCCAGGCCCAGTTCACGCAGGTAGCGCACCAGTATGCCGACCGAACCGTGGGTCACCATGACGCGTTCGGCGCCGGTCTGTTCGACAGCCCATAGCAGGCCCGGCCAGTCGGCGTGATCGGACAGCACAAAACCACGATCCACACCGCGCCGGCGTCGTGTACCGCGCAGCATCATCCAGCCGCTGGCAAACGCATCGCTGTATTCCCCAAAGCGCTTCATCCAGCTGCTGCCGCCTGCCGAAGGCGGGGCGAGAATCAACGCCTGGCGCAGTGCGGGATCGGTCTTTTTGAAATCGCCGGCGTATTGGGTTTCGGGGATGTAGATGCCGCCCTCGCGATACACACGGTTCAGCGGTTCAACGGCGCCGTGGACCAGAATCGGCCCGATCTGCGCGTCGATGCCATGCAGAATGCGCTGGGCCTTGCCGAACGAATAGGCGAACAACACGCTGGCCTTGCCCTGGGCTGCATTGGCACGCCACCACTGGTTGATGCCTTCGAAGATCTGCGCCTGCGGTGCCCAGCGATAGATCGGCAGGCCGAAGGTCGATTCGGTGATAAAGGTATGACAGCGCACCGGTTCGAAGGCCGCACACGTGCCGTCCGGCTCGACTTTGTAATCGCCGGAAGCAACCCAGACCTCGCCTTGGTACTCCAGTCGCACTTGCGCCGACCCCAACACATGCCCGGCCGGATGCAGGCTCAGTTTCACGCCGTGATGGGTGACGGTTTCGCCGTATTCCAGGGTCTGCAGATTAATGTCCTGCCCGAGGCGCGAACGCAGAATGCCCTCGCCACTGGCCGCCGACAGGTAATGCTCGTTGCCGGTACGGGCATGGTCACCATGCGCGTGGGTGATGACTGCCCGTTCGACAGGACGCCATGGATCGATGTAGAAATCACCGGGTGGGCAGTACAAACCTTCGGGGCGTGCAACGACAAGATCCATGGGGCAACCGTATGGATGGGCTTGTTAGCTATGAGCCGGTAAGGATCTGGAAGTTCGGGGAGTTTGCGTGAGGGCTGCGGAGCGTGAGGTGCGATAAATGTCCAAAAGAACACTATCGTGCATAAAAGCGCTTTTTTGTCGCGATGGCACAGACGACGCCGAGTGCGACGTAAGTGACAGGGCGAAGGAACCCGACGAAGTCGGGCCGGAAACCGGAGCGAGGGGATTTGCCTACTTTGGCCCCATCAAAGTAGGTCTCCGAGGGGCGAAAAGGTGACTTGAGTCGAGCCTAAATCCACCTGACACCACAGAACCGATGTGTGACGCAGAGCGTCACGAAAGGCATTACCACGCTGGAGCGTGGGAACGATAGGTGTCCTGGAGAACACCCTCGTGCCCATGCTCCCTTTCGGCGCTTACTTGCCCGGCGTCAGCGTCAGGCGCTGTTTGCCGTAGCCCTTTTCGTAGTTCTGTTGTTGCACCGGAATCGACTGGTACTGGCCTTTCTGCCACGGCTCGATGCTGTTGGCGTAATACGGGCTGGCCGGGTTGCCGGATTGGCCGGTACTGATCAGGCCGGTCATCGGTTCGACCAGGCTGAAGTCGACAATCATGCGCAGACCGGGTGCCATGCGGGCGTCGAAGCCCTTGCCCCACTCGAAGCCGGACACGTTCAGCGTCGTGTGATCACCCCCCGCTGCTGTGGCGCCACGGTTGAACTCGCCGCCACCCAATTGTTTGGCCAGCGGGCTGGTAGAGGCCCAGTTGTCGCGGTGCAGTTTGCCCCATTGCCAGGCCTTGTGATCGCTGCCCAACAGGCTGTCGCCGCTGGTGATGGCGGCCGCCAGACTGCGCGCAAGGATGGCCGGTTTATCTTCCTTCTGCGCGGTTTTGACGTCATCCCAAAACGGACTGTCATCGCGACCCAGCAAGTGGTCGGCCTGTGGCGAGTAGGATGAACTGGCGTTGGCCACCAGTGCCTGCCAGGCAGGGCTGGTTTCCGGGCCCAACTCATCAAGGAAAATCTGCTTGGCGCTTTCCTGCAGAAACAGCTCGTACAGCGCCGCATCAGCCGAAGTCGCACTGAGCTTGCCATCGAACGCCATCAGGCGCGTGAGCGCTTCGCGGGCCTTGTTGCGCTCAGCTTCGGGCAGAGCATCAATGGCCTGTTTGAGCGGCTTGCTCATGCCCGGCGCCTGGAACATGGTCTTGAGCTTGGCGGCGAACGTCGTGGTCTGGTCGTATTGCATGGCGATGGTGCTGCGCAGGTCCTGCTTGCCGCCGTTGGCGAGTTCGGCAATCCGCTCGGCGCGCTCCGGGTAGCCCCACGAGTTGGAGAGCTGCATGCCGTAGCCTTTCGGAATCGTGCGTTGGTTGGCCGCTGCAAGCCAGCCTTGGCGCGGGTCCTGATCATAGGGGTGGAGCATCGAATCGGCGAAGCCGTCCCAATCGTACTTGCCATCCCAACCCGGCGAAGGCAGCAGGCCCTGGCCTTCACGGCGGTTCGGGAAGCGGCCGGTGACCTGCCAGCCAATGTTCGAGGCGTCGGCAAAGATCATGTTCAGGGTGATCGCCCGGATCTCGCGGCTGGTATCGAAGGCTTTCTCGACGTTAGGCGCACGGGACAGGTCGAAGAACGCATCCAGGCTCTTGTCGTCCTTGAAGTTCGGAACCTGCAGCGCCAGGCTCAAACCGTTGCCGGGCGGGGTTGCAGAGGCGTTGAGCAGCGCGCCGTGGCGGGTTTCGTACACGGTTTCACGCAGCGGGCTGCCGCCCTTGACCAGAAAGGTTTCCTGATGAGCCGCCGCTGGCAGCCATTTGCCGTCAGCCATATAGGAGACGCGGTTGCCTTCGCGCTTAATCTTCTCCAGAAACAGGTCCTGGTTGTCGCCCTTGACGTTGCTCATGCTCCACGCCAGTTTGCCGTTGAAACCGCTGAGCACCAGCGGCATACCGGCGATGGTGACACCGGACACCTGATATTTCGGTGCGCGGATCTGCACGAAGCTCCAGGCAGAATTGAGCCCGGCAGGCAGCTGCATGTCACTGGCGAGCAGGCTCTTGCCGTTTCGGCTGCGTTGTGGCGCGATGGCCCAGTTGCTGGAGGCCGCGACGCCGAGCATGTTCAGGTCCGAGAGCTGCAGGGCGATCCTGTTCAGATCGCTCAGGCCGGTGACCTGATTGTTCAGGTTCAGGCCCTTGAGCTTGTCGGCTTCGGCAAATGGCAATTCTTCGTCAGGGTAGGTCGGCAGTAGCCAGGCGAGCTTGTCCGCGCTGACTTTCTGCGCCAGAACCAACGCCGACAGCTCTTCCTGCAGGTTGACCGACAGGCTGAAGTTGAGCAGGCTGAAGATCAGCGCCGAGTCTTCCGGCTTCCAGTATTCCGGCTTATAGCCCGAACTGGCGATATCGGCAGGCAGCTTGTCGCGATAACGGAACAGGTAGGCGTTCACGCCGCGCGCATAGACATCGAAGAAGCGTTTCAAGCGTGGCGATGCGGCGTTGTACAGGTCGCTGGCATTCTGCTTGAGGTTGACCGAGCGCATCAGGCGGTCGACGTCCAGCGCATCGGCGCCGGCCATTTCCGACAAACGGCCCTGCGCCAGCAGGCGCATGCCGAGCATCTGACTGATCCGATCACCTGCATGAACGTAGCCCAGCGTGAACAGCGCATCGTGGTAGCTGCTGCTTTCTATCAGCGGCATACCCATCGTGTTGCGGCGCACCGAAACGTTCTGCGCCAGCCCTTTGAGCGGGAACGTCCCGGAAACAGGCAGCACGGTCTCGGGATCGCCGCCGCCCAACTGGCAGCCGGCAAGGCTCAGGAAGCTCGCCGCAGCGGCGGCAGCGCCGAATCGGGGTAGAAAATGACGAAGGGCTGGCGAGGCCATGGGCAAGCTCCTGGAGGGGTAACGTACAAAAGCCGCTACGTTAGAGAGCAGGCAAGCCGCACGCAAGCGGCACGGACTAGTTTATTTCAGGATTTTGCAGAGGCTGACCAGACGCCTTTAGTTCGCAACGCTCTGCGCTACATGGCAGCCAGTGGCTACATGCCTTAGGTCCCTAACTGAAGGCAGGCAGCACACTCAAATGAAAACGGCCTGCAATGCAGGCCGTCGTCAGAATGCTCCGCGCCTTACGCGCCGTGGCATTTCTTGAATTTCTTGTCGCTGCCGCATGGGCAGGGATCGTTACGACCGACATCCTTGAGGGTATTGCGCACTGGCTCCTGATGGGCGTGACCGCAGTTCGGACCGTGTACATGGCCGTGCTGGTGGTCGTGGTGATCGTGATCATGGTCGCAATCGGGGCCATGCACATGGGCTTGCTGGTTCATCGGTTTTACTCCGCAATTAAAACTGGCGCGCATTATCCCGCAAATCATGGCAAAGCAGTATCGCCATATCAGGATTCGCATAGCATCGATTTTTAAGTATGCTTAGTTTTAGTCGAGCGTTTTTCAGCGTTCTTTATTCCATGTGCAGAGCCGACTCCATGACCCGACAGGAACGCATCGCCAGGGCAATCGCCGCCAGTGGCCTGAAGAAAGGTGAGATTGCCGCCCT
Organism: Pseudomonas sp. BS3767; assembly: GCF_900099665.1. NCBI lineage: Bacteria > Pseudomonadati > Pseudomonadota > Gammaproteobacteria > Pseudomonadales > Pseudomonadaceae > Pseudomonas > Pseudomonas sp. BS3767. The sequence continues at coordinate 212,737 of NZ_FNCX01000002.1, read as the reverse complement.
TTGCGGCGTGGCCAACTCTGCCGTCACCCAGTGGATCAGCGGAGAAAGCAAGAGCCTGAGGCCGGAAAACCTTTACGCACTGGCTCGTGCCACGGGCTTTCGTGCCGAGTGGCTGGCGATTGGCGAGGGGCCGGAAAAGGCGCCTGCCTTCGACGCCAACGTTGCGCTGATCGATCAGCCGAAAATGTCCTTCCGTTATCCGGTGATCAGCTGGGTCTCGGCAGGCTCGTGGGAAGAGGCGGTTCAGCCTTACCCCGACGGTTTTTCCGACCGCTATGAAATCTCCGACTACGACTCCAAGGGGCCGGCGTTCTGGCTGGAGGTCAAGGGCGATTCGATGACCGCACCCACCGGCGTCAGCGTGCCGGAAGGGATGCTGATTCTGGTGGACACGGAGGCCGACGTGCAGCCTGGCAGGCTGGTCATCGCCAAGCTGCCCGCCAGCAACGAGGCGACGTTCAAGAAGTTGGTCGAGGATGGTGGCACACGCTACCTGAAGCCCTTGAACCCGGCGTACAAAATGATCGAGTGCGGTGCCGACTGTCGCATTATCGGCGTGGCCGTGAGGATGACCGGCAGGCTGTAAGCCCTGCGTGGCAGGGCGTGCGGGCATTTTTGTCCAAGATGCTCGGCAGGACACGTCCTACGAAATGCTTGCGAGGTTCATGCAGCTGGAATACTGTATTTATATACAGTTATGCCTCGGAGGCTATCATGGCTGGCAGTAATAATGGATCGACAGGCAGGTCTTCCTACGAACAGATCGGCAAGCGCATTCAACGGCTGGTCTCCGCGCCGAATGTTCAAAAGACCCAGTGGGTCATCGTCGTCCGTCGTGATGATGAGCCCTTGGACAGCTGGAACGTGGTGCTGCAGGAAATCGAAGAGACCGAAGGCATCGAGATTGACCGTCAGCCAGACGGTTCGATAAGGATCGGCTGGCAGCGCTACATCGATAATTGACCTCAAGCCTCTGATGCTCGCCCGGTAGCGCGGTGGGTTGATGGCATATGTTTGCCTGTTTTTTTAAGCATGCTTAATTTTTTGATTTTTGAACGGTCCCGACGCCGCAGCAATTCCCGGCAGGTCCCCCAGTGTCTGAATTTTTCTGTGTTCGTGAACGGCTGTATTTCTTGAACGGAGTCAGAAGCGATGGATATCTTGAATGGTTTGGCAGACCGAGGCGAATGGCTGGTAGCCGGTCTGGTGGGTGCGATCATTTCTGGCTGGTGGCATAAGGCAGGTCTGCTTGACTGGCGTGCCTGGCTGGTTTTTCTGGTGACCGGTGTGGCTTGTGCTGTGTTTCTCACCGGCATTGCCAGTGATTACCTTGGCGTGGCAGACCCGCGCAACACCACGGGCGTGGGGTTTCTGCTGGGATCGTTCGGCGGTGCGCTTATCAGTGCCGTCAATCGGGCATTGTGGGCCGCGGACATCTGGAAGTTTCTTCTGGAACTGATCAAGGGCAAGCTGGGCGGATAGCCGGAATGATCATCGGCGCTGGATCAGGTCGTGCGGCAGCACATCGCCTGATGTGCCGATGCGGACGTTGTGCCTGAATACGATGCCGGTCTTGAGCTTGCCGTCCAGCCGATAATGGATCGGCTCATCAGGCTTTTTCAGCAGTTGAGCGATGTACCGTGCGTAGCGCCAGAGGTTGGTGCGAATCGGCACCACAAAGGTTTTGCGGCTATTACCGTCGACGACAAACCAGTCGCTGAACGCGTCATCGACGAGGACCACGTCATTGAGGGTGATCTTGTACTTCAGGCCACGCACCAGCAAGCTGTCTTCGTTGGGGTTTTCAACTTCGAAGTACAGCTTGAAATCCTGCTGTGTCAGCCTTGCCTTGACCACCTGGACCTTCAGCAAATGCACTTCCGGTTCCTGAGTGCGGTCAAAACTCAGGAGTGAGCATCCGCCGAGCCCGAACAGGATCAACGCAAGGCTTATGATTCTTGTAATGTGCGCCTGAAAAAACATGGATGTGCTCCCTTTGACGCCTGAGTCTACCAACTCGACGTTCAACGGCAACGCGCTTATTGCGCTGTATCACGCTACGCCATACTTTTACTGACGTGCATATCGGTGTCTTCTTCCATGAATCTCTACGAAATTGTCTTCAGCGCTGAACTCGTCGCCGGAGCACAACCCGAGAAGGTAAGGGCTAACCTTGGCAAGCTGTTCAATGCGGATGCTGAACGTCTGGACCTCCTGTTCTCGGGGCGCCGACTGGTTCTGAAAAACAATCTCGACGCCGCAACCGCAGAAAAATACCGCGCCACCCTGGAGCGCGCAGGCGCTCTGGTGCGTGTGCTGGAAATGAATACGCCACCGCCCATGGAAGAAGTCGAACTGGCGCCGCCGCCCGACGCGCCGACCTGGTTGCGCAAGACCTCGGTCAGTCCGGGGCGTTTGCAGATCAAACCGCGCGACGCTTACATGGCGGCTTTTGTGGACGTCGATGCGCCGGACTACTCGGTTGCAGAAGCGGGCGTCGAGTTGCTGCCCGGCAAGCCTCAGCCTGTTGCGCCGCTGCTGGATCTCTCGCGTTTGAGCCTGGCCCCGGTGGGCAGCGACATGGGACAGGTGGAAAAGCCCGAGTCGCAGGAGGCGCCCGATACGTCGCATCTGAAGATCATCCCGGAGTGATGCTGCGAGCCCGCTGAATCCTGAAACGGAATTATTTTCAATCAGCCCTGTTACTTTCGAGCGTTCGTCCGGCTAACAGGCATTGAGAAGTATTCCATCAGGAGTTGCCCGATGTCCCGTTCGTTAGACACCCTTCTGCGTCCCAGTCTGTTGGCCGTGGCGATCGCCCTGTGCACGCCTCTGACCAGCCCGCTGTCGATGGCGGCGCAGCAGGCCAGCGTGGTTGCCTATGATCTGCCCGCAGGCCCGATGGCGACCACGCTGAATCGGATCTCCAGCCAGGGTGGTCTGGCACTGAGTCTTGACCCGGCGTTGGTCGCCGGCAAAACCAGCTCGGCGGTGAAAGGCAATTTCGATGCGGCGACGGCCTTGCGCGAGGCCCTGCGTGGCAGCGGTCTGCAACTGGTGCAGAGCAGCGCCGGCACCTACACGCTGATGGCCATGGAACAGAACGCCTTGAATCTGTCGGACGTCAACATCAACGCCAATAGCACGCCCCTCGAAGGTTCGGAAGCAGCGGGTTATCGCAGCGAGACCGTCAGCAGCGTCGGCGCGCTGGGTGGCATGAGGCTGCAGGACACGCCTTATTCCATCAGCGTCACGCCTCAGGCATTGCTGAAAAACATCCAGGCCACCTCGCTGGACGATGTCATCAAGCACAACCCGTTCACCCAGATGTACTCGCCGACCAGCGCCGGCTACGCCAGTGCCGTCAACATTCGCGGTTTCAGCAGCGCGGGCAGCCTGAACATCGCCAATGATGGCCTGCGTTTCACCAACGGTGCCGACGGCAGCAACTACATGGAAGAGATGGAACAGCTGGAAGTCATCACCGGGCTGACCGGCTTTCTGTATGGTCCGGCCTCGCCGGGCGGGCTGGTCAATTACGTGCTCAAGCGCCCGACCTATCAACGCTACAACAGCGTCACCCTGGGCAATGCCGGGGGTGAGAATTACTACCTGCACGGTGACTTCGGCGGGCCGATCGACAGCGAGGGCAAATTCGCCTATCGCCTCAATGTGCTGACCCAGGATGGCGAAACGGCCGTCGATCTGAACAAGCGGCGTCGCGAGATGATTTCCCTGGCGCTGGACTGGAACGTGTCCGACGATCTGCTGGTGCAGTTCGACGCCTCGCACAAGAAGACCGAGATTCGCGGCCTGACCAGCTACTGGTATTTCGGTGACCAGTCCCTGCGTCCCAGCGCGGCATCACTGGACAACGACAAGCTCTACAGCCAGAGGTGGTCGTTTTCCGATTATGAGTCCGACAAGGCCGGTGTTCGCGCCAAATGGCGCTTGAACGATACGTTCACCTTGCGCGCAGCCTTCGCTGCCCAGCAGTACACCTCGGAGAACACCTACACCGGGCCGACGGTCTACAGCGCGGGCCTTTACTCGCAGCCGCTGTATGCCTTCGCCCCGATTGAAACCGAAGAAAAGACCGGCTCGTTGTTTCTCGATGCGGCGTTCGATACCGGTTTCATCGGTCACAAGGTCACCGTGGGCTATCAAGGCAATACCTCGCGCCAGAAACAGTACGAGGATCACATCCCGTACACGCCCGATCAGCCAGGCCCGCAATACACCTCGCCGGTGGGCACAATACCGCTGGACCAGACGCCTCAGGTCGGTAAACCGTCGTACTCGATCGGGCATGGCGACCAGCGCCTGGCCAACAGTTCGGAAAGCAACAATGTCCTGATCGGTGACGTCATCACCTTCAACGAACAATGGTCAACGATCCTGGGGGTGACCAACACGCAGATCAAAACCTACGCCAACGAGTTCGTCTATGCCAAGGCGTTCGGCTCGGCGGAAACCGAGACGAAATACAATGAAAGCAAGACCTCGCCAAACATCTCACTGGTCTATAAACCACTGCCGTGGCTGACCACCTATGCGACGTATATAGAAGGCCTGCAATCGGGTGGCGTCGCGCCTAGCGGTACGCTCAATGCCGGCCAGGCGTTTGCGCCTGAAATCAGCGAGCAATACGAAATTGGTGCCAAGGCGACGCTGGGCGAAACCCTGCTGACCCTGGCGCTGTTCAACATCGAAAAGCCCAACGGCTACACCACGGGTGGCAACATTTACGTGGTTGACGGACGTCAGGAAAACAACGGCCTGGAATTCAGCGTCACCGGCAAGGTCATTCCGGAACTGACTGTGGTTGGCGGCTTCACCTTACTGGACCCGAAAATCAAGAAAACCGGCGTCGCCGCGGATGAAGGCAACGTGCCGACCAACGTCGCCAAACAACTGGCCAAGGTCTATGCCGAATACGACATCAACCCGGTACCAGGCTTGGCCATGACTGGTGGGGCGTTCTACACCGGCAAACAATACACCGATCAAAGCAACGAAAACGACCTGCCGTCCTTCACCACCTTCGACGCCGGAGCCCGCTACCGCCTACGCCTCTCAGAAAACGACCTGACCCTGCGCGTCAACGTCAGCAACCTGACCAACAAGGAATACTGGCTCAACAGCAGCTACCTGGGCGACCCACGCACCGTCGCGTTCTCGGCGCAATTGGAGTTTTAAGGTGCGCCCAATCCACCTGATAAGGCAGACCGCTGTGTGACGCAGAGCGTCACGAACTGCATTCCCACGCGGAGCGTGGGAACGATGGTCAACCGCAGAGTTCTCGACGCTCAAGCAAAGAGACGCAACTCAGTCCACATAAGCCGAGCAGCACTTCTTGAACTTCTGCTCACTGCCACACGGACACGCATCATTACGCCCAGCTCTCAACGGCACGGTAGAGTCGATAAAATACCAGCGGCCCTGATTCTGCACGAACGACGAACGCTCCTTATGACTGTGCTCACCATTGCCGTCATGCCAGCGAGCGGTAAAGGTCACGAACGCATGCTCCGGCTTGCCGCCGAACACCTCCGAGCTTTCCACCTCCAGCCCCAGCCAAGTGCTCTGCGCACTCCACTGCGCGATAGCCTCACGGTCCAGCCCGTCTTGCTGCACCGGCAGAGTGGTCTGTACCAGGTAGTCGGTCAGCCCCAACACATAGGCGCTATAACGCGAGCGCATCAGCTTTTCCGCGCCGGGGGCAGGCTGACCTGCGTGATAGCGACCGCAGCAGGCCAGCAACAGATCGCCGCTGCCGCAAGGGCAAATGGCACTACTCATAGGTCACCACCAATACTTTCCAAAATTCTCCGGGTTGGCCCAGTACTTCGCGTTCAGCCAGTCGGGCACCTGTTTGTACTCACGCAAGTCGTACGTAAACAGGTTCAGTACCTGCTCGTTGCGGGCGAAGCGTTCGCTGGACTGCAGCGCCAGCGAGAAAAAATCCGTCTCCTGCCAGCCGCAGGCCTGCAAATCGGCGAGCACCGCGATGCGGCTGGCGTTGAGGTTGCGGATGCCACCCAACAGTTCCAGGCCGGTACGCTTGGGGATGTGCTCAAGGCAATCGACCACCAGCGCCAGATCGAAACGTTGCGCAGCCAGATGGGCAGGCAGCGCACCGGGTTCGGCCAGCGCGACCTCGGTCTGCGGATGGGCCTCCTGAAAGGCCTGCAACGCCGGGAACGCCTGAGCGCCGATCAACAGCAGGCGCTGCGGCGCATAGCGATCGAGCAAGGCAGCCAGCGCTTGTTGGGGCGTACGGTTCGAGTAGCCGACGGTCATTGAAAGTCCTCTGGTTGGCTGACAAGACTAGCCTGCCCGGCGAGGTCTGGAAAGCGTCGTTCACGGGCCTTCAGGTGCAGCGACTGGTTCATTAAGCCATTTGGCAGATACTTAGATTATAAAGTTACTTGCAAGCTGTTTTAAGAGGTATTAGGATCCCCGGCACAAATTGGATCCCAAGAGTGACTGCATGGACGCGACGCCTAAACACCTTCAATGTAACTCAATTGTATTTTCTGCGATGCCTTGATAAAGGCGTGGCACTTACTGTGTGTCCGGCGGGCATGCAGAATATTCTGACCACGGGCTATTAGGCGTGCGGCGTTCATTATGATGAACCGCTTTTCTGTGCGCCTTGAATACGCAAAGCAATGATATTGCCCGGGTCATTCGGGTGCGTGCCGGTGCAGCTATTAAAAACGCTGGTTGTTCAGCTGCCGCATCTGGCAATAGGCTGGGGCGCCTGTTTGACGTCATTTTTTGTTTTACGCAATCGCTGTTTGACCACTCGATCAGCTTTTGCTCTCGGTTCAGGCCGTCGGTCATTTGTTTTGTTGTGATACGGATAACACGGTTCAGCATGGCGCTGAACATTAAATGTCATTAAGCCATTAATGATTAACATGGAGAGAAGCAAACGATGATATCCACCGCTGAGATGCTAAAGACGCTTGAAAGCACCGTTGATGCCTGCCTGGAAGCAGAATTCAAAAAAGACACTGTCATGGGCGAGTTCCACAAAGGCGACTGGTTCAATGAGTCTTATTACAAGCGTCATATCCTGGAGTGCGTGATCCGCATTCACATGAACAACGAGCTGGACGCACGGGCTGTACAGGTTGCGGCGGTCGATAACATTTCCGCGGCCAAACAATTGTCCTACTATTTGTATGATGAGTTCGGCCACGACGAAATGTTCGGTCAGGACCTCGCTACGTACGGCTATTCCCCTTCCGATATTCAGGCGCAGTTCGCCTTTCCGGAAACCTGGAAACTCATGGGTTACCTGAACTTCTGCGTCAGCAAGTTCGGGCCATTGTCCTCGATCACCTGGGACTGGTTCCTCGAATACTACGGCGACAAGTACAGCTCGTTCATCACTCAGAAGGCCAGCGCCAGCATGGGCCAGCCAGCGGTCAGCGGAGCGGCTTCGCACGTGGCTTTCGACGAAGCCGAGGACCACAGCGGCATGATGAACAACATGCTGGCGTCGGTTATCAAGGACGAGAAGGATCTGCAAAAGGCTGTCGTTCATATCAAGGCATTCGTGCCGATGGTCGGTGAGTACTTCCAGGCCCTGCGTGCAGCAACGCTTTAATACACCTTACTCAAGGTCGGTGTAATGGCAATCTACAGTGTTCGTATTGGAGACCAGACTTACACCGCCGAGAGTCAGCACCCCCTTACCGATGCCCTTCCTCATGAAGCGTTGGTAAGGGGGTGTCTCAAAGGGGTGTGCAGAGTGTGCAAGTGCACACTTGTTTCGGGTCGCGTTCTGGAACAGGGAAAAGTCGTTGCCTTGAATGAAGCCTTTTTGCCATGCGTCAGTCGTGCTGAAACGGATATTGATATCCGCGTTGCGATCAGCACTTTTCATAAGGCCAGGCTGAAAAGCAAACGGATTCTGTCCGGGCAAATCATGGAAGTCGTGCTTGAGGTCAAAAAGGTTTTTTATAACGCCAAGTCGGTCATCAGCTTGAAATACCCCGAGGGTTCAGCGGTACGAAGTTATTCCGTGGTCACCTTGGGTGGCAAGGATTACGACAGCCTGACCTGCCATGTGAAGTTGCGTGAGGGTGGCCTGTTCTCGGGCTTATTGGTGCAGTGGCCAATTGGCGAACCGTTGGAGTATTCAATTGCAAGTCCTGCCTTGCCGGTCTATGAACAGTCCCTGAGTCGTTTGAATGTCGTGAGCGGTGGAAGTGGAATGGGGGCGGCACTGAGCCGTGCGCAGGAACTGGTGGCGAAGTACGGTATTAGTGAAGTTGCCATTTACGCCGTCAATCGTGCAGGCCTAAGCGATTATCACGCGGGGTGTATAGAGGTCTTTCGCAAGACGGTTGACTGCGACGTTCAGGTCACCAACTTTCCATTTTCCGAATGGACCCACCCTGACTTCGCCATTGGCGAACACTTGATGCACGACACGCTCACCATCGGCGTCGGGTCGGATGGGGTGATCGGCAAGTTAAAGAACCTTCCCTTGTGTGAACTTGAAAGTTTTGGATAGTCGGAGACTGAGCCATGTCCATCGTTGTCATTGATCCTGTTTCATCCGGCATTAACTATATCAATGCGGCGCAGCAACTGGGCGTCGATGTCTATGTGTTTTCCTGTGACGGTGGCGAGCAGGAGCTCAACGCTGAGTTGCGGGCCAAGGTGCGTCAGGTCATCAAAATCGACACCGGTGATTTCGATGCACAGCTAGAGAAAATCAATGAGTTGGGAAACATCCGCGCCGTTCTTCCCGGTGTGGAGTACGCCGTGCCCATGGCCGCGCGCCTGGGGGCTGCGTCAGGCACAACGCATCTGCACGACAGTGCAGTACAGAAAGTGCGCAACAAATTCAATTTCCGCAGTCGGCTGACTGACGCGGGGCTGAGCACTATCGGCTTTTTCCTTCTGGATGCCCACGCCCCGGTATCGGTGCCGGAGGGTTTCAGCTTTCCGGCGGTGGTCAAGCCGATCGATATGGCGGGCAGCATCGGTGTGCGCAAGCTCTACAGCCATGAAGAGCTGATCGAAGCGGTGGAGACATTCCGTCAATCATTGCCCGACGACATCGGCTTTACTGCCAGTGGCCGGCTGATTGTCGAAGCGTACATTCCCGGCACGGAATACAGTGTCGAAGGCATTGTGCGCAGCGATGGCAGCGTCACCCTTGCGTCCATCACGGAAAAACTGCTCGGCTCGGAGCCGTACTTCGTCGAAGTCGGTCACATTGTGGGCCAGGGCTATGACGAAGGGTTTCGCAAGGTGCTGACCGAATACTCGCTGGCGGTGCTTGAGGCCATAAAGCTCAACGTCGGGCCGTTCCATCTGGAGTTGCGTGTAACGCCACAAGGCCAGCCGGTGGCGGTTGAACTGGCGGCCCGCCTTCCAGGCGACAATATCGTCGAGTTGATCAGGCGTGCCAGCGGCATTGACCTGGCCAAAGAGACGCTGTGTGAGTACCTGGACATCGACAGTCGCACCGTGCCATGTGCGAACGGCGTCAGTGCCATCGCCTTCATCCCCCGAGGCGACAAGAGCGAATTTACCGAACTGCAGGGGCTCTCCGACATTTTCGACAGTCCGTATTACCTCTCGCATCAGGTGTATTACCGGTCCGGAGATGCTCTGGGCTCCGATCAGGACTGGACCTCAAGAATTGGCTACGTCATGTTCGGCGGCGCCGACGAGGCGCTTGTAAGAAGCCTCGTCGGGCGGGTACACACAGAGGTTGGAATCGTATGAAGCATGTCCTGATCATCAACCGCTATGACGACGAGCTTTCGGACTACCGCAACTACATCGATCACTCGCAGGTCGATGTCTCCTACATATCACTGGCAGGGCACTCGCGACTGATTGATCCGCAGATCAGCGCCAATGTGGTCGAAGTCAGCGTACTGGACGCCGATCTGATACTTCAGGAAGCGCGGGCCATTCATCGTCGTCAGCCCGTCGATTTCGTGATCGCCTTTTCGGAATACGATCTGGATGCCGCTGCGCTGGTGCGTACCGAATTCAACATACCCGGTGCCAAGGTCGCCGATAATCTGCTGTGCCGTAACAAGGCGAGCATGAAGGAAGCCTTGACCGGTTCTTCGGTTCGTTATCCTCAGTACCGGAATCTAGCGTCGCGCAGCGGCGTCGAAGCCTTCTGTCGCGAGCACGGCTTTCCGGTCATCCTGAAACCCCAGGTGGGCGCCGCCTCGGACGGCGTGGTGAAGATCGAACGCCTGGAAGACATACCCGACCTGCCGGATTTCAATGGCTACGAAGTCGAAGAATATATAGAAGGCGATATTTATCATGTCGACGCGATACTGGCGGCCGACAGCATGCCGTACTTCAAGGTGTCCAAGTACCTGAACACCTGCCTGGACTTTCGCAACGGCCTGCCGCTCGGCTCGGTCACAGTCGATGACCGGGCATTCGTCGCGCGGGTTCGCGCGTTCACCGAAGAAGTCTGCCTGCGTCTCAACCTGCACAACCAGGCCATTCACCTGGAAATCATCGAGCGTCGTGGCGAGCTGGTGTTTCTGGAGATCGGCGGTCGCGTCGGTGGCGGCGAGATTCCGTTTGTCGCGTTGCGCAGCGAGGGGATCGACCTGTATGAGCTCTGGACCCGCGCCGCGCTCGAAGTGGCCATCGCTCCGCTAGACACCCGAATCACCGGTTTTCTGATGATGCCCAATCCGTTCCCCGGCGGGTTCACCTTCGATCCGCAGATGGAGCTCTCCCATCCGCTGCTGACGTATAGCAGCGTGCAGTCTCAGGGCGATTCAAGTGCGTTCAGCTACGAGGATATCCCCGCCAGACTGCACTTCGCCGCCGACAGCCAGGCTGCGATAGAGCAGGCCATTGTGCAGTGCATGAATATTTTGCAGACGTCGATTCGCGCAACCTGATTTCTGGAACCCTGGATGAAAGTGCTCCTGCAGCTTCCCTCTGTCGTGCAGCCTGTTTCCATGTCGGTATTCATGGAATCGCAGCAGCCGTATTCGCTTCGGCAGGCAGATGCCGATGTCATGGCTATGGCCAGTTCGTTCAATGCAGCGGGTTTCCCGACCGTCTTCCTGTCCGATGCGCTGTTCAGCGAGGACGGTCCGCATGTCGCCATCGAGGATATGCGGCGGTTGGCAAGGCATGCATTGCGCTTTGCCGACAACGTCGAACACGGGCGCCAGCAGCTTGCTCACCAGCAATTGTTCCGCTGCAGTCGGCAGGAGTTGGCCGAGATCATCATCAACCAGCCCGAGCTACGGCTGCATGACGATGACGAGTTGGGCCGGATCAGTCCGGACGCTACCTACGAGAGTTACCGGATTCAACCGCTGTACGGACTTCTGTTTCCGCGGGACCACTTCATGAACGTAGGTGGACAGCCGGTTTTCGGGCGTCTGAAGCGTCAGGACAGGGCGCGTGAGGTGGATGTGGTGAAGCAGGTGGTCGCTGCACATGGTCACGTTCCCGTCGAACTCGATCAGGTGCTCGAGGGCGGCGACTATCTGGAAAATGAACGCGTATCCGTGATCAACATCGGCTTTCGTACCGAGCTTCCAGTGCTGGAGTTCTTGCTGGCTTCAAACCTGCTCAAGGGTGAAGTTGTGCTGGCGGTGCAGGACGTATGGCGCAATCCGGAACAGTTTCACTTGGATCACTACGCCTGCCTGCTGCGCAACGCCCTGCTGGTCGACGCGAAAAGAGCGGACGCAGCCGACCGATCCCTGGTCAACGTTTATCGGCGCGTGTCATCGGGCTGGCAACTGACTGACAAGGACCTGACGCTTCGCCAGGCAGCACAGGTCGCGGGTATCGGGCTGATACCGCTGGACGAAGAAATGATGGCTGCATGGTGCGCAAATGCATTGTCATTGGGCAACCATGTCTGGATCGATCAGAACGCACCGGTGCGCCTGCTTGATCAGTTGGCTGAGCATGACTGTCATGTTCATCTGATCGCCTGTACAGAGCATCAAAAGCAGTTCGGCGGCATTCATTGCGCCACTCAACTCCTATAACTTCGAGGGACCGTCATGAAGGTGGGTAATAAGGCGTTTCTGCCCGTTCTGGCACTGATCATAAGTACCATCGGTGTGGCCTCCGCCATTGCGTTCGTCAAACTCAGTGAAGTGGATGCCACGTCTACCCTGATGCTGCGAATGTTCATGGCGGGCGGTATGGCCTCTGCGCTGGCTGCCTGGCCAGCAGGTAAAAACACTGAGACCGGGACCGTCGGTACGGCGCGCAGCCGGCGGGCGATGCTCTGGTTGCTGGTGCTGTCGGGCGTGGTGTCGTGTGTGGATCTGCTGTCCAATCACTGGGCGGTCAAGCTGACCAGCATGGCCAACACGTCGGTCCTGATGAACCTGTCCCCGGTGTTCGTGGCGCTGCTGTCCTATCTGTTCATGAAGGAAAAAATCGGCATCTATCAAGTGTTGGCGCTGGCCCTGAGTATCGGCGGGGCGTGTCTGCTGGTGTTTGACGGCAGTGCCAGCGTGGCATTTTCCAGTCAGAGCGTGACCGGCGACCTGCTGGCCCTCAACTCGGCGCTTTTCTATGCGATCTACCTGATCATGATCAAGTCGTTGCGCGACTGCTTCACGTCTCGCAAGATTATTATCTGGAACAGCTTTACCTGTGCAGTGCTGTTACTGCCCATCGCTTTGCTCACCAGTCCGAAGGTTCTGCCGGACACCGTGTACGGCTGGGTGGTCATTGCGTTGCTTGCGCTGATCAGCCAGCTTCTCGGCCATGGCCTGATGGCATATGCACTCAGGCACGTCGATGTGGTACTGGCCTCTGTTTCTGCACTGGCCCGTCCGGTGGTGGCGATTTTGATCGGTTTCTTCTTTTTCGATGAGCAGCTCACGTTCGTGCAATGGGTTGGCGTTGCTGCGGTATTGGCAGGTGTCTGGTGGTACAAGCGTCCGGTGCCGGTGGTACGTCCAGTCGTTCAGGCCAAGACTCCCAGCGAGGCCTGACAGGCTCGATACATATCAGAGGTCCTGCAAAAAGCCCTGCATCCTTTGTGACAGGGCTTTTTGGTGTCCGCTATCCTTGATTGCAGTATTGCCGAACACAAACATTGTCTTGCGTCGAGATCATTGCGGATCTTTTTCAACACACCGCTGGCATATTCGGCGTACAGCACGTCTACTGTGCGGCGACGAAAAGCATGCGAAGACTGCAATTTCGTAATGGATCATGACAAGGGGTGGGCAGGCAATGAAGGTGTTTTGGGGGCTGGGAAAGATATTGATGCTGGGCTTCTGGCTGGTGGTGCTGGTCAACGCGGCGATTGAGGCGCCCAGCCCGTTTGGCGTGATGATCGACATGGCAGGCGCGGTGCTGTTGTTGACTCATTTGCTGGAGCTGATTCTGTTCAACGGCAGCCTGCGCGGTCGCCGGCATCCGTGGCGCGACCGGGGCAAAATCATTCTTTTCGGCATCTTTCACGTTCAATCCATCGGCCGTTCGGTCAGGGGGCACACTCATGCGTAAGCTCGTTCTGCTGGCGGCACTGTTCAGCCCTCTGGCCATGGCCCAGGCAATTATCGTTGCGCCACACTCGCTGATGCGTCTGCCTGGCAACAGCAGCGTTCTGCAGGTCGAGCGCCTTGAAGTGGCCGACTACGGCACTCTGCTGATCCCGGCCGGGATCGATGATGTGAAGATTGGCGAGCTGGTGCTGGGGCACGAAGCGCGAATCGCCATCGTCCCTGGTGTGCAGGCGTTCAATATGGTCGTGCTGCACGGTGAGTTCGGCACCGGCAGCCAGATCACCGCGCGGGGCGCGCCGGGTACTTTCGAGAAACCGGCACGGCCAGGGCGCAACCTGACCCTGCGCCTGCAGAGCCTGAATGCCGAAGAACTGTCGATTGACGCCCGTGGTGGCGCAGGCAGCCCAGGCTATGCCGGGCTGGACGGCGGCACGGGCGAAGACCCGGGCTGTACCTGGGGTCAGGCCGGGCGTGGTTATAACGGCGACAGCGGCGGTAATGGTCACGATGGCGCTGCGGGCGCACAGGTGCGTCTTGAACTGCCACAGAGCTATCCGGCCGAGCGCATCAAGGTGAATGTCGCGGGTGGTGCGGCGGGCAAGGGGGGCGAGGGCGGCAAGGCAGGTAAGGGCGGTGCGTCCAAAGGCTGTATCGTCTACCGCGCTGAAGGCGGCAAGGCTGGCAGACAGGGTGAGCCCGGTCTGCCAGGTGCTCCGGGACCGGCAGGCGCGTTGATTCTGCAACGTCTGTAATCTGCGAGAGCCTGTCCGGATCAGGTGCAAGGCCATGATCCGGACAGTCGCGACCCGCTTCACATCACATTATTGCGGTACGCCTTTCTCCCAATTCTTCCAGTCGCCGACAATCGCCTGCACCAGCGGGTTGCCGGTGCGGTAGAGGTTTTCCAGCGCCGGGACGAAGGCACCCTGATCGGCGTACTTGAGCAGGTTGTCCACCTCGCTGTAACCCGGATACGGACGATCGAAGTCGGAACCCGCGCGCACGACAGCCAGGCGATTGACGTCGACCTTGCCGGCCTTGCTCGCTCGCAACAGAGCCTCGTAGGTGGAGTTATCCTCCTGCTGGGTGGTGCAATACACGCCCTTGCCGTCGGTCAGCAGCTTGGTCCAGACTTCCGCACGCTCGCTCAGACGCGTGCCGGAAAACCAGGTATTGCCTGCCAGCGTGTCGCACTGCGTGACCTGCGGCGGCTGGTTGGCAGGCGCATAAGGGTATTTGACGCGCCAGGCTGCTGATTCCTTGCTCTCGCTGAGGGTCACTTTGTGCGACAGGGCAAACGCCTTGGCCTGCAGCTTGGGGTTGAGCTCGAAGACTTCGGTCTTGTAATCCAGTGGCGGCTTCTCGTTCGGACCCTTGGTGTTGATGCCCAGATAACCGGTCGGCCATTCCTTGGGCACATCGCGGGAGTCGATTTCCCACTGCGTGCCGAATTCCACCAGATAATGTGCCCAGGCCGTGGTGCCGAGTGTGCCGTGGTGCGGGTTGATGCCGGCAATGCCCGCGACGATGAAGTAAGTCTTGCGCAGGTCGAATTGCGGCGACAGGGCCAGGGCCAGAGTCGATGCTGCGGCATTGGTCTGACCCATGCCGGTGACCAGCAGGCAGACGTCCTGATCATTGCAGCGGATGGCCGGGTACTCGGCGGCAAGGCCGGGCACCTGGATCTCCTTGGTCAGATGCAGCCGGTCGATCCAGTTCTGTGCTTCGGGCGCAAACATGGCGACCAGCATGACCTTGGGCGTGACCGGTGCCACCGGCGCGGTAGCCGCCCAGACAGCCGGGCTAAGCAGTGCCAGCGTGGCGCAGAGGGTATTGCGAGTTGTGTGTTTCATGAAAACTCCTGTCGTCATAATCAGGTTCAGAACTGGTAACCCACGCCTGCGTAATAGCCCCAGCCGTCGGAGCGCGCGCGGAAGTTGCCATCGCCGAAGTTCAGCTCGCTGCCGTCCTGCCAGTTGCCGCCGTTGTGGAAGTAGCGGCCAACCAGGGTGAAGCGCAGATGCGTGAAGGCGTAAAGCAGCACATTGGTGGCGACCGTGGAGTTGCCGGTGCGTGCCGGATCGTTTTTGAGGTCCGAGCCGAAATCGAAGTTGGTGAAGCCGATATAGGTCAGCGAGGCGCCGTTGTCGAACGTGCTGATCGGTACGATGTATTTGAGCTGGGCGCGATAGCCGTCCCACGAATATTCGTTGCTGGCACCGTAGTTCTCCCACTGGTAGCGGCCATAGAAGTTGGCCGACAGATTGACCCGCGAGTGGGTATCGATGTCAGTGCCCAGGCCGCTGTACAGGGTGTTGGCCCGGTTCGCCGTATTGCTGCCGTGGTCATAGATCCAGTCGAAGGCGACGTACCATTCCTTGAACGGACCAATGGCCAGACTGCGCCCGGCGAGGTAGTCGATCGAGACGCGTGGCTCGTGCTCCATGAACAGCGGCGAGCCATGGTCCCAGACGCCTTTGTCATTATCATTGCCGATGCCGAGAATCTTCGGTACGTCGACATAGCCATACAGCTCGAACGGCCCTTTGCGGCCGAAGTATTCGTACTCCAGGTAGATGTCATCGTTAGGCTTGGGGCCGAAGCTGATGTCCTTGCTGCCGATCAGCGTCAGGTCCTGGTTGAACCAGTCTGAAAAATACGCGCCTTTACCTTCCTTGGGCGAGGCAGGTGGGCTGAGTGCTTCGCCCTGCGCCGAGTCTTCGGTAGCGGCGGGCTGTGCCAGCGCGCTGGTGCATGGCAGCGCCGCAGCGGCGGCGAACAGCAGAGGCATGAGAAGTCTTGAGGGCGTTGCGGGTCGAGTGAACGGCGGCTGTGGCATTGAAGCTCCTTTTCGTGGGCGCGTACTGCTGATCGCAAACGTTTGCACAGCCCATGCCAAACTGTTTCAAGATGTTGAATGCCTTGGATATCAGGCGCAGAAGATGACCGATCGGGCAGGAAAACGCCCGCAAGCTGTGCGCGGTGTCACCGCCAGTGCCCCGCGATGTTCCGTTTTACCTCAAAGGCCCGGACGAGCAGCGGCGAGCATGACCACGGCCAGACCGATAATCAGATTGATGCCGACCAGGCGGCGGATATGGCCCAATGCCGCGGCGCCCTCGGCCCACTGTTCGGCTTCCACGGCACGACGCAGCTCCGGCAGTTGCAATGACTGGATACGCAAAAACAGCGCAACCATGACCACGTACAGGCCCATCATGATCTGCACATAACGCGGCGCGGTTTCAAAGCCGGTGAAGTTGAGCTGAATCATGCCGATGCCGGTGATCGGCAGCAGCACCACCGCAGCCCAGACCCAGGCGAAGAAGCGCGGAAACACCTGGACCCACACTTTCAGGCGAGAAGGGCCTTCAAGTGCTGCAATGACTGCTGGGCGCAACACCATCCAGGCGAAAAACATCCCGCCAACCCACACCAGGGCAGCCAGCAGATGCAATGTATAGACAGTAGAAAAAGCGGTCATCGGACACTCCGTTCTGCGCGGATGGATTTAGCGCGCTATGATAGCGCCCACTCAGAACTACTGAAAATTTATCCAGCCTTTTTAGCCGTGCCCCCGAACCGAAGCCAATGATCAGTACCGAACTCAAAACCCAGATCCAGGGCGCTTACTCGCGTTTCCTCGAAGCCAAGAGCCTCAAGCCGCGCTATGGCCAGCGATTGATGATCGCTGAAGTCGCCAAGGTGCTGGGGGACATTGACACCGATGAAGAGGGCCGTCGTTCGGGCGATCCTGCGGTAGTGGCCGTCGAGGCCGGGACGGGTACCGGTAAGACCGTGGCCTATGCCATCGCCTCGATTCCCACTGCCAAGGCGGCAGGCAAGCGGCTGGTGATCGCCACCGCGACCGTCGCCCTGCAGGAACAGATCGTCTACAAGGACCTGCCGGACCTGATGCGCAACAGCGGTCTGAATTTTACCTTCGCCCTGGCCAAGGGGCGCGGGCGTTACATGTGCCTGTCCAAGCTCGACGCATTGCTGCAGGAAAGTGACGCGACCAACGCGACCGCGCAGCTGTTCGAGGAAGAAGGCTTCAAGATCGAGGTCGATGAGGCCAGTCAGAAGCTTTTCACCAGCATGTTGCAGAAGCTGGCGGGCAACAAGTGGGACGGCGATCGCGACAGCTGGCCGCAGGAACTCGCCGATCAGGACTGGGCGCGTCTGACCACCGATCACAGCCAGTGCACCAACCGGCACTGCCCCAACTTTCAGCAGTGCGCCTTCTACAAGGCGCGGGAAGGCATGGGCAAGGTCGATGTGATCGTCACCAACCACGACATGGTACTGGCTGACCTGGCACTTGGCGGCGGTGCAGTGCTGCCGGACCCGCGTGACACCTTGTATGTCTTCGACGAGGGTCATCACCTGCCGGACAAGGCCATCGGCCACTTTGCCCATTACACCCGTTTGAAATCGACCGCCGACTGGCTGGAACAGACCGCCAAGAACCTCGCCAAGCTGCTGGCCCAGCATCCGCTGCCCGGTGATCTGGGCAAGCTGATCGAGCAGGTGCCGGAGCTGGCCCGCGAGATCAAGGGCCATCAGCAGTTCATGTTCGGTGCCTGCGAGCAACTGGCGGATTTCCGCGCCGGTGAAGACATGCAGGGCCGCGAGCGTCCACGTCATCGCTTTGTCGGCGGCGTGATTCCCGAGCACATCCGCGAGATGGGCATCGAGCTCAAGAAGGGCTTTGCGCGCCTCGACGACCTGTTCACGCGCCTGACCGAGCTGCTCAAGGAAGGCATGGACGGTGAGGTCAACATCGGCATCGCCAGCCATCAGGCCGAAGAATGGTATCCGCTGTTCGGCAGCCTGCTGGCCCGCGCGCATGGCAACTGGGAATTGTGGACAGCCTTCACCGCCGAAGATCCGGAAGACAGCCCGCCAATGGCGCGCTGGCTGACCCTGGCCGACAGCGGTGCAATGTTCGATATCGAGGTCAATGCCAGCCCGATCCTGGCGGCGGAAATGCTGCGTCGCAACTTGTGGAACATCGCCTACGGGGCGCTGGTTACCTCGGCGACCCTGACCGCGCTGGGCAAATTCGACCGCTATCGCATGCGTGCCGGCCTGCCCAAGGGGGCGGTGACCGCCGTGGTACCAAGCCCGTTCCATCACGCCGATGCCGGTGTGCTGCGCGTGCCGGACCTCAAGGCCGACCCGCGTGACTCGGTGGCCCACACCGCAGCGATCATTCGCGACCTGCCGGGTCTGGTGGAAGGTTCGCGAGGCACGCTGGTGCTGTATTCGTCGCGCAAGCAAATGCAGGATGTCTTCGACGGCCTGGACCGTGACTGGCGCAAGCAGGTGTTCATTCAGGGCAATCTGTCCAAGCAGGAAACCCTCAACAAGCACAAGGCACGCGTCGACAGCGGCGAGTCCAGCGTACTGTTCGGGCTGGCCAGCTTTGCCGAGGGTGTGGATTTGCCCGGCGCCTATTGCGAACACGTGGTCATCGCCAAGATCCCGTTCGCGGTGCCGGATGACCCGGTCGAGGCCGCGCTGGCCGAGTGGATCGAAGCGCGTGGTGGCAACCCGTTCATGGAGATCGCCGTGCCGGATGCCTCGTTGCGTCTGGTACAGGCCTGTGGCCGCTTGCTGCGTACCGAAGAGGACCGCGGCACCATCACGCTGCTGGACCGACGCGTGGTCACCCAGCGCTATGGCAAGGCGATTCTCAATGCGCTGCCACCGTTCCGCCGGGAAATAACCTGAGCCAAAGATGAAGAGCGTTTCACATCTGTTCCCAAAGCGCTCGATCGCTGAAACAATACGCGCCATTTAGCCTGTCGCCAGGCTCATGTTGCCAGTCAGGAGTCAGCCGTTGCAGATCCAGGGTCATTACGAACTTCAATTCGAAGCAGTACGTGAAGCCTTTGCGGCGCTCTTTGACGACCCGCAGGAGCGCGGTGCTGCCTTGTGCATTCAGGTCGGCGGCCAGACCGTCATCGATCTGTGGGCGGGCACTGCCGACAAGGACGGTGCCGAGGCTTGGCACACCGACACCATTCTCAACCTGTTCTCCTGCACCAAGACCTTCACCAGCGTGGCGGTTCTGCAACTGGTCGAAGAGGGCAAGTTGAAGCTGGACGAACCCGTGGCCAGGCTTTGGCCCGAATTCGCCGCGGCGGGCAAGGCCTCCATCACCCTACGCCAATTGCTCTGCCATCAGGCCGGCCTGCCCGCGTTGCGTGAGCCGTTGCCTGCCGAAGCGCTTTACCAGTGGGACACCATGACCGCCGCCCTGGCCGCCGAAGAACCCTGGTGGACACCGGGTCAGGGGCATGGTTATGCAGCGATCACCTATGGCTGGCTGGTGGGCGAGATGCTGCGCCGCGCCGATGGTCGAGGTCCCGGTGAATCCATTGCTGCGCGTATCGCCCGCCCGCTGGGGCTGGATTTTCATGTGGGCCTGGCGGATGACCAGTTTCATCGTGTGGCCCACATCGCGCGTGGCAAAGGCAATGCCGGTGACGACGCTGCCCAGCGCGTGCTTCAGGCGACGATGCGCGAACCGGCTTCGATCACAGCCAAGGCGTTCACCAACCCGCCGTCGATCATGACCAGCACCAACAAGCCGGAGTGGCGCCGCATGCAGCAGCCAGCGGCCAACGGTCACGGCAATGCGCGCAGTCTTGCCGGTTTCTATAACGGTCTGCTCGATGGCAGCCTGCTTGAAGCAGACATGCTCAATGAGCTGACCCGTGAACACAGCCTCGGTCAGGACAAGACATTACTGACCTCGACCCGTCTGGGACTGGGCTGCATGCTCGATCAGCCGGGCGTTGCCAACGCGACTTACGGCCTGGGGCCAAAGGCCTTTGGCCATCCGGGGGCGGGCGGCTCGGTGGGCTTCGCCGATCCTGATGGCGAGGTTGCCTTTGGCTTCGTTACCAACACCTTGGGGCCGTACATTCTGATGGACCCACGCGCTCAGAAACTGGTCGGGGTTCTGCGTGAGTGTTTGCAGTAAGTATCGGCCATAAGTGCTTGTTTCATACCGACTGTCAGTTAAATGGCTGTAACAGGAACCGTACGACGGTTTCTTTTTCCAACTGCATCTTTATGCATGTTATACCGGCTTAGTTACGTCCTTCTGTCTGATCAAAACCGTTGCGGGTTACCCATGTCGTCTAATAAAAGCCTCGTTCTCGCCCTGTGCATCGCCGTGACCGGCTGTGCGCAAACCCCACAATCCGACTCTGCTGCAACCGGAGGCCATTGGTGGCAGTTCGGTTCCGGCAGCGACTCCGCTGACGCAGGCACCGCTGCCAAGGCTCCGGCACCGAGCCCGGCGCCCGCTCCGGTTGCCAAGGCTGCTGCAACGCCGGCACCTGAGGCAGGTGCTGAAAACAGCGCGCGGTGGTACTGGCCGTTCGGCTCGAACGATAACGCGCAGGCCAAACCTGATGCCGTGGCCGACAAGCCGGCCGCCAAGCCTGCTGCACCGGCGATGGTTGCCAAGTCGGAGACCGACAGCAAGTGGTGGTGGCCGTTTGGCAATGACTCCGCCAAGGACGAGCCGAAAGCGCTGCCGATGCCTGATCCGAAAGTGACCCAGGCCTGGCTGGACGAATACGAGCCGCGCCTGCGCGCTGCAATCAAGGACAGCCCTTTCCAGCTGGAGCGTCGAGAAGACCTGCTGGCAATCACCGCGCCCGTCGACAGCTCGTTCAACCCCGACCGTCCGGCCATGCTGCTGCCGAACACGCTGGGGCCGATCACCCGTCTGGCCAAGGTGGTAGAAGGCGATCAGAAAACTGCCGTGCTGATTCTCGGTCATGCCGACACTTCGGGTCCTACCGAAGCCAACCAGAAGATCAGCCAGGAGCGTGCGCAGTCGGTTGCCGCGATTTTCCGTCTCAGTGGCCTGGAGCGTAATCGCCTGAGCCAGCGTGGCATGGGTGCTGTGATGCCGCGCGCCGCCAACGACAGCCTGCAAGGGCGTGCGCTCAACCGCCGGGTCGAGATCCTCATGACACCGCAGGACACCATGCGCGCGCTGATGAGCCGCTACGCACTGCCGCCAGTTGCACCGACCATGGTCGCGACCCAGGACGTCAAGCCAGTCACCCCGGCACCTGCCGCCGCACCTGCGAAGAAAGCCGCTGCGAAGAAAGACACCGCCAAGAAAGCTGCACCGGCCAAAGCCAGCACCGCCAAGAAGGCCGCGCCAGCCAAGACCACCGCAGCGGCCAAGAAGCCGGCAGCGACCAAAACCACCGCCAAGGCCCCGGCCAAAAACGCAACGCCCGCCAAGAAGGATGACAGCCAGGCCAGTAACTAAGCCTGTCAGCACCCACGCGGATCGTCACTGACGCTTCGCGTGGGGTCGATCCGTGACCTCGCAGGAACCAGACCATGACCCAGACCCTGGCCGATATGCGCCGTGATTACACGCGCGACGGGTTGACCGAAGCGCAATCGCCGGACGAGCCCTTTGCACTCTTTCATGCATGGTTTGCCGACGCGGTGAACACCGAGCAGCCGCCGGTCGAGGCTAACGCCATGACATTGGCGACGGTTGATGAGCAAGGACGTCCCCATTGCCGCGTCCTGCTGCTCAAGGGCCTGGACACTCAGGGCTTTACGTTTTTCACCAACTACGAAAGCGCCAAGGGCCAGCAGATCGCTGCACGTCCATTTGCCGCGATGACCTTCTTCTGGCCGACACTGGAGCGCCAGGTGCGTATCGAGGGTCGGGTCGAGAAAGTCTCTGCGCAAGAATCCGACGCCTATTACCAGGTGCGCCCTCTGGGCAGCCGTCTGGGTGCATGGGCCTCGCCACAAAGTCGGGTGATCGCCGATCGCGACGAACTGGAAGGTCTGATCAGACAGACGGAACAACGCTTCGCAGACACCCAGCCACACTGCCCCGAGCACTGGGGTGGCTATCGTCTTTTGCCCGAGCGGATCGAGTTCTGGCAGGGTCGCTCCAGTCGACTTCACGACCGTTTGAACTATCGTTTGATAGACGACAGATGGACACGCGAGCGCCTTGCACCCTGATTGAATTATTCGTCTGGCCAATCGTCTGAGCGTTATACGGGCCGTGGCTGTATGAGGCCTGAATCAATTTAATTTGCGGGCTCGGGGCCGTGACAGCGCCTTTGTCGGGTAGTCTAATGGCCACTGATTCCTCTGGAGATTCCTTTTATGCGCAAGTCTGCTCTTCTGGTTGCTTCGTTCACTGCCATGGCACTGATGATGGGCGGCTGTACCTCGAATCTGACCGGTGATTCCTACTCCCGTGACGAGGCCAGGACCGTACAGACAGTTCGCATGGGAACGATCGAATCCCTGCGTCCGGTCAAGATCGAGGGCACCAAGACCCCGATCGGCGGCGCGGCAGGTGCAGTCGTTGGTGGTGTGGGCGGCAGCGCTATCGGTGGCGGTCGCGGCAGTATCGTGGCAGCGGTGATCGGCGCAGTGGCCGGCGGCCTGCTGGGTTCGGCGACCGAGGAAGGCCTGACCCGTACGCAAGGTGTTGAAATCACCGTGCGTGAGGATGACGGCAGCATGCGTGCCTACGTGCAGCAGGTTCAGGAAAACGAGATTTTCCGGGTCGGCGAGCGTGTGCGCATCATGAGCGTCAACGGCACCAGCCGCGTTACTCACTGATCCGCAACACCGCACAGCAAAACCCCGAGCCGCAATGCTCGGGGTTTTTTATTGCCAGGCGTAAATGGGCGTGAATACCATGCCCATTGCTCACGAAGACGATGTATCGAACGCCCTGTTTCCTGGGGTCAGCCCTCGATCCCCAGCATGTCGCGCACCAGCGCTTCAGCCACCCGAATGCCGTCCACGCCAGCCGAGAGAATCCCGCCCGCATAGCCAGCGCCTTCACCGGCCGGGTAAAGGCCTTTGGTGTTCAGGCTTTGCAGCGCCGGCCCGCGGGTAATGCGCAGCGGTGCCGAGGTACGGGTTTCGATGCCGGTCAGCACAGCGTCGTGCAGCGAGAAGCCTTTGATCTGCTTGTCGAACGCAGGCAGGGCTTCACGAATCGCTTCGATGGCAAAGGCGGGCAGGGCCTCGGCAAGGTCCACCAGCTTCACGCCCGGCTTGTAGGACGGTTCAACACTGCCCAGAGCGGTCGAGGCCCTGCCTGCAATGAAGTCGCCGACCAGTTGCGCCGGAGCCTCGTAGCGGCTGCCGCCGAGCAGATACGCGTGGGATTCCAGACGCTCCTGCAACTCGATACCGGCCAGCGGGCTGCCAGGGTAGTCCTGTTCCGGCGAGATACCGACCACGATGCCCGAGTTGGCATTGCGCTCGTTGCGTGAGTATTGGCTCATGCCGTTGGTGACCACTCGGCCGGGCTCTGATGTGGCTGCCACGACCGTGCCGCCAGGGCACATGCAGAAGCTGTAGACCGAGCGGCCGTTGCTGGCGTGGTGCACCAGTTTGTAATCGGCTGCGCCGAGCTTCGGGTGACCGGCATATTTGCCAAGTCGCGCGCGGTCGATCAACGATTGTGGGTGTTCGATGCGGAAGCCCACCGAGAACGGCTTGGCTTCCATGAACACGCCACGGCCGTGCAGCATGCGGAAGGTGTCACGGGCACTGTGGCCCAGCGCCAGAATCACGTGCCGGGACTCGATCTGCTCGCCGCTGTCGAGCTGCACGCCCAGCAATTGGCCATCCTCGATCATCACGTCGGTCACGCGCTGCTGAAAGCGCACTTCGCCGCCCAGTGCTTCGATCTGATGGCGCATGTTCTCGACCACGCCCGTCAGGCGGAACGTGCCGATATGCGGCTTGCTGACATAGAGGATTTCTTCCGGCGCGCCAGCCTTCACGAACTCGTGCAGCACCTTGCGGCCGATGAATTTCGGGTCCTTGATCTGGCTGTAAAGCTTGCCGTCGGAAAAGGTCCCGGCACCGCCCTCGCCAAACTGCACGTTGGATTCGGGGTTGAGCACGTTTTTGCGCCACAGTGCCCAAGTGTCCTTGGTGCGCTGGCGAACTTCGGTGCCGCGCTCGAGGATGATCGGCTTGAAGCCCATCTGCGCCAGCAGCAGCCCGGCAAAAATGCCGCAGGGTCCGAAACCCACGACGATCGGACGCTCTGTCAGGCCCTCGGGAGCGTGACCGACGACTTTGTAGCTGACATCAGGTGCCGGGCCGACGTGGCGGTCATTGGCCAGCTTGCGCAACAGTGCCTCTTCATCCTTGACCTGGAAGTCGATGGTGTAGATGAAGCACAGCTCGGAAGACTTTTTGCGCGCGTCGTAACTGCGTTTGAAGAGGGTAAAGTCCAGCAGTTCGCCGCTGTCGATACCCAGGTGCTTCAAGAGCGCAACGCGCAGGTCTTCTTCCGGATGATCGATCGGCAGCTTGAGTTCGGTGATTCGTAACATTAAGGGGTCCAGTTTTCGGGCCGCAGGTTCAGCCCGACAGCACTACAAGAACCGGCGATTATAAGCGCTGAACCCCTTTGGCGGCGAGCCTGGGCGATCAGTCGTCGCGCGAACCGCCGTAATAACCGCAGCCACGCTGGGCCTGGCCGTTGATGCGCAGCTCTGCGGTGAGGTGTTGCACCGAGCCGTCGACGCTGTCGACGCAGCGCTGTGGCGCGACCCAGATCTCGATGCGCTGGTTGTTGGCTTCACTGCTGATGCTGAAACTGCCGTCCGGCAGCTTCTCTTCCACGTAGGGCAACGCCAGTGGGGCAACGCCCTCGCGCTCCAGAACCATGCCCTTGCCGCTGACATTGACGTTCCAGGCGGGTTTGTTGCCATTGACGTGCAATGTCAGGCGTTTGAAATTGAGGTCTTCACAGGCCTGGCCGGGACGTTCGACGCGGTACAACTGATGCAGGTCCAGCTGTCCGTCACTGTTGGCCGCCTTGCTCGCAGCAAAACTGCCGCGCAGATCGGCAAACACCGTGCCCTTGCTGTCCGCCAGCGAGGCCGCTTCCTGCAGAATACCGGTGTTGCCGCGATCCTTGACCACGTAGCGACGCTGCTCGTTACACGGCTTGAACAGCAGCTGGCCGTTTTCTCCGGTCAGGTCGCCCTGCATACGGAGCATGCCCGCCGTGGAAACCTTCGGTTCCTCGGCCTGTTTACCGAGCAACTGACACCCGGCAAACAGCGGTAGAAGAGCAAATACGAGGACGGAACGGGCAGCGAACATGATGTGGTCTCCAGACAAGTGCCGCCACGTTACTCAGACTGGAGGTGCATCACAAGGGTCGGGATGCTTATCGCGCGAGCAGTGGCTTTGACTATCGTTCAGGTTTGACGCTGACGGTAGGAGCGAACGTGTTCGCGAAAGGGCCGTTTTGTTCGACGAAAATACATCGTTTAAACGAACGCCTTCGCGAACAAGCGAAGCGTCACCCGATTCGCTCCTGCAAAACCGTTTCGGCCTATAGGGGCGTGGCGTGCGCTTACCCGCCCAGATACGCGTCCCGCACTTTCGGATCGACCAGCAGTTCTTCGCCTGTGCCTTGCATGACCACGCGGCCGTTTTCCAGTACGTAGGCGCGGTCGGCGACTTTCAGGGCCTGGTTGGCGTTCTGTTCGACCAGAAACACCGTCACGCCATCGCGGCGCAGCTGTTCGACGATCTCGAAAATCTGCTGGATGATGATCGGCGCCAGACCCAGCGAAGGCTCGTCCAGCAACAACAGCTTGGGCTTGCTCATCAGTGCTCGACCGATGGCCAGCATCTGCTGCTCGCCACCGGACATGGTGCCGCCGCGCTGATTGAAGCGTTCCTTGAGGCGTGGAAAGAGCTGCAGGACCTTGTCCATCTGTTCCTGATAATCAGCCTTTTCCGTGAAGAAGCCGCCCATCGCCAGGTTCTCTTCAACGGTCAGACGCGCAAACACCCGACGGCCTTCCGGCACCACGGCAATGCTCTTGCGCATGATGATCGACGACTCCAGCCCGACCAGTTCCTCGCCCATATAGCGAATACTGCCGCTGTGGGCGCGTGGTGAGCCGCACAGGGTCATCAACAGGGTGGACTTGCCGGCACCGTTGGCACCGATCAGGGTGACAATTTCACCCTGACGCACTTCCACGTTGACGCTGTGCAGCGCCTGGATCTTGCCGTAGAAGGTGGAAACGTTTTCGAACTGCAGCATTTACGCTTCCCCCAGGTAGGCTTTGATCACATCGGGATTGTCACGAATCTGTTCCGGCGTGCCATCGGCCAGAGGCGTGCCCTGATTGATCACCACGATGTGGTCGGAAATGCTCATTACCAGTTTCATGTCGTGCTCGATCAACAGGACCGTAGCGTTGTGCTCGCTGCGCAACACGCCGATCAGCGCTTTCAGATCATCGGTTTCTCTGGGGTTCAGACCCGCCGCCGGTTCGTCGAGCATCAGAATGCGCGGGCGCGTCATCATGCAGCGGGCGATTTCCAGGCGGCGTTGCTGACCGTAGGCCAGCGTCCCGGCAGGGCGGTTGGCGAACTCCCGGAGGTTGACCGCCTCAAGCCAGTGCTCGGCGTAGTCCATGGCTTCACGTTCGCTGCGGCGGAACGCGGGCGTCTTGAACAGGCCGGACAGGAAGTTGGTGTTCAAATGCCGGTGCTGGGCAACCAGCAGGTTTTCCACGGCAGTCATTTCCTTGAACAGGCGCACGTTCTGGAACGTACGCACCACGCCCTTGCGCGCGATCTGATGGCCAGCCAGGCCCTGGATCGGCTCACCGTCCAGCAGAATCGTGCCCGCGCTTGGCCGGTAGAAACCGGTCAGGCAGTTGAAGACTGTCGTCTTGCCAGCGCCATTGGGGCCGATCATCGATACGACCTGCCCCTGATTGACGGTCAGGGCAACGCCATTGACCGCCAGCAGGCCGCCAAAACGCATGCTCAAGCCAGTGGCTTGCAGTAATGGGCGGCTCATTTCGACTGCTCCGCTTTCAATTTCATTTCGGGGCGCTGCATCGGCAGG
The DNA here is from genome assembly GCF_900099665.1 of Pseudomonas sp. BS3767. Lineage (NCBI taxonomy): Bacteria > Pseudomonadati > Pseudomonadota > Gammaproteobacteria > Pseudomonadales > Pseudomonadaceae > Pseudomonas > Pseudomonas sp. BS3767. Next base: position 185,287 of record NZ_FNCX01000002.1, on the reverse strand, counting down.
AAGCCTTGTGGGCGCCAGATCATCATCAGCACCATCAGCGCGCCGAACATCAGCATGCGGTAGTCACTGAACTCACGCATCAGCTCGGGCAACAGGATCATCACGATGGCTGCCAGGATCACACCCAATTGCGAGCCCATGCCACCCAGCACGACGATGGCCAGGATGATTGCCGACTCGATGAAGGTGAACGATTCCGGGGTGATCAGGCCCTGACGCGCGGCAAAGAAGCTGCCTGCGAAACCTGCGAACGCAGCGCCAAGGGTGAACGCCGAGAGCTTGATCACGGTCGGGTTCAAACCCAGTGCACGGCAGGCGATTTCGTCTTCGCGCAAGGCTTCCCAGGCCCGGCCGATCGGCATGCGCAGCAGGCGATTGATGACGAACAACGCTGCCAGTGCCAGCAGCAGGGCGATCAGGTAGAGGAAGATGACCTTGTTGATCGAGTTGTACGGCAGGCCGAAGAACTCATGGAAGGTCTGCATGCCCTCAGCGGCCTTGCGCTCGAAGGTCAGACCGAAGAGGGTCGGCTTTTCGATGTTGCTGATGCCGTTCGGGCCGCCGGTGATATCGGTCAGGTTACGCAGGAAGATACGGATAATCTCGCCGAAGCCCAGCGTCACGATAGCCAGATAGTCGCCGCGCAGACGCAACACCGGAAAGCCCAGCAGGAATCCGAACAGCGCCGCCATCAACCCCGCGATCGGCAGGCAGATCCAGAAACCGAGTCCATAGTAGTGCGACAGCAGGGCATAGCTGTAGGCGCCGACCGCATAGAAACCGACATAGCCCAGGTCAAGCAGACCTGCCAGGCCGACTACGATGTTCAGACCGAGGCCGAGCATCACGTAGATCAGGATCAGCGTGGCAATGTCCACCGCACCGCGCGACCCGAAAAATGGCCAGATGAACGCAAGCACGATGAGCGCCGCAAGGCCCCAGCGCTGGGTTTTCGGCTGGGTCAGGAAGTCGCTGGTCTTTTGCGGGATCAGCGGCTTGTCGGAGCCGCGACGCAGGCCGCTGATCTGCTCGGCAAACAACACGCGCAGAAACAGCAGGACCGAACACACGGCAATGATGGTCAGGGTCAGCGGGCTGGCGTTCTGCACTTGCAGGGTGACGCCGGAAAAGGCCAGTTTCAGACCGAACACCGGATAGGCCACGGCCCAGACCAGTGCGGCGCTGAACAGCGCCTGTTTGAAGGACTTGCTCATACTTTCTCAACCTCCGGACGACCCAGAATGCCGGTCGGTCGGAACAGCAGCACCAGGACCAGCAGGCCGAAAGCCACCACGTCCTTGTACTGATCACCAAAAATGTCGGCGCCGAAGGCTTCGGCGACGCCCAGCACCAGGCCACCGAGCACGGCACCCGGGATCGAACCGATACCGCCCAGTACCGCAGCCGTGAAGGCTTTCAGGCCGACGAGGAAGCCGGCGTTGGGGTTGATCACGCCGTATTGCATGCTCAGCAGCATGGCGGCGACAGCGGCCAGTGCCGCACCGACCACGAAGGTCAGGGCGATGATGTTGTTGGTGTTGATGCCCAGCAGATTGGCCATCTTCATGTCCTCGGCGCAGGCGCGGCAGGCGCGGCCCATTCGCGAGCGGGAAATGAACAGGGTCAGGCCGGTCATGGCCACCAGGGTGACGAGGAACACCACGATCTGCATGTAGGAAATCAGCACTTCCTCTGCGCCACCGGGCCCGAACGAGAGGCTGCCGGGTAGCAGGTTGGGGATGGCGAAGTTGCCCGAGCCCTGGGAAAGCTGGACCGAGTTCTGCAGAAAGATCGACATGCCGATGGCAGAAATCAGTGGAATCAGACGGTTGCTGTTGCGCAACGGACGGTAGGCCACACGCTCGATGCTGTATCCATAGGCACTGGTCACGATGATCGCAGCGGCAAAACCGGCAATCATCAGCAACGGCAGGCTGTGAATCCCCAGCATCGCCAAGCCGGCGAGTGCCATGAAAGCTACATAGGAACCGATCATGTACACCTCGCCATGGGCGAAGTTGATCATTCCGATGATGCCGTACACCATCGTGTAACCGATGGCGATCAATGCATACGTACTGCCAATGGTCAGGCCATTGACCAGCTGCTGCATGTAGTGGAATAACTCGGGCATTTACCGCGCTCCTAAAAACCTGATCTGCATTTCTCTGACCTGCGCCGGGGTGGCATTCTGTGGATGCGTAGCCTGTTGCGCTGCCAGGGAACCGCTGTTGACGGTTTTAAGATTTTCAGGGGGCCTCGTGCACGCCGTTCGGGTCGCCGAAACGTGCGTACGGGCCTGGATTCGTAAAACAAAGCCCACTGCGCTGGCAGTGGGCTTTGAGGGTTGATGCAAGCAGCTTATTTGGCGGCTTCGGTCTTGGGTTTGCCGAAGTGCCACTCGTAGACCACGAACTGGAAGTTCTTCAGGTCACCTTTTTCGTCGTAGCTCAGCTCGCCCATTGGCGTCTTGAAGGTACCGGCATGGATGGCAGCGGCCACCTTGGCGGTGTCTTCGGACTTGGCGGCAGCGATGCCGTCAGCAATGACCTGCACGGCGGAGTAGGACGGGTACACGAACGGGCCGCTCGGATCCTGGCTCTTGGCCTTGAAGGCTTCGGTCAGCGCCTGGTTGGCCGGGTCCTGGTCGAAGGATTTCGGCAGGGTGACCAGCAGGCCTTCCGAAGCATCGCCCGCGATTTGCGAGATCGACTCGTTGCCGACGCCTTCAGGGCCCATGAATTTGGCGTTCAGGCCTTTTTCCTTGGACTGACGCAGGATCTGGCCCAGCTCAGGGTGGTAGCCGCCGTAGTAGACGAAGTCGACGTTGGCCTGCTTGAGCTTGGCGATCAGCGACGAGAAGTCCTTGTCGCCAGCGTTAATGCCCTCGAACAAGGCAACCTTGACGCCTTTTTTCTCCAGCGTCTGCTTGACGGCTGTCGCGATGCCTTCACCGTACTGCTGCTTGTCGTGAATGACTGCAACGATTTTCGGCTTGGCGACGTCGGCAATGTAGTTGCCAGCGGCCGGACCCTGGGCGCTGTCGAGACCGATGGTGCGGAACACCAGTTTGTAGCCGCGCGCGGTGATTTCCGGGCTGGTGGCAGCCGGGGTCACCATGATGATGCCTTCATCTTCGTAAACGTCGGACGCTGGCTGAGCGGAGCTGGAGCAGAGGTGGCCGACCACGTATTTAACGCCGTCGTTGACCACTTTGTTGGCGACCGCAACGGCCTGTTTCGGATCGCAGGCATCATCGTATTCGACGGCTTCGAGCTTTTTGCCATCCACGCCGCCTTTGGCGTTGATCTGCTCGATGGCCATCTTGGCGCCATTGAACTGCATGGTGCCGTATTCGGCGACAGGGCCGGTCTTGGGGCCGGCAATGCCGATCTTGATGGTGTCAGCTGCGAACGAATGGCTGGCAACCCCCGCCATAACCAGTGCGGCAAACAGCCTTGAAAGCTTATTGGTACCCTTAGTCATGATGCTCCACTCTTGCGTTGTAGTTTTTATAATCCTGATGGCCAAGGCTCCAGGACCGATTCGATCACCGGTTGTCCCACGCCGCCAACTGTACCGGAACAGTTTAGAGCGCGGTTCGCTGGCTTGGAAAGCCGGGCGTCTGGGGACAAACCTGTGGGTGTCGCTTAATCGAAAGAAAGTTACAGAATCGAACCGCTTGAGTGTCTGAAATCACTTCAGATCCATAAGGTTATCTGCACTTCCCTGCGATAAATCGCCTGCTTCTGGGCTTGCCGGTGGGAAAGTCGGCGGTATGATTGCGCCGATTTTCTTTTTGGTGAAACCCATGACGCAAGAACCTAGCACCCTCTATGCCAAACTGCTTGGCGAAACGGCCTCAATCACCTGGACTGAATTGCAACCATTCTTTGCCAAGGGTGCCCTGTTGTGGGTCGAGTTGCCTCTGGATTTGATCGAAGTCGCCGAGGCAGTGGCCGAAAATGATGCAGCCAGGGTGTCTGCGTGGCTGGCGGAGGGGCGGGTTGGCAAGGTGTCTGAAACCAAGGCGCTTGAGCTGGTGGAGACAGATCCGCTGCTCTGGGCTGTGGTAGTGGCACCTTGGGTTTTGATTCAAAATAGGGCGCAGGATTGATTTGCGCACCAGTCGGGTGCCTTGCGGTTTTCCGGAGTGAGTGGGAAGGTAACTCTTCGGCAGCCCGCGTAGCGTAAAACCACACCGTTAAGGTGGCGGTTTCTGCAGGCTGCACTGTTTCTTTTGACGATGGAGCCTTGCGCTGCTCCTTCAGGTACGAACAGGTCTGGGACTGGCGAAGTCGTCATTTTCAGGCAGTTCGGCAAACACATCCGGAATGTCTGGTGTTTCGCTGTCTTGCCCCTGGCTGTGCTGTTGTGGCAGGGCAGACCAGCGGGTCGTGGGCTCGCGCTGGTTCATCTGTCTGGCAAGAGGCAGGATGCGCTCCAGCGGCTGGGGCCTGTTGAACAGATAACCCTGTACGTAATCACTGCCAAACTGCCTGAGAAACTCCAGTTGATCCTGGGTCTCGACGCCTTCGGTCACGACTTTCAAGCGCAGCGTATGCGCCATGACAAGGATTGCCTGAACGATTTCCATGTCCTGCGGGGACTGGGGGATGTCGATAATGAACGATCGGTCGATCTTCAACGTGTCCAGCGGCAGCCGCTTGAGATAGGCGAGCGACGAGTAACCGGTGCCGAAGTCGTCGATCGACAGGGAAACACCCAGGCTGCGGATGTGTTTGAGCATCAGGATAGTGTTGCTGATGTTGCCCATCAGGGCATTTTCGGTCACTTCCAGTTCCAGTCGTCCAGGCGCTGCGTCAGCATCGGCCAGCGCCCGCTCAACCTCTTCGACCAGTTCGTTGCGGCCCAGCGTCAGCGCTGAGCAGTTGACGGAGATGATCAGCTGTTCCAGCCCTTCCTGATGCAGAGTGCGCAAGTCGTGACAGGCGCGGCGCAGCACCCAGTTATCCAGTTCGGCAATCAGGCCGTTGGCCTCGGCGATGCCGATGAAGCGTGCGGGTACCAGCAAGCCGTGCTGCGGGTGATTCCAGCGTACCAGCGCCTCGAGCTTGGCAACGTGGCCGGTGCGCATGTCGACGATAGGTTGGTAATACACCTGCAGCCCCGTTCCCTCGCGCAGGGCATTGCGCAATTCTTCTTCCAGTTGCAGCTCCAGACTGGCCTTGGTCTTGAGGGCCGGATTGAAGAAGTTGACGCCGTTGCGCCCTTTGTCCTTTGACTGGTACAGCGCGAGGTCTGCGTGCTTGAGCAACTCATCGCAGGTCTCACCGTCACGCGGGAATACGGCAATGCCGATGCTGGTGGTCATGACCATGCGCCTTCCTGCCAGCGCGATGGTCTCCTTCATCTTTTGCATGACCCGATGAGCCAGATGGCGGGCCTCTTCGTAGTCCGGAATGCTCAGCAGGATGCAGAATTCATCGCCGCCGAAACGCGCCACCACGTCCTGGGTACGGGTAGCACTGCGGATGCGCTCGGCGATCACCTTGAGCAGCTCGTCACCCGCATCATGGCCCAGGCTGTCGTTGATGCGCTTGAAGTGGTCGATGTCCAGAAACATCACCGCAAGCATGCCTTTGTTGAAGATATGCTCCTGCAGCTTCTCGGCGAAGATCTGATTGAACCCGCGGCGGTTGATCAGGTTGGTCAGCGGGTCGTAATGCGCAACCTGCTGAAGTGAAACGCGTGCCTGATCCAGCTGGGTAAGCAGTGCATTGACCCGCTGCAGATCATGCTCCTTGCCTTGCAGTTTCTTGTCGGCCATTGCCGCGCTGATGCTGCCAGCGATGGTCAGCAGGGCGATGGCCGCGATGGTAAGCCCCAACTGCTGGCTGTTTTCAGTGCTGGGGACGTGTAGCTCAATGCCTTCGGGTATCACCAGCCGCAGCGCCTTCATGCCCATCAGGTGCATGGTCAGCAGGCCTGCGCCCAGCAGAAGGCTGACCGCATAACGGAACATCTGATGAAACATGCCGTGGTACTGGCGCAAGTGCCGGGACAGGGTCAGCAGCGCAATGCTGGAAAGAACCGCGACCAGGATCGACAGGGCGAACATCCGCGGCTCGTAGTACTGCGTAGCGGTAGAGCGCATGGCTGACATGCCGAGGTAATGCATGACGCTGATGCCGATCCCCATCACCACCGCGCTGGTCAGGCAGCGTCTCAGGGTCAGCTCCGGGATGGTCAGCGCCCGCATGGCCACCAGTGCGGTAACCAGTACGATCAGCAGGGAAATCAGCGTGATGGAAAGGTCATAAGTGATTTTGAGCGGCGCCTGGAACGCCAGCATGCTGATGAAGTGCATCGCCCACACGCCACCGGCCAGGCATAACGCGCCCAGCGCCTTCCAGAGGCGACGGCTTTTAAGGGCGTCGACCTGGATGACACGGTCCGCAATGTCCAGCGTGGCAAAGCACGCAGCACAGGCCACGCCGTAAGCCAGCGCGACCAGAAACAGGTTGTGACTGCAGTCGATCAATAATTGCACGTCCGCTGGTGGGCCAGCGAATACGTTCAAACCCAGCCAATCCATAGCTTGCCCTTATCTCACTGCAAGGCCGCCAAAGCCGAAAGCCTGGCGTTCAAAGCTGAGTATAGAAGCTGTTTACAACCTGCAAATGCACGAGGTGCCAATTTGGCATCAAAGTGATGGCTGGCGTGTTTGGTGCGTATCGTTTAGAGGACGCAGAGCGTCCGGAAAGGCATGCCTACGCGGAGCATGGGCACGATAGGGGGTGTTGCGGATATCGCGGAGCAGGGGCGTGGTTACGGGACACATCGTTCCTCACGCTCCAGCGTGGGAATGCCTTTCATGACGCTCTGCGTCATAGCGTGAGCAAGAGCGTCATGCCCATGCGGGGCATGGGCATGACCGGCGGGTGTGTGACCAGCCCTCAGCCTGCGACCAGTACCCGGATCGCTTCCAGACGCAGGGCCGCTTTTTCAAGCATGGCCAGACCCTGTTCACGTTGCGTGCGCAGAGCCACCAGTTCACTGTCGCGCACGGTTGGGTTGACCGCTTGCAATGCCGTCAGGCGGGCCAGTTCTTCTTCGGTGTCGGCTGCCAGGCGACGCTGAGCTTCGGCGACGCGCTCTGCGTGTTTCGGCGTGATTTTCTCTTCGCCCGCGTTGATCCTCGGGGTCAGTTGGTCGCGTTGTGCCTGGATGAACTTGTTGGCGCTGGCACGGGGCACGCTTTCGAGCTGATCGTTGAGCGTATTGAACGACACACGGCTGGCCAGATCGTTGCCATTGGGGTCAAGCAGGCAGCGCAGCGCAGCAGGCGGCAGATAACGCCCCAGTTGCAGCGAGCGAGGCGCAACCACTTCGCTGACGTAGATCAGTTCGAGCAGAACGGTGCCCGGCTTGAGCGCCTTGTTCTTGATCAGTGCCACGGCGGTGTTGCCCATCGAGCCTGACAGCACCAGATCCATGCCGCCTTGCACCATCGGGTGCTCCCAGGTGATGAACTGCATGTCCTCGCGGGACAGCGCCTGATTGCGGTCGTAAGTGATGGTCACGCCTTCGTCGTCGCCCAGCGGGAAGCTGGCGTCGAGCATCTTTTCACTCGGCTTGAGGATCAGGGCGTTTTCCGAGTGGTCCTCGCTGTCGATGCCAAAGGCGTCGAACAGGGTTTCCATGTAGATCGGCAGGCTGAACTGATCGTCCTGGTCGAGGATCGCTTCGACCAGCGCTTCGCCTTCGCCTGCGCCGCCGGAATTGAGTTCCAGCAAACGGTCGCGACCGGTATGCAGTTCGCTTTCCAGGCGCTCGCGTTCGCTGCGGGCTTCATCGATCAGGGTTTGCCACTCGTCGTCGTCACCGCTTTCCAGCAACGGCAGCAGGCGCGGGCCGAACTGATGCTGCAGGGCGTTGCCGGTCGGGCAAGTGTTGAGGAATGCATTGAGCGCTTCGTGATACCACTGGAACAGGCGGGCCTGCGGACTGGTTTCCAAGAACGGGACATGCAGCTCGATGGTGTGCTTCTGGCCGATCCGGTCCAGACGCCCGATACGCTGCTCCAGCAAGTCCGGGTGCGACGGCAGATCGAACAGGACCAGATGGTGGGAGAACTGGAAGTTGCGGCCTTCGCTGCCGATTTCCGAACAGATCAGCACCTGGGCGCCGAACTCTTCGTCTGCAAAGTAGGCCGCGGCTCGGTCGCGCTCGAGGATGTTCATGCCTTCGTGGAAAACCGTGGCGGGGATACCGGAACGCACACGCAGCGCGTCTTCCAGGTCCATGGCGGTTTCGGCATGGGCACAGATGACCAGCACCTTGACGCGCTTGAGCATTTTCAGGGTATCGATCAGCCAGTCGACGCGTGGATCAAAGCGCCACCAGCGCTCTTCCTCGCTGACTTCCGACTGCGACTGGAAGCTGACTTCAGGGTAAAGATCGGCGTGCTCGCCGACCGGCAGTTCGAGGTATTCGACAGGGCAGGGCAGCGGGTATTGATGCAGCTTGCGCTCCGGGAAGCCCTGCACGGCGGCACGGGTGTTGCGGAACAGCACGCGGCCGGTGCCATGACGGTCCAGCAGTTCGCGAATCAGACGCGATTTGGCTTCTTCGTCGCCGGTATTCACCGAGGCCAGCAGCGAATCGCCTTCGGCACCCAGGAAGCCGTGAATGGTTTCCTGCGCCTCGGCAGACAGCTTGCCCTTGTCGAGCAGCTCCTGAACGGCCTGAGCCACCGGGCGATAGTTCTCGCTCTCGGCGCGGAAGGCCTTGAGGTCGTGGAAACGGTTCGGGTCCAGCAGGCGCAGACGGGCAAAGTGGCTGTCCTGGCCCAGTTGTTCCGGCGTCGCGGTCAGCAGCAGTACGCCGGCAATGACTTCGGCCAATTGTTCGACCAGCGAATATTCGCGGCTGGCCTTGTCTTCGTGCCAGACCAGGTGGTGCGCTTCGTCAACCACCATCAGGTCCCAGCCTGCCGCAAACAGGGCGTCCTGGGCCTTTTCGTCTTCGACCAGCCATTCCAGGGCGACCAGTGCGAGCTGGGTGTCTTCGAACGGGTTGCCGGCATCGCTTTCCATGAAGCGCTCGGCGTCGAACAGCGCGACCTGCAGGTTGAAGCGGCGACGCATTTCCACCAGCCACTGGTGCTGGAGGTTTTCCGGGACCAGAATCAGCACGCGGCTGGCGCGGCCCGACAGCAGTTGGCGATGGATCACCAGACCGGCTTCGATGGTTTTGCCCAGACCCACTTCGTCGGCCAGCAGAACGCGCGGCGCGATACGGTCCGCGACTTCGCGAGCGATGTGCAACTGGTGGGCGATAGGCTGTGCCCGCACGCCACCCAGGCCCCACAGCGAGGACTGCAATTGGCGGCTGGTGTGTTCGAGCGTGTTGTAGCGCAGCGAGAACCATGACAACTGGTCGATCTGGCCGGCAAACAGACGGTCGGTCGCCAGGCGGAACTGGATAAAGTTCGACAGCTGGGTTTCCGGCAGCGTGACCAGTTCGTTCTGCGCGTTCAGGCCGTGGTAGACCAGCAGACCATCGACATCGTCGACTTCGCGAACGGTCATTTTCCAGTTTTCGAAGTGCGTGATCACGTCGCCAGGGGAGAAGCGCACGCGGGTCAGCGGCGCATTACGCAGTGCGTACTGACGTGTTTCGCCAGTGGCCGGATAGAGCACGGTCAACAAGCGGCCGTCCTGTGCCAGAACGGTGCCCAAACCCAGCTCGGCTTCGCTGTCACTAATCCAGCGTTGCCCCGGTTGATACTGCTGCGCCATGCTGCCTGTCTCCCGCTTGAAAAAGCTGAGTATGTTAACGGAACACGCCCCGAAGGCCAAAGGCAGCGTGAAAAAACTCATGGTCGGCGCCGGAACCTATCGAATTTTTGGTTCCATGACACTTATTTCACTGAGAGGGGTCAAAAAAGATCTTATAAACCACCACTGGCTCTTTCAGCCCGGTTCAAGTTGCCTCGTGCACGGCCGAAACCCCGGTAAGAGGAGATAAAACCATGCTGCAACCTATGCTTCCGTTAAGTGTGGTGCCTGTGACATCACAGCTGGATCCGGCCAAGCGCATGCCGGACATTCCACCTGTAGCGCCGGTACAGGAGAGCTCCAGCGAGACCTCCATCGACCTGCGCAATGAAGATACTGAACGCAGCGCGTTGCTGTTGCGTGAAGAGCAACAGCGCCAGCAGCAACAGCAGCAGGCTCATGGCGGCGGAGAAGCCGAGGAATACGTCGGGCTGGTCGTCCCGGGTGATTCGCTGAACGCCGACAACACCGTACCCGTTGTACCGCTCATCGACGACGAGCCGCGCCAGGGGCTTTGGGTGGATATCCAGATCTGATCGCTGCACCGCCCAGGGCTGTACTGGTCACGGGACTGGTCAGGGCCGCTGCGATTGAGCATTATTGGCCCTGATTTCCCGTGTTCGAGAACCGCAAGCCATGAGCGACGATGCACAATTGATCGACCTGGGTGCCGAGCGCGCCAAGCGTATCCACGATCTGAATGACAAGCGCCTCAATGAAGTGCGTAACGCCTTCGAACAGGCGATGCCATTGAGCAGCAAAAAACCGAAGAAAAAGCCCAAAAAACGCTGATCCAGCCGCCACACCCTTGATCTGATCAGTCTGGTTCAGTAACAGCTGATCTGGATCAACTCGCCGTTATGTTCGCTGCCTTAATCTTGTTCCATCGAATGCGTTGTGGGCGGACACGCGCCTGCATGCATTCAATGAGCACGCAAGGCACTTGGGGCGACTTCGGTCGCCCTTTTTTTCTTCTGCATGCCACGCCCTGCATCGAACGCCGGGCGCTATCAGCTCACGGTTTTGGCGCCGGCATTGGCCAGGTCATAGGCTCTGGCGGCTTCGGCGGTCTTGATGTCGCGCTGATAGCTGGGCGTCCAGGCGGTCAACGGTGACTTCTGGGTGAAGCTGACATTGCTGCCGATGTCCTTGAAGTGCGCATCACCATAGTCATCCAGCACGCCGGAGTTGCTGGCCTTGTTGGAAACATCCACGCCTTTTGCGAAATAGTTGGCCTGCGAGAGGATGGTCGCATCCCCCGTCGCGGTGAAGCCAAGATGGAAGTTGTCGATCGAGTTGTTGTAAACGTCAAAGTCGCCATGCCGCATCAGGCCGGGTGCCCGAACATCCAGGTTGCTGAACACATTGTTGGCGATGGTCATGCGCGGGTAACCCTTGTACTCGGCCTTGGCTTGAGCGGAGTCGTCCGGCTGACCGAGAATCACGCCATATTCGTTGTTCTGGAATTTCGAGTTGGTCAGACTGACGTTGTCTGCCGTCCCGCCGACATAAAGCAGTTTGTCCAGGCCTTTGGCGTTCTGATCCTTGGTGCCTGAATAGGTGTTGTGATCGATCCAGTATTTCTGACCGCTGCTGATGAACATCTGCATGTCACCGTTTTCGCGATAACGGCTGTCGTGGTCGAAGTTCAGATTCTGGAAGATGTCATTGCTGGCGGTCTTGCCGCTGGCCAGGTAGATGTTGTGCAGGCTGTTGCCCTTGTCGGTACCCAGCAGGGTCTTGTTGGCGCCAAAGTTGATGGTCACCTTGCTGTCGGCAGACAGGTTGGCCCCCAGTTTGACGGTACGGGCTTTGTCGTCCTCCATGTACTTCTTGAGGTCCGCTACGGTATTGACCGTGACGACTTCGCCACCATTACCGCCGGTGGTATTCGCCTGTTTGGCGAAGCCGACCATTCTGGACATGTCGGCCCCAGGACCGTTGCCCGCTCGGTGCGCGGGTTGCGCCACTTTTTCTGTGGTCTCAGATCTGTCTGTGGCGGTTGGCAACGTTTTGGCGGGCGCAGGCTGATTGGCGGCTGGCGTATTGCCTTGGGCTGACGCCGAAGTGCGCGTCGTATCAGACGGCGCTGCTGTGGCGTTCTTTTGCAGCGAGACCGGTTTGTCGGTCGGATAATCGTTTTTCACCACGAACGGCTTTTCTGTGTTGCCGGACGATGACGGCGACCCTGACGAGGGGGCTGATGAAGACTGAAGGGAGGTCGGCGCCTGTTCCCGTTCAGACGGTGCAGGTGCCGGTGTCGAGCCGTCCTGCTGATGCCCTTGTGATCTGGAAAACAGATCCTTGAGGATGGTGCGAATGGCTTCCACCAGCTTGTTCAGCAACAACTCGACGGGGTTTTCAGTTGCACCCGAGGCTGCGTTTGTAGCGGGCGTTTGCGCCCTGGAGCCAAGGCCATTGAATGACGACTGCAACCCTGTTGCCTGCTGCGGCGGGGCGAAGTCGACCAGTTTGCTGCCATTGCCGGACGTGACCTGAGGTGGCGGACTGTTATCGGCTTGCGGGTTTATGCCCTGGGTTGGTTGCCCGGAGACGGGATAATAATTTCGGGTGATCATATTCATGGGTGATTGCCCCGCCTGCAGGAATGAACGATTCGTGATCCGGATAAGGTAGCGCTGGTTTCCTGAGTGGAAAGCGCAGCCAAAACAGTTCCGAGGGCATCATGAATTTGTGTTCAGGTCAGCAGTGGAGCCCGGGCGCGGCCGCAGGTGCGCGCGCCGGTTCCGGGTATCAGCCGAAAGTGATCTCGGGCAATACGGTCAGGTCGACGGTCTGCTGCTTGCGCGGGGCGAGAATCTCGGCTTCGCCGTCTACAACCAGCTCATCGTTCTGATTGAAAACACGGGTGGCGATGCGCACGCGGAATTTCGGCAGTTTTTCCAGGATTTCCAGGCGCACAGTCAGGGTATCGCCCAGTTTCACCGGCTTCTGGAAGGTCATCTGCTGACCGATATAGATGGTGCCGGGGCCAGGCAACTCGCATGCAACCGCCGCACTGATCAGTGCGCCGCTGAACATGCCGTGGGCAATACGCTCCTTGAACATGGTCTTGGAGGCGTATTCGGCGTCCAGGTGGACCGGGTTGTGGTCTCCGGACATGGCGGCGAACAGTTGAATGTCACGCTCTTCCACTGTCTTGCTGTAGCTGGCGGTCTGACCGACTTCAAGAGCTTCGTAAGGCGTGTTGGTGACTTGAGTCATGTGGCTGTCCTGACAATAAAAATGAATTGAAGCGTGCCGGTTCGTGCAATCCGACCTGGCCTTGATTTGTAACACTTGATGACCTGTCGCCGCCAATGCGCGGACAAGATCATTCAGACGCTTGCTGGCGCTCCCCGGATCACATTCAAGGCGAATAATAAGCAAACGCCATGCGAATAAGGCTACTGAGCGATCGGGCAAGTATCTTTACCAGCCCGATTGCCGTGAGCAGTGTATCGCCGACGACAGATTTCAGTCTGAACAGAGACAAGATTCATGCTGCTGATGAGGCCCGGACGATCATTTGCCTGAGACACTTTAACTGCTAACGTCCGCCCAGACCCATGCAGGGAAAAAGGATAAAAATAATGCAAGCTGACTTCTGGGATGACAAGCGTCCGGCGGGTGTCGACGCCGAGGTGGATCTGCAAACCTACCAATCGGTCGTCGAGGTGTTCGAGCGCTGCTGCAGGAAATTCGCCGACCGACCTGCGTTCAGCAACATGGGCGTGACGCTGACCTACGCGGAACTCGAGCGTCACTCCGCCGCCTTCGCCGTGTATCTACAGCAGCATACGCAACTGGTGCCGGGTGATCGCATTGCCGTACAGATGCCCAATATCCTGCAATATCCGATCGCCGTATTCGGTGCGATGCGCGCCGGTCTGACGGTGGTCAACACCAACCCGTTGTACACCGCACGCGAGATGCGCCATCAATTCAAGGACTCTGGTGCCAGAGCGCTGGTTTACCTCAACCTGTTCGGCAAGCTGGTGCAGGAAGTGCTGCCGGACACGGCCATCGAATACCTGATCGAAGTAAAAATGGGCGACATGCAGTCGGCGGCCAAGGGCTGGCTGGTCAATACCCTTGTCGACAAGGTCAAGAAGATGGTCCCCGAATTCCATCTGCCTCAGGCCGTCGGCTTCAAGCGCGCGCTGCGCCTGGGGCGCGAGAGCCGCATGCAGGTCGTACCGCGAGGTCTGCAGGATGTTGCCGTTCTGCAATACACCGGAGGCACCACGGGGCTGGCCAAAGGCGCGATGCTCACCCATGGCAATCTGGTCGCCAACATGCAGCAAGTCTATGCCTGCATGCGCCAGCAAGGACCGCAAGGCGGATCGCTGTTTGAAGAGGGCAAGGAGGTGATGATTGCGCCGTTGCCGCTCTATCACATCTATGCGTTCACGGCGAACTGCATGTGCATGATGATCAGCGGCAATCACAACATCCTGATCACCAACCCTCGCGATATCGGCGGCTTCATCAAGGAGCTGGGCAAGTGGCGTTTCACTGCCATGATCGGCCTCAACACGCTGTTCGTGGCGCTCATGAACCACCCGGAATTCAAGAATCTGGATTTCTCGGCGCTGAAAAGCACCAACTCCGGTGGCACTGCACTGGTCAAGGCCACGGCCGAGCGCTGGGCGCAGATCACCGGCTGCACGATCGTCGAAGGTTATGGCCTGACCGAGACGTCGCCTGTCGCCAGCGCCAATCCCTATGGCGCCCTGGCACGCCTGGGAACCGTGGGCATTCCCGTGCCCGGCACCGCGATGAAAGTCATTGATGACGATGGCATCGAGTTGCCTTTCGGCGAGCGTGGCGAGCTGTGTATCAAGGGGCCGCAGGTCATGAAAGGCTACTGGAACCAGCCTGATGCCACGGCCGAATGCCTGGACGCCGAAGGCTGGTTCAAGACCGGTGACATTGCCGTGATTGGCGCTGACGGGTTCGTCAGTATCGTCGACCGCAAGAAAGACTTGATCATCGTGTCCGGCTTCAACGTCTACCCCAATGAAATCGAAGACGTGGTCATGGCCCATCCGAAAGTCGCCAACTGCGCCTGTATCGGCGTGCCGGACGAGCGCTCGGGGGAGGCCGTGAAGCTGTTCGTGGTGGCGCGAGACCCGCAGCTGAGCATTGAAGAGCTCAAGGCCTTCTGCAAAGAGAATTTCACCGGCTACAAGGTGCCCAGACAGATCGTTCTGCGTGATTCATTGCCGATGACTCCGGTGGGCAAGATTCTGCGACGCGAGCTTCGGGACATCGCCTGACCCTTTAATCGTCTCCATGTGTGTACCAGGCCCCGTTTGCAGAACGCTGTAAACGGGGTCGGTTTTTTTCGGAAACAGGCGATTATATTGATTGACCGCTCTGTTCCGGTACTTTCGACGTGATGATGAAAATTTATTAAATGAATTTAAAGTGACTGCTTGTTAGTTTCTGGTCGTATTCGTGACTGTGTGGCCTGCTTCTGCCTCTAGTCGGCCTTTGGCAAAGCTGCTACTCTCGGCGCGCTTTTTGATCAGTCATAAAGCGAAAAAGCGTCTACTGCATAATTCCAAGCACAAGAAAATCATCGCTTCAGGCGATGTGAAGAATTCGCTATCGCTACGGAGCCGACTGAATGATTGATAACTTCTGGAAGGACAAGTACCCGTCCGGTATCCCTGCCGATATCAACCCCGACGAGTACCCTAACGTCCAGGCGGTCCTGAAGCAGTCCTGCCAGCGCTTCGCCGACAAGCCGGCGTTCAGCAACCTGGGCAAGACCATCACCTACGGCGAGCTGTATGAGCTGTCCGGCGCGTTTGCCGCCTGGATTCAGCAACATACCGACCTGCAGCCGGGTGACCGTATCGCCGTGCAGCTACCCAACGTATTGCAGTACCCGATTGCCGTCTTTGGTGCGATTCGCGCCGGGCTGATCGTGGTCAACACCAACCCGCTGTACACCGCGCGGGAAATGGAACACCAGTTCAACGACTCCGGTGCCAAGGCGCTGGTGTGTCTGGCAAACATGGCCCACCTGGCCGAGAAGGTCGTACCCAAGACGCAGATCAGGCAGGTGATTGTCACCGAAGTGGCCGACATGCTGTCGCCGTTCAAGCGCTTGCTGATCAATAGCGTCATCAAGTACGTGAAGAAGATGGTCCCGGCCTATCACTTGCCCAAGGCCATCAAATTCAACGATGTGCTTGGCAAGGGCCGTGGTCAGCCAGTGACCGACGTGTCGCCCGGCAGCGCCGATGTTGCCGTGCTGCAGTACACCGGCGGCACCACCGGGGTGGCCAAGGGGGCAATGCTGACGCACCGCAACCTGATCGCCAACATGCTGCAATGCCGCGCGCTGATGGCGTCAAATCTGGGCGAAGGCTGTGAAATCATCATCACGCCGCTGCCGCTGTATCACATCTATGCCTTCACCTTTCATTGCATGGCGATGATGCTGCTTGGCAATCACAACATCCTGATCAGCAACCCGCGTGACCTGCCGGCCATGGTCAAGGAGCTTTCGAAATGGAAGTTCAGCGGCTTTGTCGGCCTTAACACGCTGTTCGTGGCCCTGTGCAATAACGAAGGCTTCCGCAACCTCGATTTCTCGGCGTTGAAAGTCACCTTGTCCGGTGGCATGGCCCTGCAGCAGGCCGCCGCCGAGCGCTGGAAGCAGGTGACGGGCTGCCAGGTCTGCGAAGGCTATGGCATGACCGAGACCAGCCCGGTGGCCACGGTCAATCCCGCTCAGAACGTGCAGATGGGCAGCATCGGCATTCCCGTACCGTCGACCCTGTGCAAGGTCATCGACGATGCGGGCAACGAGCTGGCGTTCGGTGAAACCGGCGAGCTGTGCATCAAGGGGCCGCAGGTCATGAAGGGCTACTGGCAGCGCCAGGAAGCGACCGATGAAATGATCGATAGCGAAGGCTGGCTGAAGACCGGCGACATCGCGATCATTCAGCCTGATGGCTACATCCGGATTGTCGATCGCAAGAAAGACATGATCCTGATCTCCGGTTTCAACGTGTACCCCAACGAACTGGAAGACGTACTGGCGACACTTCCCGGCGTGCTTCAATGCGCGGCCATCGGCGTACCGGACGAAAAATCGGGCGAAACCATCAAGGTTTTCGTGGTGGCCAAACCGGGCGTGACCCTGACCAAGGATAAGGTCATGGAGCACATGCGCGCCAACCTGACCGGCTACAAAGTGCCACGCAGCGTCGAATTCCGCGACGTGCTGCCAACCACCAACGTCGGCAAGATCCTGCGTCGCGAGCTGCGTGACGAGGAATTGAAGAAGCTGGGTGTGAAGAAGTAGGGTGGAGCGTCCAGAACGGCATGCGACGCGGAGCGCCGCACGATAGTTGCGATTATCGTTCCTACGCTCCAGCGTGGGAATGCAGTTCTCGACGCTCTGCGTCGCAAGAGGACGCAGAGCGTCCGGAACGGCATGCGACGCGGAGCGCCGCACGATAGTTGCGATTATCGTTCCTACGCTCCAGCGTGGGAATGCAGTTCTCGACGCTCTGCGTCGCAAGAGGACGCGCAGCGTCCGGAACGGCATGCGACGCGGAGCGCCGCACGATAGTTGCGATTATCGTTCCCTACGCTCCAGCGTGGGAATGCAGGTCTCGACGCTCTGCGTCGCAAAAAGGGCGCGAAGAGTCAGGAATGGAGTACCTCATACTTTATTGTGATTGAGCACTGCTGCCTCAAACCATGACCGCAATGGATAGCCTGACACTCAGGCCATTCGTCACGACCCGCCACAATCTGCGACAATCCGCACCTGCCATTTGAAAAAAGACCCTGCGCGCCTGATGACCGACGAATCGCCCTCTATCGACCAACTTCTGAAAAACCTCGACCAAGCGATGATCAGCGAACGTCATCGTCTGCGCCGTCAGTTGCACGACCTGCGCAAAAAGCCCGACGAGGCGAAGCTGGCGCAGTGGGTTGCGCGGGTGCAGGCGTCCTGTGCGCAGGTCACGGCGCGGCGTGAAAGTGTGCCGGCGATTCGTTATGACGATAACCTGCCCATCGCGGCCAAGCGTGACGAGATCAAGGAGGCGCTGCTCAAGCACCAGGTGCTGATCATTGCCGGCGAGACCGGCTCCGGGGCGACGCGGAGCGCTGCACGATAGTTGAGATTATCGTTCCGCACGCTCCAGCGTGGGAATGCAGTTCTCGACGCTCTGCGTCGCAAAAAGGGCGCGAAGCGTCAGGAATGGAGTACCTCATACTTTATTGTGATTGAGCACTGCTGCCGCAAACCATGACCGCAATGGATAGCCTGACACTCAGGCCATTCGTCACGACCCGCCACAATCTGCGACAATCCGCACCTGCCATTTGAAAAAAGACCCTGCGCGCCTGATGACCGACGAATCGCCCTCTATCGACCAACTTCTGAAAAACCTCGACCAAGCGATGATCAGCGAACGTCATCGTCTGCGCCGTCAGTTGCACGACCTGCGCAAAAAGCCCGACGAGGCGAAGCTGGCGCAGTGGGTTGCGCGGGTGCAGGCGTCCTGTGCGCAGGTCACGGCGCGGCGTGAAAGTGTGCCGGCGATTCGTTATGACGATAACCTGCCCATTGCGGCCAAGCGTGACGAGATCAAGGAGGCGCTGCTCAAGCACCAGGTGCTGATCATTGCCGGCGAGACCGGCTCCGGGAAGACCACCCAGTTGCCGAAGATCTGCCTGGAAATCGGTCGCGGTCAGCACGGTCTGATCGGTCATACCCAGCCGCGCCGGATCGCCGCTCGCAGCGTGGCCAGCCGGGTTGCCGAGGAGATCGGCACACCGTTGGGCGCACTGGTCGGCTATCAGGTGCGTTTCGAGGACCAGAGCGACAGCAATACCCTGATCAAACTGATGACCGACGGTATTCTGCTGGCTGAAACCCAGCATGATCGCTTTCTTGAGCGCTACGACACGATCATCGTCGACGAAGCCCACGAACGCAGCCTGAACATCGACTTCCTGCTGGGTTACCTGAAAACCCTGCTGCCGCGTCGTCCGGACCTGAAAGTCATCATCACCTCCGCGACCATCGACCTGCAGCGCTTTTCCGAGCACTTCAACGATGCGCCGGTGATCGAAGTGTCCGGGCGTACCTTCCCCGTGGACGTCTGGTATCGCCCGCTGACCAGCGAGCAGGACGAAGACGGCAACAGCGTTGAAGAGGACCTGACCGTCGATCAGGCGATTCTGGCCACGCTGGACGAACTGGCGGCCTTCGAGCGCAGCGAGCGCAAGAGCCCAGGCGATGTGCTGGTGTTCCTGCCCGGCGAGCGCGAGATCCGCGATGCCGCCGAAGTGCTGCGCAAGGCGCAGCTCAGGCATACCGAGATTCTGCCGCTTTACGCGCGCCTCTCGCCGGCCGAGCAGCAGCGTATCTTTCAGTCACACCCCGGTCGTCGCGTCGTACTGGCCACCAACGTCGCTGAAACCTCGCTGACCGTGCCAGGCATCCGTTATGTGATCGACACCGGTACGGCGCGCATCAGTCGCTACAGCTATCGCGCCAAGGTCCAGCGCCTGCCGATCGAGGCGGTGTCGCAGGCCAGCGCCAACCAGCGCAAAGGCCGTTGTGGACGGGTCGAACCCGGCCTGTGCGTGCGTCTGTACAGCGAAGAGGATTTCAACGGTCGGCCGGAATTCACCGACCCCGAGATCCTGCGCACCAACCTGGCTGCGGTCATCCTGCAGATGCTGCACCTGCGCCTGGGCGAGATCACCGACTTCCCGTTCATCGAACCGCCGGACGGCAAGGCGATCAGCGACGGTTTCAACCTGTTGCAGGAGCTCTCGGCGGTCAACCGTGAGAATCAGCTGACCCCGCTGGGCCGTCAACTGGCGCGTCTGCCGGTGGACCCGCGTATGGGCCGCATGCTGCTGGAAGCAGCGAAGCAGGGCAGCCTGCAGGAAGTGCTGATCGTCGCCAGCGCCATGTCGGTACAGGACGTGCGCGAGCGCCCGCCCGAGCGTCAGCAGGCCGCGGATCAGGCCCACGCGCAATGGAAGGACGCCGACTCGGACTTCGCCGGGATGGTCAATCTATGGCGCGGCTTCGAAGAGCAGCGCCAGACCCTGACCGCCAGCCCGCTGCGTAACTGGTGCCGGCGCAATTTCCTGAATTACCTGCGCCTGCGGGAATGGCGCGATTCCCATCGGCAATTGAGTCTGATCTGTCGCGACCTGCAACTGACGGTCAACAAGGAGCCGGCCGATTACCCGAAATTCCACAAGGCCATTCTTTCCGGTCTGCTGAGTCAGATCGGGCAAAAGACCGACGAGGGCGATTACCTCGGGGCACGGCAGCGGCGCTTCTGGATTCATCCGTCTTCCGGATTGGGCAAAAAGCGTCCACAGTGGCTGATGACCGCCGAACTGGTGGAAACCACCAAGCTGTACGCGCGCATGGTCGCCAAGATCGACTCGGACTGGATCGAGCCGCTGGCCGGCCACCTGATCAAGAAAAATCATTTCGAGCCGCATTGGGAGAAGAAGCGCGGGCAGGTTGTGGCGTTCGAACAGATCACGCTGTTCGGCCTGATCGTGGTGGGCCGTCGCCCTGAGCATTTCGGCCCCATCGACCCGGTGGTTTCGCGCGAGCTGTTCATTCGTGAAGGCCTGGTGCGTGGCGATATCCTGTCGCGGGCCAAGTGCCTGAGCGCCAATACCCGCTTGCTGGAGCAGCTCGACGAGCTGGAAGCCAAGGCTCGACGCCGCGATATTCTGGCTGACGAAGACACCTTGTACAGCTTCTATGAAGCACGCATCCCTGCCGAGATTCATCAGACGGCCACCTTCGACAGCTGGTACAAGACCGAAAGCCAGAAGAATCCGCAGCTGCTGATCATGCGCGAAGAGGACGTGCTGGCTCGCGAGGCCAGCGAAGTCACCGCCGCGCAATACCCGGATACCTTGCGTCTGGGCGACCTGAGCCTGTCGCTGAGCTACCACTTCGAACCCAACCACCCGCGTGACGGCGTGACCTTGCGCGTTCCCGCGCCATTGTTGCTGTCGCTGCCTGCCGAGCGTCTCGAGTGGCTGGTGCCGGGGTTGCTCGAGACCAAATGCATCGCGCTGGTCCGCAACCTGCCCAAGGCGGTACGCAAGAATTTCGTGCCGGTCCCGGATTTCATCAAGGCGGCGTTGCAGCGCATTACTTTCGGCGAGGGCTCGTTGCCTCAGGCGCTGGGTCGTGAGCTGCTGCGCATGACCGGCGTACGGGTCAGCGACGAAGCCTGGGCCGAGGCGGCACAGCAGCTTGAAGGCCACCTGAAGATGAACCTGGAAATCGTCGATGGCAGCGGCAAGTTTCTTGGTGAGGGACGTGATCTGGCCGAGCTGACGGCGCGCTTTGCCGAGGCGAGCCAGGCCGCGCTGGCCGTGCCGCAAACCGCAAAAAGCCAGCAGCCGGTGCAGGCCAAGGCCTTCGCAGCGGTGGCGCAGAAAACCCAGCAGAACATCGCCGGGCTGTCGATGACGGTCTATCCGGCGCTGGTCGAAGAGGGCGGCGCGGTCAAGGAAGGCCGGTTCTCGACTCAGGCCGAGGCCGAATACCAGCATCGCCGCGCCTTGCAGCGTTTACTGTTGCAGCAGTTGGCCGAACCCGCCAAGTTTCTGCGCAACAAATTGCCGGGGCAGACCGAGCTGGCCTTGCTGCATCGCGAACTGGGGCGCATCGATGCGTTGATCGAAGACATTCTACTGGCCAGCCTCGACAGTTGCGTGCTGGAAGGTGAAACCGAGTTACCGCGCGACGGTGCCGGCCTGCTGTCACTGGCTGAGCGCAAGCGCGCCGACTGGACCGAGCATGCCGAGCGGCTCGCGAAGCTGACGCTGGAAATCCTCAAGCTGTGGCACGGTCTGCAAAAGCGCTTCAAAGGCAAGATCGACCTGTCCCAAGCGGTGGCGCTCAACGATATCAAGGCGCAACTGAGCAAGCTGGTGTACCCCGGATTCGTCCGCGAGACCCCGGCGGTATGGCTCAAGGAGCTGCCGCGTTACCTGAAGGCTATCGAGATGCGCCTGGAAAAACTCCCGGCTCAGGTGCAGAAGGACAGGGTATGGAGCATCGAGCTGGCAGGTCTGTGGACGCAATATCAGACACGCGCCGACAAGCATGCTCAAGAGGGCAAGCGTGACCCGGAGCTGGCGCTGTACCGCTGGTGGATGGAGGAATACCGCGTCTCGCTGTTCGCCCAGCAACTGGGCACCAAAATGCCGGTGTCGGACAAACGGTTGAGCAAGCAGTGGAGTCAGGTGGAGAGCTGATCCACTGCTTCCTGTCACCCAGTAAAAGGCGTCTATCGTGCCTATATTCATTGGCCCGATAGCGCCAAAACCGGGCTCTGTGGCACACTCCGCGCCTGTCTTCACCGTGTCATGAAATGCTGCTCCCTGTTACGGGCAGCTTTTACAGTCGCACTGGTACGTTGGTCCCAAAAACAGTGGGCCTTCAATTGCCGTGCCTGAGCAGGTCATTACCTGCAACTCAATAAGAGAGGAACGACCGTGCACAACGTCGTCATCAGCGGCACAGGCCTGTTTACCCCGGCCAACAGCATCTCCAACGAAGAGCTGGTGCAGTCTTTCAATGCCTATGTTGCACAGTTCAACAACGATAACGCCGCCGCTATCGAACGTGGCGACGTGCAGGCGCTGAGTGAATCCAGCGCCGCTTTCATCGAAAAGGCTTCGGGTATCAAAAGCCGCTTCGTCATGGACAAGGAGGGCATTCTCGATCCGCAGCGCATGAAGCCCAACCTGCCGGAGCGCAGCAATGACGAATGGTCGATCCTCTGTGAGATGGGTGTAGCTGCCGCCAGACAGGCGCTGCAACGCGCGGGCAAAACCGCTGCCGATATCGACGGTGTAATCGTTGCCTGCTCCAACCTGCAGCGGGCCTACCCGGCGATCTCCATCGAGATTCAACAAGCGCTGGGTGTCGCCGGTTACGGCTTCGACATGAACGTGGCCTGTTCCTCGGCCACCTTTGGCATTCAGGCAGCCTGCAACAGTGTGCAACTCGGTCAGGCCCGCGCCTTGCTGGTGATCAGCCCGGAAATCTGCACCGCACACCTTAATTTCCGTGACCGTGATAGCCACTTCATCTTTGGTGACGGCGCCACTGCCGTGGTGGTCGAGCGCGCCGACCTGGCAACCTCGCCTTACCAGTTCGATATCGTCAGCACCCGCCTGCTGACCCAGTTCTCCAACAACATCCGCAACAATTTCGGTTTCCTCAACCGTACCTCGGACGAGGGCCAGAATGCGCCGGACAAGCTGTTCGTGCAGGAAGGCCGCAAGGTGTTTCGCGAGGTGTGCCCGATGGTCGCCGAGCTGGTCGCTGCGCATTTGCAGGATAACGGCATCAACATCACTGACGTCAAACGCTTCTGGCTGCATCAGGCCAACCTGAGCATGAACCATCTGATCGTCAAGAAGCTGCTGGGCCGCGACGCTACGGTCGAAGAGGCGCCGGTGATTCTCGACACCTACGGCAATACCAGCTCGGCGGGTTCGGTGATTGCGTTTCACACCTATCAGGATGACTTGCCGCAAGGCGCGCTGGCGGTACTCAGCTCGTTTGGCGCCGGTTATTCGATCGGCAGCGTGATTCTGCGCAAGCGCTGATCGCGTTCGACGGGTAGCGCTCCGGAGGCGGGCGCTACCTGTCATATCCCGTTATGTCATGTGCAGGCCCTTGGGTCTTTATCGTATTGGCTATTCACAAAGCCATTAGCGGTATCGACCATGTTCACCCTCCGTTACAACCCCTTTGAAACCATAGAAGCGTCCATTGCGCACGCCTCTGTAACGCCTCGAGCGCAGGACGCGGCGCCGTTCGAAGCGGAGCACGCCAACACCGAATTCATCAGGCTCAACTTGCCAGACTGGTATGTGGGTGCGTCCACGGCACTGCGCCAGGCACTGCACGCCAGCCAGCAAAGTGCACGGCGTTACGCGCAGGCGCTGGAGCCGGTGCGCGACCGCCTGTTATCGCCACAGCAATTTGCAGCGCCCTTGCTGTCGAAAGCGTTTGTCGAACGTTTCCAGCTCGACCTGGACGTTGAAGCCTTTCAACTGATGACCTGGCGCTACGACAGCGCCTGGAACCCCGCCCCGCTCGAGCAGACCTTGCTCCAGGCGGCCCTGCAGAACTTTGCTCCGAGCAACAGAAGCCGCTTCAATCCCTACTCGGCAATCCTGCGGACAGGTGGCCTGCGCTACTGGCTGATCGACAGCGCCCAGCGCCGCTACAAGGTGGAATACCGGGACCGTCAGGCGATCGATCTTGAGCAGTTCGCTGATTTTTGCCATGAGCTGGATCTGGGCCGTCAGTATCAGACTCACTTGGACAGCGTGTTCAAGCCGCCAGGCCAGGCTGCGCAAGCGGTTGCCAGCGCGTTCATGGACAGCGAGCGTGCCGCCGTCGAGGTGCTTGCGCATATTGCCGTGATGAAAGGCGATATCACTGAAGCGGCGTACCAGACCCTGCTGGATATGGTGAAGTCCGTTGACCAGCCCCGCTGGGATGGCAAGGGCGTGCGCTATTGCCAACTGCACCTGCTCGACACCTACACGTTTTCAGGCTCGCTGTTACAGGGTGCCTTGCTGATACAGCAGGACGGCGCCAGGCCCGATGACAGTCCTTGTCTGGTCTACCTGCCTTCCGAGCCCTCGCATCCGATCAAGCAGTTCGAGTCATTGCGGGCCTTCAACGCCTGGCTGGTGACGGCGTTGGGCAGCGAACACTATCGACGCTACTTCAGCCGTTTCGTCAGCCTTGTCCAGGCTCCGGCATTTTTTACCAAACTGGACGCACGGCTGTATCCCGCCGGGGACCACAAGCTGGACCCCGACGCCGACCTGGTCGTGCAGGCACAGCCGTTTTCGAAACCGCCATTCGAACTGCTGTACGACCATTTGCTGGCCAAAACCTATGACGACTCAAAGGCTATCGCGGTGCCTTCCGCGCAGGTGGACCAGCAGGCTCATGATTCACTGATCGAAAGCCTTGAAAACAATGGCATGAACCTGCTCAACGTGGCCGGGTTCTTTGTGCCGGTGCTGGGTGAAATCATGTCAGTGGTCGCCCTCTATCAGCTCGCCAGCGAAGCGTTCGTGGCTTACGAGGACTGGCAGCACGATGAAGTCGAAGACGCCATGCAACATGTCTACAACATCGGCGAAAACGTTGCACAGATGTTGCTGGTAGGCGGCGTGGTGGGCGCGGTGAACGGGTTGCAACCCTCGATGTTCATCGAAAGCCTGGTGCAGCGACGTGTCGACGGGGCCGTACGTCTCGGCAAGCCGAGCATTGACGCCTATGCGCATACGGTTTCGTTGCCCGACAACCTGAGCAGCAACGCCCTTGGACTTTATGAGCACGATGGCAGGACCTGGCTGCCACTCGACGGCAAGCTGTATCGCGTCGAGTCCGATGCCTCCGGCGCCAACTGGCGCATCAGGCATCCGCTGAATGAGCGTTCTTACGCGCCGAAGCTCAAGCACAATGGGGCCGGTGCCTGGCGCCATGAATGGGAAAACCCTATGGGTTGGGACGAGGTAACGGCTTTCAGACGCCTCAACCCGACCTGTCATGCACTCCCGGAAGAGGACATTCAGAAAGTCCTGCGCATTACCGGCACCCACGAGGCGTTGCTGCGCCAGATACATGTCGAGAACCTCCAGCCTCCGGCCTTGCTGAAGGACGCCATTCAGCGCGTTGAAACAGAACGGCAACTGCACGTCTGCATCGATGCTCTTCAGGCCGCCGATGTGTCTGAGGTCCATGTTTCTCATCTTGAACCGTGGCTGAAACTGCTGGTGTCGTCACCGCGCTGGCATGAGCCCCGCGGCCTGTTACTCATCGACGCCCAAGGGGCGCTGCTGGAATCCTGGAACGTGGGATCGCAGATGACGCTGTCGTCCCATGTCACAGGGCCGACCGGGCACCTCAGTCAAGTACTCGGCCAGTTGCTGGAAGGTCTGCCCGCCGATGAAGTCACTCGTTTGACCGGGAGCGACAGTGCCGACAAGGCCGTTCAACTGCGCGGCTTCAAACGCTATCTGGCCGATTGCGCCCAGACACACTTGGGGTGCCTGCTGGATGACGTGCAGGCGCTCAAAGGTCGCAGCGACGACCCGCATGTTCAACTGATACAGCGCGACTTCGGCAGCTTGCCGAGCAGCGTGGCGCTCGAACTCATCGGCATGGCCAGCGACGCGGACAAAGCGCGGATGACCACGGAAGAACGCATTCCTCTGACACTTGCCGAGCATGCCCGCGAGTATCAGCAGCAACTGCGGATAAACCGCGCCAACGAAGGCTTCTATCGGGCAGTAACCGACAATCTGGACACCCAGGCGGCGGGGATGGGCATGCTGCAGTACGTGCCAGGCTGGCGAGGTGATGTTTCCATTGATCTGCTGAAAGATTCGCTGGAGGGCGACGAAATCGCCAGTCTCGACAGCGATCAGGCCTCAGTGCACCGGCTGCTGGTCAGCACCGAAGCGGGCGTTCAGTGCTTCGATCCTTCAGGTGAGCCGCTCGGTGAAGTCGATCAGCAATTTTTCAGGGCGTTGTTGCTGGCGCTTCCCGAACAGATACGCCTCGACATTCAGCTGCCTGCTGGCGCGGATGAGCAGCAACTGCGCAGTCTGTTGCGCAATACGGCAGTCGAACGGCGTGAGCGCATGGCTGCCATTTTGCAATTGCAGCCAATCAAGCCGGGTATCAAGTGGCCGCAACGCTTGCCTCATGGCCGTATTGGCTACCCCCTGAGTGGACGCTTGCGGGGTTTCTTTCGTCGCTTGGGCATTGGCGCGTCCAGGCACTCGCCGGAGCTTGCGGTAAGAAGTCTGTACCCGGGTTTTTCCGATGCAGAAGTGTCCGACTTCCTGAGCACGCTGCGCGCCGAACACACCGGACCGGCGAGGGAGTTGTCGACTTTCGTCCGGCAAAGACTGAGCAGCCTCGCCGATGAATTGCGAACGCTTCAAGTTACCCTGGACAACTGGGTCGCGGAAACGCCCTTTTCTTCGTTGCGCAGACCGAGGGAGGTCGCCGCGACGCGCATTCGCGACTGCTGGAAACGCTTGAGCTTTCAGTGCCGAAACTTTCAGGGTGACTTTTTAGGGTATGCGCTCGATCTGGATAACTTGCGTATCGGAGAACTCCCGGATATCACGGCTAACTTCGACCATGTGGCGGTGCTGAAAGCCCGCACCATGCAGCTTACCGATCCACAAGCGAATGCATTACTGAAAAACTTCAACAGACTGCGTTCGCTGAGCCTGGACTTCAATGATCTGCGATCCTTGCCGACCTCGATAGGGCAAATGCCTCAGCTTGCAGAGCTGTCCATCAGCCACAACCCGCTGATCTGGACAGAGTCCGCCAACGCGGCGTTGCAGAACCTGAACCGGTTGGAGATTCTGGACCTCAACTTTTGCTCGCTCGGCGAGGACGTCCCCATCCACGCATTGAACTCATTGCGCCTACTGTTTTTGCGTGGCACGGGCATTCGAACATTGCCGGCATGGAACTGGGTGCGGTCCGAGCTGATTCGGATTGATGTGCGTGACAATCGCATCTCGGAAATATCCATCGATGAACTCGATAACATCGAGCGCTCCCTCAGTTCCTCGCGCCTGCACCTGCATCTGAGCGGCAATCCGTTGAATTCACCCACGCTGGAACGCATCAGGCTGTTTCGCGAGGGTAGGTTGCGCCCGCGGTGGGGTGTCAGCCAGAGTCGCAATCCGGTCGAGGCCGGACCTGGCAGTGCGCCGTGGCTTGCAGGTCTGAATCGTGAGCAGGTAAATACCCGCATAAGGCTGTGGCAAGACCTGCGCGCCTGTGCCGGATCCACGGATTTTTTTCAGATGCTGAGCGATCTGACGCAATCGGCCGACTTCTCAAGTAACTGCGATGAGCTGATTGCGCGAGTCTGGTCGATGATCGAATCGGCGTCGGTCAACGCCGAGCTGCGTGCCCAGCTCTTCGATGTTGCCGCGCACCCGCAGACGTGTGGTGATGGACTGGCAATGGTGTTTGGCGATATGGAAGTGCGCGTCCAGATCTTCTCGATCATGTCATCCACGACGGCGGCCGCGCAGCCACGCGAGCTGTTCAGGATGACCCGCAGTCTGGACCGTCTGGACCAGGTGGAGAAAATTGCCCTGCGCGATATAGCGTTTCGTCAGGCGAGCGGCGAAACGGTCGATGAGGCCGAAGTACGCCTGGCCTACCGCGTCGGTCTGCAGGTGCGGCTTGAGCTGCCGGGCCAGCCGCGAAACATGTGGTTCCGCGCTATTGCCAAGGTGAGCGAAGCGGATTTGCAGGCGGCTTACAACGAAATCATCGATCGCGAAGCCACCCCTGAGTTTTTCCAGTCGATGATTGCCCGGGAATTCTGGATGAGTTATCTGGAAATTCGTTACGCCCCGGAGTTCGAGCCGGTCAAGCAGCCTTTCAATCAGCGCCTGGTGGCCCTGGATGAGTTGCCGCCTGATCAGCGATCCGATCAGCAGTACCTCGAGCAGATTGGCCTGATCTCTCGTCAGCGTGAGCAGGCGCTCAACGAATTCGCGATCACTCTTTCCAGGCAGATTGCCCAGGCGGTGAACATGACGGCTCAATAAGGGATATTCTTCACCCTGTCTGCCTATCGGGGAACCTGCATGCCTGTTCACGTAATCGACAGCCTCGGCACCGTCGCGCCTGCCCAGTGGGATGCGCTGGTGCCTGGCAATCAGCCATTCCTGCGGCATGCGTTTCTCAGCTCGCTGGAGGACAGCGGCAGCCTCGGGCCACGATCGGGCTGGCGTGCCGAGCACGTGCTGCACTACGAAAACGATCAGTTGGTGGCGGCGTTGCCGGCTTACCGAAAGTGGCATTCGTATGGCGAGTACGTGTTCGATCACGCCTGGGCAGACGCCTGCCGTCGCGCCGGCATCGCCTATTACCCCAAGCTGCTGATCGCCGTGCCTTTCAGCCCGGTCGGCGGTTCGCGGATTTTGTCGGCGACGCCTCAGGGCGGTATCGAGTTGCTCAGTGAGCTGCCTGCCTATCTGCAGAGTGAAGGGTTGTCGAGCGCCCACGTGAACTTCACCGATCCGGCGGCCGATGCCTTGCTTGAAACGCAACCGGGCTGGCTGGAACGCTTTGGCTGCCAGTTTCACTGGCACAATCGCGGCTACCGGGACTTTCAGGACTTCCTTGATGCATTGAGTTCGCGCAAGCGCAAACAGATGCGCAAGGAACGTGAGCAGGTGGCCGGGCAGGGCATCGAGTTTGAATGGCTCGAAGGCGCGCAGATGAGCGAAGTGCTGTGGGACTTCGTGTATGCGTGCTACTCCAATACCTACGAGGTGCGAGGGCAGGCGCCTTACCTGACGCGTGAGTTCTTCAGCCTGCTGGCTGAGCGTATGCCTGAATCGATCCGTGTGGTCATCGCGCTGCAGGGCTCACGGCCGGTGGCGATGGCCTTCAGCCTGATCGGCGACGACAGTTTCTATGGGCGCTACTGGGGCTGTCTGGCCGAGTTTGACCGGCTGCATTTCGAAACCTGTTTCTATCAGGGTATGGACTACGCCATCGCGCACGACCTGCAACGCTTCGACGCCGGCGCGCAGGGCGAACACAAACTGATCCGCGGCTTCGAACCGCAGATTACCCGTTCGTGGCACTACCTGATGCATCCAGGCCTGAAAGACGCGGTCAGCGAGTTTCTGGAGCAGGAGCGAGTCGGCGTACTGGCCTATGCCGAGGAAGCGCGCAGCGCGCTGCCGTATCGGCAGGTGGAGTAACCGGCCAGAAGACATTCAGCGACTGCACTGGCCCCTTCGCGAGCAAGCTCGCTCCCACAGGTGCGGCGTACACATGACCACAGCAGACGTTCAGCGACTGCACCGGCCTCTTCGCGAGCAAGCTCGCTCCCACAAGTGCGGCGTACATATGACCGACAGGTGGAGTCGCTACACAGCAGACATTCAGCGACTGCACTGGCCTCTTCGCGAGCAAGCTCGCTCCCACAGGTGCGGCGTACACATGATCGACAGGTGGATCCCACAAGTGCTGCGTCGCTGCCGCTGAAGATGTTGTGGCCTCTGAAGATCCTGTGGGAGCGAGCTTGCTCGCGAAGAGGTCAGCAGCCTCCCCCTATCAATCCACGCCTACAAACCCACCCGTTTGATGCTGCCACAACCGCGCATACAGCCCGCCATGCGCCAGCAGTTCGCTGTGCGTGCCGGTTTCGGCGATCTGGCCTTTCTCCAGAACCACCAGGCGATCCATGCGTGCAATCGTCGACAGGCGGTGCGCGATGGCGATCACCGTCTTGCCCTGCATCAACGTCTCCAGGCTTTCCTGAATCGCTGCTTCGACTTCCGAGTCGAGTGCCGAGGTGGCTTCGTCCATGATCAGGATCGGTGCGTCCTTGAGCAGCACGCGGGTGATCGCGATACGCTGGCGTTGACCGCCGGACAGCTTGACGCCGCGTTCACCGACATGAGCATCGAAGCCGGTACGCCCTTCGGAGTCCGACAGCAGCGGGATGAACTCGTCGGCACGAGCCTTGCGGATCGACTCCCAGAGCTGTTCGTCGGTTGCGTGCGGGTTGCCATACAGCAGGTTCTCGCGAATCGAGCGGTGCAGCAGCGAGGTGTCCTGGGTAATCATGCCGATCTGCGCCCGCAGGCTTTCCTGGGTGATTTCGGAAATATCCTGGCCGTCGATAAGGATCCTCCCGCCTTGCACGTCGTACATGCGCAGCAGCAGGTTCACCAGCGTCGACTTGCCCGCGCCGGAAGGCCCGATCAGACCGATCTTCTCACCCGGTTTGATGTCCAGGTTGAGGTTGTGAATGATCCCGTTGCCATTGCCGTAATGGAAATCGACGCCGTCGAACCTGACACCGCCGTTTTCGATCTTCAGCGGCAGGGCGCCGGGTTTGTCATTGACCGTAACGGGCTGCGAAATACTTTCCAGGCCGTCCTGCACGGTGCCGATGTTCTCGAAGATGCCGTTGACTACCCACATGATCCAGCCGGACATGTTGACGATGCGGATGACCAGACCGGTGGCCAGTGCAATCGCCCCCACCGAGATCATCGACTGAGTCCACAACCACAGGGCCAGGCCGGTCGTCGTGACGATCAGTATGCCGTTCATGGTGGTGATGGTGGTGTCCATCGACGTGACCACGCGGCCGGCCAGCTGACTTTTTTCGGTGTGATCGCGCATCGCTTCGCGAGCGTACTGCTGCTCGTGGTTGGTGTGGGCGAACAGCTTGAGCGTGGTGATGTTGGTATAGCCGTCGACGATGCGGCCCATCAGTCGTGAGCGCGCATCGGACGAATCCACCGAGCGCTGCTTGACCCTCGGCACGAAGTACATCAGCGAGAGGATGAAAGCCGCGATCCAGGTACCCAGCGGGATCATCAGGCGCCAGTCGGCCTCGGCGAACAGCACCATCGCGCTGATCGCGTAGATCAGCACATGCCACAGCGCATCCACCGACTGTACGGCCGAGTCGCGCAATGAGTTGCCGGTCTGCATGATGCGCTGAGCGATACGCCCGGCGAAGTCGTTCTGGAAGAAGTTGACGCTCTGCTTGAGCACGTAACTGTGGTTCTGCCAGCGAATCAGGTTGGTCATGCCGGGGCTGATCGTCTGGTGTACCAGCAGGTCATGCAGGCCGACGAAAATCGGCCGCAGCAGCAGGGCCACGACGACCATCCAGATCAGCTCGGAACCATGAATGCTGAAGAAGTTCTCCGGCGGCGTGGTTTGCGCCAGGTCGATGATGCGGCTCAGGTAACTGAACAGCGACACTTCGATCAGCGCACCGATCAGCCCGACCACCAGCAGCGCGGTAAACGTCGGCCACACCTGACGCAGGTAGTAGAGATAAAACGCGAAGACGGTATTGGGCGGGGCAGCGGTAGGAGCGTCTTTGAAGATATCGATCAGTTTTTCGAAACGACGATAAAGCATTGGCTATCACACCCACGCGACGTGGGTTCTCCTTGATAAGTGGAGGCTCTCCCGTCCGGACCGCACGAAGCCAGGAGGCTCCATGCGGTGCAGGTTTCCCGATCAGTTGACGCGTTTGGCGGACTTGATCAGGATCGGGTCGATTGGCACGTTTTGCATGCCTTTCTGAGTCGTGGTGCGGGCGTTGACGATGTTGTCGACGACGTCCATACCCTTGACGACTTTACCGAACACCGCGTAACCGAAGTCGCGCGCGCCGTTGTCGAGCATGGCATTGTCGTTGGTGTTGATGAAGAATTGACTGGTGGCCGAGTTCACGTCCGAAGTACGCGCCATGGCAATGGTGCCGCGGACGTTATGCAAACCGTTCTGGGCTTCGTTCTTGATCGGATCCTTGGTCTGCTTCTGAACCAGTTGCTGGGTGAAGCCACCGCCCTGCACCATGAAACCCGGAATCACCCGGTGAAAGATGGTGTTGGTATAGAAGCCGCTGTCGACATAGCCCAGAAAGTTCTGGGTGCTGATCGGCGCCTTGGTGTCTGCAAGTTCGATTTCAATCTGGCCGAAGCTGGTGTCGAGTACCACGTGCGTGGCTTTATCCGGAGCAGCCATCAGGTTGGCGGCGAACAGTACGGAGCAGGCGGCGAGAGCGATTTTTTTCAGCATGTGGCAACACGTCCTTCATTAAGAGATATCGACTGTGACCGGCAAGGTAACCACGTTTGGCTTTTTTTGCCCAGCGTATTGGCGGGTTTGCAGCACTTCAGACGATCAGGCTGCACGTCCATGGACCGCACAGGATTTTCAGACTGCGTTGCTGGCGATGAATTCCAGCCGCGTGCGATTGACGTGCTGCATACAGTGAAGAGCGCCAAGTGCCTGCGCCGGTCAGGCATTTTGCGGCGTGCCGAGTGCAGCGGTGAGCGGGGTCGTGTCAAAGCTGCGGATCAGATCGATCAGAATCTGCGTGGCCGGGCCCAGCGGTCGGTCCTTGCTGGAGTAAAGATAGAAGGTCGGGTTGCGGCTGCCACCCTTGTCCAGGCGCAGGGGCTTGAGCAGGCCTTCGCGCAGTTCACGCTCGATCATGTGCCGAGGCAGCCAGGCGAAGCCCAGGCCGTTGCTGACGAAAGTCGCAGCGGTGCCCAGGCTGCCGACGGTCCAGCGCTGTTCCGCGCCCAGCCAGCCGAAGTCCCTGGGTTGCTGCCTGCCGGAATCACGGATGACGACCTGCAACTGGCTTTCCAGGTCCTGAAAGGTCAGCTCGCGATTGGCCTGATGCAGGGCGTGGTCCGGGTGAGCGACGGCGACGAACTCGACCGAGCTCATCTCGGTGCCCAGATGCCCGGCAATGCTGTAGCCGCTGATGGCCAGGTCCGCGACGCCTTCGAGCAAGACCTCCTCGACGCCGGAGAGCACTTCCTCACGCAGTCGCACCCGGCAGCCACGGCTCTGCGGCATGAACGCGGTCAGCGCCCTGACCAGACGCGCCGAAGGGTACGCCGCGTCGATCACCAGGCGCACTTCCGCTTCCCAGCCCTGCTCCATATGGTGGGCGAGGTCTTCCAGTTGGCTGGCCTGTTTGACCAGTTGCCGCGAGCGGCGCAGCAGTACGCCGCCGGCTTCGGTCAGCACCGCCTTGCGCCCGTCGATACGCAACAACGGCACGCCGAGCTGTTCCTGCATGCGCGCCACGGTGTAACTCACCGATGATTGCGAGCGATGCAACGCTTCGGCGGCCTGAGCAAAACCACCGTGATCGACCACGGCCTGCAATGTGCGCCACTGGTCGAGAGTCACGCGGGGCGCTTTCATGCTGTAATTCCTCTTAAAGTACGGGCTTATTGTTCTACTCTGACAATCCCGACTCGGAGATTGCCGAATGAATCGACTGTGTTGTGCGCTGCTGGTCATGTTGCCGTTGACAGCCCTGGCGTACCCCATCGAGGTGGAAAAACAGTACCAGGGCGTGAAGATCGATTATGTTGCCCACGACGTCTATCACGATACCGGGTCAATCACCGTCAACAACTACGGTGAAGTAGACGCCAAATGTTCGGTGGTGTTCATCAACGGGCCGGAGGCACCGCGCACCCGACATGTGCAGGTCGGCGCAGGCAAGAGTCTCGACGTTTCATCCCGATTCAATCGCAGCATCATAAAGTTGCGAATCAGGCTCAGCTGTCAGCCCGCCTGAGAGTAGAGCGCTCTTATGGATAAGACAAATTTATGGGGGGAGCACAGAGGCTTCGCGTTTTTGTGCAACGCGTTGGTGTGGGACCGGGGTTGCGGGGGATGGAACTCACCCCGGCCGCTCTTGCTGATGTTCTGAGGGTGCAGCCCCGTTTCCAGGGCTTTTTATGAGTTATGTGCTTTGGGACAATCAGACAATGATGTCGGCGGCCTGCAGCGTTTGCACGCCCGTGAGCTGGATTTCGAAGTCCGCGCCGACGTTGTCATCGATATTGCCGTACAGCACACCGTCGGCAAAACGCAGTTCACCGCTGTTGTTGGCGCTGAACGCCGCGTTGCCGATGAATACGAACGCATCGTGGCCATCGGTCAGCGGTCGGGCATCGAAGCCGGAGAAGTCCAGCTTGTCGCCTTCGACTGTCTTGAAGCCATTGATGATGTCGCGCAGTCCGCCCAGGCCCGTATCGGTGATGCTGTTGAACACGTAGTGGTCCGCGCCGGTGCCGCCGATCAGCGTATCAGCGCCTGACCCGCCGATCAGCACGTCATCACCCGCACCGCCGGACAAGGTGTCATTGCCATCGCCGCCGCTCAGGGTGTTGGCGTTCTTGTTGCCGGTCAGCGTGTCGGCAAACTGGCTGCCGATCAGGTTTTCAGTGAATTTCAGTGTGTCCAGGCCCGAACCCCCGGTGGCTTGCTGGGCGCTGGTGTTCAGCGCAACGGTGACGCCTGCGGTGGCGAACAGATACGACACGGTGTCATTGCCGTCGCGGCCGTCCATGACGTTGTCGCCAGCACCCGCGTAAATCAGGTTGTCCAGGGCATTGCCGGTGGCGTTGGCGGCCCCGGTACTGTTGATGACGATGTTTTCCACATTGGCCCCCAGCGTGTAGCTGGCCAGCGAGCTGTACACCGTATCCACGCCACCCACCTGTGCATCGGCATTGGTTTCGACCACCCGGTCGGCGGCATCGTCGACGTAATAACTGTCCGATCCATCGCCGCCGGTCAGCATGTCGGCACCTGCAGCACCGTCAAGAATGTTGTTGCTGGCATTGCCGATGATGACGTTCTTCACGGCGTTGCCGGTGCCGTTGATGGCAGACACGCCGGTAAGCACCAGGTTTTCCAGGTTGGCGCCCAGCGTCCAGCTGACAGACGACACCACGGTGTCGACCTGCGAGGGCGAGTCGTTGCTTTCGGTGACGGTATCGAAAGCGTTGTCGACGACATAGATGTCGTTGCCATCGCCGCCGCTCATGTCATCCGCGCCCTGGTCGCCGTCCAGCACGTCATTGCCGGAACTGCCGACCAGTGTGTCGTCGTCACTGGTGCCGAAGATGTGGCCACCTTCGTTCTGGCCACTCTCGAAAATGGCCGCCGGGTCGTTGTTGTCAGCGGCGTTGCCGTGGAAACCCAGGTCATCGGCGATGAAATCGGCCAGGCGCTGGCCGACGATCTCGGCGGACTCTTCATGCAAGTGCCAGACGTCATCGGGGTAAACCAGCGGGTTGACCTCGTAACGCAGCGGCAGGTCGGTGTAGTCAACCGCCAGCTTGACGTCGGCGCGCTCAGTGGCAATGGCTTCCTGAACGCTTCTGACGTACCCGGTACCCTCGACAATGGCGTTGATCTTTTCATCGGTGTAGCCGCGGGCCTTTGCCGCGTCGGTCTGGTAGTGCCCGGTTTCGGCGATGTATACGGTGAAATCGCCGATCTGCGCATGCAAGTAGTCGAACACTTTCAGGGTCGAGGCCTTGTACAGCTCGGCTGCCGCCTGCTTGTCAGTGGCGCGGGCGATTTCCTGAGCGGCTTCTTCACCCTGACCCCAGATGATCCCGGTGGTCACTTTGTCGATGGCGGTCAGCGACGCCAGTTGCGACTTGAGCAACTCGGTGGCGCGCAACAGCGCAGGGCCCGGCTCATCGGTGTCGACCAGCCACCAGGAAACACGCTGTTCTTCCTGAGTGCCGGTCGAGTAGCCGACCACGGTGCTGCCGCCCACGGCGAGGTCGATGCCATCGCCGTTGGCGTCGGTGAACTGGCTGCGCACGTCGTAATCGGTGTAGCGGGTCAGGTCCTTGACCATTTCCGAGGTGCCGGACTGGTTATCGTCTTCGGTCATGCGCAGCAGGCGCGCATTGGACTGGCCCAGCGTCGGCAGGTAGAGAATCTCCTGCGCCTCACGCTGGCCGAACACGAAGTCCGCATCGGTCAGGGTGTTAATCAGGTTGCCGCTCAAGGCGATTTCGAAGCGATTGCCGTCGGCATCCGCCGTAGCGGACTTGATGTAAGTCTTGTCGCCCGTTTCGTTGAGGGTCATGTACAGCGTGTGATCTTCGCCGTTGCCCAGCCCCAGAAAGCCGAGGGCGGAGACGTCTATCTTGTCCTGGCCGGGGGTGAAGTCATAGATCGTGTCGGTGGCGGTCAGCCCGCCAGCGTCGTAATCGCGGTAGCTGTCGGTCAGTGCGCTGTAGACGAACGTGTCGGCATCGGCTCCTCCGTACAGGGCGTCACGTCCTGCGCCACCGTTGATGATGTCGGCGCCGGTATCGCCGCGCAGCGTGTCGTCACCGCCCAGGCCCAGAATCGTGTCGTTGCCTTCGGTGCCATACAGCGCCTCGGCGTTCTCGGTGCCGGTGAGGGTCCCCGGCGTGACGTTGCCCACATTGATGGCAAAACTGTCGGCCACCGATGCGCCGGTGGCGTCGCTCGCGGTCAGCAATACCGAGTAAAGCCCCGATGCCGTGCCACCCGGCGTGCCGCTGAAGGTCAGGGTCTTGCTGTCGAACTTCA
Source organism: Pseudomonas sp. BS3767 (assembly GCF_900099665.1). NCBI lineage: Bacteria > Pseudomonadati > Pseudomonadota > Gammaproteobacteria > Pseudomonadales > Pseudomonadaceae > Pseudomonas > Pseudomonas sp. BS3767. The sequence goes on along the minus strand of NZ_FNCX01000002.1, from coordinate 148,465 downwards.
ACCAGTCGGGCAGGGCGCTGTTATCGGCCAGGGTCGCGCTGTAGGTCAGCGTGTCGCTGTCCGGGTCGCTGAAGCTGCCGGGTTGCACAGCGTAGGAGAACGCCTTCAGCTCGGTGATGTTCTGGTCCATCAGCGGCGTATTGAGCACTGGTGCCTGATTGGCGGCGGCTGCGGTGGAGAAGATGAAGTTGGACGCGCTCAGTTTGTCGGCCAGATTGCCTTGCAAGGCGATCTCGAAGCGATTGCCTGTGCTGTCGACCGCATCGGTCTTGATGTAGGTCTTGCTGCCGTCGGCATTGACGGACAGGTAAATGGTGTTGGCGCTGCCATCGCCCAGGCCGCGCAGGCCTATGCTGGACAGGTCGATGCGGTCTTCGGCCGGGTTGAAGTCGGTGATCGTGTCGCTCTGCTTGGTGCCGCTGGCGGTGTAATTGCGATAGCTGTCCAGACGCGAGTTGTAGATGAACAGGTCCGCGCCCGCGCCACCGGTCAGGGTGTCGGCATCGGCTCCGCCAGTGATCGTGTCGGCGCCCGCGCCGCCATCGATACGGTCCGTACCGGCGTTGCCGTTGATCACGTCATTGCCGTCGGTGCCGGTCAGGGTATCGCCGCCCGCCGTGCCTTCCACGACATGCTGGAAGATGAAATGACTGGCATTGAGCGTGTCTTTCAGGTTGCCGCTCAGGCCCAGTTCGAAGCGGTTACCGCTGGCATCGGCGTCGAGTGATTTGACGTAGGTGCGGTCCAGCGTGGCGTTGTAGCTGATGTTCAGCGTACCGCCCTTGCCGCTGCCCAGCCCGGTGAAGCCCAGGTTGCTCAGGTCGATGCGGTCCTGGCTGATATCGAAGTCGGTGACCAGATCGGTGGAACTGGTGGTCGCTGTACGGTAGCTGTCGGTCAACTGATCGAAGCGAAAGGTGTCGGCACCCGCGCCACCGGTGAGCTTGTCGGCTCCGGCACCACCAATCAGGATGTCGTCACCCGCACCGCCGTTCAAGGTGTCCTTGCCCGCCAGACCGAAGATCTGCTCGTGGGCCGCGCCACCGGTGATGACGTCGTTGGCCTCGGTGCCATTGACGGTCACCAGCGGGAACGCATCACCTGCGAAGCTGCCGTCGCCATACACCAGGGTCAGCCCCTTGCTGGTGTGGCTGATGGTGTTGCCGACGATGCTGTTGCGGTCGGTGCCGTCTTCGTTGCGCTCGGCGACGCCGTAGGTGGAGTTGTCACTGCCGGTGATCGTGTTGCCACGGATCAGGTTGTCGCTACCGCTGAAGAACTTGCCGGACACGCCCGTGGTGTCGTCGTAGGACTGAATGATGATTTCCGGAACCGCTGAACCCAGCGCGTTGTTGCTCAGGGTGTTATCGAAGATATCCACCCCGGAACTGCCATAAATGCGCACGCCGGCGTTGCCATTGTCGTGGATGTCCACGCCGCTGACCGAAACCTGGCTGGACAGCTTGATCAGTACGCCTTCTGCTGCGTTGCCATACACCGCGCCGCCGGTGATGGTGATGTTGGCGGGAGAGGGGATGTTCTCGCTGCCGCGCTGCACCACGATGCCGGTGCTGCCATTGCCATAGGCAACGTTGTTGCTCAGGGTGAAGTCGTGGGTGCTGGTGACCACGTTGAAGCCGTGACGATCGTTGTCGTACGCAACGTTGTTTTCAAACACGCTGTCGCTCAGGTAATCGGCCACGAAGCCGTCCAGGCCGTTGCCATGCGACACGCTGTTCTTGATCACCATGTTGACGGTCTGCTCGTGCGGGTCGAAGCCGTAGCCCGAGCAATCCTTGATCTCGACGCTGTCGAGAGTGACGTTCGAATCCTTGCCGTCAGAGCCTGGAATGTAACCGTTGAACCAGCCGTCCACCTTGCCGGTGGTGGCGTCCCGGTTACCGTCCAGCGTCAGGTTCTTCATGCCGAAGTCGTGGGTTTCTTCGCCATAGGCCGAGCGCACGATGCCGGTGATCTTGGTGTCCGAGCCATCCGCAAGCTTGATGACCGTCTCGCCCATGCCTGCACCCGACAGGGTGACGTTGCTCTTGAGCATCAGGCAGCCATCAGAAGGCTCTTCGCCACCGGACACGATGTATGTGCCGGCCCCCATGACCACTTCACCGCCGCCTGCAGCCGCCGCCGCATCGATTGCGGCCTGAATGGCAGCTGTATCGTCAGTGACGCCGTCGCCCACTGCTCCGAAGTCTTTTGTGTTGAATATCATGGTGTTACTCCAGGCGACGACGAATGTGGATGAAATGAGTCAATATTGCAGCGTCGAGATGATAAGACCTTTTTCTGTGGAAAAGTTGCCGATATAGGCTATATTTTCGTCGAAACCGACGACATGTACGTCAATAATGCGACTGTCATATTTGTGACGGGTAACGCGGAGCGCGGCGACGGGTTGGCGTCAAAAATTGGCGGCCGTCGAGTGGACAGTGAGTGACGCAACCGCTATGGTCGCGCCCTTCAAAAATGGGGGGCGGGCATGGGTTATCTACTTTTCGTCACACCGATTCAGGCGTTTTCATTCAGCCTGATCGGTGTCTATCTGGCCGGGCACGTCGACAGTTATTTCGCGGTGCTGGTCCGCGTGGTGCTGGCGGGTCTGGTATTCATTCCGCTGACCCGCTGGCGTCAGGTCCAACCCCGCTTCATGCGCAGCATGCTGCTGATCGGCGCGCTGCAATTCGGCGTGACCTATGTCTGCCTGTACCTGAGTTTCAGGGTGCTGACGGTGCCGGAAGTGCTGCTGTTTACCATTCTCACGCCGCTGCACGTGACGTTGATCGAAGATGCGCTGAACCGGCGCTTCAACCCTTGGGCATTGCTGGCGGCGGCGGTCGCGGTGCTGGGCGCTGGCGTGATTCGTTACGATGGCCTGGACGGCGACTTCCTTGGCGGCTTTCTGCTGCTGCAACTGGCCAACTTCACCTACGCCGCCGGGCAGGTGCTGTACAAGCATCTGGTGGCGCGCTACCCGAGCGACCTGCCGCATTACCGACGCTTCGGCTACTTCTACCTCGGCGCACTGGCCGTGGTACTGCCTGCGTTCCTGATATTCGGTAACCCGCAACACCTGCCCGAAGCGCCGACCCAATGGATCGTGCTGCTATTTCTCGGCCTGTGTTCGACGGCGCTGGGCATGTATTGGTGGAATAAAGGTGCGTGCATGGTCAACGGCGGCACCCTGGCGGTGATGAATAACCTGCATGTGCCGCTGGGGCTGTTGATCAATCTGCTGATCTGGAACCAGCATGAGGACTTCACCCGCCTGCTGATCGGCGGCGGGGTGATCGTGGCGTCGGTGTGGATCAGTCGCCTGGGCGTGCGGCGCGTGCCGGAGAGCGTTTCCGGCACACGTTGAGTCAGACGTGCTGGCCGCCGTTGACGTGAATCTCCGCACCGTTCACGTAGGACGCGCCAGCCGTACACAGGAAGTAGATCAGCGAAGCGACTTCCTCGGGCTTGCCCAGCCGGTGCATCGGCACCAGCCGCTCGACAATCTCGGCGGTGCCGGGTGACAGAATCGACGTATCGATTTCACCCGGCGCAATGGCATTGACCCGTATCCCGTGCGGGCCGAAATCGAAGGCCATTTCCCGAGTCAGCGCCGACAGTGCCGCCTTGGACGTGGCGTAGGCGACGCCTGCAAACGGGTGGACCTTTGAGCCGGCGATCGAGGTGACATTGATGATGCTGCCCTTGGCTGCCCTCAACTCGTCAAACAAACCCCGACCCAGCAGCGCGGTAGAGAACAGATTGACGTTGAACACCTTGATCCAGGTGCTGTAATCCGACTCCAGCACCCCCATGCGCCCGCCGTCCTCGGTCTTTGGGGAAACGCCGGCATTGTTGACCAGCGCATCGAGCCGTCCGCCGAGCTTGTCCTTGATTGCCGCCATGCTCTCGCTGACGCTGTCGATGTTTTCCAGGTCCAGGTGAATGTGGTTGAGCAGACCTTCAGCCCACGGGCAATCAGCGACCCAATTCTGCCGCGACGCGGTAAACACCTCCCAGCCAGCGGCATTGAAATGCTTGACCGTGGCATGACCGATACCCCGGCTTGCGCCAGTCAGCAAAAGCTTTTTCTTGTCGCTCATGAGTGCGTTCCGGTTTTTAGGGTGGATGCATCATGTTTTTTGGTGGGAGGGGTGTCAACGGGGTTCAGGCAGTACCGGTCAGGCGGCAGTGCGCATTGTGTTGATGCGCTTCAACACCCTGCGCCATAACGGCCGCTTCGGACGAGGAGCTGCCTCGGCCACCACATTCGGCATGTCCCGTAAGCGAATCCAGGTTTCACTGCGCCAGTGCAGCACGCTCAGCGATGTGCCGGGCCATTGCAGCTGGCTCATTCTGGGTTTATCCAGCGTGACGTTCTGTTGATCATGCAAGGTCGTCAGCACCTCATGCGTCAGCCACTGACGCAGCATATGGCTGTGACGGAGGACGAGGGTGGCTTCGAAATGGGGTGTGTGGGGGGAAAGGTGTGGGGCTGAAGCGTAGGAAACGGCATTTTTTGGGGCGGCTGCGATGCGTTAGATTTTAGGTTGTGTTCAGATAGTGTGTTGTCGGTTGATGTTTATTATTGAAGCGCGCCCATCTGCATGGGTTAGATGAGGTAACGCCTCCATCACCCTCGACAACCCTACACTGGAGGCAACATGTTCGACAAAGGCATCTGGCTGAACCAACCCCGGCACTGGAACGTGGCGGAAGAGCGCCTGACAGTCACCACAGATCCGCAAACCGATTTCTGGCAGCAGACGCACTACGGCTTCTGCCGTGACACCGGTCATTTTCTGGGTGTTTCGGTGACCGGTGATTTCACTGCGCAAGTGCATGTGCAGGGTGACTTCAAGACGCTTTACGATCAGGCGGGGTTGATGGTCCGCATTGACGAGCGCAACTGGGTCAAAACCGGCGTTGAAGTCAGTGACGGAGCCCTGATGCTGGGCAGCGTTTTAACCTGCGGACAATCCGATTGGGCCACAGGTGTATTTGATGATTCATCATCCGGCCTCTGGCTGCGAGTCACGGTCGCCAAGGGCGTTATGCGTATTCAGCACTCCAGCGACGGGCTGCGCTGGCCGCTGCTGCGCCTGGCACCATTTCCCGTGAGTGAGTCTTATGCCGTAGGGCCGATGTGTTGCAGTCCGGAACGGGGAGGGCTGGAGGTGGTGTTCTCTAATTTCGAGGTCATGCCTGCACTGGGCAAGGATTTGCATGATCTAACGTGAGTGACTCTTCAGCCGGCCATTGCAGGCCCGCTGAAGAGCGACATGCTCACCTTGTTTTACTTAACAACGGTGAACTTGCAGTTTTCAGGTGATGTTTTTTCACATACGTTATAGACGAGACCCAAAAAACCATTTTCTTTTTTCCAGGTACTGCCTGCAGTTTTTACAGTGAAATCCTTATTGTTTTTAGCAGTGAAGCGCATGTCCAGCATCTCGCGCCCACCGATGTTGTAGGTACAGTATTGCAGCATCTGAGGCGCGTCTGCGCTCTCTTGAATAGCGATGGCCAGTTCAAAGGACTGCACAGGCATTTTCTTTTTTACAACGCCTTGCAGCACGCCGGTCCACTCGCCGTCATTGCCGCTCGCCCGGTATACACCGGGTGAGACCTGCTCGATCTTCTCGACGGTAGGGCAGTTTTCCGCCGCTTGAGAGGTCAGGGACATGCCCAGCAGGCACGTAGCAATTGCGGCGCTGATTAATACTTTTTTCATGATATTCCTTTAATTGAAAAACTCAATTCTTGATGTGTGTAGGCTTGCGTGCGGTTTTTTTGCGTGGTTAGGCGGTAAACTTTTTGGATTCGCTAGTGGGTTACATGTTTCTATCGGATGCGTGGCAGCAACTGTGTTGCATGTTGTCTCGTTACTAAAGATGTCTGTATTTCAGCAGTTACTTGACCACATGCAATTTAGGTAGGGCTATCTTAGTTGCCAGGCTGTTTCCTGTCTGTGCCTTCAGGCCTTAATTGTTTGTAGGAAATGGCGCTGCTTATATTCGGATAATGGGCTGGCGGAGGTCTCTCATCGCTGACTATTTTCTTTGCGGAATAACTCGACCGACCATTCGATAAGGTGCGCGGTTGCGCCTTTGCGCTTGGTGACACGCTGGCAAACCAATGCCAGCCATCAGCACTACAAAAAAGGCCGAGGCCCGCCGACTTTCTAGCACAAAGAAAAATGGGCACAGTACGCGCACCGGTCCCATTAGGTTGCTGACAATTAAGAACCCATCAGCGATTGAACGTGGTGGCGGTCATGTTAGGCCCAGCACCGCTGGTTCGAACTCTGTCGACAGCCACCCCGCATGCTCCTGTGCACAATGTTTCAGCATGAGAGGCGAGCTGAGTAGCTGGGCAAGCAAATGCATTTGCCGACAGCGATGGCATCAGTCGCCACTCACGTGGTTAATATCATTGTGCCGGTGGTTTGTACCCTGCAAGCATTTTCAATACCTCATCATGGGCACCGCTTGCTTCGGCGAAGCGCAATGGCTTGGCGCGCTCCACTATAAGTTCTGGTGGGGTCGGAGAGGTCTCGAGCAGGTCGAAAATTTGATCCAGAAACTCTTCCAGAGGCATCGCGTGCTCGTCATTTTCCTGCCCGAGCAATGTGGTGCGTACACCCGGTGGTGCAAGCTCGATAACCTCGATCGGCGAGCCCTCTAGCTGCACTCGAAGACTTTGAGTGAACGAATGAACGGCCGCTTTGGTTGCGCTGTAGGTTGGTGTCGCAGGCAGCGGAACGAATGCCAACGCCGAACTGACATTCACGATCGTTGCACTGGGCTGCTTGATCAACTGTGGCGTGAATGCATACACCATGCGAATAGTGCCGAGTAAGTTGGTTGTCACGATATCTTCGGCTGTGCTCAGGTATTGCGGATCAGTCAGATCCTCCCAGTGCATGATGCCTGCGTTGTTGATGAGAACGTTCAGATGCGGGTGGCTGATCGCAAGCGCCTCGCTGCTGCGCTGGATTGATTGTGTATCGGAGACGTCCAGCAATATCGACTCGATACCTGGATGTTCTGACACAATCTTGTCGAGAAGAGCCTTGCGACGTCCCGCGATGATGACAGTGTTGCCCGCTTTTTGAAGCCTGAGGGCCAGCCCGAGGCCTATGCCTGAGGTGCCGCCAGTAACCAGAATCGTATTGCCAGTGCCGTTCATAGTAAACTCCGGAAATAATGCTTAAGCGGACAATTGTCCACTTGAAGGACATTACCGGACAGGTGTCCGCTTATCAATCCAATCAAGGAAAATCTTTGCTCATGACTGACGAATTGGTGATGCGTTCTGACGCCAGGAAGAACCGTGAACGGATACTGGAGGTCGCAGTGGTGGAGCTGACCAGCGATCCTGCTGTGGCGCTAAGCGCAATCGCGAAGAAGGCCGGGGTAGGGCAGGGAACGTTCTATCGCCATTTTCCTACCCGAGAGAAACTGGTATTCGAGGTTTATCAATTCGAAATGCAGCAAGTGGCGTCGTTGGCGGAACAACTGCTCGCCACTACTGCCCCCAGGCAGGCCCTTCGTGAGTGGATGGACCACCTCGTTGAATATGCAATGACCAAGGCGGGTCTCGCCACCGCTATCCGGCAGGCCGCGTCTGTTTATGAATTTCCGGGGCAGTCCGGATACGCACCCGTTCAGTCGGCCGCCGAGCTGCTTTTGCGGGCCAATGAAGCTGCTGGAACGATTCGTAGCGGTGTAACTGCTGATGACTTTTTTCTCGCCATTGCAGGCATATGGCAAGTTGATTCTCAAAGTGAATGGCGCTCACGCATCACCAGATTGTTGAACCTGGTGATGGATGGTTTATGTGCAGGCAGCCCCGAAAGCTTGAACAAGAACGTCCAGCTCTAAAGCCGCAAACCCTAACCGTCATGCCGTATTTGAACGGCATGACCAAGGTGCTCCGAGGGTTACTTTTGCGCCAATAATGCTTTTCTCGCTGTTTTTTCATCTTTCATCGCGGCGATTTCACGCTCGCAGGCCTCGACATCGAACGAGTTGTCCCACTTGGCAATGGCGAGGGTGCCGATGCCGTTACCGATCAGGTTGGTCACGGCCCGCGCTTCGTTCAAAAACCGGTCAATGCCCAGAAGTAATACAAGACCTACCAGAGGAATGGAGTGGATGGTTGTGAGCGTTGCAGCCAGCGTCACAAACCCCGCACCCGCCACTCCGGCCGAGCCTTTGGACGTCAGCAGAAACACCCCCAGTAGAATCATCTGATCTACAAATGTCAGTGGCGTATTGGTCGCCTGAGCGATGAAGATGGCGGCCATTGTGAGGTAGATACAGGTGCCGTCCGCGTTGAAGGTGTATCCCGTTGGCAGCACCATGCCCACTACCGACTTTTTGCAGCCAAGCTTTTCAAGCTTGGCCATCATTCGCGGCAGCACGGCTTCTGTCGAGCAGGTGCCCAGTGTGATGAGAATTTCATCCTTGAAGTAGCGGAGGAATTGCATCAGCGGCATGCCCGACCATCTGGCAACCGAGCCCAGCACCACCACGATGAAAATCAAGGTGGTAACGTAGAGGGCGACCAGCAACTGCCCGAGTGACAGCAGAGTACCAATTCCGTATTTGCCGATCGTGAACGCCATGCCGGCACCAGCACCCAGAGGGGCCAGGCGCATGACCATTGCAACGATCCTGAACAGACCTTGCAGGAACAAATCAATGGTATTGATCAACGGCTTGCTGGTTTCGCCCATTTGCACCAGTGCAATACCCATCAGTACCGAAAGCAGGATCACCTGAAGCATCACGCCATTGGAGAACGCGCCAAGAAAGGTATTCGGGATAATATTGAGAAAGAACTCGATAGTGCCTCCTTGCTCACTGGCAGCCTGGCTGTACTTGCTGATAGCACTGCCATCAAGCGTACTGGCGTTGATATTCATACCCGCGCCAGGCTTCACAATGTTGACCACAATCAGGCCAATCACCAGCGCGATGGTTGAAAGAATCTCGAAGTAGACCAGCGCTTTAACACCGATCCGTCCGACTTCTTTAATACTGCCCATCTTTGCGATGCCTACAACCACCGTACCAAAAATGATGGGTGCCAACAGCATTTTGATCAGCTTGATGAAACCATCGGCAAAGGGCTGGAGCTTGGCGCCGACATCAGGCACGAAGTAACCGATGGCTGCACCGATCACGATGCCGATCAGCACTTGCACATACAGCTGGCTATACCAGCGGGTTTTGGAGATTTCCACGGAAGCACCTCATTTTATTTTTGTGATGGGCATGTGGCTTGGCGTCAGTAGGTGACGCCTGATGCTGCGGCCTCTCTCAAGGAGGCCGCAGATCTAGGGAGATCAGCCTTCGCCCAACTCGCGCATGACTGCGTACAAGGCGGACTTGGCTTCGAAGCCAACACCTGGAATATCCGGCAGGCCGACATAACCGTTTTCTACCTTGATCCCGTCCGCAAAACCGCCGAAAGGCTGGAACACATCCGGGTAAGATTCGTTGCCGCCCAAGTGCAGGCCGGCTGCGATGTTCAGGGACATCTGGTGACCACCATGTGGAACTACGCGGCGGGAAGACCAACCCATTTCTTCCATTACCTTGAGGGTGCGCATGTACTCCACAAGCCCATAGGACAGAGCGCAGTCGAACTGCAGATAGTCGCGATCAGGGCGCATACCGCCGTGGCGTAACAGGTTACGGGCATCCTGGTGGGAGAACAGATTTTCACCGGTAGCCATGGGCAGTTCATAGTGATTGGCAAGCTCGGCCTGCAATGCATAGTCCAGCGGATCGCCAACCTCTTCGTACCAGAAGAGGTTGTACTTCTTGATGGCTTCGGCGTAAGCGATTCCGGTCTGAAGATCGAAACGACCGTTGGCATCGACCGCCAGTCGACGACCGTCCCCAACCACTTCAAGCACCGCTTCGATGCGACGGATATCCTCATCCAGTGGCACTGCACCGATCTTCATCTTGACGACGTCGTAGCCCCGATCCAGATAACTCTGCATTTCTGCCTTGAGCTTGGTCTGGTCTTTGCCAGGGTAGTAGTAGCCACCCGCGGCGTAGACCCAGACCTTGTCATCGGCGACACCTTCGCGATAGCGGTCGGCCAGCAGACGATACAAAGGTTTGCCTTCAATCTTGGCAACAGCATCCCACACAGCCATGTCGATCGTGCCCACTGCAACCGAGCGCTCGCCGTGGCCGCCCGGCTTCTCGTTAGTCATCAGGGTTTTCCAGATGGCGAACGGATCGAGGTTGTTGTTTTCATGATCGACAAGGGTGTTCGGGTCAGCTTCCGTGATGCGCGCCAGGAAACGATCACGCATCAGTGCGCCCTGGCCATAGCGACCATTGGAGTTGAAGCCGTAGCCGATAACAGGTTTACCGTCGCGAATCACATCGGTAATCACAGCGACGACCGAGCAGGTCATTTTCGAAAAGTCGATGTAGGCGTTGGCAATAGGGGAGGCGATAGAAACAGTTTTTTCACGAATGTCTACGATGCGCATGACGGGCTCCTCTTGTTGTTTGTGAGCGCCACGTTATGCGTTGCGACGCCACCCGCCCAATGCTATTAATGCCGCACCCTATGCACAGGAGGCATGGCCCTTGGAACTCGTCTGGCTTGAAGACCTTTCAGCGCTCGCGGAGTACGGCAGCTTTGTTCGTGCCGCTGAAGCACGCCATGTCACCCAGCCGGCGTTCAGCCGAAGAGTTCGTTCATTGGAGAACTGGATGGGGGTGGAGTTATTTGTCCGCACACCGCAAGGAGCCACCCTCACCGAGGCCGGAAGGCAGATTTTGCCCAGTGCTCAGGAAGCTGCCCGGCACTTGTACAGAATGCGCAGTGAGGCTCAAGAAGTCGCTGGCGTGGCAGCCAGGTCGTTGCGGTTTGCAGCCACTCATTCTCTGTCGTTCACGTTCTTTCCCAAGTGGCTCAGAACCGCAGAAAACGGTGCCCCGATCGAGGCCGTACAACTGCATTCCGACAGCATGGCTGCTTGTGAGCAGATGCTGATACATGGTCAGGTGCAGTTTCTGCTCTGCCACCGCCACCCCGACGTTCCGCCTCTACTGGCCCCTGATCAGTTTGTCAGCAAGAAAGTGGGTGAGGACGTTCTCGTTCCGCTTGCAAGCGCCTCCGCCAACGTCGGCACCTCGCCTGCGGCGTTGCCCTACCTCGCGTACACCCACGAATCCGGACTAGGCCGTATCGTCGCCCACCGACTGCGCGGCAAGGAAGATTACCTGCACCTCAAACCACTGTTCAGCAGCCATCTTGCGGCGGTGCTCATGTCCATGGCCCTAGAAAGCAAAGGCGTAGCGTGGTTACCCAAGAGCCTCACCGAACAGGAGGTTCTTGATGGTCGCCTGGTCAGAGCGCTGGACGAAAGCTGGGATATACCACTGGAGATTCATCTGGCCCGGCCAAAAGCATTGTCCAGTCAACCGGTCGAAGAGTTCTGGGGGAGGGCGGGACAGTGATCCGCGAGATTGTTCAATCAAAGTCAATGGCTGCGAGCTGCTTCGACTTTAAAAGCGCCCGCATCTCGGCCATGACCTGATCGTTTGGAATATTAGGCGCTGGGTAGTTGATTGAGGCTTGGACCTGCGTACAAAACCACTTGTCATAGCGGGTGTCCTGTTCCTCAGTTTCAAATTCCGGCGCGATTGGAGAAATTCGAGCGCTCATGATTCAGCTCCTATTGGTTGTGAATCCATCTTAGGTGCTCAGCGGCGTATTATCTGCGCCTATCTGCCTAATTTTCTGTAGGAAACGGCTCTATCGCCGGATCAGCCCCGAGCAGCGCTGACGCCCCCTGCAACTTACAATTGGCACGATTTCTAGAGTTTCCATTACCTTCGATTTTTCGAGAGCAGACGACAATGTTTTCCTACTGAATTAGGATATAGTTATTTATAGGAAAGTCGGAAAGAACGCATGGCAAGGAACATTCATAGCCCTAGTGTTGATGACCAGATCTCTTACCTAAGAGAAGCGTTAGAGCTACGTCTTCTTGAGGTTTCGGACATTGTGCAATGGGCGGACGATCAGATCACTGCACGGGGAAATCCTACCTATGAACTGATAGAGCTCGCGCTGATGAGTGACTCGAATCGGTACGACACCGCAAATCAGTTACTTCGAGTCGGGACTCCCTCCTTGAGCCGCGCAGAGGTGTTGCCCTATGTGCTCGCCAAGGCACATGAAAGGCTACTTGCAGATCCTGATTTTGGAAAGGTCTTAGCAGAGGGGATGTATCAATCCTGGTTTCGATCGAATTACGACTTTCCTGACGCTCTTAGCCTGTGCGGCTATTTCGAGGATGCTTATTCATTGGCTGAGAGCGGGATAGTTGGAACAGTTGACCAGATCAACCGAGAGTTGCTTAAGTTTACTGCCCAGTTTCAGGACTGTAACTGGTTCGCGAGTGTGCTTGGCCGATAGCGTTCTCGTTTTGAGGCTGGATCCGAGATTATGGGACTAGAAGACATTGGCGCTAGGCGCTCGCGAGAGTCATGCGTGACTCAGGCAGGCATCGGCTGACGATGCGATAGTAATTGGCCAATCTCACTGGCCGCTACGTCGGCAACCTAGCCAGCGCGTTCGACATACCTGCACGCGTATCCATCGGTTCGGTGGAGAGCCAGATGACGTCAATGCGGACCACTAGGCAACCTTAATGACTGTCGGCAGTTGGAGTTATGCGGAAACGCTGTTGGGTGCCTATGGCACATTGAAGGCTGAACAGGACTCCCTCGGCTCATGGTGACCGAGGCGCGTATTTGGGGTACACAGATCAATAGGCCAAGCTTCTGGCCATTCTTACGATGCTTTCCTGTGTCCATTGCTCCACCATGGGGCGTGTGGCAGGGATGAAAAGTCGTGACTCGCTGACAACCTTTTCACGACGCATCGGCATCGTATAGCTGTTGGAGGCAGTTGATGGGGGCTCTTCTATCTTCGCCATGTCTAAGTTCTTCAACGTAATGCGATACCAGCCACTGTTGAATGCGGCCACTTCGAAGCAGGACATTATCAGCTTGGACAGGCTGGTCGGAGAAACGAAATAGAGACCAGCAGTACGCCCCTCCACCGGCACACTTGCATCAGTTTCCAGCAGGATGAGCCCGTCGTCGAAAACACGCCAGGACGTTTCTCCCGACTTCAAACCCGTAAACGACCTGTCATCCCATTCTTCATAGCCCTGCTTAAACTTCGCTAAGCCCAGATTATGAAGGCTTTGGAAAATCTCATCACGGCGCTGGGTAGCCCCGTGCACAGCATGCTGCTCAACGGGCTGTGGCAAAAAGGCAAACTCAAGTTTTGGCGCGTAAGAGTGCCCACTGTACGAACGAGAGCTTGATGCCTCCATGATACGCTCGTGAAAAGCTTTCTCGGAAAGTGAGTTTTTGGATTTTTCCATCCTGCTCAGGCCTTGGACGATAGCTTTCAACAGTTCTTGGGGATCAGAGAATGAAGCTCTGAAAAAACCTAGCTTGTAGTCGGACACCTCATTAACGAACACAGTCTGCTTCGGATCAAAGTCTGCCTGCTGGATGAAAACCAGAATCGGCTTACGCTTGCTTACTGCCTGGCGAAATTCCTGCTGCGTAACAGAGAGGGCTGGCTGGGGTTCATAGCCGTAGTTAGCACCGAGGATGAGAATATAAACGTCGCATTGGTCGACCTCTGTCAGGCAGGCATGCTCCGAAGAATATGTGCGCGCCCCGAAATGCTCACTCATGATCGGCTTCATATCCAATGTTTCCACGGCGTCTTTGGCTGCGGCCCTGAAATGCTCAAATCCTTTTACCACGGAGCTTATGAACACCTTCATCAGTACATCCTCTGAACGCTGGCACGTGTGCGTCCTTGGACTGCTGCCCGGTGGGATTGTTGCAGCTAATTTTGGCATTGGAGGGTGGGGTAACGACCATATGATCAAACGCTTATACATTCAGATCAGAGGCCGTACCGTTTGTTAGCACCAGGGGCAGCCACCTATGCTCAAGGCCCTACACGCACACCTTTCTCCTGAGCTTCCTTCACAAGCCGCTCACGGTCCGCAGGAAGTAGCATCCGCGCTTCAACCAGCGAGTCTGCAGCTTTACTCACCGCAGACACATAAGCCTCCTTCGTGGGGTAGCGTTCCTCCAAGGAAAGGCGGGGGTCTCCGGCCACGATTCGCTCTTTCTTCGTCTCGGCAAATGGGAGGAAGCTGCCTTGAAAGTTGCAAAAGCCGCCATCAAAAAACTCGGGCCGGAAGGTGTTCCAACCCGTGTAAGTTCCGATGGGAGCACCCAGATACACATCCCGAACGCCACCCACATCAATTCCGTCTGCATCCACTTGAGGCACCAGGAGGCCGTAACTGCCGACCCCCGATTTCGGCGGCTCGTTTGTGAGAATGCCAGAGCTGTCTTCGGGACGAAAACCAGGTCCAAAATCAAGCACTTGCAGGCTATTGACGGCACCGGTGTAGTGGAGCGCGGGGCGCGTAACGCCACCATAATTGGTCGCGGGGATGAGCGGGAAACTGACCCTGTCCGCCGGCACGAGGGTACCGTCCGCCACAGAAGGCTTTATCGAAGCGGGCGGTGTTGTGTCATCACGAACCCAGCTAACGAGGTTGATGAACGCTGCGCGCATTGTCCAGGTGTGTGGATTGGGATTTGATTGGACCTGGCAAAGCCCAAAGGGTGGGTTAACCGGAAGTGGCAAAGACGGCGGGGCATGCTGCGTACTTGCCATAATAAAAGTGCGGACGTTTTCCGGTTCAGGTGTATCGCGCAAGCCGAGTGGATCGGTAAGGCCAAGCGACTGGCGTCCCTCCCAAAGTTCAAGGGCCGTTGCCATGTGGAATATCAGAGGGCAGGTGTTATTATCGTTGCAGCGATCCAGCAAACCCTGCGAGCGTCCGGTAATCGGATCGGTTTCCCGGCCATAGGTAAACGGAAAATCGTAAGCAGGGTAGTCATGATCGACATGCTGGCCCCAAGCCCGGCCAGGCTGAGCAAACCGGATGTTGAGCGGCATCAGGCCGCCACCGATATGCGGCATCGCACCATCATAGACCCGATGACCTTCCTCGCTGCGGTTGAAACCCAGTGCGATCATGCTGCGGATGAATCGGCCGGATTGTGATGAGCCAGTGATAATCGACTTGACCTTGGGCCCATGCACGACAGGGTTGGGCACACCTTTATCGTCATGCTCAGCCTGCTGGAAAAACGCACCAACATCCCGTGCGATCGCAAAACCGATACCCATTACCGCCGGCTCCTTGGCCCGGTATATCAGCTCGTAAAGCTTGCCGGGCTGAAAACCAGCGGGTAGGCATATCTGGGTTTCGTTTGGCGTATTGCAATCGCCAAACTTCCAGTCATTCACTGGAATTTCCTGCCTGGGCGCATTTGCCCGCGAACGCACCGTCAACGTCGGACGAAAGCCATCCGAGAGCACTTTGGTATTGTCGGTTTCAACCGATTTATAGCTGGTATGAGGCGGCGTGGAGGTGAACCAACCTGCGGACAGGTTAAGGCTGACGGTCGGTGAGAGCGTGGTCAACTCACTGCGCACCACACCTGTTACCGGCGACCCATCAGTATTTATGGCCGTCGGCAATTGCACCATCATGCGGTTGTCGCCCGGTGCAACGTCACCTTGCCAGGCAAACGCGATCAGCGTCGTACCCTGGCGCTGTAGAAAACCGTCTCCGGCGACGTCGAAGTTGTTGAACGCTGCTGGGCTACCCCGCATATCAGCATTGAACAATAACATCGCGCGCTTAGAGCCTCGATTTGGCACGTCGAATAGAAGGATGTCATTCGATTTGGCCACGTCAGCGGGACGCAGGATTGCAACATCGGTCGTGTATTCAACCATCCCACGACCGTTACGGGGTGCAAGTTCGATGTCTTGAATAATCTTGTTTCCAGACGCTCCTGGGTCTAATTCACCATGAGCGCGTGCAAAGACGCGTTTGTAAGCCCCTGTATTCCCGAAGCTTTCGCCTCCGAAAGCGGGTTCGGTCCGCAGGATCTCCAGCTGTGTAATACGGGCTTGGGCGGGTGCTGCAACGATCATCATGGAGCTTGCAAACGCTGCAGCATGAAATAGGCGATTCATCTTTACCCCCAATTTGTCATTTTTTTTATAGATGGCTTTTGATGCCCCGATAGTAATGCTTGTACAGATCAAAGGGCTTCAAGCATAGCCCGCAGCTAGCTCGGTTATGATGAATTCGTAAGCGTCCAGAGAGCATTCCCCGCCAATTTCAGCCTTCAGGTGGACAGTGGCTATGTGAGGAATGTAGCCATGGCGTATTTCAGAGTTGCGCGCTGGAGCTGATGTAATTCGTATTTGGTGAGGAGCCAGACATGGGCCGCAGACACGTTGACGATCAACATCTCAGGGCGCTCAATAAAAACTTATCATTGGGCTTGCAAACCTAAAGATGTCGACTGCACAAAACCTGCAAAGACAGTTAGGCATGCTCCAGGCTTCTCAGTCCATCACAGGGTACAAAAATCCAACCTTCAGACTGATCTATGGCTGGCGTTGGATGCACGAGTAAGTCTGGTTGACTCTCAAATGACCAACCAACCAGCGCACATGTCAGCGCGTCCTCCAGATCCACGTGATAAAACTCACGACGGGCCTTGAGCTTTTCAATTGGGACACTGCCACCAGAATTTTCGTAGAAAGGCCGGCGCATGTCGCTAATGCAGGCTGATCGTTTGCATGCGGAAGGGTAGGCCTCAATTGCCTGAATGTAACGGCCATCTGTCCAGAGTCCGCAACTCGCGAGATCTGGTGCAAAACGGGCCAGGAAATGAATTCCCTTTGTAGCCTGACTTCCAATCATGTCCTTTATGGGAGACAACGGCGACAGCCCTCGTTCAAAAAGAAACCGCTCTGTTTCTCTGTGTAGGTAGGGGTTCGCTGATGAGGAAAGAATTTGGCCGGCAGCAACCCTGGAAACAATCAGGTCAGTAAATGCCTTGGAGAATCCAAGTGGCGTATCAATCGCGAATAGCAACCTGAACGAATTTTCGAGATCAATTTTCACTTGGCACAATTCAAGGATCTTGATGGCCAGAATTTTGGAGCTGGTTGCCTCATTAAGGGTGTTGCGCAAATTCCCCCTCCAAGGAACACCGACCAATTCTCTGGCTGAGTCAAGAATCACCAATGCATCCCGGCTTGCTGGATTCCTGTCGCAATTCCAGCCCCCGACATCCCATCCGACATAGAACTTTTGGCTGTCTTTCAAAATGTGCACTCACATTGAAGCTCTTTGGGCTGCCCTCGCTGAGTCGCCATTTAGGTCTAATGATTCTGGACATCTTTCAGGCGAGAGTGTTACCAGATTCAGGTGTTTGATGGACACGCAAAGCCGTACCTCAAACTCAAGAGCGCGGTAGGCTTTTAAAGTGTACCCACTGACCGAATGCACAGTTGGTTACCCGAGCGAACCACAGGCCTCAATGTTGCCACAGAATCGATCAAGCCTTCGGCCCGCCGCCTTGCAATTGAAATCACCAGAAGAAGTGCGACATCTATCAGTACCTAGCGATTTTCTCACCGGAGTTGATTTCCGGCTTCATTTACCATGACCCCATTCCAGACACCTTAAAATCCCAGCCTCAACGCTCCCGCACCCAGTCAGCTGTGACTTGACTCACAGTCTCCCCTCGCAACCCCACCCGCATATCCGCTCCACTCGGCTGCTGATACAAACTCAACCCGAACTCCGGCATCACCGTAATCAGATAATCGAAAATATCCCCCTGTATCCGCTCGTACTCCACCCACACCGTCGTGCGCGTGAAGCAGTAGATTTCCAGCGGGATGCCCTGTGAGGTGGGTTCGAGCTGGCGAACCATGCAGGTCATGTTCGGGTTGATGTCGACGTGGCTTTTCAGGTACGCCAGGGCGTAGGCGCGGAAGGTGCCGATGTTGGTCATGCGCCGGCGGTTGGCGGACATTTGTGCGACGTTGCCTTGTGCCTGGTTCCAGGCCAGCAGTTCGGCCTGTTTGCGGCCGATGTAGTCGGTGAGCAGGTGGATTTGCATGAGTTGCTGTTCTTCATCGTCGCGCACGAAGCGCACGCCGCTGGCGTCGATGAACAGGCTGCGTTTGATGCGGCGTCCGCCTGATTGCTGCATGCCGCGCCAGTTGCGGAACGACTCGGACATCAGGCGCCAGGTCGGGATGGAGACGATGGTTTTGTCGAACATGTACACCCGTGAGAGGGCCCTAAAATGGACATTCGAAAATAATTAAAAACAATCACTTACAGACAATCGCACCTGTCCATCTTTTTCCAGAAAAATGGACAAGGCAGGCAAGATCTCAACGTTGATAGGGGAGAGCTGTGGTGCCTGGCAAGCCACGTCTCTGGAGCAAATCCAGACCTTGCTGGCCCGTTCAGATCTACCTCGCTCCTGCCGCCTGAAAGCGTGAATTTTGGCACCAGCCTGGTGGGGCTGCTGCTTCCCAATGCAAGATTCTCAGTTAGCTAATTGCCCAGTTGATGCATTCGCCGCACCAGCCTTAATCTTTAAGCGTCTGATGCCACAACCGACGCAACGTCGATTCAGGCACCCCTAGATGTTTCGCTGCCTCACTCTGACTGAGCCCTTTCGCCTTCAGCTCTTGCACGGCCAACCATTTTCTCTTGGCTTCCAACACTCTCGACGGATCCATAACTTGTGGTTCGGTTGGCAGAAGAGTGTCCGCTAGCCCTAGGGATTCAGCCTCATCCAGCGCAGCCAGGAGAGATTCCCGCACTGTGCACTTCTCATGGGAGGCAGCAGCGAGTGCCAGCAAAGTAATTGGCTCTACTTTCAGCGCTGAGGCAAGTCGGGCACTCATTTCGATGGTCGCTGAGCTTCTACCGAGCTCAAGCTCGCTCACGTGGGCTTGTGTTAACGAGCCCGCGAGTTTTGCTTGAGACAAGCCTTTCCGAGTGCGAAGCAGTTGAACCACTGCTGCATAAGATTTCCGCAGCGACATTTCACTATCCCAATAAAAAGAGACGGTATGTCGTATTTGCCTGCCGCCACACAAACAGATATATTTGTCGTTGTGGCGGTACAGCGCCTCAGCCGCTAATTATTGAATATTGACAGAGAGGGGGTTGGGCCGTGGATGGGATCATCGAAGACGGTCTGTTGGGCGATCCTGGTGTCAGCCTGATGGGTTCTGAGCTAGGTCTCGAAGCCGTGATGGCTGCCGCTAGGCAACGTTACAAATGGATGCCCCTCTGCGCCGTAGAAGAATGGACAATCCTCGACGCCATCGTCACCGATGACGAGCGAGCGAAAGTTACCGCTGCAGGCTGCCAACCAATCTTCATGTTTGCCCACAAAGTGATGCATGACGAACAGAGAAGATTTGAACCAGGTCATTGGGTGCGCTCAAGCATGGGCACCGCTTTCAAAGAAGGCTACCTATTCGAAACACGCAACTCCGTCTACGTTTTGCTCGGGCCAGGCCATCGTAAGTCTGCTTCTATCGAAGCGATATTTTCCCTTTTCTGATTACCACCGGTTCTGCAGGGCAACTGACGTTCTGCAGCAGCTTGAGGCGACACATGTTTAGAACCATAGACAACGACCTGATAGGCGTCCCAGGATTGTTCGGGGAGGGCGTATCCCATTGGCGCGGAGTGTCAAGGCTGCTCCGAACTCCTTGGTACCACTTGACCCTCAGCGTCGAAAACGAAGGTCGGGTCAGCGAGTGTGCTGTGATGATTGACGACACGCGTCAGCTTCAAGAAATTCTGGTGAGCCAAGGCCCCGACTTAAGTATCACCGAAGTCATGGCTGTGACGCCGTCCTGGATGAATAAGACCACAGGCTGGCAAATGGGGCGATTGACCAGGTTGAGCGTAGGTGAGGACAGAATTGGCTCTGAGGTTTGCGTCCTAGAGGTGGGTGAGGGCGAGGTTTACCACACCTCGCACCAACCAGATTTTCAAATTGGAGCGCTGGTGAACATCAGGCCTGTCTTTCATTTAAGCATGATTCGATTAGCCTGAAAATTACCATTAATCCCCCACGATACCAGCGCTCCTGGTTATGTGCGCAATTCTTGATAACTACCTACAGACCGCAACCGGAGCCCAACGATGCTGGACACGATAGATGTGAATTTTCACGGCAAACGCCATACAGATTTTGATCTGAAGCGAATTATAAGGGCTCAAGAGCAGGGCTTTGACATACCGGTCACTGCGTACCTTTGCGGAGTATCTATCAGGGCGCGCGCAGGCATTGGTGTGGTGTTTGGTCACCAGCGGAAAGACCAGTATGGTCGGTTCGGAGACGGCCATTTGATCCGGACTTCCGACGTGTTGAAAGTCGAGCGGGAAGGTAGGTTTTGGGTAATGACAACTGAAAATTCGAGATATGTCCTTGTTACGTTTCAGCGTAGTAACGGACGTGCTAGCCTTCGCCAGTATCTGCGACTATCTAGTGGTCAGCATCATCTGTCCCCGCACGTACTGCAGTAGGCGTGTAGCGTTATCGCGGACGATACACGTCCTGATCAACCTCGATGGAGAAGTGCCGAATGCGCTCCCTATGGCTGACCGCATTCGCCATCGATTTGCCTCGACGCCAAGGTTTTAGCGCTTGAAACCCACAGCCTCGTCACGTCTTCTTTCTTTCTCCTGTTCCCACTCCCATTCCCAGCGGAGCTGCTCATCTCGATCACTAGAATAATCTGGCGCAATATCACCAAATTTAACTACATCCATTTCACCCTCCACCTCGATCTCATTCGGGACAAGAGCATTGCCTAGTTCTTTCCAATCACCCTTGAAGTGGATGAGGACTTCTGTCTCGTAGCTTTCATTTCTTTCTTCTACTGACCCACCTAATGGTACATAATCTTTATCAATCGAGTCGTACTGTGAGAATGAGAAAGTAGTCATTACCTTGGTATTTACGAGAGCTGTAAGGCTGAGCACAACAAGATCATCCTCAATCAAGACGATTCTAATCTTAGGTTTGTTGTCTTCTCCTTGGGCGAACTTATGACCAAGATATTCGATTTGAACGTCGTCGCTCTCGAAATAGAATAGAGAGTTCGCTTCGATATCGGGTGTTTGTTCACTAACTCGCTCCGATATTACATTTTTGATGCCTTGGAATAGTTGGCTGTCTCTGTCGAGTAGTCCATCCGCTTGGAGCATCTCAATGAGGCTCTTTACCTTTGTATGAGGTTGGAATAACGCAAGCGCATCTGGCAGCTCTTCAACAACGTGGAGGTAGGAGGAACCTTTCGCAAATGCGTGCCAACCTTTATCCTTGCTGACTAATACAGTTCTTTTGTCATTCCCTACTGCCCAAGATTCAAGAGTAAGTAAGGCGATGGCGTCCGGAAATTCGTGTTTTTTTTCTATCGCGGTTTCGAATGGAGCTTCGGTAGAGAAGTACATGCGCATTAAGTCGCTAATATTGACACATGAGCTAGCAATTACACTACCATTAATTCGTTTATAGAAGTTCTTCAGCTTTTCTTCTGCCATCAGTCTCGGGTTTATTTCGCATAAATGAGAAGCGCCAAATTCTGGTATCTTGCTGTCTTCACTATATTTAGAAAGCGTTCTTAGATTGCCTCTAGCTGCCTTCAGTGCTTCAGCGATTTCTGCAGAAAGATGTTGTACTCCCTCGGAATGAATAACATCTGGCTGAACTATCTGGACAGGGCTGCCTTGGAATTGTTCAAGTTGCTTTAGGATGCCTCCGTCGAAGTTGTAGCGCTGGCCACGAAGAATGTTACTGTCGATGGATAATGCAGCGAAATCTAGATAGGGCTCTGCCTGTGGCATGTACATCTCCTTGACTTCGGGGAGTTATTGAATCTTCCGGTGAGGTTAGAGTAGCTCATTTTACGCGTTGGGTTGATGCTGTGGCTGGGAAGAAAATTCGTTTAGTTTTCCGAATAAACCTGGCGCCGGATACGAAAATGTAAAATGGTGGCCCCTCTCAGTGAGTCCATCGAGTCCTCATTTTGCATAGTGATGGAGGTGGCCGAAGCGGTATAGTAGTGCACTGGCGGAGGCGAGCAGGGTGAGTGAAAAATGCCCACATGGCAAAGGGCTGCGCAGCGGCGAGGCAGAAATTCTGGTTTGGCTTTGCTAAAAAGCTTATTTTTACGATGTAAGAGCCGCCGTGAATTAATTGCTAGAGTTGAAGGTTGATCGCCGAGCACAAGTAGAGGTCATAGTGGATCAGAGAATTGTAGATATTATTGAGTGGAATAGCGGCTGGAGAACGACGGGTACAAATATTGAAGAATTTTTCGCTCGGGCAGCCATTAGCGAAAGTGCAGAAAAGCCTGGGATTATTACCCTTATAAAAAATGATCCATCTCTAGCAGCCATTCTCTCGGGATGGCAAGTGATCGGTCTGTCTCGTCACAGGGTGACACCTGAGCTGTTCGCGTCATGGATTTACAAAAAAGGTATCGATAGATGTGACTTCGAGCGGGAGCTAACGGAGTACATCGAAAATGATAGCTTTTCAGCCTACGGGGTGGTGCTTTTAGCAGGCTTGGAGGTGGATGAGCCGATAGAACTTGGGAGATTCGGTCGGCTGACAAATATCTATCAACTTCCTAATAAAAAACTTCAGTTGGCATTGACTGATTCAACGGATGAACATGCTTTATTTCCACAGTATTCGGCTGCATTGGTTATACCAATGTCCCATCCGGTTTTAATTGGTCAACCTTCGCAGGGTGAACTTCCTGTAGCTGTTTCAGATGTCATGAAAGATCTCGATGATGTGATAAACTGTCTTATGCTGTGCAGTGAAAATTCCTTGGCTGTGCAGAAAGTAGCGTCATCAATCATTCCAGCTGACGCTGTTCCTTCCTTTGGCCCAGCTGAATGGATACATCATTCTTTTCATGTCCGCAGGAAGTCAATTCAACTGACAGCTTCCTCGATTGTGGTTTTACTTGAGCAGTTGGAGAATCTCGGTCGGCTCAGTGAAAAACACCGTGAGCATATTCGTTTGCCTATAAAAAAGTTGAATGAATATTATAGCTGCGGCGATCTTTCAGATTCGGCTGTATATCTGCGTACATCCTTGGAAAGTTTGTTCCTTGATAATGATAGTGGGGAGTTGTCACACAGGCTTTCAATTCGCGCCGCTATAATCATGGGAGGGCCGATTCAGCGTAAGTTAGAAACGTACAGGATGATTAAAAAGGCTTATGAATATGGGTCGAAAGCGGTTCATAGGGGGCGTTTAGTGGAAAAACGTAACGATGAGGTGAGGCGAACCTTAGACTTTGCAGCTTCCGTCGCGAAGCACGCTATCAAACATTTCCTCGCCAGCCCCATTGATGATTGGATCACCGTCGAACTGGGCGGCGATATTCCAGCAGTTGTAGATCGCGGATGAATTTGCTGGATGCGTCATTGAAAAACGTGACGCTGTTGTGTTCCCTTAACATAGGTTCCACCAGCCTGTCCAAGCCAAAATCGGATCCCACAGGTACAACGTCGACAAACCTTGTACCTGCGGGCCAACCGTGATTTGAATCTACAGTGGTGCCGACTTATTAGCCGAAAGCCTTCTTGGTCTAAGCAAGCTTGTTGCCCAGTGGCCCGAAACCTCCGCAGTAGGAAACGTCCTGAACCTGGAACTCCATGCCATTAGGGCCTTCCACAAAAATCTCAGGGGTTTGGCCGTTGGGCTTTTCTACACGCACAGGGACTTTATGTGCCTTAAGGCGATCCACGACCTCGCAAGCGTTGAAATCATCCATACCCACTCCGAGAAGCGGCTTGAAAGTTCGTGGACTCGGCCCTTGCTCCAGTAGTACAAATTCCGGGCCTGACCCGATGCGTAGGATGGTTCTTTTACCACCATAATCAAGGTCGAAGACATGTGGCTTCATGTCGGTCAATTTTGTGTACCACGCGATGGCGCTATCGATGTCTTTCACGACCATGCGGACGTGATTGAAGGTTGATAACTCTACTGGCGCCGGCCAATCAGGCTGACGTTTAACTGTGGCATCCATGTCGCAAGTTTCGCCCAGAAAACCGTTTCCGCCACAGGCGGTATCCGGGTTGAACTGCATAGGAAATCCGTCCGGATCAGTAAAGTTAACGCCGTTGATTGTTTTACCCTCTCTCAAAACCGATTCAGCTTTCGCGGGCATCTTCGAGAGAGCCGCGAAGATCTTGTCGACGCTGAAATCTCGTATGCCGAAGCAGAAGTGAGGACGAATCGACGCTTGGGCTTTGAGTTCCTCCGGCGTCATTTGCGCGAGTGCTATATAGGCGACCGCAGACCCACGTCCTAGACGTAAAATACTTTGACCATTCCCGCCAAACATCGAATTTTTATAATCTTGAAATGCGTACTCTGGCATCGCAAAAACTCGACCACACCACTCGATGGTGGCTTGCAAGTCCGAGCATGGAAAGCTTGCGTGGTTGAGACTGGTTAAGTTCAACCGTGGGGCGGCATCGGATGACTTTCCCGTATCAATCGCGCTATGGGAACTGCGCGTCACCGTTCCGGTAGATGACTTGGCAGGGGCAGCGCTTAAAGGAGGGGCAACGGCGTCACCAGTAGTCGTAGCATTTAACGCGCCCTTGGATGAGCGATGATCCGTAGAAAGGATTATACGTTTCATAGCGCTTCTCCTCTTTGCTGTGAGTGACTGCGGAGCAGTTCGTTCTCTTGTCAATTGCCAATTTTGTAGACCCGGCCTAAGGCTTCACAACATAGCGACCATCAACGCTAACACCTTAAGTTCTCGAGTTTGTTGAAAAAAATGCAACACGCCTTTGAATGTAATGCAATGTCGAGTGTGTGGCGAAAAGCAAAGCAGTTTAATTTTCTTGAGCATCGCATCGTTCCAGGATGCGAGTTTGGACGATCAGAAAAGGCCGCATAAAAAGGCAACAGGGCATTGAATGCGGCTTTGGACTTTCAATAAGACGACCTCCCACGACCAAGATGTCGCATTTTGTAATATTCAGAAATACCCGGTATAAATCCCCCCGCCTTAACGAGAGCCAACCCTGCTGGAATGAAAATGCAGCGTTTATTCATGACATCGCGTCATATACCCATTCGCCATCATCCCTCTAATAAACTCATGAATTGCACTTGATAATGATTCTTCCTGCGGCGAACGCCGACAGATCGAATGATTGAAGGAAGCGTTCATGACTCTCAAATTCAAAGCGTCTCTTATTCTTGCAACCTCGGGAATTTTCACCTCCCTTTCGACGGTGGCGAATGCGGCCTCGCAGGCCCAAGCAGCAGATGCGTTTGACCTAATTCCTGAACGCCCCTCGAGTGTCTACGTGGATGCGACTGCAACCCACGTGCCTATCGCGCCTAGCCTTCACTCAACCGATTCTGTGTTCACCGATGTTGACCACGACGGCGACCTCGATGTGGTCGTTTCGGTGGAGCACGGTGTTAACCGCCTTTACTTGAACGATGGCCAAGGCCGGCTCACGGATAAACCTGGTGCTTTTGGCAAAGTCATTCATGACAGCGAGCATGTGCGTGCTGCCGACTTCAACGGCGACGGCAACATGGATGTTGTGTTTGTTGCAGAGGCTGACGAGGTGCATCAGCTGTTCCTTGGAGATGAAAAGGGTGGCTTTACTGACGTGAGTGATCGCCTGCCTGCGACGAGCCAAGGTAATGGCCTGGCGCTTGGCGATGTCAACGGCGATAACCTGCCAGACATCATTATTGGCAGCACTGGCGAGACTGATTACGCGCCCGATGCCAAGATCATCCCGGCCCGGAATCTTCTGTTTCTGAATGATCCCAAGCGGCCAGGGCACTTCATCAACGCAACGGAAACCCACCTTCCGAACACTGACGACCAAACCGAAAGCATTGCTTTGGCAGATATGGATGGAGACGGAGACCTAGACATGGTTCTCGCGAGCCCAGCCCATCCGAACCGTCTATTACTCAACGACGGCAAAGGCCACTTCACAGATGCTTCTGACCGTCTGGAGCTTCTTGTTCCTATGGAAACGAGGGACGTGCACGCCGTGGATGTGAACCAGGACGGCCACATGGATATCGTCTTTTTCAGCATCACAAGCAACAACTTTGGGTGGGACAAGGATCCACAATCTCGGATCTTGATCGATGACGGCAAAGCGCGTTTTAAGGACGAGACTTCCCAGCGCCTGCCAACCCACACTTTCTCCAGCTGGGCCGGTACGGTCGTCGACTTCAACTCTGATGGGAAACCGGATTTGCTGGTGGGCGCCATCCAGGTACCCGGTTTTGTACCGCTTCAACTGCAAGCTTGGCAAAACGATGGCCAGGGTCGCTTCAAGGACGTAACGCTCGAGGTGGTGCCAGGCATCACTGTCGGTCGTAGCTGGAATATGGGGCAGGGCGACCTTGATGGTGATGGGAGAGCGGACATATTTATCGGCGGTTGGGGTACACAAGCACGCTTGCTGCTTACAGATAAAGAAGGGTATCGAGCTACGCTTGCACCGCTTCCTCCTCTGAAGCCAGCATCTAATAAAGGTGGGAACACGTAACGACTCTTGAGTGACTGTTTTGAGTTACCAGACGTTTCGGAGTTCGACGCAGTAATCCGGTCAGTTTGCCTGCAGGCACCGGCTTATGGAACTAGCTCCTATTGATGAGTTGGATTCAATGCATCTTACGGTTCTTCTAAACGTTTACGAGAGGAAGTCGTCGGTATCATCAAAACTAGCGCGCGAGTCAGGCTTGGCCAGCGTCTTCAGAACCCTTCGAATTAGGTAGGAATCGTGTTTCATATTTATCTGACTATCGCATATCTCTATGTGCTTGTGCGTTTCGTTTACCCGTTGCCATTGCCATGGGTGAGTCGTGGGCTCATCGGATTTGTGCTTCTGGTTGCTTCGAAATATCACCTGCTCTCCGTGTTGTTCTACGGAAATATGTGGTCGCCAGAACTTCCTTTTGCGGTAGTGCTTGTTCTTGGCTGGCTGTTTTGTTCGTTTGTTCTGCTTTTTGTTTTCACGCTCGTTACTGATGTAGTTAGCGTTCTGGTGCGGATCTTAGGCGGTCGCGATGCTCTGAACTCTGTAGGAATCAAGCTTCGTATTGGCGCGGCAGTTGCCGCTGCCGGTCTGGGCGGGTTTGGTGTCTATCAGGCTATCCAGGTTCCAGAGATACATCGCGAAGAGCTCACTATTGAAGGCCTGCCAGCAGAGCTTGATGGCTTTAGGTTTGTGCAACTGAGTGATCTGCATATCAGTCGTTTGTTTCCAGAACCTTGGGTACGTGCGGTTGTGGAGCGCACCAATACCTTGTCTGCAGACCTGATCGTCATCACTGGGGACTTTATCGACGGTTCCACTGAAGCGAGACGGGCAGACGTTGCACCGCTGAGCGATCTCCGCGCGTTACACGGTGTTATTGGTATCCCAGGCAACCACGAATATTACTTCGATTACGCCAAATGGGAGCCAGTGCTGGAAGGGTTAGGGATACGTATGTTGACCAACGAGAATGAAGTAGTTCAGCACCAATCTGCCGAGCTGATTATCGCTGGCGTTACCGATGCGGCAGCGATGAACTACGGCTTCGCCGGCCCTGACCTTGGAAAAGCGTTGAAAGGTGTCTCGCCGTCGTCGACGATGATTCTACTGAGTCACAGACCAGAGGGCGCTGTGATCAATGAGGCAGCAGGGGTTGATGTGCAGCTATCAGGCCACACACATGGCGGCATGATCAAAGCATTGAGTGTGTTCGTCGCGAACGCGAACGAAGGCTTTGCCTCGCGCGGATATGACGTCGGCAAAATGAAACTTTATGTAAGTAACGGGACAGGACTTTGGATGGGTTTTCCTATCCGACTGGGCGTCCCGTCTGAGATTACGGAGTTCACGTTACGACCTGCCCGTTGAGTCGGTTTAAGCCTTTAGCGTCACTGTAATCATCGCGTCATCAGGCGTTCATAATAATAAAGTTTGAAAAGGTATCAGGCCCTGAGCGCAGTTAAGAATGCGCTCAGCGTTTGGTGCTGGCAGAAATAACTGTTTAACCAACATACATACGTGTTTTACGCGCATACATGAATGTATGAGTAAGACATGACAAGAGCTTTCGCTCGCGCTTTCTTTTGTCATATCAGACTGAGGTCGACATGTTTAATTTGAAGTCAAAAGCCGGTTATTCCGGCGGTGTTCTGCTGTTTGTTATCACCCTCTCAGGGTGCGAGAAACAGCAAGAGGTTGCTGCGCCGAAGCCTTTCGAGGTCGGTGTGATTACGGTGAAAACCAGCTCGGTGCCTGTTTACAGTGACCTGTCTGGACGCACCAGCGCCTTTTTGGTCTCGCAGGTGCGTGCCCGAGTCGATGGCATTGTCCTACATCGTGAGTTTACCGAAGGCGCCAACGTCAAAGCGGGACAGCGGCTCTACAAGATCGATCCGGCACCCTATGTGGCCGCATTGAACAGTGCAAAAGCCACATTGGCACGAGCCAAGGCAAACCTTGTTGCCCAAAACGCTCAGGTGGAACGCTATGAAGTGCTAGTCGCTGGCAATGCGATCAGTAAGCAAACCTATGACAACGCAGTTGCCACACACGGGCAGGCAGCCGCAGACGTGGCAGCCGGCCAAGCGGCTGTGGAGCGCGCGCAGATCAATCTCAGTTACACCGACGTCGTGTCGCCCATCAGTGGGCGAATAGGCGTGTCGGACGTTACTCCTGGTGCATACGTTCAAGCCAGTGGCGCGACTCTTATGGCAACCGTCCAGCAGCTTGATCCGATGTATGTCGACCTTACGCAGTCAAGCGCGAGTGGGCTGAAGATGCGTACCGATATCCAGGAAGGACGCCTGCAAACTCAAGGAAGCGGGGCGGTAAAAGTAGCGCTCACGTTGGAAAATGGTCGTGCCTATTCCCACGTAGGAAAGCTTCAGTTTTCGGACGTGAGTGTTGACCAGGGTACTGGGTCGGTAACCGTTCGGGCCGTATTTCCCAACAAGGATCAAATGCTCTTGCCTGGAATGTTCGTGAGAGCGCGTCTTGAGGAGGGTACCAATGCAGGCGCCATGCTTATTCCTCAGGTAGGCATCACTCATGATCAATCAGGGCGACCTATCGCTTTGGTGGTTGGGCCGGATGACAAGGTCTCGCAAGCTGTCCTGACTACTGCCGGGACACGCGGCAGCGACTGGGTGGTGACGAGTGGATTGAAACCTGGCGACCGCGTGATTGTGGAAGGTACGGGAAAAGTTCGCCCAGGCGCACTGGTGAAGACTGTTCCTGCTCAACAGCATGGCGCCACAGCCACGGGCCCTGCGTCCGAAACCGAATCAAATCCTAGCCCCCGCGCATAGGCCCCTCACTCTTCGAAAAGCGAGCCCGTGCCTCATGGCTAATTTCTTTATTGATCGTCCGATTTTTGCGTGGGTGCTGGCAATCATCCTGATGTTGGCTGGGGTTGCTGCCATTTTTGCGCTCCCGGTTTCTCAATATCCAACGATTGCACCACCGACCATTCAGATTCAGTCCCGCTATCCCGGCGCATCTGCCAGCACTGTGGAGAACACAGTCACGCAGGTTATCGAGCAACAAATGCGCGGTCTGGATCACCTGATGTACATGTCTTCCACCAGCGATGACTTTGGGCAAGCGGTGATCACCCTGACGTTTGCACCGGGGACAAACCCCGACATCGCGCAGGTTCAGGTACAGAACAAGCTGCAGCTGGCGACCCCTCAGCTGCCCCAGACGGTACAACAGACCGGCATCGAAGTGTCGAAATCCAATAGCAGCACGCTGCTCACTGTCGGATTTATCTCCTCTGATGGAGCCATGAATCGCGATGAGCTTTCCAACTATGTCGCGTCGAACATTCAGGATCCGGTAAGTCGACTTGATGGTGTTGGTCAGGTTCAGCTTTATGGGCGCCAGTTTGCGATGCGAGTCTGGCTCGATCCCGGAAAGCTCAATAATTACAAGCTGAACCCGACTGATGTCACTGAGGCTATCGCTTCACAGAACGTGCAGATTGCTGGTGGATCGCTGGGGGGAACGCCACCTGCTCCTGGCCAGATGCTGCAAGCCACAATTACCGAGGCTACGTTGTTACGCACGCCTGCCGAGTTCGAGAACATCTTGCTGAAGGTCGAACCCGACGGTTCACAGGTTCGGGTGAAGGACGTGGCCAGAGTCGAATTGGGGGGCGAGGATTACAACTACCTGACGCTTTATAACGGTCAGGCAGCCTCTGCAATTGGCATTCAGTTAGCTACAGGCGCGAACGCTCTGGAGGTAGCTGAGAGAGTTCGTAAGCGTGTGGCTGAGCTTGCACCCTTTGCCCCGCCAGGTGTTGTCGTGACGTATCCGCAGGACACCACGCCGTTCGTGACGGCGTCGATTGAAGGTGTGGTTCATACATTGATTGAAGGGATCGTATTGGTCTTCCTGATCATGTATTTGTTCCTGCAGAATCTGCGCGCCACGCTCATTCCAACTATTGCCGTGCCAGTGGTTCTCCTGGGGACGTTCGCTGCGATGGCGGCTGTTGGGTTTTCCATTAACACGTTGTCGATGTTTGGCCTTGTGCTTGCGATTGGCTTGTTGGTGGACGACGCGATTGTCGTGGTGGAGAACGTCGAGCGCGTGATGGCGGAGGAAGGGCTGAGTCCCAAAGAAGCTACCCGCAAAGCAATGGGGCAGATTACCGGTGCGTTGGTCGGGGTCGCGGTGGTATTGGGCGCTGTGTTCGTTCCAGTTGCTTTCGCCAGCGGTTCGGTCGGAGCGATCTACCGCCAGTTTTCTCTCACCATAGTCGTCGCGATGATCCTTTCAGTGCTCACCGCTTTGATCCTCACCCCTGCACTCTGCGCGACGATGTTTAAACCCATCGGCCCTGATCACCAGAAAAAGACCGGTTTTTTTGGCTGGTTCAATCGGGTGTTCGACAAAGGTCAGGAGCGTTATCACTCAAACGTCAAGCGGGTCATCCGTTGTTCCTCCCGCTCGATGCTGTTGTATGCACTGCTCACCGCCGCTGCGGTGTTCATGTTTTTGCGCGTTCCTACTGGCTTCCTGCCGGACGAGGATCAGGGCCGTATTTTCGTCGTTGTAACGACTCCTCCAGGTGCGACCCAAGAGCGTACAGCCCGAGCTTTGGATGACGTCAGCGCTTACCTTCGCGGCGATGAGAAGGATATCGTCAACTCGACTTGGGAGATCAACGGCTACAGCTTTCCCGGACGTGCTCAGACATCAGGCATTATCTTCGTGCAGATGAAAGATTTTGCTGAGCGTGAAGGAGATGCGACTCGCGCCCAGGATCTCGTTGCCCGGATCAACGAGCGGTTTGCCGACTACAAGGATGCCAATATCTCTGCGGGCAACCCCTCTGCTATCCCAGGGCTGGGTAACGTTTCAGGCTTCGACCTGGAGCTTATGGACAGTGGTGGTGTAGGACACGACGCCCTAATGGCCGCTCGTGATGATGTCATTGCTCGTGGCAATGCATCTCCTGTTATGCAAAACGTTCGACCTAACGGCTTGAGTGATACTCCGAAGTTCAAAGTGAACATTGACCGGGAAAAAGCCAGCGCGTTGGGGCTGACCGCAGAAGGTATCGACCAGGCTTTCTCTGTCGCGTGGGGCTCTGCGTATGTGAACAAGTTTCTGGACATGGATAACCGGATCAAGAGTGTCTACGTCCAGGCGGACGCTAAATGGCGCATGACACCCGAGAACCTGAATGATTGGTACATCCGTAATAGATCTGGGGACATGGTGCCTTTCAATGCCTTTGGATCGGGAGAGTGGATTCACGGCTCACCACAACTTGAACGCTACCAGGGTGTGCCTGCCATTCAAATCAACGGCAACGGCGCTGAAGGCTATTCCACCGGACAAGCCATGGATGCGATGGAAGAGGTATTGAAGGACTTACCGCCAGGCATCAGCTACATGTGGACGGGGATCTCTGTTCAGGAAAGGCAGTCCGCCTCTCAGGCGCCGCTCATGTATGCGATCTCTATCGTGTTCGTGTTCCTTTGTCTGGCAGCTCTGTATGAGAGTTGGTCGATCCCGATCTCGGTGATTATGGTCGTTCCACTGGGTATTCTCGGGGCCTTAGCAGCGGCACTGATGCGAGGGTTGGAGAACGACGTGTTCTTCCAGGTTTCACTGCTGACTACAGTCGGTTTGGCAGCAAAAAACGCGATCCTCATCGTGGAGTTTGCCAAGGATCTGCAGGACAAGGGGATGGATGTTGTAGAGGCCGCCATTGAAGCTGCTCGTCTTCGTCTTCGTCCTATTTTGATGACGTCTCTGGCATTCATTCTAGGTGTCATGCCGTTGGTGTTCAGCAGTGGTGCCGGCTCCGTAAGCCAGAATGCAATCGGTACGGGCGTTATTGGCGGCATGCTTGCGTCCACGTTTCTCGCGATCTTTATGACGCCGCTGTTCTTCGTCGTGATTAGCAAGCTGACGACGTCCAGGCGCAAAAAGAAAGCCTCTGTAGGCGACGAAAGTTTTCAAGTCGAAGGGGGGCATTGAGATGATGCTCATTAAAGGGTTTTCTCCTTTCGCAATGACTCTCGCTGCTGCTTTGACTGCTGGCTGCAGTCTGCAGCCCGCCTACGAACGTCCAGATTCGTCGGTCGATGCGGCTTATCCCACAGGTGCCGCCTACGACCGCCAGCCAGGTGCTACAGCTCCCGACGGCGGGGCCCGAAGCTCGGGCGGGAAGGCGGCAGTCGATATCGGCTGGCGGGATTTCTTTGTTGATGCACGGTTGCAGTCAGTCATCGAAATCGCTCTACAAAACAATCGTGATCTACGGGTGTCGATGCTCAATGTGGAGGCTGCGAGGGCGCAGTATCAAATCACCCGCGCTGAGCTATTTCCATGGGTTGATGCCGGCGCATCGTCCACCCGTGAACGCACGCCAAGCAACCTATCTACAGGTGGGTCAACCTCCAGCACGGTCTATTCCGTCGGCGCGAATGTAGCCTGGGAGCTGGATTTTTTTGGCCGTGTGCGAAGCCTGAAGGACGAAGCTTTGGCGCAATATTTGTCGCTCGCTGAAACCCGCAAAGCGGCAGAAATGGCATTGATTTCACAGGTGGCTATCCAGTACCTGACGATGCTCGGCGAAGAGGATCAATTGGCAGTCACCCATGCCACGCTGAGGAATGCTGAAGAGTCCTTCCGGATCACCAAATTAAGTTTCGACAATGGCATCGCGACCGAGCTTGACCTGCAGCAGTCCCAAGGAATTCTGGAGCAGGCCTCAGCGACACTAGAGGCCTATTCACGTGCTCGGGCACAGGATGAAAACGCCTTGGTCATGCTGATAGGGCAAGCGTTGCCTGATGACTTACCGGCAGGAAAGACACTTTCACAGCAAAACCTCCTGACCGACATCCCTGCCGGGTTGCCTTCCGAGCTGCTGCAACGTCGTCCCGATATCGCTGCGGCTGAGCAATCACTTTTAGCAGCCAATGCGTACATAGGTGCTGCGCGAGCTGCTTTCTTTCCGAGCATTTCCTTAACGGGAAGTTTTGGAACCTTGTCGCCCTCGACCAGTGGTCTTTTCATTGGCGGTCAGGGCGCCTGGAGCTTCGTACCGCAGATCACTGTTCCTATCTTCAGGGGCGGCGCGAACAGAGCCAATCTTGAATTGGCTCAGGTTCAGAAGCGTATCGAAATTGCGAGGTATGAAAAGGCGATCCAGACCGCTTTCCGAGAGGTGGCGGATGGTTTGGCCGCTCGCGGTACTTATGACCGGCAGATCCAGTCATTACAGCGCTACGAGACAACGCAAACGCGGCGCTTGGAGTTGTCGAACATGCGCTACAGAAGTGGGGTCGACGACTATCTGTCTGTGTTGCAGGCACAGACGGACTTGTTCGATGCGCAGCAAAGCCTCGTATCCGCGAAGGTCGCCCGAGCTAACAATCTCGTCACGCTCTACAAAGCGCTTGGGGGTGGGTGGGTGGGTGGAACGTTCTGGTGACCAACCTCGGAGCTCCACAGCAGGCCTCTCAGCATCTAACCAGTAGCTAAGACATTGCGCGGGTTTGAATGAGGCGTTGAGTTTTATTCAAGGCACGTCAGAGAACTCAGACTTTCGAAATTTATCCAGACGCCAATTTTTCAGACATCCAATTCACAAGGAATGAAAACATTGAAATCGATCAATTTACTCCTGACTGCTGCCCTCGGATTCTCGAGCGTATCTGCTATTGCCCAAGTCATCGATATGGAAGATATCCCGACCAAGGGCGTTCGTGCGCCTGATGCAGGCGTGCAAGCCGGACAGCCGCTACCACGCAATACTCCCATTGCTCCTAAGCAGGAGCCTGCATTTCCTGGTCAGACTCGCGCTCCTGCTGTTGTAACACGGACGCCTCTTGAGACACGCGTCATCACGCAAAATCTGAACCACCCTTGGGGCATAGCATTCATCGGCGAGGGACGGGCGATTATCACTGAGAAGCCAGGCGCTATGCGTATAGTAGATCTGGCCTCTGGCGAGATACTGGGCAATGTTCAGGGAGTACCCAAAGTTGTGTTCGGAGGTGATGCAGGTCTGTTGGATATCGTGGCCGATCCGCAGTTTGCTAAAAACAATCAGGTCTTCTTCACCTACGTTGAACCTCGGTCAGGTGAGGAGAACGGAGTAGTAGTGGCTAAGGCCGAACTCGTCAGTGAAGTACGCCAAGGCGAGCCGCCTCGTTACAACTTGCAGGGGGTGGAAACGGTCATTCGAGTTGAGCCAGGAATAGTCGGTGAAAAGCACTATGGTTCCCGCCTGGTCTTCGACCGTGAGGGGTATCTGTTTGTATCGCTCGCAGAGCGGTTCTTCTCACCATACCGTGACGAAGCCCAGTCACTCTACAGTTGGGCAGGCAAGATTCTGCGTATCACAACCGATGGCAAGCCAGCTCCTGGGAACCCATTCGCCACCGATCAAAAAGCTGAAAATCATACCCGCGCCGAAATCTGGAGCTATGGTCAGCGCAACCCTCAAGGACTCGCAATTCATCCCGAAACAGGTGAGCTTTGGGATGGTGAGCACGGGCCTCAGGGAGGAGACGAGATCAACCTGATCAAGCGAGGGCACAATTACGGTTGGCCGCTTGTAGCCTACGGCACTAACTATGACGGGACGCCTATTCACGGAGGTCGTTCTCAGCTCGAAGGCACCGACCAGCCTCGGTATTACTGGGATCCCACCATCGCACCCGGAGGCATGGGCTTCTATTCAGGGAAGGCTATTCCAGAGTGGAAGAACAACCTTTTCGTTGCGGCACTGGCCGGTCAGCATGTTGCTCGGTTGGTGATAAATGGCGACAAGGTCGTAGGAGAGGAGCGACTTCTTCAAGATCAGCATCAACGAATTCGCGATGTGAAAGAAGGCCCCGATGGTGCGTTGTGGGTGATTACGGACGATGCCGCAGGTCGCTTGATACGTATCGCGGCCAAAGCTCCGACTCCTTGAGCGCTGAGCTCGCTTGGATCGCTCGGAGTGTTGTCATCGACGAGGCAGGCAGGCGCCTTGCACACGGCTGCCTGTGCCAACTCCAATGGACTCAAAGGTACCTCGAGGAAGCTCAAGTATGGCAATTGCCGGCAGGAACGACGAACGCTTTTCCGTGCTCAGCGGATTCAAATCCAGCACTGCTTGGATCTCACCTCGGCCATCAATCCACGCTGCTGACAGCGGGGCTTTTGTATTCTTCATCCAAACCCCTCTGATGCCTGGTTTTGACCACACGAATAGCATTCCTGGGGTCGGATCAGTTCGTCCCATCAGGCCTTGTCTCATTTCCTTTGACGTCCGTGCGACGGGCACGGTTAGTGATGCTCCATTATTGAACTTTAGAGCGCATCTCTCTGAGGGAGGAGGTTCCAGCGCGAAAACGTACTGGCATGTCACAAGCGAGAGGGCAGCACAGGCTTGATACCAGAATCTGAGTGCCACTCGGGTATGCCCCTCGCGCAATTCACGCAACCTGATCAAGCCTCATGCTCGGTATGACGCCTGTCCGGCGGAGTTACGAGAAGTCGGCTCCTCGGTATATCGCAGCGCATTTACCAACATCTGAAATGCAGGAGTGTTTTGGCGTCGGCTAGGGTAGTAGAGGTGATACCCAGGGAAAGGAGGGCACCAGTCTGCCAGGAGAGAAACGATTCGCCCTGCTTCCAGGTGTGCAACCACTTGCGACTTCAGTAGATACCCCAAACCGAAGCCCTCCAGTACGGCCTCCACAATCATTTCAGGTCGGTTGAATGCCAGCTGTCCCGAAACCCGTATTTGAGCCTGTTCGCCGTCCTTTTCAAATTGCCAGGCTGAGAATCCACCAAGAGAGGCATGTCGTCGGTTGATGCATTGATGAAGTGCGAGATCATCCGGTGAATGTATGGGCGGATGCTTCGCCAAGTATTCGGGTGACCCGAAAAGAATCATTTGTTCTGGCGGCCCGATAGGGACGGCAATCATGTCTTTGTTTACGTTCTCACCTAGCCTTATGCCGGCGTCGTAGCGCTCAGCAACGATGTCGACGAAGCTGTTGTCGACAGTGACCTCGACAGCAACGTCAGGGTAATCAGGGAGCACGCGTCGCAGGATCGGCCAGAGGATTGTTTCGGATGCATGATCTGCAGTTGTTATGCGCACATTTCCTGCGGGCTTGTCACCTACGACAGTCAATGCGCTCAACTGTGCCTCGATTATCGCGAGTGCCGGGCGCAACGTTTCGAGTAACCGTTCACCAGCCTCGGTGAGGGCTACGCTGCGTGTTGTTCGGGTCAGAAGGCGGATTCCCAGGCGAGCTTCCAGTCTGCGGATCTTGTGGCTTACTGCTGACTGCGAGGTACCCAGCTTTCCCGCAGCTCGGGTAAAACTTTGAGCTTCGGCAACAACTACGAACGCTGCTAAGCTTCCGAACTCATCATGAAGCATTGAATCATCCATGTCATAAGCGGCCAGCGATGTGACCAGTCGAAGGAGGATAATTGGCATAGAAGCCGGGTGCGACCCCTGTTTGTTTCATGACGTTTCGTCATGTTGGGACGGTAGGTCGTGTCTCTTGGATGGGCATCCGTTTGGATGCGAAGCAGGGGGATATCGTTTGAAGTGCGCTTGACCCGAGTATCCAGGCCAAGCAAAAACCATCACGCTTTTTTAAGATCAATCACATATCGATAACGAGCTTTTTTTGCGACCACCTGTTCCCAAACGCTGTTGATCTGGGTAACCCCGATCAGTTGGTAGTCAGGTCGGATGTTGTGAAGGTTGCAAAAGTCCACTGCATCTTGGGTTTCACGGATGCTCCCAATCATCGAGCCAGCAAAACTATTACGTTTCTGAATGGTGGTGAACGGGCCAAGCTTGTTGGGCTGCGTCACGAGACCGATGCCTACCAAGCACATCGTTGCATCGCGCTTGAGTGTCGCCATAACCGGATCCATTTCGTACTGATATGGGACGGTGCTCAGTACGAAGTCGAGTTTGCGGGTGTATTGCTTGAGCTTTTCAGGGTCGTTATTGACCACGACGTCCACGGCTCCAAACCGCTTTGCGTCAGCTGCCTTGTCTGGGCTGGTTGTGAAAACGACTACTTCGGCGCCCATCGCTGTGGCCATTTTAACCGCCAGGTGTCCCAAGCCACCCATACCAACGATGCCCACACGATAGCCTTTGCGGATATTCCAGTGCCGTAACGGGGAGTACACCGTGACGGCGGCGCACATCAACGGGCCTGCAGCGGCAAGGTCAATCGCGTCTGGTACACGTATCAGAAAGTCTTTGCTTACTACTACGGCGCTTGAGTATCCGCCTTGAGTCAGGCCGCCCGGCTCTACGGATGTTTCTACCTTCGAACCGTAGGTCATCGTGGGCCCGACCTCACAGTATTGCTCAAAGCCAGTCGAGCATTCCGCGCAATGCCCGCAAGAGTCGACCATGCAGCCCACGCCCACGCGGTCGCCGACTCTGTAATTACTCACCCCGCTGCCGACTGCAAGGATGACGCCTGCAATTTCATGGCCGGTGACGAGTGGATATCGCTGCTCACCCCATTGGCCTTTGGACGTATGGATGTCGGAATGGCACACGCCGCAGTAGTGGATATCGATTACAACATCGTTAGCGCCGACCGCACGGCGCTGAAAGCTGAACGGAGCCAAAGGGGCATCTGCTGACTTTGCGGCATAGCCATGCGCAGGAAATGGCTGGGTGAACGTAGCCGGTACCGCCTGCGATGAGCTTTGGGGCGAAGCCGATGCAGTGCTCAAGAGTCCGGAGGAAAGCCCAATCGCGCCCAAACCCGCCGCTCCTTTCAAGAATGTCCTGCGTTGAGGGGACATTTTCTGCTGGTCTGTCAAATCACTGCCGTCGGTAGTATCCACATCGTTTCTCCTATGAGTCATAAGGATTGGGGCGAAGATCGGCGTAATACGCTCATGATCGTAAAATTCTAAAGCGATAAAGTTTTAAGAGAAGGTAGTTGCATTCAATGCGTCATCAAATTCAGCTCAACAGTTAATTTGAAACTATTGAATTTCAAAGGTCACCAATCATTAGTCCGCACTATGTTGGAGGCTCATGTGAAAAATTTAACGCCTGATATTGATGTATTGGCTTCTGGATTAGGTTTCATTGAGGGGCCAGTTGTCCGAGATGGAGCCATATACCTCTGCGATATTAAAGGAGGCGTCGTATGGCGTATTACTGGAAGTGAAAAGGCTGTAGTCGCAGATCTGGGTGGCGGGCCTAACGGGTTGTCATTCGGGCCTGACGGCCTCCTTTATGTTGCAAATAATGGAGGAAACATGCGCTGGGAGAAGGTCGGGGATTTAACTATTTCTCATGGATTTGAAACTGAAGGCTACGAATCAAGGGTTGAGCGGATCGACTTATCCACCTCAAAAGTTGAGCGTGTAATTGATCACATAAATGGTCGGAAGTTTGAGGCTATCGATGACCTTATTTTCGATCCGCGCGGTGGTTTCTGGTTTACCGATCTTGGGAGAGACGGTCATCACCATCGTACTTATGGAGGGATCTATTGGTCAGACGGCTCTCAAAACGACTGTCGCCAATTGGCGT
The DNA here is from genome assembly GCF_900099665.1 of Pseudomonas sp. BS3767. Classification (NCBI taxonomy): domain Bacteria; kingdom Pseudomonadati; phylum Pseudomonadota; class Gammaproteobacteria; order Pseudomonadales; family Pseudomonadaceae; genus Pseudomonas; species Pseudomonas sp. BS3767. The sequence continues at coordinate 109,319 of NZ_FNCX01000002.1, read as the reverse complement.
ATCCCCTGCCGATGGGTGCTAACGGGATAGGGCTAGCCCCAGATAGCACCAGGTTGTACGCGACAGAGTATGGCGCGGGCCGTTTGTGGGTGTGGGATACCAATGCACCAGGTGAGCTTGAGCGTTCTGGTAATGCGGCACATGGCGGGCGTCTTTTATGGCAGGCCCCCGACGCCCAATTGCTCGACAGCTTGGCTGTTGCTCCAAACGGCAACATTTTCATTGCCAACCAGCCAGGTGGCATTTTCTCGGTGATTTCTCCGCAAGGGGTTCACTTGGCCGATCTGCATATGCCGGAACACTTTCCGACCAACCTCTGTTTTGACCCAGACCTGCCGAACGTCGCTTTCGCCACATTATCCAGCACTGGGAGTCTTGCTCGTATCCAGTGGGATGAGCTCGCATTCTGATCAAAAACCTTTATGGAGGCTTCAATGATCCAGCTAACTGACCATACAGGCGCACCAGCCACCCAGCATCGGGTTCAAGTGAACGGTATCGAGCTGCATGCTGTGACCGCCGGAGAAGGCGAGCCCTTGCTGTTGCTACATGGCACGCCAAAGACCCATATTTATTGGCGTACGTTGCTGCCTATTCTGACGCCCTATTTCAAAGTCATCGCCCCTGACTTGCGTGGAGCCGGCCTTAGCGGGCATCCGTACGCAGAGAAAGGCTATCTGTCTTCAACCATCGCGGAAGACCTCGTGCAGCTCCTTGATGCATTTGAGGTTGAGAAAGCCTTCGTGCATGGCGAAGACCGAGGTGCCGAGTATGGTTTTGTCTTGGCTGCCAGCCACCCACAACGAGTAAAGGCCTTAAGCTTCGCCGAGATGATGCTCTCAGGCTTCGGATTGGAAGACCGCTCTTTCTTCACTGAGAAAAATGTGAATGAGGCAGCCGACCACTCCGGTGTGTGGGAGTGGCATGTCCCTTTCTTTTTCACCCCTGATGTTCCGGAAATGCTTCTCGCAGGCAAGGAGCGTGAGTTCTGGACGTACTGGCTGAACAAGCAAAGCTACGACCCGACCGCTTACCCTGAGGACTTAAAGGAGGAGTGGATAACGCTCTTATCTACGCCTCATGGACTGCGTGGGACACTGGATACCTACAAGGCTACGCTTGAGAACGCCAAAATAAATCGGAGGTTACAAGCCACGCTTCCCGACCTGCCTGTAATGACTATCGGCGCCTCACACTTCTTCGGAGATTTGGTACGTCAAAGTGTATCCAGCATAGGCATCGAGCCCTCCCGAAATTGGATTTTTGATCGGTGTGGCCACGGCTTGGCGCTTGAGCAGCCATTGAACCTTGCGAAGGCGTTGAAGGATTTCTTCGGCGCAGCTTGAGTGACAGCTGCAGCGTCGATGTTGCCGTGGTGAGTTGACGCTGCCGCTTTCATCTTGGGATCACGAGGGTAATCCTGCTCTAAACATGTCCACCAGCTCGCGAAGCCCCGGCGGCATCTGCCGTCGTCCGGGGTAGTACATATAAAACGCCGGCTCGATGGGAGCCCAATCCGGGAGAACGATTTGCAACTCTCCGCGAGCCAAGTGACCACTGACGCGCTCTTCGAGGCAGTAGGTGATTCCTCTATCTGCCAGAGCCATTTCAATCCCAAAAGTAGTCTCGTTGACGCACAACTGACCAGGGACATCGATGGCTTGGTGGTCGCCATCCTTCTCAAAATCCCAGCGGTAGATGACGCCGTTACCCGTCCGGATCTGAATACAATTATGGTTCTTCAAGTCCTCGGGAACCAAGATGCGAGCGTTCGCGTTCAAGTACCGAGGGGATGCCACCGCCACCCATCTCAACTCTTCACTAAGTCGAACGGCAATGTAGTCCTCAGGAATGGTGTTGCCGAAGCGAATGCCGGCATCGAAGCCTGCAGCCACGATATCGACCATTTTGTCGTCAACTGCGACCTCGACTGAGACCTCAGGATAGGCCTCAAGAAATGGAGGCAGAAACTTCGTGAACAGTAAGCGGGCGCCATCGGCCAACACGTTGAGACGAAGTCTGCCGGAGGGTCTGTCTCTGTGGCGATCTAGCGCCGCAAGGGCGCCGCTTATCTCGGTAAAGCCCACAGCCAGTCGCTTGGCGAGAGCGGCTCCAGCGTCTGTCGGAGAGACCGTCCGGCTTGTCCGATTCAGCAGCCGTACCCCGAGCCGGCTTTCCAGATTCCGGATCGCATGACTCAGCGCAGAGGTCGTGATACCGAGTTCTACAGCCGCGTGGGTAAAGCTTCGCATCCTCTCAACTGCTAGGAAGGAGTTCAGATCGGCTAGGTCTGCTCGAGAAAGCCGCGTAGTAGGCAGTACAGGCATGACGCATCCGTTGTTGAGCTGGATTCAATGGCTGATGCAATCTCGCTAATCAATCGCGTGATTTATCTCATGTACTATTAATTCCACTCAACGATTGGTACGTCAACTGCTCAATGACGTTATTTCTCAGACGCATCCTCTGCTAGGAGAATTTTCTATGAATAATCATCCAGCCATCCGTAAAGGCGCCGTTGCGGTCATCACTGGAGCAGCTGTTGGTATTGGTTACGCCATTGCGCACCGCGTTGCCAGCGAGGGTATGAACGTCGTTCTTTTTGATCGCGATGCGACTGCGTTGGACAGCGCGACCAAGGCGTTACTCAACGAATTTCCTGACGTGAAGCTACTGGCGATCAAGGGTAATGTCACCTCTGAAAGCGATCTCCACCAGCTCTATGAGAAATCATGCGAATTCGGGGAGGTCTCCTTGTTGGTGAACAACGCAGCCATCATCAAGGGTGCTGGCCCGTGGGATGGCATGCACAAATGGCGAACGCTGATGGATATCAACTTCTGGAGTGTGTTGACGCTTCAGCAGCTGTTCGTGGAAACGATGTTTTCCCAAAATGGGGCTGCTGCCATCGTCAACCTTGGCTCCAAGGAAGGCATCACTACTCGCCCTGGAAACGCGGCGTACTCGCTGTCAAAAGCGGCTGTCAAAGTTCTCACTGAGCAGTTGGCGCATGAGTTACGCGAGAAGGTGGGTGACCGCATTTCTGCGCACCTCCTGATACCTGGCTACACGTTCACTCCCATGAACTTCCCTGGCATGACCCGTGATACGCAAAAGCCGGACAGCCCGTGGACTGCTGATCAAGTCGCAGATCGTTTACTCGAGAGAATGGCGGATGGGGATTTCTACATTTTCTGCGAAGACAACGAAGCCAGTTGGGAATTGGATCAGCGCCGCATGCAGTGGGCGGCGGACGACATGATTCAGAACCGCCCAGCGCTCTCTCGCTGGCACAAAGACTATGCAGACAAATTCTCCGCTTACGTCGCAGACATCGCCGACAAGTAATTCTGTCGCTATCTCGATCAGCCCATCCTCGGCACCCCCTCAAAGCAGGTGCCGTTCCCTTCATTTCTAAAGCGTGCCCTCGGTACCGCTTCATCGGAGGCATCGTTGATGACCAGTCAATCCAGTGTCGATACAAGCACTTCGCAAATCCAGCCGGCCATTGATGTTCCGCACGGAACAGGCATGGCCATCACCATGCTCGGCTTGGGCGGCCTGTTCATCGGGACGGGTGAATTTGCGTCCATGAGTCTGCTTCCAGGTTTGGCGTCGAGCACCGACGTCTCCATACCGGTCGCGGGGGGTTACATCACGGCCTACGCGCTTGGCGTCGTAGTAGGTGCCCCGCTCATTGCAATCCTAGCCGCACGCTGGCCTCGCAAGTCTCTACTGATCGCTTTGCTTGCTTTGTTTGCTGTTGGATACGGAGCAAGTGCCGTAGCCTGGAATCACGCAACCTTGCTGGGGGCACGTTTCCTAGCGGGTCTGCCGCATGGCGCTTATTACGGTGTCGCCTGCTTGGTGGCGGCGACCATGGTGGCTGAAAATCGAAAAGCCCAAGCTGCCGGCTATGTCATGGCGGGGCTGGCAGCGGCCAATGTCGTCGGTGTTCCTGCTGCCACGTGGATTGGTCAGATCTTCGGATGGCGGGGCGCGTTCGGGGCGCTTGCTGCGGGAGGAGCCATTGCGATAATTCTGTTTTGGATATTCATCCCAACCATCCCTCGCGACGAGTCTGCGAGTCCTAAATCTGAGCTCAGTGGCCTAAAAAAGCCTCAGCTTTGGCTAACGCTTGCCACAGCTTCAATCGGCTTCGGCGGGATGTTCTCTGTGTATAGCTATATCACCCCGACGCTTACCGAGGTAACAGGCTTCTCATCCGGCCAGGTGCCTATGGTTTTGGCGCTATGGGGGATCGGGATGATCGTTGGCAACCTGATAGGGGGGTGGCTGGCCGACCGTGCGCTGGTGCCTGCAATCTTCTACATCATGATCTGGAACGCAGTGTTCCTGGGTGCGTTCTCACTCTTTGCTTCGTCTGGTGTTGGGACATTGGCCGTGCTGTTTCTGATTGGCTGCGGCTTCGCCCTGGTACCCGCACTTCAGGTGCGTCTGATGAACGTTGCCGGCGAGGCGCAAACGCTCGCAGCGGCGCTCAATCACAGTGCGTTCAACATCTCCAACGCTGTCGGTGCATCGCTGGGCGGACTCGCCATTGCTGGTGGCCTCGGGTGGGCATCTACAGGTTGGGTTGGCGCAGGTCTGGCCGTTCTCGGGATTATCTTTTTCGCTATCTCCATCGGTGTTGAAAAGCTCTCCATGTCGACCAGCCCTGCCACGTCGTAATCACGAGAGCGAGACAATACCCGGCGAGCTCCGAACATCTCGCCTTGAACAGATCGAAATCTAGGAGATTGATTCATGTTAAAGCCACAGCTGACCATTCAACTATCTGACGCACAGCGCATTCCCCAAATTGGTCTGGGTGTTTGGCAAGCCAGTGATGACGAGGCGCGCGGCGCTGTCCGTGTCGCGCTGGAAGAGGGTTTTCGTCATGTGGATACCGCATCGATCTACGGCAATGAGAAGGGGGTCGGCGACGGCCTACGAGATGCAGGGACATCCCGAGAGCAAGTGTTCCTCACCACCAAGATTTGGAATGACGCCCACGGTTTTGAATCGGCTACCGCTGCACTGGATGCGAGTTTGGAGCGACTGAATGTCGATTACGTAGACCTGTTGCTTATCCACTGGCCGGCACCCAGCCAAGACAATTACGTAGATACATGGCGTGCACTGATCGCGGCGCAACGTAGTGGAAAAGCTCGGTCTATTGGAGTTTCCAACTTCAATCCTGACCACCTACAAAAGCTGATTGATGAAACTGGAATCGCGCCGGTTCTGAATCAGATCGAGCTTCATCCTTTCATGCAGCAGGAGGCCCTTCGGAGTGCCCATGAATCGATGGGTATCGCTACACAGTCCTGGAGCCCATTAGGGCAGGGTAGCGCACTGTTAAACCCGGTAATTTTGGACATTGCTCAAAAGCATGGCAGGACAGCCGCTCAGGTGATCATCCGGTGGCACCTAGAGCTCGGCCTTATCGCGATCCCGAAATCCATCACGCCTTCGCGTATCCGGGAAAACTTCAACGTTTTTGACTTCTCTTTGGATGCGTCAGATTTGGCGGCAATCGCCAGGTTGGACAGCGGCAAACGACTTGGCCCTGATCCAAGCACATTTGCCTAGAGCTTATGGGGGCGGCAGTCGTGACCGCCCCCTACATCTGCGACCGACATCTTCGGAAGAGTAAGTGCATTTGACACATGTTTTTTGACCTGCAGTTAGGTCATGGATGAGTCGCTAAAAACAAAGTTCCGAAATTCCGAAGTAAACCGCAATACTCCCAGCTCAACGCCGAAATGCCGTGAGGCCATTATGCTGGGATGGATCTCGTCCCAAACAGTCAGAATTTCTTTAGAGTAAGGCTTGAACTCTGGTCGCTGCAGGAACCCTTTGATGAAAAGATGGATGGTTTCTTCTGTGCTGGTTCCTTGACCGTAGTTACAAAAAAAAGACCCTAGATCTGCTGCTTGTTTTGTCATGCCAACCAGACGTCTGCGCTGACCATCAAAGTCATGTGCTTTCAGTAGGAGCTCAGTGAGCTCGTAAATGTGAGGCGCGCTGAGTTCAAGCCGATAGATAGGGCTGGGATGGGAGCCTGTTATCGGGGTGATAACGTTCGGGCTGGAGCCAGCGTTGAATCGGTAGAAAATACAGGCGAGGCTGCAGATCAGCAAATACACGCTGCCAATGAATACCTCAGCGCCATCACCTTCATCGACGAGTGGCCCTCTCAAAAAGTGCCGAGCTGATGCAATCAGACATAAAGTTGTTGCCTCAGAGTCAGCTGCCAATTCAGTGGCATGAGAAATCAAAGCCTGCCGACCGGTAAGGATTTGAGCGGCCTGGGCGTCTAGCTCTTGGATGGTTGTTATGGTAGAAGCCGAGCTCCCGTCATCTCTGACTCTCCCGTGCTCCTGCATCAGGTGCCCGAGTTCATGGAAATATACCCATGTCAGCGATCCGAGGAACATGTTCTGGATGCAATCGTCGAGTGTGAAGCACTCGGGTAGGAGGTCGGTTGCGTCATCTGCAAATGCCGTTTGGATCAGGCGTTTCGTTTGCTCATTCGACGCAAATGAACAAAATTCCTCAGCATCTCGGTACAGCAGGCGGGCCAGCTCATAGTGCAGAATGATTTTATGCTGAGGAGGGCCGCCGACAACAGTGTCTGACTCTGCCCACGCATTGAATTTCGGTGCGGTAGCCCAACCGAACGACAGGGAGCCTTGGAGTTGCTTATAGATTCCATCGGAAAGGTTTTGAGTTATTTCGGCTAGCACGTTGTTGGCTAGCTCATAAATTTCAGGATCTGTCCGGCTCTGCAAATCAACTGCTCCCAGTAACGCTTTGAGACACATCTTGGCTTCCGCTGATTATACAGACTGATACTCGACAGTCCGCGTCTCTGCTTTCAGAAAGTCAGATTACGAGAAACCAGTCACTGCATGAGGCACGTATGGGGCCTCTAGGCGTTTGATTTCATCATCGGTCAGCACCAGCTCCAGCGCCGCAATTGCGTCGTCCAGTTGAGCTGCCTTGGAGGCACCAACGATGGGAGCTGATACTCCGCGCTTTGCCAGTACCCATGCCAATGCTATTTGCGCCATTGGCACGCCTCGTTCACTGGCAACCTGCTCTACGACGTCAATCACCCGACCGTCTTCAACTTCGGTAGCTTGGTAAAATGACTGCCCGCTGACATCAGTTTTGGTGCGCTCGGTCTGCTGGCCGTGGGGCCTGGTTAATCTGCCTCGAGCCATCGGACTCCATGGCATCAACCCAACACCCTGATCGAGACAGAGCGGGATCATTTCACGCTCCTCCTCTCGATACACAAGGTTCAGGTAGTTCTGCATGGACACGAACTTGCTCCATCCGTTGGCCACGGCAACCTGCTGAGCTTTAGCGAATTGCCACGCGTACATGGAGGATGCGCCGATGTACCTGGCTTTACCTGCTTTGACGATGTCGTGCAGGGCTTCCATGGTTTCTTCGATAGGGGTGTCGTAGTCCCATCGGTGAATCTGATACAGGTCGATGTAGTCGGTGCCCAGGCGGCTCAAACTCGCATCAAGGCTGGCCATGATTGCCTTACGAGAGAGACCTTTCTCATTCGGCTTTGTTGAGCCCTCCCACATGTTTGTTGGGAAAAATACCTTCGTGGCGATCACTGTTTCCTCTCGACGCGTGAACTCCTTGAGCAACTTGCCAACGATGATTTCGGAGGTTCCAGCTGAGTAGCTATTTGCGGTGTCGAAAAAGTTGATCCCTTGCTCGACTGCGCGCTGGATGATGGGCCTGCTTGCTTCCTCGCCTAATGTCCATGGATGCGTGCCAGCATCAGGCTCACCGAAGGTCATGCATCCAAGGCACAGTCTCGAAACGTCCAAGCCTGTACTACCAAGCTTCACGTACTTCATAAATCCTCCATTAGATCATTGATTGGTTTGTCACCCGACCTAGCCGAATGGCGCTCCCTCTACGCTACCGCAAATCACAGGCTCCATGCCCTTAACTAATGTTGAACTGATTTCAATCGTGCGTTGATTGAAATCGAAGGGTTGTTCGCATGGCATGAGAGTCAGTACAGGGGTAAGGCGGAATTAATCGCCAATAATCCTGGAGGAAGAAATGTCTCAATCAATTAAACGGGTGGCAGTAACTGGTGGTCACGGCAAAGTGGGCAAGGTACTGGTTCCCTATCTGCAGGAGCGTGGTTATGACGTCTTCGTGATCGATAAGGACGAGCCGTTGAGTCTGGACGAGCCGATGATGAAAGCCGACTTGGAAGACTTCGGTCAGGCTCTGGATGCATTGTCCTCAGTAGGTAGCGATGTGTACGCCCGACCGGAGCGCGAAGCATTCGACGCCGTCATCCACCTTGCGAGCATGCCGCATCCACGCATGCTGCCGGACAGTGACGAGTTCCGACTCAACATGACGGTGACCTATAACGTTTTCGAATCGTGCCGTCGCCTCGGCATCAAAAACATCATCTGGGCGGCGAGCGAAGTCGGCACGGGCGTACCTTACGATAAGACGGATGCTCCTTACGTTCCGGTGGATGAGGACTACCCGATGCGTGGATACAACGTCTACTCCCTGACCAAGGTGCTCGGCGAGGAGATGGCCCGCCAGTTCTGCTTGAACGACCCCACCCTGCGTATCACGTGCATGCGTTTGTCGAACGTTATGAACCCAGAAGAGTACGCCAAGTTCGAAACATGGCAGGACGATCCAACTGCGCGTCTTTGGAATTTCTGGACGTACGTCGATAACCGGGACGTGGCGCAGGGCATTGAATTGGCGCTGCACCATGACGTTCGCGGGAAGGATGAGTTCTTCATCACCAACGACGAGACTGTCATGCGCACACCAAGCAGCGAGCTGCTTGATCGACATTACCCGAACATCGAGCGCCGGAAGGAGATCACAGGCAACGAGGTTCTACTTTCGAACGAGAAAGCTAAACGGGTGCTGGGCTTCAAGCCTGCATATTCGTGGCTGACAGAAGTAGAAAAGAAAGCCTGATCAGGCGCGCGTATTCGTCTTCGTGCAGCCGGTAGGCGGATAGCGCGCATTGCCCCATTCATCGGGGCAATTTTCTTTCTAAATGACTAAAAATCACGACGCATACCTTGGGAGCGACGAGATGACAAAGCTTGAAGAGGTAGGTTTTTTGGGGTTCGACGTGTTTGGCACTGTTGTCGATTGGCGAAGCGGTGTCGCGCGAGCGGCTGCTCCTTTTCTGAAACGACACGGATTGAATGTAGACCCCCTCGAGTTCGCAGATCAATGGCGTAGGCTCTACCAACCGTCTATGCAACGGGTGCGATCTGGTGAGCGCCCCTTTGTAACCCTGAATGTGTTGAATCGGGAAAATCTAGAGACGGTACTTTCCAGCCACAACGTAGATTTCGCGGTGATCACCGATGCCGAACTGGTTGAGCTTAACAAAGCGTGGGAACGGTTAGATCCATGGCCTGACTCGGTCGCCGGTCTCACGCGTCTGAAGCGCAGATTCTCTATTGGCCCTCTGTCCAACGGACATATTGCCGGGATGCTCAATCTCGCCAAATTCGGTGGGCTGCCATGGGATGTCATCGTAGGCGCCGAAGTCGCTGGATCATACAAGCCCCAGCCGCAGACCTACCTGAAATCTGCCAAAGCAGTGGGCCTTGCACCTGAAGCGGTCGCAATGGTTGCCGCTCACAATTCTGACTTGGCTGCCGCGCGCTCTAACGGGCTTAAGTCCGTTTTCATTCGACGCCCGTCCGAGCATGGGCCGGGCCAGACGTCCGATCTGGTCGCTGTACAAGACTGGGATGTAATCGTTGACTCTCTCACTGAAGCAGCCGACGCGCTCAACTGCTAACTCTATTTTTGGAGCATCACCATGACTGACTTACGTCCACTCGCTCTGGTAACCGGGGCATCTAGCGGCATTGGCTATGAACTCGCGCGCCTGTTCGCAGCTGACGGCTATGACCTAATCATTACTGCAACCGGCGAAAACGATGGCTTAGAGCGTACTGCTGATGCAGTTCGTGCGACCGGAGCCAACGCTATCATCGTTAAGGCAGATCTGACTGGGTCAGAAGGGGTTGAGCGAGTAGTACAGGCAATACGCTCAACTGAGCGCCCACTGGACGCAGCAGCGCTAAACGCAGGATTAGGATTAGGTGGGTTTTTCCTCGGTGGCACCTCTATTGAAGATGAATTGAAGCTGATTCAGCTGAACACAGCTTCCCAAGTGCACCTCACTAAGCTACTCCTTCCAGACATGATCGCGCGTGGCCAAGGACGGGTGCTTTACACGGCATCAATTTCTGGAACCATGCCTACACCTTACGAGGCGGTGTATGGGGCAACGAAAGCGTTTCTAATCTCTTTTGTAGAAGCTGTGAAAGCTGAGATCAAAGATAGCGGTGTCAGCCTGACTCTGCTGCTACCTGGAGAGGTAGATACGAACTTCTGGCACCGAGCCGGGATGGATACGAGCAAGCTGGGATTGGGCCCAAAAGCTGCGCCTACCAAAGTGGCTGAGGAAGGCTACGAAGCCATGAAGGCCGGAAAGGATCGAGTCGTCGCCGGCAAGCCTGATAGTAAATTTATCGGCAACGTCGTGAACAATCTTCTCCCTGACACCGTGACTGCCAGTTTACATGCGAAAGGGGCGCGACCTGGATCAGGATTAGAGCACCAGGACGACTGACTCAAAATCATCGGCACAACGAGCCGGCGCCCAATCTGATTGGCCGCCGGCTTTGCTTTACCAGTCCTGTTTGGTCGGGTGAATCACGATGTCGTTGATTGTGAGGTTGTTTGGCTGATCCAGGGCATAGGCCACGGCATCGGCAACCTGCTCAGGAGTGATGGCGATCTTGTTGAGCTCCTGCGCAGCTTTTTTGCCTTCGCTGTTGTTTACCTTGTCCGCCCAGCCGGTGTTGATCACACCAGGGCTGATCATCGAAACCTGGATGCCATGCTCAACACCGACCTCCTTGCGCAGGCTCTCGGTTATGCCCCTGATGAAAAATTTCGTTGCGCTGTAGACACCGCTTGAACCACCGACATGAAGCCCAGCAACTGAGGACATGTTGAGGATCTTGCCATGACCTTGAGCGATCATGCCTGGCAGCGCTGCCGCGATGGCGTGTAGATATCCACGGATATTGGTGTTGATCATCTGATCCCAGTCGTCGACAGCAACATCCTTCCAATCAGAAAACAGCATCAGCCCTGCGTTGTTAACCAGACTGTCTACTTTTCCGTATTTGGAAACTGCGAATTTGACGAGATCCTCAAGGCTGAAGCGCTCGGACACATCGATGACGTGGTACGACGCTTCACCGCCAGCGTCCTTAATCTGCGACACGAGTTTCTGAAGCTTTTCCTCGTTCCGAGCGGCCAGGACTATCTTGCTGCCTTTCTCTGCAAGTTTTAGCGCCGTGGCAGCGCCAATACCTGATGAGGCGCCAGTGATGATGGTTACGGTGTTTTCCAAATTAGACATTTGCTGTTCCTCTCTTGGTTAAGGGCACAGCGTCTGACCTGTGTCGAAAGGCGATGACCTTGTATTCAGGGCAACGCTCCGTTGAATCAGGCTCATGGATCATTCGCGGCTAGGAGGTTTCCGATAGTAAGTGACATCTACTTAACCTTGAGGAGAAACCTATGACTGCTACACGACCACTCGCCCTAGTAACTGGAGGTTCTTCAGGAATCGGTTTTGAACTGGCGAAGCACTTCGCTCAGAACGGTTTCGACTTGGTCATCTCTGGTTCGAGTGACAAGGTTGAGAAGTCCGCTGAAGAGATCAAAAAGTTAGGTGCGCAATGTTTTGCTCACCAGGCCGACGCTGGCACTTACGAAGGCGTCCAGGGCCTCTGGGATTTCGTCGTATCGCTGAATCGCCCGCTCGAAGCCGCAGCATTGAACGTCGGCATCGGCCAAGGTGGCGCGTTCATCGATAACAAGCTTGAAGATGACTTCAAACTGATTGCCGTCAACATCACTGGCACCGTGCACATGGCCAAGCGGGTCGCCCAGCATATGGTGGCTAATGGAAAAGGTCGTATCCTCATCACGTCCTCAATTTCCGCGACTCAGCCAACCCCTTACGAAACGGTCTACGGCCCTTCGAAGGCATTCGGATTTTCCTTTGCCGAGTCCCTGCGGGAAGAGCTTCGCGACACCGGCGTCACGGTGACTGCTTTGCTTCCTGGTGCCACTGACAGTGAGTTCCACAAGAACGCAGGCATGGGGAACAGCGCCATCGGTGAGTCCAAGAAGAACGATAAAACCGAAGTTGCGCGCCAAGGTTTCGAGGCCCTGATGAACAATGTCGATCATGTCGTGGGTGGCGACGAAGAAACCAAGCAGCAGGCTATCGATAACCGGACAACGCCGGAAGTTGTGAAGGCGCACCGACACGCGAAAAATGCCCGCCTGAAATAACCGATCCGTGCGCTGCTAAGGCGTGGCGCTCCTAGAGTAGACCACGCCTTCGCTAGGTATCTGTCATCGCAGAAGCTTAAGGAGCACCCGGAATGAAAGAACCAGAGCACATCGAAATGAGCTGGCGGTCAGTGGATGTAGGCGGCGGCGTGAGAATTCGCTACGGCGTCGCTGGCACCGGTCACAAACCTGTTCTGCTCATCCATGGTTACCCAGAAACCGCGATTGCCTGGAGAAGGATCGTCCGCCCTCTGGTTGAGCAGGGTTACAAGGTCATCGCGCCCGACGTCCGGGGAGCGGGCGGATCCAGTCGGCCTCTTCACGGATATGACAAAAGTACGATGGCGCAGGATTGCTCGGTCGTGCTCCGGGATGCAGGCGTTTTGGAGCGTGCGCTCATCGTCGGGCATGACATTGGGCTGATGATCGCCTACGCCTTTGCTCGCAAATACCCTGAGTCCACCAGAGGGATCGCTGTCCTTGACGCGCCACTGCCAGGCACTGCGGCGTTTGATCAGGTGAGTTTGGATGACCGACGCGTTTGGCACTTCCACTTTCACCAAGCTCCGGATATTCCCGAGGCGCTTACAGCAGGAAAAGAGGCTTATTACCTCGAGCGCTTTTGGCATGACCTTGCCTACGATGCAGGCGCCATCGATGAGGTAACCAAAGCGAGCTACATTTCCAGCTTCAGCGGGCCTGGTGGAATGAGAGCGGGGTTCGAGCTGTACCGATCCTTTGCCGCCGACGCTGAATTCAATCGTGCTCAATTAGCGGCGCGCGGGAAGACAAAAATCCCGGTGCTCGCGTTGGCAGGTGAGTCAAGTGCGTTCAGCACCATCATGAAATCCATGATGGAGGAGGTAGCTGAAAAGGTCAGTTTTGCCGTTATCAGCAACGCCGGTCACTGGCTTGCTGAAGAGAATCCATCAGCAGTGGCGCATGCGATGATCAATTCTGATCAGTCAATTCTCGATCACGACGGCTAAACCAGCTTTGCTCTGGAACATCCGGGCCAACGGGCCACACGGCAAGAACCCCCCCATAACATCGAAATTATCATTTTCTCAATCGATAACGCGAAGCCGATAAATACATTACATTTGTTAGGTTGTTGAACATATGTAAATCTGACCTCACATAAAAACAAATATGCAGGTCTATTCATGAAGCTCGTCAATAAAGTCGCTGTAATCACCGGTGCGGGTAGCGGGATCGGTCAGGCCGTTGCCCTGGGATATCTTGCTGAGGGTGCGAGCTGCCTGCTCGTTGACATCAAGACTGATGAAGAACTGCTAGCCCCGTTTGCGGGTGTAGACGCCAGTCGCCTTTCCACTCTCAGCATCGATCTGTCTTCCAAGGAAAACCTGCAGGCAGTGGTCAATACTGCCGTCGAGCGTTTTGGTCGCCTGGATATCCTCTTCAACAATGCTGCCGTCTTCGACATGGGCCCGTTTCTCGATGAGTCCTGGGATGCCTATGAGCGAATTTTTGCCGTTAATGTGCGAAGCATGTTTTTCCTGATGCAGGCAGCCGCGCGGCAAATGGTGAAGCAGGGGGAGGGTGGCCGAATCATTAACATGGCTTCCCAGGCGGGTCGGCGTGGTGAGGCCCTGGTTGCGCACTATTGCGCCAGTAAAGCTGCGGTCATCAGCTATACCCAGTCAGCCGCGCTCGCTCTCGCCAAAGATCGCATCAACGTTAATGGCATCGCTCCAGGCGTCGTCGATACGCCAATGTGGGACAAGGTAGATAGCCTGTTTGCGCGCTACGAAAACCTTGCTCCAGGCGAGAAGAAGCGCCAGGTAGGTGCCGCAGTCCCACTCGGCAGAATGGGCGCATCTGAAGATTTCGTCGGTGCTGCCGTGTTCCTCGCATCCAAAGATTCCGACTACGTTACCGCCCAGACATTGAATGTCGACGGCGGTAACTGGATGAGCTGAGTCAACCTGCGCGAGGATACAAGCGATGGCTACCATAGTTGCATTTGGTGAGCTTCTGGCCGAGTTCGTGGCTGAAGAAATTGGTCGTGGGTACTTGGAGCCGAGCACCTTTGCGGGCCCATTCCCCAGCGGTGCCCCAGCGATTTTCGCCGACCAGGCAGCGCGCATGGGCGCGTCTGTTTCATACATCGGGCACATAGGAACTGACGCGTTTGGCACCTGCATCATTCAGCGACTTCAAGCGAACGGTGTAGACGTAAGCAACATTGTTCGGCATGCCGAGCTGCCTACCGGAACGGCATTTGTCGCCTACGAACACGATGGTAGCCGCAGCTACGTCTTCAACATCACTGCGAGCGCTAGTGGTCTGCTGGGAGCTGGGAGCATTCCCGCCAATGCGCTGAAGGGCGCGAAGTACCTACATGTAATGGGTTCTTCGCTTAACAGCGCCGGTGCGATAGCTGCGCTGGACGTTCTGCTTGAGCAAGCGCTTGACCATGATGTGCGTATCAGCTTTGACCCGAACATCCGTACCGAAATGCTGCACTTCAAGCCGATGAGCGCGGCATTGCACAACGTATTCAATCGTTGCCATCTTTTTCTGCCGAGCGAGTCTGACCTGCAGTTCTTCTTCCCGGATCTTCCGATAGAGGAGAGCATCGCCCTCGTTTTCGAGAAAGCGAATATCGAGCGCGTAGTTCTGAAACGCGGCGCCAAGGGCAGTACATACATTGACCGGGCAAGTCGAATCGATGCCACACCGCTCCCCGTCGTAGAGCTTGACCCCACCGGTGCCGGAGACTGTTTCGGTGGTGCTTTCGTCGGAGCGATAGCGCTGGGTAGCCCGGTCGAGCACGCCCTAGAAATGGCTAACGCAGCTGGTGCTTTGGCTGTTACGCGTAGAGGGCCAATGGAAGGTAACAGCGACCCAGCTCACATCAACCTGTTCATCAAGGAGCACGCTGATCATGCCTAATCATGCTGATACATCAACTGGCGCGGCAGTGCTGCAAGCACTGGCAGCCGCGAATCGTAATGGTCGTCACCAAGGGATTTATTCGATTTGTTCCGCGCATGAACAAGTGCTGCGCGCAGCAATGCAACAAGCGCTCGCAGACGGCTCTCCATTGTTGATTGAAGCGACGTGCAACCAGGTCAATCAACACGGTGGATATACAGGAATGCAGCCTGCCGACTTCTTCGGGCAGGTGCAGAAACTGGCTGAGGCAGAAGGCTTTCCCACGGATCAGCTCCTGTTGGGTGGAGATCATCTGGGCCCAAACCCTTGGCGTCACCTGCCTGCGGAAAAAGCCCTGCTGCAAGCTGAAATCCTAGTCATAAGCTACGTAAGGGCAGGATTCCGCAAGATCCATCTCGATGCCAGCATGGCATGCGCTGATGATGTGCAGCCGCTTTCTGTTGCAACCATCGCGCAGCGCGCTGCACGGCTGTGTGCTGCTGCCGAGCAAGCCGCCTCGCAGCTCAATCTCGCACCTGCGTCATTGCCTCGATATGTCATCGGTACTGAAGTACCTGTGCCCGGAGGCGCTCAGCACACCGCTGGTGAAGAAGAGGAGCTTCAGGTAACCGCCGTTGCTGATGTGGCTGAAACGCTTGAGGCCCATCGTGAAGCTTTCTTGTCGGAGGGACTGGAAGGTGCATTGACTCGGGTCGTAGCCCTTGTGACCCAGCCTGGTGTGGAGTTCGATGACCAAAGCGTCATTGATTACCAGCCCGAGCAAGCACAGGCTCTGAGTAAGGCGATCCTTGCATTTCCGGGCCTGGTCTTCGAGGCGCACTCTACGGACTATCAAACGGAGGCAGCCTTAAGCGCGTTAGTGCGAGACCACTTTGCGATTCTTAAGGTCGGGCCGGGCGTCACCTTTGCTTGGCGTGAAGCATTATTCGCGTTGAGCCATATTGAGGACGAGCTGTTCGCCAATATCGAAGAGCGCTCGGATTTGCGTGGTGTAGTTGAACGCAGAATGCTTGCCGATCCCGAACACTGGGCGCCGTACTATCGCGGTAGCGAAGAGGCTCAGCGCTTGGCGCGTCGATACAGCTACAGCGACCGCATTCGTTATTACTGGCAACAGCCAGATGTATTGGCAGCAGTCGACCGCCTGATCGACAACGTTCGCAAGAAGCGGCCAGCTGACACCTTGTTGAGCCAGTACCTCCCGCAGGTTCAGGCCGCGCGGCGCGCCGGGATGCTGGCAGGTGATGATCCTCTGGACTGGCTGCGTTTCGAAGTTCGCCAAGTGATTGCTTCTTATGCCAGGGCATGTGGACTGAGTAACCCAGAAGTAAAAGCCGCTTAAAACGTTTCAAGTTTATCGTCTGATGCTACACGCGTTGTTAATTCAATGCGGCGACGTCGTGCGCTCAAAACAACAATAAAAGGTAACTCTGATGAAAAGCCATCGCAAAGTAATAAGCCTGTTTGTAGCCGGTATTGTCGCGGGTTTGGCCGGGGCATCCGTGAACGCCGAACCGTTGAAGATTGGCGTGTCATTCCAAGAGATGAACAATCCTTATTTCGTGACGATGAAGGAGGCGCTAGAGGAGGCGAGCAAGAGCATCGGCGCCGAACTCATTGTCACCGACTCTCGCCATGATGTGTCCAAGCAAGTCAGCGACGTAGAAGACATGCTCCAACAGGGCATCGATATTCTGCTGTTGAATCCGACTGATTCTGCTGGTGTGCAGTCAGCCGTCATCAGCGCACATGAAAAGAAAGTCGCCATTGTTTCCATTGATGCCGAGGCCAAAGGGCCTATCGATTCCTACGTTGGTTCCAAAGATTACGACGCGGGCTTCAAAGCCTGCGAGTATTTGGCTACAACGGTCAAGAAAGGCAATGTCGGGATTCTCGATGGCATTCCATCGCTGGGTATTCTGGAGCGCGTTCGAGGTTGTAAAGAGGCGTTGGCCAAGCATCCAGAAGTCAAGGTTGTCAGCGTACAGAATGGTAAGCAGGAACGGGATCAGGCACTTTCAGTGACTGAAAACATGCTCCAGGCAAACCCTGACCTGAAGGGCATTTTCAGCGTAAACGACAACGGCTCTCTGGGTGCTTTGGCCGCCATCGAATCCAGCGGTCTGGATGTCAAGCTCGTAAGTGTTGACGGTGCTCCTGAGGCTATTCAAGCCATCTTGAAGCCTGGCTCGCACTTCATCGCCACCTCAGCACAATTTCCTCGTGAGCAGGCCCGCCTGGGGCTCGCACTCGCCTTGGCAAAGCACTGGGGCGCCACTATTCCTCGCCGCTTCCCAGTTGACGTCGAACTCATCGACGCTCCGAAAGCCAAGACGTTCAGCTGGTAACCTCGCGGGTTTCGCGGCAACTTTGATGTTGGCATGCGGGGCGTCAAGGCGCTTCGCGTGAGCGGCAGAGGAATTCAATATGCAACAGAACACATTGCTCGTGCTTGAGCAGGTATCCAAGAGTTTTCCTGGGGTAAAGGCGCTCAAGCAAATCAACCTAAGCATCGAGCGTGGTGAGATTCATGCTCTGTTGGGAGAAAACGGTGCAGGTAAGTCGACGTTGATCAAAATCCTCGGCGGAATTCAGCCGCAGGATGAAGGTACGATCACGCTCAACGGTGTTACCCAGCGATTCGGCTCTTACAACGACTCGGTCGAAGCAGGTATCGGTATTGTCTTCCAGGAATTCAGTCTGATCCCTTATCTAAATGCGACCGAAAACATCTTTTTGGGCCGTGAGAAAACCAACCGTTGGGGCATGCTTCGAAAACAGGAGATGCGCACTAAGGCATCCCAGCTATTTGCGCGGCTCGGTGTGGAGCTCGACTTGGATTGTCCGGTTGCACGCCTAAGTGTGGCTGAGCAGCAGTTTGTCGAGATCGCAAAGGCGTTGGCGCTCGACGTCAACCTGCTCATTCTGGATGAGCCCACTGCAACCCTGACGCCGGCTGAGAGCGAGCTGTTGTTTCAGATCATGCGCGAGCTGAAAGGCCAGGGCGTGACCATCATTTTTATCTCCCACCACCTCGACGAGATATTTGACGTTTGTGACCGCATCAGCGTTCTCCGGGATGGCGCCAACGCTGGCGTGGCACGTGTCGATGAATGCGACATTGATACCTTGGTCGAGATGATGGTCGGGCGAAAGCTGGAATCGAACTTTCCCCCCAAGCCAGTGCTTGAAATACGGCCACCGCTACTGGACGTTCGTGAGATCAGCCTTCACCGAAACGGGCCTAGCAACTCTTTTCAACTGCGTTCGGGTGAGATCTTGGGGTTCGCAGGGCTCGTTGGATCAGGTCGCACTGAGTTGGCCCTCGGGGTGATCGGCGCGATACCCACCCATTCAAAAGACGTTAGCGTGAATGGTGTAGCGGCATCCCTCAAAGATCCCGCTGAAGCCTTGCATCAAGGTATCGGTCTGCTGCCAGAGAGCCGTAAGAGTGAGGGCCTGATCACAGACTTCAGCATCAGGGAAAACATCTCGCTGAATAACCTCGGCAAATACAGCAGCGCACTTGGCCTGATCAACCACTCCCATGAAAACAAACAGACCGATGAACTGATGAGCCAACTGTCCATCAAGGCACCGAGCAGTGAGTCGAGGGTGGTCAATTTGAGCGGTGGTAACCAGCAGAAAGTCGTCATCGCCCGGTGGTTGAATCACCACTGCACCGTCCTGGTATTCGATGAGCCTACCCGAGGTATCGATGTGGGGGCCAAGGCAGAGATCTACACGCTGATGCGCCGACTGACCGCTCAGGGCTTCGGAATCATCATGATTTCCTCCGAGTTGCCGGAGATCGTTGGCATGTGTGATCGCGTTGCGGTTTTCAACAAGGGCTCCATCGTCAAGGTGTTAGAGGCCGAGTTCATCAATTCCGAAGAGGTAATGCGCCATGCAACCGCAAGCGTTAAATAACGACTCCTTGAAAGCAACAAAAGCCAAGGCACCACAAGGGTGGTTTGCTCGCTTCATGCGCTCGCCAGCGTTCTACCCTTTGGTAGGGTTGATCGTAGTGACCATCTGCATGATCTTCGCGAGCGATAAGTTTTTGACCTCCGCCAACTTGGAGAACATTGCGCGCCAAGTCTCAATTAACGCGATCATCGCGGTCGGCATGACTTGCGTAATTTTGACAGGAGGAATCGACCTGTCTGTAGGCCCGGTGATGGCTTTGAGTGGAACGCTCACGGCAGCACTACTGGTCGCCGGCGTCCCTGGCCCCATCGCGATAGTGGCCGGCCTGCTGCTCGGTGCAGCCTTCGGTATTGGCAATGGCATCTTCGTCGCTTACCTCAAAATGCCGCCCATTATTGTCACGCTCGCGACCATGGGCATTGCGCGTGGCTTAGGCCTTATGTACACCAATGGCTACCCAATTTCTGGCCTGCCAGAGTGGTTCAGCTTCTTCGGTCGCGGTGAGTTCCTGGGCATTCAGATCCCGATTCTTGCGATGGTTCTGGTTTACATCGCGGCGTTCATCCTTCTCCAGCACACCCCAATTGGGCGCTATATCTACGCGATTGGCGGTAACGAGGAAGCGGTGCGCCTTTCAGGTGTCCGCGCTCCACGCTACAAGTTGCTGGTTTACGGCATTAGTGGGCTGACTGCTGCAGTGGCGGGTCTGTTGCTGACATCGCGGTTGATGAGCGGACAACCAAACGCTGGCGTCTCCTTTGAGCTGGATGCGATTGCTGCCGTTGTGCTGGGTGGTGCAGCTATTGCAGGCGGTCGCGGCGCGATTCTAGGTACTTTGGTGGGCGCGATGCTGCTGGGCGTGCTCAATAACGGCCTAAACCTGATGAGCGTTTCGCCGTACGTCCAGAGCGTGATCAAGGGCGCGATCATCCTGTTGGCGATTTTCGTCAGCCGCAAACACCACAATCGTTGATCCAGGAAGGAGCCGTTATGAGCAAGCTTACGTTCGCCCAAGCCTTCGACTTTACCGGGAAGGTAGTCGTCATCACTGGTGCAGCAACGGGTATTGGCCGCGCCACCGCTGAGTTATTTGCGGAAAAGGGGGCGAAACTTGCCTTGCTGGATCGCGACCCTCAGGTCGAATCAGTCGCGCAAGAACTGGTTGGGCAGGGGTGGGTGGTTGATATCCGTGAACCCTCTCAGATTACTGACGTGATTTCCGCTGTCGCCAATCACTTTGGTCAGATAGACGTTCTGATTAACAACGCAGGTATCGCTATCACTGCACCTGCCGAAGAGCTCACCACGGATGCATGGAACGCGACGATGGAGATCAACCTCAGAGGTCAGTTCCTGATGGCCCAGGCAGTAGCGCCCTACATGTTTGAGCAGGGCAAGGGCCGGATCGTCACATTGGCCTCTCAGGCCGCTTTGATTGGCATACCGGGACATACGGCGTATAGCGCGTCGAAGGCTGCGGTGATTGGCATGAATCAGTGTTTGGCGGTGGAGTGGGGGCCACGAGGGGTGACCTCCAACACCATTTCACCCACCGTTGTAGAGACGGAAATGGGCAACAAGGGTTGGTCGGGCGAAATCGGTGTTCGCGCGCGTGCTCAGATACCCACCCAGCGTTTCGCCCAGCCGGAGGAAATTGGGTTGGCGGCTTTGTTTCTCGCCAGCGATGCGGCGTCGATGATCAACGGAGCGAACCTTGTGGTGGATGGCGGGTACACCATCCAGTGATGACCGATCCTCGACAATAAGATAGGCAGCAATTGAATGACACACCACGAAAGCCCTGATGATGTTACGCAGCTGCCCGCTTGGAAGGCGCTCAGTCACCACAAAGGTGTAATGGCAAATTTCAGTATGCGCGAGGCGTTCAATGCCGATCCACTGCGCTTCGAGCAGTTCACGTTGAGCAGCAGTGGGCTATTCCTTGATTACTCGAAGAACCTGATCACCACCGAGACTCGCCAGCTCTTGGTTGAGTTGGCCAACCAGGTAGGTCTGCGCGGTGCTATCAATGCCCAATTTGAGGGGGCGATAGTTAACCCATCGGAGACCCGGCCAGCACTGCACACGGCGTTGCGTCGTCCGGTAGGCGACAAACTCTTGGTGAATGGCCAGGACGTGATGCCTGACGTTCACAAAGTGTTGAACCAAATGACCGACTTGGTCGGTCGTATTCACGACGGGTTGTGGCGTGGTTACACCGAACGACCTATTACGGATGTCGTGAACATCGGAATTGGCGGGTCGTTCCTCGGCCCCGAGCTAGTATCGGAGGCCCTGCTGTCCTACGCCCAGAAAGGAGTGCGATGCCACTACCTGGCGAATATCGATGGTAGCGAATTTCATGAACTGACAATGAAGCTGCGCGCCGAAACGACCTTGTTCATCGTTTCTTCTAAAACCTTCAATACCCTCGAAACGCTTAAAAACGCCCATGCGGCACGAGCTTGGTACTTGGCACAGGGTGGCACTCCTTCGGAGCTCCATCGCCATTTCATCGCGGTATCCAGTAACAACGCAGCAGCAGTGGCTTTCGGCATCCGTGAAGAGAACATTTTCCCTATGTGGGATTGGGTGGGCGGACGCTACTCGCTATGGTCGGCGATTGGATTGCCTATTGCCTTGGCCATCGGCATGTCCAACTTCAAAGAGTTACTGTCCGGTGCCTACAGCATGGATCAGCATTTCCAAACGGCACCGTTTGAAGAAAATATGCCTGTGCTGTTAGCCCTGCTCGGCGTTTGGTATGGCAATTTTTGGGGCGCGAAAAGCCATGCGATCCTGCCGTATGATCACTACCTGCGTAACATCACCAAGCACCTTCAACAGTTGGATATGGAGTCCAACGGTAAAAGCGTTCGCCAGGACGGTACTGCCGTTTCTGTTGATAGCGGGCCGGTCATCTGGGGCGGTGTGGGTTGCAATGGTCAACATGCCTATCACCAACTGCTGCACCAGGGCACTCAGCTAATTCCGGCGGACTTCATCGTCCCGGTCGTAAGCTTCAATCCCGTTTCTGATCACCATCAGTGGTTATTTGCCAACTGCCTCTCTCAGAGCCAGGCGCTGATGCTGGGAAGAACTCTTGCTGAAGCTGAGACAGAACTGCGCGAGAAAGGCGTTGGTGAGGACGATATCCGGGCGATTGCACCGCACAAGGTGATTCCTGGCAACCGCCCAAGCAACACCCTCGTCCTTGAGCGCATTAGTCCGCGCAGGCTGGGAGCATTGGTAGCGATGTACGAACATAAGGTGTTCGCACAAAGCGTCATCTGGGGCACCAATGCTTTCGATCAATGGGGTGTCGAGCTCGGTAAGGAGCTGGGTAAAGGGGTTTATAGCCGACTGGTGGGCCAAGATGAGTCATCAGCGGAAGATCCATCTACCCAAGGCCTGATCAGTTATTTCCGCAGTCGTCATCGTGGCTAAACCCGCGAAAAGAGGCCGTTCATGCGGGTAGATTGGCAAATCTGATAAGGTACTTACATTCGTTGAGCCGCGTTGCGTATGCGGAATGGAGCAAGGGCGTTGGGAATGCAGTCGACAAAAAAAGAACTGATGGCGCAGGTGGCGTGGCTCTATTTCGTGGGCAATAACACGCAACAAGAGATCGCACAGCGCCTGAATATCTCGCGCCCTACCATCAATCGAATGATTTCTCTAGCTACTGAATCCGGGATGGTTCAAGTCCGGATCAACCATCCTATTCGAGAGTGCATGGATCTTGCGTCCAAGATTCAGCAGCGTTTCGGGCTCAGCATGTGTGAGGTAGCACCACTCGATTCACCTGATGAAGCTGCCGGTCAGCGTCGGATCGCCGTTCTGGGCTCTGCCATGATGGAGCGCTACCTGGCTGAGCCTTCTCTGAGAGTAATGGCTGTTGGGTTCGGTCGTACTCTGAAGGCCGTGGTAGACGAAATCACCGAGCTGCGAGCTCCGCAGTTGAGCATCATTTCCCTTGCAGGCAGTGTGGCTCGCGATGGGTCGTTCAACTCCTACGACGTAGGGTTGAGGCTTGCCGACAAAACCTCCGGTAAAGCCTTCCTCCAACCGATGCCGATCATCGCTAATACCGCCGATGAGCGAGACCAATGGCTCGATAACCGCCTGACCCCATTGATCAAAGATCTGTACAGCCAGGCTGAAGTCGCCTTTGTCGGTATTGGTGAAGTGCAGGTTAATTGCGCGCTAGTCCAGAACGGGTTCCTGTCGCCGGAGGAGGCGAAAGCCTTGGCGGAGCAGGGCGCGGTCGGAGAAATCCTGGGCTGGGCGATGGATCGTCAAGGAGCGCCCATCAATGAGGGATGGTCAGAGCGGGTTACGAGCCTGCCTTTGCCAAGGTTGGCCGAGCGCCCGATCATCGCCTTCGCGGGCGGGGAGCGTAAAATACCTGCGATTCTGGCTGCACTACGCGGGCGATGGATATCAGGTCTGATTACCGATCAGCAGACAGCGCAGCAACTCGCAACGCTGTAAGCCATTGAGGTTTTGGCGCACCGGTGGGGTGGTAGAAGCAGTGATCGCGGAAGTAAGCCTCCTTGCTCGGAGCAATGCATGTCAGAACTGAAAATTCAGTTTTTTTTGCACCGCGAATTCGCTTGGAGCTTTACCCTGTTCGAAGGCAATCAGGTACGACATGTGGACAGTCAGGGGCGCCGCTTCTGACGGTTCGCCACTAACCTTCAGGTGTACCTTGCGAGTTGCACATTGAATTGCTACCTCAAGCTGCTGCAGTTCATCGATCAGCTCCTGCATTTCGTCGTACACAGCAAATTTGGCGCTTTCTGAGTAATCGCTCGCGCAATCTCTATAGTCGCGGAAGTAGTCCACGAGCGACGCAAAGACCTCCTGGGCATCGCGCTTCATTTCAAATCCAGGTTGGGAGATATCCACAGTGGAGCTTTCCGCCAGTGTAGCGAGTTGGCGTCCCGTCGACAGAGGGACTGCCGGTAAGGTGATGTAGTCGCGTTCTATACGGGCCTTCTCTTCCTTCAGCTCCTCTTCTGTAGGGATGGCGAAAGGCTTATTGAAGGCGTCAATGTCCTCGATTTCGAAAGCGACTGCGAGCGCGCGTCGAGTATCGATGCTTGCCGACTTCGCATTCTCAACGCGCTGGACTGTTCGTACGTTCAGGCCTGCGAGCTCGGCCAAAGTCTCCTGCGACCATTGAAAAGCTTCCCGCATTTTTCGGATGAGAGTGGCGAGCTCTTCGAGACTCAACATACGAGGTTGGCCAGATTTGTTGTTCGCGTTCATTTTTGAGCTCCATCAGATGGTTGGTAAGGCTCATGATGAAGAAGGTGCTGAGGGCACAACACGACAGGTACCCGACAGAGAAGCGACAAGGCCTGAGATTCTGGAGAGGTTATGATGAAACACAACAAGATGCATACTTGTGCCTCCGGACTCACCTAGCCATGATCGATGCCTTGTCGGTCGCGAGCCAGGGAGGAGTTTAGAACGGCTTACTGCTTCCTCATCGCTGTGGGATGAGCTGATTCATCCCGTTTGGTTGACGTGGGCCTTAATGTACATTCCGAAGGAGCCTCCTACTTTTGATAATGCCAAGCACTAGGATCCATCAGGAAATGTATTCGTCTGAAGCTGGCATATGGTTTATACCAACTACAGACGGTGCATCCGTTCTGATCAAGGCCCCCATCAGCAGCCTCAAAGCTTTATCGGTAGGCTGTTCATTCGAAGTCGGTATAGGTGTGTTAGAAAATAAAGTCTGCGTTGCAGGGATTATTCACGACGCTCCAGACACTCCACTCATTGTTTCTCGACCTCAGGCACATGCTGAAGAACACCAAGCACTCATAGAGGTCTTGAGTCGCGGTGACGTGAATTTTTTTCTGTTCAACGAGATGGATCACTGCGTCGGCTGGTCACCAGGATCCCTCGCCTCGGAGGGTTCCGAACAAGCTTCTGTATGCCTTCAGCCTATCACTAGGCTTTACACCGGAGGCGTTCTAGAGTTTGGTGAATGTCTTCTAGATATCTTCAATGAAGCAATGCACGACAATAGTACGGTGGCGAAAAATCCTGAGTTAGCTGCTGTGAAAA
The DNA here is from genome assembly GCF_900099665.1 of Pseudomonas sp. BS3767. Taxonomy (NCBI): domain Bacteria; kingdom Pseudomonadati; phylum Pseudomonadota; class Gammaproteobacteria; order Pseudomonadales; family Pseudomonadaceae; genus Pseudomonas; species Pseudomonas sp. BS3767. Next base: position 83,951 of record NZ_FNCX01000002.1, on the reverse strand, counting down.
TCCCCGTCAAGCTTGTCGACTGGCATCCCAACTTTTTATCGTACGTGGGTATGGGCACGTATCAAACTGTTCAGGTGGATCATCCGGATGAGGGTGGGATGCTGGAGAACTCAGTATGGGCAGCACTCTCATCTGTTTACCCGGCGCAGCTTTATAAAAGTCCAACTGTAGAAAATGGTGAGAAAACCCGAGAGCTAACGGACGTTCTGGCCCTTTCAAGCCACGGGAATATTCTCATTGAAGCTAAAGACCTCGCGATGCTTGCTTCAAAGGGCTCCAGGGTGCATGCAAGGAAGGTCTCTGGCGTAAAGAAACAGGCTTTAAAAGGGTTAGCTCAGCTCGTAGGTGCAGCCAAAGCGCTTCGACGGAACTGCAAGATCAGCTCAATCGAGGGCAAAGTCTTAAACGTGGATCTGTCAGATCAATTGCATTGCGTAGTGATCGTTTCAGAGCTGTTTGCTGAAAATTGGGATGAGGTGTATGAGGCAGCTGTCGCCGCGATGGGCGAAACCGGTGATCTATTTCACGTGATTGATTATCGCGAATTAGTAGCTCTCCTGAAAATTGCCAGAGGCTATGACGGGACGCTCCAGACACTTTTGAAAAAGCATCTAGAGCATGTGCTTCATCGGCAAACGTTGAATGTCAGAAGCCGACAGGCACCTAATTCTTCTGCGTAACGGACACAGAACGCAATGGCGGCCACAAATGACGCCATTGCTTAACGCTTTGACTCAGAAGATATCTTCGCCGCCGGCTTACGACGCGATAATTACAGCTCGATCACAATCTTACCGATCTGCGCGTTGGACTCCATGTACTGATGAGCCTCAATCATCTCGCTGAACGGAAACGTTTTTGAAATGATCGGCTGGAGGGCGCCACCTTCAAGCCCTTTAGTGATGAAGTTCTTCGCACGGTTCAGACGTTCAGGATCTTGGGTGATCTCAAAGAGCTGGTAGCCGCGAATGGTCAGGTCTTTGCCCAGCAATTCCATGACCGGAACACTCAGGTCGGTGGTTTCAAGCGCTCCGTATTGGAAAAAAATACCCAAGTACGAAAGGGCTCGAAGGATGTTTGCGACCTCAGGGCCGCCGACTGGATCAAACGCCATCCGCGCGCCTTTGCCCTCAGTTAAAAGATTCACTTCAGCTACCAGATCCTGCTCCGACGTTGCGATCACGTGCGCAGCGCCGGCATCTAGAAGTGCTTGTCGTTTTTCACTGGTACGGGTCAATGCCACGGGAATAGCACCCAAGAGGTTCGCGATCTGAATGGCCGCCAACCCAACGCTACTCGATGCCGCACGAATCAATACGGTTTCGCCTTTTTGCAGGTTGCCGATGTCTACCAGCGCGCCGTAGGCAGTTACGTACTTCATCCATGTCGCAGCAGCCTGGATGGATGTCAGTCCTGCTGGCTGCTTTACAAGTGCGTGAACCGGAGCAACGACGAGCTCTCCATACATGCCGTAATCTGCAAAAGAGAACGCTGGTATAACGTTCACCTCGTCGCCTACGGCATATTCAGAGACACCTTCACCCACCGATTCAACGGTGCCTGCTGCTTCATATCCGAGGATCGCTGGCATCTCCGGGGTGAAGGTGTACTGGCCAGACCTGTACATGGCCTCGGCACGGTTTAGCCCGAGTGCTTTCACCTTGATGCGCACCTCGCCGGCGGCAGGAGTTCGCACATCAACGTCATCAATTTGTAGGACTTCTGGGCCACCCATGCGGTGAAAACGAACGACTTTAGACATTGCCAGCTCCTGCGATACGGAAAAGGTCAAAACTAATCGCTCGCAGCGGCTTCAGGAAGACCGCCTGCAGACACACACTGTTATCCAGGAAATACCAATGGGAATCACACCAGGTGGTGGGTAGCCATCAGCGCCTTCAACCATTCTATGAAGACTTCCACTTTGGGTGGCAAAAGTTCACGGTGCGGATACAAGATCGAAACCCGCTTTGCTGGAACCTCAAACTCCCTGAGCACTTGGACGAGCGAACCATCGTGCAAATGGCTACGTACAGAAATTTCCAACCCCTGGAGCAGACCAAAACCAGCCAATGCAGATGCCACAAATGCCTCGGTGTCATTGACTCTGATCCCTGACTCCAGCCGCATCGCTTTGACATGCCCATCCACCGTGAATACCCATTCGATAGGGCGCGGGTTGTTGCCTGAGAAGTAATTTACGGCGCGGTGCATTTCCAGGTCAGCCAAGGTTTGAGGTGTGCCAAAGTTCTCAAGGTAAGAGGGGGCAGCGCACGTCAGCATGGGTAAATGGCCGATGCTGCTGGCGATCAGGCTGGAGTCTTCAAGCTCCCCCATCCTGACTACACAATCCACGCCCTCACTGAGCATGTCGATGGGTTTGTCACTCGCTCCGATGGTGAGCTCAATCCCTGGGTACCTACGTTGAAAGTCCATCAGCGCAGGAATAATTAATAGCTTTGCTAAGCTAACCGGCATGTCTACACGTAGTTTTCCGATAAGGCGGGCAGGGCGATTACCCAAAGAAGACATGGTCTCCGAAACGTCTGCAAGGATCGTTTTGCAACGCTCATAAAACGCCTCGCCCTCAGGGGTTAAATTGACCTGACGCGTCGTTCGGTTAAGCAGCCGACCACCCAATTGTTGTTCGAGGAGCTGAATAGTTTTGGATACGGCGGGGCGGTGCAGGTGTAGAGCTTGCGCGGCTTTGGTAAAGCTGCCGGTTTCGATGACGCTTACAAAAACCTGCATCGAGTGAAAGACGTCCATCAGATACACCCACGAAAATAGGCAGTTAGATTATCAAAGATCCATTGATGACTTTCACATGCTGCGTGGTATCACCTGTCGGATTGGTAATTAAGGAGAACCAGTGTTGTGCTCAGGGGCGATCTTCACCTGCGCTGAATTGGTACGTAGGGTGTGGGGCAAATGCGTCTTTTGAGATCAAAAAATGTCGACCCCTTCTCGTTCTACTGACCTTTTCGACGTTGTTACCGTGGGTAATCTGTCGCTTTCCAACAGGATAGCGATGGCCCCATTGACCAGGAGCCGCATGGGCTCAGATGGCGTGCCAACGGCTTTGCACGCAACCTACTATTCCCAGCGGGCGACTGCCGGGCTGATCATCAGCGAGGCCACCAACATCTCCTTGCAGGGACGAGGTTATGCCTATACCCCTGGCATATGGACTGATGAGCAGGTCGCCGGATGGAAACTGGTGACAGATGCGGTACATGAGGCTGGAGGGAAGATTGTTTGTCAGCTTTGGCATGTGGGTAGATTTTCCCATACATCTCTGCAGCCAGAGGGTGGTGCTCCGGTCGCACCGTCTGCGATTCAAGCTGAAGGGCATACATTCACGGAAAACGGTTTTGAGAGGGTCTCGGTACCCAGGGCGCTAACTACGGACGAGGTCGCCAGCCTGTCTGGGCAATACAGGCATGCCGCTGAGTGCGCTAAGCGGGCAGGGTTCGACGGTATCGAGGTGCATTCGGCGAACAGTTATCTACTCGACCAATTCATCCGAGACTCCACGAATAAGCGCACGGATCGTTACGGTGGATCCATCGAAAACCGTACACGCCTGACGCGGGAAATTGTGGAGGCAGTGCTTGAGGTGTGGGATAGCGGTAGCGTTGGCATCCGCCTTTCACCGACTACGCCCGATGCCGGCAACACTCCGATGGACAGGCAGGTCATGGAGACTTACGGGTACCTGATCGACAAGCTGAACGCTTATGACCTTGCTTACCTACACTTTGTAGAGGGTGCCACGGCAGGCTCTCGCGACCTAGCTGAGGGTATTGACCTTGATGCTTTGCGCAAGCGGTTCAAGGGCGTTTACATGGGTAACAATGGCTATGACCTTCAACTGGCCATGGAGCGCCGGGCTGAAGGGTTGGTCGACCTTGTGGCATTTGGGCGACCATTTATTGCCAACCCTGATCTTGTAGAGCGATTCAAGCAAGATAAGCCGCTCGCGGAGTCCACACGAGATGACTATTACGGTGGTGGCGCGAAGGGGTACACAGACTGGGCTAAGGCGACTGCTTAGCTGTGAGGAGCCGTCAGAACTACCACCCGCCACAAGGGTTTATCATTGGTTTGTGGAGGTTGAAGAAGACGGCCATTCAAATGCTTGTCAGTAGAAGGAATACACCTCCTCTGGTCTATTTCGGTTCCGTCTGCGGGGACACAAGCGCGAAGACGAACTGCTTGTCGAAGAACTGGAGGCCCCAGAAGCTAGCGTCATCGTCTTCCAGTATGAATTTGTAGACGAATGTGGCGTTGTTGAGCTCTACCCGCATGGCGCGCGATAGTAGAAGCTTAATCGGCGCCCCGAGCTCAGGCGTAACGGATTGTGCCGGGATGACTTGGATCTCTGCGTCTGGTCTAAGAATCTGGCCACTTTGCTGCCAATACAAGCCTCTGACAATGCGCTGAATGACTCTGCTGTAGGCTTCACGGTCGAACGGAACGGCGACCAGTGGCTCGGCTACGGCATTCCCGAAGCGGTGACCATAGCCGCGTTCCTGTTTGGTCAACACCTGTCGGGCAAGCCTCATATTTTTACCGATAGTTCCTGCGAGGGAGTCGATTACCTGGTCTGGATTTTCCCTGTACTCACCTGTACTCAACCCGATGATCAGCTTGAACTGCTCATCGTCTGCGCTGCCTGCGTTGTTGCAGGGAGTGCACGCAGGCACCTTATTCCAAGGTATACCCAATGGCCTCGGCTTCGGGTAAATGCACTGCGGCGGCAAGTGATCACCTTCTCCTTTTGTGGCTGGCCGCTCCCCACATAAAACGCAGAGTTGCACCTTTTTCGTATCGTTCATTCTGGCCCTCTTACGTTGGTTGGCGATTCACTGGTATTTCTCTTCCTCCGCCCCATGGCAATTAACCGCCGGTTCTAGGCTTGGGAATCAAGGAAATGCGATTTCACCAGGTTCGACCATTCTGCACCAGGTCACTTGATCCCTGGAGCATCAATCTTTGGCTACAGCTGATCGAGTATGGGGGCACGGTCAAAGTACGGGGATTTCTTGCGCTAATGACGAGCATCAGGTGAGCAGCTTTGCATTGTGGTGGCGGATCGAATGCTGCGTTGAAAGCTGCTCAACGACGTACCGATGCCTTATCGTTAAACTGAAGCTCATATTTGAGTACGAAGTGGCTTGCCAAGAACGCTGCGTTCAGCTTCCTCCTCAACTCCATCAGATTGCACTGCTCCTTGGCACTTGGACGGATAGGAGAGGATGGACAATGCGCTCGCATTTATCCCCCTCCATATGTCTGCCAGCAATACACATAGTTGAAATGGGAACCAATGACCAGTTTGTTAAACCCGAAGGTGTATGTACTAACGTTTACTGCTTTTGTGATGCTCTCATCAGAATTCATCGTAGCCGGCCTTCTCCCTGAAATCGCGACAGGTCTGCATATAACCGTCGGAAACGCAGGCTGGCTTATCACTGCATTTGCCTTGGGGATGGGGATCGGCGCCCCTGTAATTGCGGCCTTTACACATCGTGTCCGCATGCGCTCGTTGCTGATGGCGGCCTGCGTTGCGCTCTTCCTAGGCAACACCATTGCGGCCCTGACAACGAACTTTTCCTTACTGTTGATCGGGCGTGCTTTAGGCGGGGTAGGGGTCGCAATTTTCTGGACGAATGCTGCATTGATTGCAGCTGCAATGTCTTCGGAGCAGACCAAGAGCCTCGCGGTGTCCAGGGTTTTGATCGGCGTTTCGATTGCCTCCGTTGTAGGTGTTCCCGTCGGAAAGGCTGTCAGTGATTTGTGGCATTGGGAAGGAGCATTGATTTTGATGTCTGGCTTGAGTGCGGTGGCGCTCTTGATGGTCATCAAGTGGATCCGTCCACCTGAGTCAAATGCGTCAAAGCCAGCTATCACGTTGCTGAGTCGACTGAGCGAAATCTGGAAGAAGGATATCGTGCTGATGCTGTTGAGCTCTGTGCTGATATTCGGCGGCATCATGTCCGTGTTCAGTTACCTCGCCACCTTCTTGATCCGACATACCGGCTTTCCTGCGGTGCAGGTAACGATGATTCTGGCGCTTTATGGTGTTGCGGACATCGTGGGCAACCTGATGTTGGCCAAGCGAGTTCCCAATCCCCTAGACGCCTTGTTCAAGCGTCTACTCCTGATCTTGGCCGGATCACTGGCAGCTATCACCTTGTTGGGCGATGAGATGTGGATTCTACCCCTTGCAGTCGCCGCAGTGGGTGGGTGTCACGCAATGACCGGATTGTTGATGGGTATTGATGTCCTGCGAAGAGCGGGCAGCAGCGCTCAGCTAATCGGTGCCGTCAACGTCACTGCTATCAATCTTGGGATCATGCTGGGAGCTTTGGCCGGCGGTTTTTTGATCGACAGCATTGGTCTGAAATACATTGGGGTGCTCGGGGGAAGCTTTGTACTGCTGGGCTGGATTGTCCGAACCCGTTTGCGATCACTACCTCGCATAAGCTGAGCCTTGGTTTAGGAGCCAAGGCAGCTTTGATTGGAGAAAAATGCTGCTGACTAGGGATATCGAATCATACGGGAGTGATGTGAACGGCAGTTGTGGGTAGCGTTGAACAGTAGGGCTGATGTTTAAAGTGACGGCGGCCTAACAAGCGTCAGCATCTCCTCAGTCAAACCTTCTTGAACGTATATTTCTGGTATCGATTCCTCGCCAGGAGTTTCCATTGCTACCAAGGCCTTAGCCTGCTGGAATGCCTTCGTGATGGAAAGTCCGAAACCGATTGCCGAATAAAACTGCGCTGAGAAAATTCGTGCAGGTAAATCACCGACATCTCTGTTCATGCCTATGGTCGCGGGTACGTGTTGCAAGCAACCTTGAGCTTGATTGAAGGAAAAGCAGGTATTGAAGAACACCAGCTTCACGCTTTCCGAACCAAGCGCCATCGCACTGACGATGGCCTCTTTGCTGACGTGTTTTTCATTCCCCTGATCGTCCTGTAGCACGAGCGTATCGGCGTTTGTCCCGTGGCCACTAAAATGAACCACGGTCGGCTGCAATTCATTAATGGCTTGAAGCACATCGCGCGGTCGCACTGCCCACCTTGTATGAAAAACCAGAGCATCTCTATGTTCCGAAGCACGGATGCGCTCAGCGATTAGGCGAGCTTCTTCATCAAGCCCAAGCTTGGTTGTTGAGTCGTTGCCAGGGTCGGCAGCGAAGAAGACGACGGTGATCTTCTCTGGGAGGGCCTTTAGGCGCTCGATCTCTAGGGCGGTTTGAACGTGTAGATTTTCGTGCCTCGAAAGGCCTTGGCTCAGGTTGCGGAGTACACGCTCTTGCTGGAGGGCGGCGCGCTTCTGCTCAGCCACGACTTTCTTCTCTTCGGTAACTCGCCGAGCTTGAGCAGTGTCCTGCCGTTTGCGCTCTCGCTTCAACTCATCCTCGAGACGCTTCTGTGCCGTAACGAGTTTTTTATGCTCGTCGGCAATTTTCTTTTCAATTTTGCCAACCTCTGTCTCGGCTTTGGCCTGCTCACTGGCGTACCTTGTAGCCTCCCGGAGTTTAGACGTGGCGGTCGAAGCCGAAGATGTGCGTGCTGCTGCGGCTAGGGCGTCGTGATTTTTCTTACCCGCTTTTGCAGCAGCATCGACTTTCTTGGCTTTTTCGCCCTGAAGCTTGGCAATACTGTTCTGAATATTGGCCACCTGCGTGCGGTACTGATCGGTGCTCATAGCAAATTCCTTTATGCCGATGCTTTCATATCGCTACTATACCGCGATCACGCTCAAGGGCGATTGCGCCTATGGGCCGCCTAGCATGGGGTGAGCGATTCGATGGATGAAACGATTTCGTACCTGAAAGACAGATTCAAAGAAGAGCAAGGTCGCTTCGATCAGGTAGAGAACAAAAGTGCTAAGTTTTTTACCGCAGTGTCAGTTTTGGTCGCTGGGCTCAGCGCCTTAGCAGCTTTGAAGAATGGGATTCTTTTCCAGATCCAAACCCCGCTGGCCGTGTGTGCATTCTTAGCATTTGCCGTGGCAGCACTCGCTATAGGCTGTGCTTGGGGACACGCTCTCAGTGCGCTCAGTATCAAGGCCTACCCAAGTCTGCCCTCTAGTCGGGAAACGGCAGAATATTTGAAGGCTGTGGATGACGAGGCGCAAAAAGCACACATCTATAACTGCTATGTCGACACCCTCGAGATCCTCAAGACGTCTATAGACGAAAAGTCGAAACCGCTGGAATTGGCCTACCAGGAAATTACTATCGGAGCGGGCGCATTTGCTCTACTCGCCGTCCTCACAATCATTAGGGAGTTGATCGCATGACCGATGACAAAAAACCACAAAGCAGCGAGCAGAAAATACCAACCCCGCCACCAACTACAGAGTACCAACGACGCGATAAGGAGCCGCCACTGAGTCAGCAGGAGCGACATAAGCGCCGGTAACGAGTATCGCGTTGGTGGGAATCAAGAGGGGCGCTTCCTCGGCCAAGCGCCTCGGCTGGTTTGGATCGGAAGACCAGTGCCTCTCTGGCAGTCGTCGGTTTTCGTGAAATTCGATCTGCTTGGCAGAGTGGCTAGATCTTAAGGACGAGGGGGCTTTTTTGATTCGGACTGATTAACCATGCAGCTCCTGATTCCCTGGTTGATAAGCTTATAGCGTAAGCGGAGCGCGCTGGCCCGAAGGGCTAAAGGCGTGAGGATGGCGCCTGGAGGGTCAAAACCCGGCGCAGGCAGGGTGTGGTTCACTACAGCCGCAACCCGACAGGGGGCAAGCCCAAAGCGGGTATGCCGTGGATCGGCGTCAAGTTATAAGGCTGGAAAAGCGCTAAAGGCTTCGCGAATTAGGCTCTGCATCATCACCGAAGCAGGGCCCTGGAGAAAGTGCTCCTGACTGCTGACGTCGAAGCGCACTGGGTTGATGTGGACGACAGCCGCCCCATGACCCAACGCGCGTAGTGGTAGCTCCGCAGCTGGGTAAACAATCCCGGACGTACCAATGGAGAGGAACACATCGCATTCCTCTGCAGCAGCTAGGCCCGCACTCCAAGCATGCTCAGGCAGCATCTCGCCAAACCAAACGACTCCAGGGCGAACATACCCGCGACAGGAACTGCATCGCGGTGGCTCAATCCGAATTCCACCGTCAGGGAGATCGTCAGACGGGAGGGGCCTCGTATACGCCAGCCCGCAATCGATACACCTAGGCGAGTGCAGGCTTCCATGTAGATGAATCACATCCTGGCTGCCAGCCCGCTCATGCAGGTTATCGACATTTTGAGTGACGACAGTGAGCTTGGGCACATAGCTGGCGAGTTCGGCGATAGCAACATGAGCACCGTTGGGCTGCGCTTGGACAACCTTCTGGCGGCGCCATTCATACCATCCCCAACACAGCGCTGGGTCGGCTCTGAATGCTTCACTGGTGGCCAGTTGAGCTGCATCAAATCGCTCCCAGAGCCCAGTCAGCGCATCCCTGAATGTTGAGATGCCGCTTTCGGCTGATGCACCCGCCCCTGTGAAAACAACGACGTGCTGAGCCATCCTCAGTTGCTGAACCAGGGTACCTACAGTCATGAGCATTCCTTGGGCCGGATTTCAGTTGATGTCCCGACATTATGGCAATGCATTATCAATCAGTTGGTGACCGGCTTGGAGGCCGTGGCGCCTGTCAACCGTCCCGTGAGCCGTAGCATCCGCATGTCGTGAATCCTGACAGCTATGCGGCGAGGCAGGCCTAGTTGCCCAACATGTCGCTTATCTCTGTACTAGCACGGCCCAACGACTTCATCGAGATGCTTCCGGCGTCATTCTCCCCAACGTGCCAGAGTGCAAATTTCGGCAGGTTGAGCCAGGCCGGAGGCTGCGCCGCGACTGGAAAAGCGGAGCGAGTTTCGTATGTAGCAGCGCCTTCAATTATCGACACCAACGCTATGCCGTGCGCTTTGGCGTATTTTATCGCGCCGGATTGAAAACCAGTCGTGGTGAAGAGCATGCCTTTATGAGCACCGACGGATCTCACCTTGTCGTGCAGTACCTGAACGAGCTCTCGCTCGACTGCGCTTCGGTATTTTTTGCACTCAATCAGCACGATAAATTCGGCCCCTGCAAAGGCTTGGAATTTCGCCAGCACGTCGATCTGGTAGGTTGAGTCGTAGGCTTCGATCCTTACGTCGTGCTTCACCTCCAGCGATGTCAGTTCACCACCCTGCTTGAGGATCCACTCTCTGACCAACCGCTCAAATTCGGCAGCTGAGATTTCGAGATTGGGGTTCGCCATAGGTGGAAACATTTGTCGTCCTTAACTGAGAGAGTGCATGTCCAGCTTTGGGCTAGCGGCGGGTTCATGCGCCAACTGCTGTGGTGAGGTTACTGCGAGCTGAGCCATGCTTCCATTTTTTCAAGCCTGCCCACCGCGAGAAGCTTTGGCTTTGCCAACTCTAAAAGCCTAAGGAGCTTTTGTCTGTCAGCGGGGGAGAGAAACCATTCAGCAACCTCGACGCTACAGTGTTTGGAGTCGCTCAGTAGCCACTTCACGATCATGTCTGCTGCGGCTCTGTAGTGATCCGCCATGAACAGACGTTGGCCCTCCACAGACCAGCCAAGGTCAGCCAACCGATCAGTCACGTCTGTGATGCCCAGGTCGCCAAAGTAGCCCGTCGTGTCAGGATAATGAATGCCTGCCAATGACACCTTGGCCACGCCGGATTCCCGATCAAAATATGAAAGGAAATGCCATCCACCCGTGGTGCTACCAGGATGGGGGAAGTTGATGGCGGCTTTCCCTGTTATGTAGTGCTGGTGTGAGACGCATTTGAGGTCAAAGTCGAAAAGCGGCTGAGTCATGAGGGCTACGCTCGTTAGTACCAGGCCGATATTCAAGCTACAAGATCAATCAGCCTAATCCATCAGGATCTTTTAAGTGCTCTTGGGCGATGTGAAGTGTAGAAATGTGGTGAGGGTAGACGATCAAGCTGTTACAGGGGCCGGCAGGGCCATCTTATGTGGATAGACGTTTCCGTTGGATTTGGTAGGTGATGTGACGGACGACTCGGTGGTCGTCGACCTCATTAGGCTGTTCCATGTCCGACTTGACTTCATTTGGTAAAGAAGAAGCTTCGTTGCTTCTTGAAGGCGATGATGTCTGAAGTATGGATTTGGCTAGCCTTGCGTCTTGTTCCACCGGTAGCGGTGTGAATCTCGATCTCGTTGCTACCTAGTAGCGCAGTATTGATATCATCGCTATGGGCTGGAGTATTGTTATAAATCCTTTCGAAAAAATCCTTCACGGATAATGCGGGTACCGAGTCGTGGAGGAATTTTGGAATGTCCTCCTTAAGCTGGTCTTTTGCTTGATCTCTCGCCGACTCATTGAAGAGGTAAAGCGTCTTACCTTCGCTAGGGTCATGCGCGAGCATGCCAAGGCCAGATCTGCCGAAATGAGCCTGAGTCTCGCTATTTTGGTGCAGACGGTCATTGTAAACCTGGCGAGCACGATACGAATTGGCGAGGTGTATCAGCCAATATCGCCAACCACTAGGGTTGTTGATTGAAAAAGGGCTGACAAATTTTGCACATTTCTTGAAGTTTTCGAAGACGATGTTTTCCGCCACCCCGAGCCATGTTGTCTTCGATTGCTTCTCTTCAAGAATCTCGAAGTCCCGGCTGCTCAGCTGCAAGTATGCCAATTGGTTCGACAGCGTTTTTGGATCGTGCTGCTTCAAAAAGGCCAGTAGAGAAGAGATGACGAAGGTGTAGAAAACCTCCACCGATTCATTCAGATTCATCATGTCGATCAAGGTCGCAGTGTCAACATGACTGTGCCCACATTGATCTAGGTTGAAGATTATGTTCGGGTATTTCTCTGATTTGATCTGAGCTTTGATTCTTGGATAAGCATGTTCGAACAGCTCGGTCGAGTAGCGGGTTTGGATTTTAAGCCGGCTATTCGAGATGCTATGGTGGAGGATAATTGGATTCAAGACTCCTTCCAGAATGCCGATTGCCATCCGCTCGGCATCATTCAGGAAAAGGCTACACTCGATATCCACAAGGGGTAGATTGTTAACTGCCCTGTAGGTGTTGATGTCAGTTAACGCTCGATTCAGCTCTTCCACAAAAATTATGGGTGAACCGGCAGTGCCGCATTGATATCGGCCTGCGCCACTGAAGCCGTCTACTACAGCCAGGCGAAATTTTCTGACCTGCGGGTGCTTGCACCGTGTGATCACGTACTGATAAAAATAATCGCGAAGTATTTGATGCTTCTTCCTTGAGTGCTCTTCAAGAACTGCACCTTCTTCCCAATCATACTTCTTCTTAGCCATGGATATTCCTTGTCAGGCTACGGTATTTCAACTAGGCCATGCCCACCAGCTTTACAGGCATCTCATCCCAGGTTTTGCCACGGTATTCGCGACCGTTAGCTTTTTTCGAACGGCGGACATTATCTTTACCCCACGTCCCCCATTGTTTAAAGAAAAACGCCGTGCCACTTTCTAGGCATTGTGTGTAGATCTCATCAATCCACCCTTCTTTCACCGGTCGCGCTTTATTCCCGCTCTCGCCGCCGACAATCGCCCAGTCAATCTGCGAGAGATCAATGCTGCCCACGGGGCCGATCAATGGCTCAAAGGAGATGAACCTGATCTGGGCGGGTGTGTCTTTCAAAAACTGAATTCGTCCAGCAGCATCACGATCTTCCACGGAGGTGCCCAGCCACACATTCGGCAGTACCTCAATGATGACTTCATTGAGAATCTGCTTCATCCGCTCTGGGCGTTTGGTCAGAATTTGATAGTTGTGATGCGGGGTTTCTCGCATCACCTTCCACACGGCAACGATGAACTCGTCACTGACCTTCTCATGGAAGAGATCGCTCATTGAGTTCACAAAAACCTTGCGAGGTTTTTTCCAGCGATACGGGATCGCCAAGGCGTCATGGTCTTCGACGATGGTGCCGTTCCAGATTACGCGCTTGTTCTTTTTACGGGTTAAGCCCATGTATTTTGGAGTGCCCATGGCTTCAAGCCGACGTGCCATTTCCATGGCATAGCAGTTTTTGCACCCGGCACTAATGATGGAGCAGCCTGCTACCGGATTCCAGGTAGAGTCTGTCCACTCAATCTGTGTCTCTGCCATATCCTTTCCTAGCCCCCTCGTTTGCGTTCCTAATTGGCGCATTTCTGACCGAGAGAGCCGAATTCGATGGCCATCATAATGAATTACTTGCCATTAGGGCAGATATGAGGCGGTGATCGGGACTCTTTCTGTCGAGAGCTGTACGCATGTACAGTTTACTGTCATTTTCTCGATTTGGCCCTCAGAGGCCGATGCTTCCCGCCCAATGGCGCATAGGAAATAGAGGGAAGAGCTAAAAAGGTAGGGATGGTCTGCTGAAGCAGCCTAACAATCGGTCGGGCTTCCTTATACCCCGGCCCCAGAAATGCGTGGTTACGGTATAGGTTCTAACGGCGCCCCCAAGATATTGATAAGGGCGCGGGATGCGTGCAGGATGGGTGTGGCGCATCGCTACCATGGAGGGAGTCACAGAATGCCGTACTCGCATCAGTTCGTATGCTTGGCCAGTTCCAAGAAGCCTTATGGCCGTTGTATAGCCGGCAAGCTATGGGGGGGAGAGAACCAAGGAGTGTGGATTCGCCCCGTAAGCAACCGAGAGCATGACTCGATTTCGGACGTGGAACGCACGTACGCCAATGGCCAAACTGCACAGGTGAGGGATCTGGCCGCAGTGACCTTTTCGGGTTTGCAGAATCATCCCTACCAGAATGAAAACCATATTATCGTCCACCCACCTTTGTGGATTTCGCAAGGTCAATTGAGTCTGGCTCAGATCGCCGACCTTGAAGATCATCCCCTAAGGCTTTGGGAGTCGGGCCATCACAGTCGTTGTGGCGTAAATGATCGGGTTCCCCCAGAGTCCTTGAACCTACGGCGGGAGTCGCTGTACCTGATTCGGCCAGAAAGGGTTTCTGTTAGGGTTTCAGCGGAAAGCGCTCAGTGGGGTAACCACAGGCTCAAGGCCCGTGCTTTCTTCATATACAATCAAATCCAGTACGCTTTCAGTATCACTGACGAACCTGCTGAGCAGTATTTCTTAGGTCTTGGGACTGGTATTCATCATCCAGAAGGAATCAACTATTTTACAGTTAGCTTAGGTGATATCGATCCCCACACGGGTTACGCCTACAAGCTTGTCGCAGCCATTCTCTGACGGATGCCCATGAAAATACTGACTATCGGCTTCACCGAAAAGAAGGCTGAGCGCTTCTTCTCTCTGATCAAGCTTTCAGGCGCCAAGCGTGTCGTGGACGTTCGGCTCAATAACATCTCGCAGCTTTCCGGCTTCGCCAAGCGTGACGACTTGAAGTATTTCTTGAAGGAGATCTGCGACGTCGACTACGTGCACCTACCTGACCTGGCTCCTACCAAGGAGATTCTCTCGCCTTACCAGAAGAAGGACATCACCTGGCAGCAATACGAGGAGAAATTCTTGAGCCTGATGGCGAAGCGCAACATCGAAAAGCACGTGCGCCGAGACCTAATGGAAGGGGGTTGCCTCCTCTGCAGTGAGCACCAGCCTCATCAGTGCCATCGCCGGCTCGTGACTGAGTATCTTAAAGAGCACTGGAGCGATGAGTCTATCGACGTCAAGCATCTCGTATGAGTGATACCAAGACCATCCTGATCGCCTACCCGAAGGAATTCCTCTGCTACTCGAAGCTGCAGAGGAAGGTTCAGTTCTACACCAGCCAATCTGCCGAGGTTCAGCTCCTGGCCATGGTCGATCCCAATGGCTACGTGAGCGCCTATGCGGAAGAGCAGGGCATACCGTTCGAGCTAGTGGAAGACCAGGCCGGCGCCGTCGAAAAAGCAACGCACGCGATTCTCTTTGAGGATCGCGAGTGCTTTGCCGGTTTGAGAGACGCTTTGGGCCTAGCTGCCATACCAACCCGGGTAGTCCCGCTGCAGCTCACCTTGGTGGTGAACAAGGATCGGGGAGACCTCTACGACGTCTACATCGGTCGAGGCACTATCTGGGGAAATCCATATCAGATGGGCCAGGACGGTGATCGCGATGAGGTCATCCGCAAGTTCGCCTACGACTTCGGTCGTGGCTTCCTCAAGGCATCTGAAAACCTTGAGCACAACCTAGGCATCATCAGGGGTAAGGTCATCGCTTGCCATTGCAAGCCTGCTGCATGCCACGGGGATGTCTTGGCGGCGCACCTTAATGCTCAAGATGATGGCCTTTAACGCATATTGAAGTCGATGTGGCGTTGTAATTAGCGTATGTGATTTTGGCTACAATCTAGACGATATAATTTTTCCTCGGTCGCGTATCAAAAGCAGGTTGTTAATTATTAGGTGTTTTGATATTGGCTGGCAGTCAGAGTATGGCCCTGCGGCTGTCGCGCTTGCGGCAGGGCTAGTTAAGCTTTCAAGAAAATTTATGCACTATTAAGGGTTTTTTTGTAAAGATTTTCGTGTATGAAATCTAAGTTGCTTTTTAGTCCTTTGCTAAACATGTCGCTTCCTCTCAAGCCTAAGATCAAGAACGGGTCGGACACCGAAGTGAATGGTAGGTCATCGCGATATAAATAGAAGTGGGGGATGTCTTCTATGATGTTTTCTGAGTTCTCTTTCCTAACGGCGAGCGCTGATGACGGATTAGATATGTTTTGCCCTATGTGTGCTGATACTCTATCCAGGAATACTAGGTCTTCTCTAAGTGTGAGTTGATAAAAGCCGCTCACTTTCTGAGTATCCAGTAGCGCTATGTCTAGTGTTTTTTCGATGGATTTTGGGGTTTCGCTTCCCCTCATTATTGTAATGTCAGGCTGGTTGCCTCGATTGCCATTGATGCTGATTCCGCTGGAGGATATATATTTTGATTCTTTCGTGTAAATCGCTCCCTCTTCTCGGTGTAAGTAAGTTCCGTTCAGCTCATTAAACCTGATATCCATGGCGCCAAGTGTTACGTTAGCTATCACAGGGACTGCTGCATGACCATATGCAAGGGGCTGGCTCAAGTTTGCTCCGAACCAAGGCTCATTGTATGGGTGAAGAAAGGTGTCATTCATTACTATGACGTAGGTTGCGTCTGATGGTATGGTACCGTCTTCGATGTACTCCAGATAATCATTAACTTTTCTGCCTATGGTTTTGGCAATGTGACGTCTGCGCTCTACATACATTTGTGGCGCGTTTTCGCTACTTTTGATTCCATCTTGTATCCAGTCAAGATGATTTGGGTTGGGTGTTGGTGTTACGACTTCGAAATAATACTCTCGGTTGTTCTTTTTGCAGAAAAAGTCAGGCCCCTTTTTGTTGCTCTCCAGATCGGTAAACCCGCCGCGCCGTAAATGATAATAGAATAGTATCTCGGACATTCTCTGGTCATAACTTGCAGAGTTGCTCATAATTTCTTTGTTGAAGTGCGGGTCTTTGTGCTCTCCGAATAGGCGATAAATGCTAGCTAGTCTGTCAATTGCTTCTTCTATTAGATGTAGTGTTACCTTTTCGTGTGTTTGAATAAGTGCGGCAAGCCTTAGGCTTAAGATTGCTCTCCACTTATCTCGGAGGTGTAATTCACAGTCCTCGTCACTAATTCGTTTGCGTCGGGGCATTATTTATCTTCCTTAGAGGATGTGTGGTGGCGTATGGTGATAGCTTCAGAAGTCTTGCCGCTATAGCCGAAACGGCTCGGCTTTTAGTTGTGGCAAGCACATATCGTAAAAGTCTCTATGTGCAGTCTTTAACTTCGTTGAGATACAGAATTTTAGGCCGGCTGCTAAATGTCTTCCCGATAAAAATGGAACACTATCAATATTTCGACCACCCAGGCCGTCCATCCAGTTCTTCCAGAAGATCATCGTCATCATTTCTCGCACGATAGCTATTCGACACAGGGCGAGGATCCATCTCGTCAAAGGTTAGGATTGACTGAGTCTGCCTGGTAGGAGCGTGGTAGGTAGCTTGTTCGTAGCAGGCGAAGCGCCGGGCATCATCACTGGTGCTCCAATCAATCCCTTCGATATCTGCCTCATGAAGGCCGCTGATGCCTGCCTTGTACGCCTTGGCTGCTGCAGAGTTCTGGGGGAGGGGGATCCCCTTAGTGATCCACACCCTGGCATCTCGCAGGGCCTTCGAGCCAATCGAATATTTGACCACGCCATCTTCGGCGACAACGAAAGCCAGATGGCCTTCAGAGGCCTGTGCGAACTTGGATGCGATGCAGGAGCGGGAGGCTTGGAAGTGATCAGCCAGATAGGCAAGGCTCTCCAAGGAAAAGTCTCGCTCCTCTGTAAATGGCTGGATCATTGCCCAGGGAACCAGGCACTCGGAAGCGAAGAGGTCACACGAAACCTCTTCCGGATGACGCCCTGTGAAGCGCTCTAGCTCATCACTGGGCACCTTATCGCCGTGTTTGGACGGGAGCTCAAGGACATGGTGTGCGATCTCATGAAGGATCGTGAAACGCTGTCGAACCGGGCTGTCCTTTTCGTTGACGCAGATGTGCTTCTGTCCACGCCTCTCGAAAGTGTTACCTGCTTCACCCACCTCAAGCTCCACCCGTGAGACCTTGAAGCCCAAGTGGAGAGCAAGTGCCTCGACATCAACGGGTACTGTGTTGATGCCGGCGTCTTTCAGTAGTTTTCTAGCTCGTGAGATGACAACGTTTTCGTCCATGAAAGCCCTCGTCGTTACATTTGCTGGATGAGTTGGATCCGCTTGAGCCAGGCATCCTCGGTATTGGGACGCTCACCTCTGAAGCTCATTGTTGCCACGTCTTCAAAATCCAGCCATGGGATGTCCACCCTCGAGACCATCAGACGGTATAGGGAGTCCTCAACCGTGACCGACTTGGCCAGCAGCTTGAACACCTCCACTTCGCGCTCATCCAGCTCGAGCGCTTGACTCAGGCGGTCGACGACTTCCTCAGAGGGTGCCGCTCGATCTCCCTTCTCCAGTCTCCAAATGTATGCGTGATCCAAGTCGCCTGCACGTCTCTCCAGGTCACGAAAGCTCAGCTCTTTCCGTTCACGCATGGTAGCGATGAACCCGGCCAAATCCATTTTTTTCTCCAACCTCTTGCATTGCCCAAATGGGCGGGAGTAGTCTGTTGCCTAGCCAGACAACAGCTCGCGATTCATGATCCATGATAAGCGGCTTTTTTTTGAAGTCCACTGTTGTCTGGCTGGACAACGACCCTTGGGTCGTTTTTAAGGGCGGTGGTGTTGTCTGTGCGGACAACAGATCATTTGGTTCAGATGCGAGGGTTCACCCATGAGTCAATTGAACGATTTTGAGGTTGAGGACGTGGCAGCCGCCGTCTTGGCGGGCCGCGAGGTGCGCGATCACGGCCCGTACAAAATCCAGCTCGGCAACGATGCGCTGGAGTACCGGCCACTGGTGATCGCTGATCCTGTTCCGACCGGGCAGCAGGTATTGGAGGCTGCTGAACTCCGCCCGGTGGACGAGTACCTGCTGTTCCAGCTTCTCACCAACGGCCACTTGGAGCTGCTCAGCCCTAGTGAGACCACAGACCTGCGCCAGGCGGGCATCGAGAAGTTCCTGGCATTCAAAAGCGACCGCACCTTCCGCTTCTTCATCGATGGGCAGGCGAAGGACTGGGGGGCTCAACGCATCTCTGGTCGCACTCTGAAGAAACTGGCAGGTGTGGATGCTCAGAAATACGACATCTTCCTGGTCATCCCAGGCGATGACGATGAGCTGATCGAAGACCGCGACCTCTTTGATCTGGGGCGCCCTGGTGTCGAGAAATTCGCTGCGGTAGAGATCAACATCAAGGTCTTCGTCAACACGCAACCGGTGATTGTCCATTCGCGCGACCTCAACTACTGGGAAGTGGTACGGCTGGCGTACCCGCAGGCGGTGCCAGATCCGAACGCTCACTTCACCGTTACCTTTGCGAAGGGCCACGAAGGTAACTCGTCCACCAACCTGGTCGATGGCCAGCACGTCCGTATCAAGAAGGGGATGCACTTCAATGTCACACCAACTGATAAGTCGTAGTCCTCACCTCCTGCGCTTGCGCAATGAAGGGTACAACCTTGATACCAAGGACGGTTATCTCTTGGTTCGGGATGTGCCCTACGTAAATACTCAGCGCCAGGTGTGCAAAGGCGTGCTGGTCATGGCGCTAAATCTGACCGCTGATGTAGCGGTCAGTCCGAGCGACCATACGGCGCACTTCATCGGTGACCGCCCTTGCGATTCGCAAGGGTGTGCCCTCGAGCAAATCATCAACAGCAGTGGTACCAATCAGCTGTTGTCGGATTTGGTCGTGAACCACTTCTTCTCGGCCAAACCCAAGGCTGGTAACTATGCCGATTACTACGAAAAAGTCTCGATCTACGTTTCGATTCTGAGTGGCCAGGCTCAGGCCATTGATAAGGATGTCACTGCTCAGACCTTTGCCCCGTTCCGCTCGGATGTAGAGGAAACGGTCTTCGCCTACACCGATACGGCATCAGCACGCGCTGGCATCGGAGCGCCGACTGAGAAGTTCAAGGGATTGAAAGTAGCAGTGGTGGGACTCGGCGGTACCGGTGCCTATATCCTTGATCAGGTCGCTAAGACGCCCGTTGCGGAGATCCATCTGTTCGATGGCGACGTACTCCAGCAGCACAACGCGTTTCGCTACCCCGGGGCTGTCTCCTTCACCGACCTGCAGCGGGAGATGAAGAAGGTTGAGTACCTCAAGGAGAAGTATGGGGAGATGCACCGCAACATCACTGCCTACCCATGCATGATCACTGGCGGCAATGTCGCTGAACTGGGCGCCTTTGACTACGTGTTCCTCAGTGTCGATAACGCTACAGTCCGTGATCTGGTGGTGAAGGCGCTGCGTGGTACGAAAACCTCGCTGCTTGATGTCGGGATGGGGGTGCACCTCGTTGGCGATACACAACAAGTCTGGGGGATGTGCCGCGTCACGACCCTCACTCCAGAGCATCACGACCACGCATCTCGTACCATGCCGCTCACCGAGAACTCTGCAGAGGATGCGTATCGCTCGAACATTCAGATCGCTGACCTGAATGCCCTCAACGCGGTACTAGCGGTTGGCACCTGGAAGCGGCTCTGTGGGTTTTACGTTGACCAAGTCCAGGCCGATCACTTCACCTACTCTACCAACCTCAACGAGATGGGCAACAGCGAGGAGCGCCCATGACCATCAAGAGTCTCACACCACAGTTCGTTGAGAGCTTCCCGCAGAAGCTGGAGCCCGGTGAGCTGTACCTGGCAATGGATTTCGCAACTGCAGCTCACCTGTGTGCCTGTGGTTGCGGCAACAAAGTGATCACACCGTTCTCGCCAACCGACTGGCAGATGTCTTTCGATGGCGAAACGGTGTCGCTCAAGCCTTCGATTGGTAACTGGACGTTCAAATGTCGCTCGCATTACTGGGTGCGATCTGGCCGAATCGAGTGGGCCGGAAACATGTCCCAAGAGGCGATCAACGCGGGCCGCAAGCGCGATGCCGAAGCGAAAGCACGGCGGCAACCGTTCAGGCCAGTGGACGACCCCGCAACTCGGTCTGCGCCATCTGGGCAGCCAGTCGAGGCACCGTCGCTGATCAGCAGGCTGAAGAGCTGGCTCGGCTTGTGACGCCCAGGCGAGGGGCGTCCTGTAAAGGAAGAGGGCCTAATAGGAGAAAAGGCCCTCCACCACCTCATTTGTACCCAGTACACATCGCCTAAATTATCGTTTCATCACCGGTATGCCTCGATGAAATGACCCTTCTATTGCACCAAAATGGTACGCAAAAAATCATAAATTACACTTTAAGTGGATGATCGCCATATGCCATACTCGGTTCATCCAATGATTCTCGCCCTGCTAGGGCACCTCTGTGATGGAGGTTTAGGCGTTTGCAGCGCCGGCTAGTAGGGGAGGAATGTCACGGTTTTTGTTGGGAAGCAAAGCTGTGACGGCGCTACCGTTTGGGGGATCCTGGGGATCCTGGGGATACTGGTTCGTGAACCTTGGAGCTTTGGCTCGGTCTGAACTACAGTCGTGATGCCGCTTGTCGGCTGACGACAGGTACTGCTTGTGAAGCTTGGCGAGCGGATTCGATAATCCGCGCCGCCGCCGCAAGCGCGTCGGTACCACGTTGCCAACCAGTTGAGTCAGTGGTCGCGCATTTGGATTCGTTGATGCACCGTGGAACCAATATTCTTAGAGGATGGAGCTATGACTCTGGAGCGTATGATCGAAGAGGCCCGTAACCGGAAGGATTCTCATGAAGCCAGCCTTAAGGCGGCTCGTGATCGCATGGCGAAGACCAACACCCGTCTGGCACGTGAATTCGCTAACCAAGAAGTCACCGCGACGCTGCTGGCCAAGACCTGCAGCCTCTAAAAAATCTCTTCATTCTAAAGCAGCCTAATGGGCTGCTTTTTTTTGCGCGATCACAATGACTCCATATCTCATCACCAGCTTCGAGGAAGCGACGCTGGCAGCTCTGATTCATGAGCCATACGGCTATGATCACGCTGACATCTTCGAAAAACCTCAAATTAAGTACATCTATAACTACCTGAAATCCTTCATGCCCAAGCTTAAGAGGGGCAAGAAGACGGTAGGGAGCATTCTGCTCGAGCATGAGTACATCGACCGAGATTTCCTTGAAGACTACTCCCGCTTTTACCTGGGACGGTTCCGCAATGACGGATACAAGTGCGCTCGTCTCCACTTCTTCAATTGCGATCTGACTCACAAGCAACTGGATGCACTGCTGGCTGGTGACGCACCTGAAGCGCTGGCCGACATCAAGGATAAAAAGGCTGTAAAAACCATCAAGCAACTGCAGTCGCACTACCTTGGCTTCATGGTTATTAAGCCGCTAACCAGGACATTCGTGGGGAAAACCTGCCTCCGCGTTAGCGGAGATCGCGGCGTGGGCAAGAAAAAAATCGATAAGCGTTATGATATTAACCTCTTCGGCATCAAGCTCACTATCGATTCGATTGCTTTCCAGGAGCAGGACAAGGTCGTAGCTGCGTGTGCTACTACCGCTATTTGGACGGCGCTTCACAGCTTGCCTGGCCGGGGCGTGAAGGACATCAAGTCCTGCAGTGAGATCACTACAGCCGCTTTGAATTTTGTGAACGGTTCAAGCAACGGTTTTCCGAATAAAGAGCTTACTAACAAGCAAATTCAGCGAACACTGGACGTGGAAGGTCTTCGTTACCACAACACCAGTCTCGAAAAGTCGTCCCCAGAGTCATTCCGAGAATCGCTTGTGGCTCACATCGATAGCGACTTACCTGTCATTCTGACGGGTAAGGTCTACGGTGCCAAACCCGACGCAGCTGGAGAGCACCTCAAGGCAGGGCATGCAATCACCGCTCTTGGGTATGACTTCCGGGACAGAGATAAGAAGTGGGTGTACGTACACGACGACCGTCTTGGCCCGTATGCTCGAGCCGAAATGGTTATGCTTAAGGAGTTCCTGGGTGAGTCCACTCCGGACGAGCTGAAGGATCGGTGGGGATTAGCGATGTCCATCCGGGAGCCGGATGCCACTACATGGATACCTCCTCACGAAATTATTGTTCCTGACATTTCAATCGTCCCGGCAGATAAAAAGACACGGATTGATTTCAAATTCGCTCGTGGCACCGCTGAGCGCATCTCTGATCAAGTCTTGGGTTATCTGGTAGACGAGATCTGTCCTGAGTTTTGTTTCGATGTGCCCGAGGTCTCCTATGAGATCAAGCTCGCATCAATTGCTCAGGCTCGGGAGGAGGTTCGAGAGCACTACACCCCGCGCAAGGTCGGCGATGTCCTAGGAAAATACACCCTCGATGAGGAGAGGATGATTCGTTGGCGGAAGGAGAAGCTGAGTTTCTTGACAGGGAATTTGGCTCGTTTGCAATGGCAAATCGACTTCTTCTGGAATTCTGAGCGTGCCTTTCGTGTGTTCTTGGACGCCACGGACATCCCATTGGGCAACGCTGTTTCGGGAATCTACATCCACGATCCCATTTACGCAGATGCTATGTTAGGTGGTTTCAAAGGTCAGGAGTGCCAGGTCGCCGGGATGGATGATGAGCACTTCTTCGCAGCCTTTACCAGGGCCATCAAGCAGCGCCGTGAGGATTACGAAGGCCACCTTAACGATATGTATGGCACGTTGCGTGCACCCAACCACATCAAGGTCAACGAGGTTTCGCGAGATGGGGAGGGTACCAACCCGACTGTAGAGCGAATCTGGGATCCGCAGCAGATTCCGTTGGTTCAGGTTCACAAGGCGTACCAAAAGGTCGCGGATGAAGTAGCCAACAACCCAGCCTCCAAAAGCCAGCTTATCTGGGCAATTGGTAAAGATGGAGAGGTGTTCATTGCTGAAGATATTCCTAAACCGGATGAGCTTGGGCATCCCAGTATGACTGGTATGAAGGCTGCTCGAATCGCTGGCGAGATCAAGCCCAAGGGCGGCTACTGGGAGATCAACTTCTTTTCCGGCAGATACAGCGGCGACTACGCCGATGCGGAGAAAACGCAGTTCCTCACCAACGCGTTGTATAAAATTAGGTCTCTCTTCCCACGTGACAAATTTGAGGCGTTCTACCCTGACGCACCTGTCGCCAAAGGCCAAGTACCGGCAGAGCCGGTGGCTTCGGTAGACAGTAGCGATCCGGCAGAGCCCACCGCTAGGGTCGGTTAAAAACAGAATGGCCCGACTGTAGAGAATGCTTTCGGTCGGGTTCTCTTCTTACCTCGGTAATATGTACGCTTTACACCAACCGGTTATTTGCCGTCCTCGATCCCTGGGGCATCGCCGAATCCACTAAATAGACTGTCCGCCTCACTGCCACGCGGTCATGCCCAGGCCGCCCGTCACCCTCCTGCAGGCTTGTGGTCTCTGAGACCGCATCCAAGCCGGGCTTTCTGGTTTCGTCACTCAGGGTTAAGGTAAGGAGGGTGAACTCTCAGCAAGCCAGGAAGGCCTGCGCTCGGGCGACAGTATCAAGGAAGGACTCTGCTCCATCACCGTCGGAATATTCCACTGCCGCTCTAATCCAGCTCTCATCGATATCTTTACGGACTTCCGCTTGTCAGTATTGATCGCAACCGGAGCGCGCGGATGGAAGCCCGGAGGGCCAAGACGCGGCGGTTTAGCGGCTTGGCTCACGAGAGCCGGCCCCCGGCAGGGCGCGCAACTAACTTCCAAAGCAATTTAAAGCTGGTGCAGCATCCCTTCTATTGTTCGGTGCTCCCAAGTCGACAGCAGGGCGATTGGGTCAGTCCCGAAACGGTCGCCAGAATCAAATGACCAGCGTCTACCATCCGGGCATCGGCACTCCTCGCAATAGTCGAGCTCACCGCAGTCGTTATAGATAGACAGCCACCAACCATCAATATCGACGTGGAAGTGGCCGGCATAGATCTCATCCCATGATGCTTCACCCAGCCTGGTCATCCTGCGTCGCCCGAAGGTTACCTCGCGCAATACCTGGCAAACCTCCCTTGCTGAGAGCTGGGCTGGAGGGTGGTCATCAACACTTCCATTTGATGATTGCGTTGATACCGTTTCCTGCAACCGCTTCTCAGCATGCATAGGTGAATCATCAGGCAGCAGACAGCGAGCTTCTGAGGAAGCCTCGACCAATTCCTGAGGTGCTGAGATGCTCACTCGCCAAGTAGCGTCATCCACGAGTTTGATAAGCGTGTAGCCACCGCAGTTGAGGACGTGGTTCGTGATCTCATACTCGCGCCAATTCGCCATAGCTCGCGCATCTATATGCTGTGGCCTGCTCTCGATCAACCATGCCACCACATTGATAAACTGACCGTGCGAGAACACCGCGATATTCTGGGCGGGATGCTCCGCGATAAGATCCAAAAAGGACTGAGCGCGGCATATGAAATCCAGAAACGATTCTGCACCCGGCCCATCCCTGAATGCAGGATCGGATCTCGACCAGTACGCGTCGACCCACTCACGCCGTAGGGCGACTGTCGTATCCGCACACTTACCTGGCTCGAGATACGTGAACTCCTGAGTAGGCCAAGTCTCAAGCGGGACGGCTATGAACCTTGTGAACGTGGCCATAGCTGTTGACGCAGCTCGAGTGAAGGGAGAGGTAACGATCAGATCGGGAGCAGTGCGAAAGGAGCAGGCCACCAAGTACGCTTGCTCAACCCCTTTCGGCGTAAGAGGAATTGTCGCGTGATCCAGGCTGGCTTCGCCGGCGTTGGCAGCGCTTTCTCCATGGCGGATCAGCCTGACCTGTCTCATAAACAAATATCCTCCAATTCGCCCGTAGGTGAGTACGTGCGGTTTCTGCTACCACAGCCCCGGCATTATTACAGTTCCGCTATGATGGCTTTCTGTCCTAACCCTGGATTTTGCTGCAAGGATCGAATGCCCATGACGCCCCCAAGATACGACCTTCATCTCTTAGGTTGGCATAGTTTTCAGCAACTGTGCATGGCAGTAGCCTCAACAGTTTTGGGTCAAACAGTCGAGACGTTCCTTGAAGGAAATGACGGAGGCCGCGATGGTGGGTTCAAGGGAACGTGGTCTCCTCAGCCAAACGAAGTGTATGCAGGCGAATTTGTCATCCAGTGCAAGTTCACATCGCGCCGTGATCACAATCTCACGCTGTCTGATGTCGCTGGCGAGCTGGAAAAGGTGCGCCGACTCGTCGCCCAGGGAAAGTGCGATGTGTATGTTCTGATGACAAACGCAGGCTGGACGGGAGACAGCAATCTCAAAATCCGATTGGCATTTGAGGATGCAGGTGTAAAACATGTGCTGTTGCTGGGCTCTACCTGGATCTGCGAGAAGATCCAACTGAACAGTAACCTGCGCATGAACGTACCCCGACTCTATGGTCTTGGCGACCTTAGCCAGATCTTGGATGAGAGACGGTACAAGCAGACTAAGGCGCTCCTAACAGAGCTTCCCGACCTTTCAAAGCTCGTGGTGACGGGCACCTATCGCAAAGCGCTTCAAGCCCTCCAGCAGCATGGCTTTGTTCTTCTGGTTGGAGAGCCAGCAGCAGGTAAGACGACGATTGCCTCACTCATGGCCATGTGTGCAATGGACAAATGGGGAAGCCTGGTCTTGAAGCTGGAGAGGCCCGAGCAGATAAGAGATCACTGGAATACTGAGGAGGCATCGCAGTTCATCTGGGTTGATGATGCCTTCGGGGCGATGCAGTACGAAGCAGACTTGGTGATGGAGTGGAACCGGATTCTTCCCGCTCTCACGACCATGATCCGAGGTGGGCATCGGATAGTTCTGACCAGCCGTGACTATATTTACAACAGCGCACGGCGTGACCTCAAGAAAACAGCATTTCCTCTGATGGAAGAGAGCCAGGTGGTCATCGACGTGAAAGAGCTGACCCCCCAGGAAAAATCAGAAATCCTCTACAACCATGTGAAGCTTGGAAACCAACCGCAGCGGGTTCGGACAACCTTGAAGGAGTTTCTTCCTGCAGTGGCAGCGCACGGTCGGTTCGCTCCCGAGACTGCTCGGCGCTTGGGGAGCGTCGAATTTACCCAAGCGCTAAAGATTGACCAGAAAAGTATCGACGAATTTGTCGCGAAGCAGGAACGATGGCTCGTCGAGACGATGCAAGGAATGGATGACGAGAGCCAAGCTGCACTTGCTCTTCTCTACATGAAGCATGGAGCAATCGAAAGCCCGGTGAGTCTCTCTAACGGAGAGATGCAGGCGATTGAAAGGCTGGGCGGGAGCCAAGCCGGGTGTATCCGAGCACTGGACAGCCTGCGGGGTAGTTTTCTTCAGGTGGCAGATACGGCTGATGGACGTTTCTGGCGATACAAGCATCCTACGATTGGGGATGCGTTTGCGTTGATACTCGCCCAGAGTCCAGAGCACCTGCAGATTTTTGTGGACGGAACTCCGATTGAACGTTTGATGGACTTGGTGACATGCGGCGACGCAGGCGTTCAGAACGCTACGATTTTGCCTTCAAGCATGTTCGCAGAAATCGCGAGCCGGTGCTGTGAATACGTTGCATGCGAGGGCGACCTGGAGCGCAGAAGGCGGGGAAGGCTGTATTCTTTTCTGCAGCGCAGGACGAATGACGTGTTCCTAGACATCTATTCGAGAATCGATGGAAAACTGAACTCCAGTTTGGTTCGTGACTTCGCGATAAGCCTATTCACGAGGTCTTCTGATCTGGCTCTCCGCCTGCTACGGCAAGGACTTCTACCTGATTCAGCGAGAGAAGCGATTTCAGCCAAGATCCGCGACTTTGTTTTCGATCATGACGAGCTTGGCCACATCTACGATAACGAGATGCATGAATTCTTCACTAGCCAAGAGCGGGAGGACTTTTATATCGATGTGCAGAAGCATGTGTTGCCTGACCTGGACAGAGTTCGCCAGTCCCTGCAGGAGTCGTATTCCTATGAAAACGATCCTGATTACCACTTTTCTGATTTCATTGATGAGCTAGAAGGGATTTGTGCGGCCTTTCCGGAATGGCCAGGGATCGAGGATGTGGTCGATATCCAAAGACGTCGAGTTGACGAGTGGATAATTGAGGTCTCGCAGGAGCGGGGCGAAGAACCTGCAGTCGGACGCAGCGATTTAATCCGGCCCTCTACACAAGGGGGAGGTCGAAATATCTTCGACGATGTCGATCTCTAGACCAGGTAGACGAAGGTACTACGGAGGAGAGGATGAAGCTATTTCTAGACAGTGAGTTCACTCGGCTCAACCGAGACACTAAGCTGATTTCTCTGGCACTCGTGTCTGAAGCCGGCCATGAATACTACGTCGAGCTCACAGACACGTACGTGACCCAGGACTGCAGCGATTTCGTGATCCAACACGTCCTGCCTCAGCTCAACCTGCCTGTACATGGGCAAACCCTAGTCGAAGCTCAAGCATCACTTATCGCGTTTCTGGGTGGTTTCGAAGGCCTGGTCGAGGTTTGCTCCGATGCTCCTGAATGGGATTGGGATTTTTTCTGCGATCTGGCCTACGTCAACAACCGTTGGCCAGCTCACGTCGCCAATCGCGCAACCAACCTGATCCTGCTGTTCAGGCATTTCGGAGCGGATGATATCGGCGACGTGGTGCTGCCTGAGCTTCCACACCACGCACTGTTAGATGCTCGTCTCCTGGCCGACCTTTATCGTCGGCTGGCAACGGGTTCAAATCGAGGCATTGGACATGGTCGATGATCTTCGTTCGCGCGAGTCTGTCAGGCGCAAAGCGGTCTGGACACTGTCGCACCTGATACCGGGTGATCCGAAGGCTGCCGCGATTGTGGATGTTCTAGACGACATCGAAGGCCAGGAGCGCGTCGACCTCAACCATAGTCATCCAAGCCTCGATCTGGATGCTGTCTGCAAGGCAGTTCAGATTGAGCGCCATAGCTCCGAGATCAGCATTGCGCGAGGCCAGCATTCCACAGCCATGGCGTGAGCGTTTTCTGCAGCGAGCATTGGGTCGACGCGCTTGACCGTAGGCCCGAACGCTCACGATTGGGAAAAAGCCCTGGCTCAATGGCAGGTTGAAACGCGGCACCTGGATGCTCACTGGTCAGCAAGGTGAGCATCCAGCGTTTAGCCTCAGCCCCACCTTCGATTGTCTACAGTTGACGGCGCTGACTATACTGCCACCACTGAATATCTGAGGTGCTCTATGTCCCGTCTTGCTCAATTCCGCGCGCTTGAACAACAGCTTGCTGCCCAGTTGGCCGAGCTTGAAACACTGAAAAACGATGATGGTCTAAAGCGTGAGATTGAATTCGAAACGAAACTTCGTGACCTGCTAGCTGAGTATGGTTACAGCTTGCGCAATATCGTCGCCATCCTGGATCCTCAGTCCAATAACCGCCGCGCTCCTGCAGCCGCTGAGACCAAGGGCACCCGGAAGGCTCGCGCAGTTAAAGTTTACAAGAACCCTCACTCGGGCGAAGTCGTCGAGACTAAGGGTGGCAATCATAAAGTGCTGAAGGAATGGAAAGCCGAACACGGTTCCGAGACAGTCGAGAGCTGGTTGGCTCAGTAAAATCGTTTGAGTACAAATGGAGGGCCCTGCGGGGCCCTTCTTTATGAGGGACAGGAAATGCTTCGTTCAGCGATGCTTGAGTTGGCAACGAGCTTCAGGTCGGCAGTCGAGATAGCCATACAGACGGGTAATGTTCCAATGCACATCCAAGGTTTTCCACGCGGATGCTGCGGAATCATTTCTGAGCTAATGGGCGACTATTTGAACACCGTGGGGATCGGCGAATTCTTCTACGTTTGCGGGATGAAGGACGGAGCCTCACATGCCTGGCTTGAAGTCGATGGGCTGATCGTCGACATCACCGGTGACCAATTCGCTGACCGACCTGCTATTTATGTCGACCAACCAGACGCCTGGTATGGCGAGTGGGAGGAGGACACCAAGCACCTTGCGAGCCATGACGCAACTGCATTCTTCTATGCTGAAGAGCGCCTGTTTTTAGGGCTAGTGCTGGAACAGCTCAAAAAGCGTGAGCCATCAGTCACGTGCTGACCTAGCTCTCTGACCATCTTGAAGCCCTACATCGCAAACCAATACGGAGAATCCATGGGTCGAGACACGAGGGACACTGTTTACTGCAACATCCAGATGCCAATGGCCCAAGGGCGAGAATTTCTGGAGCTCATCTCCGAGCTGAGAGCTTCAGGTACCCATCCAGCACTTGAGCCGGTATTCGACGAGATCCAGGGCGAGCTGGAGAGCTCGATTGAGTTCGTTGAGGAAATGCTCCAGGGCTCTGGCGGGATAGGTCGCCGCCTACCATGACTCGTCGAGTCACCCTTGGGCGTGCAGCACCGTACCCCTTTCCGACCATAATGAAGTCAAAGCTAACACCGATTGCATGGCATCGATATTCGCGTTGAGCTCTATGCGCATGCAGTGAGTGGCTCACCGTGCACAGCTCATTACACGGCAGGTGCTTTATGCCCCATCCGGATTGCCATGCTTCTTTGAGAGGATGACAGCGCAGGCCAGATCATTTGCACGCGCTGTAGCTCCATCGCCTGAAGATCTTGCTGGTATTTGAGGCGCTTCAGATTGACCTTGAAGAAAGAAGGGCTGTGATCGATTTGATTAGCCTTGAGCCTCCAGAAGGCCACGAACGCAAATTTCGGCGAGAGGTTTTTATTGAGCTGATAGTAGGCCAGTGCCTTCGAGAGAATTGGATTTTGTTCCGATATCGCTAAGCGCTGCAGGGCCTTCACGCATGACTCCCCTCGCATTTTTTCGGTGAGTCGCTCCAGCTTTTTCTTGGTGTCGGATGCAGAGAGGCGCCGACCAGCTTCGAATACCGATACACCGAATCTAAGTATGCATTGTGAGCCGACCCACAGAACACGTGCCGTCAGGGCATTCCGGATCTCGAACTGATATCGGAGAGACTCTTGATCACATAGCTCGCACGTCTCAGTGGGATGCTCATGATCACGGATGACCTCAGTGAAAGACCATTCCTCAAAGGCTTTTGGCAAGGTATCGCCTACAGAAAGCGGAATGATGTTGTCCCAGACACGCTTTGGATAATCGTTCATGGCCACAGCAGCTCCGATCCCTGGCTGGTTTCTACCGCAGCATAACTGTTCAGACTGATTCTGCGATAGCGAGTCGCTTGCACATGAAGGATCAAACAGGAGGTCATCAAGACAAGCCTGCGGCGTGTCAAAGGCTTGCATCCCAACCATCCATGGCAGCCGGGAGAGAGCTAAACCATTCCAACGGCTTCCCGCTATCCGACATGATCAAGCGCTCGGCAACTAGAGTCATCCAGGCGACGATTAAATGTTGCCCGCAAAGCAGTTCTGATTGAGCGCCACAGTTCCGGTATCAGCATTGTGCGCAAGGCAGGTATTCCCCAGCCATGGCGTGAGCGCTTTCTGCAAGCGAGCACCAGCTCGACGCGTCTGTTCGATGGCCCGTATGCCTATGACTGGGACAAATTTCTGAATCAATGGCAGGCTGAAATGCGGCGTTCAGATGCACATAGGGCAGCTAGACGACCGAGACATGATGAGCCGTACTATTAGCCAGCTTCTGGAGGTAAAGGCCTAAATCCTGAAATCCAGCCTTACGCATTACCTCAGATACTTTCCCAGCGCGCTTCTCCGCTTTAGGCAGGAAAATCGCCGCCTGGTCAGTGTATGGACGTGGGAGATCCTTCCAGTAGTAGGTTGCCTCAAATCTCTGCATGGCTCTGTGAAAGTCCATTTGCTGTTTGCAGTGCCATGACAATACAAACATGTCGAAATCGCGTCTTAGGCTCGCCAAAGCGACCTGATTAATTCCGTAAATCTTATACCGACCTGTGAGTGGGACGTTGACCCCGATCCGTTTCGCAATGTACTTAGCCGCAGCGAAGTGGTGGGAGCCTCCGCTGTTGATCAAGAACACTCGTCCGTCCCATTCCCATGTGGAGAAGTAATCGTGATCTTCTCTAGAGATGATCCGGATCTCGTCCCATCGGAGATTCTCTTCAAGCTTTTCTTGGGTAACAGGTGTGATCATCGGCTGGGAGTTGCGCTCAACCATGGCGTCCATGCTTTTGAACTTGCGCAGCTCTGACTTCGATGCGGAAAAGCCGTCGACCTGCTGAATGTCACAGTTCCAGTGCTGGATCTCCCTAACTGTGCCCAGGCTGAGAAGATCCTCTCGGACTAGGCTGGTCGAGCCGTAGTTTTGATAGGAGCCAGGAGAGCGTGTCCATCCATTGAGCCTCCGCCGGTACATCCGACTGGTCTCGTACCCCAAGTCGCCAAAGTCGTTCCAACGCACCACTTCGCTTGCGCTGATACCTTTTTCATGCTCAATCAAGTGTCTGTTCAGGCCGACGTCTGCACGAAGCAAGTTTATCAGGGTCGCCGGCTGGCCGAAGTCCTCCAGTAGAGAGTCGCGTAGAAATTTGATTGCTTTCTTAAGCATTGGCGCTTCCTAGATGTCTACCCCGGCGCGATGCACGAGATGTCTAAGCACAGGATGCAGCACTGCGATATGGAAGGCTAACCGAAACATAGCTGCAAATTCTGGACAAGGTTGCTACGGCCTAAAGTTCGGAAGGTTTGTCTGGGCGACAGGATCAATCGCTGTGTAAGCAGGGGGAAGGCTGACCTGTTTTCGAAAGCAGCCTAGCTGCTCCTGCTGTGGTATGGCTTTGGGTCATGGACGTTTTGTACCTGACTCACCGGCCTTTACCTTCACTGAAAGGTGGTTGATCCCTAGCGAAAGCTATTTTTTAACCAAGCCTTTATACAGCTCTCGTGCGGAAACAATCTGGTCTCGAATTTCTTCAGGGTCAATCCTCATGCCACCACGAGGGGTGACCTGAAGCGTCTTTAAGCGGTTCGCAGCCTTGATGAATTCCCGCTCCTCTTCCTGAACCCACGCGGGGCGCTTGTCTTTCCAAAATAGCCAACCCATTTGCCTGGCCTCATCTTTGATCGGATGCTCAGCAGTATGTGGGAGCAGCAGCCAATGTCCAAGCAAGGAGGTGAGTAGGATCGCTCCGCAAGCGGAGCGCGCAGACCATGATGGGCGGAGAGCGTAAGGATGGAAGCCCGGAGGGCCGAGACCCGTCATGACGGGACTCGGTTTACGACAGCCGCCCCCGGAGGGGTACGCCCGATTACTGTAAATGCAAAGATTATCGAACAGCTCGTTGATCAAATGACCGAGGTGCTAGGCCCAGCGCGCAAAGGTCATACGTTTTGCGCAATGCTACCTCATCGTCAGAACACACCCTCGCGTGGCTAAAGATCGTCGACAAAAAACGCTTCCGCTCGCCATTATCAAGTTCAGACCAAACCCTCGGCTGACCCTGTGCATCTGGCACAGCAAGACGATCAAGGAAATACATTTCAAGGCTATGAAGCCGTTGCTGGCCATCGACCAGAATCTCGCTGTTGTCCGCCAATGCCCTGCCTGTGTCAGCCGGCTCGCACCAGTCGTTCGTAAGGTAGCTCCCAAGATCAGCCCCTGACCAAACAGCAGTAATGAAACGAGCCTGCTGGCCTACGTTCCACTCCAGCCCGCGAGACCAGGTTGGTACGGGCATACCCATAACAAATCGAGCCGCCCATGGGTAACGATCATGAGTGGAGGACGGATCCACCAAGTATTTTTCCAGGTGGCGCGCCAACACATCGATTGGGTAATAGCTGACGGTCGTGGAAAGAAACCGCTGCGGCATTGAGATGCGCGGGTCTGATGTTTCGTCGTCGGCATAGCGTTGAAAAATAGAAGTCATGGTACTCACTGGTGGCTACAAATAGGTGGAGGTGCTGGAGCCAACACGGGCGCATCGCCAGGCGTTGACAGTTCCGATGATCAGTACATCTCGTTCGATGGAAATGTCGATCTGGTCGCTGTCGACCAGCGCATGTGCGTAGCCCTCTACATAGGCTGCTGCTTTATCAAATGCAGAAAGGGTTTCTGAAGACTTGATGACGCTGATCAGACGTTGCCAGGCAGCGTGCTGACGGTTGCCTAGGATCGTCTTGGGGAACGAAATGGCGGCGCTCAAACGCTGTGCGTAGTCATCGGCTGGTGGGATCAAAGCGATTCGCTCGAAGGGATACATACCTATGACAAACGGTTGGTTTTGGAAAACCTTGAGCTGTTGCGGAAGATTTTGTCTGCAGTCCAGCTTGAAGGCTCATAGCAACCAGCAAGCTGAGCGCGCTGGCGTAAGGATGAAAGTCCGGCAGGGTTAGGACAACGGCGAGCATCGACGGGCCTGGTTCAAGACGGTCGGCGTTACTAGCGCACGTGCTCGGGCACCATCCCGATCACACCGCGCTAAGTCACCTACAATCCAAACTTCAGGTGCATCTGTTCTAGCAGTCCTTCCTGACCTGGGATCAAGCCTCTCCAGTAGGGCCTGGTAAATACGAGGATCGGGTTTGGCAGCACCGTTCTCGAAGCTGAATGCGTGGGTATTCATGCTCGGGAAAAGCTGCTCCACCGCCGCGCCATAGGGCTTGGCAAGGTTGCTGCTGATACCGAGAGCAACACCACGCTCCCGGAGCATAGCGACCGCCTTAATTGCATCGGGATATGCCTCGATGGAGTTGAGCTCGGCCTGCAGAGCGCACTCCATCTCGTTTCTCCGAAATTCTGAAAGCAGGATGCCGACGTGCTCGGCGAGCTCATTCAGCTCCAAGTTCAGCATCATGATGACGTGTGCATCACCAGGGTGAGAGCGCCGGCCTTGCTTGATGCCTTCCCGCAGCAATTGGCGGTATCGGGTCGTTCTTCGACCTATCCGCACAACCGTCCCGAACGCGTCAGAAATTGCCGTCTTGGTCACCGTCACTCCCACCCTGAACGTCTCGTCTCGTCTCAATCGCTGAGTTTGGAGTCCAAGCCGCTACTCAGGTAATACTTCGTCATCGACTCCGTTGGCCAGTGGCCCATTTGTTTTGCCACGATTGGGAGCGGACTACTCACAGTGGCCGTCTGCATAGCCGCGTTCAACTTTAAGGACATGCGAATCGTGAGTGGACTGACTTTGGCAGGATCAATGCCAGCCTTGTGTGCCCAAGCCTTGCACAGTTTGTGAAGTGCCGCAGGAGACATAGGAATTTCTGGGCTCCTTTTGGATTGGAACAAAAGGGCGTTTTCCGCCAGATTCGCGGTGGTGATGAAGCGGCTGATGGGTGTCCAGCATTTGCGAGGCAATGTGACTCGCGCTTTTTTGAGGCCCCGAGAAACAAAGAGGGTGCGTTCACCATCTTCAAAAAAGTCGCTGGGCCTCGCGCTTAAGTATTCCCATTTTCGAAGGCCGGCGATCATGCAGCTCATCAGTGCCTGATCTCGCAGGCTCTCCGTGGTCTCAACGGCCCGACTGAGAGACTCAAGTTCTTCCTCTGATAACTGGGAGGAGAGCTTCCATGCAGAATTCGCCATCTGAGTTCTCAAAGCGGACATGTTCGACCCAGTGGACTGTTCACCATGACGTGGCGGTAGATGAACCTGTTTCGGCACCTTGAATGCAGAGAGGGCGTTAAGGTGCAGCGAGTTGATCATCTGCGCCAGTGCCGCCTGGTCTGAGGCAAACCACTCGCTGGGTGTCATCGCCGCTTTGATTGCGAGCATCACTGCCTGCCTCACCGCAGACTGTGGGAAGGTACCTGCTGGCATCTGCTCGCTCGTGGAAACTGCCAGATCCTTGTAGTCCTTGTAACCAAGTCCCTGGGCAAGAAGCTCCAGGGCTGATGTGTGGGTGAGTGGGCTTGGGCCACACCACTGCTTCTGCAGATTCTTGGCGAGCTTCTTGAGGCTACTGTTGCGGATGAGGTCTTTTGGATGTACTGGAACGCGCATTGGCAGTTCTCCAATAACGTCGAGGCGTCGGCTGCCCGCTGACTATTGTCGAAATGCGTGCATGAAGAAGGGTTTCGAAACCTGTGGCACTAAAGCCTTCGCGAGCCGACCGCCCGATCCAGATACATCGGTCGGCGAAAGCTATCACGTCGATCTTTGAGCTGTCCAGTGAGAAGGATACGTAGGCACTCTAGCGTTCTTGACTGGAAAAGAGCACTCCCATGTGTATACGCCGAAAGGTCACTATCAGCCTTTACGAGATCACTACTCGAGGGCATAGGTGTGGATGTGGGCGAGCCGGGGATCTACTTGAATGGTAGAAGGTGCGTACTACCGGGATTGGGAGAACTTGTTCAACGAGTGGAGACGTGGAATGGCCCACCTGGAACTGCACAAGCGTGCACTTAGAAACAGATGAGGGTAAATAGTACATGACGTGTACTTCAGAACCTACTCAATCAAAATGCCGAACTATAAATGCCTACTACGTCGTTGTCAGCTTCACGACAAGCATTTATGGCATATTGATTGAGCAGGGTATTCTGGCCTGGTACGCTAGCTTTGCAAGCTGACCGCAGGAGCCCAGGTAATCCCGTCCTCGTGGCCTTTGTGAGGCTACCCGGATATTACAGAGTTTTCAATTCAAATACCAAGATCTAGCTCAAGTTTCCATCCCCTTAAGCGGCGCGATGCACACCTTGAATTGAACAGTGTCTCGAAAAGAGCCTCGGTGAAATCATTCCACTCGCTGCCCACTGGAAGTAGCCTGTCCATGGGCCATTGTTTCGTGATCAGCTCGCGCAGCATCTCGCTAAGAATGTAGCCAGGATCGCTATTTAAGCCTGCTGTGCACTCGAATTGAAGCGCTTCTCGCCCTGTAACGGTATACACGTTCCTGTCGAATAGCGCTGACACAGTGGTTTTAGCGAGGATCGGGGAAAAAACACCCCTAATGACCGATTCTGAGAGGTGGAGCGACGATAGCTCCCATACTTCCAGGATCAATGGACGTGTCCATCCGCGAGTCTCCCCCGATCTTACAACCGCCTCACTTACTGCCTTGGTGGTAATGAAAGGCTTCCTTTTACCGCCCATCACAAAGCTCCTTAAGATTCGTCGTCATATGCTGGATTGCCGACACTAGGTTGGTATGCGAGCCAGGTCATCGCGAGTAATGATCTTTACGGCATTGCCCAACGGAGAGTGGATACCTTCCAGCTCATCCTGACAGGTGACAGGTGACAGGTGACAGGTGACAGTCGATGTAAGTCGCTCTGCAGCTACCACGGCGCAAAGGCCATTAGCAGACTCGAGGAACTCATATCGAGCCGCCGATACACTATCCAAGCGCCTACGTGCATACCGCTGCATGAGTAGTCCAGCCTGTACAACCCCACAGCGATGACCTACCTGTGGGGGCCTTTTATACTGCTGAGCGAAGCGGAGCAGGGCCTTCCTGGCTTCTTCAGGATCCATCGAAAGCCTACCTTGGTGAGTCAAATAGTAGTTTTCCAATTCGTTGGCAGCGTCGATGAATAAGCGCTCTTGCCGATTCTCCCAGTCACTCCGCTCATCTGGTCACAACAACTTCAAGATCTTGCGCAGAGTGCTCATTTCTCAGCCGCGTTTCTGTTTTTTTCCTTCTGCGTAGCGATATTCGTCACGTTGCTCAATACAGAAAGATCTTTCTCCAGCTCATCAATCTGAGAAATCAGCATCAATTCCCTGGCTAAGCTCTGGTGATAGAGGTCTTTGAACAGCTTTTCAGACGCTTTGTTGGGTTTCGCGCTATTTTCTTTTTTTTGTTTGTCTGCGGCAGCCTTGGTCTTCTCGCGAAGCTCATCAAAGCACTCCCGATCTTTTCTGATAGAGCCTTTCCCGCGTCCAGCTTCCAAGGCCACGTTGTTGATTGTGATCTTGCTGCCCAGCGGCAAGATGTTTGGCTTGTTATCAACCAGTCGTTGAAGTGCTGTTTCATATTGAAGAATGACATCGGAAGTCATGAGTTCGCATCATCCTTAACAATCTCAACACGCTGTGTTTCATTTTTTGGGGCGCGTACTTTGGGGCGGGGATGTTTACCGTTAGGCGAGCTCTTTTGCAGTGCTGCTTTAGTCACGCTATCACGACTGATTTTAACTCCTGATGAAGCAGGCTGATTGTTGATCAGTCGTTGAAGAGCAGCTTCGTATTGTTGTTGTATAACATTTGAGTTCATGCGATCACCTGTGAGATTTTGTCTTTGAAGCGTTGCAGCATGCTGAGCTTGGTCTGCTCGGTGTTGTACGCGAACGTACCTTTTGGGATGCTTTCGATAACTTTAACTTGTATTAAGACCGCTTGGTCAAGCTTCTTTTCTTTAATGCAGGCGTTGCTGCAGTTGAGGCAAGCGACATAATTGTGGTGCGCGCGCTCGAAGCATTCGCCTACCTTGAGGCAGCCACCCATAATGGTTTCTTTATAGGAAAGTAACCCCTGTTTTACTTTTTTCAGGGTTTCGGCAAAATTGGTGGCGATGTTGCCCAGGAATGAATCTTTAACGTTGCGCTCATAGAAGGTTCCCGCAGCGCCATGAAGCGTTGCTTCTTCCATGATGACATCTTTCAAGAACAGGCTGGCCTCTGCTGGGACTGCTTGTTCTTGAAAGTATTTGACGATTTCAGGATTGAGATCCTCGAAGAGGTATTTGGCTGTGGTAAACCCTTTGGTGTAGTACAGTGACATTTGAAGCAAGGTGTGCTGCAGCATCCGCTTCAAGGAAGGGAGCGACACCAAACCACTTTGTGCAGCATATACTGCCATTGAACGTCTAAACTGGTGAGTTGTTAATCGCCAATTTTCACCCGGTTGGAATTCAGGCTGAGATTGCCAGTCCCTGAGAGGATCTAGCATTACTAGCTCATTAAAGTCCTCGGTATTGATAATCGTGGCCGAAAAGGTTTCTTCCCATTTAGAAGGAGAGAGGATGGCTTGGGTAAGTTTTGTTGATTTGCACTTCTTGTTGTAGTAGTTAGAGGTTGGCAAGTAAGTGACCGAAAGGAAAAGAAGATCTTGGGTGTTGACGTGTTTTGGTATGTGTTGCTTTATGAGTTGCGTGATTCTCATGGCTGCTTCGTAAGGGTAGAGAATGTCCGCAGAGGTTACCCATTTCGCTGGGCGAGGTGCTTTCGTTAGTTTTATTGTTAGTCCATGTACTATGTAAGTGTCATTTGAGATTTTTTCGATGCAGTTCTCTTTCAACAGGTACGCTTCTCGTTCACGCATTGCTGTGAATGTGTGTATAAGCATTTTGGCCGCATAATAACAACGGTTGAGATAATTTCCGACGTTTGCTAGTTGATTGAAATTGTATTTATCACTGATTTCACTTAGGCCGCATTCGGCTATGGCTTGGCTAAAAGGAACGTTAGGGCGCGCAGGGTTTTTTGATATTTGCTTCATCCTGCCGTAGTATGGATTGGCTGCTACCCGATGGTTCAGCTCATCAATCTCGTCTGCAATAGAGTTGTATTCCGCTAGGAGTTCCTTATAGTTCGAAATTTTATCAAATAGAATGCGGCCTGGGATAACTGGATGCTGCTCTGACTCGTCATTTGATTCTCGAATGAGCTGATCTATCAGTTTTAGGGCAAGAGGGGAGACCGGGTAGATTGAATCCTCAACAACCTTGTTGAGCATAGTTTGCAGGATTCTGAGACCAATTAACGATTCCACTTCTCGAATATATTCCCCAAACTCAACTGGGTTCACAAAGATCTCAGCGATAGTTAATTTTTTCTCGGAGGCGAATTCATGAACTTTACGAAGAGCTCCGTGATTGGACATAACTCCGTCGTGGCTAGGGTAAGACCCTGTTCTTTTGGAAGGACGATGAATCTGCACGCAGATAATTTTCTTCACTTGAGCTAAGCTTTCAATTTCTATCTTGTTTTTTGTGCTGAACTTGGAGAAGCATATCGCAGACGTCTTGATGTGATGATTGCTTAGCTGTGGTGTAGCCCATTTATTATGGGCAACGATAGAAATGATGCGTCCATCCTTGTCGCGACTGATGACTGTGTTGTCATTGATCTCGGACGCATCCATGTTTAAGTAAGCATCGTTGCCACTGTTGGCGTGTTTACGGGCGTTTGTCGATTTCATTTGACCGCTCCAATTCGTACCAGGTTATCAAGAAGTGCTGCCCAGTAGTCCGTTAGGATTTCGTTGGTAAAAACCTCTTTTTCAACCTTGCCTATTGAGTCGCTAATCTCTTTGGAGGTGTCTCTCAGTTTTCCAATGATGTAGTTGATTTTTCGCACAGTCGCTCCATTCAGTTTCTCGAATTCTTCAGCTGAAATGGACTGATATTTTATTTGCTCAAGAAAATATTGCAGACTGAGCAGTTTTCGGATGTCATTATTCGTGGCGTGGGCAACAAAGTGCTCGCAAAACAGGCATGTGATAAAGTTATTGCACGATGGTTCGGCCACAGGGTGCTCGATCTCCACCAACAGAACTGCCCTTCCAGGTTCAATGCAATGCCCGGAGGGAATACTGTTTTGTTTTCTTCTTTGCCGATTTTTCTTGTGTGCCTCTGAAAGAAGATTGTAAAAAGCACTAATTTCTTTCGTGGCCACATCATCAGCAGCAGTTGAATATGCCTTTGAGATTGTGCCGACACTGCTCTGCATGATTTGGTTGGCAGCCGCAACTCCAAATTCTTTTAGTAGAAAGTTGTATTTGTATAGTCGAAGTTGCCGGTAGCTTAAATAGGGAAAATTTTCGTCCAAGGTTTGACGTATAAAGTCTCCCAGCTTTCTCAGGGCGCTAGGTTGTAATGGTCGCCACTGTTTTTTTAATGAACATGGAATTTGAATGAATAGAGATTTAATTGCCCTATTCATTGTGAGGAAGGCTCTAAGTTTCAAGAAAATCTCAAACTCTCTCACAAAGCGGGCCGTTATAGTGAAACTCTGCACCTTCCTGCCCGCTCGCCATTTAACCGTTCTGAAACCTTGCACGCTCGGAGTTACTTCGTACTCCCCTGTTAACCATTCCAGATCTCTGATCTGCTGTTCGTTCATGCCGGTGTTTGCTGCGAACATCAATAGAAAACTATCATGCGCCAGCTTTCCCAGACGCTGTCTGTGAACAGTGAGCACATTCGGATCTTTATTTTCATTCGCGATAGTTTCCAAGGCTCGGTTGTACCGCTTAATGCGAAAATCATTGGTTTGCGGTATTAGAGTGCCTGTGTTGTAATGCCAAAGCTCTCTGATGAACGTAGGTGGCCGTGTTCCCTTCGTATGGCATAACCATTGAATAGGGAATGCCCAAAGATTATCGTCCATTAAATTAACTTTAAACGGGTACTTATTTCCATTCAGCAGAGCATCCGTAAACTCTTTGAAGATTTCAGTGCAAAGCTTCAGCCCACGAGCGACTTGATCCTCTGGTGGTACAGGTGTTGGATTGTAGTTTAGACTAACAGGCACCTTCGGTAGGGCTTGTTTGAAGTTAATGGTTGTTTCTGGAAAAAACCAATAAAGTACGGTAAAGGGAGCGCTTTGTTTTAGTGTGGCGGTATGGTATGTGTATTTTCCGCCCATGTGTATTTCGTAGATATGATTTGAATATTCTGAATAGGCTTCGTAATAAGTTTCAACGCTGTCAAATAAATCTGGGTATCCATTGTTGTAACTCCAACAGAGAAATTGATTGAGTTCTCGTGCATTCGAGAGGAAAGTAGATTGGCTGATTGCACCCGTTTTTACCGCCGTAACGGCGTTTCGGGCCCATCCATCAAGCGCCTTACATTTATTAGCGTCCAGGTCGAATTTCTGGCACTGATAGAATGCCGTGTTTGCTATCCGATAGCGGTTGCGAAAGCAATGTGACCCTACATGAAAGACAGCTTCGTCTTTAGTCGCAAATGCAACTTTATGTATCCCTAGCTCATCAATTTTGTCATCGATTTCTGACAGCGAGAGCTTATTGATGTCCACGACAGTGACGCCGGAAACCCGGCGTAAGTAGGACTTGACCTTAACAATATACATAGTTTTCTGACATTGTCTGTAAGTGTTGCTCGAACATGCTTTGAGCTTGGAATGTCAGCTCTTTATCCTCGAGATAGTTTAGATATCTTTCAGTGGTGCTTCTTTCTGAATGCCCCATGCGCTGCTGGACTTTCCCGAGTGCTCGTGTGTAAGCCACAGAATTAACTGGTAAACCTTTAAGCTTTTCCTCGAGAAGGTTCATGCCGAAACAAGCTCTTAGGTTGTGAAAGCGAAATTTGAATGATGTTTCAAGTTTGTTCAGGGCAGGCTGAAGTTTCTCGGAGATGAATTTTCGAACAGAATTTCCTTCTTGGATCGGGTTGTCTTGTCCTCTTCTCATGTCGCTTTTTGCAATGTGAAACGGATTGCCATGAGATGTAAGAAAAACATATTGTGCGCCATCCGTTGGCTGCCCCGCTTTAGAAGCTCTTTTAT
Organism: Pseudomonas sp. BS3767; assembly: GCF_900099665.1. Classification (NCBI taxonomy): domain Bacteria; kingdom Pseudomonadati; phylum Pseudomonadota; class Gammaproteobacteria; order Pseudomonadales; family Pseudomonadaceae; genus Pseudomonas; species Pseudomonas sp. BS3767. The sequence goes on along the minus strand of NZ_FNCX01000002.1, from coordinate 42,105 downwards.
TGTAGCGTTCAGAATTTATGTATATGTAGATGAGACGATTTAACCATGATGGAATATAGATGTTCATTGACTTGTTGTTTTTGTTATCAATCGCTGTGCGGTGCCCTATTCTTATAGCTACTTCTGTCCCTCTCACGGCTTCAGGATTTACTATATCAGTCGTTCGCAGGGTGTATGTTGCCAGCGAGCGTGCTCCGCTAGTGAGTGCAACGAGAAAGCTAAGGATCATCTCTGTATTTTGTGTTTCAAACAAAACTTTGATGAGTGTGCGCTGCTGCTCTTCACAATACGGGTATAGCTTGCCGCCGTCTACAATGTACTCACCTGTATTGACCTCTGGTGACGATGTTATATTTAGGTTGGTGGTGATTACTTCTCTGCCACTGCTAAAGCCTTGTCGATTGTTGTAGCGAACGTATTTTTTTATTTCAATCCAAAGATCTTGAGTAGGATGGTAATCGAAACGATTTTTCATCCATCGATAAAAATTCACTACGATGCTAATGCGCGAGTTTGCCGTAGAAGTTGCAAGTAAATTTCCCTTTATTCGTTCTTCAAGTTCGGCTCTATAGTGATAAGTAGGTCGATTGCTCTGTCTGAGTGGAGTTGATAGATAATCTACTTGATCAATGGCCAGGGTATTGACGTAATCCACCAAGCCTTTCGCATACGATCTCAGCGTCTGGTCGGAAGGAGGGCTGTACTCTGACGCTCTTGAAAGAATGTAGAGAGACCCGTGGCGCCATATGGTGCCGTCTGGCTTAAGAATGACCGGGACGTTCCTCAGTTCGTATTTTCCCGAATCGCTCTTGAAGGGGCGAATAAGGTATTTGCCTTGGATGATTGCCGCCGCCTCAAGCAGTTCATCATCGGAAGCTATTTCTGCCTTAAATACGGAGATGAGAGGAAGCACTAAAAACCGATACTTTCGGTATGGAGTCTGGCGCGGTTCTCGGTTGACTGCTACAGGCATGCTTAGAAGGACTGAATGGGTTCGGGTATGGGATTTAAAGTTTTAGAGCAGGCGCTGTCAAGCATCATTCAAAGTATGCTGGAAGTATCCTCTAATCCATTTTTTAGGGTTTCTTCGGTAATATCTAATTAATTGACAATTTAATTTTGTATCATCCTTTGTTTGCTTTATTTGAGCGCTTGGCTTCCAGTCCGCATGTCTTTGGGGGTTGAGGTTTTTGAGGGTGAGTTGGAGGTTGGAAGGAGGCGTGATTGATTGTATATATAGTTTGTGGATATTAAATATAAAAAAAATCAACTGAGTGTGATGTTATCTAAGATAGGTACATTGGTTAATGACCAACGGCTGCCAAACCGGCAGCTGGAGAGGAGCGCTCTGAAATGTAGTCATCATGCGGAAGGCGTGGCACTGGGGGGCACTGCCACGAGGCGTGGAGGTGTACTCCAACTTACCAGCGAAAGGGCGAAGCCCACTGGCGATCTAGGCCCGCGCTCACTCTGCCAGAACGTTTCGATGTTCAAGCATGAGTTCCGAAGCATGTACTTAATTATTCGCTAAGCAGAGCGAGTTGATCGTGTCCGCTTACGAGTGATGCCAGTGATAGGTATCGCTAGGTCTAGCACAGCTCAGGTTGAAATCTGACTCACACAGCAAATCTCTCACCCCCCCGCTGGGAAAATCGACATCGGGCCAGGGTTCTATAGCTGAAGGAATGGAGCCGGAGACGGACTGACGTTCAAGGACGTGATCTGCAAAGCCTCGGAGCACGCACCAGCCTAATCGCATTTCTGTTGGCTTATAGGGCAGCAGATCGATTGCATGTAGCCGTGAAGTTTGACTATTAACACTGCCTGCTGATGACACGGAGGATGTGGGCACTTGCGGCCTTGCTAGTGAGAATTCTTGGAAACAAGGTTGTCCATTTTTTTGAAGAACTCACAGGGATCAGTCAATCGGTGAAAACTCACGGGTGGTTCTGCACTTTGACGGTGTGCAGGGTGATGTCCACCACGTCGCCATCTGCGCCGACCTGCGGCATTTCGATCCAGTCGCCGACGCGCAACATATCGTTGCTGGTCAGCTGCACACTGGCGACGAAGGAGAGCAGGGTGTCCTTGTAGACCAACAGGATGACCGCCGACATGGCGCCGAGGCCGGACAGCAGTAGCAGGGGCGAACGGTCGATCAGTGTGGCGACGATGATGATCCCGGCGAAGACGTAAAGAATCATCTTCGACAGCTGCACGTAACCCTTGATGGAGCGCGTGCGGGCGTGTTCGGTGCGCGCGTAGATGTCCAGCAGGGCGTTGAGCAGGGTGCCGATGGCTAATGTCATGAACAGGATGGTGAACGCCATGGCGATGTTGCCGATCACGTTCCGGCCCGCAGTGCTCAGGCCCGGGACCAGCGTGAGGCCGAACTGAATGACCAGTGACGGCACCATCTGCGCCAGTCGGTGAAAGACCTTGTTGTGGCGGAAGTCGTTGACCCAGTGCAGGGACGGCTGACGGCCGAGCATCCTGACGGCGTACAGCACCAGAAAGCGCGCCACGCGGCCAAGCACCAGTGCGGCGGTCAGCAACAGGATCAGCGCCAGCCCGGTGCGTACCCACGGGTGCTGATCGAGCATGTCCCAGATTTCCTGGGTCTTGAGCCAAAGCGAGTGAATATCCATAAAAGCATCGGGCCCGTTAAGCGAGGAGGGGGCGTGATTAGAACATTTACCGGGTCGGACAGGGCGGCCCGTGAGCACGAAGTGTACGTTGGGCAATGATTTCAAATTGTATCGATCGCTGAAGTAGACTCATCGCTCATTATCAAAGGAGTTGCGTCTTGCACCTATCCATCGTTCAACGCTGTGCGTCACGTCTCGGGTTGCAGGCCTTGTGGGTACTGGTCGGTCTGGCCTCGTCGACATTGGTCAGTGCCGCCGGTGCGTTACCGACCTACGGTGAAATGGACGCAGCAGGGTTCGCGGGCTCGCCCCGGGAGAACTACGCCCTGCAGGATTTTTCCGATAAATACCGTGCGACGCTGGATATTTCAGCCAAGGACGATGTGTTTCGTCCCGGCGTGATCAACGTGTACGACAAGGCCAGCGGTGCGGCGTTGATCCGCGTGCAGTCCGATGAACTGGTGCTCGGCACTGACCCGAAAACCGGCAAGGTCAAAACCAATGTGCACGAGTTGCCCTATGGCGAACAGAGCGTACTGATCTATCAGGATTTCAACTTCGATGGCATCAAGGACCTGGCCTTGATGGACGGGCAGAACAGCTGTTATCACGGCCCCTCGTATCAGGTCTTTCTCGGCACGGCCGATGGTTTTCGGCACAGCGATTCGTTTTCCGAACTGGCGCAAAACAACTGCGGCCTGTTCAGCGTGGATGAGAAAGCCCGCAAGATCGAGACCATGACCAAGGACGGTTGCTGCTGGCACCAGACGTCTACCTACAGCATCCGTAATGGCGAGCCGGTTCTGGAAACGCAGACGGTCCTTGACCATACCGGTGGGTCGGGACTGCCGACTGAAACAGTCAGTCGCAATCAGAATGGCAAGATGACGCACACCACCAGCATCGTCTGGGAGGAAGACCAGCAGCGTGAGATTCTTCTGTCGTTCAGGCTCGCGCCGTCCGGCAAGCGCATTGTGTTGTTCCGCTCAGGGGACGCAAGCCCGGTCTTCTACGCGGCCGTGGACAGCAAGAATCAGGTCGGGCTGCTGTTTCCCCAGGCTGAAGGTGAGCAACTGAAGTACGACGCTGCCATGCACGTATTGAGCTTCGTGCGCGGCGACACCGTTTACCGGATCGTGGGTGACGCAAAGGGTGCGCCCACCGCCATGCAAGTGGTGGTGCGTGGCAAAACCACCGAGCTGAAACTGCTTGCCGAGCCTGCTCAAGGTTCGCTGAACAAGGTCGCGCATGCGTTGAAAGCCGCGCAGTAATCAGGCGGCGGGGTGCTAGCCCCGATACCTCACCGCCTCGACAAACGCGCTGAATGCTGGCGACGCCTGTCGCCGGTTCGGGTAGTACAAGTGAAAACCTTCGAAGTAAGGGCTCCAGTCGACCAGCACTTCTTTCAGGCGGCCGCTGGCGATGTGCGGCTCGGCCATGGAGTCCGGCACGTAGGCCAGGCCCACGCCGTCCAGTGCGGCGTTGAGCACATGGATCATGCTGTTCGACGTAAATTGCCCGTTGACCCGTAGGTTGAGCTTGCGGCTGTCCTTCTCGAACTCCCAGGCGTAGCAACTGCCGTTTGGCGAGTGGCGGATGTTGATGCAGGTGTGTTGAGTCAGGTCCTGAGGCTGCAGCGGGACGGGATGTCGCTCGAAGTAGGCCGGCGAGCCGACCACTGACAAGCGCCAGTCAGGCCCCAGGCGCACGGCAATCATATCCTTGCTGATGGACTCCCCCAGACGGATGCCCGCATCGAAACGTTCGCTGACAATATTGGTGAAGCCGTAGTCGATGCAGATCTCGATCTGAATATCCGGGTACTGCGCCAGAAACCCTGCAAGCATCGGGCGGATGATGCCTTCTGCGGCGTCATCAGAGCAGGTAATGCGAATGGTGCCGGCGGGTTTGTCGCGCAGTTCGCCCAGCACTTCGACTTCTGCGGCAATCTGATCCAGCAGCGGCCCGATCGAGCGCATCAGCCGTTCGCCAGCGTCGGTCGGGGCCACGTTGCGGGTGGTTCTCGCCAGCAGGCGCAGGCCCATGCGCTCTTCAAGGCCACGAAGGGTGTGGCTCAGGGCTGAAGGCGTAACGCCCAGTCTGGTCGCGGCCTTGGTAAAGCTCTGATCGCGTGCCACCTGCAGGAAGGCTTGCAGGTCATTGAGTTTGGGTGTGCTCATTACTGAATCCCTCTCACAAGCGCGTATAAATTGTGGTGTCTAATCATCCTAATACCTTTGCCCTAACCTGTGCCGACTCATTTTTAACGTCGCCAGGTCAGGACGCATGCAAGTATTTGATTCAACCCTGAAGCAGTCCGAAATAACCACTCATCCGCCAGCCTGGGGCGCCGTGTTTTCGATGGCGCTGTGTGTGGTGGTGCTGATTGCGTCGGAGTTCATGCCGGTCAGCCTGCTGACACCTATCGCGCAGGACCTCGGTATCAGCCAGGGGCAGGCAGGGCAGGCGATTTCGATCTCCGGCTTTTTTGCCGTGCTGACCAGTCTGCTGAACACGCCGCTGACCGGACATCTGGATCGCAAGCCTGTCCTGCTGGGCTTCAGCCTGTTGCTGCTGGTGTCTGGCGTGATCGTCACGCTGGCCTCCAACGGCTGGTTATTCATGACGGGACGTGCATTGCTCGGGATTGCCATTGGCGGTTTCTGGTCGATGTCGACCGCCACCGTGATGAAGCTGGTGCCGAAGCAATCGGTCGCCAAGGGCCTGGCACTGATCAACGGCGGCAATGCGCTGGCGGCGACGGTCGCCGCGCCATTGGGCAGCTTCATGGGCCAGTACATCGGTTGGCGCGGGGCGTTTTTCCTGGTTATCCCGCTCGCGGCGCTGGCGTTTGCCTGGCAGTGGCTGAGCCTGCCGGCCATGCGCAGTCAGCCGAACAACCGGGCACGCAATCCGTTCCGCCTGCTGCGCAACCCGCAAGTGGCCGTTGGCATGAGCGCGATCGTGTTGCTGTTCATGGGCCAGTTCGCCGTCTTCACCTACCTGCGCCCGTTTCTGGAAGAGATCACCAGGGTCAGCGTCAACACGTTGTCCCTGATGCTTTTGGCGCTGGGGGCCAGCGGGCTGGTTGGCACCTACCTGATCGGCAGGCTGCTGCACACAGGCCTGTATGCCTGCCTGATCGCCATTCCGTTGCTGATGGCGGTGCTGGCCGTGGCGCTGACCGGCCTGGGCCATTCACCTCAGTCCGTCGCCATTGTGCTTGCCGTCTGGGGGCTGATTGCCACACCTGCGCCGGTCGCCTGGGGCCTGTGGTTGAGCCGTACGCTACCCGACGATGCCGAGGCGGGCGGCGGCCTGATGGTGGCGACCATTCAATTGGCGATCACCGCCGGGGCCGGTATCGGCGGTGCGCTGTTCGACAGCTTCGGTTGGTGGAGCCCGTTCGCATTCGGTGGCGTGTTACTGGCGTGTTCGGCCGCGCTGGCCTGGACGGCACGCGACAACGCGTCCCTGCAGGAAAGCAACACCGGTCAGGGCCGGGCAGATAAACGCGGGTCAATTTATCAACGAGGTAACACGCCATGAAAAAGATTCTTTTGATGCTTGGGCTTTTAATCAGCTCATACGCTGCGACAGGAGCAGACATGTCTCACGGTGCCGATAATTTCTACACAAGCGACAAGGTCGTTGCGCAAAAAGTGCTGTTCAACAACCAGTACAAGATGAAAGTCGCGGGCAACCTGTTTATACCCAAAGGCTCGAACCCGAACGTTAAAGCTCCGGCAATCATCGTCGGCCATCCGATGGGGGCGGTGAAGGAGCAAAGCGCCAATCTGTACGCGCAGAAACTGGCCGAGCAAGGGTTTGTCACCTTGTCGCTGGACCTGTCGTTCTGGGGCGGGAGCGAAGGCCAGCCACGTAACGCCGTTTCCTCCGATCTCTACGCCGAAGACTTCAGCGCCGCAGTGGACTTCCTGAGCACGCAGACCTTCGTGGACAAAAAACGAATCGGCGTGCTGGGGATTTGCGGCAGCGGCAGCTTTGTCATCAGTGCCGCGAAGATCGACCCGCGCATGAAAGCCATCGCCACGGTGAGCATGTATGACATGGGCGCCGCCAACCGCAACGGCCTGAAACACTCGCAGACGCTGGCGCAGCGCAAGAAGCTCATCGAGCAGGCGGCACTGCAACGTGACGTGGAATACAGCGGCGGCGACACCGCGTATACCAGTGGCACGGTACACAAACTGACTGACACATCCGGCCCGATCGAACGCGAGTTCTATGATTTTTATCGCACGCCACGGGGCGAGTTCACGCCCGAAGGCCAGTCCCCCGAACTGACCACTCACCCGACGCTGACCAGCAACATCAAGTTCATGAACTTCTATCCGTTCAACGACATCGCGACCATCTCGCCACGCCCGATGCTGTTCATCGCCGGTTCAAAGGCGCACTCGCTGGAGTTCAGCGAGGAAGCGTACAAACTGGCCGGCCAGCCCAAGCAATTGATCATCGTGCCAGAGGCCGGGCATGTGGATCTTTACGATCGGGTCGATCTCATCCCGTTCGACAAGCTGGGCGAGTTCTTCAAGAACAACCTGAAGTAATCCGCCTGAAAGCGCTACGCATGAAAAGGCCCTGCACAAGCAGGGCTTTTTTGTTATCGGTCACTGGTGGTTTCAAATCTGCCTAAAGATCCGCAGGCTCATCCTCATCCTCATCCTCATCACGAAGGTGAATGTCCAGCCCCTGCCGACCCGCTGCAAGATGAGGACGCAATGTCAGCGCCGGGATCTCGTAGTCACCGTCGTTCTGCCTGCGAAACGGCAAGGGCTCAAGGGTGAACAGGGTATCCAGGCGGTCGCCGTAGTCGGCGCAAATCCGCGCAAAGGTTGCGCTGTCCACCTTGCCTGCCCGGTACACAGGGAAGGGCGCGAGCACCTCGAAACCTGGATAGAACAGGATGCCGTGCTGGATAGGAAAGAGCACGTCGTTCAGCGCCCCGTTTACGCCACGCTCGCTGTAGTGGGACTCCCAGCCGCCCATGGTCACCGTCAGCATGGCGCGCTTGCCTGCCAGCGCTCCCTCACCGTATCGATCACCCCAGTGCTGGTCGCTGTGCTCGCCCACGCCGTAGGCGAAACCACAGGCGTACACCCGCTCTATCCAGCCTTTCATGATTGCCGGCATCGAAAACCACCAGAGCGGAAACTGAAATATGACGGCGTCTGCCCAGAGCAATCTGGCCTGTTCGGCCTCGATGTCCGGCGGTTGAATACCGGCGGCAAATACGCGTTGCGACTCAAGGGCAGGGTCAAAGCGGCTGCTGCTCTCAAGGCCAGGTGCATCGTTGGCGTCGATTGTCGCCTTCCAGCCCATCTGGTAAAGGTCGGACACCTGCACCTGATGGCCTTTGCTCTGCAGATGATCGACTGCGAAGTCTTTCAACGACCCATTCAGCGAGCGCGGTTCGGGGTGGGCGTAGACAATAAGTACGTTCATGAGGGGCTCCGGTTTGTCTGTCATGAGGCAACGCTACACACTCGATCGGGTATGCTGGAAATCAATCTCCCAAACACTGGGTATGTGCATGAACAATACCTTGCGGCGTATCGACCTCAATTTGCTGATCACGCTGGATGCATTGCTCTCGGAGCAGAATGTGACCCGCGCGGCGCATCGGCTGAACCTGACTCAGCCGACGGTCAGCCTGCAATTGGGCAGGCTGAGGCAGGTACTGGGTGATCCATTGCTGTTGCCGGGACCGCGGGGCATGACCCCGACTGCGCGGGCCGAACAACTGCGCGAACCGCTCAGGCAGGCGCTTGCAGCGCTGGAGTCCGCTTTGCTGCCCGGTCGGGATTTCGATCCGGCAAAGGCCGATCACACCTGGCGCGTGGCCGCCAGCGACTACGCGACCATCGCGTTGATATGGCCGTCGCTCGGCAGGTTGCGCAGCAGTGCTCCGGGTACGCGCCTGGCCCTGTTGAACAAGCACCCGGTCAGCCTTGCCGCGGATCTCGAAAGCGGTCGACTGGATCTGGCGTTGCACACCCGCGATGAGGCGCCGCCCAAGCTGCGTCAGCGGTCGTTGATCCATGAACGTTATGTGCTTGCTGCCCGGCATGATCATCCGGATTTTGTGCAGCCCGTATCGCTGACACGTTTCTGTGAGCTGGAGCATGCGGTCATGTCTCCCAACGGCGGCGGGTTCGCCGGAAGCACCGATCAGGCCCTGGCGGCGCAGGGGTTAAGCAGACGGGTCGTGTTGTCGGCGCCGCATTTCGGCTCGCTGGTGTCTGCACTGACCAGCAGCGACCTGGTTGCAGTGGTGCCCGAACGGCTGGTGCGCGCCCAGCCGACGCTCGTGGTTCAGGAACCGCCGCTTTCGATTCCCGGGTTTGAAATGCTCATGCTGTGGCCTGAGCGTTTGCACCGTGATCCGGCTCATATGTGGCTGCGAGAACTGATGGCTTCGGCCATTGATTGAGCCGTGCGGCGCTCATGATTCAAGCCCGCAGCCTGCGTTCGCGTAACGCACTCAAACACTCGCGCCCCGCAGCCTCGGCGGTTTGCATGACTGTCTGGCTGTTGTCCTCGGTGATCCAGGTCAGCAGCCGGACCTGCCCCGTCGCCTGGCTGCCGCCGTGCATGCGAGACAGGGTTTCGCGGTGCTTGAGCATGGCTTTCATGCGGGTGGCGAGCATGAAGATATCGTCGATGAAACCGTCTTCGACGTTGTCGTGATGCTCGATGCCCAGCCCCGTGGCGTCGTGGTCGATACGCAGGTGGTAGTGCATGGCCCCGGTTGCATCCTCGCTGCCGAACAGCGCGATGACGAAGCCTTTGCCCAGCAGTGAGCGCAAGGCGTGCTGGATGATTTCCTGCACATCGGGGGTGATCTGTCTGACTTCGCGGCTCATGTAACGACTCCTGACCTGATGAGTAGTGCAGGCAGTATTCAACGACGGGATGTAAAGCGCGGTCCGGGCCAGGTAATGCTGGGTAAAGACCGCCTTGTTCATGCTGTAAAAGGTCCGCCTCAAAAGGTCTGGCCCAGCGAGAACTGGAACACTTGGGTCTCGGCGTCTTCGGGCTTTTTGATCGGCACGGCGAGGTCGAAGCTCAGGGGGCCGAGCGGCGAGTACCAGGTCACGCCGACGCCGACCGAACTGGCCATCTGGTCGATATTGATGTTGCCGCAGTTCTGCGTGGTGGTCAGGTAGCACTTGTCCGCGTAAACCGTGCCGAAGTCCCAGAACAGCGAGGTGCGCAGGGATTTCTGGTCTTTGACGAAGGGCATCGGGAACAGGTATTCCATGCCGCCGGTGATCAGGATGTTGCCGCCCAGGGCTTCGGTGTCGCGGTCGGAATAGTAGATCTGCCCCTGACTGGCGTAGGTGCCGGTGGCGGGGGTATTGCGTGGCCCCAGCGTGCCGTCCTTGAAGCCGCGCACCGTGGCCTGGCCGCCCGCCGTATAGTTTTCGTAGAAGGGCAGGCCGTCGGTATCGCCGTAACCGTTGCCGTAGCCGAGTTTGGTATGCAGGCGCAGCGAGGTGGTGTCGCTGAGCGGCAGGAAGGTCTGGCCGTTGTAGTCGAGTTTGTAGAACTGCAGGTCACTGCCCGGCACGGTGCTGGTCAGGGTCAGGCTTTGCGAGTGACCGCGGGTGGCCAGTACGCCTTTGTTGAGGGTCGATTCCGACCAGCCGACGCTGGCCTTGAGGTTGGTGAACGCATCCCCCTCGCGCTCGATGAAGTCGTAGATCTCGTCAGCGCTGTAGCTGCCGGCGTCGAGGGTGTCACGCTGGATCGACAGCCCGTAGGTCAGGCGCGATGTTTCGCTGATCGGATAGCCGAGGTTGACCCCGGCGCCCACGCTGTTGAGCGAATAGTAGGAGACCTCGTCGTCATCGTCGTAGTACTTGCTGTAGTCGGTCGCGTTGTAGAAAACGTTGTAGCCCAGGCTCACCCCGTCAGGCGTGAAGTACGGGTTGGTGAACGCGAAGTTGTACTTGGTCTGATACTCGGAGCGGGTCATGCCAAGGCTGGCGAAGTTGCCGGTGCCGAGGATGTTGTTCTGCGAGATGGAGCCACCCAGTATCAGCCCGGCGCTTTGCGAAAAGCCCACGCTGGCAGTGATGTTGCCCGAGGCTTGTTCTTCGACGGCGTAGTTGATGTCCACCTGATCGTCGGTGCCGGGGACCGCTGGCGTTTCGACGTTCACTTCCTTGAAGAAACCGAGACGCTCCAGGCGCACCTTCGACTGGTCGATCAGGTAGGTCGAGGCCCAGCCGCCTTCCATCTGACGCATTTCACGACGCAGCACCTCATCGGCGGTCTTGGTGTTGCCGCGAAAGTTGATGCGGTTGGCGTAGGCGCGCTTGCCGGGGTCGACCACGAAACTGATATCGACGGTGTGATTGGCCTCGTTGGCTTTCGGCACGCCATTGACGTTGGCGAATGTGTAGCCATCGTTGCCCAGACGACGGGTGATCAGGTTGGTGGTGTCAGTCATGACCTTGCGTGAAAACACCTGGCCCGGTTTGACCAGAATCAGTTGTTCGAGCTGGTCCTTCGGCACTTTCAGGTCGCCGCCCAGTTTGACGCTGCCCACGGTGTACCGGTCGCCTTCGGTGATGTTGACGGTAATGAACACGCCTTTCTTGTCAGGTGTCAGCGATACCTGCGTCGAGTTGATATCCATGTTGATGTAGCCGCGGTCCAGGTACCAGGAGCGCAGTCGTTCCAGGTCGCCGGAAAGTTTTTCGCGGGCGTACTTGTCATCGTTCTTGAAAAACGACAGCCAGTTGCTGGTCTTGAGCTGAAACTGATCAGCCAGTTGTTCATCGGAGAACACGGTGTTGCCGACCACGTTAATGTGCTGGATCGACGCCACCGTCCCTTCGTCGATGGTGATTTTCAGGGCAATGCGGTTGCGTGGTGCAGGCAGCGCCTGAGTATCGACCGAGGCACTGTAGCGGCCCTGGGAGAAATACTGGCGTTGCAGTTCATTGCGCACGCCTTCAAGCGTGGCGCGCTGGAATATCTCGCCCTCACTGAGCCCCGACTGCTTGAGCCCCTTCATCAGGTCGTCGGTGCTGATGACCTTGTTGCCGACAATCTCGATACTGGCGATAGAAGGGCGTTCGACTACATTGATCACCAGCACATTGCCATCGCGTGCAACGTTGATGTCTTGAAAGAAACCGGTCTTGAACAGTGAGCGCGACGCGTCGGCCAGACGCTGCTCATCGGCCTGATCGCCGACATTGAGCGGCAGCGCAGCGAATACGCTGCCGGCAGATACGCGTTGCAGGCCGTTGACGCGGATGTCCGAGATGGCAAAAGTATCGGCGTGTACCAGCGGGACGCTGAATAACAGGCAGAACGATAGAAGCAGACGCGAAGAAATCATCAAACCCTTTCCAGAAAGCTGCGACAAAGGCATTTGAGCGCTGCCGATGACACGCCAGAAAGGGCCGGTCCGGCGGGCGCTGTTGGCTGCGCAGCATAGGGGGAGGGCATGTTGGGGACGGTTAACGCCGTGTAAGGTTAGGTAAAGATCAACGAGCCCGGCTGACACGCCGCAGCAGCGCCGGGATAATCGGCAACTACCAATCAAGGGCCTGCCATGACTTCCGTATTGCTTGTCGACGATGATCGGGAACTGACGGAAATGCTCAGCCAGTACCTGACCCGTGAAAGCTTCGACGTGACCTGCACCAACAGCGCTGAAGAGGGCGAGGTTGAAGCCTTGTCCGGGCGTCACGACATCGTCGTGCTGGACATCATGATGCCGCGCATCTCCGGCATTGAGGTGCTGCGGCGGATCCGCGCGCAAAGCCAGGTGCCGGTGATTCTGCTGACCGCCCGCGGCGACAATATCGACCGTATTTCCGGTCTGGAACTGGGCGCCGACGATTACGTGCCCAAGCCCAGCTCGCCGGGTGAGCTGGTGGCGCGTCTGCGGGCGATCATGCGCCGGGTGCGTGCGGTGCCGGTGATCGAGACGGTCAGGGATGTGATTCAGGCCGGAGAGCTGATGCTCTGGCCAGGCAAGCGTGAAGCGCGCTGGCAGGGCGTGACGCTTGAACTGACCGGCAACGAGTTCTGCCTGCTCGAAGAGCTGGCGCGGCATGCCGGGCAACTGGTCAGCAAACAGAACCTGTCGATGAACGCGCTGGGACGGCCGCTGGCCCGCTACGATCGCAGTATCGACGTGCACATCAGCAGCATTCGCCACAAGCTCGGCCCGCGCAACGATAACCAGAGCTGGATACAGAGCGTGCGTAATCTGGGCTATATGTTGATCACGCCATGAGGCCGAGCCGGTTGTTCTGGAAGCTGTTTCTGGCGTTCTGGCTGGCGACCAGCCTGACCTTCATGGTCGGTGCCGGCCTGTTCATGTTCACCCAGGCAGGGCGGGACGATCCCTCGTTCAGCACGGTGCTCGACAACGAAGTGCGCATTTTGCAGCGCTCGGGCATTGCCGCAGGGCGGGCGTTGCTCGATGCCTGGCAGCCGGAGGGTCACAGCAAGGTCGGTCTCTACGACAGCCAGGGGATGCTGCTGGCGGGCGATTCGCTGGAAAACCCTCGCTTCGAACTCGCCGTGCGTACGCGCGAAGGTGCACTCGTGCATATCCGCTCTACCCAGCGTCCCAACCATGACGATCAACCCTCTCACCTCAATCCGCTGATCACCGGCACGGTCATGAGCGCGCTGTTCAGCTGGTTTCTCAGCAGCTATCTGGTGGCACCGCTGATTAAATTGCGCGAGGCGATGGGCAAGGTCGCCAGAGGCCGATTCGACACACGGGTGAAACCTGATATGGGCCGGCGGCGCGATGAAATCGTCGACCTCGCCGAGGATTGCGACCGCATGGCCAATCAGCTCAAGGTCATGGCCGACTCCCAGCAACAACTGCTGCATGACATTTCCCATGAGCTGCGTTCGCCGCTGACGCGCATGAGTGCCGCCATCGGCCTGCTGCGCCAGGAGCCGACCCAACTGGACATGCTCGAACGCATCGAGCGCGAATCGGAGCGAATGGACTCGCTGATCGAAGAATTGCTGACCCTGGCGCGCATGCAGAGCGATGTCGAAAGCCTGACCCGCGACGAGGTCGATGTCATCAGCCTGCTGGCAGCCATCGTCGAAGATGCCGAATTCGAGGCCGGACTGAAGCAGTGTCGGGTCAGGCTGCAGGCTCCCGGATCTTTCGTCGCCCAGGTCGACAGCGAATTACTTTATCGGGCCTTCGAAAACGTCATCCGCAATGCCGTTCGCCACACGGCGGTCGGCACGGATGTGGTGGTGGTCGCCAACGTTCAGGCCCAGCCGCTGTGCCTGATGGTCAATGTCATCGATCAGGGGCCAGGTGTGGACGAGGCGTGTCTGCAACGGATTTTCCAGCCCTTCGAGCGCGGTCCGGAGAATGCCGCGCAGGGCTTTGGTCTGGGCCTGGCCATCGCCCTGCGGGCTATCGAAATGCACGGCGGGCAGATCGCCGCACGCAATCGGCCGGGCGGCGGTCTGGTGGTCGATGTACTGCTGCCGGTGTCGTGACTGCGCTCGATGACCGTCCCTCGGCGCGTTGCTCAATGCTCAGCGCAGCGGCGCCTGCAGACTGGCCCTGAGCCCAACCTGCGGACGATTGTCGAGGCTCACGTTGCCACCCATCAATAGCGCGACTTTCTGCACGATGGCCAGTCCCAGACCCACGCCTTGATCGTTGCCACGGCTGTAGAACGGCTCGAACAAGCGCTCGCGCTCCTGCTCGTCGATACCGGGGCCCTGATCGTCGACGTTGAGCCGGAAGCAATGCTCACTGAACGTCAGCCCCACCGTGACCTGGCCACCTTCGGGTGAGAAGTTGACGGCATTGGTGATCAGGTTGTGCAAGGCAATGTCCAGCGCGGGGAAGTCGACCATGACTTCGCGGCTGGCTTCAGTGCATTCAAAGGACAGCTCCAGATGCTTGCTCAGCACCCACGGTGTCAGCTGCACCAGACTGTCGCGCACGGCGCTGACCAGATCCACCGCTACCTTGCCCGCTGGCGAAGGGCCGGGCTCCAGACGCGCAATGGTCAGTAACTGGTTGACCAGCCGCGTCGTACGGTCCACGCCGATGATCAGGTAGCCCAGCGACTGTTGCCGCTGCTCTTCGTTGTGCGCTTCCAGGACGTTTTGCGCGTGCACCCGCAGGACCGCCAGAGGCGTGCGCATTTCGTGGGCCGCATCGGCAATGAAGCGTCGCTCGCGTTTGAGCAGGTCCTGAATCTGCCCCAGCAGGCGGTTCAGGGCGGCCTGCATGGGCTCCAGTTCAGCGGGCAGGGCGTTGAGTTGCAGAGGGTGCAGAGAGCCGGCGTTACGGCCACGCAGGGTATTGGCGAAATCGGCCAGTGGCCTCAGCCCCCAGCGGATCGCCAGCCAGATGGCGATCATCAGCACCAGACTGCCGATCAGGTTCGGCAAGACCGTGTGGCGCACAATGCGGTTGACCAGATCCGAGCGCACGTCATCGCGCTCACCGACCCAGACCAGCAGCCCGTGCTGTTGGTCCCTGAGCACGAAGGCTCGCCATTGATGGCCGGTCATGTCATTGAAATCACTGAACCCGGTGCTCTGTGGCGGATGAGTGAAGGTCGGGGCGCTGGCGGTGTGTACCAGCGAATTGTTGTCCTTGTCCCAGACCTGAAAGGCGATCTTGCCCTCGTAAGGATGGCCGTCCACACGCGGTTCGGCCTGGGCGAGCGCCTGATTGAAGGCCTGATAGAGCTGCGCGTGTTCCTTGCGCTCCATGGGCATGCGCATCACGCCTTCCAGCAGTCTTGCGTTCTGCGCCAGCTGGGCATCGTAGATTTCCGCGATTTCGTGATTGCTGTCATGCACGTTGAACAGCGTCAGGACCAGAAGACCACACAGCAGCAGGCCGATGATCAGTGTCAGTGTGCGGCGGCGTATCGACTTCAAGAACGCTCCTCCACCAGGTAACCCACGCCTCGAATGGTACGGATCAGGGTGCTGGAAAACTTTTTGCGCAGATGGTGAATGTGCACTTCGAGGGTGTTGCTTTCGGCCTCTTCATTCCAGCCATAGAGCAGCTGCATGAGCCGTTCGCGGGTCATGACCCTGCCTGGTGGCGAGAGCAATTCATACAGCAATTGGTATTCCTTGGGCGTCAGCGCAACTGCAGCATCGTGATAGCTGACCTGTTGCGTGCTGGGGTCCAGACGGATGCCGTTGTGTTCGATCAGCACCTTGGCGCGCCCGGCACTCCGGCGTAGCAGGGCGCGCAAGCGGGCTTTCAGCTCGGACACATCGAAGGGTTTGACCAGATAATCGTCAGCACCACTGTCCAGTCCGATAATCCGGTCTTCGGTGGCGTCGCGTGCGGTCAGGATCATGACCGGCAGCGTCGAGCCGCTGTGACGCAGTCGACGCAACACTTCAAAGCCGCTCAGCGTCGGCAGGCCGACGTCGAGAATGGCCAGATCGAAGCTCTCGCTGAGCAGGGCATGCAGGGCGCTGCTGCCGTCCTTGATCCAGTCAACGGTGTAGCCTTCCCGGCTGAGTGCCTGCTGAATGCCTTCGCCCAGTGCAACGTCGTCTTCGATAAGCAGCAGACGCATGGTCTCTCCGTCAGTTGAGCTTCTTGTTCACGCTGGCGAGCAGCGACTGAATGTCTTTCCTGCGCCCGGCGTCGGCCTCTTCACGGCCCGGACGGGGGGGGGCCTGCAACGCCTTGTTCAGGGCTTGCTGTGCTTGAGCATAGTTGCCTTGATCGAACTGATGTTGCGCCGAGAAAAATAGCGTATCTATGCCGTTCGGGTTGATTTTCAACGCCTGCTCCAGCAATTGCCCGGCCTTGGCCGAGTCGCCGAAGCCTATCGGCCAGCCGGGGACTTTGTCATACAGCGCTGCCAGGCTGGTGTAGGCCGAGCCTTGCAAGGCATTGGCGTCGAGGGTCATGGCCTTTTCCAGGTCGGCCTTTGCCTGTTTGGCTTTGCCCAGCGCGCCAAGGCCGCCTTGTGCCCCGGCCCAACTGCTGGTGACGATACCCGACCAGATCCACGCTTCTGCTGCGTCGGGACGATCCTGAGTGAAGGCCGTGGTTTGCGTGGCCAGCTTCTCGAATGCGTCGACACGCTGCTTCTCGGGCAGGCCGTACTGAATATGCGCCCATTCTTTCTGGATACCGGCCAGACGTTGCTGGTCGGGTGCATCGAGTGCCCAGAGCGGCAGGCTGATCAGGCTCATGACGACGAAAGCGATTCTTTTCATGGTATGTGCTTCTCTTGCGCAATGGGTGAACTGTGGTGGCGGATCAACGGGAGATGCTTGCGCAGGCCGCGGTCCACGAGGGTCGGCAACAGGCTGTTGAGCCTGACGAAAAAACGCTCCGGCCACCCCAGGTAAAGCTCTCTGCGATTACCTGCAATGGCTTGAAGCACCGCTTGGGCAACGTCTTGCGGGTCGTCGACTGCCGAACTCAGCGCGTCGTTCAGTGCCTGTGCTGCGGCGCTGTTCATGCTGGTCCGGGTGGCACGCGGGGCGACGTACAGTACGCCCACCCGGGTGTCGGCCAGCTCGCGACGCAGCGCTTCGGAAAACCCTCGCAACGCAAACTTGCTGGCGCAGTAGGTGGCATACCCGGCATGGCCGATGGAGCCGTAGGTAGAACCGACGTTGACCACCATGGCTTCGCTGGCCTGCTTGAGCACCGGCAGCATCAGGCTGGTCAACTGGATCGGTGCATGCACGTTGAGGGTCAGCATGGAATCGATGTCGCTGGCTGACAGCTGCTCGAGCATCGCGAAATGGTTGGTGCCCGCCGCATTGATCAGCAGGTTGACGCCAGGCACGGCGCCAACCGCACGGACTACTTGCTGACGACCTTGCGCCGTGCACAGGTCCGCCTCGACCCAGTGCAGGTTGGCCGGGTAGAGCTCGAGCAACTGACGCAGCGGATGCACGTGCCGCGACACCGCCAGCACCTTGGCGCCCTGGCTGCACAGTGCCTCGGCGATTGCCAGACCGATGCCGCCGCTGGCACCGGTGAGAACGACGTGCGCGTCAGGCAGCCGCATGATCGGACCCCTTGTGCACGGTCAGCGCAGCACCCGGCAACTCGCGAAACATCTCGGTGTACAGGCGGTAAACCATGCGCGACGCATGAATCACGGCCTGTTGATCGTCCGGATCATCGACCTTGTCCATCAGTTTTCGGAAGGTTTCCATGTGGCCGATGTCCAGGCTGCCGTGAGAGCTCAGGTAACTGAACGCTTCTGGCCCAAGGCCGAGCCCTTTGCGCATGCTGTCTGCTGCGTGCGTAGCCAGGGCAATGCTGGTGCCTTCCAGCACATTGACCATGCCGAACAGGCCCACCGGGTTGCCACGTGCGATCAGGTCGTAAAGGTAGGCGACCATCAGTTCGATAGGCGCGCCGGGTTGGCCGTTTTCCACGGCGTCAGCCTGACCGCCGCAGGCACGCAGGTCGTTGAGTACCCACTTTTCATGCCCGTATTCGTCCTCGATGTACTCACAGACGGCCGCGCGCAGCCATTCCATGCGCGACGGCAGCCTCGCGCCGCAAGCCATCATCAACGGCACGGTATGGCGCACGTGGTAGTAGGCCTGAGTCAGAAACGCCCGGTAACTTTCCAGGCTGACCTGGCCGGCCATTGCCTGGCGGATGATCGGCAGGTTGAACAGGGTTTCGCGTTGTTCCTGGGTCGCATCCTGCAGGGTCTGAAAAAAGCTCATGACAAGGCACCTTGGGTCAGGTTGGAGGGCGTGAAAAGGGTTTGGTAGCGTTCAAGAATGGCCTCGCGGCGAGGCCGGCCATTCGTAGTGGACAAGCCGTTTGCCGGGCTGAAAGGCTCGTCGAGACGGGTCCAGCTCGTGACGCGGGCGTAATCGGGCAGCGTCTGATTGGCCCGGTTGACGGCCTCGTCGATCTGCAGGTCAGTGGTGCCGGGGCGCGATGGCCAGAGCAGGGCGTGGTTGGACGGCAGAGCCTCGCCATACACGAACGCCTGGGCGATGCAGAGGTTCTGGGTCAGTTCGGCTTCGATCCATTCCGGATTGACGTTGCGTCCGAAGCTGGTCACGAACTGATGTTTCTTGCGGCCTTTCAAGTACAGGTAGCCGTCAGCATCGAGCTCACCCAGATCGCCGGTAGGCCACCAGGCCGGTGTGGGTGTCGTGTCGCCCAGATAGCCGAGCATCGGGCTGCCGGCCACCAGCACTTCGCCGTCAGCCGCAAGCCGTAGCCAAATGTGCGGCAGTGGGCGACCGACACTGCCGGCACGCTGGGCGTCCGGTCGATTGAGGGTGATGACCGAGGCGCACTCCGACAGACCATAGCCCTCGAAGACCGGCAGGCCCGCCGCTTGAGCGCGTGACAGCAGATCAAGGCTGACGCGTGCGCCACCGACTGCGGCGAAGCGCAGCATCGACGCATCGAACGCGCCCGCTTCGCAGGCCGTCACCAGCAGCAACAACAATTGCGGAACCAGAATCATGCTGTCCGGGCGGCGCTGCTGTAAAAACATCAGCAGACGCGACGCATCGACGCCACTGGCACCCTGGATACCCAGGTCCTGCTGGCTCGGCAGGCTGATGCGTGCGCCGGCATACAAGGCCGCGTAGCAGCCAATGTTTTCCAGCAGGATCGCCAGCGGCAACAGGCTCAGATGATGCACGGGGTGTACCGACTGACTGGCTTCATGAAGCCCGCGAGCTACCGTGAGGATGCTGTCGGCGCTCAGGCACACGCCCTTGGGGGTGCCCGTGGTGCCCGACGTGAAGGTCAGTTTGGCGGTGCCCGCCGGCATGTACGGTTGCTCAGCAGCGCGGCGTTGCCAGAGTGCGCCGTGTTGCCTGTAATCAGAGGCCTGCAGCTCTTGGGCGAAGATCGATCCGGTAATCACCGTGTCCGCCTGGCTTCGTTCCAGGCAGTGTTGTCGTTGAGCGGCGCTGAAGAACGGCGGCAGCGCCACGCAGCTCAGGCTTTCGAACAGCACGGCCAGGTCCCAGAGCAGGGCGTCGGGGCTGTTGTCCAGCAGCAGCGCCACGATCCGCGCATTGGCGACGCGCAATTGTTCGCGGCGCTGCGTAACCTCTTCGATCAGTGCGGTGTAATCCAGCGTCCGGTCTTCGCCTTGCAGGGCGATGGCCCGGGGCTGCTCATCGGCCAGCGTCTGCAGTTTTTGCCAAAAGGCTTCACGTTCATGCGACATGGCTATCAGGCTCCAGTGTCTGTGGCAGTCCAAAGCGCTCGAAGATGCCCATGCTGCTCAGGTGCAGAAAACCGGCACGGATGTCGCCGACATGCACGCTGGGCCGTGAGTCGTAATACGAGCCCCAGGTGTGACGTTCTTCACCCAGGCGTGCCGGATCGGCAGTGCACAGCGTGACCGGATTGAGGCCCAGACGATTGAAGCTGTTGACCAGCGCCGCATTGCCGGTAAAGGCGACCCATTCGAAACCGCCCATCGCCAGCAACCAGGTCACTGTGATGATGCTCAGCCGGGCGCTGCCCAGACTGCTGGCCGCCAGGTTGCCGACTTCGACAATGCCCTGGCGCTCGATCAGTCGCCCTGCTGCAGCGTTGACCTGTTGTTCGATGGGCGCATCCAGATAGTTCTCCAGAAACAATGTGCCGGCGCTGGCGTGACGAATGCCGGCAACCGCACACAGCGCGCCGCTGCCGTCCTGAAGCCCGAAAAGCTCCGGCATGAATTGCCTGACGTCGGCGTTGTGGGCCTTGCGAAATTGTTGCTGAACGAACCGTTCCAGAGGCTCACGCGGCTGTTCATGCGCCAAGGCGCGGAAGAGGGTCAGGGTGGGGGCCCCGGCATTGCCAAAACTCAGCGGTAGACGAATGTTCGAATCGATATCAGGCATTGGCGAGGCTCCTCCCCCGGTCAGCGAGTAGGGTGGAGTATCGAAGCGCTTTCTTAACCGAATCTGAAGGTAGAAAAAGAAATCACGACCTTCGGTTTTTTGCGCGCAAGAGGGGGGGAAGAGAGGGTCGAGGCGCGGGTTTGCGGCGTTGCCCGGCAAACTTGCGAATGGCCTTTATGCGCCCGTTGGTAAACAAAATCGGCCTTTGTTGGTAAAGAAACTCGGCCCCGGCGCTCGAAACCGTTACGCTATGCGGCTGTATTTTTGTTTTTCGTCGAGGTAGCACCCGTGTTTTCCGAATTCGCCCTGCACGAACGCCTGCTCAAAGCTGTGGCCGAGCTTAAATTTGTCGAGCCTACGCCCGTGCAGGCGGCCGCCATTCCGCTCGCACTGCAAGGGCGCGACCTGCGGGTGACTGCGCAAACCGGTAGCGGCAAGACCGCCGCATTTGTGCTGCCGATCCTCAACCGTCTGATCGGCCCGGCCAAGGTTCGCGTCGACATCCGTGCGGTGATCCTGCTGCCGACCCGTGAGCTGGCTCAGCAGACGCTCAAGGAAGTCGAGCGCTTCTCGCAGTTCACATTCGTCAAGGCCGGTTTGATCACCGGTGGCGAGGACTTCAAGGTTCAGGCCGCGATGCTGCGCAAGGTGCCGGACATTCTGATCGGCACGCCGGGTCGTTTGCTGGAGCAGTTGAACGCAGGCAATCTGGACCTCAAGCACGTTGAAGTGCTGGTGCTGGACGAAGCCGACCGCATGCTGGACATGGGCTTCTCCGAAGACGTCGAGCGTCTGGCCGGCGAATGTGCCGGTCGTGAGCAGACCATGCTGTTCTCGGCGACCACCGGCGGCGCTGGCCTGCGGGAAATGATCGGCAAGGTGCTCAAGGATCCACAGCACCTGCAAGTGAACAGCGTCAGCGAACTGGCTTCCGGCACACGCCACCAGATCATCACTGCCGACCACAATGTGCACAAAGAGCAGGTCCTCAACTGGCTGCTGGCCAACGAGACTTACCAGAAAGCCATTATCTTCACCAATACCAAGGCTATGGCCGACCGTCTGTATGGCCGTCTGGTGGCGCTGGAATACAAGGCGTTCGTGCTGCACGGCGACAAGGACCAGAAGGACCGCAAGGCGGCCATCGACCGTCTCAAGCAAGGCGGCGCGAAAGTCATGGTCGCCACCGATGTGGCGGCTCGCGGCCTTGATGTCGAAGGTCTGGACATGGTGATCAACTTCGACATGCCACGCAGCGGCGATGACTACGTCCACCGCGTCGGGCGTACCGGTCGCGCAGGCAGCGACGGTCTGGCGATCTCGTTGATCTGTCATGGCGACTGGAACCTGATGTCGAGCGTGGAGCGCTACCTCAAGCAGAGCTTCGAGCGTCGCGTCATCAAGGAAGTCAAAGGCACCTACGGCGGGCCGAAGAAGGTCAAGGCCTCCGGCAAGGCAGTAGGCGTCAAGAAGAAAAAGACCGACGCGAAGGGCGACAAGAAGAAGGTCGCGGCCAAAGGGCCGACCAAACGCAAGACGGTCAACCGTCCCAAGTCCGACCTGGTCAGCCAGGACGGCATGGCCCCGCTGAAAAAACGCAGCACGCCGGCCCCGGCTGCCGAGTGATTGCCGTGATCGCTCCCGAGCATTCGGGAGCGATCGACCTCTTTGCAGTACTGACAACGCCTTGTTACACCGTCCGCCAGCTTCTCTGAACCGTCACACACCTCGCGGGTCACACCCTTTGAGTCGCATGCCCGTGGCTGGAGGTCATGGGTGATCATTCCATGCTGGACGGAGGTTTAGAAAAATGACTTATAACTGGGACCTTATCGAGCGTTTGTTGCACGATGTGCAGAACAATGGCACCCCATCGACATCCACTGAATTCGAGACACTGCTGAATCGCAGCTACATCGAGCCGCGTCCTCGCGAGGAAGGCGGAGATGGCTCGACGTACATGCTGACAAAGCGCGGCGCAAGTCTGCTGGCTTTGATCGACAGCAGCATTCCGGGGAATGATCACCCCCGTCAGATGCTCAATGAGCAGGCCGGCGACCCCCTTGACCCCGCGCTCTTCGACACCATCGCCAAAAAGCCGCAGATCGCCTGAAACCGCTGACACTGCACATGCCGATTCTGAGGACGCAGAGCGTCCGGAACGGCATACCCACGCGGAGCATGGGTACGATAGTCATCGTTGTGCTGAAATGACCATCGTTCCTCACGCTCCAGCGTGGGAATGCATTGGGTGACGCTCTGCGTCACGATCCTGCGCCGCGCACTCAAGGCAGAACGCAGAGCGTCCGGAACGGCATGCCCACTTCAGAGCATGGGCACGATAGTCATGGTGATAGGGCTAGCGGACTACTTCTGCGACTTCAGGCAATCCAGGTCGGTGAAGTCCTTGCGCATGTCGGCGATGCGGCTCAGCAGTTTGGCGCGCTGTTCCGGGGTGCTCAGGGCGGTGATGTCGACGATCAGCGATATCGCAGCCTTCTCGGTCTGGTCGTAGGCCTTGCGGTATTCAGGGGTCCAGAACGTCTCGCGGTCCTGCAGCAGCGCGGCGATGCGCTGCGGGAAGTCACTGGCCTGACGCTGCTGGACCGTGGCCAGGAACAGGTTCTGCCAGCGCGTACGGTTTTCAATCCACGCCTTGTTTTGCTCGCCCAGTGATGCAGACCACACCTGAATGCGATCCTTCTGCGCCTGATTGAGCTTGCCGACCCATGGCGTCACGCGTTTCTCCATCCGGTCGGCACGCTCTGCAATCTGGCGCTCCAGTGGCTGGTCGAGGTACTTGTTTTCGCGCTTGCGCTGGTCCTTGGCGAACGACTCCTGCATCTCCTGCACTTGCTTGTCGTCAAAGCGCGACAGCAACTCCACGGCAGACGGGGTGATTTCCTTCGAGATCTTGGCGATCGCCTCTTTGGCTTCGCTGGTACGGGCTTGCAGCCCTTCGTAAGTCACCTGGTCGGTCTTGACCATGTCTTCAAGCTTGTCCAGCCAGGTCAGGTATTCCGGCAACTGGGTGCTGCAATGCCAGCTCAAATGCTGTTTGAGGCGCACGTCCAGCCAGCTTTTCTGTTCCGAATTCATGTCCAGGTAGTCGCTGAGCGTCCACGGAATGATCACGTCGAGGTTGCGATACGCCAGTCCTACCTGATTGCATCCTGCGAGCAGTGCAGCGGTCATCAACAGCGTGACGAATGCTTTGAATAAAGACTGCATGACATCTCCTTGGCGTACTGACGTGCAGTAGAGGAGTGTAGCGTCTGGCAGTTCAACCGGTTTGGGCCTTTAAAAGAATGAACGCACCGCTTTGAGCGTGAACGTCCCTTCACAGCGCGCGTTGTGGCCGCTGTAGACGCTGCAATCGCCGCCGCTCAGGCTTGAGCCGCTGTAGATGAGGTTCATGTCGATGCCCAGCCAGGGGCGTGACAGGTTCAGCGACCAGTCGTTGAAGCCGTTGATCAATCCGCCGTCGGCTGAGGACTGCGGGGTATCGAACTGGTGATTGGCGTACTGCATGCGCACTCCGACCCCCAGTTGCTCGATGGCACCCAGATCGACGAATACCGTGCTGTCGCGGCTGCCGACATCGTTGCTGAAGGCCGCGCCGATGCGGCTGTTGAGCATGCGCAGACCGGCGTAGAACTCGTGGCTGTCGATCTGGCTGGTGTCGGGGTAACTGTAACGAATCATCCCCAGCTCGTAGCCAAGGGTGTTATCGAACGGCTTCTTGAAGCCCATGTAGGAATCAAGCTCCATCCCGGTATCGGAGGTCAGGCCCATGTCGGGTGCCCATTGTCCGAAATAGAAACCGCTCTCGTGGGTCAGGTCCAGGCCGCCATGAAAGGAGCCGGAACCGCCGGTGGGCGTCACCAGACCCTGGGCCATGCTGCGCGTAGGCGTGGTGGCGAGTTTCAGGTCGAAATCGCCCAGATCCCGCTCCAGAACCTGGGCAGAGACGGACTGACAAACAAGCATGGCGCTGAAAGACAGCACATGTAAGCGATGGCTGAGCATGGCTCACTCCTTGATCTGCGAGGAGTGTGGTCAGGGATGGCGTATCGAAAATGGCTCAGGAGCCGACACAAGCCGCGAGCTAGAGCCTCGCAAGCATACCGTCGAAATCAGCTGAGGGCGGACCGTTCGTCGATCCGTTGTGTGTCAGTTGGCCGCAGTGGTGCGTGCAGACGGAATGATCAGCCCGCGAATCACCACCAGCGCCTGCTCGAACGACGGGTAGCCGCTCTTGGCGACGTCCAGTTGGGCGTATTCGGCCTGGTAACGTTCAGCAAGTTTTGGGTCGCTGACACTCAGTTGCTGGGAGAGCAGGGCAATGGCCAACGGATGCTTGTGTTTCGCAGCGGTTTGCAGCAAATCGATGATCTGCTTTTGGTCGGCCTGCTGGCGAATCAGCAACACGGCCTGATAGAACTCGGCTTCGCCCGACGCGTCGTCAAGTGCGGCACGACGCAGCATGGCTTCGGCCAGCTCATAGTTTTCGCGGTTGTCTTCGCTGATCAGCAGTTTGGCCTGCAGCATGTCGTTCTGATAGAGCAGGTGCTCCGCCCGGCAAGGGCTGTCGGTGAGCTGACTGTCGTTGGGGCCGTTTTCGCAGTGGTGCGACGCGCAGCCGCCAAGGTAGACAAGTGCACCGAAAAACATCCAGTTCTTCATTCGAGCATTCCACAAAGAAGATAACGTCCAGAGCGTGATCCAGCTCGTGGTCATAGTGATATCAGAGGAGAGAGTAGCAGCGTGACCGAAAGAATATCCAGCGAAGGATGGTCAATCTAGCGCCTTGAGCGTCAAGGCGCATAGAGATCGACAGGCAGAGCGCGGTTTTACTTTTTACCGAGATTGATCTGCTTGGACGGTGCGAAGGTCTGGCCACTCACGCCTTTGGCAATTTGCTGGATTTCACCGCCGGACTTCAGGAAAGCTGCAATCTGCGCGTTGATCGAGTCGCTCGTTTCAACGGCTGGGGCGGGTTTGGCTTTCGAGTGGGATGCTTTGATACGCATGGCTGCCATTTACCTTCATAAACGTAATACGGCCAGCCAGAGTACAGGAAACGCTTGATTATTGCTTGGTGAATGTGGCAATCGCCCGAGCCGAGCCTGTATTTGTCGGCTTGGTGGATTTGTCTGACACAGCGCTAACCGTCTGTTTTCAGATATAAAATTTCGATGAGAGGCTGCGCCGCTGCGCATCAGGGCAGGCCGCTGAGCACCCGAGAAACTGACGAGTGGAGGCTGTGCCGACACCTTCTGCCACGCAACGCGAACCCGGACTCAAAGTCGGGTAGAATGCCGCCCACGTAATGAGGGTATCTGGAAATGGCTTTAATCGGGCGCTACAACAGCTTGCAAATCGTCAAGCACACGAACTTCGGTCTGTATCTGGACGGCGCGCAGGACGGTGAAATCCTTCTGCCCAATCGGTACATCCCCAAGGACGTTCCTACGGAAGATGAAGACTGGCTCAATGTGTTCGTCTATCTGGACAGCGAAGACAAGCTGCTCGCCACCACTGAAAAACCCAAGGTGCAGGTCGGTGAGTTCGCCAGCCTGAAGGTGGTTGAAGTCAACAGCATCGGTGTGTTCCTCGACTGGGGCCTGCCCAAGGACCTGTTGCTGCCGTACTCCGAAGAGAAGCGCACCTTGCAGGCCGGTGATTACTGCGTGGTTCACGTCTACCTCGACAAGCACACACGGCGTATTACCGCCACTGCGCGTCTGGACCGCTACCTGGACAAGACCCCCGCCAACTACAGCGTGGGGCAGGAAGTCGATCTGCTGGTGGCTGAAGCGACCGACATGGGCTTCAAGGCGATCATCAACAACAAGCACTGGGGCCTGATTCACAAGAACGAAGTGTTCAAGTTCATGCGCGCCGGCAAGCAGGAAAAAGGCTACATCAAGGAAATCCGCAGCGACGGCAATATCAGCCTGAGCCTGCAGCCCGTCGGTGCAGAGGCTGCCAGCAGCCTGAATTCGAAGATTCTCGCCAAGCTGCGCGAGAACGACGGCACGCTGCCGGTCAGCGATAAAAGCGATCCGCAGGTCATCAGCGGTCTGTTTGGCGTCAGCAAGGGCAACTTCAAAAAGGCCATTGGTGCGTTGTACAAGCAGGGCCAGATCGTTATTCACGCCGACCGTATCGAGTTGGTCTGATACGGCATCGCAGCCTGGGTGCACGTGAGGTCATCGATGTGAGCTGCATTCGACGCAGCTCGCGGCACCTCAAGCCCAGGTGGCGAGCGCGTCTATTTCCTGGCTCAAGCGATCGAACGGCAAGGTGCCGTTGAATACTCGGGCGTCTTCCAGCGCCTCGTCACTGCGTCGCAGCAGGACGACTGGCACAGCCCTCAGCCCAAGCTTCTGCGCCAATTGCTGGTCGTCCATCACGTCCTTTTCGAAGTGACCGGCGTTAAGTGCCTGCTCCATCGCTTGCCGATCCAGCCCGGTGGAGGTGGCGAGGTCGAGCAGCGTGTGCGTCTCGCCGATATCCAGCCCCTTTTCGAAGAACGCCCGGTAAGCCTCTTTGTGAAACGCCTCAAAACCTCCTGCATTCCTGGCAAACGCCGCGGCTTCCAGAACCTTGCGGCTGCGCGGCTGGACGCTGGGCATCTTCATCATCACCTGACGCCTGTCGGCCATCGGCAGTACTGACCGAGACCAGGTTTCACGCAGGTAATCGGCACTCGGGTCGAGCAGTGCCAGCGGGTCAGGACGCAGTTCAAAGGCATGCCAATTGAATTCGAGCCGTTCACCGTAGGTTTGCTGAAGCTGTTCCAGGACGGCCAGTTGCAGGTAACAGAACGGGCAGACGTAGTCGCTCCAGACATCTATTTTCAGGGGACCAACAGTGTTCATGTGCTTGAAACTCCATAACGCTAGTTAACACTGACTCCCTTAACCTTTTAAAAGTCCTGAAGGTGGATGGATCAATGTCTACCTTTGGTCGGTCATACCCTCAAGCGGGCTTTCCCGGCCCTGGAACTTCATCAAGGACGCGCCATGAAAAAAATACTGATCGCTTACTTCGGCACATTACTGGCGTTTCTGATCCTCGACGGAGTGTGGCTGGGCGTTTTGATGGGGCCGACCTACCGTGAATGGCTTGGACCGATGATGCTCGATACGCCGGTCTTGGGACCTGCCATCGCGTTTTATCTGCTGTACGGAGCGGGGGTGGTGTTTTTCGGCGTCATGCCTGCGCTCAGAGCGCAACGACTGAGCCACGCGACATTGTGCAGCGGTCTGCTGGGGCTGATTGCCTACGGCACCTATGACCTGACCAACTGGGCCACCTTGCAGGGCTGGCCTGCGCAGCTGGCGCTGGTCGATCATGCGTGGGGCACGGTGGTGTCAGCGCTGGCCGGTACGGCGGGCTATCTGGCGGTACGTCGATTCGCCTGAAGCGGCGGTGTGCCGGAATGAGCGTTGCCGGCGCGCGACGCTCACCCGGTGCAGTGCGGGAACGCAGCCGCTACTTCTGCAGGAAACCGGCAAAACTCAGGTTGCTGCCCTTGGGGCGCATGTCCTTGAGGAAAGAGTCCTTGTCGGCGCTCAGTTCCAGGCTGACGGTCGGTTTGCGCTTGTCGGCATTGCGCACTTCAAGGCCTTCCATGTGGTCGCGCATGAATACCGTGGTCACTTTCAAATGCAATAACTGGTCGGTTTCAGGCGTGTGCAGCAGCAGGTGCAGCCACTCGTACTGACCTACTTGCAGGCGCGGGACAGGCAGGTCGAACCACCAGATGTTTCGTTTGTGGTCCAGCACGGCGAAATGCGTGTTGTTGACGCCCAGCACTGCGCCACCCAGATCCTGGTTTCTGCGTGCAATGGCCAGCTTTTTATCGAGTTTCATAACGTTCCTGTGAATCGGTGTGTTCAGCGTGTCGGCCCTGCCGGACAACGGTGGCGCGCATTCTCGCACAAACTCTGCTGCAAACCTGCCCCAATGCACGGCAGATGAATGGCAACAGCGGCCCGGAAAATAGTTGAAACTCTTCGTCACCGGCACAGGTCAATCCTTTGTCGAGTACGACATCCGATCCAGTGCGGTCTTCAGACCCAGGAGATTTCCGATGAGCAGCACCAGCGATAAAGCCAAAGGTATGGCCAACGAAGCAGTTGGTAACGTCAAGCAGGCTGTTGGCAAGGCTACCGACAACGACAAACTGCGGGCTGAAGGCAAGGTACAAGAGCTGAAAGGCGAAGGCCAGCAGGCGAAAGGCGAAGTCAAGGACGCGATCAAGAAGGGCGTGGACAAGGCTTGAGTCGATCGTTTCCGGCGTCCTGGCGCCGGGAGCAGGCATTACCGATAACGGCCATCCACGGATGGCCGTTATGCTTTCTGCTCTGCGGGACTGAAACCTTTCATGGCCTGTCCAGTCAATGTGCCATCGATATTCGCGTATCGGCTCCGTCAGCGCGATATGTCATGTATGACATGCCGGTTTTCAGGATGTAGGGTTTTCCAGTAAGGGAGCGAGAGGAAGCGCCATGATTTTCCCCCATTTGCGTAAATTGAAAGTCGGCAAGGTGCTGGTGAGAACCGTCAACGAATTCCTCGATGACGAGATGTCCACCTATGCATCGGCACTGGCTTACCAGATGCTGTTTTCTCTGTTTCCGTTCCTGCTGTTTCTGATCGCGCTGATCGGCTTTCTGCACCTGCCGGACTTTTTCTCCTGGTTGCGACTGCAATCGGAGTTCCTCTTGCCGCCGCAGGCCCTCGAGCAGGTCAACCCGGTCATCGACCAGTTGCAGCAGTCCAAGGGTGGCTTGCTGTCGATCGGTATCGTCATCGCGCTGTGGACCGCGTCAGCAGGTGTACGCCTGATGATGAGCGCCATGAACGCTGCGTACGACGTCGTCGAAGGACGCCCTATCTGGAAGCGTTTGCCGCTGTCGATTCTCTACACCGTAGGCATTGCCGGCATGTTGCTGGCAGCAGCAGCCTTCATGGTGCTGGGGCCGCAGGTCATGAACTGGATTGCCGCGCAGATCGGCATGGAAGACTTCATCGTGACGCTGTGGACCATCCTGCGCTGGCCCGCGATCATTATCCTGCTGATGGTCGCTGTGGCGTTGATCTATTACGTGATGCCCGACGTCAAACAGGAGTTTCGCTTTATCACCCCAGGCTCGGTGCTGGCCGTGGTGGTGTGGATCGTCGCTTCCCTGGCCTTCGGTTTTTACGTCAAGACCTTTGCCGATTACAACGCCATGTACGGCAGCATCGGCGCGATCATCGTGCTGTTGCTGTACTTCTATATTTCGGCGGCGGTGCTGTTGCTGGGTGCGGAAATGAATGCGGTGATCGAGCACATGTCCGCTGAAGGCAAGGACGCAGGCGAGAAGGAAGCCGGCGACGGCCTTGGCGAGGAAAGCAGCGAGACAGGCAAGCAGCATGTCTCCGGTCTGGGCCGCGACCATTCGGTGCCGCTGCAGAAGGCGGACGAAGCCTGATCGCTTTCTGTGGCAAGATCGCCTTTTAAGTCGGCAAGGGACAGGCAGTCATGATCCATAACATCCTGAAGATGGGCGATGAGCGCCTGTTGCGCATCGCCCCTCCGGTGCCCGCAGACATGTTCGGCAGCAGCGAGCTCGATACGCTGATCGCCGACATGTTCGAAACCATGCACAGCGTCGGCGGTGTGGGCCTGGCGGCACCGCAGATCGGCATCGATCTGCAGCTGGTGATTTTCGGCTTCGAGCGCAACGAGCGCTATCCCCAGGCCGAGGCGGTTCCGCAGACGATTCTCATCAACCCGCTGATTACCCCGCTGAGCCCGACGCTGGAAGAGGGCTGGGAAGGGTGTCTGTCAGTGCCCGGATTGCGCGGCATGGTAGACCGTTATCAGAGCATTCGTTACGAAGGCTTCGATCCTCAAGGCCAGCCCATCGTGCGCGTTGCCCACGGTTTTCACGCGCGGGTCGTCCAGCATGAATGTGACCACCTGATCGGTCGGCTTTACCCGTCGCGCATCACCGATTTCAGCAAATTCGGCTTCATGGACGTGATGTTTCCGGACATGGACCCCAACGCCGACGAGTGATCGTGGCGTTTCGTTGCGAAGCCGTCAGGCTTCGCGGCACAGTGCGACCAGCGGCTTGCTGCGGCTGTAACGCATGAACCGTTCGCCCAGTGCCTGTGGCAGACGCTGTGCCGTCTCGAACCCCGAGCGTTGGTAAAAGCCCAACAGATCCGGATGGCAGAACAGCCACACCGGCCCGTTCAGCGGTTGCAATGCCGCTTCGATCAGGCCCTGCGCCACGGCTTGTCCGCGCAGCGCCGGCGCCACGAACAGCCCGGTCAGCCAATGCCCCTCTGCGACAGGTGTCAGGCACAACGCACCGATGATTTCTGCCCGCCTTGCAACCCACGCCTGGCCCTTGCTGGCAGCGCGCATTGACGACTGGTGCTCACGGTAGAACTTGCCCAGTAACGGGCGACATTCATCAGGTAGCGGGTAGAACTGGATTTCGGACATCGCGGCGGCGCTTTAAACAGGGGCCTCGCATCATACAGAGGCTCAAGCCGTGACAACTAATCGGCGCTGGCTGGTGTCGATACTTTCAGACCCGTTTCTTTCGCGCCATTTGAGGTGAGCATGAAATCAATAACACGACTACTGGGCTGTTCACTTCTGGCGCTGGGCCTGCTTGGGCAGACCGCGACAGCGGCTGAAAAGACCAAGCCTATCCAGTTCGGCGCGCTGACCTGGGAAAGTGGCAGCCTGATTACTGAAGTCCTGCGTACCATCGTCGAGAAGGGCTATGGCTACCCGACCGATACCCTGCCAGGCAGTACCGTCAGCCTGGAAACCGCGTTGGCGAAAAATGACATTCAGGTGATCGCCGAAGAGTGGACCGGACGCAGCCCGGTGTGGGTCAAGGCTGAAGAGGAAGGCAAGGTGCTCGGCCTGGGCAACATCGTCAAAGGCGCGACCGAAGGCTGGTGGGTGCCTGAGTACGTGATCAAGGGCGACGCCGCCAAAGGTATCAAGCCGCTGGCGCCGGACCTGAAGTCTGTCGCGGATCTGGCACGCTACAAGGACGTCTTCAAAGACCCGGAGTCGCCGGACAAGGGCCGATTCCTCAACAGCCCGAGCGGCTGGACTTCGGAAATCGTCAACACCCAGAAGCTCAAGGCTTATGGCCTGGCCGACAGTTTCGTCAACTTCCGCACCGGCTCGGGCGCAGCACTGGACGCCGAGGTCGCATCGGCTATCCGGCGCGGCAAGCCTGTGTTGTTTTACTACTGGTCACCTACGCCGTTGCTGGGCAAGTACAAGCTGATCAAACTGGACGAGCCGGCCTTTGATGCCGAAGCCTGGAAAACCCTGACCGACGCCAGCAACCCCAATCCGCGCGGCACGTCTTCGCTGGCGGCAACCCTGTCGATCGGTGTGTCGGCAGAATTCA
The DNA here is from genome assembly GCF_900099665.1 of Pseudomonas sp. BS3767. Taxonomy (NCBI): domain Bacteria; kingdom Pseudomonadati; phylum Pseudomonadota; class Gammaproteobacteria; order Pseudomonadales; family Pseudomonadaceae; genus Pseudomonas; species Pseudomonas sp. BS3767. The sequence continues at coordinate 10,127 of NZ_FNCX01000002.1, read as the reverse complement.
GCAAGCAATACCCTGAGCTGGTGAGTGTCTTCAAAGGCGTGGATTTCCCGATTGACCTGCTGAACAAGACCCTGGGTGAAATGAGTGACAAGCATGAGGATGCCAAGGTCGTGGCTGCACGCTTTCTGAAGCAGCATCCCGACGTCTGGAAAGCCTGGGTGCCTGCCGATGTGGCCGAGCGGGTCAGCAGCAGTCTTTGACTAACGCCCTGCTGAATGACACGAGGCGCATAGCTGATAACGGCATCGATGACCGGTATGCGACGCGCCGAGTGGTAAAGCGTCACCGAGCTGATAAGTTCATGTCTGGGTCAATCGATGCTCGGGAGGCGTCATGACTGGTCACGTTCGGGGCTCGCGCGGCACGTGGCAGACTTGCCTGGCATTGCTGGCCTGTCTGTCGCTGGACGCGATGCAGCCGGCCAGTGCCGAAGAGGCCGACGACATGGCGCTAGCGCTGGTGGAACAACGAAACCTGGGCGAAGGCCTCGCCTGGCTGGGGTATCAGGTCGCCTCGCGCACTGCGACGTTTGCCGGTATCGTGCAGGCGGTTGGCAAGACTGAAGCCCAGGAACTGGTGCAGAAGGAACTGCAGCGCCTGAAACCGGAATATCAGGCGCAGTGGGACCGCAATCTGGCAGCCGCATATGCTCATTCCTTTACCGCCGAGGAGTTGCGTTCGCTCAATCAGGGGGCGGATTCGCCTTCATTGGGGAACAGATTCAGGGCCAGAAACACCCAGGTCAGCACCGATATGAAAGCCCGATCATCGGAACTGCTGGGACAATTTGTCAGCCGTGCGCTGGGCAACGCCGAGGCAGCCCTGCAACACTGACAGCTATTTTGACGATACGAGGCAAAAAACATGGACGCATTCATGCAGGCAGCATTCGATGAGGCGCAACTCGGGCTGAAGGAGGGCGGAATCCCTATCGGCTCGGTCATCGTCCACGGCGGCAAAATCATCGGTCGAGGCCACAACCGTCGTGTACAAGAGGGCAGTGCGACGAAGCATGGCGAGATGGATGCACTGGAAAATGCCGGTCGCCAGCCGGCCAGTGTCTACCGTGACTCGGTCCTCTACACCACACTGTCGCCCTGTGCGATGTGCAGCGGTGCGATTCTGCTCTACGGCATTCGTAAAGTGATCATCGGCGAGAATGAGTCGTTCATGGGCGAGGAAGACCTGCTGCGCTCGCGTGGCGTGCAGATCGACGTGCTGGATAACCATGATTGCAAGCACATGATGCAGGGCTTCATCGCCAGCAAGCCCGAGCTGTGGAACGAAGACATCGGCGAGTGAATCCCGCGTCTTATCAGCCCCACGCTCCGCGCTCATCGGAAATCTAACTGCTTATCGTGCCAATGCTCGCGTTGGCATGCAGTTCGTGACGCTCTTCGTCGCCTGACACCTCCCTGATACCCTCAACGTTCAGGCTTGCATCAGAATACTGCCCGTCATTAATCTTCTCCGGCTCCTGCCTTAAAGTGCGGTTTGTGCCACTAATGTGCCTTTAACGGTGATAACCTCCTCCCATCTTTATCACGGTATGCATACCCAGCCGTTTACCAGGCCATTTTCGGAGCCCGATATGTCGGTCCAGCAGCGTAACAACGTCAACATTGTGGGCGACGGACCGATCACTCTGATTTTTGCTCATGGATTCGGCTGCGATCAGAACATGTGGCGTTTTATGGCGCCGCACTTTGCAGAGCGCTTCAAGGTCGTGCTGTTCGATCTGGTGGGCAACGGCAATTCGGATGTGTCGGCCTGGTATCCGCACAAGTATTCGTCGCTCAAGGGTTATGCAACCGACTTGCTGGAGGTGGTCAACGAGTTCGCCGCACAGGGGCCGGTTGTGCATGTCGGCCACTCGGTCAGTTGCATGATTGCCGTGCTTGCCGAGCTTCAGTCACCCGGTCGTTTCGACGGCCACATCATGATCGGCCCATCCCCGCATTACCTCAACGAGGCAGATTACGTGGGGGGATTCACTCGCGCCGATGTCGATTCGTTGCTTGAAACACTGGAAAGCAATTATCTGGGATGGTCCAGCACCATCGCGCCGACGCTCATGGGCGCCTCGGACCAGCCTGAGCTGAGCGAAGAGCTCGCCAACAGTTTCTGTCGCACCAATGCCGAGATCGCCAGACAGTTTGCCCGCGTGACGTTTTTATCCGACCATCGTGCCGATGTCGTGCAACTCAAGAGCAGAACACTCATTCTGCAAAGCAGCGACGATATGGTGGTGCCGGTCGAGGTGGGTGAGTACCTGCACCGTGTCATCGCCAACAGCACCCTGCACATGATCGACAACGTAGGGCATTACCCGCACATGAGCGCAGCACAGGAATGCATTACTGCGATGAATCAGTTTCTGGCCTCTTACGAGAGCGCCGCACATGACCGTTGAACAGGTAAGCCTGCCCGCCACCGAAGAGCTCTATGAACAGGCGCCCTGTGGTTTGTTGATCACGCTGCCCAACGGCACCATCGAGCGCGCCAATCTGACGTTTTGCCGATGGCTGGGTCTGGAGCGCGACGCCGTGGTGGGCCGCCGCTTTCAGGATCTGCTGAGCCTGGCAGGCAAGGCCTTTCTGCAGACTCACTGGGCGCCTACGCTGCAGTCGCAAGGTTCAATTGCCGAGGTCAAGGTCGAGCTGATTCATGCCGATGGCCGCCCCATTCCGATGATGCTCAATGCCGTACGCCGCGAGTACCCGTCGGGGTATCTGCATGAAGTGGCCGTGTTCCTGGCCGAAGAGCGCAACAAGTACGAGCGCGAACTGCTGGCGGCCCGCAAGATCGCCGAAGAGCTCCTGCAACAGCAGATGACCGTGCAGAGCGAGCTGACTTCGGCGCGCAATCGCTTGCGTCTGGCGCATGCCGAGGCGGAGATCCGGGCTATTTTTGCCGAACAGATGATTGGCATCGTCAGCCACGACCTGCGCAACCCGCTGGCCGCGATCAAGATGGCTGCCGGACTGCTGGAGCGCACATCGCTTGAGTCGCGCCAGGAGCGGATTCTGGGACACATCAATCATTCCACCGACCGTGCCGATCGCATGATTGTCGATCTGCTGGATTTCACTCACGCCCGCGTGGGCAGCGGCATTACCGTCGTTCCTCAGCCTGTCGATTTTCACGCAGTGGTCGCCCGCGGCGTCGAAGAGCTGCGCCAGGTTTTCCCGGATCGGGTGCTGACCCATCGCAGCGAAGGGCAGGGCGCATGTTCGGCTGATCCTGACCGCCTGCTGCAGATGCTCGGCAATCTGGTCAGCAATGCCATCAATTACGGCACCGACGACGGTGAGGTTTTGATTACGTCGTCGTTCGACACCTGGATGATCAAACTGTCGGTGCACAACGTCGGTGAGCCGATACCGATGGAAAAAGTAGACGACCTCTACGAGCCCGTCGTACGCGTGGTCAGCGACAGTGACGAGACCCGTACAGTCGGGCTCGGCCTGTTTATCGTGCGCGAGATCGTTCGAGCCCATCTAGGCGATGTGACGGTTCGTTCTTCGGCTGAAGAGGGCACGACGTTCACGGTGGCGTTTCCGCGTCCCCCGGCGAAATCCGAGGTTTGATCAGGTTTCATGCAGATTGCCGATCAACCCGTGTTATTCACGGGTGCAGAAAAATCGTTACAGTCCTAAACTAGCGTGCTGCGTCATCACATCAAGGCTCATACAGGTTCTACATGCGGCGATCCATTTCAAATGATGTGGCCACGATCAGTCGGATCAGTGCGGTGCCGGCCATCCTGCAGGTCATTGCCGAATCCACAGGGCTGGGGTTCGCCGCCGTGGCGCGTGTAACCGAAAATACCTGGACGGCCTGTGCGGTTCTGGACAAGCTCGATTTCGGTTTGAAACCTGGCGGCGAACTGGACGTAAGCAGCACCATCTGCCATGAGATTCGCAACTCCCACAAGGCTGTGGTGATTGATCATGTCGCTGAGGATCCGCTGTTCTGTACGCATGACACTCCACGTCTGTACAGCTTTCAGAGCTATATCTCGGTGCCGATCTTTCTCTCCGACGGCTCTTTTTTCGGCACCATCTGCGCGCTGGATCCCAAGCCTGCAAAGCTGACCGGTACGCCCATCGAGGCAATGATGGTGTCGTTCGCACGTCTTCTGGCGCTGCAGATCGAGGCCGAGGAAAATCTGCAACAGGCGCGTGAAGACCTGCTCGCCGAACGTGAGGTGGCTGAGCTGCGCGAGCAGTTTATCGCCGTGCTGGGGCACGACCTGCGCAACCCCCTGTTTGCCATCAATGCCAGTGCCGAATTGCTGTTGCGTCGTCCGCTGGATGAAAAGGCCCTGCAGGTTGTGCAACACATCCTGACCTCTGGCCAGCGTGCTTCGCAGTTGGTCGATGACGTGCTCGATTTTGCCCGAGGCCGCATGGGCCACGGCATTCCTCTCAGTATCCATGAGGCGCACGGCCTGGATAAAACTCTGGAGCATGTGATTTCCGAGGTGCAGCGTGTTCATCCGTCGCGGCCGATTCATTCGGACATAGGCGTGCTGGAGCGTATCCGCTGCGATCACGAGCGGATCGCGCAATTGCTCTCCAATCTGGTGTCCAACGCGATCAGTCATGGCGATGCCGAGAGCCCGGTCGAAGTGACGGCAGGTGTGCATGGCGAGCTGTTTGTACTCAGCGTTACCAATCAGGGGGAGCCGATACCTGAATCGGTTCGTGCGCAACTGTTCCTGCCGTACTCAAGACCCATCACCGATGAGCCGCAAGCCGGGCTCGGACTGGGTCTGTACATCGCCAGTGAGATCGCCATTGCTCATGGAGGTACGCTCGAGGTGTGCTCCACGCGTGAGCAGGGCACGGTCTTTACCTTCAGCATGCCGTTGAAGTCTGCGTAAGCATTCTGCGTCAGCCAACGCCTGAGCGCAGGCTGCCCGCCTCCGGAAAACCTCGCGCTGCAGGCCGTCGCGTCGTTCGGTTGCGACAGCCCTGACCATCCTTGTTACAAACTCGTCCATCGCTTTGCTTGCTCATCGGCAGTGTCGCGTCGAACCTGAGGCTCGGGTTGCCATCAAAGGCCTGAGCCTTCACGGTTACTCCGAAGTTTTCACCTTGCCCAGAGGTAGTGATGAACAGTTTTGTGCGCAATCTTGTCGGGGGCGTGCTTGTTGCGTCATGCAGCATCGGCGCAGCCCAGGCGCAGACGCTGCCCAACAGCACCCTCAACAACGGTGCCAGCAGCAACCCGTATAACAGCCCGATCCACCGTGCCAACCCCAACAGTCGCCAGGGCACCGAGTCCAGCGTGCCCCCGTCTCGTGGCCCCAACATCGCGCCGCCGGTGCGCAAGCCTACCCTGGAAAACGGTGGCATCGGCAACGGCTACCCCACGCGCCAGAACACGCCACGTCCTTCTACACCGACAATCGACCCCAAGCGCAACAACTGAATTTTCAACCCGGCGAACCCGTGTGGACGTCGACTCAATGCATAAGGAAACGCTCATGCTTAGAAAAACCCTGATCGCGACATTGTGTACTGCAGCCATTCTGAGCCTGCCATTGACGGCCAGCGCCGCTACGGAAACCTACAAAAGCGAACTGGGCACCGTCACGGTGACGCCTGTTGTCGAAGGTCTGGATCATCCGTGGGCGCTGGCCTTTCTGCCTGACAGGCAAGGCATGCTGGTGACAGAGCGTTCCGGCAACCTGCGCGTGGTGTCGGCGGATGGCAAATTGTCTGCGCCGCTTTCCGGGGTGCCGCAAGTCTGGGCGCAGAAGCAGGGCGGTCTGCTTGATGTCGTGCTGTCACCGGATTTCGCCAAGGACCGCATGGTGTATCTGACCTATTCCGAGGGCAGCGGCAAGACCGCCGCCGAGGGTGATACCGCCGGCACTGCCGCAGGGCGTGGTCGCCTGTCCAAAGACATGACCCGCTTGGAAGACTTCGAAGTCATCTTCCGCCAGGAACCGAAACTGTCAGTGGGCAACCACTTCGGCGCGCGGATGGTCTTCGATCGCGACGGTTACCTGTTCATTGCGCTGGGCGAGAACAATCAGCGCCCCACTGCGCAGGATCTGGACAAGCTGCAGGGCAAGATCGTGCGCATCTATCCGGACGGCAGCGTACCGAAAGACAACCCGTTCGTGGGCCAGAAGGGCGTACGCCCCGAGATATGGTCCTATGGCCATCGTAATCAGCAGGGGGCCGCGCTGGATCCCTGGACCGGGACGTTGTGGACCAACGAGCATGGTCCCAAGGGCGGTGATGAGTTGAATATCATCGAACGTGGCGCGAATTACGGCTGGCCGATCGCGACCCACGGTATCGACTACTCGGGTCAGCCGATTTCGGAGTCCAAGGGCAAGGTTGTCGAAGGAACCAAAATTCCGTTCCAGGTCTGGGAAGTGTCGCCGGGCTTGAGTGGCATGGCGTTCTATGACCACAGCCTTTTCAAGGCATGGGATCACAGTGTATTCATCGGTGCGCTGGCCACTGAGGAGTTGATCAGGCTGCAGTTCGAGAATGACAAGATCGTTCATGAGGAGCGTCTGTTGAAAGACATGAAACAGCGCATACGTGATGTGCGTCAGGGGCCGGACGGTTACTTGTATCTGTTGACCGACGACGATAAGGGAAGCCTGCTGAAAGTCGGCTTGGCTCAGTAATAAACTATTAATCGTTTGAAAAAGAAAATTCCCACAATGTTGTGGGAATTTTCTTATGAGTTGCTTGCGGTGGTAACCGTTAAAGCCGTCGGATCAATTATCCTTTGCGTCACGTACCACTTCGCCTGTCTTGGCATCGACGTCGTAGTTCCACTCTACACCCTTGGCGTCTTTCAGTTCGATCTGGTAGATCAGGCGGCCGGTGCGGTCTTTTTCCAGCTCGGTATCGCTGACCGTAAAGCCCTGGTGCTTGGCAACAGCGTTCTTGTTGAACTGTTCAAAGTCACCCAGCGCCTGAGACTTGTACAGGCGGATCACTTCATCGGGACCAACGTCAGCCTGGGCGGCACCTGCAACAGCAGTGAGGGCAACAGCGGCGAAAACGGCAGGCATAAGTTTCATGGGGTATTTCCTTTCTGATTGATCTGTCTTGATGGATTCATCACAGGCTGATTGGTTCAGCGGTTTTGTTGAACTCAGATTATCCGCGCTTACTTAATTCACGCTTAATTATTCAAGTGTGCGAAACGTTATGAAGCCGGTCTCGCTCTGCCGATTCGCAAGTAAAGTTTTCCCCTGCACTTCGTTTACAGGCAGAGCGTCACGTAAAGGTTGAAAAAAACCGGCAGTGAACGTAAAAGGTTGGCCCCCTGCCGGAAGGTGCGTCGCGTCTGTCCAGGCATCTGTCCTTTCGGAGTCTGCTCGATGAGAACGCCTTACCGACCTGCCATGCGCCACGCCTGGCGATTGTTACCGTTGGGTATGGCGGTTGCCTCGCCGTTGCTGGCCGCAGAAGTGGTCAGCCTGGATGCGGTCAATGTCACTGGGTTCAGCGAGCCGGAAAGCACCGGCGACTATAAAGCAGAGCGGGCGTCGATCTTCGGCTTGGATCAGGCCTCTCTGCTGGACACGCCGGCCTCGGTGTCGGTGTTCAGCGCTGCGCTGATCGAGGACCGTCAGGCAAAGCTGCTGAGTGAAGTGCTGCGCAACGATGCGTCGGTCGGCGACGGCTATGCACCAGTGGGCTATTACGAAAACTTTGTGGTGCGCGGGTTTTCGTTGAACGCCGCCAACAGTTATCGCATCAACGGCCGCAGCATTGCCGGTGAGCAGAATGTAGCGCTGGAGAACAAGCAGCAGGTCGAGTTGCTCAAAGGGCTCTCCGGCCTGCAGAGCGGTGTGGCCGAGCCCGGTGGCGTCATCAACTATCAGACCAAGCGGGCGCAGGACGTCCGGTCGGTCACGGTCTCGACCAACGAGCACGGTGAACGTTACATCGCCACCGACGTCGGTGGCTGGTTCGGCAGCGAGCAACAGTTTGGCTTGCGCGCCAACCTTGCCCACGAAGACATTCGCTCGTATGTCGAACACGCCGATGGTCAGCGCGATTTCGCCTCGCTGGCGTTCGACTGGAACATCAGCGAGCGCGCGCTGCTGCAACTCGACGTCGAGTACCAGACCAAAGAACAGCGCTCGGTGCCCGGTTATCAGCTTCTGGGCGGTACTGCGCTGCCTCACGATGCCTCACCACGTAAACTGCTGGGCTACCAGAACTGGTCCAATCCGGTCGGTATCGACTCGCTGAACATGAACGGACGTTTCGAATATCGATTCAATGACAGCTGGAAGGGCAGTCTCAGCGCTTCACGCAGTCGTGTGGTCATCGATGACTACAGTGCCTTTGCGTGGGGTTGCTACGGCTCGGCCAGTTGCGCAGGGCAAGCGGTGCCCAACCACTTCAGTGCCGAGGGTGATTATGACATCTATGATTTCCGCAGCCCGGACGACACGCGTCGCAACGATGAAGTCGAAGCGGCCATGTCCGGCACATTCACTACCGGATCGCTGGGGCACGAACTGACCTTCGGCAGCAGTGCCTACCGCCGAACGGTCGATACGCGCGGGACCTTCAACGAATTCGTCGGCTCGGGCAATATCAATGAGGCGCCCGAGCAAGTGGCCCCCTCGACTCTGGCGCTTGCGCACACCGAGCGTCGTCTGGACAGCCGCCAGTACGGGCTGTTTGCCACCGACCGGATCAGTTTCAACGAGCACTGGCAAACCGTGCTGGGCGGACGCGGGGTGCGGCTCGACGAACAGGCGTTCAACGAGGACGGCAGCGATGCGCGACACACCGAGCGCTATGTGTTTCTGCCTCAGGCGGCGCTGATCTACAAGCCGGTGGACAACGTTTCGCTCTACACCAGCTACAGCAAGGGCCTGTCGCTGGGCGGGACAGCGGCGTGGTTCACCACCAATGCCAGTGAAATTCTTGCGCCGACCGTATCCCGACAGCTGGAAGCCGGTATCAAGTATGACTGGCAGCGCATGAGCCTGACCGCCGCAGTGTTTCAGGCGCGCCAGGCGTATCAGCACTCCAGGCCCAACGATGACGGCACGTTTACCTATGTGCAGCAAGGCGAGCAGAAAAACACCGGGCTTGAACTGGGGGCGAGTGGCTGGGTGACCGACCGCCTGCAGATATCCGCCAGTGCGGCGGCCATCCGGGCGCGCGTTGAAGACAGCGGCACCGAGGCCTATGACGATCATCAGGCCCTCAATGTGCCCAGATACCGTGGCACCCTGCAAGCTGACTACAGCCTGCCGGTGCCCGGGCTCGCCTTACTCGGCGGGATGCAGTACAGCGCCAGCAAGTACGCTGACCGTGAAGGCTCCGTGCAGGTCAATGACTACACACTGTTCAATATCGGCAGCCGTTACAGCACCCGAATCAGCGGCTACGACACGGTCCTGCGCCTGACCGTCGACAACCTCTTCGACAAACGCTACTGGCGTGATGCCGGGGAGTATCTGGGTGACGACTACCTGTTCATGGGCGCACCCAGAACGGCGAGATTGTCGGCCACCGTCAACTTTTAGTGGACGGGCTCTACTGCACGGAGCGTTGGCACGATCGTCGGGATTCTCGTTCCTCACGCTCCAGCGTGGGAATGCAGTTCTCGACGCTCTGCGTCGTCAAGAGGACGCGGAGCGTCCGGAACGGCATGCGACGCGGAGCGCCGCACGATAGTTGAAGTGATCGTTCCTCACGCTCCAGCGTGGGAATGCAGTTCACGACGCTTTGCGTCGTCAAGAGGACGCGGAGCGTCCGGAATAGCATGCGACGCAGAGCGCCGCACGATAGGTGATCGTTCCTCACGCTCCAGCGTGGGAGTGCAGTTCACGACGCTCTGCGTCGTCAAGAGGACGCGGAGCGTCCGGAACGACATGCGACGCGGAACGTCGCACGATAGTTGAAGTGATCGTTCCTCACGCTCCAGCGTGGGAATGCAGTTCTCGACGCTCTGCGTCGTCAAGAGGACGCGGAGCGTCCGGAAAGGCATGCGACGCGGAGTGCCGCACGATAGTTGCGATGATCGTTCCGCACGCTCCAGCGTGGGAATGCAGGTCTCGACGCTCTGCGTCGCCAAGAGGACGCGGAGCGTCCGGAAAGGCATGCGACGCGGAG
>NZ_FNCX01000011.1:0-206636 GCF_900099665.1 Pseudomonas sp. BS3767 | reverse complement strand
CCATCGAAGCGTGGGCATTGCCAGGCTGGTTGGCAAAGTCTCCCATGGTCTAGCTGCGCTGGGTATTCTGGATAAACCGTTACGCAAGCGTGGCTGTGCTGACTGGCGTGAAAAGAGTATCGAGGGTATTGACCCTGTCTGGGTCAGTTGGTGTCGCCGCTGGCGAGACACCTCAGCCTTACGTCCCCGTACACGGGAAAGTAACTACAGCTTCATGTTGAGAACCGGCATCTGGTTGGCGCGCGAGCAGCCGTGGGTGAGCTCCCCCGTCGATTGGAACACATCAACCTGCGCGGCCGTCATCGCGGCGATTGACCGTATGACCGTTGGTGAGTGGGCTTTGGAGTCAGCGCTCGGTACGAAATTGAAAGGGCTTGGTCAACCGATTGCACCGAACTCAAAACGAGCGTTTCTGCATGCCTTACGCCGTTTTTTCATCGACTTTGAACTGTGGGGCTGGGGACGTCTAAAGTTCAGCCCCCGACATCACCTGGCCACACCCCGTACTGTGGCGTTCAACTCGGGTATCAATCCACGCGTTATCGACGACTCCAGCTGGCTCAAGCTGGTCTGGGCGAGCCTAAACCTGGAGCGTAAGGATTTGCTCTCGGAAATTCACTACCCCTTGGCGATGGTTCAGGCGGCGGCTGTTGTGTGGACACACACCGGGCTACGCAGTAATGAAATTATGCGGTTGTCCGTGGGGTGTGCGCATGCCCAGCCCCATGAGGTGGTACACGAAGACGGAACCACAATTCCACCAGAGACCTTATGCTACCTCGATATTCCAGCCAGCAAGACATTCAAGGCTTTTGTCAAACCCGTGGCGGCGGTGGTTAAAGAGCGAATCGACGCCTGGCTTCAAGAAAGACCGGTGAACCAGGCACCACTTGTGGATGAACGATCCGGGGAGAAGGTCAGTTACCTGTTTCAGTTTCGGGGCAAGCGCATGGGCGCGGGAGTCATCAACCGTACGATTATCCCGATGCTATGTGCCAAGGCAGGTGTCCCGCTAGACGACAGTCGGGGTCGTATTACCAGCCATCGGGGGCGCGCCTCGGTCGTGACTGCATTGGCGAGTGTTCCGCAGGGCATGTCGCTAATGGAGCTGATGCAGTGGTCTGGACACAGTTCGCCCAGTTCTACGCTACATTACATCCGCATCCGCCCCACAAAGCTGGCGGCATCATTTGTCAAAGCTGATCAAATGTCACACATGGTGTCAGTGCTTATCGACCACGACGTAATCGCACGACGTTCATCGGATCCTTATACCTTTTATGATCTGGGCGATTCCTACTGTTCAAATCCGTTCTGGAGCAGTTGCCCCCATCGAATGGCGTGTGCCGGCTGTGATTTTAATGTTCCTAAAGCCAGCGCCCGAGCGCAGGCGTTGGAAAGTAAAATATCCATCGGACATTACTTGGAGGCCGTGCCTCTAACTGCCGATGAGCGAGCTATTGTCGAAGGTGACCTAGCAAAATTGGATGGGCTTATACGCAAGCTCGATGATGTACCGACGCTGGATGGCAGAACGCCCAGTCAAATCGAGGCGAAAAAAAATCGATAATCATGGGCGTCCTAATTCGGCGTTTGTCTTAATTCCTTCTGTGCGAAATGAGATATAATCGCCTGTGCTCATCGCTAAAAAATAACTTACAGTAGGTTGCCCTATTGATGTGGCCTGTACTTCATGCGCAGAGGCAAACCGTGTTCAGCTCGGACGGAGTTCTCTGACGGTTTTTTTGTAATTGAATAGCGGTACTTATCTAATCCAACGGCCCTAAGTTCCTCTTTGCCAGATCCCGTACGTGGATTATAGCGATCTCCGCCATCCGCTAAGGAACTGCCACCTAACACATGTCGAGCATGAACGAGCTCATGAGCCAGGGTCGTGATTTTGTCGTCGTTATCCATTCCAAGGTGTAACGGTGAGCCATTCTGATTTAAGCGTATGCTTGCGTTGTCTGGTGACCAGCCAATAATCGCGTTGCTTCCTTCACCTTTGGTAAAGGTCCCCTTTCGTGATAGCTGTGATGCAATGTGCCGATTCTCGTTAAAGTTTTCTGGTTCGTACTTTTCCAGCTGCCTCCTGCTCAGAACAGCTTCGGTATAACACTGGTTATTTATTTCAATCTCTTTTAGCGTGACTTTTCTATCTTTTTGACTGGCAAGAGTGGATATTTTTCGCAATAGCTTATCGCCAGAGGGGGCGGCGCTGATATGGTCAAGTGCTTCCTCTGCTTGTTCTTTGAATGTGTGAGCTGCTGTCGGTTCGTTACTGAGGGGGCGATATAGATGCCTGGATATCGAGATGGAGTGATCATAGTTATCCTGAAAAACTAATTGAGTTGATCTGGCGAGTATGTGATTGCTTGAGATTTAGACTATTGGTGTTACTCCAGTTGCTGATGAAATAGTTTGGTAGGGAGTCCAATGGATCATCCAGGATGAACTGAAAATTACACTCCCGTATGCATAATTCTACGTCATAAATATGTTGCGGTGCTTGAGTGGCCCTCGAGATGGATTCGGTTCCATACAAAGGTTACGCGGTGTCCAATCAGTATTCGTCGATAAGGGTCGAGCTGGGGTGGAAGCGACTGCCGTGCAGGCGTTGATTAATACGACACATGCCGTATCCTAATGATTCACGTCGCTCACGAGAAAGTCTCAATTGGCTTTGGTACCGAGAGCCATCGTCATTGATAGTCATGAAGGAAATCTGCCGTGGCGATATGAATTCCTTCACTTTAGTGAATAGCTTCGGTACCAAGTGCTTTAGGATTCTATCGCTTTTCTTATTTTTCGTAGTCTCGAAGATTCAATGGACATACTGTAAGATCGCTCACTTCTTTGAACTCGAAAGTCTGCTACTCTCTCTGATAACGTCTGATGAGCACTTTCTCTGTTAGTGCTAACATTTCTATCTGCGAGCTCTGGCTGTTCTTCAATGGCATCGTTTATTGTTGACCTTGAATGAGCGTGTTTGAAAAAAACTGCTGGGAGAATTTTAGTGCCATCTATAACTTCAATTCCGCTGACTGTCTCGGACTTATGCTCTCTAGGTTGAAAACAACTACCGTTTTCTCGAAGGCTATCATGAAGGCTGTCAAAAATAGTATCCTTCTGATATGCGGCTAGAGCATTATTTAGAGAAAAAATAATACAGTCATATTTGGATTTTTGAGCTCCAAGTTGGATGACAGCCATGCGGCCGTTATCCTGAGCGTAATTTTTTACGTTGTTATGCATCTGAAGATAGCCAGGCAGGAAACCGGTGGCATTGTTACTTTTTCCATACGCCAGCGCAGACTCAATGATTAACATTGTGCGAACGTCATCCTGATTGCGGACGTCTATTGCGACATGGTGCCGAGAGTTTGGACTCAGCCTCACAACTGACCGCCAGCATGGCTCCTGAGAAGTCATGAATTCCTGGAAAAAATCCTGAGGAGATGTATGATGCTTTAGATTTATATTTGAAAGTCTTTGATTATAGGTGTCTGTTAGGTCTCCGATATTTTCGATATCCAATTCCGTTATTTCAGGAGTTGATCCAATTTGTGCTGCTTGAGCTAGTGCTGTTCGAGCATAGTATTCCAGTCTAGGAGTTATATACCCTGACTGCCTGTTCAAGGCCTCTTTAAGGGCAATAGCTTTGTCTTTAGCTCTATCAGGAATAGAACGGAACTCAGGATGCGTTTCGGTTACTCTACTAGAGCCAGTCTCTTCAGGCTCTGGAGTACTAGAGCCTGAGTTGTATGATGCGTAAGTATTGTAGTCTGAAGTTGTGCGGGGTTTTGATGCACAAAGTCCCATGGCATGAATCCTCAATGAAATTTCAACAGCTAAGTGGGTGGTATTAGAAAAAAGGTTCCGTCCATGATGTGAAATTATTTTTAGGTACCGCACGAAAAGTGTTGTCGCATGCGCTGTATATTGCAAGTTAGTGAGACCGTGGCAGCAGAGCTTGCTGCCAGCTTGTCGAAGCACATCACGATGCTGCGTTCTCCATCAGCCAGCCAAACATGCGTTCGAAGATGTTGCGGTGCTAATATTTGGGGCAATCAAACAGTCGCGTTGGGCGTAGGTGTTATCGCTGGCTTGTCCGCCTGACAGCAGGGATCGCAGAGCCGCATCCCGGGGGATGCTTTGACTGAATAAGCCTTGTTTGATAATCAAACCAAGAGGGGATTAAACTTCGCTGTGTACTTGACAGATCCTATAGTTATGGGGTTTGGCTGATTTTCCATTCCACATAAACGGCGACATGAGCGAGCGTGTCATGTCGATCATTGAGTCGATGGTACCAGCCTCTGAGATCTACAGCATTGATGAGGCGTTTGCAGACCTCACTGGGATCCCTGGAGATCTAACAGCTTTCGGTCGACGCATCCGGGCGACCATTCTCAAATGCACTGGCATTCCTGTGGGTGTTGGCATCGGTCCTACGAAAACGCTAGCCAAGCTGGCCAACCACACTGCAAAGCGACTGCTATCCCATACCGGCGGTGTTGTGGACATTTGCGACGTGCATAACCGCAACTGGGTACTGCGTAATACGGCGGTCTCAGAGGTCTGGGGGGTAGGGAAGAAGATGAATGCCCACCTAGAGGCGATGAACATCCGTACCGCAATGGACCTTGCGACCGCCGACCCGCGTACTCTGCGTGACCGGTTCAGCGTGGTCATTGAAAAGACCGCACGTGAGCTGGCAGGTACTTCGTGCCTGGAGCTGGGCGAAGCTGCACCACCGAAGCAGGAGATCTGTTGCAGCCGAATGTTCGGAAAACGGCTAACCACCATTCAGCCTATCAAAGAGGCGGTGGCCACCTACACTCAGCGTGCGGCCGAGAAGCTCCGTTCTCAAAACTCGCTGTGCAAGAAGATCCGCGTCAGCATCCGTACCGGCATGTTCAATCCGGAAGAAGCCAAGTACGCCAACGGCGCTTTGGTTGAATTGCCATACCCCACCAACGACGTGCGCTTGATGACCAGGGCGGCGACTGAGGCAGTGAATCGTTTGTTTCGACCGGGGTTCAAATACAGCAAAGCTGAGGTTCTGTTGCTGGATCTGAGACAGCCTGGCGAATTTACGGATGACATGTTCGCTGCTTCGCAGCCGGCATCTTCAGAGAAGGTGATGGGAGTCCTGGACGAGATCAATACACGCTGGGGCAGAGGGACTTTACGAGCTGGGAGTGTTCCTTCTAATCCGGAGTGGGCTATGCGTCGCGAGCTGATGAGTCAAAGTTATACGACCAGGCTCGATCAGTTGTGGGAGGTGAAAAGTGTGTAGCAGCTCTGGAATGGTAGGGATGGAAGCGCGGATGCACTTGGATTACTGGGACAGTATTTCATTCGAAAACGCTGTCGAACCGTACAGCTAAACGGTTTGATCCAGTTGGCCGGCTATTCGTCGGAAGGTTGATTTCCAAGGGGAAGTAGGTTGAATATGAGCGGGTATACGTCTATAAATGATGTCAGAAAGACATATTTGAGTGGGTCACGAGGTGGCTATGAGCACAGTTAAAGTACAAGGCAGCGCTGCTATGCGGATCGGGCAAGGCCTGGGACGTAGTGTGGCTGCGGTTCTGCGCTTGGAAAAAGCTTTGTGGTCATCTATCAGCCGCGTCGGGATGCCAGCACTGATTGTGAGCCCTGTGAAGTGGGCCGTCCGGTTGGCTACGATCGGATTCATCGCTTTTTTTGCGGCTTGGGGATTACTGTACGTTGTGGGAGTGATCGCGATAGTCGCAATTGCAATTGGATTGATGAATACGTCAACCCAAGGCGATGCTTTGAGCCATTCTCTTAAGGAGGAAGAGCTACCCTATGGGATGGAGTCCAACGTCTTCGGACAGACCAAGGGGTGGTTTGATTCTGATAGTGAATACAAATAAAAAAAAGACCAGCTTTCGCTGGTCTTTCTTTATTCTGCGCTGTTACTTTTTTACCTGATTTATAATTTCTCCAGCTCCTTTTCCCCCTGCGGCTTGGGCAGATTTTGTTCCCTCGCTTAGCCCATTCATGAGTGAGCCAAGCTTCATTCCGGTCCAGCCCAAGGCAACTACCCAAAAGCTCGGAAGTACTAGGAACATGGCACCCATTACGAAGTCCAGCAGCAAGTCTCCCTGAGCATTGCTGGCCCCAAACACTGGGTCAAAATTGGAGTGGGGAACGTTACTGCCGATCCCGTTCCCGTAAAGGGCGTCCAAAATCGTGCTATCCACCCAGCGGGCCAGCTGGAACCAGAAGTCCACGAAAATCAAGGCAAATGCTGCGAAAGTCACCGTCATCACGACTTTCAAGTCGAACGCCCCGATCACCAGTACAAACGGAATGCAAATGATGAGAGCCATCTTCAGGAAGGCCATCACCATGGGCGCTGCTTGCCTTACACTGTCCATGGCTGGATACATCACAAGGGATCCTGCTGCCTGACCAGCTGTAGCTGCAAGGCGTGTAAAGTCATTTAGCACAGAGCCACCGACTTGACCGCCATAGTCTGAATAAACCTGACCCTGGGTCAGTTGCTGCTTCCTCGGAGAGACCAGATCCCGGATGACCGAGTCGCTCACTTCGGTCTGGGTCATGAATTTTGCCCACTGAGCAAGCTTGCTCAGCAGATCCGGACTGACCTGTTCCAGCAGCCTGGCTCTGAGCCCGACGCTTCCATCCGACCACCATTGAGTGCATGTAGGAAACCCACCACCACCAGTGGTTTGTGGCAGGCCCGCGTCCCGGGTTGCGTCATAGGGCCATTTGGTTCGGGGAGTGTGTGACCTGAACCCAGAGAAACCGTCGCTGTAATAGCCGGATGTTTGCAGGAAGAAGTGCGAACCGATCCAGTTGACGTCGTTGAGTTGATCATTGCTGAGGGTAGGCTGGGTCATGAACAGCTTTGCGCGCGCACGTGCGTAGCAATCGTTCGTGAAGTCAGCGACCTCCTGGGCAAGCAGCGGATCGTTGATGCGGGCCTTGTTGACGTCCATCCGTACCTGTTGCAAATCCACTCCACAGGGAATAGCTGCGACTGAGGCCGCAGTTGCTGCCTTGGACATCGCATGCACAAACAGCCACCAGACGGGCACTGTGGCGCTTTTACCGTTCAGCGTACTGAAGGATGTTTCCCAGCCCGTATCAGTCGGATTGGGTATTGAGTATTGGCACTGCTCTGAGCGGCTTCGGTCGAACTGGATGGTATCAATGCTGACGTTTACCAGAGGCATGCAAGCCAGGATGATGACTAGGATTGCCGTGTAGAACCGGTTTTCTACTCGGGCCAACGAGAGGACGCCCTTGTTGCCCTCATCAGCTCCCTCACCGCGGGCTCTGAGCCATTCGCTGATGACAATGGCGGCAAAGGGGGCTGCGAAGAGTCCGCTGTCCTCGATCATGTTCCAGATGCCGCCGTTTATGAGCCATCCGACCAACGTCAGGTAATACTCAAGGTAGTCATTCGTGTGCAAGATCATGGCAGGTCAACTCCCGCTACAGTGGCGGCGCGCCGAAGCTCGAAAAGGAGAATGATGAAGATGGCCATGACCTCGCAGCGACGAAGTCCCGAGGGGAATAGATTTGTGTCTGATGCTCGCTGTTTGAGGGTGCGCCTTAGCCTGTACCAGCCGAGCCCTATCGCCGCATAAAGCGACAGCCGCCAGGCCAGCATGTAGTTGTAGTGCGCTTTTTGCCATTCCCTGAACTGCTCGATATCTCCAAAGAAATGTACGATGGCTGTCATGAAAATCACAGCCAGAACAATGGTCAGCAAGACCGGCCAGGTGAACGACACAAGCGCCTTTGCGCCCCTACGTAGCCATCCCTTGGCAACCGGCAATGAACTCATGATCAGTTACCTTTCGCAGGGTTCTGCAGCTGCTCTAGGCGGTCGGGGGTTGGATCGCCTTGAAAGATGCCCTTGGAACTGTCCTTCCGGCTCTGAGCCCTCTGTAGAATGGCTGTCGGTGAGTTGCTGGCCAGGTTGCGACGCATATCCAGCTCGGTCTTCAGGTTATCAATTTCCTGTTGCAGGCTGCTGTTCTGCTGACTGACCGCCTGCAGGGCCACATCGTTGGCAGCAATGTTCGGCTCTTTGCTGCCGGTAAACATGGTGCGCTGAAGCAGTAACGCTTTGCCGAGAACCTCAGATAACGCGACCTCTGAAGCAAGACGTTTAGCGAGGATATCCTGGTCATGCTCAGTCCTGAGTGCCTCGACCACACCACGGGTAACAGGCAGAGAATCGCTGCTCGCTGCAGTCAGGTTTTCTGAAGTGAGGGCCTTGCTGCCTGAGATCAATTCCTGCAGCGCCTTGAGCTTGGAGTCGTAGGACTCCTGTATGAGAGGTGTGAGCCCAACGCCGGCAGTGGAGGTTGTTTTGGTGCAATCCTCACAAGTGCGTTGTTGTTGCTCTCCAAGTACCCGGTTGGCGAACGTGGTAGCTGCCTGAGGCGAGGACCAGGTGGAACACACCATGCCGTTGTTGCAGGCCGAAGGACTAATGGACGATGTATCGGCAGCGCCGCGTCCGTTCAGCAAGTTGTACCCCGCTCGGGTAACGTCGCCTACGACCTTGATAGGTTGCTGGCCAGATCCGCCAGCCTTATTCCCTCCGAGCCACGTAATGCCGTCATTCCCTCCCTGCTTTTCGACCTGTGCAACGGCTGAGACAGCATCTGTGTTCCCGTTCTTCACCGCCTGACTCATAGCCTGGCCCTCGGCGATCTTGTTCCAGCCCATCTGTCCTCCGGCGACATCGAGCATCTTGTCAGCAATGGCACGGCAAGTGCCTTTGGAGCGGTCGAAGTCAAGACGACCCTGCAGAATGCCGTTGGTGAGCAGGTTGTACAAAGCCGGATTAGCCCGCTGGATAATCAGGCCTGGTAGTGACGACACGGCGCTGGTAGCGTTTGAGATCATCGACCCCATGATCGTCTGAAATCCGGAAGTTGCTCCATTCAACTGATTCTGGAGCGTGTTGTTCATGCTCATGTTTCCGCAGACCAGGTTGCTGTTCCAACCACCGCCGATGCTGATGCTATCCATATTCCCCGCCGTACCCATCGTCACAGCGTTGCCGCCTCCAACGCTGTAGAGCACGTCGTCACCGATCACGCTGCCCGATGAGCTTGCACTGATTCCCGGGATTTCGGCGAAAGCACTATGGGCTGTCAGGGTGCTCATGAATGCAATAGTCAGAAAGGCAGCGCGGCGCATAGTTGAAGTCCTCTTGATCATCATTGAAAGTCCGTACTGCCAAGAAAGGTTTGTCCTTCCCGCTTGCAGCAGGAATACGGGCGCCATAACGCCCAGGCGTAACCACCATCGGTTGCCTGCACACGGGGCTGGGAGTTTGGAAATACCGCGCAGCTTTGACTGAGGGTCGGCGTCAGCTCTTGCCACTTACCGGTGGTGGCGTCGGTCTCGATCAATTCTCCTGCAGGCCAGTAGCCTGGCTGGGGCTGTGCCAGAAGCGGTTGATAAACATGAACCTGGCCGCTGCGAGTAACCACGTCACCAGCACGCTGCGCGATCACGGATGCCGCCTTGTAATCGTCGGCTTGATGGATAAAACCACTGCGAGGGTAGACGCTTCCCCACATGTCCCCCGACGTCAGACCACCCACCTCTCGACGGCCGGGAATCAGTGCTTCTGGATACACTGATTCTGGAACGCCGTAACGCCAGGCGACGGTGTCCAAAGTGCTCAGCAGGTAGGGCATGTAGGGCGTGGCAGCGCCCTGACAGGCATAACCCGAGGCGCTGGCAAACTTACTGAATGTTGCTCCTCCGGGGTGGCCTATGACGTCAGCGTTTTTGAATTTAGCCAGGCTATCTTCGTTGTTGTGATTGGTGGTTCCGTCACCGCCATCCTGGGCGAACGAAGTTGATGAGCTTAACGAAGAGACCTCAACCCACGGGTTCTCACCGGTATTCGAGTAGCTTGAGACGACAGCGTCTGGGACGAAGTGACGAACCTTGGTCGACGTCTTTACCTTGCATCCAAACGGGGTGCAGAGCAGCCAGTAGCAGATTCCGACCACCTTGTACTCTAGGCAGTCAGGCGACAGGGTTGAGGCGACCAGGGTGGCAGATGTCACGGTGCCCGCTGCTGCTGGCCAGGTTGAGATCGAGAAGGCCAAGGCTGCCCACGCTGGAGGCTTTCGCAGGTTCATCGCGGGGCGTCTCCCTGGCCAGATGCATTCTGATGATTGGCGGCGGCGCGCCACTGGGCAATGCGATTTTCAGCCGTTGTAGCGTTGGTTCCCCCGTACACAACAAACTTGCGGTCGACCACCACTGCAGGCACCTTCGTTACCCCCATGCTCCAGGCGTCTACGAGGTCTTGTTGAGCCAATGCCAGATCTCGTTGCAAGCGCTGCGCATCGCTGCTCTTGAGGCGTTGCTGCATGATTGAGATGGCTTGTTGCTGATTCGCCGGCAGTCCTTCAGAGAGCTTGGCCTCAAGCCGTTCTGATTCGTCCAGTAGGATCAGCCGGACATGTGCCGGTGCCTGGACTGGATGGTTCCGGTCAGTAACGATCCACGTCTCCGCGTTCGAGAAGGGGACCTGTACGGCCGCAATCAAGATCAGGAAGGTCATGCTGTTCTTGCATCTGAAGCGATAGGGGCTGGAGGGGGACATTAGGCAGTACCTGCAGGTGGTGTCAGGTACAGAAAACGCGATTAATGAACTGTCGTCAGTAGGAAACCGTTATCGAGACGGTTGGGGTTTGATGGCGTCTGCTAGGGCCATGCGGCCGCCATCAAGCAGCAGGCGCGGTAGTGGTTGAGGGAAACAGCATTGCTAGCGTGCCTGTAAGGTTAAGGTAGATGTTGGAAGTCGCGTATAGGTCCAGAATCCTCCGCAATCGCCGTGCTTAAGATTTCCGATTACGGTAAAGTTCCTGGTCCACCGTGTGTCTGGAGTTTCGATGTCACAGCTCAAAGAGTCAGGGTTGATCCCAGGCAAGGTCACGTCTCAGCACTTCGACGTTCTGCTGTCGTTTACCGGAATCAGAGGGAAGATGCTTGAGGCAGCGCTGCGTGCGCATTTCGTCGACGGCCTGTCACAGCGCGATGCAATCCAACAGACTGGCGTGAATCAGAGCTTGCTGTCTCGGAAGGCTGCAGCGTTGCAGGTCATGAGTGGACGTCTTGAGGATGCATCAAAGTATTACCGATAACGGAAATAAAAAGCTTTCAGAGTATTTCCGAATACGGTAATGTGCCCTCATCCAATCGAATCACTGGGGGCAGCAAGTGAGTTCCAAGCCGCATAAAGTCAAGCGTCCTGCACTAGAGCACATACTCTGTCACCTATCGCTGGAAGTGGCATTTGAAGTTGCTCATGCACGCTGGCCGGGCGTGAAGTTGGGCTACATCGGTACTGACCGCAAGACCTTCCAGCATTACTTTCAGGAATGGGGCAATAACGAGCCCTTCATTCTTTGAGCAAATATCGCCCATGTATACCACTAGCCCTGCCCTCAAAAGCGGGGCAGAGGCCGTAGAAGGATGCCCCTTTGGCATCCAATTCCTTGAAGGGCTGACCCGATGCCTCTACCGAAACGCAAAAGCATGACCCTGCGTGAGCAGGAAACCGCTGCTAAGGCCCAGTGCCACGACTGGAACACCACACACCCTGAAGGGGTGGCCGTATTCTACGAGGAGCTGTTGGGCTCTGGTGAAAAGATCAAGACCAAAACTCGCGGCAAGGCATACGTCATGTGCTGCGAGCCGGTTATCATGGTGGAGGATGTTTCGGGTGCTGTATCCCTTGACCACTGCACTGTTGTTGCTGGGCACGCAGTTGCATAGGACACCCAGTGCCTACCGCCGGCCTGGTTGCCGCTCAGCTTCACTCCAAGCCTCGCTTCGTGCGGGGCTTGGCCAGTAGAAACACACGACTTTTCACCAAAAAGACACAAGGAACGTCTTATGAAATTAGCAGTGGCTCAATTGATTGCGGTTTTGGCTTCAATAGGTCTTGGAGAGGCAGGGCAGCGCACTGCAGATCTGGCCTACAGCGGGGCATTTATTATTGCTCTGCTCTTGGGATTTGTTCTGATGATGGCAGCCCTTGTGCGCGAGGTCTTTGAAGCGCTGCGTGAAAAGTCATTGATATGATAGGCAGAGCTGCCTAACAGGCTCGGTTCGCCGAGCTTGTAGGTAGTCGATTCAATGATTCGGCTGTAGATAGCCCCACTCAGAGCGGAAAATAGACGATGAAAGACAATGACCCGATTGCCCAAATCTTGGAGCGGGCCCGTCAGCGCATCGAGCAGGTGGCCATAGCTGGCGACCGTGAGGTGATGTTCCACGTTGCGGCTGAGGCTCAGGGTTGGATAGGCGCTTTGCAGGCAGAGAATTTGCTGGGTAATGAGCAATGCGAAATGCTTGATGCAGAATTGAAAGTGGCCGTTTCAAAGTGGGATGGTGGTGCAAAGTAAGTAATCTGGACCGCCTATTGCCGCCAGGTCCTATCCGAACAGGAAATTCAGGCATGACCAATCTCTGTGAAGCCTTGCGCGCAACTGCCAATAGGTGGCGAAAGATCAACCAGGATCACCGTGGCGGCATTGTGATGATCTGGCAAGGAACTGTGTACGGTTGGAAGGATTCATTGCGTGACGCGAGCCATGAGCGCCCAGGTGTATTCGCAGTGGATGAAACTGGCCACATTTTCATCGCCTCTGGAGGTGATGAATATAATGGTGCAAAAGGCTGGGTGGCGGCTGACCTGGACGAACAGTAGGGTGATGCGATGAAAACGATTCTGCTTTATTTAGTGCTAATTTTGGGGGGCACGGCTGCTGTCGTGGCCGGTACAGTAGCATTGGGGTATGACTCGCTTAGCGCATTGACCGGCTGGGACAGTAGAGGGACTCCGGAGATCGTATTCGTGGCGATCTGCGCTGTAAGTAGCCTTGCATGCTCAGTAACGATTTGGAAAATCCACAAGCGACTTGGGTGGTACTAAAACCTTTAAAGGATAGTCCGGCGCTACCCGTAAGGTAGGCCGGACGTTTTCAAGCCGCCATCACACCTGCCGGTGTGGCAGTTCTGTGCAGCTTCGTTATCAACTTTCCTACAGCGGCCGCTATCGCTTCGAAAGCGGTATAGATGACAGATTGGCCCAGTATTTCGTGGGCTGTGGTGTTGGATACTCCTTCAACGATCTCAACCGGTATGGTTTTGACGCGAGCATGTTCGCTTACCGTCAGAAGCCTGCTGAGCGCCGGGTTTCTTGGGTGTCGAATAAACGGTTCTGTCGATCTTGCCTTCGCGTACCCACGCCCAATACAACCGCATGAGGTTGCTTCAGGTGTCAGTAGTTGCCTGCGAAAGCCCTTGCCGCTAGCAATGTCGCGCTCCTCTTTACGTCCCAAGTAGTCATAGCACTTCCAGCTTTCATCTGTTTCTGGCACAGCGTCCATGAGATCCTTGAGTGAGCGCTCTTTTGTGCGAAGAGGGGTGATCTGATCCAGTCTCAAAGGCTCAAAAGCCCCATCCGTGTATGCAACCAAAGCCATCCTGGACCTGTTTTCGAAAGCCCCGAACACGGCACCGTCGAGGATGCACTCGAACAGCCTGTAGCCCAAAGACTTCAACACAGATCTGATCACTTCCATCGAAGTGCTGGTTTGGTAATCAGGTACGTTTTCGACAATTGCCACGACTGGGTTGGAGTACCGGACAAAGTCCAGAAAGTCTATGAATAGCGAGCCTGCGGATGGATGTTGTTCGGCTGAGTTGAGTTTATTTTTGGCCTTGCCTGCACGGGAGGCTCCAGTACAAGGAATGCCCGCAACAACCAAATCACATTCCGGGGTGCCCGAGCCGCGTTGCACGTCCCGAACATCCGCACAGATTGCGAATGAAGTGTCTCGCCAAAGCATCGGGTTGTTGCGCAGGCTGGCGTCCAGGTACTGATCTTCAACCTCAATACCAATCCTGACAAACGTATCAATTCCTGAACGCGTCAGGCCGGCGTGTATCGCTCGATCCAGTACGCCTCCACCGTGAAACAGACTGCATACCGCCAGTGGTTCTTGTGCATCGAGCTTGCGCTTCATTCGCGCCAGGCGCTCTTCAATCCTCTTGTCATTGTCGAGGGGGGTGATGACGATCCTTCCCAAACGAATGACAACTCGGACTTTCTCTGCGGTTTTGAACAAGCTTCTGAGGAGGGCTGTCCGGATCTCGATGAGAGGCGTCGTGATTCCATTTTTAACCCGCCTGGAGACCGTGACATCGCCTGTGTTGAGCTCTGGTGATGTGGCTGGCACGAGTTCCAGCCTGGTCTGTCCTTCTGGGCGGATGAGTGAAAAACGAGTTCCAATTTCGATGCCGGCATTTAAAAGCTTTTGGCCCTCAAGCCAAATACGTGGGACGCCGCGGGCCTCCCCTATTTTAGGGGTGATGAGCAGTGAGAAGGTATTCATGTAGGGTTCTCGAAAAGGGAACCCGGCCCAATGGGAGGATTCCCATTGGGTAGTTGAAGTAAGGAGTGTGCAGCCACCAACGTCAGTTGGCCGCTCGCGCTTCCGGTTGCTTTGCGAGCTTTGGGGATGTTCACGCAGCTAGCTGCGTCGAGGCCACGAATAGGTAGCCCTCATTACGGGTTTGAAGCTGAAGTTACTGATCCAGGTTCTTACAAGTTCGCCAGTTGTGTCAACACGATTCTGCCGGAGGAAGACGCGTCCTGCATCTAATTGGCCTCCTGCTTTTACAAGGAAAGTGGCTATTTTGGCCACTATGGTTTGTAGCTAACGTTGAACTGTCTAAGGCTCTGGACCGTACATGCCACCCTTGGCAATCCTGGTGAGGAACTGGCGACATAGTTGAATTGTTGGCTCCTCCCCTAAGCACCCCTCGACGCCATATGGATTGTCCATCCATACAATACCGTCCTCATAGTCCAGGAAGTGGCCATCGACTCGCATCGGTCTACCTGCGTACAACTCCTCTGATAGGTGTTCGGGCGATGGAAGGTCCAGCGCTTTCCAGTCGTTACGCTCGATACACTTGATGGCATAGGCCTTCGACTGCTCCCTTCTGAGTTGTTCTGCAGCCTCTTCGCGCTCCTCCTCAATAACCCCTGCTTCGTGGCTCCAAGCCTGCTCATAGAGGTCCGCGAGTCTGGGAACGTCGCTGAGAATGATGGGACATTTTGCACCGTATGGATATGCGGACGTCGCGAACGGAATCTCGCAGCGCGCTTGCGTCATAGCAAGCTCTTCGACGAGCCAGTACGCCTTGTGGGCAGCATCCCTCGCCATCTGATGAAAGCCAAGTGAGCCATAGCTACGGACCTGGAGCCAAAGCAAGCGCGCTTGCAGAGCTTGTTCAAAGGCTGGATTCATTTATCTATCCCTCGCGCTGGCCAGCCAGTCTATTGCGGAGAGCAGCACGTCACCGTCAGGTGCTCCCTGCAGCTTGATCGAGCGACCAGATTGGTTGTCCTTAATGACCAGCGTAGGGGTGGCTGTGATGCCGTCCTGGCTCGCCTTGTGAGCCTGGCTAATGACGGCCTGCTGCACAGACGGGTTACTCGCAGCGCAGTTATCAATGAAGTGCTGTCGATCTTCAAGCCCAGGGATCTGCGGATTGCCAACAGTTCCAGCACCGTTCGACCGAGTACGCTGATAAATGAGCTCGACTGCGAGCCAAAAAGCCCCATTGCCTCTCTCAATCCCCGCGCACTCAGCCCACCGAGCCTCATAGCTCGCTGCAGGCTCATGCATCGGTAGGGGCAGATGATGCCATTGAAGATTGACGTCTGGATGCTGATCAACCCAGGCTTTGAGGTGTGGGAAGTAATCCTTGCAGTAAGGGCATTCTAGATCTGCATATTCGACGATGGTGAAACGGGCGCCACGGCTCCCGTAAACCCATCCGCCACTATGTCTCCTCTGATCGGCTGCCTGCGCCACGGGGTCACCTGTGACGCCAGGCTTATTCTGCATCACCTTGGTCAGCAGAAAAGGTGAGAAAGCCAAGGCGACCGCACCGATGCAGTAGAGGATTTGCCGGCGCGACGGTCGCTTCTTCATGCGGAGGCCTCTTTGTCGAGAAGCTGTTTTGCCAGCAGCTCCTGATCCAGCAGCGTCAGAAGAGCTTTCTGGGCGCTTTCAGGCTGAGGGTGATGCTCAAGCCACTGATCCAGTGCTTTGTGCAGCTGGGACTGAATCTCCCTGCGATCTACTGCTACATGTTTGACGACTTGTAGGTGCTCGATCAGTACCGGCGCGCAGATCTTCAATGCGAGCAGGGAGTCTTCCTGCGGGCACTGAAGTATTTGGGTAAGACTGTCGATCAGATTTTGAGTCAGGGCATCCATGGCTCTCATGCCAGGTTCTCCAATGCACGGGGTGTTGGGAATGTAATGTTCAGGGGTTCAATACCTCTTTTCCGGTCTAGATCTGCAGCTACTTCCAGGGCAGCTCCCAACTCGTCGACACCCATGGACTGCATCAGGTCGTAGCGCTGTTTTTTCTCTTCCGGCTCGGTCATGGCCAATGCCAGGTACAGGCTCGGCGGAACAGCGCGAAACAGGACTTCCATCGATTTCGAAAGAACCACGCCTTCGGTGTATTTACCGCTTTCTTTGCGTGCTGACAGCATCAAGCCCTTCTGGGCAGGTGTTAGCTCACGGAAACGGGAGATCTTTTCCACTTCGTCAGGCGGCATGTTCAAGCAGATCCACCACTCGATCATGTTGAGCATTGGTGCAGTTGAGGGAGGAAAGTCATCCATGTTCTGTGTTGCCAGCCAGAACCAGGCCCCGAGCTTTCGCCACATTTTGGTGATCTTCATAATGTAAGGGGCGAGGAGGGGGTTTTTGGTAATGATGTGGCCTTCGTCTGTCACGTTGACCAGAGGACGGCCCTTGTACTGATCACGCTCCGCTATGTTGTTCACGGTGTTGATCAGTGAGATGTAAGCGATCGACAACTGGGCGTTGTAGCCCTCACGTGCGTAGGTGGCCAGGTCGACGATGGTCAGATCTGCCTCAGGCCAAGGCGTACCAGTACGGTTGAACATCTCCCCGTCGGCGCCCATGCAAAACATGTCCATGGCTTCGGCCATTTCAAGCATGCGATTGCGTCTCCCCTCAGGAATGGAGGTGTCTTCACCGGCCGCGCGCAACGCATTGCGGACATCTTCCGTCAGGACGGTGCGATCGGCGTCGGAACAAATTCTGGCCGCTGCAAGGATGCACTGTCGGATTACGCTGCGGTCAGCCCGGGTGAGCCGAGCTTCCTCTTTTTCCTCACCGCCGGTGATCATCAAGCGAGCTACGATTTCCATCTCGCCGAGGACATCCCGTTCATCATCGTCCTCATCGGGCTTGGCATTCATGTCCTCGTCAGAGCTTTCTAGGTCATCAGCGTCCAAGGTCTTGACCTGGCTCGGGGTGTTTGCCAATCGAATAGCGTCGGCGAACGGAGCCAGGCTAACGCCCGAGTTCGGGGCCAGCTTGATCCTGTTGACCGTCAACCCAAGCTTTTTCGCGAAATCCCCTAAGAGGCCGAAACTGTTACCCGCCTCGACGATGAACAGGCGCGGTGCGTAAACCGCAATGAGCTGGTTGAGCAGGTTATTCAACGTGGCAGACTTACCTGCCCCTGTGGGGCCGAACAGAAACATGTGGGCATTCATCTGACGATCCAGCTTGTTGAATGGATCAAATGTCAGTGGAGCCCCACCACGGTTGAATAGCGTGATGCCAGGATGCCCGGTACCACTGGAACGACCCCACACAGGGCACAGGTTTGCAACATGCTGGGCGAGCATCATCTGCACGTACCAGTCCATGGCTCGCTTTTGATTGACGTCGAAGTTCCCGGGAAGCCAACGCAGGTAGCTGTTGAGCGGGGCCACCTCGTCGTCAGATGCTACGGGTTCCATACCGGCACCCAGCAATGCGTTGGTCAATTGCATGCTGCGCGCGGTGAGCTGTGCTTCGTCATTTCCCTTGAGGTAAAAGGCGATGCTGCCTCGGTACAGCTTGTGCTCACGACCGATCAGTTTCCTGGCATCGTTTACCGCTTCGCGGGTCAGTAGTGAAGCTTGATTGTCACCCACCGACTTGCGTGCCAGCTTTTCAAGATGAGCCTCCAGCACGTCCTGAGGGGTGATGACCAGGGTGATGGCCAACACAGTGTCCTCAGGCAACTTGTCGAACAGGGCATGCAAGGCATCACCGCCTTTACGTGTTTCGCCAGTCAGGTGGCCGGTCTTCGGGGCTTCGCGCAGCCGATCCAGCATGATGACTCTGTGAGGCTGGCCATCGAAGTACCACAAGCCTTTTTGACTGTCGGATTTTGGCTCTCGATAAAAGAGTCCCTGGGCGAAGTCGTCGCCAGTGACCAGTGGGAGATCCTCGCCGGCATCCTCTGTGCGTTTGTTCACCAGTTGAAAGAAGCGATCAAAGTCTTTGAGCGTCGTTCCCAGGTGATCGGGGTGAGGGTTGAACCACTGCAGGAGCCAATGTCGGATGTCGTAGCCGTCCATCCGTTTGCTTTTAATGCCGGCGTTGGCCAGACCTCCTGTGAAACGCTGACAAATGTTGTCCAGGTGCATGGCAGGGGTTTGGCCACGGAACGCTGCATCACCGACTACCCGGCGATACACGACAACCCGCACGCGGCGCTGCTGGCCACGCCAAGGCAATTTTGAAACTGTGGTGTCTTCAAAAAGCCCACCAGGTTTGGCGATTGCATCGAGGTGATGTTTGAAAAGATCCAGGTACAGCTCCGAGAACGGGCTGCCTTTAGCCTGTGGTCGGATGTATTCACGCAGGTTCCGAAGGTAGTCATCCCAGCTGGTTTCGTCCTTCGCGTAGAACTGTACAACCCAAGGTGAGGTATCGAGCTCGTCAAAACTGTTTTGCAGCGCGTTCTCCAAGGCATCGCGCACCTTGCGAAGCCATTCGGGATCACGGCCTTCAGTGCCGATCGGAGTCAGTTCGAAGAATGCTGCCAAGGATTTGCCATCCTCAAGCAGCATCGCTTGCTCAGCTGGCAGGTACTCAATCCATGGAAGGAGGTCGACAAAGCTCGGCTTGACGTCGTACAGCGCGGCGACGTCGCCAACTGTGGCAGGCTTCTGCTTCGGGTTTCTCCAATCGCCTGGCGCGGGTATGCCCTGATCCTCCAGTCGCTTCAGGTAACGTTCAAGGGCAGCATCCACATCGTTTTGATCTGAAGCTTTCAAATCCTCAACCAGATCATCCTCAGGCTGTTCAAGTTCGACCGCTGAAGGTTCGCTCAGCAGAGGGTCGCCCGCTATATCCGTCTGCGTAGCTGAATTGAGGGACGCGCGGCTTTTGAGCCGTTGAAAAAAAGTCATCAGTAGTCCTCGACCCGCTCGCCAGGCATGGCGTACTGCACACGCTGATAGAGAGGGAACACAGTGGTGTAGCCAGGGACTGGTGCTGGATCGGACCCCGCAAGGTGTGGAAACACGTACATGACCAGATCCGGATTGGGCAGTCGCTTGAACTGGCTGTAGATCTCGTTTTGAGCGGTACGGGTGTAGGCCGCGCTGTCCTGCAAGGGCTGGGTAGCACGTACATCGATTGGACGGCGCAACTCCGAGCGCGCATCGAGCAACTGCCGGCCACTAGCGCTCCCGGCCGAACCGGTCGTGCCTTGGTTCCAGACGTCCATCATGGTGTTTTGACCATGCGGCAGCATTTGCTCTTTGTTTGTCGAGCATCCAGCCAGCAAGCCCGCCGTGAGAACGCAATACAACAGCGCGCTGCGCGCTGACCCCAAGTGATCAATCCAGGTTGGCATTGGCATGGTTCGCTCCTGAGGCGTACTTGACCTTGCGGCCTTTGAGTTCGTAGTCAATTTCCAGCTCTTGGTCGATGTGCAGTGAGACTTGCGCACCAGGCAGGACATAAATGGCCGCGAACGCTTGTCCGTAGAGTTTGTTAACCCAGCTCGAAACATCCGTGACTCCTTGGGTCAGGATCTTTCCCATCGCTTCGTTACCAGACAAACCGGTGCTACCAAGCGTCCCAGAAGCGTTCGAGACGTAAGAGGAGGTGCTTCCCTCGGTCTTGATCAACGATGCTGCTCCAGCACCGGCTGCGGTAATGAGGGCTTGTGAGCCGATGTACTGCTGAGCATTGCTGCGTCGCTCGCCCGCAATACAGGGAATACCGTATGGATCACTTATCCAGCCCAGACCACCCTGGATGGGTTGTTGGTCTCCAGAGTTGTTCTGGTTGTTGTTCTGTTGATTCCCACCCTGAACCGGTGCCGGCAACGTGCGGACAGTGCCGTCGGTAAACACGAAGGTCAGACTTTTGATCTGCCCACGCACGCATGAGAGTGTCCAGTCGCCGGACGCCGTACCGCTTGCCACGGCACCGGCTACGTCTGGAAGGTCGATGCCATTGGCAGTCAGGTTGTCCGGACCGATCAACACCTTGAACGGGTAGGGGTCATTAACCGTCCCATCAACAGGAACCCGGCCGATCAACGCGGACATGGCCACCGACCCCATCAACGTCGAGTTTTGAGGCAGGGTGTAGGCACGTCGTACCTTCTTACGCTCCTGTTGCTGCCCACCCATGTCATCGCGGACGGACTGAGCGCCTGTCGTGAGCGCTTTCTGGCCTCGGTCTACGGACTCGCCGAAGGCTGTAGGAAAGCTGTAGGCGCTGGCTGGGACGCTATTGCCGGCAGTGATCGGTTTACCGTTGCTGTCCAGGGCCGTCGCGTCCTGTGGATCGATCCACACGATGTCTGAACCGCTTGTTTCCGATTTGAACTGTTGGCCATCACCAGGCTGAACACCCAAACCAATCGGTAGGTCCGAATTGGAATTACTGTTTTGTCCCATTCGGGTCAGTTCATCCATCTGTTTGCGCAAGCCCTCCAGCACGCTCTGCTGTTGCTGCTGACTATCCAGCTTGAACTGCTCCTGGGCGTTTTTAAGGCGCTGTTCGACGTTTTGGTCAACGTTTGCCAGTCGCTGTTTGAGCGTCTCGTTGTCCTGCTTGTAGGCATTGTTCTGCGCAATGACGTCTGTGATCTGTTGCTTGAGCTCGCGTCCTTCTGCGACGACCGTGCGCAGCGTGTCGCTCGGCGTGTCGCCTTCCACACCAAGAGCTTTGGCTTGCTCAGCCGTCAGTTTTGGAGCAGGGGTTTCGGTACTTGGTGCGGGGGCACTTCCCAGTGATTTGATGCCGACGAAAATCACAATCAGGAGGAATGGAATCACCAGGTACTTGAGCAGCGGATTACCTTTCATGCTTCGCTCCTTGCGCTGCACGCGGGTCTGCTTGGGTCGCCGAGAATACGGCCGCCTGTGTCAGCCCGTGTCCCCGCGTGACCAGGTACAAGGTCGTGGTGTCACTGGCATCGCCGCGTGATCCAAGGTAAGGATGTTGAAACGCTGCAGTGACGAATTCACCCATGAGCTCGCGAGGGTCAAGCGTGATGCGCTGCGCCGTCTGATTCTGCAGCTTCACAGCAGTCACCCAAAAATCATCCAGACGCCATGCGCCTAAGGGGGTGGACTTCACAGGTAGAGTGGGAAGCAAGGTCCCCAGATCAAGGCTGCGCTCAACCTTCACCTGGGCGATGCCGTCTACAGGCTCAACGGTGCGCAACGGCGCATAGAGCATCTGGGCTGCATAGCGGGTGAGGACGACTGGGATGGGCGTTTCTCGCTTGACCACTTCCTCTGGTTCATCGTCTTCATCGCTTGAACGGTTGGTTGAGTCCGTGCTCTTCGTAGTGGCTTTGGCTGAGCGTGCTGTAGCAGCCCCTCCATAGCGTGCGGATGTTGTTTCACCTTCCACAATCTTCACTGGCTCAAGCGCTGGTTGGCCCGTAGGGGCCTCTGTAGCAGCGATGTCGACCAGAATGATCTCGCCGGTCTTTGCGTTCTGCAGCTGGAGCCGTGTGGGCTCAATCGCTTCCTTCGCAAACAGGTAGATCGCGCCGCCCGTACTCTGCACCCGCAGCTTTTCAGTCAGCGAGCGCGGGAGTCCAACACGAACATTCTGATCAACGAAGACGATGCGTTCCTGATTGATGCGCAGAGGAATGGCCAGCGGCAATCGCTCCCAGCGGAGAATCTCGACCGCCGAGGCGACCTGGGCGTTGCCAGCCAACACCGCCAGTAATGTCGAGCATGTGATTACTCGCAGAACACTCATTTGAAGACTCCTTTCGACGGAGTTGCGGGAGCTTCAACATTGCCCTCGATGCGTTGTGGTGCGCCGTTGTAGCAGTCCCAGGCCAAACCGAAGGGGTTGGTTTCGGGGTCGACGTCCATCCGTACAACGTGGAGCGGATATCTCGCGAGGGCACGCTTGACCAACTGCCCGCCGTAATACTCGTCTGCTGTGATATCGAGCGTGACAGTCCAATCATCGATAGAGTTGGTCACCGTCCTGATTTCTGGCGAATCTCCATAGCCTCGACCTGGAATTTCATACACACCCCGGACGCGCTTGCGTAGCTCACCGCTAGACCTGCGCAGTTCAAAATCACTCTGCAGGTAATGCTTGCAAGATGGCGTGATGTAAGCATCCAGACGGGTGATATTTGCTTGGTAATCCTGCTCGCCGTCGACCGGCCACCGATTCATCTGCTGAAAGATGTACAGGCCGAATGTGTATACAGATTGGGGAGGGACATCCCACCACATTCGCGTGCTTCCAGACCGCAGATCTGGCGGAACATGAACGGTCAATTGTTTCGGCGCACTCCACCAGCCGAAACCAAGGCCTGCTGCCACCAGCGCGATCAAGACAATCGCTATCCTCAAGCTGTTGATGTGGGCACGCTGGGAGTCGGCCAACTTCAAGAAACGGCTCATTGTTGCTCGCTCCGGCGGCAAGTCCAGTTGCCTGATCGAAGGACCAGGTTGGCTTTGTTGAATGAGGTCGGGCCGAGCATTGCCGTCTGGAGCTGGACCCTGCGGTAGATCCATGTCTCCGGTCTACCGCGTTTGAGGCGTCGCAAGACCCGAGATGCGATGAGCAGTCCCAATACTCCTCCTACCAGGGCGCACACCACGGGCATTGATGGTGTGATGATGAAGGCCAGCGGCAGACCAATTACAAAGCCTATGCCGCTGCAGCCGAATACGGTTGCCCACATCTCATCAGCCGTAAGACCACCAATCACCACGGGCTGGTTATTCAAGCGACTGGGCAGAAAACGCAGGGTGCCGTCTTCATGCTGATCTTGCTGGAGCTCAGTCATGGGAGCCTCTGCGACTTAAAGGATGTTGGTAGCGGTGGTGACCAGGTAGATCGTGACGCCAATCAGGCAAACACCGACGACGGCGGTACTGCCCAAGTCAGCCCATTTGGCCTTGCCCATGTGGATTTCGTGGTAGACGCCCAGCGCATGTCGCCCCACCAGAACGATGCCGAACGCGCACAAACATAGACCCAGTAGCATGAAGCCGTCGTAGGCATAGTTTTGGAAGGTCTGCAGGAAGCTGGTCCCAGTGCCGCGCGTGGGGGCTTGTGCACCCGGTAGGGCCGCAAAACTACTGCCGGGGGTGGCGGCTATCAGCAGGGCCGAAAAAGGCCGGCGTTTCAAAAAGGCACGTGCCTGAGTGAACAATGAATGCAGCGTCATCTTTATCTCCTTGGAAAAAATCAACTCAACAACATGAAGGTCATGATCATGAACAGCACTGCCCAGCGAGCTGCGGAGGCAGCAGCAACCATTCGGTCTAGGTTTTGGGTCGCCCACCCCCGATAAATGCTTAGGAAGACCCAGACACCCCATAACGTGAGGATGCCCATAGCGATCCCCGTCCACAGCGTGTTGCTGTTGGCCGGTGAAAAGCCGGCAGCGGCCTGAAATGCACTGATTTGGGTGGAGGACATCGTCATGGCGTGTGTTCACCGCTGACGTTGTAATGGCCTGATAGCTCCACGGGGTCGCGGGGCTGAGCTCGGGAGGGCGACAGGTAGTCCTGCAGGCCCTGGCGGATGCGAGCTATGTCGCTGACTAACCTGGAGTAATCCAGGTGATAGCGCTGAGCCGATTCACTTGGCAGGTCAGCGCTGCGCTGCGCAACGGCCTCTAGCGCATTGAGCTGGCGAATCATGACTTCCACATTGGCTTGCTCGGAAGCCGTACCGGCTGCTCGGGCATGCGAGGAAAGCAGCGGTGTGCATATGAGGACTGCAGACAGGCAGATCTGCATGCTTGAAAACGCTGGTTTGATCGCGGGGAGTTTGATTTTCACGTCGCGGGCCTTGGAAGCTGTAGGAATCTATGCCCACAGCATGACCATCGGCCCGGATGGAATCAGTACGAAACCCTTTTTAGGTCTGAGGGGGTTTGTCCAATGAAGTTAAAGATGCGGTGCTGCGTTTGAAGAAGAACAAAAATCCAGTGCTGATCGCGTAACCGAACGCCCAGCCCTGTGCGTTTTGGTTGCCAATTTGTTCATGGCCACGATTGATCTGCTGAACGCTCACCAGCTCCCATCCTTCTCTGCCGTGGCGATTCAGGACGGCCAGTGTTTCAGGGTTGCTCAAATATCCGTGGATGTCCGGTTCGGTAGTGTCGTCCGTCGACTTGAACATCAGCACGCCGCTGGTAACGGTTTTGTAGGGGAGTGGGACGAAGGTCTGGGTGTATTCAAAAGTGGTCATGGGTCAGCCTCACGCAGTGGCCGCGATTACGGATCGGTTGTCTTTGAAGCGCTGCATGATGTCGATCACCAGCGAGTTGACGGCCAGAATCTTCATGGCTCGTGTGACAGCTACGTACAGAAGGTTCAGCTCATCATCACGTTTGCCGGCGTCGATGTCAGGGGAAAGCGGATCAGCAGAAAAGTCGTCATAAAGTCCAACGAAGTCCCACTCCAGACCTTTGGCTCTGTGCGCAGTGGTAAGGGTCACGGTTGCATCGAGCTCTGACGTGACAGATGCAGCACGCAGCTGTTCGATTCGTTGGGGCAGATCCGCATAGTTTTCGATGATTTTGATCGAGCGCAGCATCTCAGGATCCTGCGTGGCCTTCGCGATCACGACATACTGGTCGTAATCGGCATAGTCGGTCAGCAATTTGCGCTGCTGGACCTGGTCATTCATTTGCCTGCTGAAATAGAACAGGTCCTCCAGATCGCGCAAGGAATAGCTGTCGATCCCTCCGATCCACTGCATGCGGTGGTTTTGGTTGACCAGGCGCAGCGCGTTCTCGATCACACCGCTCACAGTACGGTGCAGGTAGGTGCGGTGAGGGAGATCGTCCGGTAAGGTTCGTTTCACCAACGTCGGCTGTCCCAGGCCTTGCAGGGGGATCTTTTCACCCTTGAAGGAAAGGATGACGTTGGCCACGTAGGCAACAGCCGGTCCAAATCTGAAGCTCTGAGTCAGGAAGTGCTTCTCGGCGCCCTTCATCGCCGGGCTGTTTAAAGCATCCACAGCGCCTCTGAACCGATACAGCTGCTGATGCCGATCACCTACAGTGACTTGAGTTATTGTTTGGATCTGGACCAGATTCGCGATGACCGGGTTCACGTCCTGCCCTTCGTCGAGCAAAATCGCACCGAAACGCTGGCTCAGATCTGGCTGGCTCATCTGGTACAGCTTCAGATAGCCATCGTGCGTCATGGGGACTGAGCGATCGTTGATATCGACCATCTTCTGCCAAACGTCTCTGGTCAGGTTGAGCGCTTTACTCATGTACTGCTGCTGGACCGAGGTCAGTGTGCGGTTGCTCTGGAATCGCACAAAGTGGTCTTCCAGCAGCTCCAGATCCTTGCTGGCCATGAAGGCATTGAGGGTAGAAACGATATCTTTGGCCAGCTCCCAATCTTGGGTATTGATCGTCCTCGCGATGTCGGTCAAACGCAGATTGCCAGCCTGCTTGTGTTTGTACTGGCTGCCATAGACAGCGTAGGCGAGGCCGTGAGCTGTTTTGCAGGTCACATTGCGTGGAAAACGATTCTTTGCCGCGATCTCAACGGCTTTGTTGTAGCAGAGGTACAGCATTTTGACCGACGAGTTATGCGTGGCGTAACCGACGAGTGTCGTTGTCTTCCCGGTACCGGCAAACGCCTGGACCAGTAGCTTCTTTGCGAAGGAGTGAATAGCTGGCAGTTGTTCTTCTGTCCATTGCATGGAGGGCACCTAAAGGTATTTTTTGAAGCTGGACGCCGTAATGCTGACCGCCAGGCCGAGCAGTGCCGCGCATGGCAGGAGCACTAGCAAAGGGCTCACGCTGAATGGCAAAGCCAGGTAAAGGCTCCAGGGGACTATCACCAGCGGCACCATCGTTGCTCGAGCTTTGTGATAGAGGTAGCTGGACTCGCGGCCGGCACCGAACCGCCGCAAGTCTCTGCGCACCAGCCCGTCCACAAAACCAACAAATGCCGTCATCACAAATAACGGGATTGCGAGGGTCAGGATCACCAGACGCACGCAAAACACCAGTGTCGTGTAGAGCGCCGCAAGGCCGTAATCCTGAAACTTGCTGACTCCCACGCCGAGCATGTAGCGCATATCGAAACCGCGTGATCGTTGTCCTGTCGCAGCATAATCAGAGGTGTGTTGAACCCAGTCCTGAAGCCCAGTCTTGACCACCAGCCAGTCATATGTGGTTTGAACCAGCCATGTCGCCGTTCGGCCTGGCTCTTGAACAACCACACTCTGCAGGAACCCCTTGGAGAGCCAGCTGAGTTCATGATCGAGCATTGCACGAGCATGCTGCCAACCGGCCTCCGGCCAGAAAAAGTACATGCAGATCCATTCGACGATAATGGCTCCCCCCAGAGAGAGGAACATTACTGCCGCGAATCGGAAGGGCAGGGTGAAGAGAGATCCTATGAACGACTGTTCGTGGTCTTGTTGCTGTTTCGCGCGATCGGCAACGTCAGCCATATCAGATGCCCCCTTGCCGATCGCTCAACCCGCCGAGAGTCATGCCGCATCCTCAGGTGCAACAGCGATTTTTTTGAAGTCGTCGAGCAGATCTGCAGGCAGGGACTCGTTGAGCGTCTGATAACCAGGCGCTGACCACCAACCCGTGTCGTCGACCTTGCCCACCTGATAGGTCTGACGCATGCTTTCCGCCAAGGCTTGCAGATCTGCCGGCATCACCTCATCAGGATCATGCCCAGGCAAAGGCATTCTGACTTTCCACAGATTGCCGCCTTCCATGAGCGCAAAGCATTGGCCCTTGGGCAGGCCGACGACATGCGCTGGCTCAATCATTGGCACGCTGACCTGTTGCACCTGGTCATGACTGGAGGACGTGAACGCGGTGTTGCCCGTTGCACTGTCATTCGCCGAGCTGGCCGGAGTGGACGTGAAAACCTGAACCTTGGGCAACTGGTTTGTCAGCAGCTCGGCGGTGGACGTTTCGCGGACGCGCAGCATGAACACGTTGTTGAAGTTGCCGATCACCTGGCCGGCCTTGGCTTTGTTGCCGATCTTTGCTTCGATATCGCTCATGGTCTGGGTGTACGCAGTCACCTGCATGCCGGCACCGCCGCCCTTGTTGATCATCGGAATGAATTCTTCACCCATCAGCTCGTTGAACTCATCGGCGTGGAGGTTGATAGGCACCTTGGTGCCAGGGACGCCGCCCGGTAGTCCGTCGTCGACGCCGAACTTGTAGATATGGCCTGCGACCGAGACCAGGTCGGAGAACATCGAGTTGCCGACGGCAGCGGCGACCTCCGTGTCCGACAAAGCGTCCAGGCCGATATAGACCACGGCCTTTTTGCGGACCACCTGCATCCAATCAAAGATCGGTCGAGGATCGTTCACGTCCTGATAGTCCGGCGAGATCAGTTCCGCCATGCGGCCTGTTGTCAGCTTCTCAAGCAGTGGCAGCAGCGAGGCGACGATCTTGTCGAAATAGGTCTTGTCGTAGCGGACCGCGCTGCGCAGTCCATCCATCACTGGATCTGCCACGCGCGTCTGAGACAGGTATTGATCGATGGCCACCACACGGAACGGCCGGCCCTTCATGTTGAACGGTACGTTTTTTTCGTTGAGCTTGCCCTCAATAGCGACGATCGCCTCCCAAGCCTTTGGATCATATTCATCAAAGTATTTAGAGGCATACTCCTGGAAGATCCCTTCAATGTTGATCACGTGCTGCTGGATCTGCAGGTAGTCAGGTCGACGGCCCAGCGCGACGAGGGCTCTTGCGATGATGTTCACGAAACGCCAGGCGAATTCACGGAATGCTGCTGAGTTACCTTCCCCGGAGAGTTGCCCAGCGATCCTAGTGGCCACCTCCGAAATCCGCCCAAAACGCCCAACGGCGTTGTAGCGTGCCGAGTGATCTGGCCAGCCCAGGTGGAACACATAAAATTCGTTCAGGCGGCCGGCGCGTTTGGCTTCGAGATACATGCGCTTGAGCAAATCTGCATCGCCCTTCGGATCAAAGACGATGACGACCTCGTGCTGGCCGTGCTTTTTCCGCCGAATGTCCTGAGTGATGAACAACTCAGCCAGGCGCGTTTTTCCGACACGGGTTGTGCCCAGAACAATCGAATGGCCTACTCGCTCGCCCAAAGGAAGGGAGACGTTCTCCTCGTATGGCTCGATGCCGTGCAGCCGTGGCAAGCCCCCGACGGGTGGCAGAGGTCGCACAGGATTGATGGGCACGTCCCATGATGTGGCTCTGGCCAGAAGTCGGACAGGGTATGGAGCAAACTCCGCTCTTTCCTCAAAACGACGCGCTGCGCGGAACAGTGGGGTGGCTTCAACGTAGCTGGAGTACTTCGGCAGGTAAGTGTCCATCAGCCGCTGGGTATGGCGCTGCTGCCAGCGAAAGCCAAGACCGATGAACAGACGTTGATTGCTCACCGGCACTTCTTTACTGGTCATCGTGTAATGAGGCAGTCGACGGATGTTTCGACGATAGCGCAGCACCTGCCAAGCTTGTTTCAGACGCACTAAGCCCAAAGCGAGAAAGCCCGCGGAGGTCACGATGCCGAACAGCGGAGTAAGCGCAAACGCCCAGGGAGCGAACACGCACAGGAATGCACCTGCAGCGCACACGTACACGGTGTACAGCTCTACGGCGGGTCTGAGAAGTGATTCAATGGCGTAATCCTGAGCCATAACCCGACCTCCTATTGCTCGATGGCGGTTGGGGTGATCAACACCGGATAGTGATTCAGGCCGAGTCGTTGAGAAAGCTCGTCACCTGATGCGGGGGACACGAGCGCGTCGGGCAACCAACTCCTGACTACGGCAAGTCGTTCTTGTGTGGCCACGTTGACCACCAGTCCTACGGCCTGCATCTGCTTCAGCACCGCACCGCGTTCTTGTAGCCATCGGCGTGATGTTTCATCGTCACCGATCAGGAACAAAGGCTGCAGGCCTGGCGCGTTGATGATTCGGCCCTGAACTGTCCCCGGAGTCATTCGAGTGGTGCGTACCGGCAAGCCCTGTGCTGCTACAGGATCCAGTTGCGAGGTCAGGTCATTTGAGACAGAAGAGGACGGCTCGGGATTGAGAGATCGATAGTAAGGCAGCGCTGAGTCACCACCTTTGTCTTCAACCACGGTGAGCTCTGCAGCTTGGCAGATCATAAATGGCAGGCAGAGCGCTGCGCCGAGGATCACTGATCGGGTCATGGATTGGTCACCAGCATTTGGATGCCGGTTACCCGGCTGAGATGTTTGGCAAAGGCCTTGCGGTAATTGGCGGCTGGAGCGCCGCCGGCAGGCCGGTGATAGCGTCCGGCTACGGTGATCCAGTCACCGCCAAGCGCGCGCAGTTCGGCGAGCATCTGTGCAGCTACATCGAGGTTCTTGTAGGGATTCAGCGCGTCGCACGGATTGCTTGATTTAAATCTCTGGCCGTTCCAGCCCATGTTGACCTGACCTAATCCGACGTCGACCCGCTTGGGACCCGCCTGCGCGAGTGCGATGATAAGTGCGGTGCAGGCATCGGCACGGGTTGCAAAACGATAACTAGCGCCGGCAACGTTCAGCGTCCAAGGCCACGGGACCAGTTGGCCCCGCAGTGGCGTCCCACTTTCCTGCAGTGCCACCGAGTAGAGCACTTCCGACGGAATGTTCGCGGCGTGGGCAGCCAACTGATAAGCCGGTGGGGGAAGCTCGGCTGCATGGCTTGTCAACGCGAAGCACAGCAGGGCAAGGCCTGCCCACGTCACTGACGCAGCCATTGCCCATTCACCTCTCGCACAACGGCCGGTAACTCGCCACCCAAGCTCAGGCCAAGCCAACGTCCACCGTCATGGTTGAGGGTGATTTGCCGGGATCTGACATTCGCAGGGTCGATCCCCGAGACAATCGCCCAGTTGCGAATTCGCTCATCGTCGTTCTGGCTACCCACCATGTAAACATCAAAAGGCTGCTTCTGAGCTTGAAGGGCCTTAACCCGAACTGAGCACTCCGGGCAATCGTCCTTGACGAACACTGCCAATCGGCCATTGCCCTGGTTAGCAGGGCTCGCGGTCGCCCCTTGGGATGCCGAACTGGCGATGGGCATCAGATTGGGATAGAGGCGTTTAAAGGCATCGTCATATGCGCGTTGATAAGCCAATTCTTTTGCCGTGCGCTGCGCCTCGGCTTTGACCTGGAGCTCTGCATACCGCCGGCGCTCTTCATCATTGCGGGCTTCGATACCCAACGCAGTCAGGGGATCCAGCCCGGGGGAATACACACCTCGTGAACTCTGCATCAGCGTTTGATAGCGCTGCCATTCTTGAGGGCTGAGGTTCCAATCTCGTGCCAGCATCTCGTCGCTCGATTGCGATTGGCTGTCTAGCAAGGCGCTCTGCTGCTCTCTACTGGTGGACTGCGCTGAACTATTGCTGGCGGCGTTGGCCATGCCAGTTGCTGAGAGCAGGATGACTCCCGTCAGTGTGAACATTCGCAAGTTGTAAATGGACATGTGAACCTCTAAGGGCGCAGGGGCAGAATGCGGGTGGAGCCGTTGATGCTGAACAGGGCGCGCGAGTCATCCAGGCTGTTGAGCTGCCAGTTGCTCCCCGCGACCACGTCGCCCGGGCGTACCAAGTTCAATTGACTCAGTTGAGTGCTGCCAGGCGGGGCAACTGACAAGAAACGTTCGCCCCCGCGATACTCCACACCCACGACCGAAAACGGTGGAGGTGCCTCCGGTGCTTTGGTTTGTGCTGTTGTTTTGCGGGAGGGGGGTGAAGTCTTTGGCTTGGCTGCCGTGATTTGAACAGATGCTGGTTTAGCCGCACGCAGGTCTTGGAGTTTCACCTGCAGCTCCTCGATCCGAGCCCCCATGACCACAACCTCTTCCATTGTGGCACCCTGCTGGGCAGCGTCCTTCGCCGCCTCCTGCACCTGCTTCAGGAGGGCTTGAACGGCATCGATGCGGTTGGACAAAGCCTGCTGGCCGGCTCTGAAATCATCGATGGTCACGGACTTCATCTGGCTGGCGGCATCGAGCCGGTCATCCACGCCATTGATGCGTTGGGTGATGGCGTTGACGGTTTCCAGGTTCGCAGCAGATTCAAAACCCGTTTTCAGATGGAGAATCTGCCATTGCTGGTAGACCAGCATGCCGATCAGGACGATCAAGGCCAGGATTTGCAGTACGTTGGCGCGGGAAAGAGAAGGGCGCAGTGGCAGCTTCATGGAGGACCTCACTCAAGATGTGAGGCACGTTCGCAAAAACGAAGTCCTGAAGCAGCAGGAAACCGTTTTTCAATCGGAATGGGTTTCCAATGCGTCGGACAGCATGGTGTTGAAAACGTGGACTAAATGTCCACTTTTCAGAAGATCCGACTTAAAGAAATTACATAATCAGATAAAAAGCCAGGAAGACACATACGACTGCACCCATAGTTCCATATCTAAACCGTTGCATGTGTTTCATGTAGTAGCCTGTCAAGATTTCATGTTCATCTTTTGGGGTTAAACACATGTCCGATCGGGCATGGCGCAGAACTGAGTTAGAGAATTCATTTTTTTTCGGACAGCTCTTTTCCTGGAAATAAAAAAAGATCTGGCAGGCCGCATAGATGCTGGCGAGCGTTCCTAGTATCATGAAGGCTAGTGATATATATGCAGTACTGTTGCTCATTGAATTCCATCCTTTGCAAAGTTCTTGGTTTAGAAGGTCCCTGGCACTTTTGAATAGATGCGCTGATCAGTGATGCTTTCGAGAAACTGCTCTGGCAGGACTCGTTCAAATATATCCAAAG
Source organism: Pseudomonas sp. BS3767 (assembly GCF_900099665.1). Classification (NCBI taxonomy): domain Bacteria; kingdom Pseudomonadati; phylum Pseudomonadota; class Gammaproteobacteria; order Pseudomonadales; family Pseudomonadaceae; genus Pseudomonas; species Pseudomonas sp. BS3767. The sequence continues at coordinate 174,450 of NZ_FNCX01000011.1, read as the reverse complement.
TCATTTTTACTAATGTCAGATGTTCGTCCCAATCACCACCTTCCACACGCCTCCAGGCACTGGGCATGTATCTAACCAAGATTGAAAGCGCATAAAGTAATGACAGGCTGACAGCGCGATATTCAAAGACGCCTCCGAGAACAGGTAGAATCAGAGCACTTCCCTCAAAAAAGGGACTTTGATGTAAGGGCAAGGCTTGGTGCCAATGCTCAAAGTTATCGTGGTCTACTCGTACCCGGAAAATGGCTTCCTTGGATCCGTTGTCGTGCTTTCTCTCTATTTCAGAAATAGCCCATTTGTTGGATGAAAGACGATCAATGCTGAGTTTTGAACTTGGGTCAATAAGGTTTATGTAGCTGCTGCTGGTATGATGGTTTCTCAACTGATAGCCAGCTCCCGAGTCGAAGGCAGTATTTACCCAGGATGGTTCGGACTCGTAAACGTCATGATACAAGCTGCCAAGCTCTGGCAATGTTGAAAATAATTGCTCTATTGATGCAAAAGTACCTGTTGTGTAAGAATTTAAGTCACTCGTGGTTGTGGCTTTTTTTCGAGGGAAATTGCTCACGTCATGCCCAAGAAAACTAACCCAGCGGGGAAAAAAACCTGTGGCCAGTAGTCCAACCGTGAGCCCTCCAAAATCATCGGTGCCAGATGGGACGGTATACAAGCCATGCCCGTTCTTCGTCATCCCTTCGACTTCATCTAGGTCGCTTGGCCCGTACGGTGCTGATAGCATTTCCGCGAATGCCAGCGCCAATGAGCCATAGTACAAACTCAGAACTCTTTTGTTTAAGCTTTCATTTGCTGCGCTCTTGAAGTAATCGGCAGCGCTTCTGACAGAGAAAGCTACCCCAGCAGCTTTGCTCTCCAACAGTGCCTCCTGCAGCTCCACACCGCTCTCTAAGTATCTACGGGTGATTAGTTTTTTAGCAAGTGAAGTACTAGCAAGTTGATTAAGATGCGCCCAAATTCCGTCAATTGGTTTTTCGGCTGTGATTCGAATTATACCTTGGCGTGGCCTGTTGTTTACGGAGACCTCTGCTGGGGGGGAAAGAGCTCTGCTCCAATCGATCATGAGCGGGAAGAACTCGCTTATCGGTGATACTTTACAATTAATTCCGAAGGCAAAGCTGTCGATCATGTAGAGCTCGCCATTCGTGAATATATGTTCAACCTGTTTGTCCAAATATTTATAATGCAGATTGTCTGTGGCAGATGAATACATAAGCGCGACCTTATGCTCATGCCCCTGCTTGACGGCAGAAACTATCAAGAACTCCCCAGGAACTTGCCTCGACGTGATGTCTGCACTCCATCCGTAGGAGCGTAGTGGTTTCACAATTTGCTGTTCTGCGGCTTTTTCCAATATGTCCATTCTTAGAGCTGAGCCTGTATCAGTAATCATGTCATTTCCTTAGGCATGGGTTAGTAGCAAACTTCCCATAGCGTAGCAAAATCACTGAACGTTTTGGTATAAAATAGGCCACCCGAAGGTGGCCACGATCAAGCGTTGATGAGTTGTCTGGCGAGTGCCATCTCTACGGAATCGCCATCCTGGTTCAACGAGTCCAGACCAGACTCAGGAACATCCCCTGACGTACTCTGCGATACCGCGATCTTCTTGGCCATCAGCTGCAGGCAGGTGATCTGAGAGCTGCCGATGTAGCCGAAAAAGATCACTCGGACGTCCTGCTTCTGTCCGATCCTCCATGAGCGCCTTGCCGCCTGTTGCACCGTGTAGACGTTGTAACCCGTCTGCATGAAGGCAATGGTCGGAAAGTCGAGCAGATCCAGACCTGTTTTTACGAGCTCCGGGTTGGTGATCAGTACGTCGACGCCTCGATCAACCTGGTCAAGGATCCAGTCCTCGCGCCTGGCGGTGTCCACCGATGCACGCAGCACTGCCACCTTCAGTCCCGATTGCTCGAGCACCCGCTTCATGCGGCTCGTGGTGTCTCTGGTACCCGTGTAAACCGAATAGGCCAGAACCTTGCGGTTCCGGGCCTTTTCAGCAAGACATATGTCCAGAAGGGCCTGTTCCTTTGGCATGAGCTCGTCGTCATCGAAGACCGACGGCACGAAAGCCAACGTGTCTCTGGATCGAGGATGTTTCACCACCTCAGGTCGAAAGCAGCAGTCCGGCCATGCCAACAGCACGTTCAACACCACCCCTAACAGCGTCGTATCTCTTCGGGCTAGCGCCTGCCGAAGCTCGACGGTCAATGTCTGGGCAAGCTTACGGTGAGCCGCCTCCTGGTCTGGAGACATCGGAACGTCAATGAACTCCTCCCGGTAACCAGGTAGCACGTTGCCGCCGATATCCTTGAGTTTCAGGAACACAGTGAAGGGTAGAACGAAGCGGTGAATGCCTTTCGGGCCGAACCCCGGAGCTTTGACCGTCCGCACTGAGAGTTTCTTACCCTTGGCAGTCTTGTGAGAACTGCCATCACGCTCGGTGTAGATATCCTTCAGTACCCCGTGATCCCGCATAAAAGACATCGCCGCCGGCGCCATGCTTCCTCGCGCGTTGGGCTGATAGCCGTCCTCGATCATTCGTCTGGTGAGGATTCGGAACAGGAGATAGAACAGATCGTCTGCATACCCGCCCATCAGAGTGCCGGTCAGCAGCACAGTCTTACGTGCTTTGGCTGCGAGCACGCCCATAGCCTGACCTTGTGCCGATCCACTGTTTTTGTACTCGTGCCCCTCGTCCACGACCAGTAGGTCGAAGCATCCATCAGGTAGGTAGCGCTTGATGAACTCGGTGGGTTGGTAACCCCCCTCGCCGAACCCGAACTCGATGTTGGCCATCGCACGCTCCATGCGCTTGGCTTGGCGGTCGCTGAAGATGAAATTGCCTTTGGCGTCCATCAGGTTGATGAACTCAGAGACATTGTCCAGAAGCATCGAGGCGAGAAAGTCTTCGCCGAAGTCAGATAGAAGCCGTTCTGCACGAACAGGTCCGATTGTAGGGATGCGACACATCGACTTTAGGATCGTGTTACGGCGGCTGCCGCCATCCGATTTGCCCGGGCGCATCAGCGTCCATAAAGCGGCATTACAGTGTTCGCAGCGTCGACGTCGCTCTTCACGCTGAAATTCCTCAGCGGTGATCAGATTGCCTTCCTGGTCCTGTAGCAGACGCCCACAATCTGGACACGCTGCCAGGCTCCTTCCACCGCCGGCACGTCGCTGCCAAAAGGCCAGACGCCAGTGGAACCCCATCCGCATCCGCACACGGCCGAGAATAAAGAACTCCTGACGTCCGTCGTAGGTATCACCCAGTTGATCGCGCAGCTTCAGCAGCTTGACCAGGGTATCCGGTCCGTTGAGCACCCAGACGCGAGCGTCAGGGATGGTTTCGAGGATCTCGCGCCGCCACTTGTAGACCAGGTGCGGAGGCGCGATGACCATCGTCCTGCGATAACCAGCTCCATGCATGACTGCAGCGAGAGCGATGGCCATCATTGTTTTGCCTGTCCCCATCTCGGCATTGATGATGCCAGCCTGCTCATTCTGATCGAGCAAAAGCGCGGCAATTGCCTGGACCACTTGAGCTTGGGCAGGGAAGGGCTGTCTTTTGAGGCCGTCCAGCACCCACTGCCGAGCCGGATTGTCGATGCCGGCGTAGACCGGTGGGTTGGAGCGGTTGAGTGACTCCAGGAGTTCGTCGCCAAACTCTTCGATAAACTCAGTGAGCCCGATGTTCAAAGTTGGTACACAAGGGTGGTCTGCAGGCGCAGCCAAAGGCAGGTCGTTCATGATGTTTCTCCACTATTGGGTTAAACAGGGCATGCACGACACCACCAAGGGTATTGTTCATACCCTGAGGTGCGGTTAGATGATTAAAAGGTCTTGGTAAAGTTTATTAGTAGTCAGATGGCAACATGACTGTTGTTGCTGAGCGATCAGACTCGGTAATGATCCAGAGTCTGGTCTCATCCTCTGCTTCGATGTCATACCCGGAAAACAATCGGCCATCAGCACTCAGTGCTTGCTGGTTGCTGTCCCAGTCGTCGTTCGAAATCTCGCCCCAATCGCCCGTCGCGTGACGCCGCAGGTACTGCCTCACGTCGAGAGAGCTATTTTGAAGCAGACTTTGAACGCTGTGCGTGAGCATCACACGGCCCAGTTCAATTGAAGCGTTCTGACTACGTGCAGCAGTGTTTGAGGTGGTTTCGTGTGTAGCTGGTGTTGTCGCATCCGAGCTGATGGTCAGTGCGTACCCTAGATAGGATGAGCCTGGCGTCATATCCCATGCCCTAATCCTGGGCACAAAACGATCAGTCAAGATCCGTGTCTCAAACACGTGGCCGTCCTCGTCCTCAGTGAATTCGGTCTTGGGAACCTTATCCTTGTAAGTGTCGCCCTTGAGCACCAGGACACGCCCGGAACGAGAGGTCACGACACCAGTTATGGCTCCAGCAGCGAGTGCCAGTGCCAAGTGCCACCGTGAAAGTGCCTTCACCGGGGCCCGCGGTTGAGCGCCAGTCTGGCCAAAGTGCAGCGTGAAATCAGGCCATAGGCCTCTCAGACGAAGAACCTCTTCACTGAATTGCTCGGGTTCAAGAGTGATTCGGTAGAAGTGTTCCAGGTCATTAGCGATCGGTAGGACAGCGTATTGCTCCCATGGCCAAGTGGCCGGTAGCAGATCAGCAGCTTCTTCCCCGGATCCGATTGCCCGCAGATACTCACGCATCGCCGCCAGTTCCCGGGGTCTTGCCAGATCCTGACGCCGTACCCTGATTCCGAATATCACGACCTGTTTGAACGTGCGGTCTACCGCGGCGCAGATCCGCAGCCCGGTAAAGTGATTGGTGAGCCAGCCACACAGCTCGTCGTCCAGCACGTAGTGAGGAACGATGAATACCATCACCCCTCCGTACTGAAGCAACGGCAGTGACCGTTGGTAAAATGCCTTCTCCAGCCTTTTGCGGCCGCTACCCTGGTACTGTGAAGCGCCAGAGTGATCAGCGACCAGATCCCCGTAAGGAGGGTTGAGCCAGAGCAGTCCGAAGGACTGTCGAGAGATCATGGTGTCCATCAAGTCACCCTGCAGCACTCGGTCCAGCAACGTTTTCGAGTGATCAGCGCGCTCTTTGTCGTACTCAACCGCATACGTCTCTGTTCGGTCTCGCTCCAGTCGGTGTGCGACCTCAGCCAAAGCCACTCCTTCTCCCGAGCACGGATCAAGAATCCGCATCCGTCCCGAGGTCGCCGGCAACAATGCCTGCAGAGTGCGCTCCAGAGTCAGTTCGTCAGTCGGGTAATAGCCGTTGCGTGCAAAATTACGGGCAAGCCGTGAGAACATCAAAGCCATGGTTGGCTCCTTGGACTGGTGGGCGTGAACTACGCCGTAACTTCAGTGGTGAGTTTCCCTGCGCGAATGAGTTCGCCCAGAGCTTTTTCGAGCACGTCCAGCTGCAGCGACAAACGCCAGGCTGTCACCGAGCCAATAGCTCCCGGTAGCGGGTGCAACATGTTGTGCGCAGTAAGGACCTCCATCACCGGCTCACGCCAATGTGGAAGGAACGGAAGAGGGCAAGTGTCTACGATCAGCGGCCACAACCTATCGAACGGGTCTTGGGCTTGATTGATGAGCGCGTAAGCAGAATGGGTTGCTCTATCCGGCTGCGAGCAACGCTGATCGAACAGCCATAAGTGCAGCAGGCTACCGAAGAGCGTTCCGCGAAGCTGGCGAGTGGTGCGTTTTTCCAACAGATCCGTATCAGGGAACACCGGGATGCGTTGGTCATTCATGACGATGTGGAACTGGTCCAGGCCGTTCTCGGTGGTACCGAGTGTGAGTCTGGCCAGAAACTCCTGCATGGCCGTGTCGCGGCCCCAGGCTGATAGAAATATCAGGTTTCGCTGCTCGTCACAGACGCACGCGTCGACGTACAGATCCGGGCATTCTTCGATGTGAAAGAGTTGAGTGCGGTTCGGCATTAGGTCCTCCAATACAGGAGGGGAACCGCCCTGAGGGGCGGTGCTGCCCCTCGGGATTCAATGTGTTTAGCGGATAAATTCGGGTTTATCGATTGCCGCCCGAGTTTGTTCTTCTGTCTCGTACTGCCAGCGACCATCAACGAACGCATCGCGGTCGAAGTCGTAAACCTCAAACATGACGTTTTTGTCGCATGGGTTTAGATGGGTGCAATACAGCTCACCCTCTGAATTCAAACCGGCTGCCCAGTGAGCCCCCAGTTTGAGTCGGTAACCCGGTCGACTCTTCAGTAGCATCGTGTATATCTCTAAGATCTGATCGAAACTCAAAGGCTCAGCAGCCACGAGTTTTTTCTCAAGCGGATCGAAGGTTACGGTGTTTGTTTGATACAACGGGCTTTGCCCAGCAATGAATATCTCGCACCGGAAGCGCGGTCGCATTGCTATGGCCGCGTCTGCCTGTTCTACGGTCAAGTCAAGTTCGTCGACCAGAATGTTCCAGATTTCTGAGTCAGGCGCTTCTTCGTTGTTGGTGAGTTGATCCTCAATGATGTCCAGGATCGCTTTCTTGATATTTATGAAAAGCGGATGCATGTGATGCTCCTTCAGTTAGTAATGAGGAGCACCCATGAGGGAGCCCTCAGGGGATGTAAAAGTAGAAAACGCTCAGTTCTGAGCAAGGTCAATGAGTGCTGAGATTCCAAATCTGCAGCTTGAAGTCAAGCTCATACCCGAGCTCGCCAAGGCGAACACATTGTTGCCGCAGACGCTTACGGTCTACAGTTGTGTCCAGCTTGACTGCACGTCCAATAGGCCAGATCGTGCCGAACAGCTCTGCATCAGCCTCATGTGCGGTGACCTGTTTCTCAGGCTCGGATCTCGTCATGCCAAACGGTGCGTCACTGTCAGCAGAAACTGATCTTCTGGACGTTGTTTGAATAGCCGGACGAGGTCTGGTTGAAGACGAGCCGCCGGAGGCTTCTTCGTCGAGTGGGTCAGTTTCGCTGTTGGACAGCCTCTCAGCCTCGTCGGCGCTCAGGTTAGCCACATCGTCCAAAGACATGCTGTCCAGCCTGGCGCGGACTTCGACCACTAATCTGCCGCCGTTTGTGTAGTAGGAGGGACGAATTTCGGTGATAACAAAATCACCTCGATATTTGCCCTCGTGGTACTGGTCCAGCAGCGCGTCCTTGATAACGAACTCACCAATGGACGTCGAGAGTCGCCCAACGTTGAAAGCGCCGTTGCGACCGCTGATGGTGCGTATGGCCAAATAGCCGGGCAGGTTGATCATGACTACTCCGGATTATCGGGCAGGCCGCTTGAATGGGAGCCCGAAAAAAAGCCCGAAGATTCGGGCTTGTTAGTGGTTTCAGGTTGACGACTGGGTCAGAAGAGGTTGAGAGGCTGTTCAGCTCTAAGCGAAATGCAAAGGTAGGGACTGCCGTTTATGGCATCTATCCGATGAAGTTTCAGTTCGAGCCAATGACGCCCCGAGCGGTCCCCATTGGGTAGAAAACGATAGATACCGAAGTCGATCTGAACCTCATCTGGCTGCAGATGCAGCTCGCGATAGGCTTCGAGTACGACTTCGCCAAGACGAGTGCCGATCTCCGCAATGTGCGACGGTTGTTCCAAATGAACAGATTCTTTCCAGGCGGAAGGCGTCAGCACAACAGGCAGCTTCAGCAAAGTGGATGGCAAGTGATTTATGGTGATGGACATAATAATTCTCCAGGTGCGGGCAACCACCTGGCCCGACCGGGAGGTGAATTACCCGGTCAGGTTGGTTTTCGTTCTTGAGAACGTTGGGTTAGAGTCTTTCTGTTACAGCGGATGAAGTATCAGGATATATATCTATCCCGCACCATTCCCGAAGAGTCCAGTAAGACTTGAGGAGTGCAGCATCATCAATATACGAGCTGTGGTCCGGTGTGTAATTCTCAACGTGGTCCAATAGGGCCAAGTCTTCGAGCTTGTCCAGAACATCCTCCCAATACAAACTGGAAAAGCGATCCGGCGGCGTATCTTTGTTCAAAACCTGTTGATAGATACTATCTTGAGCGTGTGCTTTTGAGATCAGCAAAGCGAGCTCAAGTCGCAAGGTTAGTCTGTTAGTATTACTGTCCATAGGAGCTCCAATATAAGGGCCCCGGTCCCTTAAGGGTGGGGGCCTTAAGGGTAAAGTAGAAGGTTTAGTGTCAAGAACTAATCACCATACCTGCCATTGCAAGAAAAGTGGCGACCAGTCCTCCTGCGCCGATCTGTGTCAGTAGTTGAGCGGAGAGCTGTTGTCCAAATTCCAGAAAAAATATGCTTAGCATTGTAAGCACGAGTGTCGCGATAGCGAATTTCATGAAGTCGTTACCTACGGTGTGGAGAAAAGAAAAGGCGCCTGCAGGGCGCCTTGAGGTTGTAAAAAATCTATCAAGCGGCTTGTTTCTCTCCTCGTCCTGCGCGAGCTGGTTTTGCTCGTGTTGGCTTAGGGGGAGTAGCAGCTGGAGTAGCCACATCAGTTGGTTCGCTTGAGGCAGGCGCCTCGGATTGAACGACTGGGGTAGCTTCGGACTGTGAGCTTTCAGAAGAGGCAGGTGCTTCTTCTTTCTGCGGAGCCTGATAAACGTATTCACCTTCAACTTTGATCCAGGCAAGGTACAAGAGACGGCCTTTGAGGCTGACACCTGGTTGGCCTTGCTTAGCACCACTGCTGTAGGTAAAAACATCGGCCCAGAGATCGCCAATCCGGAAAGAGACAAGAACCTTCTTATCGGCAGCAACAGCTTCCTGGCAACGGCGAATCAGCTTGTCAGCTTCTGCACCCACCACGTTGCAATCGATGTATGAATACTCAACCGAGTCTGTGCTGCCTTTGAGGGCGGCAATGGTGACAGCCATGAAAGGGTCTCCCTTACGAGGCTTCACTTCACGAATGCGGTTGAGATAGCCAATGCCGACGGTGTGCAGGTCGAAGTATTTGGTTTCGTTGGTAGAGTTGTTCATGATGTATCTCCAGTTTTGAGTGTTCAAAGCGGAGATACACTTCGCCCAGGGGGAAGGTATTCCCCGCATGGGTGGTAGAGCGAAATTTTACGACAATCAATGCATGAATCTGAACGCAGTAAGCATAACGCCTACAGCAGCAGTCAGCATGACAGCCATACGAATGGTGAGTTTCAGTTCGAGTCTAGACTCGAGATTGTCGATGTCGGCTTTAGTCGCGAGTTGCGTTTGCATATCCGACTCCAGAGCATCGACGACTGCAGTGGCGCGGTCTTCCGGAACATCGATTGAAATCAATGCTTGGTAAAGCGCAAGACTGCTTTTCATGAAGGTCTCCTGCTAAGCACGAGACCATCCCTACGGGAAAGGTCCCGATGGGGTGTGAGAATCATTATGCATCCATCAACCAGTTAAACTGGTCAACCGTTCGCGCTTCCGAATGCTTTGCGAACTGGGGGTTGGATTAATGCGTAAAACGCATCGTAGTCATGAAATCCAGACTACCTCGGGCATGTTGCTGACAACGTCAGCGGTACATGGCTTTAGAATCCTTTAAGGGAGATTCGTTTGTCAACCCTCCAAATGAAAAAAGCCCCTCAATGAATGAGGGGCTTGTCAGGGGAGGGTGAGTATCAAGCAATGAGCTGGTCCAACGAACCCATGACAGGGGCCTTAACTGCTGGTTCAGCATTCCGCTTTTTGGACGTCTCGGGCACCTTCGATGCGCGAGATTTACGGGCTTTCTTCACCTGTTTGGTCTGAACCTCTTGCGTATTAGCCTCATACCAATCACGAAGATTGATCCCTTTGCGACGCACTATGGCTGGCACGCTGCAGTAGTTTTCGCACTCGTCGTGGGTCATCGCAGGTTCAGGCATCATCCTGCACTGCGCTGTTACCACTTTGACTGCTGAAGGTCTTGGTTTTTGGTTGACCGCACGGATGCATTCACGCAGTGCAGTGCCGACCATCATGCCGAAACGGAAGCTTGCTGAACTCATGGTGTTTCTCCAGTGAAAATTGCGGAGAACACCGCCCGAGAGGGGAGTGTTTCCCCGCTGGGTGAGTGACGCGTTTAATGTGCATCCATCGGCGTTTAAATCACCGATCGTTCGCGCCTCCGGAAGCTTTGCGAACTTTAGGTTGGATCAATGCGTAGAACGCATCGTAGTCATGAGATCCAAACTACCTTCGGCGTGTTGCTGACAATCGCAGCGCCACATTCCATTGGTACGATAGGTACGAGAGAAAACTGCGGATAAGCGTGGTTTTGGTCTGGGTAGAGACCCACACAATTTTCACTCCGCTAGTGCCCGAAATTTCTTGTATGACGAGGTCTGGATCATCTATCAGGTCACATTCCTGAGGTCCGTAGTCCTCGTAGATCTCTAGACCTGTGAACTCAAAACAACCGCATGGGCAGGTGTCTTTAGTAAGGCCGTGGCTGCAGATTCCATGGCTCCGATTGACTTCCCTTGCCGCCATAATTTCTGATGGGGAAAGATAATCATAGTCCGAGCGTGCATAGCTAAATGCGTCTGCCGCTTCTGGCGCCTGTTCGTCATCGCCGAAAGTCTCAATCATCTGAGAGCAAAAGTGCTCAAAGACCATTGTTTCGTATGTCGGAAATTGACGACATGCCTCGCCGTAAAGCATATCAACGCGTTTAGTGATCTCAGCATTCTGGGATGTTGAGTTTGCAGCCGTGTGATCCGACATAGTCTGTCTCCGTTCAAATTGCAGAAAACGGAGACACTTGTCCCTAAGGGAAAGTATTCCCCGAGGGCAGGTCAGTGTTATGGCATGACTCAGCCAGGCTGAGTGCAGCGTTGTGTGCGATGTTGAATATGCATCCATCGGCAATCAATACCGATCGTTCGCGCCTCCGGAAGCTTTGCGAACTTGGGGGGGGATCAATGCGTGGGGCGCATCGTAGTCGCGAGATCCTGACTACCCGGGCATGTTGCTGACAACGTCAGCGGTACATGTCTTGAGAATGTGAAGTCTGTGAAGGCTTGTCAAGCACGAGCTGTCGGTTCTGGCCACGATCAGCGTGAGATGCTCGGTTCAGAGCTCTCGACGGCAGTATCTTCCTTCGGCTTGACTAGGTTCGCAGGCAGCAATCACGGCATTCGTTGCATCAATCACGGACTGCAGTCGACGTGTGATCATGGGGATTTCGTCATGCTCCAAGGCTCCGCCTACCCTCAGAATTGCGGCGAGTTCTAACGCTGCCTGAGCTGCCTGGTTTTCAACTGTTTCTGGTCTTACTGGAGACTGCTTTGAAGCAAGTTTAGTGATCATCCAGTCAAGCAATCCCTTCAATACACTCATGTTGGTTCCTAATAATGACGAACGCAAGATACAGCGTTCCTTACTGACTTAGCCCCGCAAAAGCGAGGCATACTTAGAGCTTGTTTTGTTCACAAAACTAAAAAACCTGTTGGAGGGATTGCACGCGAGCAGGCCCTCTAGCAGGCTGAAGAAACCATATTTTTGAAAGCTGAATCTAATGGGAATCGTGCTGAGAGCTATCTCATTTGGTGACGATAGCTCTCAGCCGATGTGTACTTTGCTACAGCTTGTAAAATTTGCCACCTGTGAGCGTTAGCTCAGCGAGGATCCCTGGGCATTGATCGCACGCATTGCTACATCGACATCACCCGGCCCGTTGTCGTGGCTTGGGCCAGTTATCAAAAGGCACGCATTCGCGCACAAAGGGAACCCGTTTTTTCACCGGTGGGTGCCGGCAGCGAAAAGTGGCTACCTCGGAAGGTAACCTGGTCATCCAGCGTTGCTAGATGACCAGGTTACCTGCCGAGAGAGTCGGAAGCGTTTTAAAAAAAAGTGGACCGCAACACCAGTGCGGCCCTGAGACAACTATGCATCGAACCTTCTGTGAACTCTGTGTGCCTATGAACCCGCTTTCACGAGTTAGACGGCTGCGTGTCTGCTACTGAACAGGGAGACACAGGGAGAATTCACAACAAGATCTGTACGCCCCTCCCGATGCTTTGCGTACTTTGGGGGAGGAGAATGAAGGCAAGGCCGACTTCTCCAGGGTGTCACTGATGACCGTCAGTGACCAGCGGGGTGGAACTGGTAGTAGCCCCATTGTGGCACATCATTTGTGACCCCGCTATCACCAGCCTCTCAGCTGCTTTTGACAGAAGCGGCTCGGGGCTTGGCTGACCTGCCAGGTGTTTTTTTCTTACCTGTACCAATGTTCACCGTCCCTTTGCATTCGGGGTAGCGGGAACACGCCCAGAAAACTCCTGAGGATCCTTTACGCTGCGAGGTTTTCGCACTGCACAAAGGGCACTTGGGACCTTCGGGCACTTTTATCGACAAGGTGGTGCCTTTGTATTGGTCGACGAGCCTGGTGATCCAGCTCGATTGCCTGGCGATAAAATCATCGAGCGTCAGGGTGCCTTGCTCGATCATAGTAAGCGCTTGCTCCCATATAGCAGTTGTGCCGGGATCGGCCACAGCCGGAGGGACCGCATCAATCAGCGAGAACGCTGCTTCAGTTGCTCGCAGCGCGCTTCCTTTCTTGATGAGTGATCCTCGGTCGATCAATCCCTGAATTGTGCCTGCGCGTGTTGCTTCAGTACCTATACCGGTAGTTTCCTTGAGCTTTTGAGCCAGTCGTGGATCCTTGACCAGCTTGGCAATGGTTTTCATCGCTTTGATCAATGTACCTTCGGTGTAAGCCTTGGGCGGCTCGGTTTTCAGCGATTTGAGATGCAGGTCCTGAACGTCACACCGAGTACCAATTTGCAGCACTGGCAGGATCTGAGAGCGGCCGCCACTGTCATCAGCCTCCTCTTCGGACGATGCAGAAAAAAGAACCTTCCAGCCTGGGATCACGATTCGCTTGCCCACTGCTTGCAGTGGAACTGCATTGCATTCGAAGGTGGCCACGGTCCGGTCGTACTCATGGGTAGGCAGGAACTGCGCAAGGAAGTGCGCGCGGATCAATTCATAGACCTTGCGTTCCTTCTCAGACATTGCTGAAAGGTTTGCTGGTTCAAGCGTGGGTATTATCCCGTGGTGCGGCCCCGTGATTTTTTTGTCATTCCATGCCCGGGAACGTTGCTCCGGGTCGATCAGTTGCAGCGTCTTACCGATAGATGGATCAGTTCGGTTTAGAGCATCGAGGACCATGGGGACTTCATCAAACATGCTCTCCGGCAGGTACCCGCAATCGGTCCTTGGGTAGGTCGTCGCCTTGTGAGTTTCATAAAGTGACTGTGCTACGTCCAGCGTCTCTTGCACACCCATCCCAAGCTTTGCAGAGCACACCTCCTGCAGGGTGCTCAGATCGAACGGGAGCGGAGCTGGATCCTTGCCACGCTTTGTATCAACAGAAACTGTTGAGGCAGCCTGACTACTTTTCAGCGCGGCCAGTGCAGCAGTTGCAGCAGCTTGATCAAGGCAACGGCCTTCCTCATCTACCACGTACTCATCGGCGACCCATTTCGCCAAGAACGATTGTCCTGCCGTCCAGAGCTGAACCTCGACACTCCAGAACGGTTTGGGTATGAAGTTCGAGATCTCCCGGTCGCGGTCGACCACCAAGCGAAGGGTCGGTGTTTGGACACGGCCCACGGAGAGCACACCGGTGTACCCGGCCTGTCGGCCGAGCAGGGTGAATAGCCGCGAAAAATTCATACCGATGAGCCAGTCCGCTCTGGAACGAGCGAGCGCCGAGAGGTACAACGGGTAGGTTTCTGAGCCTTGCTTGACGGTGTTGAGCGCTTGGCGGATGGATGCTTCATTGAGCGCAGACAGCCATAGCCTCTGAATCGGTCCTCGGTACCCACAATACTCGATCAGTTCGCGCGCGATCATCTCCCCCTCGCGGTCAGCGTCTGTCGCAATGACAAGCTCGGTAGCCTGCTTGAGAAGCTGCTTGACGATCTTGAACTGACTGGAGGTTTTCGGCTTTACGAGCACTTTCCATTCAGCAGGCAGGATTGGAAGTGTGTCCAGGCTCCAGTTTTTCAGGTGATCGCCATAGGCATCCGGTGGCGCCGTTTCCAGCAAGTGCCCAATTCCCCAGGTCACGGCCACACCATTGCCCTTGATGCAGCCGTCACCTCGTGTTTTGGCCCCGAGTACGGCGGCGATGTCTTTACCCTGGCTGGGCTTCTCGCACAGATACAAACGCATAAGGACTCCGATGAGGTCGTTTTACTCAAAGGAGAAACATTGCCTGCTTGAGAAGTTATGCGCCTTAGAAAACCCTTCATTGATCCCGTGGGGTTGGAAAATTGGTGTTGATTTCAGATCGAGTTAGCTGAGGCTCTCTGGGAGGTTGAAAAAAAACCTCTGGCTTGGTAAACGGGTACGAATCACAAACGAGGCTTACTATGACTATCTCAAATCGGCTGCTCGATGAACTTTCGACCTGGCCCATAGTTTCTGTACCCGGTCGTTTCTACCATGGCTGCTGTTTCGGAGATCAGGGGGTGGACGTATGCGCCAATCTGATAACAGGGAATAAATGGTTCTCAATCAACCGACATTACGCAGGTGAGTACGCATGGCATTTTAGCCGGCCACAAAATGCGCAGAGGATGAGGCTTGAGCTGGAACTCACGGATCCACATTTGGCTATCTCTCAACCTAAACATATGGGTGGCGAAAACTGGGCACCATTTCTTGCAGAGTGTTTTCCAGGTATAGGTGGATACGATCTAAGTCGTGAGTTTCAAAACACTCTAGAAGCCCATATCAATGCATTGGGAAAACCTAATGTTAAATCATACTACAGCTATGAGGGGTGGGAGATATGTATCCCCAATGCAGAGAGGTTCGTTAGGATAGTCAGTGTAACGGGCTTGCCAAACGACAAGGCTCGTTACAAAGCGTTAGGAATATAGGAAGCGTTGAGGGTGCGTGCTTGAGTGTGTGTGCCATGGGTGTAACTAATCTCAATCAGGAATTTTCATGTTATGGATATCTACAGGGTCGTCCCATTTTTGGACCGTGCGAAGGAGCTTTTGAAGGCTACTGACGAGAACTCCAAGAGGTATGCTGCCCTCGAGCTGCGATTTGCGTTAGAAAATGTCGTTTACAGGCAGATGCGTCAATACGGAGATGTCTTGCCTGGCAAAGTGCTGGGTATGTGGAAGCCTGATCAGATGCTGAAGGCGCTGATATCATTTGATCCTATCAATGAAAACGGTGGTGAGCTGGCATTTGCTCTGAGAAACGGCGATGAGTTGCCGGCTGACTCAGATTTCAAAGCCATAGGTTCTACCAAGTCAATTCCGTGGAAAGATTTCCGGAGGTATTACAATAAGCTCGGTTCCTATCTCCACTCCCCTGTGATCAAAGCTGATGAGCAGAAAGTCAAAAAAATAGCAAAGGAGGACTTTGCTAAAATAATAAGTTGTCTTGAGGATGTTGCCAAGGCAACAGCCGTATTTGCAGTCAAAGCTGTAGTGTTTGGCGAGTGTGAGTGTGGAGATGTACTTTATGTAGGTCAGCGTGAGTTCGATAATGACGATGTAGTCCACTGCAGTAACAGAAGGTGTAATTTGCTTTGGAAAAAATGGACTGAAGAGGATGGGCGGCAGATCCTTGTCAAAGTAGAGACGTTCATTTTTGACTGCTCTGATTGTCAGGCAGTAATTCCCGTCCCTCCAGCCCAAATGTGGCAGCCCATCCGCTGCAGCAACTGTTCCAGTCGCTTCGTGGTTGAAGTCAGACTTTCTAAAGTCGAAGAAGAAGACTGACAGCGTGAGATCCTGCGAGGACAGACGAAGCGTAGATTTTGGAATCGATCCCCAGCTCCGGAAGCAGCCGATTTATCGCGAAAAACGGACACGGGGCGATTTCGCAGAAAGGGGTGATAAAATATGTTATCGGCTCTTTCAAGTTCAGGCGGGGATATGACGTTTTTCAGCAGGATTCGTGGTTTTTTCAGTAGATGGCACGTCGAGAGTGTGGTGATGCGACCGATTACCCTGGTGAACGAGCGCACCGAATCGCGGCCTGGTCATTTCGTGTTTCCTGGTACTGACTTCATCGATCACATCGAGGTCGACGGCCAGCGTGTGGGTCAGATCGACTACAGCATCAACCCGCTGAAAGACCGGCTGTACATCAACATGATTGAGCTCAGGCCCGGTAGTCAGCGACAGGGGATCGGCTCTGCCGTCCTCTGGCACCTTTGGCAACTGCACGGGCTGCCCATCGTGCCGCTGTACGAATATGCCACGTCGGAAGGTTTCTGGTGCCAGGCCCGAGCGCGCCTTGGTGCAGCGGGTGTGATGATTGAGGCTCAGTTACGCGGTGTCAGGCAAATGGAGCTGGAGCAGGAGCGTTGGCAGCACCTGGTGCCAGAGCCGGAACATAAGCGCCTGATCCGCGAGCTGATGGCTTCCCCCGAGTGGCCGGCCATCAAAGCGCGGCACGATGCGGAGCGAAATGCATGAGCGAGCTGGTGATGGCCAACGCCGGCGAGCGGCGACTGACTGCACTGGAATTCCAGGAGCTGGCCGCAGTGCCGGCAGCCGTCGAGTGGTTCGCCAATATCCGCAACCTGCGCACTCGACGTGCATACCAGGCAGATCTGCGCGACTTCTGCAGCTTTGTCGGCCTGGCCGGTGCCGAAGAGTTTCGCGTTGTGAACCGGGCGCACGTTTTAGCCTGGCGCGCTCAGCTGGAGCGGCGGGCTCTGTCGGGGGCCACGATCCGGCGCAAACTGGCGGCGCTGGCCAGCCTCTTCGATTACCTCCTGGACAGCAACGCACTGGCCGGGGGCAACCCGGTACATGGGGTTGCCAGGCCCCCGGTTGAAACCAACGAGGGCAAGACCCCGGCGCTCGGCGACGACCAGGCCAAGCGTCTGCTCGATGCACCGGATGGTGAATCCCTCCAAGGCGTGCGCGACCGGGCGATACTGGCGGTGCTGCTGTACCAAGGGCTACGTCGTGAAGAGTTGAGCCTGCTCCAAACCGGCGACCTGCAGGAGCGGCGTGGTGTGAAGCACCTGCGGATCCACGGCAAGGGCGGCAAGATCCGCTACCTTCCACTGCACCCCGTCGCGGCGGAGCGGATCTACGTGTACCTAATGCGCGATGGCGATCGTGCCCTGACGCCGGGTGCGCTGTTCCGCTCGCTGCGTGGAAAAACATCGGGTACCGGGATTACCGGCAAGGGTGTGTATGGCGTTGTGACGAAATGGGCCAGCGTTGCGCAGATCCACGTCGACGGACTGGGTGTCCATGGCCTGCGGGCAACGGCGGCGACCAACGCGCTGGAGCACGACGCGGACATTGCCAAGGTGCAGATCTGGCTGGGACACGCAAACATCAGCACGACGAGGCTGTATGATCGGCGTGGCCAAAGGCCGGAGGATTCACCTACTTACAAAGTGAAATACTAGGTCCCCTTCAAAAACGGCTCCTGAACTGTGTAAAATTCCATCATTAGTCAAGACCAAAACGGTCGTTGTTCCCAACCAACCACCAAGCCTAACTCTGATGTACTCAATCCCGCCTTTGCCATAGCTACTGTGGGTAGTGTCGACATCAACTGCTTGAACCGTAATTTCCAATCGGCGGTTGCGTCAATGTTTAACAGCAGGGCCTGAACAACCACTGCCCTGGCAAAAATCCGCCCGCGGTCTGTATGGGACGGAAACTCTCCCTTGATTGCATTTGCGTAGACCGGCGCATCAGCAGTAATCGACGCATTCCACAAACGACCATGATGGGCGCAAACATTCCTCAGGAGGGTTGTAGACTTTAACCAAGAAACCAAAACCGATTCGTCGTACCCGAATTTAGCTGCCACTGTCTTGCGGTGGTCAAGGTGTAAATCCTTGAAGAGTCGGGACAGCTGGCCAAAAGTCATTGCTTCGAGCACCGTCCATATTGGTGGCAATGCTGGTGTGTTGTAGCTGCGATAGTAATGCTTGATCGACGCGTTGCCATCTCTTAAGCCGAGGACCTGCTTCAACAGGTCTCGATGTACCTTCCCATCTACGAAATGAATTGCGTCTAGGTAGAAATGCGGCCCGCATGCTTTGTCTAGGCCCAAGGTATTGATGATCGCGGATCGAAAAGCAATCTCAATCCTGTCGATCCCATCCAAGCACACAAGGCGTAGCCGTCGATCAAAATCGTATAGCTGCAGGATGTCATCGAACTTTATCTTTGCGTAGAAGCGCTTGTGTGTGTCCTGCAGCGGACGCATATACATCAACAGTCGATGATGGCCGATAAACTCAAGGGCTTGTGTGGCCTTTATTTTTTCTCCTCGCGTGTCAAGTCCTTTCAGCCGCAGATGACGCAGTAGGGCGGCGGGGGATTTTGCCGGTTTGAGGAATAGACTCGGAACTTGAGGCATGCCATGGCATCCTGCGGAGGCATTGAGGGAAGCAGAGAACAGAAAAAACTAACCCCCTGGTGCGCAGTACGGGACTGTGTCCCGCCCGAGGCGTGGGGGTTATTCTTGAGCTAATCATACGTCATATCATAGGTCGTTGACAAGCGTGTCAACTGTTCGCTTATTGGTAAGCCACAGCTGCACCGTTGGGTACTGTCGCCGGTAGCGCGACCCCTACGTTACCTGAGCTCGGTGTGAGCAAGCTACCGGAGGACGCGGTGCCTATGGCTAGCGATCCCCCAGTCAAATTGATCATCTCTGAAACAAGACCGGGGGGAGGGGACCCGAAGAACGCGTAACTTCGTCCAGCATCGACTACTCCATCGACTCCTGGGTAACGCGCGTACCAGGCGGGCAGATCCAGCTGATTATCTGGCACCGTTCCTGATGCAGCTTTGTGAGCGTAGGCATACTCGGCCAAGGCATTTCTGTAGACGAGGACGTTATGAGCAATCAGGGAGATTTCCACGGTCTGGGAGCTCTGTTCTGCCTGGTGTGACTTCTCGTAAACCATTCCGAGCACGGCTGTAATCACCACCATTGCAAGCCAGTAAATGTTCACTCTACGTCCTCGATGACTGCTATGAGCCTGCTCAAAACTGGCAACAGAAAATGGTGGCGTAGTCGTTCTGGCCTATCACGATTCCCGGGGTACTACTGTTCCGCTGGCCGGAGCCGGTGGTGTCCCACCCGACTTTCGTGTAGCCGACCGGGCAGGAATAGGTAGTCGCGTCGTTTGCGTCGTAACCGTTGATAGTCTTCGCTGTACAGGTAGGGGCACTGGAACCGTTCACCACCCAGACCTGGTTATCACAAGAAAGGGATCGACCCGTACTGGTTCGACCAACCATACCGTTTGCAGCACAGGCAGTGCCGGCAGTTGCAACGCCATTCAGCTGCAGGTATTCACCGACGGTCGCGCGACCTTCTGAAGTCACTGTCCCTCCTCGGATGTTCCCGGCTGTGTAGACGTTCTTGTCGCCGTAGACCCGAACCCAGTCCGAGTCACTCATGTACCAGCCACCACCCCATTTTTCGCTGTACCAACCGGTGTCGCCCTGAGTGCGAAACCAACCGCCTGTGACAGTCTCGCCTGATATTCGGGCAGCAGCGCCCGTGAGGTTGGCCGAGGCATTCACCGACTGTGCGTATACATCGCCTGCAGCTACAACGTTGCTCTGGGCTGTGACGCTCCCCGACGCACTCACATTGCCCTGGGCTGTGACAGATCCTGACGCACTGACATTACCAGTGGCGTTGACTGATCCAGCAGTGTCGACATTCCCTCCAACCGTCACTGTTCCAGAGGCGTTCAATGCAGCCACATCGTTGACATTGTTTCCTCCCATACTGAGCGCCGTGTTCATGCGATTGAGTTCAGGCTTGCCTGGGATGGCATTGCGGTACAAGTAGTCGTTGGAGAGCGTGCCATCCTGCAGGAACAAGGCGCTCGCAGTGTGGCCAACGCCTGGGTTGATACCGTAGTTGCTCAGCGCAAGTTGCCAGCCGCCTCGTACTCCCTGAATAACGCCGGTGTTGTTGAACGGGATGAAGCCCCCCGGCGCGCCCATATTTTCCGCAATCGTCCGTGTACCGATTTCATCGATAGCCTGTCCACCGGTAGTGATCACGATGGATTCGAGCTGGTTGACGTTGACCCTTCGGGCAAGCACCACGAAGCTCTGACCGAATGCATTTGTGTCACTGAAGCTGGCTGGCAGATAGTTGGTGTTGCGTAGCATCTGAGGGGTAATCGTCGCTGGAGTGGTTGTGCCCGCTGATCCATAGACCGTTGAGAAATTGTCCTTCAGGTATTTGGAAGCGGCCTCTGCGATCTGCTGCTGTTGCTGAGCTGCGATCTGATAGTTCTGCGCATCCATTCTGTCCGCGACCAGCGAAACGCCTATGGCCGACGCGATGGCAAAAACGATCAAGCCGAAGAGCAGCTCGATTACCACGAAACCGTTTTTTCCGGTCCGGCCGGGCTTGAGAAGATTCATCCCCAGAGGCTCCTGTTCGATTGTTGATCCACATCCTGGCTAAGCATCGCGATCTGATTTGAACGGATCTTCTCGCGAATACCAGGGCCGTCAGGTCCAGTCAGTGAAAGGCTCTGGATCTTCAGATGTCGCATTTCGCCTTCGCCTTCGAGGGCAAGCGCAGCTACAGCTAGCAAACCCTGTGACAGAATTGATCGGACGTTGCCGATGGCCGGCTCCGCAAGCGTCGCTATTCGCTCGATTGCCTGCGGCACGGTTCCCGCGTGAACGGTGGTGATGATGAACAGGCCGTTGATCGCCGCTCGGACTGCCTGAACTGCCGTCGGTGTATCTCTGATCTCACCGATAAGCATCATGTCCGCGCCAGAACGGAGGCCTCTCATCAGAGCCTCTTCATACCCCCCATTGCGTCTTGAAACCTGCATCTGGATGCAACGACCAGGTCCGTGACGACCGTTCAAGTCTGTCTCGGCCGGATCCTCTGCAGCCAACGCGATCCCTCCGCACGCATTTAGCCTGGCAATGATCAGCGAAGCTGCGCTTGACGTCTTACCGGTGCAGATCTCGCCGCAAAAAATCACCAGGCCGCGCACCTGCTTCGTCAGCAACGAAGCAACAAGGTCTTCCGGAAATCCCAACTGGTCGAACTGACGCACCTGCGCATTTGATCTGCGCAGTACGAACACATCCTGGCCGAAGGCATCGGGTATCTGAGTGACGCGAAGCACAGTTCCGTCTTTGATCAACGAGAACTCGGGATCCTGGTGCTCTTCGAAATGCTTTGTGCATTCCTCCCGTAAAAACTGGGCGCTTTCTTTCCAGTTTTCCGGAGCCTCGACACGTCCGCTCTGGCCATCCAGGCCTTTTACGTCCGTAAAATCCGGCCCCAGGTAGAGGTCACTAAAAGGCGTGTCGATAATTGGGTTCATGCTCAGTAGGCCGTCCAAGCCAATGTGTTGCTGTCTGTAGAGCAGCCACTGGTGGCAGCAGCAGAACTAACCTCGCCGCTCACAGCCGTCCCGCCATTGATAGAGGTGGTGACCTTCTGCCCGCGTCCAATCTTCGTGGCCAGCGTCACGCAGGCATCTTGGGGCAAGCCCGATTCGGTGACTGTGAAGGTCATGCCATTGGCAACCACAGTGACCTGCCCACTCCAGGCGTTGTAGAGCTTGCCGCCGGAGAAAGACATATTAGGAAGGCCCCTTATAGAGCTGAGCTGGGCGATCAGATCGGTCCCTGACGCTCCGTAACCGGTACTGCCTTTGAGCTTGCGAGTATTCGCGATCAATTGACCGACGTTACCCTGCTCGTTGTTGACGTCCGAACTGCCCATCGCGCCCCAACCGTTGTAGAGGGCGTAGCCCATCCCGATCAGGATAACGATGAGAACGAATAGCAATTCAATCGAGATATAACCGATCTGTTTCGCCCGAGCGGATTGAGTGGTGTTTTGCATGTGTGTGGTCCTGGGTATGTGGGTAACGGGTGTAGTGTTCAGTGCGTCATGCCCTGTGTGGCATTGCCGGTCATGCTGTAGGCCCCGACCATGACCAGAATCATCAAGACGCCGATCAGAACCATGGATACGAGGGACAGCGTCTTTGCGTAACGCTCGACCTGTTTCAGTGATATCTCCAACCAGCGAAGGCTGTAGCGATGCACTGCAGCCGAGAAGCTCTGCGTGGTGGAGAGAACAATCAGGAATTGAATGGCTTCGTGGTCTGGAAACTTATGCCCTGAAAGATCCAAAGCCTCGCCAAAGTTCTTGCCCATCCGGACCCCATAGTGGGCAGCTTCCAGGCGTTCGCGCAGCCACGGGTTAGCCCCACGCTTTAACGTGTCCAACGCTCCGAGCGGATCAATATTTGCTCGCAGCATCACTGCGATATTGAGGAGGAAAGTTGAGCCGTGGAGCGCTTTGTAGATTGACCAGGGAGGCAAGATCTCCAGCCGTGTCCGCCAAGGGCCACGGAAATAAGGCAGAGTCACGATACTGGTGACAACCAGGACCACCACAATGCACAAAGTCAGAAGTCCCCAGTTGGTCACAAAGGTGGCGATCATGTGCAGAACCATGGGTGCGCCGGACCAGGCTTCTGGGTTGGAAGAGCGGCTCATTGCAGGCACCACCCGAGTGGCGATTACGTTCAGCAAGTAGGCCATCAGGCTCCAGACAAAAATCGGGTACGAGGCCGTGGAGACCACCAGCTTCATCACTTTTTGCCGAGCCTCAATGATCCGCACGCAGTCGCTGAATGCCTGGATCAAGTTCCCTGACTTCTCGCCGGCGCTGATAACGGCGTGCTCCTGATAAGGCACCCAGTTAAGGCAGGCCTGCGCCAGCGTCTTGCCGCCGTCCACAGCTTTGCCTATGCCATAGCTGGCAAGCGCGATCGGATGTCGAGCATGGCGGCCACCATCACTGTAGATTGATCCGATACGATCAAGTGCCAGGTCGAGCGGCACCCCGTTCTCGAGCAGAGCTGTCATGCTCTCGTACAGCCGGATCCGCTCATTGCCTCCGAACTGGTTTCTGTAAAAGCCATCTACAAGCCCTGACCAGGCATCCATCACCTTACTGAGCATGGGCTTCTGCCTCAGTTGGCTCGGTATCCAGCATGTAGCTGTCAAAATCCAATGGACCGACCACTGCCTCTGCCATGCGCGGGTCAATCAGCCCCGCATTGATCTTGATGAGCGTGTGGGCAACCTTCGTGATACCACCCATGTGCTTGACCCAATACTGACGCGCAGCGCTGGGGCCATTCTTTCTGATTTCCTCCATGAACCGGTGGGTTGGTAGAAGAATCTCTGCGACAGCGACCCTGCCGTTCACCCCGTCACGGCATAGAGAGCAACCAGGCCCGGTCAGATAGACCTGATCCAGCACGGTCATCTTTTCAAGCCGCTCGACCAGTTGCGGATCCAAGGTACTGATGTGGCTGCGCGCAGGCACGCGACACTTCCTGCACAGCGTTGGCAGCAAAGACTGGTTGATAAGGCCGACGATGAGTGTTGGGTCGGTGACCAGGCTTGTATCAGCCCCCATATCGATCAGCCGAGGAATTGCTGCTACAGCGTTGTTGGTGTGCAGAGTCGATAACACGAGGTGGCCGGTCATCCCCCCGCGCAGTGCCCCCTGAGCTGATTCAAGGTCGCGAATCTCCCCGTACATCAGTATGTCGGGGTCGAGTCGCACGGAGTTTGTAATGGATTCTCCCCATGACTCATTGCTGCCAAGAGGGGACTGATTCGCGCGCATTGGATATTCGGGTGGGTCCTCAACGGTCAGGATATGTTTGGTGCCTTTGCACTCCTCAGCCAGAAGGTTGATCTGCACCTGGAGCGACTTCGATTTCCCTGATCCAGTCGGACCGGTCAAGATGATCACGCCGTAAGGAAGGCTTCGCAGGCGCTTGAACAGCAAATTCTGTTCTGGCAGAAACCCCAGATCGTCTACGGACTGTTTCTCCTGATCGTCATAGATCAGACGCAGCACCATCAGTGGCCCTTCGACCAGAGGGCGGGTAGCTACACGGGCTCCTGACAGCCCCAATTGGTCGAGGAAGGTGCGAGCCATGCGCGCATCTTGTTTCAACTCCGGTTGGTAGTAGCCCTCAGATTTGACGTCACACATCGAATTGAAGAGTGAAGAACAGAGCTCGTTCCCTACGGCGCTCTGGATCTGCCCGTACTCCCGTAAGAGACCGTCCTCACGGAACTTGATGTAGGTGATTTCATGGCCAACGATGAAATGCACGTCGGAAGCACGTCGCGCGTGGGCCGCGCCGATGATACGAATCACCTCTTGTTGGCGCTGGGTACTGTCTACAGATCCGGCGAAAGTTCTGCCTGCATTTTGGTACAGAGACTTGATATCGCTGAGCGTGCTGCTGATGATCTGAAACGGTACGCCGGCTCGGTCCAGGCGATCCATAAAAGCCATCACGTAGGGGTCGTGCAAGTGCTGAGACGACACCAGCAGTTCTGCTTCTTCGGCCACAGTGGCAGGTGCTAGCAGGGCAACCAGCTGACGCAACTCGCTGGTGATGTCACCCCACCGCTGTCCCTCTGCAGTCATGACGGTTCCGACCACTTCAGACTGCATGGCGATGGTAATCGGTTGCACGAGCGCGGTCGGTCGGGTGACCTGATGTGCTAATGGATCGGGCTCAATGTCAGGCTCAATTCGTACCGCGCCGCTCATCGCTGTAACTCCTGCGACACGCTGGACAACGGAGTCATGGCCGATGGCTGCCCCGGAGCTACAGGCTTGAGTGTCTGCAGTGACATTTGGGGTGCTTCAAACGAACCACTTGGTGCCCGGGTCGAGAACCCTAGTGGGTATCGGCGTCCGTCATGGCCCAGTACAACGCTGTCGAGGGACACGCTGATTACCTTGAACCCTCCTGGCAGTTCAGCATTACCAACGGATGCATCAACCTCGAAACCACCTCCATACAGCAACGTGGCATACAGAGCGTTATTCGTCCTGAAAACGGTCTTGACCACCGGCAACTGCGGTGTGGTATTGCTGGCCGGGGCGGGCATCGTGTAAGCGGTCTGCGTTACTTGAACCGGCGCAGACGTTGATGTCTTGCCCCCGTTTACGATGTCTTCCTTCGCTCGAGCCCGCGCCGCCTGTGCTGTGAAGAGTAAGGTTTCACTCTGCACTTGGGACAACTCGCCAATGTTGATCCGACTAAGGTCGGTGGGAGATGGATCGGCCGCTACTGCCATGTTGCCGGCAGCCACGCAGGACAACAG
Source organism: Pseudomonas sp. BS3767 (assembly GCF_900099665.1). Lineage (NCBI taxonomy): Bacteria > Pseudomonadati > Pseudomonadota > Gammaproteobacteria > Pseudomonadales > Pseudomonadaceae > Pseudomonas > Pseudomonas sp. BS3767. The sequence goes on along the minus strand of NZ_FNCX01000011.1, from coordinate 149,329 downwards.
AAGGGGCAGCAGAATCGAGGCGCGAGTGTCAATGCACATAGAGGTCACCTATGACGTTCCAGGTTAATTTGCCGTCTTGAAAGTCGGTTTTGATTTCACGTAGGCGCATTCCAGTGCTTTGCACGCCTTGAAGAACAGTCGCTGGCGGCAAAAGGCTCGTGAAACGGATTTCGAAGTGTCGGTAATCCGGGGGCGGTGGTGGTGGAGGCGCGGGTTGGCCAGGCAAAGCTGGTGGCTGGACAACCGTCACAGGTACTTCTGTGATCTTGGGCTGCAGGTCTTGGGCTTGCAGCCATGAAGTGATGCTGTCCAAAGCCTGCGTTGCCGGGTTCAGAGCGTCATCACCCGCCAGCGGCAGCTCGAACGTGAGCTTAACTGCGGCCATGTTGCCTTCGTCGTAAAACGCTGGCGTATCAGCAAAGTAGCCCGCCGTAGCTGCGCTGAAAGCCATCGTGGTGCTGTTGCCGGTGCGGTTGTAGTTGGCCGACATCAGCGTTCCGTCGCATTTAGCGGAAACGAATAACCACCCTTCGATTGCCGGTGGTAACTGGTCAATTGCGCCGTTACAGCCTTCAAGAAATACTGGGACAGAAGGCTGTTTTACCCACGGATGCACAAGCGCCTCGATCACAACTGGTGCGTTTGTTCGCTGGTTCAGGGCATCCAATTCAGCTTGCCTTGCCGCCTCTGCCGCTTTCTGCGCCTGGCGAGCAAGTTGCAGCTTATGTTCGTTCCACTGGTGCCACCCAATCAGGCCGGCCACGACCAAGGCACCGATCACCGCGGCTTTCATCAACTCCTGTCTGGACAGGCCGAATGCCAGCGGTGTCAGCTTGTATTCGCGCTTGAGGTTTGATGGCTGCAACAATGTTTCAGGGTCGAATTGTTCGCCACCGCGACCAAACTCCGGCGGGAGAAAGATCTTGTCGAAGCTCATCGAGCGGCTCAGCTGCTGAGCCACTTTCTTTTTTATTTCCTCACTGCTACCTACCAGGTCAGCGCCCGGGATGACCGCGCCTCGGTACACTGCGACCAAGGCATATCTGTCCTCGGTGTTTTCGATCTTCCAGGCAGCCAGCCACGATGCGCCCAGCTGCCCAGCGAGTGCGGCTGCAAGCGAGTACATGCCTTTGACTGCACCGTCATTCTGCGAAACGAATCCAGCCTGAATCACAGACTCGGTATGCCTGATGGCAACGATGTCCATTTGTTGGGTGCGACCGAACTGGCGTGCTTCTTTCATGTAGCCGGTAAGGCTGCCCAACGGGTGCCACAGCAGGCCTGTCACGAAAGATCGATCGTGATAAGTCAGAATCTGAACTTTGCCGTCACTGGGCATTTGAGCGCGCGGTGCGCGTCTTCGTAACAGGGAGAACAGGTTCGCCATGTCAGTTGGTCACAATCGGGGTGATCAGCACCACCAGAACGCTTTTTGACGAGGTGCGTTTACGTCCACCTCCAAGACCAAAGAATCCGGGTGAGCCTGTGCCGATCTTGTCCGTGTTGTCGCTGAGCTCCTCAAAGCCCGACAGGATCAATGTCTGGCCGCTGCGTAGCTTCACCTTCGGTGACAGACTTTTCGCATCGTAGTTGGGGATCTGAACGCTGGAGCCGTTGCTGGTGAATGGCTCGAAGGTAGGTTTAGAGCTCATGTTGATCGAAACCATGAGCAACATCTCGTCGTCGTCCATCAAGCGCGGTTGCAGCGTCATGTTGAAGCCGGAGGTGATCGTGCCTGGAGTAATTGCCGTGCTGGAGCCCACTGACGCAGTCGTGTTGGTTTGAACCGATGGGATGTAGCCTTGAACGTTGCCGATCTGCAGTGGGGCAGGCTGCAGATTCAGTGTGGTCACAGACGGCGAGCGAACATTCGAGATCCGGGCCTGTTCTGCGATTGCCTGGATGATCGCGTTGGAACCTGCCCAAGCGGAGTTGGCTGTATCGACAATTCCGACAGAGCCAGAGATAGCGCTTGAGCTGATACCTGGCACAGTATTCGAGAGAGACAGGCCCCACTTTGTGCTCAGCGAGTTGTAGACAGCCGCCCAGTTCAAAGCCAGCTGATCGGTGTCGGTCAGAGTCGCCTCAAAGACCTTCACATTGAACAGCACCTGTTGTGTGATCGCGTGGTTAGTCTTGGCCAGATATGTCTCAATGTTCGAAAGCACGTCGGGCCGGTCCGTCACGGTCAACGTCCCTGTCGACGGTGACAGATACATGCGACCCGGCGGCGAGGTACTCAGCATGGCCCCCACGTTGCTCTGGATGTCAGCCAGGATTGATGTGTTGAGCGTGACGGTCGTACTTTGGTTGCTGCCCGAGTCACCCGAAACGCCCGAAGAGCTGCTCCCTGACGACGAACCGCTCGACGAACCACTTCCCGAACCTGAGGAGGTGGTCATACCGGATCTCACGGTGCTTTTGATCTCCTGCACGTCTCCAAATGCGTAGACGTCGAACACCTTGGTATCGAAATAGCTGACCTGCACTGACCGTGAGCTGGGATTGAATCGATAGGTGAGTCCCAGCCGCGAGGTGACATCATCCAGCAGACCCGAAGCTTTCCCTGAGTAGCGCAATCCGCTGACGAGATTCGGTGTCAGCATCGATGCGAAGTCAGAGCTTCTGCCCTGAGACGCCTGCGCGAGGTTGGAGCTGCCCGTAATGCCTGCAGGCAGCAACCCGGCAAGGCTGTCAGGGTTGGGTGCCGTGCTGATCGGAGGAGGATTGCTGCGCTGAGCAGATGCATTGGCGTTGAGCAGGCCAGGATTGAGCGCATCCGGCGAGACCAGTACGGGGATGCCGCACTGGCTGGAAATGTACTGGGCGATTTCAGCAATTCCGACACTGCCAGCAGGCCGGTATGCGACCTCACAGTCATACTTGGAGGGGATACCTCGTCTCGCAACAACTGGCTGCGTTGAAACCCAGGGTTTGTCGCTGAATATCACTGTGTCGCGGCGTTCCTGCTGCTGCTTGTTACGCTGGATAGCCGCGTAACGGCCAGCGGAATCGGCGGTAGCCTCTGCCCGTGCAGCGGCTTCATCCACCCGTTTGACTGAGCAGGCTGATGCCGACAAAACAGCGAGGCACAGAGCGGTCTGACGCATGAAGGGCATGCTCATTTTTTCCTCTCCGATACGTGCAGAACCTGCTGACCATTTCCTTCATTACCGTCCACCACAAAGGACCGTTTGGCGTTGTCGTACAGTGGGAATATCTGCCTGACCGCCGAGGTGAAGGAGCCTGTAAAACTCAATGGTGCTTCGATGGGGTAGTCCAGATCCTCCGGCACCCAGATAACCTGCCAGCCGGCCCGCTTGGCCCAGTCTTCGACCGATTGACGCAAGGTGCTGCCCACAGGCGCGTTCCACGTTTGCTGTGGCGCAACCGTTGCGACGGGTTTCGCTGCAGGTTCAGGTTTTGTCGGAGCCTGGCTGGTTGAAGCGATGCTCTTGGTGACCGTGGTCTGAGATGTGGTCTTCGCAGGAGCCGCGCTCACAGGAGTCGGCTTTTGCTGTGTAGGGGTGCCTTCCTTGGCTGGGGTGCTGATGGATGCAGCTGGTTGCGCTTTTGCCTGCGTGACGACCGTGGTTTGCGGTTGCCCTGCAGGGGATGTGTCCTTGCTGAATGGGGTTCCTGTTGCCGGGGCAGTTACAACGGTAACGGCTGGGGAGGTGCTGGCTACCGAGGTTGATCCAGTGCTGGCCGGTTGCGCAGGTTGAGCCAGTGCCATGGGCTTAGACGTCTCCGGCAGTTGGTAACCTGGCCGCAGTACAAAACAGACACCGCGCGTGACTTCGTTGACCTTTACCTGCCATGCCGGACCGGCCAGTACCTGCAGCGTGTTGCGCAGGCTCATTGGTCCGAGCTTGTACTGGGCAGCAGGAAGAGGGCGTGTGAACAAGATGTTTACGTGACCGGTGCTCGGTGGGCACAAGGTGTAGCCTGAGCGGCTGACCACATACTGCATCGCATCCTGGACGGACGGATGCATATTGGCCGGAATGCTGACATCGATGATCTGAGCCATCAGATCACGCTGCTCGGCCTCTGGAGCGGTATTCACCAGGGCGTATCGACCATAGCGAACCATCGGCTCCTGGCCAGACTTTGCGCCACTTGAGTACAGGTCTGGCGAGAGCAGCTCAGGATTCTGGCTGCTGTCGAAAGCAGGCCCAACCGGTTTGTCCGCTACAGATGTGCATCCGGCGAACAGCGCGAGTATGGAAAGTGTGGAAAGCTGCCTGATCATGTGTGCCTTGACCCCATTTCTTGATGGTGGACAAGGTGCCAGCGCTCAGTTTGCAAAGCACTGCTAAACCCTTAACGGATCGATTCAGGTTATCTGGGTGAACGCATTTGAAGGCGTGTGTCGTCAAATGAGCGGCTTACTGCATCTATACATAGGGAAACTTTTAAAGAGTCTAAGCTGTTTCATAATTTCCCGCCAATTTATACATGCCTTTGTCACGAGTTGAGCTAAGATTGTCTGTATGTCTGATACCAAATTCTTCTGTGTGTAGTTTTCTTCGAGGATTGGTTGGCTTTAAGCCCAGCCTTTTCAGGCTGGGTTTTTTGCTTCCACTTACAATGGAGTCAACTCGAGGCAGACTGGCTACAGGCGTGCGGCGATTCCCCGTCAGTTTTTTCGCGTGTGAGTGGTAAATATTGCCGAAATTAAAGTTCGTGGAAAATCTTAAGGGATTAAGTTATGAAACTCTAAATTCGTTCACGCAAGCTACGTCGTAGTTCAAACTGTTGTAGTGGTCTATTAAACTCTTAAGCAGCTGCGGTGCTGCGCTGCGGGATGATTGGAACTCACCGAGATTAGGGTCAAACAGCTTGAACCGACTTCCCTCACAGGAACACGCGATTGCGTGCCCTTGAACGTTTGCAAAACGTAAGCTTAGCAAATGTTTTCTACCAGATTGAGCTACATCATCGGCTACTGTCTGGCCCAATTGCGCACTGCCACCCGACGTACGAACAGTTTTAGGTTGCCTGCGTAAAGAGAAACCGGCATCTTCGATAACGGCGATACTTGCAGTGAAAAAAGGTGCTTCATCATCATTTGATAGGGCGGCAGCTAACGCATCATTATAGACCTGATGCCTTTGGGTTCCACTGCTTTGTCCCTCTCCGTTATGGTCGAGATGGTCCATGCGTGATTCTGCATCCCCGTCACTGCTCATTACAAGCCACTCCGTGGAGAGACCGGCACAGATATTGTTATGATTAACATCTCTCGAAGCTACAGAAAAATCACTCAAACTTGCTTGTGTGTGTGAGTCCTCTTCTAGACTTACGCCTGAAGAAGATGCACACCCTTTATCGCCCAATGTCATTGCCAGGAACGGGTGTATGCCACGTGCTCTAGGCCTAATTGCGAGGTCTAAAGGAATTTCGGGGACTGCTTGAGCAGGCTCAGGTCGTACAGCAGTTTGTGCCTGTGGAGCGTGCGACTCCTGATTGTGCAAAACAGCCAGCGAGGTGGCCTGCGTACCTATTTTCATATAAACCTCAAAACATTTCCGATGTAGTTCTTAGACTGAAAATTTGGCCTACGTAACCTAGAATCAGTATCTAAGTGTCCAGCTGACCCGTTCGGTTCCAAAAAATTGGCTAGGACCGAGCTGTTGAGTTGTGAAAGGGATCACCGCCACCCTGAAAGATCTCGCCGTTGATAACCGTCCGCAATTTCGACGTCGTATTGGAAGCACGTGCCTAAGCGATTTGTAACTTAGAGGGTTGCCAATCATGTTGCTGAACAGCCCACAGTAAACCGTGCCGTCATCTCAAATTTTTAGCTGATTCGCGAGAGCCATTTTACTTTTTTCTTCTGCTTCGGGGTCTATCAAATCGCGGGCTAGCGCGCGTTTGTCCATGAGCATCTGCCACAGCTGCTGGTCGATGGTGTCCTCAGCTAGAGGGATTTTGACGACAACCATGCGCAACTGCCCGTTGCGATAGGCTCGATCCTCAGCTTGGTCTTGCAGCCCCGGTGTCCATGGAAGTCCCAGAAAGAATACATAGTTCGCCGCTGTCAGGTTGTAACCTGTGCCGGCGGCCGACCTGGTCCCGATGAACACCCTGCAGTCCGGATCCTGCTGGAAAGCATCAATCGCCTTCTGTCGTTTCTTGGGCGAGTCACTGCCTACCAACGTCACACACCCGACGCCCATCTTGAGGCAGTGTTCACGTAACGTGGCCACGGATTCCTGATACTCGCAGAAGAGGATCACCTTGTCGTCGACGTCCAGCTCGGCCATCAGATCCGCCAAGATCCGTACCTTCACGCGCTCGAGCAGTTGACGCAGTGCGCCCAGCCGTGCGAATCGGTGCTGGTCGCTTCGCATGATCTGATTGTACTCGTCACGTTCTATCTGGCTGAGTATCACCGGCACAGTCTGGCGCTGCTTCCCCTTCAGGTTGGGCAGCACATCCTTGCGACGACGAAGCATCCAGTCAGATATCTCATCCCTTAGCGTCTTGCGAAACTCAGGACTGCCGGCGAATCGCTCGCAGAACTCATTGAGGGGCAGTTGACCTATTGGGTGGCCTGAGAGCCTGAGCAGTGTGTGCAGCTCCGCTTCGCGATTGAGCACTGGTGTGCCCGTTAACAGGTAGCGGTTTTGTACTTGAGCCGCGATGTCGAAGCCGTGGCGTGTCCATCCAGCAGTGGGTTCCTTGAGTCGGTGAGCCTCGTCAATGACCATCACCGCGAAGCGGTTCGCGTGCATGACAAAATCACCCAGTCGCTCGTAGTTCACGATGATCCATCCAGCGTTCGCATCAAAGGTTTGCATGGCGATCTGAGCTTGGGGAAATACCATCAGGATCTCGCGCTGCCAGTTGATGATCAGGCTGTTGAGCGCTATCACCAGAACCGGTTTGCCTTGGGCACGTATACCAGCGGCAATCACCGCCTGGCGAGTTTTGCCCAGCCCCATATCGTCGGCCAGTAGCGCGCTCGTGCGCTGCAGCAGGTGCCTGATACCTGCTGGTTGATGATCCATCAGCGAGAATCCTTGCAGCGCCTTATCGATCTCGGCGCTGGTCAGCTCGGTGTTTTTGATCGATGGGACAGATGCCAGGTAGATACCTGAGTCTGAAATTTCCTCTTCGTTTTTGGTCGACTCCGGAGAGTGCCCCCCCAGACGGATGCTCGTGACCTCACTCACCGCTTTGACCGACCCGTCAGCGAGCAACTCCTGCAGCGTGTCCAGAATTTCAAACTGCTCTTCGGCCAAGCCCAGTTCTAGAATCAGGTTGCTGCGGACCAACTCTGCTGTGCCCTGCACCCGCCAAGCTTTGCCCGCCGAGAGGAACACCCCACGCATGCGTTTGGCGATTGCTACTGCACCAGGATGAAAATCTCCCGACAGGATCACACCGCCTTCCGCCAACGGCGCGAGCCGGAACTTCATCCCCCAGGTGAATGCGTCACGGTGCACGTCAGACTGGGCAGCGGTAATCCTGTCCCTGAATGCTTGCCAGCTTTCGATGTGTTTTCCATCCGCGAGCTCAGCCAGTTCTCGGTACAGCACATCGAGGTCATCGAGCAGCTTGGCCTTGGGCACGCGCCAGAACTGATTCAGCGGATGATCAGTTCGGCGTATGAAAAACCCACCCCGGCGCAACAACAGCTTGTAAGCACCTTCGAGATAACTCAGTGACAGCCCGAAGTCGTAGCCATCGTAAATGGCTTTACGCAGTAACACTGGGCGTTTGTTCATCAATCGGGGCGATCCCATCTTCAGAGCCCCCTGTCCAGCAAGGTGTTAACCCAGCCCACGATTTCTTCAGCAAATCGGATGTTGAAGATCGAATTATTGTCAGCGTAACGCGCCATCTTCATCGCCATATTTGGCCAGTGCAGGAGCACCGGAATACGACCGCTTTTGACTGCTACCATGAATATCTCGAAGGCGTTCATCACCGCCGAATGAGCCTCCGGGGTAGCGTTTTTGTAGCCTCTGATCTGAGCGACATGCAGATGCTGAAGTGTCAATTCCCCCGTCGCCCGCTCATTACGGCCCGCTCTGAGTATGAGCTCGACCGATGCCTGCGGCAGTCCACCAGATCGGATTGATAGGAGTCGGCAGTCGCCCGAATATGCGCGGTAGTCGTATGTGTCGATGCAATGACCCAGAGAGCGATGCTCCTGGTCTAGGTCTGCTGGGCAGCGCAATTCGACGATCTGCAAACCGGTCACACTGCAGGTGATTGGATCACTCCCCAGCAGCAGCCCCGGCCACGTTGTGAAACAGTCAGATGGCTCAGGCGGGATATCCCGCTCCATCCTCGCTCTGATGTCTACGAGTGCTCCGTGGAAAGCATCGATCACATTGGATATTTGGCGAAAGTTCAACCCCCCCACAAACTCGTGCAGGCGCCGCTTGGTGCTTCGCGCCTTTTCACTATTAGCCCTGTCGAGATTGTCGAACAGCTCTCTGAAATCAACCAGTTTGGCCGCTATATCTGACCAAGCAGGATCCGCCCAGTCAGTAGGGCAGCCCGCCAAAAGATTGTTCATGTCACGCAAGGGTCGAAGTATTTGCCATGGAATACCTGATCTGAACGCATAGAAAAAACGCCATTCTGCTTTCGTTCTCGGGCGACGATTGCCTAGCACAGAGCCCGCGATCAAATGCTCCCAGCCTGCCTCAAGGCCCTCGGAGTTCAAACGACTGAGCGCGCTGCCGGTGTCGTAGACCCGCTGCTGGCCAAGGAATCGGATCGCGGACGTCGGGACTGAGAACAACCATGCCAAGACCCTGTTTAAAGGCAAGCCTGTGTCTACGGCTCGTCCTAAGAACCCGGCCCCGTCCATGACGGTTTCCCCCTCCCATGAGCAGCAAAACTCCTGAAGGTCGCCCCATGGGCATTCCACCAACAGTCCACCTGCAATCTTGGGCCAAGGCATTCCAACCCCAACGATCAATACCGGCACCAATACCGGTTGTGCTTTCAAGGCTTGTAGTCGTCGTTTGCGGTCGCCTTGAGCGAGCCAGTTGTAAAGTTTGGCGGATGGACACTGCACAGAACGCACTGCATGCAGCAGCTCCTGGTCGAGACTCTGAGAAAACCTCTTCAGTGCCGCGCCGATACAGGTTATGTAAAAGCGGTCGCGTGGGGCGTAAAAACGTTTGTTTCTGCCTTCTGAACTAAGCGGCCATAAATCGTACTTCACCAGTGGTCTTATACTAAGTTCTGATTCATATCGCGCCAGGTCCCGTGCGTGTTTGCAGAATGACGTCAGAATCGCGTCCGCACCATCATGAGTAATCAACTGATGAGCCAGCTTCAAAGCTCGGCTCGGCGTGGGTGCGTGGCCTGGGACTTTTCCCTTCTCATCAAATCGCACCGCTGAAATCAGCTGGCCATCGAAGTATTGAAGCTGCCTGCCCAGGCGCGCCACAGTTGGACGTGCAACCGAGTCATCGTTATGGAGAGACACGCACCAGCATCGAGTTGAAGAGGTGTGACTCAGGTAGTGGAGAATGAACTCGTCACGTAGCTCCGGCGGCACGACGAAATGATCAGCCCAAGTGTTAGCAACAGCACGTTGACGTTCTGAAAATTTCGCAATATCGAGAAGAGTTTGGACGAAAGTTGTTTCGCAAATAGGCTCGGCGGTCATGAATCAATGAGCTCAAAGTGACTTGAGGCAGCACTGTCCTAGACCAAATTTGCGCTCGCCATGCGTAACCGTAAACGCGGGGGAGTGGGTTAACCGCTCTGGGTCAGAAATTGAAGCTTTGTTGTTGCTCCTGGGCAAACCCCTTTAGCCACGATGCGCGCATAGCTGGATGCCGGTAGGGGCATTCGTGGAGTGGGATGCTCTTACGCGCCGCTTCGGCCCCCGCGAGCATCACCGCATGGTGAGGGTTTTTGAAGCGACGCTGATCCGTAGTCTCGTGCATCGAGGTAGTACCCGCTCTCACGACTGGGGATTCCCGTGTTGTAGCTTAAAAATCCCTGAGCCTTCCCGAATGAGGCGATTTTTTTCATGCCTGGGACAGCTGTTCAGCAGCCAGCCCCGCTGCCTCTTGCCGAGCTTCCTGGACATCAATGTCATCCAGGCGTGCTTCCAGCAGCTCATTTAGCGTCATTTCATCATCCATTGATGTGCCGGTGATTACGCCTCCATTCCTGGTAACGGACGCCTGCAGCTCGGCCGTCAGGGTGGCCCTTGAAACGGTATTCGTCGGCATGCGGATCACGTAGGTTACAAAGTTGCTCGTACTCATGAGTTTCGACCTGATAGAGATTCATAGTGGCTTGGGATTGCCGAGGTGTGTAATTCGTTTACCAATGGATTCACGTATCCGGCGATTTTTTCAACCCATCATGGGAACAGTTTCAGAAGAGGCTGCCTGCCGATGAAGAACGACGCTGATCAGTTTCGTTTCCATCAGCAGCATCACGCAGAGGGCGCGATTTTTTGCCTACACGGGAATATCGTCGTCGAAGTCCGGCGGTGCATCGTTGTGTTGAGCCGCCTGAGGCTGCGCACGGGTCGATTGCTGAGGCTGGGACTGCGCAAGGTTTACCGATTCGATCCGCGCTGGGAGAATACCCACGCGAGACGCCTGTACTTTCAACGCTGAAAAATCCTCCCCATCTTTGGTCCAGGTATCCATGACCGCCCGGCCTTGAATCAGCACCCGCATGCCTTTCTGGTAAACGTTGGCATAGTGCTCTGCATCGCGGTGCCAATACTCTACGTTGGCCCAGAAACCGCCTCTGTCCTCAAAGCCTGATCCATCGGCTTTCGGAATTGAATTGTCAAAGTAAACGTTCAGCCGTAGCAAGCGGCGCGGATCTTTGTTGCCGTTGGGGAACTCCTTAAATTCTGGAGCAGAGCCAAGGTTACCTTCCCAATCTACTGATGTGCCCATGTTAGGACTCCTTCTGCGTGTGCGGTGTTATGCCGCTGGATTGTGAGATCTGTTGCAGCCGTCCTGAGTAGACGGCATCTGCCTGGGCCATCTTTTCGGCGCACTCGGCGGCCTGCCGGCCGATGGTATGGACCAGACTTATTTGCATATTCAAAGCAACGCGCTGCTGTTCCATGGAGTGCAGATCCTGGAGCAGTGATTCGGGTGTTCTTGGGTCGGCCAGCAAATTGGACCAAACATTGACTCCCATCTGCCGAGTGCCCATCTCCTGCCAGCGAAGAAAAACTGTGCCAGCGCTTGTGCGTTGCCGAACCATCCGAACAGGTAGAAGGGTGTAGGGATGCCTGTTCGCCTGGGCCAGCACTTGATCTTCAGCCAGCGCATTCAAATCGCCTTCAAGGGACCGACATAACTCCGTCAGCTGGAGCATCCCCCCCTTACCTTTAAAAGGTTTTAAAAGGCCTTTTAGGAAGGGCGCGTGTTGCAGGCCGGTGAAGGCATCCTGTTGCAGGGGCTGGAAGGCTCCCTGTTGCATTCCACGGCTTCCAGTCGACTGCTGAGGATGATTTTGCTTGAGATCACTCACTCTTCTGACTCAGTGCCAAGCGTATCTTGGTGCGGCAGGCCCAGCGTTATAGCCTCTTCGAAGCTATCTTCATGATCGTCGTCATCGAGCGTCAGTGCGGACGCGGTGGCCAGAGCTGGAGCAAACTTGGATCGCTGTGTGCCTTCGAGAATGTCCTGGGGGATTTCGCCAAACGGTGCATACATCTCGCGAGCTTGCTCGGCGCGTGCATTCTTGGCAGCGAAGTCTCCCCGGCTAGCGCCCGAAAATTTGTATCGCTGACTCAGGCCGAAGAGGCGTCGCAGGATCGCAGCACCTTCATCCAGCCACTGGCCCTTTGCATTGTTGTCGATTAGGCCGACGTGGCTGGCCAGCAGGATGCGGCGCACCAGTTCGTCATAGGCAGTGAGCAGGTACACAGCTTTGAACGCCAAAGGCGTCGACAGATACAGCGGGAGTGTCACTGGTTGCACGGACAGGTTTTCGCCGATGTCTAGCATGGCGGGCAGCGCAGCCATGACTTCATCCAGCCTGTTGTCGATGTCCTTCATTTCCTGTTCGGAGCTGTCGATCTTTTCTTCTATAAGGATCAGGAACCAGTCCGAGTAAGGGTCGTCCTGTTCGCAGCCACGTTTGATGCGATTGAGGATGTTGGCAAAGCCGCTCAGGCCGATCATGCCTGGCTTGCCTTCGGTACGTTGACGACCAAACCATAGGCGCGAGGCGTGGTGGGTGTGCAGGGTCAGATTGACGCTGCTTCGCAACGAGCCGAGGTTGAGCTGAAAGTTGTCAGCCATGCTGAGCGCTTCCTTTATATGAGCAGATTGATGGAGAGAGGCAAGACTGCCCGGGCGTGCTGGCTCTGGTCAGTAACAAACCGTTTCTTGGTCTATTGGGTTTTGCCTGACCGATCTGTGTGATGCCCGGGGCATCACGCAGATCGGTGCTGAATGTGATGCCCGGGGCATCACGCAGAACGGTGTTGGAAGTGATGCCCGGGGCATCACGCAGATCGGTGTTGGAAGTGATGCCCGGGGCATCACCCAGATCGGTGTTGGAAGTGATGCCCGGGGCATCACTCAGATCGGTGTTGGAAGAGATTCCCGGGTAATCCCCCAGATAGGTCTTCGGAGTGTTGCCAGTGGCAACACCCAGTTCGCCGTCCGCAGTGATGCCTAAGCGGTCGCGATGACTGGACATGCTCAACCCTGGGGCCTCGGTCGAACCATCTGCTTGATGCTGAGCATGGAGCGGCGTCCGGTCGCGAGTGATGACGCATCTCGATCCTGCGGCGAAGTCCTTGTGACAGTCGGAGGGGGATCCTGTGTTGGCGGGTTAGCCTGGTTGTTCGGTGATCGGGAGTGACCTGGGGGAACCTCCAGATTCTGGGTGTGCGCTGAGGGAGCCTGCCACTGCGCGTTGAATTCTCCACTCAGGGCTTTCTGCGTACAGCTCAGGAGGTAGCCAAACGGGTTCTTCACGGTTCCGCTTTTGCACCGATGTCGCCACTGATCGAGCACGAGTTTTCGTAATTCGGGTTCTACACGCTGCAAGGCGATCATCGCCTTTTCACATTGATCCTGTGTGAACCGCTCAAACCCGGGGGGCAGGTCCCGAGAACTTTCTCGACCCTCGCGCGGTACAGAGCTTTTACATACAGATGTATTTGTATTGGTATACGTACTATATGAGTTCGGAATCCGAACTGAGCCGAAAGAGGCCGAATTCAGACTGAGTTCGGAATCCGAACCCGGTGTTTTCAAATTCACTCCGGTGCTTTTTTCACTGAGTTCGGAATCCGAACTCAGTGAAATTGACTCGTCTGAACCCTTGGTTCGGAATCCGAACTCAGGGTCAGCCTGTCCGAGTTCGACAGCTGGTGGAGCATCATGCCAGCCCTGTTGCCGCCATCTAGCCTCAATGACTTCCAGCCGCGAGGGCATAACACCTGTCGCTTGATTTGGGTCGGCTGCGAATTCTTTGAACGCATGGTCTGCGACGACTCTGACGGCTTTGTTGGCATGCTCAAGAGCGTGGCCAACGAGTTGCATATAGTTGCGGTCGATTTCCATCGCCTCCGCACACCCCACCGGCTCGTCGTGCAGAATGTAGATGTTGCCTTGCACTCGACCGTTGGCCGAGTCGCGCACGCGTTGTCCTAGGCTGAGCCAGCGCGTCAGTCTAAGAACGGTCAACGCCTTGGCTACAGTTTCTTTTGAGGCAGATTTACCTGGTGACGAACCGAGGTAGGGGCGTAGTTTTTCGTAGCTCGGGAAAGCAGTGACGCCATCACCATTGATCAGCAGTCTGAAGACTTGCCAGGCATTGCGTTCAAGCGGGGACAGCCGATCATCGAGCAGCAGGCCGCGCGGCACCGTCTCGTGGGGATTGCCACTGAAGACGATGCCGTCGTAATGCTCGTCGCGTAATGACTCAGTGTCCGGGTGCACCGAACTTGAGCCAGCGTTCTGCTGTTGCGCCAATCTCATCTGCTGGAGCAGCAAGTGGTTTTGCAATGCCCCGGCAGCGGCGTTGATGGCGACTCCCAGGGTAGGGCGCCGGTTCATTCTTGTCACATCCGGTCGCCTTCTACCTTGCCTGCGGTTTTACCTGCCAGGCTGCGTTGTGGAGCGTTGCGTTTCGCATTAGCTGTGGACTTCAGTCGAGCTTCATTCACAAGAGCAAGGCTTGCGGATTTACGGTTTTTTCCCGTCGGGTAAAGGTCCTGAGCCAGCCATTGCTGGATTTTGTTCCACACCAGGCCAAGCGTGATAGGTTCGGGGGATTGGCGATCCTGTTCTTCCGGAGGGATGTTGATTTCTTCTGTCAACAACATTGCAATGTCGAGCAAAGCGACGCCGTCGGTGTGATCAACATTGAAATCCGCCATCAACTGGACGAATCGGTGCCATAAAGGTGTGTCATCGGGCAGGTCTCGGAAGCGACCTGGCTTGCCTGGCACTCCGACCAGAACGCGTTGGAGTGAGACTTCTTGCGGCGACATGCCGAAGAACTGCTGAAGCATCGGTGTAGTTGCGCCCAGACGAAGGGCGCGTTGAACAATACGGTTCTCTTCGTCAGTTCGCTCTTTATTGGAGAGCAGGCGCTTGACCATATCGGGATCAATCGCCACTTGGCACCAGATGACGGCAGAGTTCAACAGCACGCTCTGAGAGGAGGGGTGCTGGAGCAGTACCAGAATTTCTGGGTCCAAGCCCATATCGATGCAGCGCTTTACCTCACCGTTGCGCAGGTGATGAAGGATCTGTGCGACCATGGCTTCATTAAGTGGGTTATGTCTTTTTGACATGCTCAAACTCCTGTCTCAGAAAGCCGTGATAAAACCTCACGAGGCTTGGCCCCCATCCACGTCCATTACTTCCAGCTCGACCAGCCTGCGGCCCAAACGAATGAGGCGGAACAGCTTGACGATGCAGGCATCGTCAAGACGTCCAGCCAACACAGCATCCCGGTCTTCATACCTGGGGCTGCCCAGGAGCAACTGGCCCAGTGCTGCCGTGAATTGAAATTCCGCCACGTCTAATGGTGTTTCTGGTGTCTGTTTGGTCAGGGCGATGGCATATACCCCACTGATGGCCTGGAGCAGGGTCAATGTGTTGTTGGCAAGCTCTGTAAGCTCGACGTCCGCCGGAGGCTCCTGACACAGGAATCCCAGACCTCCCGGCACCTCTTCCACAGTGTCGGGCTTCAAGCCGCAGATGACCGCCACTTCACGCGCAAGCTGAGCAATGACATGGCGTAATTCATCGGGCTGGTCGATGATTCGCTCGATGTACCAAACATCCGATATCGGATGAAGACCACCTGCTTGTACGGGAATTGATACTAAGGCGTTGGCCTTGAAATCCGGCAGTTCCTCTCCGTCCAGCGCAGCCACCTGACGCTTCATCTCGAACACACGTTCAGTCGTTGAAACAGGTGTAACCACATGCCCTTCCAGCCGCGCCAGACGCTCTTCATCAGAGAGTTCCCGTGGCAGTGCTTGTAGAGTGCTTTTCCCCGTGCCGCGTATGGTGGTTGACTGGGGGGGCGAGTCGGGTGGCGGGGCTGTTTGCTCTAACTCCCCCGGAGGAGGACCTGGGGCATCGCCAGTGGGTGGCTGCATTGTTGAAGGGAATGTCAGTGGTGTCCCGATCACCGATGAGCGACGTGCAATCGTCTGGTTTTCATTGACATTAAGCAGAATCTGCTCGTACGTAAGTCCCGTACCGTCCTTCATGTGGCTGATCAGTTCATCCTGAACGCGTTCACAGACGAACTCGCTGGCATCGCCATCGAACATTGACAGCACGTCTTGGAACAGCATCTCGAAGTCGGTGACGTTCGCTTTGCCCTCGGTGTGCGCCTGCCACGTCTGAGCGGCGGCTTTGCGAAGAGCCAGCAAACGTTCAACCTGATGTTTGCCCAGACCGGAATAGAGTGCTGCGGGGATCACCGGCAGAAGACAACGTACCGTCTCCTGCATGCGACTGATATGGGACTGCGATACCGGGTAACCGTCTGCTTTCAGCCTTTTGGCCAATTCCCGTTGTGATATGGGGGCACCGGTTTCTTGCTCATAGATCGCACGAGCATTTTCAATGCCCACGGCTCGCTCGATGAACATCAGGTTACCGCGCAGATCGTTCTCTGCCAGGTGGCCAGTGAGGGCAATGATTTCCCCACGCTCGCCATCCCATGGCCGGAACAGCACGCTGATCCTGTAAAAACGCTCATCCCCGGTTTCGCTGTACAGCTCTCGCAGAATCGACAACCGTGTATTGCCGCCATTGCGGATGATGAAGTTCTTCTCACCCGGACGACGCGTCACCTGGGGTGGCTGATCCAGACCCCGGACCCGAATGGAGTCCTTGATCTCCTGGTACTTGGCGTTGGTCACCGTGCGGGGGTTATGCTCGTACGCCGACAATTCATCCAGGGTCAAAACCATAGGAGTATCTGCAATCGGGTCTGGCAGGCGATCAACCGTGGGGCCAGAACGACTGAATGAGCCTTGTAACAACTTGCCCGAGATTTCATCTGCACTCAGTTTGCTTGCCATGATTATTGACCCGCCTCAGGAAGTTGGATGACGTTGCTGGTGGGTGTTCCGCCTTTGAGCAGCACATCGATCACAGCCGTAAGCCTCGCAATCTCCTGCTCGTGACGAAGCGTCGCTTCAATACGGCTTATGATTTCTGAGTTCATTGAGCGATGGTTTGCTTTTGCAGCCCCACGGACCCGGCCCCTCATTCCAGTAGGTAGGCGGATGACGAACTTCTCGTCTTTGTCGTCCTCACGAATATTCACGGCTTCGTTACTCAACATGGCGATCTCCAATCTGGCTTGGGTTTTGTGCGCGGCGCAGTTGAGCGCGAGCATTGAGGCCGGCCCTGTGGTCGCTGGGTGTGAAAGAAGTGAAGATGGGTGAACACCCACCTTTGGTGAACTTGATATGTCCACCATGAGTGCGATGCACTGCCCATCCCTGTGAGATGGCGAAGTCAGCCAAGTCCTGCAGGGACTTTTTCCTGCCTCGAAGAGAGGTAGATGTTTTGCTCATGACCGCGCCCTCGCTTTTGTAAAAGCAGCAGAGCGGAAAGGGATCTGATAGCGACGAGCTATGGCTTCACAACGCTTCCGCGTTTGATTGATCGTTGCAGCGGCGGACGCCAGTGATGCCCCTGCTGTGCAGTGGGCTTTCAGCAGTCGCGCCAGCTCTGTGTCGGTCAGATCGTTTGTTTTTTTCCGCACACGAGTGGTGGTATCCGCCTTCAACTGTGCGGTTTTTTCAGAATTGATAACGAACGAGCTGTCATTCGAGCGCTGGCTCGCTTCAACCTGGTTGATAGCGCCTCCACGACTTAAGTAATCAGCCATCGCCTTCTCGATATCGCTCCGGAGGCGCTCTTTTTCCCGGTCCGACTGGATCGGCAAATCTTCTTCAGTGGTGTGATAGAGCTGCATGTCACTGGCCTCCCGATCCGCCGAGCTTGTCACCCGACTGAATCTCGAGGATTTCAACCTCGTGGTCGGCAAAGGTGTCAGTAAGTTTTTTCATGAAAGCTTTTCTGGAAGTACCTGGGCTCATGCGGAACACGACGGTGTACTCCTTGCTGTCTGGTGCCTTGCTGGAGGCAACGACGCTCCACTGTGGGTGCACCAGCTCCAGTTCAACGACTTCACCGCTGTGGCACGAAGGGCACTCGGGCGCACGTTTTCCTTCTGGCATGACCGCAGTGAACGGGTGGTGGTGGCCGCAAGTGCGGCACTCATGAGTTATGCAAAGGGGTTTATTGCGCGCGCTCATGATCGAGCTCCTTGCCATGCGGCGGCCGAGAGGTTTTCGAAACGAGTGTGTTGGGGGATGAAGGCCGTTCGGACGGTGCCGAGCGCGCCGTTTCGATGCTTGCTGAGGATGAGTTCGGCGACCCCTTTTTGCTCGCTATCGGGGTTGTAAACCTCGTCCCGATAGACGAACAGAATCAGGTCAGCGTCTTGCTCAAGCGCGCCCGACTCACGGAGGTCTGCATTGATAGGTCGCTTGTTCGGACGCCGCTCAAGTTCTCTGTTGAGCTGAGAGAGCGCCACGACAGGACAGTCGAACTCTTTGGCCAAAGCCTTGAGTGACCGAGATATCTCACTGATTTCATTGGTCCGATTTTCTTTACCTGGACATTTCATCATTTGCAGATAATCGATCAATATCAGTACTGGCTTTCCGAAACGCCGTGCGCCTCTGCGAGCCCGCGCACGGATTGCCGAGGGAGTGAGGTCAGCTTGATCATCAATTACAAGGCGATCGCCATACGAGTTGATCTTTTGCACTGCCATCGCGAGCTTCGGCCAGTCCTCATCCTCCAACTGCCCGCGTATCAACTTCTCCAGGTTCAGGTGCCCCAGGATCGAGATGAGCCTGTAAATGATCGCCTCTGCCGGCATCTCGAGGCTGTAGACCTGAACAGTGGCCTGAGTATCTTTTTGAAGCGCAGCGTCTACCAAGTTGAGCGCCAGGCTGGTTTTGCCCATGGAGGGCCTGGCCGCAATGATGATCAGATCGGCTGGTTGTAGTCCGCCCGTCAATTCATCAAGATCGGAAAGCCCTGTAGGCAGCCCAACCACCGACTCCCCAGCGTTGAAGCGAAGATCGATCTTGTCGACCACCTGCATAAGCATCTGGTTGACGTCCACAAAGTCGGAAGTCTGCCGTCCTTGCCCCAAGGCAAAAAGCTGCTGCTCGATGACGTCTTGAACCTCAGACGCATTCGCTTGAGGATCTGAAGCCTCCCGGGTACATGCATAGCCATGTGAAATAATCCGGCGTAGATGAGCTCGGTTACTCACTGTTTCTGCATAAGCCTTGATATTGGCCACAGAAGGCGTGTTTTTGGCGAGCTCACTGAGGTAAGCCAAGCCCCCAGCAGCATCTATTGCCGCAATGGAGTCGGACACCGTGACCACGTCAAATGGCCTGTTCGATTCAGCCAGCCCAGCAATGCTCTGGAATATCAGACGGTGCTCCGCCCGGTAGAAGTCATCGGCTTTGATACGGTCTGCGATCAGGTCCCAGGACTCGTTATCAAGCATCAGTCCGCCAAGCACAGCTTGTTCGGCTTCCACGGAGTGGGGAGGTGACATATGAGAAATGTCCATCAAGCCCTCCCGATTCTTGCCGGGGACTGGGAGTGCTGATCGACGCCTCTGTGCAACGCTGCTCTAGAACCTTGCGTCCAGCCCTGATGTTGAGATTTCAGGTCGTGGCCCTTAACAGAGGTAGGCTCAAGCTCTTTTTCGACTACGGTGGGGTGGTGCAGGCTGAGGTAAGCGCTTATCGCTTGCTGAGCTTCAGCATTTTGTCGACCGGCGAATTTGTAAACGTTGGTGGCCACCGCATTGATCCATGCTTCGGCAAAAATCCGTCCACGTCGTCTTTTGGTGGTTGGATTGCAGCGTTTGAGCTGCGAAACGTGCTGACGACGCGCCGTAACAAGCTGCAGATGAAGCGCAGAATAGGCATAGCACGCCAGATCGGGCGATACACCCAACCCGACGAACTTGAAATGCCAGTCTCCAGGGCGTGAGGGGAAAGCAAAACAATCGCAGTCGAAAGCGCTCGCGCACGTCCCTGCCAGGCTGTGCAGCCAACTCGCTGGCGCTCGCTTTGTGCCGGCAGATACTGACGCCTCACGTGCGAGGTGGGCGTCCACCTCAAGCTCTTCGAGTTGGTACTGCTCCATAAGCTTGCGGCCTTGCCGCAGGGCTGTCTCAGCCTCATTAGGAGAGGCACCCGCAGAACGTGCCAGTGCGAAGCATTTGATGACTTTGTCGATTATCCGTTGGCGGTCAATGCTCATGGCCGTACCTCCGGTACTGCCTCAACTGCCAGAGCCTCTTTCCAGAGTCTGAGGGTCTCACTTTCATCAGCAGTGAGCTCGGCTTTAGCCCGCTCTTCCCGGGCTTTTGACTTCAGAATGTCAAGCCGGTCCTCGACATCAGATCCATCGTCGTAAGAGATGTTATTACTCAGTGCCTCAACGAACTGGTGACGAACTGAGTCCAGGCAACTGACTCGATAAGCTGCCAGGCTGGTCCAACCTATCAGTTGGCTAAACGGCGTCAGTAGATCGCGTCTGACTCTGCTATTGAGCTCGACTGCGGTGTAGAAACCGTCGTATACGCCAATACGGTTGAATAACAGCACTGTTTTGAGGAGCTCAAGTTTCTGGTCCAGGCTCTCAATGGGCAGGGGATATGTAGCAGCAATCAGTTGTTTCGCTCTTGCGTTCCGCGCGTCCTGCCGACGTTTGGCCGCTTTCTCGTCGCGGACACGTTTTTCCTTGGCATGCTCGACATGAGAGTTGACTGATTCAAGGAGCTGCGCGGCCTGAGTGAGCAGTTCACGCTGTTCTACGCTCAAGTAATCACCCAGTCGGCTAACCAAGCCGCGGCCCATCTGATGGCCTGAGCTTAAATTGCGAAGCTCACGTGACGTGTTCGTAAGCTTGGTCTGAGCGGCGCGCAGTTCTGATGAGTTGTACTGCTCGTTGAGCTTCTGCATCAACTGAGGAGTAATGCCGGCAGCTTCCGTGAGATTTGTCTTTGCCATCTCATTGACCCCCTTTTACCAGGGCCTCTACGGCGGACTCAGTCATCGCCTCGAAATGGTCGGTCCATTGTGGAAAAATCTCGATAGCCAGATCACGGATGACCTTCAGGGCGCTAGGCGCTCGACGGTTACTAGGCTGCTTGTACTCGATTCGGTGCGCAGACATTCCCGCTGTGGAACCTTGACGGAAAATCACTGAAGCAGGGACCGTGGTCTTGAGAACCTCGATCTCCGCGTTACCAGAGAACGTTCTTCGTATTGCGTCATGGATCTCGCGAGCATCCACGGTCTGGTCGAGACCGTTCACCACAACTTTGATGGGGGGGATAGGCAATCCTAGCCGGGAATAAGGGCGAAGGCCGTCAAGCATCTGCAACGTCCCGCGGCTAAATTCGCGTGCGCTCAGCATGTTCGGTGGAACCGGCGACAAAGCGAGATCTGAGGCTAACACCACCATTTCCAACATGACGCTGCGTGCGCCTTGGGTATCTATCAAGATCAGGTCGAATTGATTTTTAAATGCTTTGAGCAGGTGAGCCAGTCGCAGCCGACCATCTGGTGCCTGGAGCAGTAGGTTGATCAACTGATTGTTGGGGTCGTTCGACAGGATCAACGAGAGGTTCGGTATGCTGGTCTTGGAGATGATCCGTTCAGGATCCGTAAGATTCTGCGCGATGAGCTCAAATATGCCGCCGCTGGCCTCCTGCGCTATTGGGTAGTAGGAAGAGAGAGAAGGCTGCACAGGGTCCAAATCTATGAGTAGGACCTTCAAGCCTGAATCGGCGCAGAACCCACCGAGATTGGCAGCTTTGGTAGATTTTCCGACGCCACCTTTGGTGGACACTAGCGAGGTTACGAACATGATTTAAAGCCTCTAATGGGGACATTAGAGACTGCGGATTGGATCCAGAGCCTTCATCAGGAGGTTCTGCCTAAACTGAGGGCATGAAACCAATTGGCTTTTAACCAATTGGTCGTAGGTTCGAATCCCACACGACCCACCATTTTTGGTCAGTTTGTATCTGGCTGGATCTTAGGGAGTGACGCCACAAGCGTCACCCAAATAGAAAACGCCTCCTCGGAGGTGTTTTTTAGCATCATCGGGGTATAGCGCAGTCCGGTAGCGCGCCTGCTTTGGGAGCAGGATGTCAGGAGTTCGAATCCCCTTACCCCGACCATTTTCGCCCAGCTGTATCAGGGTTGAAGATCAGGACTCAAGAACAGTCGTTTTGAGTCCAACAGAAAAGGCGTCCTTCGGGACGCCTTTTTTGTTGGGTGCATTTTCAGGTGAGACGGGGCTAAGCCGCCGTCTGATGCGAAATAGGACACCGGCAAGCTCTGTGACGTATCGAGCGGCCCGTACCGAGCGAATACTTGTGTACGGGGCCTCACGCATGACATCGGTTACTGGAATCAACGTGCTCGCAACTGGCAGGCGCTGCCTGCCTTACTGACTGGCGCGCGTCGGCGCTTTTTGACCCAGGCGTATCAGTTCGTTGGAGAAGCACAAACCAGCGATGATCAGGGCCGCTCCCGGATAGAGGCTTTCGCGCGGTACTTCATTGAGGGCTACAAATGCCAGCAACGCCGCAAACAGCGGTTCGGTGAGTTCAAGCGCTTGCACCTGGGATGGCTTGAGGTACTCAATGGCCTTGGTCGTGCAGAAAAAGCCGAGGATGGTCGGCAGGGCGGCCAGCGCCAGCAGTGCGGCAATAGCCATTGATGACAGCTCGCCGATCACGAAACCATCGGCGGCGGCCGGCATCAGCAGGTACAGGCTGCCGAAGAAGAGCAATTGACGAGTGAAATGCAGGCCCCCCGAAACGCCCATTTTTTTCATGGCAACTGAAAACGCTCCGTAGCCACAGCCTGCGATCGAGGCCAGCGCTGCACCTTCCAGAGTGAAGCCCTGTTGCAAATCAGCGCCGAAGATCACCGCAATACCTGAGATGGCCAGTGCGGCGCCCACGGTTACGTTTGCAGTGATGGCATCCTTCAGTAAAAGGCGCCCCAGAATGATCGACGAGATTGAGGCACTGGCCATGAGTACGACGACGACACCCGCCGCAGCGTAATGTCGGTAGGCGGACGTTTCGAAATGGAACAGCACGAAAATACCGAGGAACGCGCAGATCGCGGCCTGGCTCCATTTGGCGGCTGATGTCGGACGCTTGAGGAAACGCAGCACGATCGAGAGCAGTATGCACCCCAGTATCGTTTTGATGACGGCAACACTGCTGGAGGTGAAGCCGTTGCTCATGAGTACCTTGCTGAGCACACCAATGGTTGCGTTCAGTGCGGCGGCGGAGAGCGCAAAGATAACGCCCTTGCTGAAATTGGATTGCATTGATGACGTTCCCTGTCGCTGGTTTGTCGTTTGAGAGGAGTGAAGCGATTGCGGGTGGCCTGCAGATCCACGCTGGCCTTGGCAATCATCGGGCAATGTTCGGCGAGTTCGATAAACCGGGTCAAGGCCTGAAAAGTTGTCGAATGCGGCAGCAACCCATAAAGCAGGTAATCCTTGACGCCTGACACGAGCGTCAAAAGCAGTGCGAGCAAGACGTTGGCGCACGACCACGGAAAGCAGTTCCAGCTTACTAGGGCTGCGAATCAGCCGATTGACCAGCAGATACTTCAGGTTTGCCGGTGCGCCGATCAGCAGGCTTGCCAGTAGTAACAGCCGAGGCGTGGACTGGCCCAGGTAAATCGCCAGGCTGTGCCGGAAAGTTGATATTGTTTCGCCATCTTAATCGTCTGGGTTCAGTTGTTGATGTACGTTACAGAGACCGTGTTACCCGGGTTTACATTATGGACGATCATGATATATTAACGCGATAATGTGTTTAAAGGTGGATAAATTAAATTTAATTGTTGTTTCTCGATCAGTGAATGTACGCTCGTTTAAATATTGCCAGAGGGCGATAATGAGCATGCGTACGTCGAGGCGCTACAGGGCTTAATTCAATAGACTACCCGTTAATATGAGTGACTGCCATGAGTGATATTCTAAACAAAATAAAACATTACAAGCTTCAAGAAATAGAGGCGGCAAAAACTAACGTACCATTAAGTCGCATCAAGCAGCGTGCCCTCGAACAGTCCAGTCCCCGCGGTTTTTATAAAGCACTGAAAGCAAAAGAACAGCAGGGTCTGTTGGGGCTCATTGCAGAAATAAAGAAAGCAAGTCCATCAAAAGGCCTGATTCGCGAAGACTTCAACCCGCCCGAACTGGCGAAGGCTTATGAAACCGGTGGGGCCGCCTGTTTATCCGTTCTGACCGACACGCCCAGCTTCCAGGGTTCCCCGCAGTTTCTCATCGATGCGCGAAACGCTTGCGCCCTTCCTGTGTTACGAAAAGACTTCATGTTTGACACTTATCAGGTATATGAGGCACGTGCCTGGGGCGCGGATTGCATATTGCTGATCATGGCCTCATTGAGTGACGACCTCGCCGCCGAACTTGAAGATGCGGCCATGACGCTGGGGATGGACGTTCTGGTGGAAGTGCATAACGAACATGAAATGGAGCGTGCGCTCAAACTGTCTTCTCCGCTGCTCGGCGTCAATAATCGCAACCTGCATACCTTCGAAGTAGACCTCGGCACAAGCGAGCGACTGGCATCCATGGTGCCCGCAGGCAAACTGCTGGTCGGTGAAAGTGGCATCGGCAACCATAACGATTGCCTGCGACTCAAAAAATCCGGCATTACTACCTTTCTGGTCGGCGAAAGTCTGATGCGCAAAGAGGATGTTACTGCGGCCACAAGAACACTGCTGACCGGCAGTGCTGACTGACGCGTAGGAAACTCACGGCTCAGAGGGGCGTTAATGCGCTCCTCTGACCGTCCTGCACTTGTCCAGACGTATGCAGTTGATTGGCCCTGAATGCTGTGGAATCAGTATCCACAGCATCACGACCTGAAGCAGTCGAAAACCCTTAGAGCGAAAACCTGGCCACCAGCTTATTCATGTCTACAGCAAGCACTGAGAGCTCGGCACTGGCCGCCGCTGTCTGATTGGCCCCCGTTGCACTCTGGATGGAAAGATCGCGAATACTCATCAGGTTGCCGTCGACCGAACGTGCGACCTGCGCCTGCTGCTCCGATGCGGTCGCAATCATCAGGTTCATTTCGTTGATTTCATTGATTGCTTTCGCGATCAGGGTCAGTGCTGCTCCGGCTTCATGAGCGATGGTGAGTGTGCCACCGGCCTGATCGCAACTTTCACTCATGGCCTTGGTGGCCTGTGCAGTGCCCGTGAGGATGTCGCCAATCATTTTCTCGATTTCCTGAGTCGAGGTCTGGGTACGATGGGCCAGCGCTCTGACCTCATCAGCCACCACCGCGAAACCGCGTCCCTGCTCACCTGCCCGGGCGGCTTCGATAGCTGCGTTCAAGGCCAGGAGATTGGTTTGTTCCGCAATCGTACGAATGACTTCCAATACCTTGCTGATGTCCTTGGACTGCACGGCCAGACGCTCTACATCGACACTGGTGCTCTGCACGGTCTTGCTCAGTTTCTCGATGGCGTCAACCGTACTGGTAACCCGTGCTGCGCCGGTGCGGGTTGACTGATCAGAGGCTTTGGCTGCATCCGATGCAGCGGCAGCATTACGCGCCACCTCATCGACCGCAGCGGTCATCTGGTTAACGGCGGTGGCTGCCTGATCAATTTCGTTATTCTGGCGCAGCAAACCTTTGCTCGACTCCTCGGTGACCGCGTTCATTTCTTCAGCGGCGGATGCCAGTTGAGTGGATGAATCGCCGATCAGCTTGATCGTATCGCGCAGATTGTTTTGCATGACCTGGGTAGAGCGCATCAGGTCGGAAAATTCGTCTTTGCCCGTGACGGTAATCACGCTGCGCAGATCACCCTTGGCGATGGTGTCGTTGACACGCAGCATGTCGCGCAACGGCGTGACGATACTTTTGGTGAACAGCACGGCCAGCACAATCGTCGCCAGCGTCGCGGCTGCAATAATGAAGATCACAAACGTTAAGCCGCTTTGATACGAATCCTCGGATTCTTTTCCTGAGTTTGCCGCCTCGTCAATGTTCATTTGAACAAGCCCGTTCACAGCGTCGTCGAGAAGACGGGTAACAGGCGTCACGTTTGAACTCAGGTAGGCCAGCGCTTCAGTGGTTGCGTTTTGACGGATAAGTGCAATCACCTGGTCGAATGCAACCAGTGCTTTATCGGTGTTTTCCGACACGGCTTTGAACAGTTGTCCTTCTTTATCGCTGGCGACAAAAGGGGCGTAAAGTGCTACCTGCTTTTTCAACTCCTCACTCAGCGAAGCGATCATGCCGGACGTGGTGGCCATGTCCTGCGGATTGGTCTGGGACAGCATTCTGCGGACTTCCAGGCGCAGGCGCAGCATCGTGGCATTGATTCGGTCTGCAACCACCACGCTGGCCAATGCATCGTTTTCAATGTCTCTGGCCGTCTCGCGGATTTCTCCCATTTTCCATACTGAAATACCACCCAAGGCGACCAATAAGAGTGCAATAAACATAAAGCTGAGTGCTGCGCGCGCAGATACTTTCAAGTTTCTCATTGTCACTGACCTCCTTGTAGAATTGATTTTTCACGGCTTTAGAACTATCGGCTACCAGAAATATTACTTGAGGTGGTCGGGTTTGGTTTCTGGATTAGTTCGTGCGTTAGTTGCGCACGGTTTTGTTCTTTAATTTGTTTAGTGCGCTTTTTTGGGGCGGGATTCATGTAAGTCAGAGGGTGTACAGCTCGCCTGTTTTGAGCGTGCAATCAGTAGGCGCTTGAAAAGTAAGAGAAAAGCTATCTTTTTAGAGTGGCCGGACAGCCAGGCGCTCTTACCCCTCTCAATCGTAACCATTTAATACGGTCAGCGTTTCAGGGGTGTAAATCAGGGCTCAAGAGCAGTCGCTTTTGTCTGGAGGGTCCCGTGACGACTTGCTGCGTGAGCTTTCCAACGCAAGGCTTCATAACGATTCTCTGATCACCAGCGGGCAGTCCACCGGCTGGGAGCCCGACACTTCAAGGCTTTCAATCAGGTGCCGGGCGGCGTTGCGACCGATCTCGTAATACGGCAGTTGCACCGTGGTCAGCGCAGGAATGAACAGCTCGGCGATGCCGATCATGTTGTCATAACCCAGTACGGCAACATCGCCGGGGATTTTCAGGCCTTGGCCCAGCAGCAACTGGTAGGCACAAAAGGCAATGCGGTCATTGCCGCAGATCAGAATGTCGAACTGCGGACGCCCATCTATCATGTGTCGTGCAAGGATAGCGGCGGTTTCCCAGTAGGCATCGTGTTCGGACAGGTTGTACTGCAAGAGTTCGTCGCGAGTCAGGCCGAATGCCTCGCAGGCACGCAACATACCTGCTTGGCGGATTTCCCAGGCCAGGCTCTGTTTTGGCAGGTTTATGAACAGCGGGCGTCGATAGCCCTTGCTGAACGCGTGGTTCAAGGCGCGGTACTGACCCGTTTCGTCGTCTGGCACATAACTGACCAGGCTGCTGTCATCAGCTACGCAGTTGGCGAGCACCAGCGGCTTGCTCTTCAGGCGCTGGGGGATACTCACTTTGCGTAACCCCATGGCGCTGAAGATCAACCCATCCGGGCGGTGCGACAGCATCAGGTCAATGTTCTGGTCGGTAGGCGGATTGCTTAGCAGGTTGAGAATAAATACGTTCCAGCCTGCCTGCTGCGCGGTCTGTTCGATTGATAGCAGCAGCTCGACCGCAAACGGCGTGGTTGCGGTGTCCAGGGCAAATACGCCGATGGTTCGGGTCTGCAGGTTGTCGCCGCGAATCCTGCGAGCCGACAGGCTGGGTACGAATTGAAGCTCATCGATCGCGTTGCGCACTCGCTGATAAGTCTCCGGACTCAGTTTTCCCGGATCATTGAGCGCCCGAGACACCGTCATCAGAGACACACCGGCCAGTTTTGCAACGTCTTTAACTGAGGTCATGCGAAGCGGGGCCTGTCGGGTTGACTGATGATTATCATGCTACAGAGACCTGATTTTTTTCGCGACTTCAATGATTTACCGACAGGTATCCCGAGGCGAGTTGCCATGCGTCGGCGATGCAGACCCGGCCTCCGGTTCCGTTGGCAATAAGTTTTACCCCCAGGCTGTCGGTCTGTGGATAAAAACGGCTGCTGAAGCTGAAACTGCCGTTTTGCTCGAACACCTCGATGGACGAGCGATCAAGGAAGATCCGCAGTTCAAGCTGATTCTGTTGTGGATCTATCGCTACACTGCGCTGACCGCTGACGTGGGTGCCCGACTGAGTACGGTCGAGTATCAAACGTTTCAGCGACGCATCGTAGTAAAGCAGCGTCTGCTCATTGCCATCCTCACTGCAACGCAAGGCCACACCCAGGTGACCTTCGATGCAGTCGAGCACGTCCAGGTGCACGTGGATTTCGAGCATGTCGCCGTGTATGTCGGCCAGCGATTGGCTACCCGCTTCGCTCCACCAGGGGGTGCCTGGCAGTGACGCGTTGCGCAACGCTGTCAGCTCGCGCGCGGGCTGCACGCACAGGCGATCGGCGCGTACTTCAAGTTCTCGCGGCAGGCCCAGCATGCCGCGCCAGTGATGTGCCTCGGTTGGGGTCGGGCTTTCCCACATGTCGATCCAGGCCCACAGCAGACGCCTGCCATCGGCAGCCACCAGCGTCTGCGCCGCATAGAAATCGTGACCGCTGTCCAGCTCGATAAAAGGCCCGCCGGTGAACTGCCATTGACTGTCGACCTGGCCCACTCGATAGCCGGTGTGAAACCTGTTCAGTCGCTCGTAGCGCTGCGCCGGCATGCCCTGGGGGGAGTAAAGCAGTACGTCGCGTTCATTGAGGCCAAACAGGTCCGGGCATTCCCACATATAGCCGTCGCCTTCGCCGCCTGTGGACACATAACTGACGAAGTCCCACGCGTGCAGGTCCCTGGATCGATAGAGCGGCAGCAGCGGTTTGTCGCCCAGGCGTGCGCCGGCAATCAGGTACCAGTGGCCATCCTGTCGCCAGACTTTCGGGTCACGGAAATGAATCATCCCGTCTTGCGGCGGGGTGTCGATAACGGCGCCGTGTTTGATGAAGCTGATGCCGTCGCTACTGGTGGCCAGGCACTGCACCTGACGGATGAAACGCTCGTCGCCCACGTCACCCAGCCACGTGTGCCCGGTGTAGATCAGCGCCAGGGTGTCGTCATGTACCACTGCACTGCCGGAAAAACAGCCGTCCCGGTCGAAGTCATCACCGGGTGCCAGGGCAATGGGCAGGTGCTGCCAATGGACCAGATCGGCACTCTTTGCATGGCCCCAGTACATCGGGCCCCATTTCGCGTCGAACGGGTGGTGCTGATAGAACACGTGATATTCGCCACGAAAGAACACCACCCCGTTAGGGTCATTCATCCAGCCCGCAGGCGGGGCCAGGTGGTAACCGGGGCGATAATCGTGGACGAGCTGCGACAGACCCTCTTCCAGCGCATGGCGCGCGCGCTCGAGGGCGGGAGACATCGGCTTGCTCATGGCATTTGCAGAAAAACTCATAGGGTGCCTGCTTGTACGAGGTGCGGTGTGGTGCCGGGTGTCAGGTGTTGACTGGCGTCTGTGTGGCGCTTCAGGGCCAGGCCATCTGCGTCGAACAGGTGCAGGTTGCTGTCGTCGAATTGCAGCGCGACCTGATCGCCTGCCTGCCAGCCGGCCTTGGCATCGCAGCGACAAATCAAGGGCTCGCTCGCCCCGGTAGCCAGATGCACATAGACCTCGCTGCCCAGGTATTCGACACCGGATACCGTGACGCCAACGCCGTTGTTCGCAGCATTGAGGGTGATGTGCTCCGGGCGAACACCCAGGGTCAGTTGCGCATCCTCGGTCAGATTCGAGCTGTCGAAGGGCAGGGATTTCATACCCAGTGCCGGGATGTCGATCAGGCTGTTGCGACCCGGTGCCTGCAAGCTTACTGGTAGAAAATTCATTCTCGGCGAGCCCAGAAAACCGGCGACGAAGAGGCTGGCAGGGCGTTCGTAGAGTTCGCGTGGTGAGCCGACCTGTTCGACCTGACCGCCGTTGAGCACGACAATCTTGTCCGCCAGGGTCATCGCCTCGACCTGATCGTGGGTGACGTAGATCATCGTCGAGCCCAGCCGCTTGTGGAGCCGTGCGATTTCGTTGCGCATCTGGACCCGCAGCGAGGCGTCCAGGTTGGAAAGCGGTTCATCGAACAACAGGATGTCCGGTTCCCGCGCCATGGCTCTGCCCATGGCCACGCGCTGACGCTGCCCGCCGGACAATTCCCGGGGCTTGCGCTGCAGCAGTTTGTCCAGTTGCAGGATCTGCGCGGTTTTCAGCACGCGTTCGCGCAGGCTGCTTTTTTCCGTCTTGGCCAGCTTGAGGCCAAAACTGATGTTGTCGTAGACGCTCATGTGCGGGTACAGGGCGTAGGACTGAAAGACCATACCGACACCACGCTCGCGCGGTTCCAGGTCATTGACCCGTCGTCCGTCGATCAGCAGGTCGCCAGCACAGATCGAATCCAGTCCGGCGATCAAGCGCAGCAGCGTCGACTTTCCGCAGCCCGAAGGGCCGACGAACACAACGAACTCACCCGCAGCGATCTCCAGGCTGACATCGCGCAGAATGCGCGTGCCGCCCAATTGCTTGTTGATGTTGGCTAGCTTCAATTTCATCACGATGCTGTTCCTTGTCAGTTGTGTGCATCAACCTTTCAACGCGCCGGCAGTGAGGCCGGAAACGATGCGGCGCTGGAAGATCAGCACCAGAATCACCAGTGGGACGGTCACCAGCACCGACGCCGCCATCAACAGGCCCCAAGGCAATTCGTGGGAGCTGCCACCCGAAATCAGGGCGATGGCGACCGGGACCGTTCGTTGCGCATCTGTCAGGGTGAAGGTCAGGGCAAACAGGAACTCGTTCCACGCGGCAATAAAAGCCAACAGGCCGGTCGTGACCAGTGCGGGCCACAGCAGCGGCAACAGCACGCGGGTCAGCGTGACCCAGGGCGATGCGCCATCCATGATTGCCGCTTCTTCCAGCTCATGCGGCAGTTGCCCCATGAACGTGGTCAGCACCCAGACGGTGAAGGGCAGGGTAAAAATCGTGTAGCTCAGGATCAGTGCCCATGAGGTGTTGTACAGACCCAGTGCGCGGATCACTTCAAACAGCCCCGACAGCACCGCGACCTGAGGAAACATCGAGACGCCGAGCACCATCATCAGCACCGTGCCGCGGCCTCGGAACTTGACCCTGCCCAGGGCGTAGGACGCCGTCAGGCCCAGGAACAGCGCCAGCACTACCACACTCAGCGCAACCACCAGCGAGTTGGCGATGGCCTGCAGGAATGACGCCTGACTGAGGACCGCTGCGTAATTGGAGAAGTCGGCTTCGGTGATCCAGTAGCTCACTTCAAACAAGGCACTGGACGGTTTCAGCGAGGTCAGGATGGCGTAATAGAAAGGGAAGATCGCGTACAGCAGCACGACCCCGACCAGGCCCCAGAAGGCCAGGCGCAGCAGCGCTTTCTTCAGTGGGCGCAGGTTCATGAGCGCACCTCCAGCTGGCGACGTCCGAGGTACAGATAAAGCATGGCAATCACTGCCACGACCAGAAACAGCA
Organism: Pseudomonas sp. BS3767; assembly: GCF_900099665.1. Classification (NCBI taxonomy): domain Bacteria; kingdom Pseudomonadati; phylum Pseudomonadota; class Gammaproteobacteria; order Pseudomonadales; family Pseudomonadaceae; genus Pseudomonas; species Pseudomonas sp. BS3767. Next base: position 118,131 of record NZ_FNCX01000011.1, on the reverse strand, counting down.
GGGTGGAGGCGGCGCTGCCGTAGCCGACGTCCTGGAACTCCACCAGGTGCTGGCGGGCATAGACCGACATGCTCATGGTGCTCGAAGAGTTGGAGGTCAGGACGTAGATGACGTCGAAGACCCGCAACGAATCGAGGATGCGAAAGATCGCGGCGACCAACAAGGCGGGCATCAGCAACGGCAAGGTGACTCGCCAGAACACCCGCACCGGATGAATGCCGTCGACCCGGGCGGCTTCGTAGCAATCGCTTGGCAGCATCTGCAGTGCCGCGAGCATCAGCAGGGTGACAAAGGGCACGGTCTTCCAGACGTCGACGATGATCACTGCCCACATCGACAGGTCCGCATCTGCCGTCCAGGCCAGCGGCGCATCGATCAGGCCCAGGCTCAGCATCATATGGTTGATGATGCCGAACTGGTCATTGAGCATCCACGACCAGATCTTCGCCGAGACGATGGTCGGAATCGCCCAAGGGATCAGAATCAACGCACGGACCAGCGCGCGGCCGGTGAACTTGACGTTCAACAGCAACGCCACCATCAGTCCCAGGACCATTTCCAGCCCGACCGACACCACGGTGAAATGCAGGGTGTTGCGCACCGCGTTCCACCATTGCGGATCGACCAGCACGCCAGACCAGATGACGCCGTCGTAGAGCAGATAATTGCTCAGGCCCACGAATGAGCCACTGCCGGTATCCGACAGATCGGCATCGGTCAGGCTGAACCAGAATGTGCGCAGCAACGGCCAGGCCGCCACCAGGACCAGGCACACCAGCATCGGCGTCAGAAACAGCCAGGCGGCGCGTAGCCTGCGACGTTGTACAGGCGTTTCCCGGGTGACGAGTTCGTCGTCTCCAGGGAAGTCGGTAGAAGAGACGGGCATGTTGATTTCCTTACGTGTGGCTTACCAGTTCCGGCGTTTGATGCGGGTCAGTTCGCGTTCCAGTTCGACCAGTGCCTGATCGACCGGAATATCGCCCGCCAGCACGCTATGCACCCGATCGAAGAATGCGTTGGAGACGCGTGGGTAGCCGTTGGCCGTGATCGCGGCGGGGCGCATGACCCCATTGCTGAGGATGCTGTGCAACTGCGGGTAGTACGGCATCGCCGCGAGCAACTCGGGGTCGGCATACAGGGACTCGATGACCGGGTTGTAGGCACCTGCCAGGGCACGCTGTTTTTGCTGCTGGGCGCTGGTCAGGTAGGCAACCAGTTCTGCCGCCAGTTTGGGGTTGCGGCTGTAGCGCGAAACCGCCAGGCCCCAGCCTCCGAGCGTTGAAGCGTGGGTGCCGTTCGCGCCGCCACTGGGCAGGGGCGCGACGCCGACCTTGTCTTTTATCGCGCTGTCCTTGCTTTGCACCAAGGCCCAGACGTAAGGCCAGTTGCGCATGAACAGCGCATTTCCCGACTGGAATACGCCACGGCCTTCTTCCTCGGTGTAGTTAAGGACGCCGGGCGGGGAGATCTCGCCGATCCAGCTTTTTGCCAGGGTCAGCGCGACTCGTGAGGCCTGGCTGTTGACCACGATGTCTCCGCGCGGGTTGACCAGTCCGCCGTCCGGCTGGCTGCTGATCCATTCCAGGGCGTTGCACGTCAGGCCTTCATAGGCGCGCCCCTGGAACACGTAGCCCCACATAGTGGCATTCCCCGCATCGCGTTCGGCTTTTTGCACTTTTTTGGCGGTAGCGGTCATGTCCTCCCAGGTCTGGGGGACCGGCTGCTGGTACTTGTCGAGCAGATCCTTGCGGTAATACAGCAGCCCCGAGTCGGTAAACCAGGGCATCGACACCAGCCGGCCGTCGACGGTGGCGTTGTCCACCTGTGCCTGGAAATAGCCTTGTGTCGCATTTGCCGGAAGCAGTTCGCGCAGATCCGTCAGGTGTTTGGCGAGCATCCCCGGCCACACCATGTCGATTTGAATGATGTCGATGTCGGTGGACTGGGCGCTGAGGATCTGCTGGTAGAACGACAGGCGCTCGGTTGCAGAGTTAGGCGTGGAAACCACCTGAACGTTGTTGCCGGTCTGTTTTGACCAGCTATCGACTGCCTCCTTGCACAGTTGCAATTCAGCGCCGACGGCCCCGCACGAGATCGTCAGATCGGCTGCGTTCGACAGCGCAGAAAACCCGGCGGACAGGGTGAGCAGCGCGGCGGGAAGAAGAGATTTCAGCTGTTTCATAGAGCCCTCTTTATTTTTGTTTTTATAAAAGTTAACGTTAACATCGTCAATGTAACAGCGTATTTTCGATGTGGCACCCTTTTTTCTCCGATTTGCACAATTTTGTGCTGAAGGAAAAAGGCTCGGCCAACGTCACGAAAACAATAAAAACAAAACAGGAAGTCCACATGCAGAACGCATCAAGATGGCTACTCGCAGGGGTACTCGGCACCTCGACAACCGTCTCTCAGGCCGCGACTCTGGAAGAGCGGATGGCCGCATTCGAAGCCCGTGCCAGCGCTGCGGAAAAACGTGCAGCCGCTGCCGAACAGCAAACCCAGGCGCTCGCCAGGGAGCTTCAGCAACTCAAACTCTCGACCCCCGTTGCGCAGCCTGCCGCACCCACTTCTGCGTCCACCGTTGCGGCCAGTTCACAGCCGGCTCTGGATGATCGCGTGGCAAAACTCGAAGCCCGCCAGCAAAGCATGGAGAAGCCAGGCAGTGCCGGACACCTCACCGACGGGTTCAGCTTCAAGGGCTACGCTCGCTCCGGTCTGTTGATCAACGACGGTTTGGGCGGCGGTCGCGGTGGGCCTTATACAACCCCCGCAGGTTCAGTCGGTGGTGCGGTCGGGCGCCTGGGTAACGAAGACGACACCTACATGCGCTTCGATCTGTCGAAAGAGATCTACGCGCAGAACGGCACGCGCTCCAAGTTCACCGTCTCCATCGCCGACGGCGTTGAAAGCTATAACGACTGGACGGCCACCGAAAGCAGCCTGAACGTGCGTCAGGTATTTACCGAACTCGACCACATTGCCGCTTTCAAGGGGAATTCAGTGTTCGAAAACGCCACGCTGTGGGCCGGCAAGCGCTTCGACAGGGATAATTTCGATATCCACTGGCTGGACTCGGACGTGGTCTTTCTGGCCGGGACCGGTGGCGGTATTTACGATGTACAGATGACCAAGGACTGGCGCTCGAACTATTCCCTGATCGGACGTAACTACGGAGATTTCAGTGAGGGCGGCGTCGATGCCGATGTGGAAAGCTATATCCTGACCTCCAACCAATTCTTCGACAATGGTCAGTGGCAGTGGATGTTCAACGCCATTGGTGCAAAGAAAAACGACGTCGGTACGCGCACCAATCAAGCCGGTTTTGCGCCCGCAGATTCAGGCCTGCACACCATGTTGGCCAATCACCAGAAGGACTTTTTCGGTCGGGAAGGCTTCTTCAAGACGGCGTTGCTCTATGGGCAGGGCCTGGGTGCGCAGGTCAAGGACATTGGCGCGGATGGCGAACTGATCGACGACGCCCGCGCAGTGCGTCTGGCCATGTATGGCGAGACACCTATCGCGCCGGGATGGCGCATCGGCCCTAGCCTGCTGGCCGAGCAGAGCAAAGACCGCTACGTCAAAGGCGACGATTACCGCTGGCTCACGCTGAACATGCGCCTGGCCAATGAGATCAACAGCAACTTCGAGATGGCCTACGAGCTGAGTTGGCAAACCATGGACCTCGACCCCAAAGGCTATCTGCAACGCAATGCGGTTGACGGTAACTTCTGGAAGTTTACGGTTGCGCCGACCTTCAAGCCGGACATGGGTGACCTGCTCACACGTCCCGAACTGCGAGTGTTCGCAAGCCTCATGAACTGGTCTTCGGATCTGGACCGCTACAGCACGACCGGCAACTTCGGCAAAAGTGATTTCAACTCCGGTGGTGTTTGGCAGTTCGGCATCCAGATGGAGACCTGGTTCTAGGCTCTGCAGGTAAAGCCCGGCACCGTGTGCCGGGCTTTGAATCGGTTTACGGCTACCCGATGAGCATCGGGACAGTTCGTCCTACTGACCAGCTACGCTCTTCATCACCTGCACCCTGAGCACCTTGTTGGCAGCGGTAATGTACGCCCAGCTTGCCTGCTCGCTGGAGCAGAACGTCAGGTTGCTGGTATCGGCAGCCGCGACCAGCAGTTTTCCGAGTGGCTTGCCTGCTGCGGAAAATACCTGAATACCTTCCTTGCTGCTGCTCCACAGGTTGCCAAGCGCGTCGACTTTGATCCCGTCAGGGATGCCGGGCTGGATGTCAGCGAACACCTTGCCGTTGATCAAGCGACCGTCGCGCACCTGATAGACCATGATGCGATGTGCCAGCTTCTTGTTGGTGAAGTCGTGGGCCATTTGTGAGTCGGCTATATAAAGCAGCTGCTGATCCGGCGAGAAGGCCAGGCCGTTGGGCGAGTGGACTTCGGGAGTGTCGAGACGGGTGATCTGCCCGGTGTCGGGTACGTAGCGATAGATGAACTCGCCGCCTTGCTCAGGCTTGCCGCCATAGCCCTCGCTTTTGCTCAACACCCCGAAGGTGGGATCGGAAAACCAGAGAGCGCCGCTTTTATCCGCCACTACATCGTTCGGACTGTTCAGCCGTTTGCCCTGGTAGGTGTCGACCAATGTACGCCACTCACCATTGGGCTCCTGCCGCACGATGCCGCGCTTGCCATGGGAGGCCGCCACCACACGGCCCTGGCCGTCGAGCGTATGCCCATTTTGAAAGTCGGCTTTTTCCAGCCAGGTGGACACGCCATCCTTTGCCTGCCAGCTGCTGACCTTGTTGGCCTTGATGTCACTCCAGATCAAACGGCCATCGGCCAGGCACAGCGGGCCTTCTGCCCACTTCGCCTGATCGGTGAGCAGCTCGACGTGGGCCTGTGGGGCAACCAGTTGGCTGAAGGCCGGGTCGATAACGACTTGCCGGACAGGGGCGACGGCGTCGGTTGCGCCTGCTGAACCCGCAGCCAGGAGCGCACTGCCCAATAGCCATGAGGAGGGGCGCAGAAAGCGATTTTTACGGGTCGGTTTCATAGGTTCAGGTCCGTATGCGATCAGTAGGCACAGCTGCCGTTGGTACGTTTGTCAGCCGCACCCGGTTTAAGTTTGATGATCAGTTGAACATTGGGTTGATCACCCACGGTGCGCGTCAGGTGGCCTACACGTTCGTCATCCGGACGCGGCCGGGACCGGGTGTCGGCATTGAACTGCATCTCTCCCGGTCCTTGCACCAGCACACTGCCATCGGTGGTCTCCACCGACCATTGCCCCTGCAGGGTGACGACCCATTGTGGCCCCGGCGCGTGGTGCCAGTTGCCGACGTATCCCACCGGCAGCACCGCGTAGGCGATGCTTTCGATATCGTCAGGGGAGACGCCGACCCATTGCGGCGCGGCTGGCGGGGCATAGCTTTTGAACTCCAGGCCTTCCAGGCGGCAGTGGCCCACATGCGTGGCACCGTTTTCGTCAGCCCACAGCGTGGCATATGAAACAGGTGGTTGCAGTTGACCGTTACTGTGAGTCATTTGCGCAGACTCTTTCGGCACCGATTGCACGTCGGCATTGGCACTCGCCATGCCCGCGCAGGCGGCGCAGGCCAGAGCCAGGGTGTATAGAGATTTCATCGGGTCACTCCGTTTACAGGGAAATTCCGTGTGTCTGTCGCAAGACAGCGCGCTACTCAGGCCGGTCGGGTGTGAGGCAGCCAGCGCTGCTGCAAATCCCGCCGTATGACTTCGATCACCCACATCCACAGCAAGTGCCCGAACGTTTCAGATAACAACTCCGAGGTAGGCAGCTCCCACAGCGGCGGTGCCCAATGGAACGCAGGCAGGATGACGCCGTGAAACCCCAGGGTCACCAACAGGCCGAAACCCAGACCCTGCCACAGGGCGGCGCGCGGATACCGGAGTACAAGCAGGCAATAGAACATGGCGAAGAAGATGGAAAAGCCATGGTGGACCAGGGCACTGCCGTAATTCACCACATGCTCTGAATACACATAAGTCAGCTGCTGAGCGTTGATGCCCAGCGAATCAAGCATCTCCACGGGCGGGACCGGGCGGTCCGGCGTGCGAGGCGGGAAGGGGATCTCTGTACCCCATTTGATGAAACTGGAAACATTGCCTCCAACAAAGCCGGCCAGTGCGGCGACACCATACGCTCGCGTGTTCAAATCAGCGCCCCTTCTTCGATAGACCAGGCTGTGAGCGATCTCGCTCTAGCCGTTTACCATGAAGTATGTGCAACGCTCATTTATTTGTAACATACTAATTTGATAGCTCATTGATACTAAAAAAATATCAGATGATTGATTTGAAATTGATGCGCCAGTACGTGGTGGTCGCTGAAACCTTGAATTTTCGCAAGGCCGCGCAGCGCTTGAACATGTCACAGCCGCCCCTGAGCGTTGCGATTCGTCGTCTGGAAGAATGCCTGGGCGTGCAGTTGTTGCTGCGCAGTACGCGCTCCACGCAATTGACCGCTGCGGGCGTCGTGTTTTTGGCCGAGGCGCGGCAAACGCTGTTGCAGGCCGAACGGGCCTGTGAAATGGCACGTCGCTCAGCGGCAGGCATGCTCGGCACGATTCGCCTGGGCTTTGTCGACAGCGTGGTCGATGGTTTGCTGCCGGCGTTGCTGCGTCGCTATCAGGCAGCGAACCCGAACGTCGATATTCAACTGCAGGAGGCCACCCCTCCCGAGCAACTTGAAGGCCTGCGCAACGACCGGCTGGACGTTGGCATTCTGGTGTTGCCGGTCATAGACCCGGGCAATATCCATATCGAGCCGCTGTTCGAGGATCGCATGGTTGCGGTGCTGCCGCAGGATCATCCCTTGGCCGAGCGTGCGTCCATCGGTCTTGCGGCGTTGGCAGACCAACCCTGGATTCTGTTCGCCCCGCATCATGGCCCGGGCATGCACTCGCACATTCTGCTGGCCTGCGCCAACGCTGGCTTTACTCCTCGGGTCGTGCAACAGCCTCGCCAGATGCAGACCACCGCCGCGCTGGTCGCCGGAGGCATGGGTGTGGCCCTCATGCCGCAGCGCTATGCCCGACGTCAGCCGGGGCGGCTTGCCTGTCGTGAGCTGACGGGCCCAGGTACACCTGTCGCCTATGTGCTGGCGCTGGCGTATCGCGAGCTGTCTCCGTGTGCGCAGTCCTTGCGCGAAGTGATCATGGAGCTGGTTCAGTCGCCAGCGTTCACGCTGTCGTCCGCGGAGTCGTGACGCCGTCACCTGAACTCAGGCCCCAACCCGCTATTCGCGTGCCGGTTCAAATGCACTGAACGCCTGGCTACGCCCTGACTCCAAATCTTGCCCCGGCGCTCAAACAATGCATCACGTCGATGGGTGTTCGAATCCTCTGCCAATCAAGGAATTCCCATGACCGATCCACGTAACGTTGCTCACGACAAAAAAGTCCAGCAAGAGAAAAAGAACCACGGCGAAGAAATCGCGCCGAATGCCGAGCACGCGCCTCAGCCGGGGATGAAGCCGGCACTCAAGCACGATGATGACGAGCAGGAAGAGCAGGCGTAAGCCAGGGACCTGATCGTGACCTTTGGCGGTGCTGGCTGATGTCAGCACCGCCAGGTGGCGCATTCGATGCCATCACTTCAGGCAGGCAACAGGGGCCTATAGCATGCTCAAACACATCATTTTTGACGTAAACGAGACGCTGCTGGATCTGGCCGCGCTCGACGCTTTCTTCGAGGGACTGTTCGACGATAGCCGTGTGCGCACCGAATGGTTCCTGACACTGCAAGAGTGCTGGATGACCAACACCATAACCGGCCAGTATCAGGCGTTTGGTGATCTGGCGCAGGGCGCTTTGAGAATGGTTGCCGCACGGCACAAGGTGGACGTGGGCGACGATCAGTGCCAGGCCCTGGCCGCAGGCATCAAATCTCTTCCTGCGCATAAGGACGTTCATCAGGCACTGCAGTTATTGAAGGACTACGGGTTTGTGCTCATTGCCCTGAGCAATGGCGCGCTGGAGGCGCTGCAGCAACAGCTCGAATTTGCAGGATTGACCGACTGCTTCGAGCACATCATGGCAGGCAGCGAAATCAGTCAATTCAAGCCAGCCGCAGCAACCTACCAAATGGTCGCACAGCGCTTGGGCATCGCTACGGATCAGATGATCATGGTCGCAGCGCACGCCTGGGACATCGCCGGGGCTGCCCAGGCCGGGTGTCGCACCGCGTTTGTCGAGCGCCCGGGGAAGGTGCTCAACCCGCTCGGCACCCAGCCTGACTTGATCGGTAAAGATGTTCAGGATGTCGCCATGAAACTCTGCGCAGGTCCGTTTTAGCACTGATTCGGGAGTCGGCCTGCAGCCATCCCTGATCACTTGCAGACCTTCACTTGAAGGGTATGACCGATATCTCCCCGTTCCTTTCGATGATCGCGTACCTGATGTCCTTCATCTCCACTATCCCTTGCGTGGTTCGTGCTGCCTCCATCACATCGGATTCACTGATACGCGCCTCTCTCATTCGTTGGGTCAGTGGCTTGCCGTCTTCCACAATGACCGTGGGGCCGCCATCCAGAAACTTTGCCAACCGCTTTGATCGGCGTTTGGCCAGGGAAAAGCCGACGTCTATGGCGATAAGGGTGGAGATGATCAGTATCGCGTTAGTCACCGAAAAATCATCGCCCAGCAGCGCCTGCTGAGTGGCCTCGCCAATGATCAGCAACAAGACGAAATCGAAGGTGGTGAGGTCGGTAAGAGAGCGGCGTCCGGCAATACGAAACAAGACCATCAATACAAAATAAATCGCTGCTGCTCTGAGCACTGCATCCATAAATCGCGTTCTCTCTACGGGTAGATAAACCTGGGCATCGGCAGCGTTTCGCCACCCAGCATATGCATTTGCCCTCGGTACAGTCCCACCCCGTTACTGCGAACAGTCAGGTACAAGGTGGCCAGACCGTCCTTGTCGGCCTGCATCGGAATAACCAGATCACGGCCTTCGCTGTGAAGGGGCGCGGGCTGGGGGTTGAGGTTCTCGATCGACACGCCTTCGAGCAGTCCACTGCCGACGACCAGATAACGCATTTCGGAGGGGGCGCCTTTGGACGTGACAATCATATCGTCCTGACTGCCGTTGCGGCTGAAACGCTCGTAGCTCACCTGCAGTTTGCCATCTGCCGTTTCGGGCTCCACCTGGCTCAATGGCCCTTTGGAAAACAAGCCGGCGAGGGTCAGCACTATCAGCACAATCAGGCCAGCCCAACCGATGCGCTCAAAGCGCCAGACTCGACGCTGCTGCGCCATATCTTCCTCGACGGGATATGACCGGCTGCGGAACTCATGGTCGTCCGCCTCATCACCGCGTAGTGCCATTAACGTGCTGTCCATTAGGGAAATTTTGTAGGCACCTTATTACGCTTCCAACCGGCCCGCTGTCCAGAACGGTTTAAGTCCTTGCCATGGTTTTGACGTTCCTGGTGAGTGACTGCCAGAAGCTCTGGCGTAATGGCGTAGATGCGATTCACCGCATGTGATTGAGCGCTTGCCTGTAACAGTCGTGTTGTTTGAGATAAATGGCCGCATCACTCGCAGGTAATCTGATGGCCTGGAGCACGGTTTGAACGTTAGCCGAGCGAATGCCGACAGGAGGGCGATGAAGGGGCGGTTCGAGTGTCTTGCGTTAGTCGTTGATCGGCGCGTAGGACGATAACGCGGAGTGGATTCGGGATCGCACTATGTAAATGCCTTCCAATGAATTCGGGCTGGATGCCACTCCAGGCGAGCCTGTGCAAATGGTTATCCAGCCCGATGCTGCAATTACGATCAGAAGCGGACCGTCACGCCGGCATTCACCGAGTGGAAACGAGTGTCAGTGCCGAACTGCCCCTGGTAAGACAAGCCCAGATCGGTCTGACGGTTCAATCGCAGCTTCGCGCCGACTTCGGTCAAGGCGGTGTCGCGGTTTTGAGCTACGCCTTGCACTTCGAAGTTTGGACCGCCGGCAAAGCTCTGCTCGTTTCGCGGATCCAGATCACCAAAGGCGCGTCGCCATCCCAGTGAGCCGTAGACCTGGGTATCGAGGTTGGCCACTCGGGTGTTCGTCGATGCGCGCAGGCCGAGCGTCGAGAAGACGGTATTCTGCTTGTCGCTGGACACGTCTAGCGCGGCTGGCCCACCTTTTTCGTGCAGATCTTTGGCGTCGTAGCGAACATAGGAAAGCCCGGCGAAAGGTTCCAGAGCCACGCTGCCAAGCGGTATGCGGTAGGCCGCTTCACCACTGGCCTGCAACGATTTCGCGTCGCGTTTGCCAGTCAAGTGATCACTGAATCCGGCGAAGGCCACATTCCGCTCGCTCTCCAGCTTGTGCCAGGTGTAGCCGACGTCGGCACTGAGGCGCAGTGCATCGATCTGGGCTCCGGTGTACAGGCCAAGATGATAGTTGTCGCTGTGGCCGTCGGCATCGCGATCATCGGCGTCGAACTTCGAGCGGCTATAGCCAGCGTAGACGCCGCCGCGCCAATCCGGGGTGAAGCTGCCGTCCGCACCGAACAGCAGGCCACCTGTGCTTTGATGCAGACCGCCTGCGCCATTGTTGCTGCTTGTTTTGGTCCAGTTGCCGAATGGTTGCACCCAGGCACCGCTTTCGGCGGGTGGAGTGGTTGGCATCAGATTGAGTGCCATGGCTGGCATCCGCAATGTCCCGGTATCGAGAAGATTACGCACACGAGTCCCCAGTACTCCGGACACCACCTGGCTGTTGGCGATCAGGGCGGTCGAGGTACTGGCGAGCGTGTCGCCGGACAGCTGATCGGCAGCATTACGCGCGCTTTCGGCATCCAGAATCAACAGATTGTTATAGAGGCGCAGCGGTTCGCCGCTTTGCTCCAGCACGCTGAGCGCACCCGCTGTATTGAACTGATTCTGGGTCAGCATGACCGTTTGAAAGATACCCGGTGTTGGCGCGGGGGTCGGCTCTGGCTCAGGTGTTGGAGTCGGCTCAGGTGTTGGTGTTGGTGTTGGTGTTGGTTCAGGTGTAGGCTCCGGAGTTGGAGTCGGCTCTGGAGTCGGTTCTGGAGTTGGCGTAGGTTCTACGCTTTTTTGTTCAATGGTGAGGTTAAGGTCATTGGCTGTGCGTTGCAGCCCGACATTCAGGAACGCCGAGTTGGTAAGTGCCTGGGCATAGGCAGTGCCTGCGGCGGCGCCGTCGACCAAACCGCCCTGGGCGGAGAGCAGCGTGTAGGTTCTGCCGCTCTGATAGCTCTGCGCGGGATCCAGCGCGGTCACGTTGACTTGCGTACCGCGCAGGGTTGCGGTGCCGCTCACGTTGATCCGGTCTGCGCTGCCGTCGCCCGCGATGTCTGCGGCGTAGCGTGAACCGGCGGCCATCTCGAGGTTGCCTTGTATCGCCAGCGCACCTATGGCGCTTTCTCCTGGCGACAGCGTACCGCCGGAGGCGACCTGGGTGCTGCCCACCTGACCGACGCCGGCCAGAATACCTCCGTCCAGTACCTGAGCGCTGTTTGTGTAAGTCCCGAACTCAGTGCGGCCCGCAATGCCGTTGACCACCAATGTGCCGTTACCTACGTTAAACCGCGAAACGCTTTGGGTGGTGGCTGTGTTGCCGCGCTGATTGACCTGGTCGACGTTCCCCGCCAACACCAGTCGCCCGCCGCGCACAACGACGCTACCGGCCAATCCCGAGGTGTCGCCGCTCAGCGTGGTATTGCCGCTGAATGCATACACTCGACCCGTACCATTCAGCGTGTTGGCGAACTGCAGATCGGTGTCAGTATGGTTGAACGCCAGGGAACCGTTGCCGGTGCCAAAGCTGACGGCGGTTTGCGGGTTCAGTCGGCCTGCCGCCAGAGCTGCTCCTGCAGTCATGGAATCAACATCGGTACGGTCAGGGTCCACCGCGACCGGGCCGCCGATGGTAAACGTGCCGCGCGTCGCCGAGTTGCTGTCGTTCACGAAGCTGATGAGCATACCGTTAGTGGCGCTCAGTTCGGCACCGTCGGCCAGAGACAGGTAAGTACGGACAACGTTGGTGCCGAGCGTCAGCGATTGCACGTCGAGACGGGTACCCTGTCCGGTAACATTGACCTGATTGCTTTGGTTGATAACGGCCGACCCCAGTCGCAGCTCGTTACTCGTCAGTACTGCGCCGTTCTCGAGGGTCAGGTCGTTTCTGTTCACAAAGGAGCCGCTGTTGTCCCAGCGGGTTCCTGCGCCTGAAAGCTTGACGACGGAGTCTATGTCGACCTGCTGGCTGTTGATTTTGCCGCCGTCATTGGCCGTGATGCTCGAGCGATAGACAAACACTCCGCCAGCCTGGATGTTGACCGCATCGACCAGGGAGTTCTGACCACTCACCGACAGCGTCGCGTTCGAAAATGCGTTGGAACGGGACCCGAAAACTTCACCCATATCCAGATCCCGAACCGACACCTGCCCTCCGTTACGGACCGTCAGATCGCCCTGGCCGACACCACCGACAACGATCGAGTTACCGAGAACGAATGAGGTGCGAGGCACCACCCAGCGCGAACCTGCCCCTTCAACCACAACATTGGCCTGAGCCATATTGACGCCGGTTCTGCTGGCCTGGCCAACGATGCTGCCGCCTTCGCTGGTCACGGTTGCGCCGCTGTTGATTGTCAGGGTAGAAGTGTTGCCGTCAGTTGCATTGACGTCGATCGCGCCATCGATCAAACGGTCGCTGTTAAAGGTTTCCTGACCATTAGTGAGCACATAGTCAACGGCCTGAGCCTCTGGAAGCAGTGCGAGAGTAATTGCAAAAGCAAGAGGGGATATTCTGAATAGGGGGTTCATAGCGACTCCAGATACTCCATAAAAGCCACCAGGGTGGCTGCCAGCCCCGAGGGCTTAAGCGTTTCCGTTCGGCGGGTTGCCAACAACGGGAGTATCAGGAGGGGAGGGTGCAGTGGATATAGCACGGATGTACTAGCGGCGGCCTATTACTGATTATATAAGTTCCGATCAACAGGCAGGCAGTTATTCAATAGCTCATCTGTACTATGGAAGTAGGTGTCGGCGACTCTTATCATCGCGCGGTTTTATTGAAACGTTAGAAATCGGCGTGGCCTCGGGTAACGTTGACAGTTGCAAATTCGCCATGGACGCTTATAAATCACAACGGCCGCAGATTAAAATGACCCTGTTGAAAACTACACTTGGCCTTGCCGCTGTATTGGCATCCACTCAACTTCTTGCTGGCGGCTTCGCCCGTACCGAGCAAAGTATCGCCGGTATGGGCAGCGGTCAGGCTGGCCGTGCATCGATGGCTGAGGACGCCAGCACGGTGTACGGTAATCCGGCAGGTATGGCGCGGCTGGACAACAGCCAAATCACCATGGGGGCCGCGTTCGTGGACGCATCCACTGACATCAGCCATGCCGCCGGTCGCTCACAAGGGAGTAATGATGGCAATATGGTGCCCTTCAGCACGGTGCCGTTCGGTTTTTACACCCGGAAAATCGATGAGCACTGGGCGTTCGGCCTGGGGCTCTACGCACCCTTCGGTTTGTCCACCGATTATGAAAGCAGTTTTCAGGGGCGCATGTTCGCCAGCAAAAGCGAGATCAAGGTGGTGACGTTGCAACCCACCATCAGCTACGCCTTCAATAACAGGCTGTCGATTGGCTTCGGTCCGACGTTCAATCGAATTGCCGGAACGCTTGAATCAGACATCACGCTTAATCCGGCCATTGCTGACACCCGTGTCAAGGTTTCAGGTGATGACACGGCCGTGGGCTTCAATATCGGCGTGTTATTCAACGCAACCGACTCCACCCGCGTAGGCCTGACCTACCATTCCAAGGTCGATTACAAGCTGGGCTGTCACACGCAAGTTTCCACCGGCGCAGGAACGCCGCCGCAGTTGCTTGCGAGCAACCGTTACGACTGTACGTTGAAAGTGGCCACGCCGGAGTCTTACGATTTTTCAGTGACTCAGGCGCTTAGTGACGCCTGGACACTTTACGCCAGTGCGACCTGGACAGGCTGGAGCAGCATGCAGGACTTGAGCCTGCGCAATCAACCGGTCTCGGCCGCGCAAGGCGGCACGCTGGCTTCGGCACTGACCGGCTCCATTCAGGAAGGCCTGAACTGGCACGATACATGGGCTTACGCGCTCGGTACTGCGTATCGGCTGGATCCGCAGTGGGTGTTGCGTGCGGGCGTGATTATCGATCAGTCGCCGACCGGTAATACCGGGCGTTCACCCCGTACGCCGACCGGGGATCGCGAGGTCTTCAGCGTAGGGGCGGGTTATGACGTCACGCCACAACTGAGCCTGGATGTCGCCTATTCGTATCTTCAGGAAGAAAGTGTCGATGTCAGTCGCGCCAATGCACTGGGCAGTTACAGTGCGACGTACAAAAGCCGTGCGAGTTTATACGGTATTGGGGCGACGTATAGATTCTGATCCTGAAAGAGACTCTCATAACGCCCGGTTAAATTTTCCAGGCGTTGTTCTAATGCCTGTCAGTTAGCCTGGACCGGCTCGAGGAAGGTCCAGGTTTTTGCGGGGGTGACATAAAAATTTGATGGCTTGCTTCTGTGATCAAAAACAGTACGCCGTATAGCGCATCTGTACTATTGATACGCCCTCAGGTCGTAGATACAGTCCCGTGCGATGTGCATGTCGTGGTTACTTAAATAATGGATGCGTGGGTAACTCCTGCATCGATCAGTCGGCGGAGTATGTGAATGAAAAGTGCAGCCTTGTTTCCGTTAGTTCTGGCCTTGTCAGGATGCGCGGGGCTTGATCAGGCCATGTCGGTGACAAACGGGGTCTTTGATCAGACCGGAGATTTGCTGAGCGGGGATCTTCGGGGGCTGACAACTGCCAAGCAAACGACATTGACGGAAATCTGGAACGACTGGGAAACCAATGAGGTCACTGCCAAGGAAAAGTGGGACGCTAACACGCTGATCATCCCTGGCATTGTGCAGCGCATTACCAAGACAGGAACAGCCATCGGTCAGAATCAGATTGCGATCATCTTCACCGACCCCAAGAACCCCAAATGCACCGGTCAAGGGCTGACCCGCGATGATCTGCTGGTGAACAAGAAGAAGATCAGCGGATTAAAGAAAGGCGACAAGATTCTGATGAAGGGTGTTCTCGGCACCAGCGAGTCAAAATGGACCGACAACGATTCCTGCTGGCTGTCTTTCGACAAGGCCGAGTTTACGCTTCAAAAATGACAGGCTGAACCGCCGGTAATCGCAGCATTACCGGCTTCACACTTATTGCTGAGCGGTCAGTATGTATAGAACCGGTCGACCGTCTCGCCGTTGAAAAGTATGACTATCCTGTTGATCACCTTCTTCATACCCGTACTCTTCGTTCCTGTGACGGTACTGACGTCATCCATCACATCTTCGGCATCTCCCAAGTGACCATCTGCCTGCGCCAATACTGAGTTCGACGTTCCGGCGCCGTACTTGTAACTGTACTTGTAGGCCATTTTCTTCAGCATTGCCACGCCTGATTCGCCACGCTCGTATGACCACTGTGCGGAGTTGTCGCCGACATCATCTTCCGCCGAATTAGGAGCACCAAATTTCGCCCGGATTTGAGATTTGGTCGATTTTTTGGGAATGATATTGGCTTTTATATAGTCAGGCTCAAACTTAGGCTCACCCGTCAACGCATCCAGCCCGCCAAGAGGGTTACTGCCCCCCGTCGAACAGGCCGTTAAAGCGGCCATGACTGTTATCGCAACCGCTAAACCTTTTAGCCGCGCCAGTGAATAATAATTGCCCATGCCGAATGCCCCTGATGGTAAATCAGTTGTTGAAAGTTTTTATAGACAGACAGAAACGTGCGAAAAAGCCTTGCGGTGAAAAGCTTTTCAGCGTCTATATATAATGAAGTCATTTCTTTCTTAGCTTAGGCTAACGGCGTAAGTATTCACTATAGTACAGGTGTACTAGCGAACTATAACGCCGTTGTAATCAAACTAACGTGCGCTGTTGGCTGACTGTCGCACTCATGACCCGGTAAGAGACGCGCGACGTGTCGTCTGTATCAAGTCCATCTTGAAACTCAGGAGCAGTGAACGTAACTCCGCAGGCCGTACCGGTTTGGACAGAACCGGTATCTGTGGGTCATTCAGCGATTGCTGTACATGCTGAATCTCGTGGCCAGTGATGACGATTGCAGGTATCCGGCGGCCATGCAGTTGGCTGAGGTAGCTAATGCAGTCTGCGCCTGTGGCGCTTCGGTCTAGGTCGAAGTCGGTAACGACCAGATCGCAATCGACGCTCGCTTGAGGGGTGGCGGAAGCGGTCTGGACGTCGCAGCCCCATTTGCGCAGCAGCATCGCGGTGGCCTGCAGCACGTTGTAATTATCCTCGATCAGCAGAACACGTAAACCGCCCAACAGGTGTTTGTTCCAGTCGATGTCCGGAGCGTGCGCGATTTGCCGTGCCGCCACAATCGGTAGCCCGCTGATGACAACCGCAGTGCCTTTATCCAGGCGCGAACCAATCCGGATGTGCAGCTTCAGCAGACCGGCGATGCGTTTGACGATACTTAGCCCAAGCCCTACGCCTTCAATGTCCTGATCACGCTCTTCGCGGACGCGATAAAACTCGTTGCACAAATGAGGGAGATGCTTTTCCGAAATACCGCGGCCCATGTCGTAGACGCCGATGTCCAACGTCCCCTTGCGGGGTCTGCAAGCAATAAGCAGGGGTTTGCCGGGGGCATATTTAAAGGCGTTCGAGATAAGGTTTTGCAGCAGGGTGCGAAGCAGCGCAGGGTCGCTGCGTATCTGTTGCCGGCACGGGCGCACGCGGATTTCGACACCGGCCCAGCTGGCCGCCTCACTGTTCTGGCTGACCAGGCCATTGATTAATGCGTCCACATCAATCGTCTCGAGGCGTGGACTCACTTCTCCCTGATTGAGGGTATAGATATCCAGCAGAGAGCGGAAAAGCTGTTCTACAGCGCTGAGTGCCCGGTCGATGTTATCGACCAGGCGGCGCTCGTCTGTGCCCAATGAAGCGTCGCGCAGACAGGCAGTAAACAGGCTGATGGAGTGAATCGGTTGCCGCAGGTCATGGCTGGCCTCGGCAAGAAACCTTGATTTCGCCTCATTGGCCGCCTGGGTTTCATTCAGTGCGATGTGCAATCGCGAGAGCAGGAAGTAAACGAACGACGGCAGCACCAGCATGGTCAGGATCATCATCACCGCAACGGCGGGATGCTCTTGAAGGAAAGGGGTGAGCTGGATGATCAGGCACAAAGACGACAAGGCAAAGCCGGTCGCCAGCAACAGGTAATTGCGCCCGTAACGCATGCCATACCCCACCGTCATGCTGAGCATTACCGAGTAAACCGGCAGCATCGGTTCGCCACCCACAGTGATTGTGACGATCCCGGCCATGTTATCGACGACCAGCGCGAACATTCTGCGCCGGGTAGACACACCGGGCCGTACTGCAATACGCCAGATAAGCCCGATACCAACGATGGCGAAGCCCAGGCAATAGCCGAGAATGACCCACATTCGGCTGCCGGACATGTCGTCCAGTGCGTGCATGATCAATGCGTACAGTGCAGAGGTGGCAATCACTGCCATGCGCAACAACGCCTGGATCATTTCCAGGTCTCTGCATCGGGAGAGAATCGACATCACGTTTTCCTGGTCAGTCCAGTACTGCTGAGAGGCACGTCATGTGTTCAGCGCGTCGATGGCGGTACACAGATATTGTATAAAAGAAAAGGGGGCAGGCTCTGTACGAAAAGTGGGTGCGCTTGGGGACGTTGCGTTAAAGAAACGGGGTGGGATGCGCGTCCAGTCAGCATGCTCTTTACATCACGTAGCGTCGAACGCGACCTCGGCCGCTGCGCGACTGCTTTTGCCTTGCCTGACCTTCGCGCCGGCGTTTCGTCCAGAACCTGGCAATGTCGGCGCGCTGTATAACGCAGGCTTTAGATGTTCGTGAGTACGGAACCCGGAGGCAGTCCGGGTCCTGTCACTTGCATGCGATGGCCTTATCAGTTCTGCCAGGTGGTGTAATAAATTGGAATACCGCGCGAGTTGGTGATAGAGGCGTAGTTATAGCCGGGGGCAAACGACTCGCCGCCTGCGAAGGTATAACCAAAAGCACTGAACTCAATACCGCCTCCCACGCAGTCCAGCTCTGCCTCGTTCAACAGTCGAACTGCCTGACCGGTATGAAGCGTTTCGTGTGCTTTTTTTGGGTTAATTGCTTGAGTCATCGCGTCATTTCCTCTAAGCGGGTCATTGAAAAGTCAAGTCTTCCGTAGCAGCGACCTACGGCAGAGAGCGTTATTAAAATCATCCCCTGACGCGAGTAGCAATAGTACACATGAGCTATCTGTGCCGCTGTCTTTTGGCGACTAGTTCATGTGTGCTATTGAGGTGGTCGGTCGCCAACGCTTTAATACGTCGCGCTTTAAATACGGTGACGTTCAGTCGGTCGGTGAAGGGTTTGCCCGTTACTCATGTGACGGCTATATGAAACTGTCCGGCTTCTATTCGCCCCTCTCTTTAAATACTGTCGAGCCCTGTGGTTTCTTATGGCGCATTCCTGATGATCGACGCGATGCATATTTATGCTCTTTCGACCTGAAGCGCTCGCCGCTCAGAAGCGCAGCACGCTGGGTACGGTCTTGTTGATCAGCCCGGTATCGATGCGCCTGGCAGCCGCCGTCGCGCTACTGTTCTGCATCTGCATGGGGCTGTTTCTGACTTTCGCTACATACACCAAACGTACGGCGGCGAGCGGTGTGGTGCTGCCTGAAAAAGGTCTGATCAGGATTTATGCGCCGCAAGCCGGGGTGGTCAACAACCTGGGCATCAGCGAAGGGCAGCCGGTGAATGCCGACGCTGTGTTGATGGCGTTGTCCAGCGATACGCAAAACGGCGAAGCGGGCGGTGCGCAACGGGCGATCAGCCTCTCGATCAAACGACGTCAGGAAAGCCTGACTCAGGAGATCGACAAGACCCTGGCCCTGCATCAGCAGGAGTTGGAAGGCAAAAAGCGTCAAGTCGAAGCGTTGGAAACCGAACAGCAGAAAATACTCGCGCAAATCGACCTGGCGCGTCAGCGGCTGGCGTTAACCAAAGGGATTGCCGAACGCTACGCCAACCTGCAACGCCAGGATTATGTGTCTCGTGATCAGCTTCAGGAAAAAGAAGACGCCGTGCTGGACATGCGCCTGCGTGGTGAAGAGCTGAATCGCTCGCTGCTGACAGTGCGCGCCGAAAGCACCAGGCTGCGCGCGGAGCTGGTCGAGTTGCCGTTCAACCACAGCAAGCAACTGGCCGATCTGCAACGCAGGCTGGCCGAGAATCAGGACCAGTTGGTCGAAAGTGAAACCAAACGGGAGGTCCTGATTACTGCACCAACGGCCGGTGAGGCAACCGCCATCGCGGTCTCCAACGGCTCACGGGTCGACAGTGCGCGGCCGCTCCTGAGCATCGTGCCTGCCAATGCAAAGCTGCACGCGGAGTTGTATCTGCCCAGTCGCTCGGTGGGCTTTGTGCGCGCCGGCGATACCGTGATGTTGCGTTACCAAGCCTATCCCTATCAGCGCTTCGGCCTGCAGCCGGGCAGGGTGTCGTCGATTTCACGTACTGCATTGCCTGCTGAGGAAGTCATGACGCTGGGCAATGTTTCCGAGCAGATGCGCGAGCAAGGCCCTTTCTATCGGGTCACGGTCGCGCTGGCGTCACAAGTCATCGAGGGTCAGGGCAAACGCGAGCGCTTGCGCTCCGGCATGCAGCTTGACGCCGACATCATGCAGGAAAAGCTGCCGCTCTATGAGTGGCTGCTCGAGCCTTTGCGCGGAATAGGAAAACGCCTTTGAACCTCAAAAATGCGTTCACTTTCGGGGTTGGAACCAAACTGCCGGTGGTGTTGCAGACCGAAGCCACTGAATGCGGTCTGGCGTGCATGGCCATGATTGCCCGTTACCATGGACAGCACAGCGACCTTTTTTCTCTGCGTAAGCGCCTTTCGCCGTCGATGAAAGGCGTGAACCTCAAGCAACTGATCAGCATGGCCGCGCAACTCGGGCTTGGCAGCCGGGCATTGCGCGTTGAACTGAGTGCGCTGGGTCAACTGCAACTGCCTTGTGTGCTGCACTGGAACTTTAATCACTTCGTGGTGCTCAGGGAGGTTACGGCGTACGGCGTGGTGCTGCACGATCCTGCGCGTGGCCTGTGCAAGCTGTCTCTGGATGAGGTGTCGGCGGCCTTTACCGGCGTGGCGCTGGAGGTGTGGCCCGAGAGTGATTTCCAGCCAGTGGCTGCCCGGCCGCCGATTTCGTTGCGCAAGTTGCTGGGGCGAGTGCACGGGTTTGGCCGGGTGCTCACCCACGTGCTGCTGTTGGCACTGGCGCTGGAGCTGTGCACTATTCTCAGCCCGTTTTTCATGCAGACCGTGATCGACAAGGTGCTGGTCAGCGCTGATCTGGATCTGCTGGCGGTGCTGGCCATCGGCTTCGGCATTCTGTTGATCATGCAGCATACCGTTGCGCTGGCCCGTGGGTGGGCGCTTATGTACCTGAGTACAATGCTCGGTGCGCAGTGGCAGATTAATGTGTTCACTCATCTGCTGCGTTTGCCAGTAGCGTTTTTCGAGCGCCGCCATCTTGGCGATATCGTCTCGCGCTTCGGCTCTCTGAAGTCGATCCAGCAGACAGTCACCACGTCGTTCATTGAAGCCATACTCGACGGGCTGATGACGGTCATTACGCTGGGACTGATGATCGCTTACAGCCCTAAACTGGCGTTGGTAGCCGTGGTGGCGATGGTGATTTATGCCTTGGCGCGCTGGGCATGGTTCGGGCCGTTGCGGCGTGCCAGCGAGAATCAGCTGGTCCATGCGGCTCGTCAACAATCACACTTTCTGGAAAGCGTGCGCGGCGTGCGCACCATCAAGCTTTTCAATCGTCCTGAGCAGCGTTGCAGCGCCTGGAGCGCCTTGCTGGTGGAGGAAATCAACGCCGGCTTGCACCCCCAGAAACTGCAACTGGCTTATCGCACCTTCAACGGCGTACTGTTCGGGCTGGTGACGATCATTGTGATCTGGCTGGGCGCCACGCTGGTGCTGGAGGGGCAGTTCAGTGCCGGGATGCTGATTGCATTCAACTCGTACAAAGAGCAGTTCAACGGCCGTGTCGCCGGGCTGATCGACAAGATCGTCGACGTGATCATGCTGCGCCTGCATGGTGAGCGCCTGGCCGACATTGTGCTGCAGGACGCCGAGCCGGTTTCGGGACTGGATGGGTCGGATGACGCCAGCAGTGAGAACGTGCCCAGCCTTGAAGTACGTGATGTACGCTTTCGCTATTCCGAGTACGAACCTTACGTGCTGGATGGTGTGTCGATCCATGTTCGCGCTGGCGAGTCGGTCGCCATCGTCGGTCCGTCGGGTGGCGGCAAAAGCACTTTGCTCAACGTCATGCTCGGCATCCTGGCACCCAGCGCCGGTAGTGTTCTGCTGGATGGACAGCCGGTCGGGCCTGATCATGTCAGCAGGCTGCGGCGCCTGACCGGCACGGTACTTCAGGATGATGTGCTGTTCGCCGGGTCGATTGGCGACAACATCAGCTTTTTCGAGACCAGTGCCGACCAGCAATGGATTGAGCAGTGTGCACGGCTGGCCGCTGTCCACGATGACATCGCCCAGATGCCGATGGGCTACAACACGCTGGTGGGTGACATGGGGACTGTATTGTCCGGCGGTCAGAAGCAGCGGGTATTGCTGGCCCGGGCGCTTTATAAAAGACCGCAGTTGCTGTTTCTCGATGAAGCGACCAGCCATCTGGACATTACTCGCGAAGCGGCGGTCAATCAGGCGCTTGAGACGCTGAACATCACCCGGATCATTGTCGCCCACCGACCGGAAACCATTCGATCGGCGGATCGGGTCGTGGCGCTGGCCAATGGTCGAATTGCCTACGACGGCCCCGTGCTCGGAGAGCCTTCAGCGCAGGGCTCCGAGCCGTGATGCGCCGTGTCGGCAAATGGGCCTTGTCGAGCGTCGCGGGTATATTGCTGGCGTCGCTGTGCATGGCGGATAACCGCGTACCGGCGTGCCCTGGTTCCAGTCGGCTTCCCGATACCCTGAACCTCGCGACGGCGGTGTCTGTCGCGTTGTGTGCCGATCCCAAGTTGCGTGAAGCGTGGCTGACCGAGCTGGCGCGTCAAGCGGAGATGGACGCCGAGCATTCGGCCTACTACCCGACCGTGGAAGGGCAGTTTCAAAAAGGCCGGGCCGGTAAGACCACGCGTTATCCGGGGTTCTCCGAAGCCAATTCAAGGCTGAACGCCAGTACCAGCATCTACGGCGTGAACATGAGCTGGGTGCTATTTGACTTCGGTCTTCGCGCCGCAAAAGTCGAAAGTGCCCGGCAATTATTGAACGCCGCCAGTAGCAGCCGCATTGAGGAAGTGCAGAAGTCGATGCTTGCCACCGCCAGAGTCTTTTACCAGGTGCAGGCCAACACCGCGCTGTTGCAGGCCAAAGTCAGTGCAGAACGTCTTGCCGACAACAGCTTGAAAGCTGCTGACGCGAAATACCGTGCTGGCGCCGGTGAGCAGACTGATCGTCTGCAGGCACAATCCGATTTTGCCGAAGCGCAGCTGGATCGAGTGATGGCGGAAGGCGACCTGGCAGCGGCGCGCGGCGAATTGGCCAGCCAGCTCGGGTTATCACCCGGTGCCCCGCTCAAACTGGTTGCGTTGGATGAGCCGGGCAGTGAGGACGTAGCATTTCTGGGGGACGTCAATGCATTGATGGAGCAGGCCAGGGCGCTGCATCCCTCTATAGAAAAAGCCCGTGCGGACTGGGCGGCGAGTCAGGCAAGAGTTGATGAGGCGAAAGCTCAGAGCCGACCGTCCATCTCGCTGTTCAGTAACTACAGTCGCCAGGATACGCCCATCGAGCAGGTTTCCACCCGTCAGGAGATAGACACCTGGACAATCGGTGTGCAAATCACGGTGCCGATTTTCGATGGCTTTCTCAATCGGCGCAGGGCGAAGGCTGCCAGTTACGAAAGCGCTGCTCGCGAACAGGCGTTGCATGAGGTTGAAAACAGTATTGCGTTGAGCGTCTGGAAGAGTCAGCAGGCGCTGGAATCCAGAACCCGGGCACTGGCCATCAGTCGTCTGTTTGTCGAGAGTGCGAGCAAGTCTTATGAAATTGCCCAAGGGCGTTACAAAGCCGGGGTGGGCAGTATTCTCGAGCTTCTGCGCTCGCAGAATGATCTGGCCTCAGCGACTCAGAAACGTGTGGAATCGTTGGTCAACTGGCATAACGCCAAGCTGCAACTGGCATCTGACCTTGGCAGTCTGAACATCGACGACTGAACGTTTTTCAAGCACTTACTTGATCGCCAGGCTGGAGAATTGCGCTGCGGCGGCCGCTCGGGTGGACACGCCCAGCACTTTGAGCAGGCTAGAAACATGTATACGCACAGTGAAAGGCGAGATACCCAGATCCTTGGCGATTTCCTTGTTGGTTTTACCGGCAGCCACCAGGCCAAGTACTTGTTTCTGGCGGGCAGTAAGAGGGCTTAGCGCATTAACGGCCGATTCGTTGAAAATTGATCCTTCAGACTTGTACTTGACGACGACTTCGCCCTGACGGATAGCGACGATGGAGTCGGTTATTTCCTGCGGGTCGATGTTCTTGCCGATAAAGCCATCAGCGCCGTTCAACATGACTTGGGAGATGGTCTCCGGATCATCGATCATCGAGACCACGATGATCGAGGTGCGTCGGAACTCATTGCGCAGTTCGGCGATGGTGTGCATCGACTCCAGACCGGGAAAGCGCAGGTCGAGAATCAGTGTGTCAACTTCGTCACCGGAGCGCGCCAGCGTCAGCACTTCATTGAAATTGCCGGCTTGCTCAATGAGTGCTTCTGGCAGTAGACGTTCGATGGTGCGCAACATGCCTTCGCGAAATAAGGGGTGGTCGTCAGCCACTATGATTCTGCACGCCATGCCTCTGCTTCCGAATTTTTAGTCGGGTTATCATACTCGATAGCAACAATATGTATCGCCTGTGATACAAAATTAGAGTCATTATTTACGCGCTGCCGCGACACTCTGGAAAGGCCGGTTTGCAGGACGCCAATCAGATGATGGTGGCGACTGAAGTGTAATTAAGTTGCCGTGCAAGATGGCACACCACAAGCCTGTACTGCGCACGATCCCAAGCGGTATGAGTTCGCAGTAAATCGAGGTGCGTTGATGGACGACCGGAAAAACGCTGAACGGGATCAGGCAACGCTGAGGCTGATCGTGGCAACCTGCGCGATCATCTATGTGTCGCTGGTGGGGTTTCTGCCTGGGCTCGATGTAGCGAAGTATCAACCGATCATTCTCTATTACGTCGCCTTTCTGGTGGTGTCTCTGATTCTGCGCCAGCACATCATCACTTACCCGGGTGTGTTTCCGGTGCGCCGTGTCTTCGGGATGGTGCATGACTACACCGCAATTTCCGTCGGCCTGGTCGTGGGTGGTGAAGCAACGCTGCCGATTTTCAGTGTGATGGTCTGGGTGACCCTGGGTAACGGTATGCGCTTCGGCTCGCGTTATCTGGCGATTGCAGCCTCGCTCGCGCTGCTGGCGATATTGATCATCTATCAATTGACGCCTTACTGGCAGGCGCAACCATTTGTGGTACTGATGCTGATCGCTGTCACAATTCTGGTGCCCGGCTACGCTCACATTTTGTTGGTAAGGGCTCGGCAGGCGTCAGAGCAGGCGACTGTCGCCAACCGTGAAAAAGAGCGTTTTCTCGCCCAGGCGAGCCATGATCTGCGCCAGCCCATTCACTCCATCGGCATGTTCACTGCGTGCCTGCGCGCCAGCCCGCTTGGCGAATACGAGCGGCAACTGGTCGACAACATCGATCGTTCCCTGCACAACCTTTCGCAGTTGTTTCGCTCGATTCTGGATATCTACACGCTGGACAGCGGCAAGGTGTCGGCCAAGTCGGACGTGGTCAATCTGGGCGACATGCTCAATGAAATCGTGCAGCAAAATACGGCGGCTGCCCGATGGGCCGGCGTGGAGTTGAGAGTCCGGCCTTGTCGACGCTGGGTCAGAGTCGATGCCACCTTGCTTGCCACGATGGTGCAGAACATTCTGTCCAATGCACTCAAATATGCCCCCGAGCACCCGGTGCTGATCGGTGTGCGTCGCCGCAACGGTGGCTTGTCGATCAGCGTGCACGATCAGGGGCGTGGCATTGCGGCGGAGCATCTGCCCAAAGTCTGCGACGAGTTTTACCGCATCCGGCATGTGCGCGACAAGGACGTGGAAGGCGTAGGGCTGGGGTTGTCCATCGTCAAGCGACTCAGTCAGATTCTGGAAGTACAGATCACTATCGATTCGCGGGTCAACCGCGGCACCACGGTGACCATTCACGGACTTGAAGAAGTGAGTGCTCCGGTACAGCCTGTGCGCAGAAAACCATTGGGCGACAGCCTGCTAAAAGGCGTCAGGATCTGTCTGGTGGAAGACGACCGCAACGTGCTGATGGCCACCGCCGCATTGTTGGAGCGATGGGGGTGCGAAGTCCAGACCGCGCTTTCAGCCGAGGGCCTGACTACCAATTGCGACATCATCGTCGCCGATTATGATCTGGGTACGACGGCCAACGGCCTTGATTGCATCGAAAGCATAAGGGCTGCCCGAGGCTGGGACGTACCGGCACTCATCGTCACCGGGCGAGAGATGGACGTCGTTCTTGAATCGTTGCATGGCGCGGAAGTGTCCGTACTGTCCAAGCCGCTGCGACCATCGGAATTGCGCCTGAACCTGTTGTCGGTTCGCGAGAGGCGGGTGAATGTGCCCTGATCTGGCCAGGGCACACAGGGCATCAACCAATGAATGGCCCACGAATGTCTGACGGTGGAGGCACGTCAGGGAATGGATAGACGCAGACCGGATCAGGCTTGATCACGCCAACACCGGGTACCGGCATGATGGTGAAATCAGCACCACCGGACACCCGCTGCAATTCGGCATCTGTCAGTTCATGAGTGTTAATGGTTTCTAGGGGCCGGGACATCATGTCAACTCTCCTGGTCGCTATGAGCGTTTTCACTGAGGCCGCCAACAGCGACAGCTGCAAACATACCGGCGAATCCAATGTAGCTCCATTGAAAGTCCAGGCTGGCGGCGATCAGAAAAGAAACCGCTGTGAGCCAGAACAGTAATGACGAATTGACGGCTTTCCCAAATACTTTATAACGATCGGATGTCATAGGGTTCTCCTAAGTACTGCATAAGTGCCTGTAGCACAGTGTTCACGCAGCATGACAAAACGTGTTATTGCGCCATCTGGTAGCTTTGGAACGCATCAAAAGCGCTGACAGCTGCTACACCGGCCAGTATCACTCCGGCACCGACCGCAGTCGCAGGCGCCAGAGCGGTAGCCGCCACCACCACACCAATGGCCGCAACGCCTTCGCCGGTGCTCATGCCACCGTTGATCTGTGACATTTCCTGCTCGTTGAGTTCGCGCATCATCAATTCTTTATTCATGGATCATTACCTTTTTATGGAGTCAGTTACTACCTGACGGGTAAGTAAGCCGATGCTCGTCAAGGCTGTTCAGACACAGCCTGTTCCGCGCTAAAGGCAGCGACAATACTCAACGAGTGCGCAGTTAAATCAAATAGTGCAGGTGTGCTAAACGGCACGCACTGGCAGAGTTGCGCAACGCTCCGCATCACACGTGCAGGGCTGTCCAGTCTTCGATCAATCCGGCATACAACTCGACGCATTGGTGAAGTTTGTCGACTTCACAATACTCATCGACCTTGTGCGCCATAGCGGGCTCCCCCGGGCCGAGAATAAGGGTGGGCGGATAGTCGATGGCGGGGAGCAGCACGGCAGCATCGGTAAAGTAGGGCACTGCCTTTTCCTCCAGGGGAGCGTCATGCAAGGCCTGGCAGCGTGCAAAAACCTGTTGCACCCAAGGCTCGTCGGGGCTGGCACAAATACCAGGCAGATCAATCAGGGTGCTCAACTCCGCGCTGCTGCCCAGGTGGGCCGCCAGCCGTCCGCGAATTTCATCGTGGTCCAGATTCGGTGCAGTGCGCAGGTCCAGGGTGAACGCTGCGTAGTCCGGCACCGAGTTGATGTTCAGGCCGCCGCTGATGGTGCCGACGTTCAGCGTCGGCTTGCGCATGAGTGGATGTGCAGGGCCTACTTCAAAGGTCTGCGCGCGGCCAATGTGTTCGGCGGCCAGGTAGATAGCGTTCACGCCTTCTTCCGGCATGGCGCCGTGGGCCGTCAGGCCATGGCTGGCGCAGCGCAGCCATAACGCGCCTTTGTGCCCGAGTATCGGGTAGTTGGCCGTCGGCTCTCCGATCAGCAGTGCGCCCAGTTCACCGAGCAAGTGGGGCGCGTCACTGCACAGTGCCTTGGCGCCGTCACAGCCGGTTTCCTCTCCGCCGGTGAGTATCAGGCGAACGCCGGGCCCGCGTCGAATGGAATCACGGCTGCGCTGGCAGGCCACGATGAAGGCGGCAATGCCCGCTTTCATGTCGCTGGATCCTCGCCCGTAAAGCCGGCCGTCGGCAATCTCACCGGCAAACGGCGAGTGACTCCAGGTGGCATTGCCGAGCGGTACGGTATCCAGGTGGCCGGTGAACCCCAGCGGTTTGCCGGGGCCGTCGCCCTCAAGCCAGGCGACCAGATTGAAACGGCGCTCACCGAAACGCTGCAGCTCGCAGACAAAACCGTGGCGGCTCAGCTGCTCGGCAAGAAAAGCCGCACACGCTTCCTCGTCGCCCGGCGGGTTGAGGGTCTGGAACGCCAACAATGCACGGGTCAGGGTTATCGGGTCATCGAGCATCGGAGCCTCCGGTCAGGTACGGCGGGTCAGCCAGTCCAGGCTGTTGATCCAGAAGCGGCGATAGCCTTCCCAGTCGAGAAAAGCTTCCGGCAGCCAGTGTTCGGAAAGGTCGCTGGTCCAGGCCAGCGTGCGACCTGCACCGACTTCACGCGCGGCAAGCAGCGGGTGCCGAGAGCCTTCGACCGTGGCCAGCAATTGAGCTTCGGGATGCAACTCAACTTCGTTGTAGCCAAGCAGGTACGGCCATTCGCCGCCCAGGCCTTGCAGTATCGGGTGATCGCTGTTGATCTGCGGCAGAAAGCCTTCCGGCACTTCGACACGATCGTCGTAAGGCAGGCAACGCACAGGCAAGACTTCCTCGACAGGCGTTCCGCGGTAGCGCGCGCCGCCGTTGATGCCTTGAAAGCTGAAGTAGCCGCCGACCATCATCAATGCACCGCCCTGCAAGACGTATTCGCGAAGAGCTTTGAGGCGGTTGGGCGTACGCTTGCCACGCAGCCAGGTGTCCGGGTGCAGCAGCAGGGTATTGGCACCGATGTCGGAGAGGATCACCGCCTGATACTGACTGAGTGCTTCAACCGTGGCCGGAAAGTCGGTCTGTGCCTGATCGGCGCACATCTGCGTGATCTGATAGTCGCTGTCTGCCATCGCCGCAAGCAAACGCCGTGCGCCATTGTGCGCGGTGACACTGTCGAACTGATCGAAGCCCTTGATGTGGGTTGACGTGCTGACCCATGATTCGCCAGCCAGCAATACGGACTGTTTCATGACGTTGCATTCCTCTGCGATGAAAAAGGAGCCTGGAAGCCGCGCTGGAAGACCCGGCGCGGGTTGTCGATCAAAAGGTTTTCGAGTTGTTCACCGGTAACGCCATGACGGCGCAGGCGCGGGACAAAGTGTTTCAGCAGGTAGCCATAACCATGGCCGCCATAGCGAGTCAGCATGGTTTTCAGAAAGACGTCCTGAGACAACAGCACCTGCGAGCCGAAGCCGTGCTCGATCAGAGCGACGATGGCCCGCGCGTTTTCTTCATCGCTGGGCGACTGCGCGTGCTCGTCGGCGAAGTAGTAACCCATGCCGATCATGTCGTATTCCAGAAACGCGCCGCGTGCCGCCAGCGCATGCTGATACGCAGGGTCGCTGTGGCTAGGGTTCATGTGGCACAGCACCGTATGGCGCAGGTCGGCGCCTTCAGCCTCAACGATGTCCAGTACCCGATGGCCGAGGCGCTCCCAGCCAGGCAGGTGCACCGAGAGCGGCACGCCGGTCGCAGCACTTGCACGGGCTGCGGCGCGCAGTGATTTTTCTTCGTCAGCCGTGAACGCGGCAGAAACACCAATCTCGCCGATCAGGCCGGCAATCACCTCGGGCTTCTCTTCACCGCCGCCCACGTCATGAATGATCTGCTCCGCCAGTTGTTCAACCGAGCGTTCGTGCACGTAATGCGGGTGCGAGGGTTCCAGATAGAAACCGGCACCCATGATGATATTCAGGCCGGTCAGACGGGAAATCCGCTGCAAGGCCTGCGGGTCGCGGCCGATGCCCAGATTGGTCGGATCGACCACCGTTTCCCCGCCCAGCGCCCGGTACTTCAGCAGTTCTTCGCACGCGAGGTCGACATCGAACAACTGACAATTGTCGCGGCTGACCAGCGGGTTCATGTGCAGCTCGCCGAGCAGTTCGATGCTCACCGGGCGCTCGGCCAGGTGCCGTTCGCCGCAGCAACTGGGTGCGACCCATTTGCCCGATGCGTCGAGCAGAATGTGTTCGTGCATCAAAGTGACGCCAAGGCGCTCGACCGGCATTGGCCCCAGCACCGTCATGGCATGGCCGCTGTCGACGCCGAGTGGAAGGGGTGAAGGATGACGAAACAGGCTCATGCTCCAGCCCTCCCGAGTGGGCGGCCGGTACGTAGAATGCGTGTGTTCAGCCAGATCGCCAATAGTACGATCAGGCCCGTGGCGATTTGCGTGTAGAACGGTGAGACGTGGGCCAGAATCAGCCCGTTCTTGATCGCTGCCATGGTCAGTACCCCCAACAGTGTGCCGACAATCGTGCCGAAGCCACCGAACAGGCTGGTGCTGCCGAGGACCACGGCGGCAATCACTTCCAGTTCGAAACCTTCGCCCTGATTCGAGGAGCCACTGCCCAGCCTGGCCGTGACGATCATGCCGGCCAGGGCGGCCGCCATGCCACTGAGCATGTAGACCCGCAGCAGCACCCCGCGATGATTCACCCCGGCACGGCGCACGCTTTCAGCGTTGGCACCGATACCCGTGAGGTAGCGGCCAAAGCGCATTTTGCCGAGCACCAACACCCCGCCCAGTGTGACCAGCAAGGCCAGCCAGGCGGTCAGCGGCACGCCGAGAAACCAGCCGCGACCCAAGGCCAGAAACGCTGCTTCCTCGCGTGGAACGGGGATCGAATAGCCTTGCGTCAGCAGCATCGCCAGGCCACGAATAATGGTCAGGGTGGCCAGGGTGACGATAAAGGCCGGGATGCCCGCGTAGGCGATGAAGTAGCCGTTCAGCGCCCCGATCATCGCGCCGACGGCAAGCCCGCCGAGCAGAACCAGCGGCCAGGGCAAATGCCAGGCATTGAGCGCCATGGCTGCCAGCGCACCGACCAGCGCCAGGGTCGAGCCAACGGACAGGTCGATGCCGCCGGTGGTGACCACCAGCGTCATCGCCACCGCGACAATCAGTAACGGCGCGTTTTGCCGGATAACGTTGAGCAGGTTGGCACCGCTTAAAAAGTTATCGGTCACCAGCGCGAACAGCACAAAGCACAGGGCGAAAAACAGGCCGATGCTGACCACGCCGGGAAAGTCGTGCAGCAGGCGCTTGAACAGCGACTGCGGCAGAATGCGTTGGCGCGTGAGATCGAGCGTTTTCATGGCGTCATATCCTTTCAGGCGCTAGCGGAGCGGGCAGTGAATTTGTGCCCGACGATGAGTTCGACGACCTCGTTGAGGTCGGTGTCGGCGATCCTTCGCTCGGCCAGATTGGCGCCGTCATACATCACCATGAGGCGGTCACAGACCAGAAACAGGTCCTGCAACCTGTGGGTGATCAGAATCACGCTGACGCCTTGGCGGCTGATGGTACGAATCAACTCCAGCACCGCTTCGACTTCGGCTACCGCGAGGGCAGCGGTGGGCTCGTCCATGATCAGAACCTTAGGCCCGAAGGCGGCCGCGCGGGCAATCGCAACGGCCTGGCGCTGGCCACCGGAAAGGTGTCGTACCTGCGCGCGGGTATCCGGAATGGTGATGCCCAATGCTTCAAGAATCTGCCGTGCTTCGCGGTGCATGCGCGTCTCATCGAGCAATGGCACGCCGAGCACGCGGCGCATCGGTTCGCGGCCCATGAAGAGGTTTCCGGCCACATCGACGGTGTCACACAGCGACAGGTCCTGATACACCATCTGGATATGGCAGCGCTGTGCATCTGCCGGACCGCTGAAACTGACTTCCTCGCCATCGATGGCGATTCGTCCGCTGGTGGGTAACTCCGCACCTGACAGAATCTTGGTCAGCGTGGATTTGCCTGCGCCGTTGTCGCCCACCAGCCCCAGCACTTCACCGGGCTGCAACAGCAGGTCGACACCGCGTAACGAGGCTATCGAGCCATAGTGTTTAGTGATGGCACTCATCTGTACCCGAGGCACTTCGCCAGGCGTCTGCATGCTGAGCCCCTTATTTGAATTCGGCGCGATAGGCTGCCAGGTTGGCTTTGGTCACCAGCGTGACGGGAATACTCTGTTCGCGAGCCACGGTTTTTCCGGACAACAGTGCCAGTGCCGACTCCACCGCCGTCTTGCCCATGGCCTGCGTGTTCTGTTGCACCACCACCGCGACAGAGCCGTCATCCAGACCCTGCACTGCCTGAGAGGACAGGTCCCACCCGAAAATCCTGACCCGCTCGCCCGCACCTTGCGACATGCTCGCGGCAACCGAGCCAATCAGGGCGGGTTCGCCAGTGGCATAAATGATCTGCAGATCAGGGTTGGCGGTCAGCAGGTTTTCCGCCGCCGCCTGGGCGGTGTCCTGCACATTGTTACCGTCGACGGTATTGACGATCTTCGCCTGGCTGGCGGTCTTTGCCAGGCCCTCGCGGAAACCGTCCAGACGCAGATTCTGTACATAAGAGCCGAGGGCTCCGACCACGCCGATGCTGGCCTTGCCCGCCAGTTCGCGGTTGATGTATTCGCCGGTGTACTGGCCGATCTGTCGGGCTGCCTCGCGGTTATCCACGCCGACCTGTACGGCATTGTCGCCATTAATCACAGCGTCGATTGCCACCACCGGGATTCCCGCCTGCGCAGCTGCGGTGACCGCAGGTTTGATACCGTTGACGTCGATGGCGCAGACCAGAATGGCGTCGACCTTGTCCTGAATATAGGCCTCGATGGCGTCGTTCTGGGCTGACGGATTGTCGTTGGCGTTGAACACCACCAGCTCTGCTCCGGCAGCTTTCGCCGCAGCCTGTGCGCCCTGGGTAATCTGGGTGAAATACAGCGCCTGCTGGTTGACCTGTACCAGAGCCAGACGTTTGCCGGTCTGGGCCTGAATGATGGGTGACAACGCCAAGGCCAGAACAGCGCCGAGGGTCAGGGTGAAACGCTTGCTAAAACGCAGCATTGCCATCCTCCTAGTCTGTTTGCCGGTGCGGCAAATCAGATCGGTAAACCGGTTTACCAGCCGTTTCAAAAAAAAGACAAATGAGCTTTGTCTTCAGGTTTGAGAACTGGAGAAAGCAGATTGTGTGCCATTTTTTTCACGATCCCGGCCAGTCACCGTACGTCCTTGATGCGCCACAGTTTTCCGCAATCATCGGCTTTTCAGGATGCCGATGGCAGTGCACCGATTTAAGGCCGGGTGTTACTGGTTGCCCCGCAATCAGTCACTGCGCGTTGCTACCGTGCCCCGGCAGATCAACTCTACGGGTACGCGCACGACGTCCTGTGTACAGTCGCCGCCCGCCATGCGCTGCAGCAATTGCGCCACGCCGAGACGGCCAAGCTCCCTGGAGGACTGGCGGATGGTACACAGCGGTGGGGTCAGCAGACTGGCATACACGGCGTCGTCGAACCCCACCAGCGACATGGCGCCGGGCACGCTGATATTGCGCTCACGCAGGACATCGAGTACGCCCAGAGCGATGAAGTCACTGGCGGCGAAAATCGCCTCCGGAGGGTGGGGCAGGGTGAGCAGCTGAGCGGTTGCGATACGCCCGAACTCACGGCTGTAATCCCCGAAGCACAGGTATTCCGGCACCTCTGCGATGCCCGCCAGCGCCAGCGCTTCCCGGTAGCCGGCATAGCGCTCGCGGGCACTCATCAAGGCCGACGGCCCGGACACATGAGCGATGCGTCGATGGCCATGGCGGATCAGATAGTCAGTCGCCAGGCGACCACCCTGATGGTTGTCGGCGAACACTTTGGGCTGCGAGGTGCCGGGAACGTCTTCGTCGAGCAGAATGATATTGCGGTAGCTCGCCAACTGACTGGCCAGCGTGCCGTCGTCCGGACGGTTGCTGACCAGTAGCAAGCCATCGACGTTACGTGAATCCAGCCAGCGCACAAAGGTGCTTTCACGTTCAAGCAGGTTGCGGGTGACACACAGCACCAGGTTATACCCGTTGGCGGACGCCTCTTCCTCGGCCGCGTCTGCCAGCTCGGCAAAAAACGGGTTGGCGATGTCCGGCAGCACCAGACCAATGGTCTCACTGCCGCCTTTGCTCAGGCGCCGGGCCAGACTGTTGCCCCGGTAGTCCAGCGCCTTGATCGCCGTGTCGATACGTTTCGCGGTCTCCGGCGGCAGGCTGATACTTCGATTCAGGTAGCGCGACACCGCAGCCTTGGAAAGGCCGGCATGGTTGGCGACATCCTGAAGTGTTACGGGTCTGGTCATGGCGGTCGGATTTTATACCTGAAAAACGAAGCATTGACGTGAGGTGCCGGTATCTTCTCATGCGTGCCCGAACAGCCCGACGATTTTCTCTGCGGGTGACGTCGAAAAAATCCATGTGGGGCGTTGGTCGGCCAGATCTCGTTAACCTTTTGCACGTTGGCGACACGCTCTGCTCGGGCAAATGTGTGCGGTCTGGAGCTTTTAGTGGGTCACTGAATATGGCGCATTATGTATATGTTGTCGTATGACTTATGTCTGATCACTTCACACACTACGATCACGCAAGTAGCTTAGGTATTCATTGCATTGGCTTTAAGACATTCGCCACGAATGTCGATCACTTACAGTGATGGTTCTCCATTGAAGAAGTCCCTCTTGTTTGCTTAATGGAACCGCACAGCACACTGCGACACTCATTTACTCAATTTTCCAGTAAATGCGGGCGATGAGTGTTTGCGATGAATGCCATTCAGCCAATTATAAGCTCTGCTTATTTTCAATATTCTCTCGGTGATAGCGACTGGCTGCTTTCTCGGGTCTCTTCATTATCAGCAGGCGTTATCCATGAGTGGATCAACCCGAAAAGTGGCTATTTGCCTTGTGAGTATCGGTTGATGGCATTCAAGTCTGATAACGGTCCTGATGCCTGTAACTCCAGGGACGAATGTTCATCGCGTGCCGCAAGACGAACGTTCAGGAGGGCTTAATGATAAATCCCGTAAAACACAATTTCAGTCACCTTGGGTTTTCAAACGCTCAAAGTACCTCAGCACTGGGGCCTGCCAGTAATAAAGTGCCCAACTTTGTTTCGCGAGGGCGAGGCAAGGGAGTTCCAGTGGAGCAATTCAATACTGTTGAAGAGTGTCGTTTGGCGGGGCGGCAGGACAGCGTACTGGATTCGATAGACGGCAAAGAGTTCATGCGACTGCTGCAGAAGTACACGGCCTCTGAAACAACCGAAGAAGAATTTGCGGATCTGAGGGCCGCCATACCGCGCTACTCCATTGAGTTGGCCGAGTCGGATCACCCTAAAGTGCTTTATCGGGGGATATCTCTGGATGATGAGACTGCGTCGCTGTTACTGAATACCTCCAAGGGTTACCGCAGTCGCGAAATAGCCCATGGTCTTATTCACGGCCTGCGCGTGGTTAAAGGCGTTTACACCGCGACCGGGGTGGCCAGTGCCTCGACAGTGTCAGCCGTTTCGCAAGGCTTTGCGCTGGTGAACGCGAACAGGAAAAAAGAAACACCGGTTCTTTTTGTACTGAAAGCGATGCCTGCCGTTCCCGCGCTCAACCACAGTGGTGCGAAGGGGGTGACACTCAGTGAGAGCCGGTTGCCGTTATCGGTGGCCAGCAAGAGTGAACATGAAGTCATTCTGGATATCACCAACCGGTACGAGATTACGCAGGCTCGCCGGAGCGGTGAGTTCATTGTCGTCGACATGACGGTTTTAGGACGGTCCAAGAGGGGAGGTGAATTCGCTCTCGTCGAGACTGACAAATGGAAACAACTCTCTGGCGCCAAGGGCTCTAATCCAGGTGGATTGTTTCAAGCGCCCAATGGCGTTAAGTGGTATGTGAAAACCAACCCGTCTG
Source organism: Pseudomonas sp. BS3767 (assembly GCF_900099665.1). Classification (NCBI taxonomy): domain Bacteria; kingdom Pseudomonadati; phylum Pseudomonadota; class Gammaproteobacteria; order Pseudomonadales; family Pseudomonadaceae; genus Pseudomonas; species Pseudomonas sp. BS3767. The sequence continues at coordinate 82,760 of NZ_FNCX01000011.1, read as the reverse complement.
CCAATAGGCTTCGAAACGAGGTGCTTGCCTCCAGGCTGTACCGTGCCGCAGGAATCGATGTTCCTGACATAGAGCTGGCGTCCCGCAAAGGCAAGCCCGCACTGATTTCAAAACTGATAGTAGGGAACCCCAAAGACCTCGATACGCTGGCAAAAAATAGCCAGTTGAAGTGCGGCTTTGCTGTGGATGCCTGGCTGGCGAACTGGGATGTCATCGGTCTGACGGGGGACAATGTCATCTTCAATCACCGTAACAAACCTGTGCGCATCGACCTTGGCGGCGCGCTGGTTTTCCGCGCCCAAGGGGAGCACAAGGGTAATCAGTTCGGTACCACGCCCATGGAACTGGTCACGATGCTGTCTCGTGAAGACAATTCGTCCAGTCGCGTCTTTCGGAACATCGAGCGTAATGACATCCGCGAGGGTATTGCAGCGATAGAAAAAATACCGGATGCGCGTATTGCCGCACTTTGCGCAGAGCACGGTCCTGGCAATCACAGCGAACGCATTGAGCTCGGTAAAAGACTGATCAGTCGGAAGAAGTGGCTGGTCGATATGAAGCAGACGCTTCCTTATATTCATCGCCAAAAGAACGAGCGCGGCAATGTTGTCACTGTTAAAAATCCCACGTCTCCCAGCGCTTTGGATACGTGGCGTGATCGATACGCCACAGCCGTTTTTGTACCCCACAGCGCTGTACGTGGCAGCATGAACAACCTGCCGTTCAGATCATTTACGCCCCCCAACACAATGGATGGCTGGCGCCGATTTACAACCCGGGCGGTCAACTTCACAGAGCCGGAATTTAAGCGTTCCCAGCACCTTGCTCCCGCCAGTGGAGCGATCATTTTTGAGCCCGACGGCAGGGTGTGGATCACCGAGCCGACCAATCACCCGTTCGGCGCAACGCACGCTTTTCCCAAGGGAAAGCAGGAAGCCGGTTTGAACTTGAGGACCAATGCACTCAAGGAAGTCTACGAAGAGACGGGGCTTCTGGTGAAGTTCCACGGCTTCATCGGTGACTACGACCGAACAACATCCCGAACTCGTTATTACCTTGCCAAACGGATCGATGGAACACCGTCCGATATGGGCTTTGAATCTCAAAGCGTCAAGCTGGCAAACATTACCGAGGCCAAAAGACTGCTACCCAACGCCGTGGATATTGCCATCTTGCGAGACGCAGAGCGGGCTTATCTAAAGGGCCCCTTTTAATGAATCTCCCTCTGCTTGAGCGCTGACAGACGATAAAGAGGATTTCTGAAGCCCTGCACAAAAACCCGTTCACCCAAACGCGTTACCTCCACAAAAAGGAGTAATGAAATGAGTATGAATACCTCTGTAAGCAACAACAGCCCGGGGTGGTCCCCTGTTTCATCGGGCAACCAGGCTCCGAGTCCGGACTATTCAGGTAAATCGTCGAGCAATGCCGTGCACTTTCTTCCTCCGGAAAGTACCCGGCACGCGCCGAACACGGTGAGTTGGGGGAATGGCGCGCCGACAACCGCCACCGCCGGGAATGGACGAGCAGGAGGGGGCGATCAAAGTGACTTGATCGAGGCGTTGACGACGCTGATTCAGGCGCTGCTGAAACGCTTGCTCGGTGATTCTTCCGCAAGTAATTCTTCTGCAAATAACCCTTCCGAGAACCCGTCCCCCGCTTCGTCCGGGCCAGGTCGAGCTTCTGCTTCTACCGGCAGCGCTGCCAGTTCGACGCCAGACTCAGGACTGTCTGAGCAGTCAAATCAAGCCCAACCGTTCAATAACACTGGCTTGGGTTCTCATGGCGGCGCGAATACGGTTCCTGACCGAATTGCGTCTCCTGAGGCAGCGCAAAAAATGGTCGAAGATGTGAAAAATGCCGGAGGGGAAACACTTCGCATCCAGATGACCCATGACCAGATCAATGACCCGGCGCAAATGGCCAAGCTCAAGGCGATGGTCCATGCCGGCGACAAACAAGGGGTCAGGATTCAGTTTACGTTTCGTGACAACGCCAATGGCGGTGGTGGCAACGTCTTGTCCGGCGACAAGCTCCGACAAGCCGCCGACGATGTCAAAAACGTGGTATCTGCCCTTGGAAACCATCCGAGTTTTGTACTCGATACGTTCAATGAGGGCGGCAAGAGTGCCACTCAAGGTTGGGCCGATATGCAGAGCACGCTGATCAAATCCGCCCGCGACGCAGGTTACAAAGGCGACATCGTGGTGGAGGACAGCAATTGGGGTGGTGGTCTGACAGCCGGCGGGGAAAGCGGACTGGTCAAATACGCTGATCAGTTGAAAGCCGCCAACGGCAGCAACAACCCTGGCCTGATCGGCAGCATCCATGAGTACGCCAGCGGTGCTGATGCCTCCTCGCGTCTGTCATCGGAGATCAAGGCGCTTACGAGCGCGGGCTTCAAGCCGCAAATCGGTGAAGTCGGCAACGCCAACTGGACCGGAGGCGGTAACTTCGAACAGCGCGACGGCGCCAACCAGGCCGTGAAAGACAACATGGGCGCCCTGAAAGCGGCCGGTGCCGATGTGCTGCCATGGATGGACCAGTTCGAGAACGGCAAGATCAAACACGATGTCGGTTTCTCGAAAGGCGATCAGTTTTCCTGATCCTGTTTCATGGAACCTGATGTGCCTGTTGACCACTCAGCGGGCAGCTATCTGCGAGGTCGTCAACGACCAGTGCAGAGCGGCGAGTTGGAGAGATTGCGCAGAGGCTGCGCTATCTGCGCAACCCCCTTTTTTCATGACCGATAAGTAGCAGGTATAAAAGCTATGCCTATCAACAGACCCGCCTTCAATTTAAAACTCAATACGGCAATTGCCCAGCCGACTGTGAAGAAGGATGCAGGTGCAGAATTGCGCCGTTTGAATCAGAGCGAAGTGCGTGCCAACACACAGACACGTTTTGCCGTTAATCACCGTGCCCCCACTTATGACGTCGCGCAAAGCGCGCTGGGCGAAAATCACGGTGGCTGGACTGCCGCCAATCATTTCAAGATGACGGGGTCTGAAGTCTTCATCCATATGGATCGCCTGGAGCCGAACTGCAAGGGAGAGTTTGCCGGAGACAAGATCCACCTCAGCGTGGCGCCTGAGGATGTACCGAACGCATTCAATGCGATAGGCAAAATACTGCAGGCGAGCGACAGCCCGGTGGACTCGTGGAAAGTGACTGACATGAAGTGCCTGCAGGCAGAGATGCCGGCGGCAAAGCAGCGTGTGGCGCTGGGCGCTCAGTTCACAATCTACGCCAAGCCTGACCGTGCAGATAACACCTACAGCCCAGAGTACATGGGCAAAATGAGGGGGATGATCAGCAGTATCGAACAGGAGTTGAGCGCCGCCGGTGTGAGGCAGAGCAGCCATCGCCCGGACTCCGATGTCTCCCCTGGGCACTGGAGCTATGCGTCTTACCGCAATGAGCATAAAAGCAACAGATCAGGGACTTCCAATCAGCACAGGAACCTGGAGGCAGAGCCTTTTTTCCAGTTGGTCTCATTCTCTGACGGGGCTTCAGGGTCATCCAGGTCCAGCGCTGGCCATCAGGCTTTGCTGACACCATCGTGGGCCCGATAAGGCTGTTTTTCTGAGCGCTGCCGTGCGCCCGGGGTTTCTACAGTGAAATGTGAGTGTCGAAAGAAACGCTGGCTGCACGGCGACAGCTTCGGGTTCACCGGTGCAGGATCACCTGATGAATCTCCTGCAACGGGATGATCCGCTGCGCCGCGTTCAGTTTGATCGCTTCCTTGGGCATGCCGAATACCACGCAGCTGGCTTCGTCCTGAGCCACTGTCGCGCTGCCGGCATCAAGCATTTCCTTGAGCCCGCGTGCGCCGTCGTCGCCCATGCCGGTCATGATGATGCCGGTGGCGTTCTTGCCGGCGAATTTGGCCACCGAGCGAAACAGCACGTCCACCGAAGGACGATGGCGGTTGACCAGCGGGCCGTCGATGACCTGGACGTGGTAGTAGGCGCCGCTGCGCGTGACCATCATGTGTTTGCCGCCGGGGGCGATCAACGCGAGGCCGGGCAGGATGCGGTCGTTGTTTCTGGCCTCGCGCACCTCGATCTGACTCAGGCTGTTCAGGCGTTCGGCGAACGATGCGGTGAATTTTTCCGGCATGTGCTGGACGATGACCATGCCGGGACAGACGCGGGGCAGGGCCGTCAGAACCGCTTCAAGTGCCTGTGTACCGCCTGTCGAGGTGCCGATGGCGACGATGCGTTCAGTGGTCTGCGCCATGGCATGGCCGCTGGCAGCCGGCAAAATGGCATCGGCGGTCAGTTTGCTGGCCGGGGTCAGCACCGGGGCGGCGGTGCGCTTGCCGAGGTTCCTGACGTTGGAGTTGGCTGCTGCGCGTACTGCTGCAACCAGCTCGGCAGCCGAATCGATGAGGAAGTTCTTCAGGCCGGTGGTGGGCTTGGTGATGATTTCCACCGCCCCGGCAGACAGCGCCTGCAATGAGGTTTCCGCGCCTTTCTGGGTCAGCGACGAGCAGATCACCACCGGTGTCGGCCGCTCGCTCATGATCTTCTTGAGAAAGGTGATGCCGTCCATGCGCGGCATTTCCACGTCCAGCACAATGACGTCCGGCCATTCCTGAGCGAGCTTGCTCATGGCAAATATCGGGTCTGACGCCGCACCCATCACGTGAATATCGGGGGTGTCGTTGAGAATGGCCACCAGCACCTGGCGTACCACGGCCGAATCATCGACCAGCAGTACGCTGATTTTTTTGTTTGGCATCTTTTTCCATTGCTTCCATTGGTTGGTGCCTGACCCATACGTTTCCGTCCCACAGGTCGAAGATGATGCTGCGATGGCCGGTGCTGCCCAGATCCTGAGCCATCAGCTTCAAGCGGTGCTGTTCGGCCAGCGCAAGCGCCGCATGAACGTTGCTGTCAGCGACGTTCTGCATGTGCGGGTCATGGCGATGAGCTGGAAACATTTCGCCGCCGCCAAACAGTTTGACCTGATATTCCTCCGGCAGGGTGCCATTGGCCAGCGCATGGCGAATGAGTATTTCCATCGCTTCGTCAGCGTACCTGCCGTCCAGTGGCTGATGCCTGCGTATGCGCCCGGGCAACATGAAGTGGCACATGCCGCCAATACGCCGCCACGGGTGCCAGAAGGTAATCGCCACGCATGAACCCAGCAACGTGCGCAGGCGAGTCGGCCGGGTCTGAAAGACCACTTCGCCAGGCCCCAGCACTATTTCGGCTACACCGACAGGCGTGTTCATGGTTTGCGGTAAATCGAAGGGGAGACCATTTTCAACATGTCATTTACACCGTTCAGGCTTTCTGAGTGGCTGATGATGAAATAGCCTCCTGGCTTGAGACGCGGGATCAACCGCGCCACCACTTTGCTTTTGGTTTCCTGATCGAAATAAATCATCACGTTGCGCAGGAAGATTACGTCGAACTCGCCCAGATCCGGCAGGGTGTCATTGAGATTGACCTGCACGAAACTGACCCGGCTGCGCAACGACTTGTCGATCAGGAAGGTCCCTTCCTGGCGACCTATGCCTTTCAGACAGTATTTGAACAGCAAAGGTTGCGGTAACGTCTCGGTGCGTTCCATGGGGTAGTGACCGCTGCGCGCCTTGCTCAGCACGCGGGTACTGATGTCCGAGCCGACCACTTCCCAAGGGGTTGTGCCCAGTTGTTCGGCCAGGGTCATGGCCAGGCTGTAGGGCTCTTCGCCAGACGAACTGGCAGCGCTCCAGATACGGAACATTTTGCCGTGCGTGACCTTGGGCAGCACCTGCTGACGCAGAAAATCGAAGTGCTTGGGTTCGCGGAAGAAATACGTTTCGTTGGTGGTCAGCAGGTCCAGCGCCACTTGCAGCTCGCCGTTGCGCTGATCGTTCATGATCAGCTTGAAATACTCGCCATAGTTGTCCAGCTCGTAATGCTTGAGACGCTTGAACAGGCGGCCGGCGACCAGCGCTTTCTTGGCCAGCGTCAGTTTGATGCCCGCAGCGTTGTACAGCCAGTTCTGGAACTGGCCGAATTCGCGATCGGTGAGCGACGCTGTATCAGGCATGTGCAGACCTCACGTCGCATCGACGTCGGGCGGCAGCGACTGGCTTGCCTCGGCAAGGCTGGACATTTCATCGATGGACAACACGCGGTCGACCTCAAGAACGATCACGAACTTGCCGTCGACCTTGGCCATGCCGCTGATGAAGTCGGCGCGAATTCGCGCACCGAAGTTCGGCGGCGGCTCGATCTGCGACGCCGGAATCTCCAGCACCGCCGAGACATTGTCGACCAGCAGACCGATGTCCTGCGGCTGGCCGTCCTCGCTGTTGGCCTCGATGATGATCACGCACGAACGCCGGGTGATATCCGAGTTCTGCCGCCCGAAGCGCGCCGACAGATCGACCACCGGCACCACCGCGCCGCGCAGATTGATCACCCCGCGCACGAAGGCGGGCATCATCGGCACCACCGTCAGGCTGCCGTACTCGATGATTTCCTTGATGCCCAGAATGCCGATGGCGAACATCTCGCCACCGAGCATGAAAGTCAGGTACTGCGCCTCTTCTTCGACCGTCGCTGCGGTCTGCCGAGTCGTGACCAATGAGCCCATGTCGTTCTCCCTTGGAGTCTCTATCGAAGCCGGCAATCAGAAACGGGTAAATTCCGATTCGTCCGGGGCGCCCGCCATGCTTTGCGCAAATGCCTTGCGCGGAGCCTGCTGTGGAGGGCGCGGAGGCTGACGGTTCGGGCTGTTGCGGCTGTCGAACGTAGCGTTCTGCGCGACGGCCCGTGGCGATGCGTCGAGGGTGAAGAAACTCATGGCCTGTTGCAGTTGTTCGGCCTGGCTGCTCATTTCTTCAGCTGTGGCCGCCAGTTCTTCGCTGCTCGATGCGTTTTGCTGGGTGACCTGGTTGAGCTGGGTCATGGCAGTGTTGATCTGCGCCACACCGGCTGCCTGCTCTTCCGACGCGGCACTGATTTCCTGCACAAGGTCGGAGGTCTTGTTGATCGAGGGCACCATCTCGTCCAGCAACTTGCCGGCCTTCTCGGCCATGTCCACGCTGCTCGACGACAACTCGCCGATTTCCTGCGCGGCCACCTGGCTGCGTTCGGCCAGCTTGCGCACCTCGGCGGCCACAACCGCAAACCCCTTGCCATGTTCGCCGGCACGCGCGGCTTCGATGGCAGCGTTGAGGGCGAGCAGGTTGGTCTGGTAAGCGATGTCGTCGATGATGCTGATGCGCTGGGCGATTTTCTTCATCGCCACAACGGTCTGCTGCACCGATTCTCCGCCATCGGTGGCCTCCTTGGCGGCCTTGCTGGCCATGCCATCGGTGACTTTGGCGTTCTCGGTGTTCTGGTTGATGCTGGCGCTCATCTGCTCGACCGACGCGCTGGTCTCTTCGACGCTGGCGGCCTGTTCGCTGGTGGCCTGGCTCATCGACTGAGCGGTGGCGCTGACTTCTTCCGAGGCACTGGCCAGGTTGTCGGCGGCATTACGCACTTCGCCGATGATGTGCGACAGCTTGCCGACCATGTTGCGCATGGCGTTGAGCACCATGCCGGTCTCGTCCTTGGAACCGTGGCCGATGTGGGCGTTGAGGTTGCCCTCTGCCAGCTGCTCGGCGGCCGTTGCAGCCTCTTTCAGCGGGCGGGAGATGATCCGGGCGATGAACAGCGCCAGGCCGAGACCGATCAACAAGGCTGCAACCAGCACGACGACGATCGAGATGCGTGCGTTTTCGTACAGCGTGGTGCCTTTGTCACCAGCAGCAGTCGCCCCGGCGTCGTTGAGCTCGACCATTTTTTGCAACTGACTGGTCACTTCGTCGAAATGCGTTTTGGACTCGCCCTTCAGCAGCGCTCGTGCCTGGGCTTCGAGGCCCTGACGGGACATGTCGAACAACTCGTTGCTGCTCTTGAGGTACGCAGCCCATGTCGAGGTAACGCCATTGAACAGTTGGCGATCTTCGTCACTGACCACCAGCTTGTCATAGGTGGCCAGGCGGGTTTCGAACTGTTTGCGAGAGTCTGCGGCTTCAAGCTCCATCTGCGCCTTTTCCTGGGCGGTGTCGGCTGCAATATGGCGGTTTTCCTTCAAGCGATAGTTGGCGGCGAAGAAGCGCATGCCCGAAGCCGCGCGCATGGACGGCATCCAGTTTTCCTTGATGTCCTGAGCGGCCTGGTTGACCTGGCCGAGCTGGATGATGGCAAAGACTCCCATGGCCGCGGTCAACGCCAGAACCACCAGAAACGAGGTAATCAGCTTGGTGGAAATCTTCAGATCGTAGAACCATTTCATTGAAGTAACTCCTTGGGAATTGCGAATCCGTCAGCGAGAAGTGGGCAACAGGGATTGAGGCGCCTGGGTCGAGCGGGCCTCCATGTGTACGATCTGGTTAAGCAGGGCGGGTATGTCGAGAATCAACGCCACCGCGCCGCTGCCCAGAATCGTCGAGCCGCTGATGCCGCGCAGCGCGCCGAACAGCTTGCCCAGAGGTTTGATAACGGTTTGGAACTCGCCAAGCAGGTCATCGACCACCAGACCGGCCTTGTGCTCGGCGTAACGCACCACCACCACGTTCTGGCGCCTGGCGGCCGGGCCTTCATGATTGAAGTGGTCACGCAGGTAGACCAGCGGCAGCACTTCGCCACGCAGGTCCAGGTAGCCGCTGTCGCGGGTCAACTGCCGGTTGTGTTCGTCCAGCTCGATGCATTCCTGCACCATGTCCAGCGGGATTACGTACGTCGACTGATCGATACCGACCAGAAAACCGTTGATGATCGCCAGCGTCAGCGGCAGGCGGATGCGCACGATGGTGCCCTGACCGGGCTGACTGTCCAGATCCACCGTGCCGCGCAGCAAGGTGATGTTGCGCTTGACCACGTCCATGCCGACACCGCGCCCCGAAAGGTTGGTGACGGCCTCGGCAGTGGAAAAACCTGGCTCGAAAATCAGGTTGTAGATTTCCTGATCGGTGAGGCTTGCGCCGGCCGCCACCAGTCCGCGTTGCTGGGCCTTGTCGAGGATGCGCTCGCGGTTGAGTCCGGCCCCGTCGTCGGCGATTTCAATGACGATGCTGCCCGAGTCGTGGTACGCGTTGAGGCTCAAATGACCTTTGGCCGGTTTGCCTGCTGCGCGACGTGCTTCGGCGCTCTCGATGCCGTGGTCCATGGAGTTGCGCAGCAGGTGCATGAGCGGGTCGCCGATCTTTTCGACGACGGTCTTGTCCAGTTCGGTCTCCGCACCATTGATGATCAGGTCAATGTCCTTGCCCAGTTCCTGGCTGACATCGCGCACCACACGGCGGAAGCGATTGAAGGTATCGCCGATGGGGATCATGCGCAGGTGCAGCGCGCCATCCAGAATCTGCTCGACCAGCCCCGATACGGTGGAACTGGCTTCCTGAAGCGGGTCGTTGTCGCACGACTTGGCCAGCAGGCTGGCACCAGCGCTGGCAATGACCAGCTCGCCGACCAGATTGATCAACTCGTCGAGCTTGTCGGCGTTGACCCGCACATAGCGGCCATCCTTGTTTTTCTGCTCGCTGGCCGAAGCGGGGCGCTCTACAACGGTTGCCGTTGCCGTTGCCGTTGCGGGCGTACGAGGCACTGCGCGCTGATCGCCCAGCAGTTCGCCGCTGGCCACCAGAGGGCTGTGCTCGGGCTGCGAGACCAGTTCGGTGCCGGTAGGCTCAAGGTGGTCTGGCGTCTCGTTCACCGGGGTGATTTCCACGGCGCAGTCTTCACGCACGAAATCGAAGACTTCGTTGATCGCGGCGTGCCCGGCAGCAGAGCGGAAATCGATCTCGAAACCCAAGTGGCAGGATTCCGGGTCCCACGCCTCAACTGCCGGAATACTGTCGGTTACCGTCGTGACCTGGACCATCTGCCCCAGGGTATTGAGGTAGCGCAGGAACGACAGCGGGTCCATGCCGTTGCGAAAAACATCCACGCCAAAGCGCAGCGAGATATGCCAGAGCACTTCAGCTGACTGTTCATCATCACTGACGACCGACGCACTGGTGCTGTCAGCGGCCCCGGCGCTGGCCGGTGCCTGGAAGACCTGCAATGCCTGACGCAACGCCACCTCACGCTCCAGGGCAGGCGGCTGCAACTGCTCGCCACGGCTGGCAACCACGTCGATCAACTCAAGCATGTGATCGCCGGATTTGAGCAGCACGGCGATCAGCTCGGCGCTTACCGAAACGCTGCCTTCACGCAGACGATCCAGCACGTCTTCGACGATGTGAGTAAAACTGACGATAGGCGTCAGCCCGAACAGTCCGGCCGAGCCTTTGATGGTGTGCGCTGCGCGGAAAACCGCGCCGATCGCGTCCTGGTCGCCGGGCTCGCTTTCGAGTTGCAGGAGGGATTCCTCCATGGCCTGCAACAGCTCACGCGCTTCAACGATGAACGTCTGCTGTGCCTGATCGAGATTAATACTCACGATGACTTCCTTGATCGATCACTGGGCCGTACTGCAAATGGACGCGCTACAGCACCACACCCGGATTACATAACTCGAAGGTTTCGCTGACCGCCTTGCTTTGCCCGGTCAGGTGCAGCGAAGTCCCGGTCTTGCCGGCTTCGCGCTGAATCACTGCCAGCAGTTGCAGGCCGGCGCCGTCCATCTCGGTGACCTGTGAAAGATCAACCTCCAGGCGTGTAGCAGCGCCGATCTGTGGCAGTAATCTGGCGGCCAGTTCGGTCACGGTGTAGATCGTCAACTCGCCGTCTATCTGCACGCGTGCAGTGTCGTTGGTGCTCTCGTCTGGCGTGGGCATGCTGGCCTCCAGGGGCCTGAGTCTCAGGGCAGGATCAGCTTGGAAACCGCTGCGAGCATTTGTGCCGGCTGAAACGGTTTGACGACCCACGCCTTGGCGCCTGCGGCCTGACCTTCGGCCTTTTTCGATTCCTGGGATTCGGTGGTCAGCATGATGATGGGCGTGAACTTGTAGCTGGCCAGCTTCTTCACTTCCTTGACGAAAGTGATGCCGTCCATGTTCGGCATGTTCACGTCGCTGATGATCAGGTGCACTTTCTGCCCGGTGAGCTTGCCCAGTGCATCCTTCCCGTCACAGGCTTCGATAACGTCGTATCCGGCACTCTTCAGCGCGATACCGACGACTTGCCGGACGCTGCTTGAATCGTCGACCACCAATACACTCTTAGCCATGATTTACTCCTAGAAAAACGTGATTTCCTGCGAATCCTGCTGTGCTGCCGATTCACCTCGGTGAGTGCGACGCTGCTCGTCGGTCGCGTAGGTGGACTCCATGCGCGCCAGCCATTGCCGGGCGTCGATGGCGACCGCCTCATCAGGGGATTGGCTAGCCTGCAGAAGGTGCGCGTGCAACGAGTCGATGTTGTCGCGTACGTGGGCGAGAATCTGGCTGACCCGGTCCTGAAACTGCAGGTTCACCAGGACCTCGGTCATTTCGTCGCGAATCCCGTAGCTCTCCTGCTTGAGCAGGTCGGCGGACTCGGCCAGGCGACCGGTGATGCTCTGGAAGCGCTCCAGTACGTTCTGAATGCTTTGCTCGGAAGCGGCCACCGAATGGCTGTCCTGATCGGCGCCGCTCGATGCAGCCTGCACCAGCTGGGTGATGGCGTTGTTGATGATGTCGACCTTGGCGGACATCTGCTGACCGGTTTCGCTGGACTTGCTCGACAGGCTGCGCACCGCGTCGGCCACCACGGCAAAGCCACGGCCCGCTTCACCGGCACGCGCCGCCTCGATGGCCGCGTTGAGGGCCAGCAGGTTGGTCTGTGCGGCAATCGCTGCAACGTCGGCGGCCATGGTGCGTAATTCGCCGGTGTAGGCGGTGAGGCTGCGCACCTGGGAGAGCGTCTGGTCGCGGCTGGCCTGGGTGGATTTGAGCGAGTCGATTACCCGGCTTAGTTCGCTGTCGCTCTGCGACAACACTTTCAGCGCACCGTCGGCGTTCTGACCGTCCAGTTCACCGGCAGCGTGCTGCGACGCCTGCACGGTTTCCTGCAGGCGCTCGGAAATGCCCATGAAACGCGTGCTCAGCTCGACGATGGCGGTTTCGGTCTGCTGGCGCGAGCTCTCGACCTGCTTGGCCCAGATCGGCATGGCACCAAGGAGGATTTCATTGAACTGGGCGCTGGAGGCCATGGCGCTGCTTTGAGCGCTATGTGCCTGATGATGGTCCAGCGCCTGAGCCACTGCGTGGCGCACTTCGTTCTGCTGTGAGCGGGCAGACCAGGCACAAGCGCCGAAACCGATCACCAGCAATGCAGCGCAAGCCACCAGATTGTCGGTGCCCATGCCGAACTGAGAGAGAATCCAGGCAATGGCGGGGACGACGGGAATGAGTGAGAACCAGATGAAACGCGGATGACGTTGCGCAGGAGTGCTACTGAATTGATTCGACATCATGGGTTCGATCCCTGAACAGTGCAGCGTTGTACACGACTCAATGGTTATCTGCGCGCTGCAGACAAACTTGATAACAGTACGAGAGCCTTCCGTCCGATTGCTTGGCGCACAACCCGATCCTGTTAAAAATAGCGGGTATTCGGGGCACCGCAAGTCGGCGCAGCAAACGCGTTGGCAGAACAGTCGGATTCACTTAGGAGAGGACGCAGAGCGTCCGGAACGGCATGCGACGCAGAGCGCCGCACGATAGTGAGATGATCGTTCCTCACGCTCCAGCGTGGGAATGCATTTCACGACGCTCTGCGTCGCAAGAGGACGCAGAGCGTCCGGAACGGCATGCGACGCAGAGCGCCGCACGATAGTGAGATGATCGTTCCTCACGCTCCAGCGTGGGAATGCAGTTCACGACGCTCTGCGTCGCAACAGGACGCGGAACGTCCGGAATGGCATGCGACGCAGAGCGCCGCACGATAGTGAGATGATCGTTCCTCACGCTCCAGCGTGGGAATGCATTTCACGACGCTCTGCGTCGCAAGAGGACGCGGAACGTCCGGAATGGCATGCGACGCAGAGCGCCGCACGATAGTGAGGTGATCGGTCCTCACGCTCCAGCGTGGGAATGCATTTCACGACGCTCTGCGTCGCAAGTTCTACGCTGCGTCGCACAGTCAAGAGCGAACGCAGCGCGTCCAGAACGGCATGCCCACGCGAAGCACGGGCACGGCGGTGTTCTCCCGTACGCCTCTCGTCTGGCGTACCTTAGTGCAGCTTCATCCTCGGCTCGGTGCCTTTGCCGATCTTGCTGCCCAGCATTAGCATCAAGGTACGGAAGGTGCCGTACAGCGCCATCTGGTGCATGCGGTACAGCGATACATAGAACATGCGCGCCAGCCAGCCTTCAAGCATCACGCTGCCCATCAGGTTACCCATCAGATTGCCGACCGCCGAGAAGCTCGACAGCGAGATCAGCGAGCCGTAGTCCTTGTAGGTGTACTCAGGCAACGTCTTGCCTTCGATCCGTAAGCGCAGCGATTTGACCAGCAAGGACGCCTGCTGGTGGGCGGCCTGAGCGCGCGGCGGGACGTTGCGGTCGGTGCCTTTTTGCGGGCAGGCCGCGCAGTCACCGAAGGCGAAGATATTTTCGTCACGGGTGGTTTGCAGCGTCGGCAGCACTTGCAACTGATTGATCCGGTTGCTTTCCAGGCCATCCAGTTCCTGCAGGAAGGCCGGGGCACGGATACCTGCCGCCCAGACCTTCAAGCTCGCCGGAATGACCTGCCCGGTAGCAGTGATCAAACCATCAGCCGTCACTTCACTGACTGCTGCATTGGTCAGCACCGTCACGCCGAGTTTTTCCAGCGTCTTGTGCACCGGCGCGCCGATGCGCTCAGGCAGCGCGGGCAACACCCGTGGACCGGCTTCGATCACCGTGATGCGCAGGTTTTCCGGCTTGATCTGGCCCAGCCCGTAAGCCGCCAGTTCATGCGCCGCGTTGTGCAGTTCTGCCGCCAGCTCGACACCGGTTGCACCGGCACCCACGATGGCCACGGTGATTTCCTGTGCGCTGTCGGCCTGGCCGGCGTGGGCGCGCAGGTAGTGGTTGAGCAGTTGCTGGTGAAAGCGCTCGGCCTGTTTGCGGCTGTCGAGAAACAGGCAGTGTTCTGCCGCGCCCGTGGTACCGAAGTCGTTGGTGGTGCTGCCCACGGCGATGACCAGCGAGTCGTAACCCAGGCTGCGTGCCGGAACCAGTTCTGCACCGTTTTCATCCAGCGTCTCGGCCAGATGAATCTGGCGGCTGGCGCGATCCAGCCCGGTCATGCGCCCGAGCTGAAACTGAAAGTTGTTCCACTTGGCCTGAGCCACGTAGTTCAGCTCGTCCTCATACGAGTTGAGCGAACCGGCAGCCACTTCGTGCAACAGCGGTTTCCAGATATGCGTCAGGTTGGCATCAACCAGCGTGACACTGGCCGTGCCTTTCTTGCCCAGGGTCTTGCCCAGACTGGTAGCCAGCTCCAGACCGCCAGCGCCTCCGCCAACGATAACAATACGATGCGTCATAAGGATTACTCGGAAGGTTTAAGGAATTCGGGGGGAGCTCGATCTTCGCGAGCGCAAGGCAGCTCATAGCGTCAGAAGGCTCAATAAAGGGTTCATCACCACACTGTCCGGTTCAGGAGCGGCCTGCGCTCGACTGGATGCCGGTGTGCCTGAAGGTACTCTTCGACACACCTTTGCGGTTCCGGGTTCAGGTGTCTGCTCAATTTATCCGTTGTCTCAGGCGTGCTGTCGGGCAGGGGGCCAGGGATCGGTGATTTCCAGCGGCTCGACCTGCAGCGTATCGTCCAGGCGGATGATGCCGCTTTGTAACACTCGCGCGGTGATTCCACCATGCCCGCGCACCGCCTGGAACGTCCCGTGACCAAGGCGCTGCTCAAGTCGCGCACACGGCTGACACCAGCCGGTGGTTTCGAATATCGCCTGACCGATCCGGAAGCGTCGATTCTTCAGGCTGAACAGGTTGATGCCACTGATCACCAGATTGCGCCGCAAATCCTGCGGCACGATGGGGTTATCCGCCGCGCGGTTCAGCAACGAGCCAACCACCGCCAGATGTTCCCACTGGATCAGCGTCACCTGCCGCGCATTGCGCGGGCCGGGCCGCGAGTGATCGCCGGTCAGACCCGCTTCGCGACGCGCTTCCACGGCATCCAGCTCGATCATCTCGACCCGCGATTGCGGACGCACGCCTATCCAGCGCACGCGACCTTGTTGCGGCACATCGGCCAGCAGTTCCTGCAAGGGGCTCATAAACTGATTCCAACATCGAAAACGACACTGCGCCCCAGATTGGTACGCAGAAAATCCGGTGCGCCGGGATGCGCGAACAATACCCGAGCGAAGGTCGGCCCCACCAGCGACAACGAGCGCCAGCCCTGACGCAGGTATTCGGTCGGTGGTGGAAAGTGACTGTTGAGGTCCAGCACCTCGCGCTTGAGGCTGGCGAAGGCAATGATATCCAGCCCGCCCAAGTCGATGCCGCGTTCGCGATAATTGGTGGATTTCTTGCGCAGGGTAGGGGCAAGTCGGTGCAGCAGTTCAGAGGCCGGAATCCGCTTGGGCTTGGCCTCCCGACGTACCAGTTGGCTCAACGAGAACGCACTTCGTCGTCGCGCCAGTTCCTCGCGCCACTCGTCATTGAGACGCCGCCCCTCATCCAGCACGAAAAACACCTCGAAGCGCCCGTCACGAAACAGCACATCCGGCGGCTCCTGACTGGCAGGCGTGAAGTCCTCATTGCGATGCGCAATGTTCAGCCCCTGCAACAGGCGCTGACAAACCCAACGCTCACGCTCCCACTTCCGCGCATTGGAAAGAAAGGCGTTGGCTTGTTCGGCCTGGATCGTCAACAGGCGCAGGTAGTCTGAGTCATCCATAGGGCCAAGCTTAGCGTTCAAGTTGCCATGACTGGAAGAGTGAATGCAGGGGTGTAGACTGGCAATTCATTTTTTGATCGCTTGCGAAAAAATGCCCGCAGGCGCCGTTTTTATCGAGGATCGACCTGTGAAGCTTCTGCCCATTCTGCTGCTTGCCTTGCTGCCCCTCACCGCCAACGCCCTGCAAGTCGGCGAGCGTCTGTCTTCCTGGACACTGCTCGATCAATACGACCAGCCCTACACCCTGAACAACCAGACACAAACCCTGCTGGTCGCACGCAGCATGGACGCCGCGAAACTAGTCAACGCTGCCCTTCAGGACAAGCCAAAAGGCTTTCTGGAATCACGCCACACGGTGTATGTCGCTGACATCCAGAAAATGCCAACCATCATCGCCAAAATGTTCGCCATCCCCAAAATGCGCGATTACAGCTACCGCGTAATGCTCGATCGAGACGCGCGCATCGTGCCGCAGTACGCAGGCGATGACGATAAAGTGCTGTGGTTACAGTTGCGCGACGGGCAGTTGGTCAGCCAGCAACAGTTTGGCAGTGCTGATGCGTTGAGGGCTGCGTTGGAGCATAAATAATCGCGGGACATTAGCGTCGTGGGAGCGAGCTTGCTCGCGAAAGGGCCATCACAGGCGTCCTGAGATGCGGCTGAAAGATAGCCCTCGTAGTTGCGTAAAGCGAGTTGCTTCACATCGACGTGTTATCAATGTCCCCTGTGCGGAGCCTCCAGATCACCCGAGAACAACTCATCCTCGGCATCCGGGCTCACCGGGATCGCATGCTCTTCAGAAGCCCAGGCTCCCAGGTCGATCAGTTTGCAGCGCTCGGAGCAGAACGGGCGGCTCGGACTGGCTGCGCTCCATTCCACCGGGGCGTCGCAGGTTGGGCATTGAACGGTCATTGGTTGGCTCATGATTGGCCTCCACGCAAAGTAAGGTAAAAGTGGTGCAGCCGCTCGACTTCGCTGGTAAGCCAGGCGTGATCGCGGTCGTTGACCAGCACATCATTGGCATGACGCAGGCGGTCTTCACGCTGGATCTGCACCTTGAGAATGGCTTCGACCTGCTCCTGGCTGGAGCTGTCGCGCAGCATGGTGCGTTCTATCTGCAGGTGCGGCGGAGCATCGATCACCAGCAGCCTCTGGACCATGCGGTATTGCCCGGACTCGACCAGCAGTGGCGAGACCAGAATGGCATACGGCGATTTGGCCTTGGCCAGATGGCTGACGATTTCCTGATTGATCAGCGGATGCAGCAGCGCTTCCAGCCAGCGCCGCTGCTCGGGGTTTTCGAAGATCAGCTTGCGCAGCGCGCCTCGATCCAGCTCGCCGCTGGTCTGCAACACGCCTTTACCGAAGTGCGCCGCTATCTGCTCCAGCGCCGGGCGCCCGGGCTCGACTACCCAGCGGGCGGCATGATCGGCATCCACAGTGTCGACGCCAAGGTCGCTAAAACACTTCGCCGCTGCACTTTTACCGCTACCGATGCCGCCAGTCAGGCCAAGAATCCAGGGTTTTTCATCAGGGTGAGTCATCTGAAACCGGCAAACTGCATGTAAGAGTCGGTTATTTGACCACCCCAGAGCAAAGCGATCCACCCCGCAATGGCCAGATAAGGACCAAAGGGGATCGGCGTACCGCTTTCGACCCTGCGCACACGCATCATGATCACCCCGAGCACCGCGCCCACCAGCGACGATAACAGGATGGTCAATGGCAAAATCTGCCAACCGCCCCACGCGCCAAGCATGGCCAGCAACTTGAAGTCGCCATAACCCATGCCTTCCTTGCCGGTCACCAGCTTGAACAGCCAGAACACCGACCACAGCGCCAGATAGCCGGCCACCGCTCCCCACAGCGCATCGTTAAGCGAGGTAAACAGCCCGAAAGCGTTGACGATCAGGCCCAGCCACAGCAGTGGCAGCACCAGAGAATCAGGCAACAGTTGGTGATCGGCATCGATCAGACTCATCGCCAGCAGCCCCCAGCTCAGTACAAGCATCGCCGCCGCCTGCCAATCAAAGCCGAAATGCCAGGCCACGTAGGCTGATAGCACTGCGCAGGTCAGCTCGACCAGCGGGTAACGTTTGCTGATCGGCGCTTTGCACTGCGAACATTTACCGCGCAGCAGCAGATAGCTGATCACCGGCAGGTTTTCCCATGGGCGGATTTTGTGTGCGCAATGCGGGCAGCTGGAACGGGGGCGGTTCAGATTGAAGATGGGTTGATCGGGTTCGGCGGGCAGGCCGAGCAGTTCACGGGATTGGGCTTTCCAGTCGCGCTCCATCATTTTGGGGAGGCGGTAGACGACTACGTTGAGGAAGCTTCCGATGATCAGGCCGAGGATGCAGCAGGTGGTGACGAAGGCCAGAGGGGAGCTGGCCAGTAGGTCGAGGAGGGGCATGTCAGACGACGTTTCCGAGTTTGAAAATGGGGAGGTACATCGCAATGACAAGGCCGCCAACGATGACACCCAGCACAGCCATGATCATGGGTTCCATCAAGCTGGTTAGACTATCGACCATGTTGTCGACTTCTTCTTCGTAATAGGTCGCGACTTTATCGAGCATATTGTCCAGTGCACCTGATTCCTCGCCAATAGCGGTCATCTGAATCGCCAGACTCGGGAAAACACCGGTCGAGCGCATTGAGAAATTCAGTTGCATGCCCGTGGAGACATCCTGTTTTACCTGATTGACCGCGTTTCTAAAAACCACGTTACCAGTAGCACCTGCAACTGAATCAAGTGCTTCTACCAACGGGACGCCTGCTGCAAATGTCGTTGCAAGCGTTCGGGCGTAGCGAGCTACTGAAGACTTGAAAATAAGTGGTCCTATGACAGGCACTTTCAACAAAAATCGATCAATGCTGTCTCGAAATTTTTGGGACTGCTTATAAGATTTTTTGAATACGAAGAAACCGAAAAAAAATAATCCAACTATGCCTAACCACCACTCCTGTACGATGTTAGACAGCCCGATGACCATCAGTGTGAACGCCGGTAGCTCTGCACCAAAACCGGTAAATACAGATTGAAATTGTGGTACTACTTTAATTAATAAGATGCCTGAAACAATAACAGCCACTATCAAAACAGCGGCAGGATAAGTCATGGCTTTTTTAATTTTTGCCTTTAGCTTTTCTGTCTTTTCCTTATAGCTCGCCACTCGGTCCAGCAGGCTCTCTAGCGCTCCAGCCTGCTCCCCAGCATCTACCAAATTGCAAAACAGGTCATCGAAGTATTCCGGTTTCTGTCGCAGAGCAGTCGCAAAGCTGTTCCCTGCTGAAACCTCCTGCTTTAGTGAATCGACTAGCGCACGCATGTTCGGGTTTTCTGCGCCCTCGGCAATAATGTCAAATGACTGCAGAAGCGGTACACCTGCCTTCATCATGGTTGCCATCTGCCGAGAAAAGAATGCGATGTCCAGCGGCTTGATCTTCTTGCCTTTGCCAAAGATTGATACGGGCTTTTTGCGTACCTTGGTGACGTTGATACCTTGTTTGCGCAACTGCGCCTTCACAAGCGCAAGATTGTGCCCGTTCACTTCTCCACTGAGCTTGCTGCCTTTCTTGTCCACACCTTCCCATGTGTAAACACTGACTTTAACTGCCTTGCTGGCCATGCTTAATCCTTGGTCACGCGGTTGACTTCTTCAAGACTAGTTATGCCCTGCATGGCCTTTGACAGTCCGGAGGTACGCAGGTCATTGAAGCCGTCCTTACGCATCTGTCTGGAGATATCCAGTGAATTGCCTTCTTCCATGATGATGCGCTCCAGCTCCGGTGTTTTTTTGACCACTTCGTAAATACCGACCCTGCCTCTGTAGCCCCCATTGCAGTGCTCACAGCCCACCGGTCCAAAGATCTTGAAGGTGCCGATTTTAGCTTCTGGAAAACCTTCCTGAATCAGTGTGTCGCGAGGGATATTCAGTTCTTTCTTGCAATGGCTGCACAGCTTCCGCGCAAGTCGTTGCGCAATAATCAGGTTGATCGCTGTTGCAATATTGAATGCTGCAACGCCCATATGGTGCAGGCGAGTCAATGTTTCCGCCGCGCTGTTGGTGTGCAGTGTGGAAAGTACCATATGGCCAGTCTGCGAAGCTTTGATGGCGATTTCTGCCGTTTCCAGGTCTCGTATCTCGCCGACCATGATTACGTCGGGATCTTGACGCAGGAATGCGCGCAATGCCTGAGAAAAGTCCAGTCCCTGACGCGGGTTGACGTTGACCTGATTGATGCCTTCCAGGTTGATCTCTACCGGGTCTTCAGCTGTGGAAATGTTGATATCCACGGTGTTGAGAATGTTCAGGCCGGTGTATAGCGAAACGGTTTTACCCGAGCCGGTGGGACCGGTTACAAGAATCATGCCTTGTGGTTGTTTCAAGGCTTCCATATACAAAGCTTTTTGGTCCGGCTCATAGCCCAATGCGTCAATGCCCATCTGTGCGCTGGTCGGATCGAGAATCCGCATCACGATCTTTTCGCCCCACAGTGTTGGCAGCGTATTCATACGGAAGTCGATCGCTTTATTTTTGGACACTCGCAGCTTGACCCTGCCGTCCTGCGGTTTGCGCCGCTCAGAGATATCAAGGCTTGCCATGACTTTCAAGCGCGCTGCAATTCGGTTGGCCAGATGGATCGGTGGTTTGGCCACTTCATGCAAAATACCGTCGGTGCGCAGGCGAACGCGAAAAATCTTTTCGTAGGGTTCAAAATGGAGGTCGGAAGAACCGAGCCTTATGGCGTCCATCAGCATCTTGTTGACGAAACGCACCACTGGAGCGTCATCGGCGTCACTCTGAGTTGCAAGCGAGGTTTCCTTGTCACTGGCAGGCTCAATTTCAAGACCCAGATCAATGTCAGCTAACTCCCCAAGGCCGCTTTCAGTGTCGAAAAAACGGTCTATCGCAACGGTCAGCTTGTCATCTTCAACCAGGATCGCTTCAGTATTCAGGCCTGTGCTGAACTGAATGTCTGTGATCGCCTGATGGTTTGTCGGGTCCGATATACCGATAAACAGCTTGTTACCACGCCTCCATAGAGGGAGGGCATTATGCTGCCGTACAAGCTTCTCACTCACCAGCCCTTTAGGCTGGCTTTCCTTGTCCAGACTTGAAAGATCTACGAATGGAACGCCGAACTGATCGGATGCTATTTCCGCCAGCGTCAGGCTTCTGACCAATTTGTTTTGTACGAGGTAGCTAACCAGCGAGACTTTTTCGCGGCGAGCCTGCTGATAGGCCTGCTGCGCGGCAGTTTCTGTAAGGAGCTCGGCCAGGACCAGTTGTTTGGCCAAACCAGTGAGAACAACATCAGTCATAAAACCACCAGACACAGACAGTGTGAGGGTTATAGCGCAGTCGGACGATGCTGCCAAATGGCAGTGATAGATGTGACGAAAATTGTCAGTTTCTGCGAATTTCTGAAACCTTTTGACGATGACGGTCTTCGCTAGACGACGTAATCGTAGCCTAGCCTTATTGTGGCACGAGCTATGCTTCTCTTTAGCGAAGGCACTACCTTTTGACGCCTGGAGAAGTATTTATGCAAAAGCAAAAAGGCTTTACGTTGATCGAACTGATGATCGTTGTTGCGATTATCGGGATTCTGGCTGCTGTCGCACTGCCAGCCTATCAGGACTACACCGCTCGAGCCAAAGCTTCGGAGTTGATCTTGGCTGCGAGCAGCGCTCGCACATGCGTGACTGAGACTGTGGCCAGCAAAGGATTCCTTGCACTTGACGCATGTGGCACAGGCTTTGTCCCTACTACCTATGCAAAAAGCCTGACCGTCAACGCGACTACTGGGGCAATCACTGTGAAAGGCTTTATTAAAGTGGCGGATGACACAACTGTCACCATGACGCCTACTAAAAACTCTGGTGGTACTGATATTACAGGCTGGACTTGTATAGGTACACCTTCCAATTGGATGCCTGGCTCTTGCAAGTCAAGCAGCTGATCAGTCTGAAAGTACATTTTATGAATGTAATCCCAGTATGTTATTTGTGGTTAGCGTGACTTGAAACGCGGTGTGCTGGGCTCAGCTAAATAAAAAGGGTCAGCGCTTGTTTGCTTAGCTTAATAGAAACCCGATCACCATTGGTCGGGTTTTCTTTAAGGTGGAAAGAATTTTGGTTTTAGTATCCAGAGATAGTATATTTTTTTTCTTGTGTCTTGTTGGCCTATTTGCATGCGCTTGTATCTCTGATCTCACTATGCATGACTCTCAAAGGATTGGGCAGTTTTTTATAGGCTTATTATCCAGCGCAATTCTATTCTTGGGTTCCTCCAGGTCTTCAGCTGTCAGCGCCATGGAGCTGAAGGTAAAGGTGGTTTTTTTTCTTATATTGTTTGGTGGGGTTACTTCAAGTCTTAATGCCCACCAGCCGCTATGGGCGCTAACCGAACTGTCAGTCTTGTTGCTGTCCTGCGCCATCGCCACCGCGTTCACTCAACAAAGACGATTTCATGGAGCACTGTTGGATCTTGCCTTTGTAGGTGCGGTTACTCTCATCTGCGCCGTCAAAACAACCCAGTTTCTTTCCGCCTCTATCGCGGCATTTCTAAGCGCAGCAGATGTGCTGGACACCGACCTGCTACTCGACGGCTTTTCCAACAAGCGTTTTTACGGCCAATTTCAGACCTTCACTTTGCCCTTACTTGTACTTCCGCTACTACTGACCTCTACACGGCGCTCGATCAAGATCGGCTTGTTCTGCCTGACCAGTCTCTGGTGGATGATCGCGATCAGTGGAGGGACTCGCGGGACATGGCTGGGTATGGGGGTTGCAGTTGCCTTAATGTTTTGCTTGGGGCATGCAGGGCGACGCTGGTCAGGCTGGCAACTCGCTGCTGCTACGGCCGGGCTTCTGCTATTTACTCTGCTATTCAGCGTGCTACCAGGCCTGTTGGGTATCGAAGTCAGCAATTTTGCCGGCGACCGCCTGACCACGTCACTGTCCGCACGGGAAATCCTCTGGCAACAAGCATGGGCTATGATCAAAGAGCGCCCGCTATTGGGCTTCGGCCCCATGCATTTCGCTGATATGTGGAATGCCGTGGCGGCGCACCCACATCAGGCCATTCTGCAATGGGCCTGTGAGTGGGGGATTCCCTCGACGTTATGCGTGGCAGGTCTGGCGTTATATGGGCTGAGCGCCACCGCTGTTCTAGTGCGTAAGCGTGCGCTGTCCCTTGAGCCTGTAGACCTGATGCGCCTGTGCCTGTTCGCCAGTCTTATTGGTGCCCTTACCCAGTCAATGGTTGATGGCGTGATAGTTATGCCGTATTCACAACTTTGGCTGGCGATCATTATAGGCTGGCTGCTGGCGTTGCATGAATGGCAAATAGCCCCCCGTCCGGCCAGTATTGCGCTCAGTCGTGCATGGTTGCTTTGCCTGACGCTTGCGACGGGCATGATTCTCTACACCATTGTTCGCGACGTACCCGACATGGACACACGCAGACAGCAATTTAGTGAGGATTTCGGTGGGCGATATCTTCCACGTTTTTGGATGCAGGGAGTTATTGCGGATCCCCCCGCGAGATGACGACAACACTTGTGCTAGCATTTTGTGCGTGAGGTAGCCTGATCCTGAGACGAGTAAGCAGAGACTCGTCTTTGTGAGTTGTGGATAAAATTTTTCTTTCGGAGTATTCAATGGCTGCAAAGATGCCTTTACAGGGCACTGAAACTCCATCGAATTTCTCGGTATTTTCTCTGTTGAGGAAAGGCAGTCCTCTGATCGTTCAGTGGATGTCAACGATTTACGGCGCTGCAATGTCGCTTGGGATCTCAGTTCTCCTGGCGAGAAGCATGGGGCCAGACGCCTTTGGCGCTTACACCTACATTTATGTTCTCGCTATGTTTCTGGCACTGATTCAGGACGCGGGACTTAAAACCCTTTTTTTACGTGAGCGAGCCTCTCCTACGGCAGCCCTGAAGGCGTTGAATCAAACGCTGCCGCGCCAGGCGTTATTGCATCTTGTAATCAGCAGCCTGATGTTAATGCTGCTCGCCTGTCTGGCTTCCCGCTGGATAGATGGTTTCGCGCTGGCTGCTGCAGTGTTCTGTTTCAGCGCAATTACGCTGGTTACATGGTTATCGTCATGGCTAAAAGGCGCTGGAGAGTTTTCCAAGGATGCTTTCTTTCAGGTTTGCTCTCGAAGTTTGAGCGCGCTGATGATCCTGTCCAGCATTGCCATCTTCGGCCTGACACCGGTCGCTATCTTCTCTGCCTGGGGGCTTGGCCTGTTATTGACGTTTGTTTGGTTTCGGCGAGAGTTGCCTACGTTGATCAAAGCACCGCTGATGTTGCCCGTGTGGGCTTACCGCAGTGCGTTCGTTTTTCTGTTGCTAGACCTGCTTACAACAATCTACCACCGCGTAGACATCGTCATTTTGCATAGCGTGCTGGGTTATGTCCCGCAAGTAGGCTCCTACGCCGTTGCTTGCCGGTTGATTGACGGCGTCATGCTGCTTGCTACTCCTGTAGCGCTAGTTATATTCCGGCGCATGCGGCATCTGGCGGAGACGCCGGAGGGTAGCGTTAATTTCAGCCGCAAGGCGATCCTGATCGCTTTTGCGATTGGTGCGTTGCTGGCAGGCGGTGGCTGGATATCAGGCAGCTGGGGAGTAGGCCTGCTTTTTGGTA
Organism: Pseudomonas sp. BS3767; assembly: GCF_900099665.1. Lineage (NCBI taxonomy): Bacteria > Pseudomonadati > Pseudomonadota > Gammaproteobacteria > Pseudomonadales > Pseudomonadaceae > Pseudomonas > Pseudomonas sp. BS3767. The sequence continues at coordinate 58,268 of NZ_FNCX01000011.1, read as the reverse complement.
GCGCTTATGTGGACGAAACACAGCCCATCATGGGTTGGTTGTCGATTTCATTGTTCTTTGCTCTCCCAAATTTTGTTCTTACGCAATGCGCAGTTGCAACTCATCAAGAGCGTTTCTTTCTGATCAGTGCGGCATTTTCGTTATTCGCGAACGTGTGCCTTAATGCGTGGCTTGTACCACTACATGGCGCCATGGGGGCTGCATGGGCAACCGTTTCTTCTGAAGCAATACTTACGATCTGCCTGCTGTTGGGCGGTATCCTCGCAGTGAAGCCCGACACTTCCGCTCACTAAGGCTCTCACCGGAAGCCATCCGTCGAGAGCCAGAGCTCAAAGCCCAGTGTTAACGCGCCACCCCATCAACCCGCGGCTGCCTACGAAACCGCCTCCTCACCCCAACCACAACCATCACCACCAGCAACCCCACCACCACAAAAAAGATCGTATTAAAAATCGGAAACGGCTGATCACGACTCGTCACCGCCTCAACCTCTGTCACGTTGGGGAACATCGACAGGATCGTTATGCGCCAGCCGTAATAACGAATCAGTGCCAGTTGCTGGGAGTCACGCGAGTAGCCCTGGGCTTTGGCCTGGATGTCGGCGGAGTCGAATTTGAAGTACCACGGGAAGCTCCAGCCGGTGTCTTCGTTGCGGTAGACCACGACTTTCTTGGTGTCCGGGTCTTCGGTGTTGATGAAGTACACGTCGCGGGTCGGGCCGTCTGCCGGGTTTTCGGCGTTGATGACGCCGTCGGCGTCCATTCTTTTGACTTCCACGCCGGTGATCATCACGACATCATGGCGCGGCAGGACGTAGTAGAGGCTTAATGCGCCGATCCCCAGTGCAACGAATACCACAAGCCAAATCGACCTTCTCAGCCACTTCATACCAGCGTCCTCTGTTTAAAATTGCGTGACTTTGCCCTAATCCGAACATTTCGAAGCAAAACAGTTATTACAAAATTCGACAAGGCCGTTGCTGACGGCGTTGTCTCCCGGAGATTGACATGATTTGGTTCCTTGAAGGGCAATCCAGCCAGCGTGAAGTGATCATGGGCGCGCGCGATGCGCTGCCTGCGTCGGTGCAGATCATCGCTTCGCATCGCCAGCAGCGCTCCGAAATCACCGGGCAGGCCGATGTGGCGCTGCAAGAGCCGGTCGATAACGACGAGCGTATCGACTGGGTGCTGCAGACTGCTCGCTCGCTGGGCGTCAAGATTATTGTCGCCGGGCGTATAGGCAGCTTTTACGAAGCGCAGCGTGCGCGTTTTGTTGCCGAAGGGTTGGACCTCGTTACCGGCGGAACGTCCCTGCAGACCTTCATGGATGTCGATGACAAGAGTCGTTTCACGGCAGCGGCCGAGGCGGCGGGGCTGGCGTGTATTCCGGGGATTGCCGTCAGCAATGCCGAGGAGTTGCAGGCGGCTTACGATGCGTTGGCGGTGTCTGGCGAGGTGTGTATCAAGCCGGTGGTCGGGATTTACGGGCGGGGCTTCTGGCGCTTCAAGGCCGATGTCGACGATTTTCGCTGTTTCGCCAATCCGGATGCGCGTGAAACGACTTTTCAGGCGTACCTTAATGCTTATCGTCAGGCCGATGATGTTCCCGCCATGCTGCTCATGCCGTACATGCCGGGCAGTGAGTGTTCGGTAGACATGGTCTGCGAGCACGGCAAGGCGGTCGCCTTTGTCGGGCGGCGCAAGGTGGGGCTCAATCAGACTTTCGAGCGTGACAGCGAAGCGGTACAGCTGGCGGTACGTGCGGCGGAGCATTTTGCCTGCGACGGGCTGATCAATGTGCAGACCCGCGACGACGCGGATGGCAAGCCGCGCTTGCTGGAGATCAACCCGCGTTATTCAGGCGGCATTGGTTACACCCGTGAAACCGGCATCAACCTTCCGGGTATTTTTGCGGCCCGGCGTCTCGGCTTGAAAGAACCGGAAACACATTGGCTCGAAGATATCCGCGTCAAGGCCATCACGGTCGCTGTACGGGCCTCGGTTTGATCGTGATAATAGATTTTTGCTATCACTAATCGCTCTTATCAGGGAGGATCGGGCATGAAGCTTCTTGCGCCAGGTGCAAACACTGCTTTAGCTAACGCCCACTGCTCCTGGAACCTGGAGAGCGGTAAGTCTTCGGTTTTTGGTGAGTACGCAGCGGTCGCCTTGCTGGCGGTCAACGATAAGCGCCAGCCGATGGGCGACCCAGCGTTGCTGCATCAGGAACAAGGCTGGATGGAGTGGAGCGGCGGCCCTCAGGATGTTGGCTGCACGTTATGGCTGGACAGGTTGCCGAAGGGCAGTGATCGCGTGCTGCTGATGGTCTACGTCTACGCCGCCATGGGGCCGATCCGCGATATTGCCAGCCTGCACCTCAACGTGGATGGCGATATCGAGCACCGCCTGGACCTGCGCGATAACGGCGAAGCGGCGATCATCATCGGCGAGTTCTACAAGCGCAATGAGCAATGGAAATTCCGCGCACTGAGCGAAGGCTCGGCGTATGGACTGTCGGCGTTCGGGCGCAAGATCGGTCTGGACGTGGACGACCGTCATCCGCGCCGCCCGTCTGCGGGTTCGGGAGGCGGGCCGCGGCATGAGTCGGCGACCGGCACGGCGTTCGTGGTCGGCCCGGCGCACGTCATGACCTGTGCGCATGTCATCGAAGACATGGGCGTGTTCTACATCACTTCACTGGAGGGCCGTTACAAGGCCGAGCCGGTGGTCATCGACCGTCGCAACGACATCGCGCTGCTGCGCGTGCAGGGCGCACCGCTGTTGTCTCCGGTTACATTCCGGGACGGGCAGGGCTGTGAGCCGGGTGATACCGTAGCGGTTTTGGGCTATCCACTGGCGTCCATTTCAGGTGGCGGGTTGCAGGTGACTCAGGGCGGGATCTCCGGTCTGTTCGGCCTGCACAACGATGCCAGCCTGTTTCAGTTCACGGCACCGATACAGCCGGGTTCCAGTGGCAGCCCGTTATTTGACAACGGGGGCGCAGTGATTGGCATGGTGACCTCAACCGTACCGGACGGGCAAAACATGAACTTCGCCGTGAAGTCCGCACTGTTGCTGGCCTTCCTGCAGGCGTGCCGCATCGACGCTGCGCATGCCCGCCCGGAAAGGTCGTACACCACCACAGAAATCTCACGCACCGCTCAGTCGTCGTTATGGCTTGTTGAAGCCTCTCGCCAGTGAAGCCGGTGTTGCCTGGCTGGTCTGCAGGCGTCAGGGGCTGCGGCCCCGCTAATCAGGAATTTATCGATGGACAGCAGCGCAGCTTTTTCCAACCCTACAAAGCTTCGTGCTGATCTGCTTCGTGGTCGCCTCGATGTCAGCGTCGATTCGTCGACCATCGCTCCGGATTCACTGTTCGGCTTCGCCGAGCGGCGTAACCCCAAGCGCGCGTTTCTCTTCGTGTCCCGAGTCTTGGGGCGCCATATCCCTGCGCGTCCAGGCGTGATGCTGAAAAGTTTTCAGGACCTGGCGCACAAGATCCCCGCAGACCTGCCCGGCCCGGTGCTGGTCATCGGCATGGCCGAAACGGCTGTCGGCCTTGGTGCCGGCGTACACCGTGCCTATAGCGCAACGCGCCCGGATGCCTTGTACATGGTCAGCACGCGCCATCCGACCGGCAGCGCGCTGTTTGCCCGCTTTGAAGAAGAGCACAGCCACGCCAGCGCTCATCTGATCCACCTGCCCGTCGATCCGGCGTTACGCGAGATGATGCTCGGTGCCCGTTCGCTGGTGCTGGTCGATGACGAGGCGTCCACAGGCAAGACCTTCATCAACCTGCATCAAGCGTTGGTTGACGCCGGCTTGAGCAAAATCGAGCGGGTGGTGACCTGTGTGCTCACCGACTGGTCGGCGGGCGCGGTCAGTACCTCGATGGGCGCAGTGGCAGAACAGGTTTCGCTGCTGCAAGGCTCTTACTTCTTCGATGAAGACTTAAGCGCGCCACTGCCTGAGATGCCGGAAGTCGGCACCGTTGCCATGGGTGACTGGCCGCTGGTCACCGCCAACGATTGGGGACGCATGGGTGTGCTCTCGGTGGCCGATACGCTGGCACCCGGTATTACCGTCAAAAAGGGCGAGCGCATTCTGGTGGTTGGCACCAGCGAATTCGTCTGGCGTCCGTTCCTGCTCGCCGAGCGTCTGGAGAAGGCCGGAGCCGACGTGCACTTCAGCTCCACCAGCCGTTCACCGATCGCACTCGGTCACGCCATCGGCCATGCGCTGTCGTTCTCCGACAACTATGGCCTGGGCATTCCCAACTTCCTCTACAACGTGCGGCCGGGTCAGTTCGACCGGGTGCTGATCTGTACCGAAACCCCAAGGCAGGCGGTGCCTGCCGAGTTGATCGAAGCACTGAACGCCGAGGTCATCTGCGATGAGTAACGACCGCCCGTTGATCTTCGTCGATCTGGACGACACCCTGTTCCAGACCGCGCGCAAAACGCCGGCTGACATTGAAAAGCACGTCGCAACGCTGGACATCTCTGGTAATGCCAATGGCTACATGACCAATGTGCAGAAGTCGTTCGCGCACTGGTTGCTGGCGCATTCCGATGTGGTGCCGGTGACGGCGCGCAGTGTCGAGGCCTACAGCCGGGTCAAACTGCCGTTCACCGCAGGTGCGATCTGCTCCCATGGTGGCGTGATGCTCGATGTCATGGGACGGCTGGACCATGACTGGAACGAACAGATGAAACAGACCCTGGCCAGTTACCAGTCGCGTCTGCATGAGCTGTCGGCGACGACACTGGCGATCGGTCAGGAACTGGGTTTTTCACTGCGCGGCTGGGTGGTCGAAGAGGCGCAGCTGTTCCATTATGTGGTGACCAAGCACAACGAGAGCGATGACAGCATCCTCGGCAAAGTGCTGGCCGAAGTGCAGGCGCGAGGCTTGCTCGACGGCATGCATATCCACGGCAACGGCAACAATCTGGCTTTCCTGCCCGAAGGGCTGGCAAAGCGTTACGCGGTCCAGGAGTGGCTGCGACGCGACAAGGCGATCAATGGCGAACGCCCGGTGCTCGGTTTTGGCGACAGCATTACCGATCTGGGTTTCATGGAAGAGTGCCACTGGTGGGCGACGCCTGCCCGCAGTCAGTTGGCGAAAATGTTTGTCGGAGCCGCGCATGAGTGATCCCGTTCACGGGCTCGATACGGTCGGTAGTGGCAGTTACCTGCACGACGACGTGCATTTCCTGTTGCGCGGCGTGGCGATGCAGACCACCAGCGTCGAGGAGAAGGAGCGCCTGATTCAGACGCGACAGAAGCACTATTCGGAAATGATCAGCGAGGAGTCAGCGCCCAGCGCCGCTCACAAGGCGCTGTATGAGCGGGCGCTCAAGCAGAACGGCGCGCGCATGGCCGAAGATGTACAAGCTCTGGCCCAGGCGCTTGACCGCGAGTGCACAGGCGCTGAAATCATTCTGGTGTCGTTCGTGCGCGCCGGTCTGCCGCTGGGTGTGCTGTTGCGACGGGCGCTGATCGATCTGGGCTGCGAAGCGCACCACTACGGCATCAGTATCGTCCGTGATCGCGGCATTGATACGGTGGCGCTTGAAGCCATTATTCAGGCCCACGGCGCGCAGAACATCGTGTTCGTCGACGGCTGGACCGGCAAGGGCGCGATTTCGGGGGAGATCCGTCGCAGTCTGGCGGGCGATACGCGCTTTCCGGATCAGCCACGGCTGGTGGTGCTGGCCGATCCGTGCGGCAGTGCCTGGCTGGCAGCGTCGGCAGAGGACTGGGTGATTCCTTCCGGCATTCTCGGTGCCACGGTGTCCGGTCTGGTGTCGCGCTCTATCTGGCCGACGGACGGCGGGCTGCACGGTTGCGTGGTGTACGAGCAGTTGCGCGACCACGACGTCACGCAGTCTTTTATTGAACAGATCGACAGCCAGCGTCGTCAAAACAGTTCTACGCTCACACTGACACCCTGGACGCTGCCTCAGCGAACCGAACTCAAGGCCGCCGCATTACAGGTGGTTGACCGTCTGGCCGAGCGCTTCGGGATCAATAACTTCAATCGCATCAAGCCGGGCATTGCCGAAGCCACCAGAGCGGTCATGCGCCGCGTGCCGGATCATGTACTGGTGCGCAACCTGGCTGACAGCGACGTGCAATTGCTGTTGCACCTGACCGAAAAAGCGGGGATTCCCGTCGAAGAAGTTGGCGATCTCCTGGGGCCCTATCGGGCTGTGACCATCATTCGGAGTCTGAGCTAATGGCCTTATTCTCGCCTTATGCGCTGGGGGCAACGCTGTACATGCCCGCGACCCGGGACGATATCGTCGATGTGGTGTTCGGTGAAAAGATTCCCGAGCTGCGTTCGCTGGTCGTCTGTCTGGAAGACGCCGTAGCACTGACCGATGTCGACACGGCGTTACTCAATCTTCGTCAGGTACTCACCCGTATCCGCGATCGTGGCGGTCGTCCGGCCGACGGTCCGCTGCTGTTCGTGCGTCCAAGAGACGCTGCGATGGCGCGAATTCTCAACGACTGGCCGCTGATGGCGCACGTCGACGGTTTCGTTGTTCCCAAGCTCTCGCTGAAAAGTCTGACGAACTGGGAGCAGGCCGTCACCAACCCGGCGCTGGCGTTGATGCCTACACTGGAAACCCCTGAAGTGTTCAATCCGACAGCGATGGTCGAGCTGGGGGAAGCCTTGAAGGCCAGTCTGTGCGAGCGGATCATTGCGCTGCGCATCGGGGGCAATGACCTGATGGGCTGCCTGGGGCTGCGCCGTAATCCGGCCATGACCCTGTATTCGACGCCGATGGGGTATGTCATCCCCATGTTGGCGGGTGTCATGGGTTCGCAGGGCTTTGCGCTTACCGCTCCGGTGTTCGAGCAACTGGCTACTCCGGACATTCTGGAGCATGAGCTGGCGCTGGATATTACCAATGGATTGGTCGGTAAAACGGCAATTCACCCCTCGCAGGTCAATATCATTCAGAATGCGCTACGCGTCAGTCTGGAGGACATCAACTCCGCCCGGATGATTTTGAACTCTGTGGCCCCCGCAGTGTTCAAGTACAACGACGCGATGTGTGAACCGGCTACCCACTATAAATGGGCAACCCACATCATGGAGCGCGCCAAATGGCATGGAGTGTTATCCGCACCCGCTTCGATCATGGATGCCAGCATTCGACTCGCTGAGGCAGTTAGCTAGATGATAGAACCTGACCTTGAAACCGTAGAACCCGATCTTGAACCTGCAGGCCCCGATCTTGAAATCGAAGTTGAACAACGCCTGTTGGCGGTTTTCGATTTTGACGGGACCATCACCCGACACGACAGCTTCGTGCCGTTTCTCAAGTTCGCCTTTGGGCAACGAGCCTTCTCTGTGCGTATGGCCCGGCTGGTATTGCCGAGCATCGGCTTTCTTGCCAAGCGCGTGACCCGCGACGAACTGAAAGGGCGCCTGATCAAGGCCTTCCTCAGTGGCGTCGAAGTGCAGTGGCTGCAGCAGAAGGCGGAAGCGTTCTGCCAGTCGCACTGGAAACGCCTGATGCGTCCTGCCGCGCTGGAGTCCATTGCCGCTGAAATCGAGAAGGGTGCCATTGTCACGCTTTGTTCAGCATCGCCTGCTATGGTCCTGCAACCTTTTGCTGATCGCCTGAAAGTAGAGCTGATCGGTACCAATCTGGAAGTGATCGACGGCAAGCTGACCGGCTTGATCGAAGGAAGCAACTGCCGTTGCGACTCGAAAGTTGCACGCCTGGAGAGCGTTTACGGGCCATTGACCCAGTTCCGGGTTCGCGCCTGGGGCGACACCCGAGGTGACCACGAATTGCTCGCCGCTGCTCAGGATGCGCACTGGCGTTTGTTCCATCCGACGTGGCGTCGAGGCCGCTATAAAGGCCCCGTTAACGCCAAGTTACACAATCCTGATGGCAAAGACGGGCCAACACGGTAAGGCTGTAACACTTTTATCCGAAATCCAACGTCACATGGAGCGAAAAATGGCACTCACTTTGGCAAAGAACCAGACGATCTCACTCGAGAAAACTGCTGGTACAGGCCTCAAGAAAGTCAGCATGGGACTTGGATGGGACCCTGAAAAAGCCAGTGGTTTCTTCGGTAAATTGCTCGGTGGTGGCGGCGGCGATATCGACCTGGATGCCTCGTGCATCATGCTCGACGCCGACAAAAAGCCCCTCGATCTGGTCTGGTTCCGCCAGTTGCAATCGCGTGACGGTGCCATTCAGCATTCGGGTGACAACCGTACCGGCGAAGGCGCGGGCGACGATGAAACCATCAGCGTCGATCTGGAAAAACTGCCTGCCACCGTCAAATACCTGGTGTTCACCGTCAACTCGTTCACCGGTCAGAATTTCGAAAAAGTCGCCAACGCCTACTGCCGTATTGTCGACCTGGGCAGCCGTAACGAACTGGGCCGCTTTGATCTGTCCGAAAAAGGTCAGCACACCGGCGTTGTGATGTCCTATCTGGCGCGCACCCCTGCAGGTTGGGATTTCACCGCAGTAGGGCAGGTCACCAATGGCCGTACTGCAGATGATCTGGTCGAACTGGCGATCGGGGCTGTACGCGCATGACCCAACTTGTTCCGGGCGCCAACGCGCCGGTCGCTGCCGGCCCGCTGACGGTGGAAGTTATTTACTCTCCGCTCGCGGATGCGGATATCGATGTGTCTGCGTTCCTGCTGACCGGTTCCGGCAAGGTCCGTGGCGATCAGGACATGTGTTTCTATGGCCAGAAAAGCGTGAACGGCGGTGCGCTGCAGCAGACGGAAGCGTCAGCCGGACGCGCAGTGTTCAGTCTTGATCCGAGCCGTCTGGACTCGGTCATCGAGAAGGTGGCCCTGACGGCGACCATCTATGAGAACAAGGCCAGTTTTGGCAGCGTGTCGCGCCTGGCATTGAACATCACCGGCGGTAGCGGTATCGAAGCCGATATCCCTACCAGCGGCATGAAAGAAACCGCGTTGATTCTGGGCGAGTTCTACCTGCGTCAGGGGGCATGGAAGTTCCGTTGCGTGGCCCAGGGGTTTGCTGGCGGCCTTGAGCCGTTGGCGAAAAACTTCGGCGTTGAAGTCGCCGCGCCGCAGGATCAGCCTGCACCTGCACCTGCACCTGCACCTGCACCTGCACCTGCACCTGCACCTGCACCTGCACCTGCACCTGTGCCCAAGTCGACCGTCAGTCTGAGCAAGATTACGCTCGACAAGACCCGTGCTTCGATCAGTCTGGAAAAATCCAGTGCCGGTTTCGGTGAGATTCGGGTCAACCTGAACTGGAACCGTCGTAACGACAGCAAGGGCGGTGGCTTCTTCTCTATGAAGAAGAGCAATGCCATCGACCTTGATGTAGGCTGCCTCTTCGAAATGCAGGACGGTCTCAAAGGCGCTGTTCAGGCGCTGGGCAACTCGTTCGGTTCGCTCAACACCGAGCCGTTCATCAAGTTGATGGGCGATGACCGTACCGGCTCGATCAGCGACGGTGAGTGGCTGCATATCAATGGCGCGCACTGGAGCAAGATCCGTCGCATTCTGGTCTACGCGTTCATCTATGAAGGTGCGCCGAACTGGAAGGAAACCGACGGGGTCGTCACCATTCACGCGCCGGGCCAGCCGCCCATCGAGGTTCGCCTCAATGAAGAAGGCGGTCGCCAGGGCATGTGTGCCATTGCCCTGCTGGAAAATGACAACGGTGCGGTCAAGGTGACGCGTCGTGTGGATTTCCATAACGGCCACAGCAACATGGATAAAGCCTACGGATGGGGCATGCGCTGGGCTGCAGGTTCCAAGTAAACATACCGTGGTATTTCTGGGCTGGCTGTGCCGCCTCATGGGAGATAGACATGCTGGACTGGTTGAAAACAAACGCAACAGCTGCTCGCGACAAGCTGGCTTCGGAAGTCTCGAAGTTCAAGAATCGCGAATTCATGGAGGCTGTGGTTTCCGGCTGTGCTCTGGTATCGGCCGCAGACGGTGATATCAGCTCCAGTGAAAAGCAGAAAATGGCCGGCTTCATTCAGAACTCTCAGGAACTGAAAGTTTTCGACATGAAGGACGTCATCCAGGGCTTCCAGGAAGCCTGCTCAAAGTTCGAGTTCGATTTTGAAATTGGTCGTGCCGAGGCCTTGAAAACCATCGGCAAGATCAAAAAGAAAGAAGATGCAGCCCGTTTGCTGGTGCGCGTCTGCTGTGCTATCGGCGGCGCCGATGGCAGCTTCGATGAGAAAGAGCGGGAAGTCTGCCGCACGATCTGTCGAGAGCTTGGCCTCAACCCGTCCGATTTCGACCTGTAATTTTTTACCCTAAGGAACGCAGTTAAATGGAAAGCACCTCTCTAGGCTTCCCTCCACTCACGATGGCGGTTTTCGTCGGTCTGGCCGTTACGGCCATGGCTATCGACATGTTCTCCCACCGTGGAAACAAGCCAATCACCCTCGCGCAAGCCTCGGCGTGGTCGATTTTCTGGGTCGCCATTTCGCTGGCCTTCGCCGGTTTCCTGTATGTCCAGCACGGCTCTGAAGTCGCCACGCTGTTCGTGACCGGTTACGCGCTGGAAAAAGTGTTGAGCGTCGACAACCTGTTCGTATTCATGGCGTTGTTCTCCTGGTTCAAGATTCCGGATGGCCTGCGCCACCGCGTTCTGTACTGGGGTATCATCGGCGCCATCGTCTTCCGCGGCATCTTCGTCGCCATCGGTACCGGCCTTCTGGCGCTGGGTCCATGGGTCGAAGTGGTGTTTGCGGTCATCGTTGCCTGGACAGCCATCATGATGCTCAGGGCGGGCGATGACGACGACGAAGAAGTCGACTACTCGCAACACATGGCTTATCGCTTCGCCAAGAAGCTGTTCCCGGTGTGGCCAAAACTGCACGGCAGCAACTTCTTCGTTCGTCGCTCGGTTCTCGAGCAGGAAGTCAAAAAGCCTGAAAACGCCGGTATCACGCTGGCGGCCAAAGGCGCTCTGTTCGCGACCCCGCTGTTCCTGTGTCTGGTTGTGGCGGAAATCTCCGACGTGCTGTTCGCGTTCGATTCCGTGCCTGCAATCATCGCCGTGAGCCGCGAGCCGCTGATCGTGTTCTCGGCCATGCTGTTCGCGATTCTCGGTCTGCGTACCCTGTACTTCGTTCTGGAAGCCCTCAAGCGCTACCTGGTGCACCTGGAGAAAGCGGTTATCGCCTTGCTGTTTTTCATCGCCGTCAAACTGGGCCTGAATGCAACCAACCACCTGTTCCATCACGGTTACGAGATCAGCGCCAACACCAGCCTGCTGGTTGTGGTCGTCGTATTGATCATCGGTATCGTTGCAAGCCTGCTCTTCCCGGGCAAAGACGAATCCGCGGAAGAAAAAGCGTAAACACTGGATAAAGGAGATAAACGAATCATGGCTTTGACTCTGCAAAAAGGTGGCAACCTTTCGCTGTCGAAAACCGACCCTACCCTGACCAACGTATTGATCGGTCTGGGCTGGGATCCGCGAGCCACTGACGGACAGGATTTCGACCTGGACGCCAGCGCATTCCTGTTGGCCGCCAATGGCAAGGTCCGCAGTGAAGCTGACTTCATTTTCTACAACCAGCTCAAGAGCGCCGACGGTTCTGTCGAGCACACCGGTGACAACCGTACCGGTGCTGGCGACGGCGATGACGAAGTCCTCAAGGTCGATCTGGCCCGTGTCCCTGCCGATGTGGAGAAAGTTGTTTTCGTCGTGACCATTCACGACGCAGGCAGCCGCAAGCAGAACTTCGGTCAGGTGGGGGGCTCGTTCATTCGCGTATTGAATGAGCAGTCAGGTTCTGAAGTTGTTCGCTACGACCTGGCAGAAGACGCTTCCACTGAAACCGCGATGATTTTCGCCGAACTGTACCGCAACAATGGCGAGTGGAAGTTCCGCGCCGTGGGTAGCGGTTTTGCCGGTGGACTGAAAGCCGTGGCCAACTCTTTCGGCATGAATTTCTGATTCACGCTCAACCACTTTTCTGGAAAGGATCAAGAACATGGCAGTAAGTCTGAGTAAAGGTGGCAACGTTTCCCTGTCCAAAGAGGCTCCTGGTCTGACAGAAATCACCGTGGGCCTGGGCTGGGATCCGCGTGTGACCGATGGCGCCGAGTTCGACCTGGATGCTTCGATCTTCATCGTTGGCGAAAATGGCAAAGTGCTGGACGACAGCAGCTTCATTTTCTACAACAACAAGAAGTCGGCTGATGGTTCGGTCGAGCACCTGGGCGATAACCGTTCAGGCGCTGGCGAAGGCGATGACGAGTCGGTAACGGTCAAGCTCACTGGCCTGGCAGCGGCAGTGAAGAAGCTGGTTTTCGCGGTTACCATCCATTCCGCTGAAGAGCGCAAGCAAAGCTTTGGCCAGGTTTCCAACGCTTACATCCGCGTTGTGAACAAGGCTGACGGCAAGGAAGTTGCTCGTTACGACCTGTCGGAAGATGCATCGACCGAAACCGCGATGATCTTCGGCGAGTTGTATCGCAATGGCGAAGAGTTCAAGTTCAAGGCCATTGGTCAGGGCTTTGCCGGCGGTCTGAAGCCGTTGGCAGAAGCTCACGGCGTGGCAATCGGCTAAACCCGAGCAGCGCCCAATAAAAACCCCCGCCAGCGATGGCGGGGGTTTTTTATTGGGTGCTGATAATAGCTATCGTTCCTCACGCTCCAGCGTGGGAATGCATGTCGCGTCGCTCTGCGTCGTCAAGAGGACGCGGAGCGTCCGGAAAGGCATGCGACGCAGAGCGCCGCACGATAGTTGCAAGTGCGCAGCACAGTCTTCGGTCCAATAACGTAGTGCTGAGGTTAACGTTCGCTTCTGCCCACACCCGATGGTCCTGCGGCCAGCATGCGCCCGGCCAGTCGGGAGAAGGGCAGGCTTTGCAGCCATACTGTGCCGGGGCCGGTCAGTCTGGCGAAGAAAACCCCTTCGCCGCCGAACAGCATCGACTTGATGCCGCCACCGACCGTGCGGATATCGTAATCGACGGTCTGGGTCATGGCTGCCAGGCATCCGGTGTCGACGTCCAGCGCTTCGCCTGCCGCCAGTTCGATCTTGCGCACCGTGCCGCCCATGTGCACGAACACCCAGCCGTCACCTTCCAGCTTTTGCAGGATGAAACCTTCGCCCCCGAACAGACCGGTGAGGATTTTCTTCTGGAACTGGATACCGATGGAGACGCCCTTGGCGCCAGCCAGAAAACTGTCTTTCTGACAGATCAGCCTGCCGCCGAAGTCGCGCAGGTTGAGCGGCAGTATCGTGCCGGGGTAGGGCGCTGCAAACGCCACGCGGCCCTTGCCTGAACCTTGTTGCGAAAACACCGTAGTGAACAGGCTCTCGCCGGTCAGCATGCGCTTGCCTGCACCGAACAGCGAACCCAGCAGCCCGGACGATTGATTGCTGCCGTCGCCGAAGATGGTCTCCATCTGCACGTCGCAGGTCTTGTACATCATCGCTCCGGCTTCGGCGACGGCGCTTTCGCCAGGGTCAAGCTCCAGTTCGATGAACTGGGTTTCCGTGCCGTACAGCTTGAAGTCCACGCCATCGGTGGTCTGCGCCAGGCCATAGCCGCCCGAGGCGTTCGGGTCGGGCGTAAACGAAGGGCGTCTGGCGGGCACAGAGGCCGGCGCGGGTGTCGGGGCTGCCTGCGCCGGCAGCGCGGACGGCCTGGGCTGGATCATGTCCGGCGTCGGATCAGGAAAAGGCGTCACCCCGTCTTTCTTCATGGCGCGCACCTGCGGCACCTGATAGATCGGCTGCCAGTCCGGCATGCCCTGCTTCCAGCACCACGCGCCGGGCGACTCACGGGCAATCAGCCGCGCAGCATCCGCGTCCATCGGGCCGAGTTGCTTGCCCGCGTTCATCACAAACCATTGTTCCAAAGCGTCTACTCCCGAGCGAATAGTGACAGTTGGCTGTGCGCGATGCGTCAGAGGCTCAGGCGCATGGACAGGTCCACGGCTTTCACGTCCTTGGTCATCGCACCGATGGAAATGTAATCGACACCCGTTTCTGCAATCACCCGCAGGGTGTCGTCATTGATGCCGCCGCTGGCTTCAAGACTGGCACGGCCTGCGGTAAGGCGCACAGCCTCGCGCATGTCATCAAGGCTCAATTCATCGAGCATGATGATGTCGGCGCCTGCGTCCAGCGCCTGCCTGAGCTCACTCAGGCTTTCCACCTCGACTTCAACAGGCTTGCCGGGGGCAATTCGGTGCGCCGCTTCTATTGCCTGAGCGATGCCGCCACAGGCTGCGATATGGTTTTCCTTGATCAGAAAAGCGTCGTAGAGCCCGATGCGATGGTTATGACAGCCGCCGCAGGTGACCGCGTATTTCTGCGCCAGGCGCAGGCCCGGCAGGGTCTTGCGGGTATCCAGCAGTTTGACCTGAGTGCCCGCGACCATGTCCGCGAAGTACTGCGCCCGGGTGGCCACTCCCGAGAGCATCTGCAGGAAATTGAGCGCGCTGCGTTCGCCGGTCAACAGCGAGCGGGCCGGGCCTTCAAGGTGAAACAGCGCCTGATTGGGACTAACACGGTCGCCATCGGTCACTTGCCAGTGCACGGCGACGCGCGGGTCCAGTTGCCGGAAGACCGCATCGACCCAGGCAGTACCGGCGATCACCGCTGCATCGCGGGAAATGATAGTGGCCTTGGCCAGCCGTTCTGCCGGAATCAATTGGGCGGTGATATCGCCGCTGCCGACATCCTCCAGCAATGCGCGACGCACATTGGCCTCGATCTCGGCGGTCAGGTCGGCAATTCGTAAATTCGGCATAGCGGGCTCCAGTAGCAAAGTCGTTCGAGTATAAGGCACCGCATCCCGCTTACCCACCTGCGCCATGCCAGGGTGTTACCCCTGGAAACGTGCAGTTGGTCGGTTTGGCAAATTCGTTTGCGATGGAAAGCGAATATCGCGGTCTATCGCTGCACATGAATGCCTTGCCGCTTCATTCGCGAGAGTGAAAGAAAAGTCTCACTGGCGTTGATGACAAGTTTTGAAAGATAATCCGACTTGTAATTGACGCCATGAGTTTGACGTTGTGCAAGGCCAAGGGGGTCGCTTCACAGTGCGAGGGTAACAAGCCACGTTTGTGATGGGGTTCAGGTTGTTTCCTGTCAGGGGGTGTAATGCCAAACGACGAAAAAGTAGTGCCGTTGAGCAAATCGTTCCCTTTGCAGGGGGCGGGTACTCCGTTGGCCCGATTACCCGTTGTGTTGTTGCAGGTTCGCGACAAGGCGGCCCAGCAGCTCAAGGATGCATTGCAGGCGTTGTTCGATAACGCCGACGATACGCTGTTCGAAATGGCTGACCGCGCCCGCAGCAACACTGAGCAGAACATCTTTTTTGAAGCCATGCGTGACCTGCGCCTCAAGCGCAAAAGCATAGAACGTGGCTTCCTCGACAAGTTCTACGAGTCCTTTCTGGTCCTGGGCCAGTATCAGATTCAGGAGCCTGTGCTTCCGGCCCCTGTGTCCTTCGACAAGCTGTCGCTGGTGCACAACGACGATCTCGAGAAGACCGTGGCCGTGGACGCTATGGTCAGCAAGGTCATGAGCCGTGACGCCCTGGCTCTGGGGCAGCTCACTGCACGCCTGAACGTGCTCATTCCGCAAGCCATTGCCGAAGACTCCAACCCCCTGGGGCCGGCGATGCTGTGCAGGTTCTTTCTGGACGCCGGGCGCAGCCTTGGCGTCGAGATCAAGGTCAAACTGATCATTCTCAAACTGTTCGAGAAGTACGTCCTGGCCAATACGGACGACCTGTACAGCGAAGCCAATCAGTTGCTGATTGCCACAGGTGTATTACCGAACATGAAAGCATTGCCGGCCCGTCGTTCATCCGACAGGGCGGCGCCCAGAAGTCGTGTCTCCGAGATGTCCGACCCTGCCCTGAACGAAGCCGCCGACAAGCTCGACAAGGGTGTGCAGGAGGTCTTCTCGGCCTTGCAGGAACTGCTTCTGCACGTGCGCGGTAATCTCGCGCCGCGTCATGAGCCCAACGCCGAAGTGCGTCCGATTTCCAGCCGGGACCTGCTGCGCCTGCTGTCTCACCTGCAGCAATATGTGCCGTCGCAGGACACTTCAGACGATTTCGACCTGCGCAATCAGTTGGAACAACTGCTGACGCGAGTCAACGTCAAGACCGGCAAATCCAGAATCGTCGGTGTCGGTGACGAGGACGTCATCAACCTGATCGCCATGCTGTTCGAGTTCATTCTCGATGACCGCAACCTGACGCCTTCATTGCGTGCTTTGATCGGGCGTCTGCAGATTCCGATGCTCAAAGTGGCGGTCATCGACAAAAGCTTCTTCAGCCGCGGCAGTCATCCTGCCCGTCGCCTGCTTAACGAAATTGCCACTGCCGCATTGGGCTGGGGCGGTCGTGACGACTATCAGCGCGACTCGCTGTATCAGCGTGTCGAGCAGATCGTGCAGCGCCTGCTCAATGATTTTGTCGATGACCCGGCAATTTTTTCCGAGTTGCTGGCGGATTTTCTGGCCTTCACCAGTGACGAGCGTCGCCGCAGCGAGTTGCTCGAGCAGCGCACCCGCGATGCCGAAGAAGGGCGCGCCCGTGCCGAATTGGCCAGGCAGCAGGTGCAGCATGAGCTGAATCAGCGCCTATTGGGCAAAACCTTGCCCGAGGTGGTTGTACGGCTGTTGCAGGAGGCCTGGAGCAAGGTCCTGCTGTTGACCTGTCTCAAGCATGGCGAAGAGTCCAGCGAGTGGCAGGCCGGGCTGGAGACCATGGACGAGTTGATCTGGAGCGTCGAGCTGCACGACGACCCGCAGGCTCTGCAGCGCTTGCTGGAGCTGGTTCCGGGACTGCTCAAGTCGCTGCGTGATGGCTTGACCAGCGCCGCGTTCGACCCGTTTGCCACCAGCGAATTCTTCAGCCAGCTGGAGTCACTGCATGTCCAGGCTTTCCAGCACTTCTCGCGCTTGCAGGAAGGCGAGGGCGATACCGTTCAGGCAGACGGCCTGGCCGTCGAAGGCCCGCCGATGATGGCGGTGGTCGAGGAAATCGTTCTGATTACTCCTGAAGAGCAGATGCTCAATGAACCGGTGGTTCAGCTACCCGACGACGATGCAGGCCTGCAGATGGTCGACAAGTTGCGGGTCGGTTGCTGGGTCGAGATTCAGGAAGATGAAGAGCACAAGCTGCGTTGCAAGTTGACCGCGATTGTCGAGCCTACCGGACGTTATGTGTTCGTCAATCGTACCGGCATGAAGGTTCTGGAAAAGACCCGCACCGGCCTTGCCGTCGAATTTCGTCGCGGTGCGGTGCGTATTCTCGACGACGCGCTACTCTTCGATCGGGCTCTGGAGTCCGTCATCAGCAACCTGCGCAACCTCAAGGGTGCCTGATTGACTGATTAAAACTATCGTTCGTCTGCGCTGCTGATCGTCAGGCAGCCGATTGACCAGCGTGCCGACGCCTCGCGTCGGCACGTGCCAGTGACGCTCCGTCACAGATCCCTGCATCTACGGCGTGTTTCCTACATCGCGGATCCGTACCCCAACCCCCACGTCAGCTGCTGTCACGGGCATAATCAGCGCTACTTATTTACCCCCGTTCAAGGAGCATTCATGCAACTGGACTCCGCAAGCGGCTGGTGCGACGGCGTGCAGCATTGCCCCTCGCCCAACTTCAATGCGCGACCCGAAGGCGAAATCTCGCTGCTGGTGATCCACAACATCAGCCTGCCGCCAGCGCAATTCAAGACCGGCAAGGTGCAGGCTTTCTTTCAGAACCGGCTCGACACCGACGAGCATCCCTACTTTGTGGGGATTGCCGATCTGCGCGTTTCAGCGCATTTTCTGATTGAACGTGATGGCGAGGTCATTCAGTTCGTCTCTTGTCTTGATCGTGCGTGGCACGCCGGCGTTTCCTGTTTTCAGGGCCGGGAAGGGTGTAATGACTTTTCTGTCGGCATCGAACTGGAGGGGACGGATGACCAGCCTTTCACCGATGCGCAATACGACGCGCTGATCGACCTGACGCGACAGTTGCGCCAGGCATTCGAGGCGATCACCCCCGAGCGTATCTGTGGTCACAGTGACGTGGCGCCGGGACGCAAGACTGATCCTGGGCCCTGTTTTGACTGGGCCAGGTTTCGAGCGGCTTTGCTGGATTGATGTGAGGGACGAACAATGAGTTTTCTGGTGCTACTGCTGGCCGTTCTTATCGAAAAGTTTTCTGCCCTGCGTCAGCGCGTTCAGCGTGACGGGCCGTGGCTGAAAGAACTGGCAAAGCTCGAGGCCAGCCCGCGGACCTCGACACGTCCCTGGTTGATGCTGGCGCTGCTGGTGCTCGTGCCCGTGCTGATCCTGCAACTGGCGCTGACCATCATCGGCTCGGTAGCCTATGGCTGGCTGGTTCTGCCCATTCACCTGCTGGTGTTGATCTACAGCCTTGGCCGGGTGGATCTGGTCGCGGTGCTCGGGCCGTTTCGTGATGCCTGCCGACGCGGCGATGCGCAGGCTGCAGTGCACGTGGCCGAGCGCGACATGGGCGTGCAGGCGGACAACAGCGAGCAATTGCTGCAGGGTGTGCAGGGCTACCTGCTCTGGCAGGCGTTTCAGAGTTTCTTCGCCGTGATTTTCTGGTACTTCGTACTCGGCCCGGTGGCTGCGTTGGCCTACAGGCTATTGGCACTTGCTGCCGAGCACGGCAAGACTCCAGCACTGGTCGAGCGTGCAGGGCAGTTGCGCCATGCCTTTGACTGGGTACCGGTCAGGTTGCTCGCCGCCAGCTTCGCATTGGTCGGCAATTTTGTGGCGGTCACCCGGGGGATGCTGCATGAACTGCTGAACTGGAACATCAGCGCTGCACAACTGATTACGCGCGTTGGCTGCGCCGCCAGCGAGGTTCCGCCGCCGATGATGGGCGCGCAGGGCGTCACCGGCCTCGACATGCTCTGGGAGCTGCTGGTACGTGCTGCGGTGGTCTGGTACGCAGGGTTTGCGCTGTGGACCCTTCTGCTCTGATCCGATCCTGGCCGCACGGGTCAGGCAGGTGACATCAGGTGTGTGACAGGCGAGGCCAGTCGAACAGTTCGCAGGCGTTGTCCGTACTCGCTTGGGCCAGTCGCTGGGGGCTGATCTTCATCAGCTCCGCGATGGCCTCGCAAATGTCGGGCAAGTGCTGCGGGCTGTTGCGCTGGTAGGGATGCATGGCGGGCGCCATGTCCGGTGAGTCGGTTTCCAGCACCACGCTGTCCAGCGGCAGTTCGGCGATGACCCGATGCATGCGCAGTGCCTGCGGCCAGGTCGCCGCTCCGCCCAGACCCAGTTTGAACCCCAGTTTGATGTATTCGCGTGCCTCTTCGCGGCTGCCGGCAAAGGCGTGAATGATGCCGCTGCGTTTTGGTTTGTGGCGCTTGAGCGTCGAGATCACATCGGCATGGCTGCGGCGCACGTGCAGCAAGGCGGGCAGGTTGAAGTCCGCTGCCAGCTGCAATTGCGCTTCAAAGAGCGTCTGCTGACGCGCCTTGTCCGGGCGCTCTACGTAATAATCCAGACCGATCTCACCCACCGCACATAACTGCGGATGGCCTTTCAGGCGCGTCAGCCAGTTGCCCAGCTCGATCAGGTGTTCGGTACGGTGCTCATCGATGTACACCGGATGCATGCCGAACGCTGCGTGCAGGGCGGGGTTGGCTTCGGTCAGTTCCCAGAGCCGCTGCCAGTTACGCTGATACACCCCAAGCACCACCATGCGCTCAACGCCAAGCGTCAGACAGTTGTCCAGAACCTGAGCGCGGTCGGCATCGAAATCCGGAAAATCCAGGTGGGTATGGGTATCGATCAGCGTCACAGTCACGCCTCGTGAATACGTTGCTTGAAAGCCCTGGCAATCGCGTGCACGCCGGGCTGGTAATCGTCCTTCTCGATAGCGGCCAGCGCCAGTTGCAGGGCCTTGTCGGCGATCAACTGGTGTTGCTGGGCCATGGCGTTGACGGGCAACGGCAGAAAATCGAGCAACTGCGTATCGCCGAAGGTGCCCAGATGCAGTGGAGGCGATTGCAGCACCTGACTTTGCAGCACATCGAACACGCCTTGCAGCAACACATAAGACGTTGTGATCAACGCGTCCGGAAAATGCCCCTGGCGCTGTAGCAGTTCGGTCATCAAACGCTGACCACACTGACGGCTGAACGCTTCGCCGTGCTCGATGATGGTGGCGCCGGTAAACCCGTCGAGTGCATGTTCGAAGCCGGCTGCACGCGCGCGACTGATGCTCAGTTCAGGGCGTGCGCCGATCAGGGCGATATGTCGCGGTCGGGTTTGCAGGAGGCTGTGGGTCAGTTGCTGGCAGGCGTCATGGTCATCGCTGACCACCGAGCAGAAAAACTCGGGATTCATTTCCCGGTCGATGGCGATGATCGGCGTGCCCTTGAGCTGCAATTCCCGGTAACTGTCGTCACCGGTCGGCAGGCAGCTGGCCACCAGCAGCGCGTCGCAACGGCGGGCGCGGAACAGCTGCAACAGTTGCAGTTCGCTGGCGGGGTCGTCATCGGAGCTGGCGATCAGCAATTGATAACCGAGGCTGCGCGCGCCTTGCTCGAGCAATTTGGCAATGCGTGCATAGCTGGGGTTTTCCAGGTCGGGCAGGATGAAGCCCAGTGTCTTGCTATGACGGCTGCGCAGGCCCGCCGCTTGCGGGTTGGGTCGGAAGTCGTGCTGCTCGACCACGGCTTTGACACGCTCGACCGTTGCCGGACTGATGCGCTGTTTTTCGGCCTTGCCATTGATCACGTAACTGGCCGTAGTGACAGAAACACCTGCCAGACGTGCGATATCGCTCAGTTTCACCCCGGAATTTCCTTTTATTAGGTACGCGGCTCAGGACAATCGAGTTATTTTTTTCATGGCGCTGATCTTTACACCAGACCGTAGGAAATTCCCAAGTACTTCACGTATTTTGGGAATTGTCCCACAGTGATCGCGCCGTCCGGGCTTCAATGAATCCGCAGAATCGAGTAACGTGCCGGGCAATTCTAGATTAAACGATTCAGCACGCCTGTTGTCTGCTGCAATCGAGATGAAAGTGATGTCCGATACGATGCTCGGAAAGATATCACCCTCATCCCCCTAAGCTGTCGATCACGTGATCGTCATTAAAACAAGAATCAGGTGGCGCCTTGGCGCTGCACAGGAGTCAAGGCAATGCTCGAACTCACTCTGGAGCAAATATCCATGGCCCAGTCGGCTGTGGATAAAACTGCCGCACTTAAGCTGATTGCCGACCACCTGGTCGCTGATGGTCTGGTTGCCGAGGGCTACCTCACCGGGCTGATGAACCGTGAGCAGCAAGGCTCGACCTTTCTCGGCCAGGGCATCGCCATCCCACACGGTACACCCGAAACCCGCGACCTGGTGTTCACCACCGGTGTGCGTCTGATGCAGTTCCCCGAAGGGGTGGACTGGGGCGACGGACAAATGGTTTACCTGGCGATTGGTATCGCTGCCAAATCCGACGAGCACTTGCGTTTGCTGCAACTGCTGACGCGCGCACTGGGTGAAGAGGACCTCGGCCAGGCGCTGCGCGAAGCGAAGACCCCGGAAGACCTGCTCAAGCTATTGCAGGGCGCTCCGCAGGAACTGGCACTCGACGCCCAGATGATCAGCCTCGGCGTTTCGGCCGACGATTTCGAAGAACTGGTCTGGCGCGGCGCACGCCTGTTGCGCAAGGCCGACTGCGTGAGCAACGGTTTCGCCGCCGTGCTCCAGCAAGTGGAGGCGTTGTCGCTGGGTGATGGCCTCTGGTGGCTGCACAGCGAGCAAACCGTCAAGCGTCCCGGTCTGGCGTTCGTCACCCCCGACAAACCCATGCGCTACCTGGGTCAGCCGCTGACCGGTCTGTTCTGCCTGGCCAGCCTCGGTGAGGCGCATCAGGCGCTGCTCGAGCGTCTGTGTCTGTTGCTGATCGAAGGCCGTGGCCACGAGTTGGGTCACGCCACCAACAGTCGCGCCGTGCTGGAAGCGCTCGGCGGCGAACTGCCCGCCGAGTGGCCGACCCGGCAGATTCAGCTGGCCAACGCCCATGGCCTGCACGCTCGCCCGGCGAAGATACTGGCGCAGCTGGCCAAGGAGTTTGACGGCGAGATCCGCATGCGTGTGCTGGAAACCGGCGAAGCCGCCGTGTCGGCCAAGAGCCTGAGCAAGCTGCTCAGCCTCGGTGCGCGCCGTGGTCAGACGCTGGAATTCATTGCCGAGCCGAGCATCGCCGACGACGCGTTGCCAGCCCTGATCGCTGCCGTTGAGCAAGGTCTGGGCGAGGAAGTCGAACCCTTGCCTGCTGTCTCGCAGACCGAGGCTGCGCCAGCGCCGGCCCCGGCGGCTGCCAAACCGCTCAGCGCTCCGCCAGCAGGCAGCGTGTTGCAGGCCGTTTCTGCTTCACCGGGCATTGCCATGGGGCCGGCGCATATTCAAGTGCTGCAAAGCTTCGATTATCCCCAGCGGGGTGAGTCGGTGGCTGCCGAGCGCGAGCGCTTGCACAAGGCGATTGGCGAAGTGCGCAGCGATATCGAAAATCTCATTCAGCGCAGCAAATCAAAGGCCATCCGGGAAATCTTCATCACCCACCAGGAGATGCTCGAAGACCCGGAACTGACCAACGAAGTCGAGGTGCGCCTCAATAACGACGAAAGCGCGGCGGCTGCGTGGGCCACGGTCATCGAGACCGCTGCCGTTCAGCAGGAACAGCTACAGGACGCGTTGCTGGCCGAGCGCGCCGCAGACCTGCGTGACGTCGGTCGCCGCGTACTGGCGCAGATCTGTGGCGTCGAAACCGTTGCGGCCCCGGACGAACCCTACATTCTGGTGATGGACGAAGTCGGCCCGTCCGACGTTGCCCGTCTCGACCCGGCGCAGGTCGCCGGTATTCTTACCGCACGTGGCGGTGCCACCGCGCACAGCGCCATCGTGGCGCGTGCGCTGGGCATTCCTGCACTGGTAGGGGCTGGTGATGAAGTGTTGCTGCTCAAGCCGGGCACCGTACTGCTGCTCGACAGCCAGCGCGGACGGCTGACCGTCGCGCCTGACGAGGCGACTCTGCAGCGCGCAGTTCAGGACCGTGACGCGCGTGAGCAGCGTCTCAAGGCGGCAGCCGAAGCACGCATGGAGCCCGCCGTGACGCGCGATGGTCATGCTGTCGAAGTCTTCGCCAATATCGGCGACAGCACCGGCACACCGGCCGCCGTGGAGCAGGGCGCGGAAGGCGTCGGCCTGCTGCGTACCGAACTGCTGTTCATGGCGCATTCCCAGGCGCCCGATGAAGCTACGCAGGAAGCTGAATACCGCCGCGTGCTGACCGATCTGGGCGGGCGTCCGCTGGTGGTGCGTACGCTGGACGTCGGTGGCGACAAGCCGCTGCCTTACTGGCCGATCGCCAAAGAGGAAAACCCGTTCCTCGGCGTCCGCGGTATCCGTCTTACCCTGCAGCGCCCTGACGTCATGGAAAGCCAGCTTCGCGCCCTGTTGCGTTCGGCAGACAGCGGCCCGCTGCGCATCATGTTCCCGATGATTGGCACGCTTGAAGAGTGGCGTCAGGCGCGGGACATGACCCAGCGCCTGCGCGAGGAAATTCGGGTCAGCGACCTGCAACTGGGGATCATGATCGAGGTGCCATCGGCGGCGCTGATCGCTCCGGTGCTGGCGAAGGAAGTGGACTTCTTCAGCATCGGCACCAATGACCTGACGCAATACACCATGGCCATCGACCGCGGCCACCCGACGCTGTCGGCCCAGGCTGACGGCCTGCACCCGTCGGTGCTGCAACTGATCGACATGACCGTGCGCGCTGCGCATGCCAACGGCAAATGGGTGGGCGTGTGCGGTGAGCTGGCTGCAGACCCGCTGGCCGTGCCGATTCTGGTCGGTCTGGGCGTGGATGAATTGAGTGTTTCGGCGCGCAGCATTGGCGAGGTCAAGGCCTGCGTACGTGAACTGACCCTGAGCAGCGCTCAGCAACTGGCGCAAAATGCGCTAACGGCGGGCAGCGCCGCTGAAGTCCGCGCGCTTGTGGAGGCTGTGTAATGGCGAAGATTCTTACCCTGACCATGAACCCGGCGCTGGACCTGACTGTGCAGTTGGGGCAGTTGGAGCTGGGCCAGGTCAACCGCAGCACGGCGATGCTCACTCACGCCGCGGGCAAAGGCCTGAATGTGGCGCAGGTGCTGGCTGATCTGGGCCATGACCTGACCGTTGCCGGTTTTCTCGGTGTCGATAATCAGCAAGCGTTCGAGGCGTTGTTCGAGCGCCGTCAGTTCGTCGACGAGTTTGTCCGGGTGCCGGGCGAAACGCGCAGCAACATCAAGCTGGCCGAAGGCAGTGGCCGCATCACCGACTTGAACGGCCCGGGCCCACAGGTCAGTGAAGAGGCGCAGCAAGCGCTGTTCACTCGCGTTGAACAGATCGCTCAGGGTTTCGACGTGGTGGTCGTGGCGGGCAGTCTGCCGCGCGGTGTCACGCCGGACTGGCTGCAAAAACTGTTGCTGATGCTCAAGGACCTCGGTCTGAAAGTGGCGCTGGACAGCAGTGGTCTGGCCTTGCGTGCCGGTCTGAAGGCCGGGCCCTGGCTGATCAAACCCAATACCGAAGAGCTGGCTGATGCGCTCGACGCACCGATCATCTCCATCGCTGCACAAGCCGAGGCGGCTGCGCGTTTGCAGGCGCAGGGCATCGAGCATGTGGTGATCTCTCAAGGCTCCGAAGGCGTGCACTGGTTCAGCCCGAGCGTGGCACTGCATTCACTGCCGCCCAAGGTCACCGTGGCCAGTACGGTCGGTGCGGGTGACTCGCTGCTGGCAGGCATGGTGCACGGCTTGATCAGCGGTCAAGAGCCGCAGAAGACCTTGCGCACGGCCACAGCGATTGCCGCCATGGCGGTGACCCAGATCGGTTTCGGTATCACCGATGCCGCGCAACTCAAACGGCTTGAAGGCGGCGTCACTGTACGCAGCCTTTCAGAACAATAAGAGAGGATCGTCATGAAGTTAGCCATAGTTACGGCCTGCCCGAACGGCAAGGTCAGCAGCGTACTCAGCGCACGATTGCTCGAAGCGGCGGCCCTGCGCCAGGGCTGGGAAACCAGCGTCGAAATCATCGATCCCAATAAGGCCGATCAGCACTTGTCCGCTCAGGACATCGAAGCCGCCGATCTTGTCCTGGTGGTCAATACCGGTCCTGTGGACCTGAGCCGCTTTGTCGGCAAACGCCTGTTTCAGGATTCGCCTGCGCATGCGTTGCAGGATGTCGACAGTTTTCTGCAGCGCGCCGAGCGAGAAGCGCAGGTGCATGTGGCGTCCGAAGCAGCTGCGCCTCAGGCAAGCGGTGATACGGGCGCGCAACCGCGCATCGTTGCGATCACGGCTTGTCCGACCGGCGTCGCGCACACGTTCATGGCGGCCGAAGCGATCCAGCAGGCTGCCAAGCGTCTGAATTACGACCTGCAAGTCGAAACCCAGGGTTCGGTCGGTGCACGCAACCCGCTCAGCGCCAAGGCCATCGCCGATGCCGACGTGGTGCTGCTGGCGGCGGATATCGAGGTCAATACCGACCGCTTTGCCGGCAAGAAGATCTACCGTTGCGGCACCGGTATCGCCCTCAAGCAGTCCGAGGCGACCCTGAAAAAAGCCTTGGCGGAAGGGCAGGTGGAATCCGATGAGGCCACCGCCAAGTCACCCGCCAGACAAGAAAAGACGGGCGTCTACAAGCACCTGCTGACCGGCGTGTCGTTCATGCTGCCGATGGTCGTGGCGGGCGGGCTGTTGATCGCTCTTTCCTTCGTGTTCGGTATCACCGCGTTCAAAGAGCCGGGCACGCTGGCTGCGGCACTGATGCAGATCGGTGGGGAAGCGGCGTTCAAACTGATGGTGCCGTTGCTGGCCGGTTACATCGCCTATTCGATTGCTGACCGTCCGGGGCTGGCACCCGGCATGATCGGTGGTCTGTTGGCGAGTACGCTGGGTGCCGGGTTCATTGGCGGTATCGTTGCAGGCTTTCTGGCCGGTTACAGTGCTGCCGCGATCAACCGCTACGCACGTCTGCCGGCCAGTGTCGAAGCGCTCAAGCCGATTCTGATCATCCCGTTGCTGTCGAGCCTGTTCACCGGTCTGGTGATGATTTACGTGGTCGGCAAGCCGGTTGCCGGGATGCTCGAAGCGTTAACGCACTTCCTCGACAGCATGGGCACCACCAACGCGATCCTGTTGGGCGTGGTGCTGGGCGCAATGATGTGCGTCGACCTCGGTGGGCCGATCAACAAGGCGTCCTATGCGTTCTCGGTCGGTTTGCTGGCGTCCCAGAGCTACGCGCCGATGGCTACAGCGATGGCTGCCGGTATGGTGCCGCCCATCGGCATGGGCATCGCCACGATCCTGGCCCGCCGCAAGTTCGCCCAGAGCGAGCGTGAAGCAGGCAAGGCGGCGTTCGTGCTGGGGCTGTGCTTCATCTCGGAAGGTGCCATTCCCTTCGCTGCCAAGGACCCGTTGCGGGTGATTCCGGCCAGTGTCGTGGGTGGCGCGCTGACGGGTGCGTTGTCGATGTACTTCGGTTGCAAGCTGATGGCACCGCATGGTGGCCTGTTCGTGATGCTGATCCCCAACGCGATCAACCATGCGCTGCTTTATCTGGTGGCGATCATCGCCGGCAGTGTGCTGACCGGCGTGATCTACGCGCTGATCAAGCGTCCGGAGCCTGCTGACATGGAAGTGGCGCCCGCAGCCGCCTGATGATGCAAGGCGCGGGCTGTCCCGCGCCTTCTGCCTGCCCTAGCGCTCCAGCGCCAGGGCAACCCCCTGACCACCACCGATGCACAGCGTGGCCAGGCCCTTCTTCACATCGCGCCTGATCATCTCGTGCAGCAGTGTCACCAGCACGCGGCAGCCCGACGCGCCAATGGGGTGGCCAAGGGCGATAGCGCCACCATTCACGTTGAGCTTTTGCGGATCCAGCCCCAGCTCCTTGCCCACCGACAGGGACTGTGCGCCAAAGGCTTCGTTGGCTTCGATAAGGTCCAGTTCGGCCAGCGACCAGCCAGCCTTGTCCAGGCAGCGACGCGTGGCACTGACCGGCCCGATGCCCATGATGGCCGGGTCGACACCGGCGTTGGCATACGCGGCGATGCGCGCCAGCACCGGCAAGCCCAGTTGCTCGGCCTTGGCGGCACTCATCAGCATCACGGCGGCAGCCCCGTCGTTCAGCGACGAGGCATTGCCGGCGGTGACCGTGCCGTCCTTTTTGAAGGCGGGGTTGAGCTTGGCCAGGGTCTCGGCGGTGGTGCCGGCGCGGGGCTGCTCGTCTGTTGCAAAGGACAGCGGATCACCCTTGCGCTGGGGGATCAGGATTGGCGTGATCTCATCGGCGAAGCGTCCGGCTTCAATCGCAGCCATCGCCTTTTGCTGAGACAAGGCGGCGAACTCGTCCTGGGCTTCACGACTGATATCGTACTGCTGCGCGAGGTTCTCGGCGGTGATGCCCATGTGGTAATCATTGAATGCATCCCACAGGCCGTCAGTGATCATTGTATCGACCATGCTGGCGTGGCCCATGCGCAGACCGGTACGCGCGCCCGGCAGCACGTAGTTGGACAGACTCATGTTTTCCTGGCCGCCGGCGATGATGATCTCGGCGTCGCCGCAGCGGATCGCCTGGGTCGCCAGGTGCAGGGCCTTGAGGCCGGAGCCGCAGACCTTGTTCAGGGTCATGGCCGGTACCGAGAAGGGCAGGCCGGCCTTGATGGCTGCCTGCCGCGCCGGGTTCTGACCAGCGCCTGCGGTCAGCACCTGACCCATGATGACTTCATCGACCTGCGCGCCGTCCACGCCGGTGCGGGCAAGCAGTTGACGAATGACCGCTGCGCCGAGGTCGACTGCGGCGACAGAGGCCAGTGAGCCCTGAAAGCTGCCCACGGCGGTACGGGTGGCGGCGACGATAACGACGTCGAGCATGGTGCTGATCCTCATTGTTATTGAGCGCTCATGGTGGCACAGATAGGCAGGCAGGTTCCAACCGTGAACCGCTCGGTCACGGTTTGCCGCAAACCGTCACGTATGGTTCAAACGTCCATGCGGCGCCTGGCACGTTGCGCCGATCCGTCGCGTACGGCCCAGCGCAGAATGGGCGCAGTACTGTTGACGCCCAGGTGGATCATCCGGCGTTTGAAGGGGCTTTGCGTGATGTCGAGCATGTCACTGGCCCAGTCCGGCAGCAGATCGATACCGGCGCGCATCATCAACACGCCAAACGGCTTGGCCAGCCAGTTGGGGGCAGGCGCGTCAAGCAGCAGGCGCAGCACTTCACGGCTGCGCGCGTCACAGACCAGTTGGCCACGAATGTCTGCCAGATAGTCAGCGATGGCCTGATGCGAGCGTGGAACGTTGCGTGCACCGAGTCGCTCGGCAACCAGCGCTGTTTCAGCGTAATACGCGTCCTGATCGGCGAGCGACATATCCGGGTTGAGGTAGCGCAGATGGGCTGCGAGAAAGCTGCTGACTTCAGCCACATGCACCCAGGTCAGCAAATCCGGATCGCTGGCGGCATACGGCCGACCATCGGGCGCGGTGCCGACGATGTTGAGGTGAATGTTGCGGACCTTGTCGATCAGCCAGTTGGCATCTCGCGTTGAGCCATAGGTGGTGCCGGACAGAAACTGCCCGGTACGGCGCAGGCGGCCGAGCATGTCCTGACGAAAGTTGGAGTGGTCCCAGATGCCCGCCAGTGCCAGCGGGTGCAAAGCCTGCAGCATCAATGCGCTGATGCCGCCGACCAGCATGCTGGTGAAATCGCCATGCACCTTCCAGCACACCGCCTGAGGGCCAAACAGGCCCGGATCGCCCTTGGGGCTTTCCAGATCAAGTTGACCCAGCGCCAGGCCGGTAAGGCTGATGACCTGGGTTTCGATGCGGGTGCGGATGAATTCCATGTCGTGCTCAGGGCATCGGGGGAGGGCGTGGATAAAACTGACTGAAGCTCTCATGCCAAGCGCGCAGCGCTCACTGTGATGCACAAGTCCAACTGACTATCGTGCCGACGCTTCGCGTCGGCATGCAGTTCTGGACGCTTTGCGTCCTTTTTGTGACGCAGAGCGTTACGAACGGCATTCCCACGCGGAGCGTGGGAACGATGGTCATAACCATGAGAGGGACAAATCAGCCGCGGTGACGGCCGCGGAAGTAGTTGATCAGACCTTGGGTCGATGCATCGTCAGCCGGCTCTTCGGTGCCGCCGGTCAGGCGCTGGTAGACCGCCTTGCCCATTTCCTTGCCCAGCTCCACACCCCATTGGTCAAAGGCGTTGGTGCCCCAGATCACGCTCTGCACGAACACCTTGTGTTCGTACATGGCCACCAGCGCGCCAAGACGACGCGGGCTGATGCGCTCGACCACCAGCGTATTACTCGGACGGTTGCCGGGGATGACCTTGTGCGGTGCCAGCTTCTGCACCTCTTGCTCATCCATACCCTTCTCGCGCAGTTCTGTTTCGGCTTCTGCGCGGGTCTTGCCCATCATCAGTGCCTGGCTTTGCGACAGGCAGTTGGCGTACAGCCACTGGTGATGGTCGGCAACCGGGTTGAAGCTGACGATCGGCACAATGAAGTCGGCCGGAATCATCTGCGTGCCCTGGTGCAGCAACTGGTGGTAAGCGTGCTGACCATTGGCGCCCACGCCACCCCAGATCACCGGCCCGGTATCGGTCGACGTCGGCGTACCGTCCTGACGGACGCTCTTGCCGTTGGATTCCATGTCCAGTTGTTGCAAGTGCTTGGTGATGTTACGCAGATAGTGATCGTACGGCAGGATCGCGTGGCTTTGTGCGCCCCAGAAATTGCCGTACCAGACGCCCAGCAAGCCCAGCAACACCGGCATGTTCTGCTCGAACGGCGCGCTCTGGAAATGCTGGTCCATGGTGTAGGCACCGGACAGCAGTTCCTTGAAGTTGGACATGCCGATGGCCAGCGCGATAGGCAGACCGATGGCCGACCACAGCGAATAGCGACCGCCGACCCAGTCCCACATCGGGAAGATGTTTTCTTCACGGATGCCGAAGGCCACGGCCGCCGCGTTGTTGCTGGACACCGCGATGAAGTGGCGATGCAGTTCGACTTCCGAGCCGCCCTGCGCCAGGTACCAGGCACGTGCAGCCTGAGCGTTTTTCAGGGTTTCCAGCGTGTTGAAGGATTTCGACGAGACGATGAACAGCGTGGTCTCGGCACGAATCTTCATCGACAACTCGTGAAACTCGCTGCCGTCGATGTTGGCCAGGTAATGGCAGCGGACACCCTTGTGCGCGTAGGCCACCAGCGCTTCGGAGACCAGCTCCGGACCGAGGAACGAGCCGCCGATGCCGATGTTCACCACGTCGGTAATCGGTTTTTCGGTGTAACCGCGCCACAGGCCGTCATGGATGCGGCCGACCAGTTCGGTCATCTGATTGAGTACGCGGTGTACGTCCGGCATCACATCGACGCCGTTGACTTTCAACTTGTCGCCGACCGGACGGCGCAGAGCGGTGTGCAGAGCAGGGCGGCCTTCGGATGAGTTGACCAGCTCGCCGTCATACTGAGCCTTGATCGCCTCCTTGAGGCCCACTTCGCCAGCCAGGCTGACCAACAGGTCGCGGGTCTCGGTGGTGATCAGGTTTTTGGAATAATCGAGAAACAGGCCAGCGCTGCTGAGGGTGAATTGGCTGAAGCGCTGCGGGTCGGTGTTGAACGCTTCGCGCATGCTGAAATTCTGCATGGCCTGGCGGTGTTTGCTCAACGCTTGCCAAGCGGGCAGAGCGGTCACATCGGAAGGAGTGCGGTAGTACGCCATCGCTGCGGGTTTCCTTTAACTGGTTCTGTCTTTGGATATTGTTGGAGCGAGGTCGCAAGCTTTCTCACGGGCTACACATCGCAGACTACCCTTCGCGTACCTGTTTGTCTGCGCCTCGCCTTACATGACCCCGGTACTTTTTCGCACACAGGCAACCGGGGTTTTGTCTCGAATACTGTCGGCTGTGGTTCAGGCAACCTGTACCGGTATGGCATTACCGGTGTGTCTTAGTTCATTGCCTGCGCACATCCTGTCAGCTTCTGGTCAGGTGCAGGTTATCGATCAAGCGGGTTTTGCCCAGGAATGCCGCTGCGAGGATGACCAGGTCGCGATTCTCGGCAGTCGTCGGACGCAGGCTGGTGGCATCGCGTATCTCCAGATAGTCGATACGAAAACCGGCGGCCTCCAGTTGCTGCCTCTTGCTCGCCAGCAGCGCATCGAAATCCTGCTCGCCGGCCCTGATCGCGTCGGCGGTCTGGCGAATCGCCTGATACAGCGCGGGTGCCGCGGCGCGCTGATCGTCGCTCAGATAACCGTTGCGCGAGGACAGCGCCAGGCCATCGTCGGCACGTACCGTCGGCTCGCCGATGATCTGGATCGGCATGTTCAGATCACGGACCATGGCCCGAATCACGGCCAGTTGCTGGAAGTCTTTTTCACCAAAGATCGCCAGGTCAGGCTGCACCATGTTGAACAGCTTGCTGACCACGGTCGCGACACCTTCGAAATGGCCGGGGCGGCTGGCGCCACACAGGCCTTGCGACAGGTGCGGCACGCTGACCAGCGTCTGGTCGGCCATGCCGTGCGGGTACATTTCCTCCACGCTTGGCGTGAACAGCAGGTTGCAGCCGGCCTGCAGGAGTTTTTCCTGATCGGCAGCCAGCGTGCGAGGGTAGGTGGCCAGGTCTTCGTTGGGACCGAACTGCAGCGGATTGACGAAAATGGTAGCGACCACGAAATCGGCACGCTGCGCCGCCTTGGTGACCAGCGCGGCGTGGCCGCTGTGCAGGTTGCCCATCGTCGGGGTCAGCGCGATGCGCTTGCCTTCGCTGCGTGCCCGCGCAACAGCGGCGCGCAGGTCCTGTACGGTTTTTACTGTGTTCATGCCGAGAATCCGTGTTCAGTGGCCGGAAAGCTGACGTCTTTGACTGCGGCCACGTAGGCCCGGATAGCCGACTGGATGTCGGGCTGGCCGGTCATGAAATTTTTCACGAACTTGGGCACGCGCCCGGTGATGGACAGGCCGAGCATGTCGTGCAGCACCAGGACCTGACCGTCGGTAGCGCTGCCTGCGCCAATGCCGATGACCGGGACCTTCACTGCCTGGGTGATTTCCTCAGCCAGTTCGCTGGGTACGCACTCCAGCAGGATCATCGCTGCGCCCGCCTGTTCCAGCGCGATTGCATCGGCGCGCATCTGCCTGGCCTGCGCCTCCAGCCGACCCTGAACCTTGTAGCCGCCCAGCACGTTGACGGCCTGCGGGGTCAGGCCCATGTGCGCGCACACCGGAATGCCGCGCTCGGCCAGCAAACGGATCGACTCGGCCAGCCATGCAGCGCCTTCGACCTTGATCATGTGTGCGCCCGCCTGCATCAGCGTTGCGCTGTTGATCAGGGTCTGTTCCAGCGTTGCGTTGGCCATGAACGGCAGGTCGGCGAGAATCATCGCGCCCTGGTTGCCGCGTTTCACACAGGCAACGTGGTACGCCGTTTCAGCCGTGGTAACAGGCAGGGTGCTGTCGTGACCCTGCAGGACCATGCCCAGCGAGTCGCCTATCAGCAGCACTTCGACACCCGATTGGGAGGCCGTGTGGGCGAAAGTTGCGTCGTAGCAGGTCAGCATGGTGATTTTCTCACCCTTCTGCTTCATGGCCAGCAGCGACGTAACGGTTATGTTCGGCATGTAAAGTCCTCCATCAGGCGCTGTGAAGACGGGTGCTCAGCGCGTGAGAGTCATCCTGGAAAAGCAGGCACACCGTCGTATCGCGGTGTTTTGCAAAGGCCTGTTTCGCGCCCGTTCGCCTGTGGTGTGGCGGCGGGAGGCCTATCTTCGTGAGGAGGGGGCGTGAAGTCAATTGAAGGTGTTACCTGTGCGTCCGACCGGTTACACCGGTGCGGTGACAGACAGGCTTCATGCCTCGGCAGGCAGACGCTCAAGACCTGTGAACGGGCATTCATCAAGCAGGCGATTCAGTGGGCGCCCGTCGGCCAGTGTCAGCTCTGGAGCCAGCTCTGCCAGTGGGTACAGCACGAATGCCCTGGCCTGCATGTGGTAATGCGGCACTTTGAGGCGTGGTTCGTCAATCAGACGGTCGCCGAACAGCAGAATATCGAGGTCCAGCGTGCGCGGCCCCCAGCGTTCATGGCGTTCGCGGCCCTGATCCAGCTCAATGGCTTGCAGCGCATCAAGCAGCGTCAGGGGGGGCAGAGCGGTGTCGATTGCCGCGACGGCATTGGTGAAGCGCGGTTGGCCTGGCAGTAGCGAGTCGCTGATATAGAAGGACGACACGCCGCTCAAGTGACAACCGGGCAACTGCGAAATGGCTTTGAGGGCGCTGCGCAATTGTTCGGCCGGGTCAGCCAGGTTGCTGCCCAGACCGATATACACGCGTTCAGTGGCCAACAGCGGTTCACTCACCGCTTTGCGCCTCGCCCGTGGTGCGCTTGCGTTTGGCGCCGCTGTTACGACGACGCTTGCGCGGGGCTGTGCCCGCCGCTTCAGGCTTGTTGCTCAGGTCGCGAATCATGTCGCGGCGTTCGCTGTCGTTGCAGTCCTGATAATCGGTCCACCACTGGCCCAGACCATCGGTCTGCTCGCCGGCTGTTTCACGCAACAGCAGGAAGTCGTAGCCCGCGCGGAACCGCGAGTTGTCGAGCAGCAGGTCGGCGCGTTTGCCCGAACGGCGCGGCAGGCGCTCCTGCATGTCCCAGATCTCGCGGATCGGCAGGGTGAAGCGCTTGGGAATCGCGATGCGCTGGCATTGCTCGATGATCAGTTCGTGAGCGGCTTCCTGCATCGCTGCAATCGGCGGCATGCCACGTTCCTGAGCGCGCAGCACCTTGGCTGGCAGCGCAGGCCAGAGCAGGGCAGCAAACAGAAACGCCGGCGTGACCGGTTTGTTCTGCTTGATGCGCAGGTCGGTATTGATCAGCGCATTGCTGATCAGCGTATGGGTGTAGGTCGGGTTGTATTCCAGGGCCTTGGAGCTGGCCGGGAACAACGGTTCGAACAGCTCCAGGTCCACCAGCATTTCAAAGGTGGGGGCGGCGTGCCCGGAGAGGAACAGTTTGAGCACTTCTTCGAACAGGCGGGCCGACGGAATGTCACGCAGCATCGGCGCCAGTGCGCGGATAGGTTGAGCGCTGTGCTTCTCGATGCCGAAGTCCAGCTTGGCCGCGAAGCGCACGGCACGCAGCATGCGCACCGGGTCTTCTTTATAACGCTGCTCCGGATCGCCGATCAGGCGGATCAGGCGATTGCGGATGTCATGCACGCCGTTGGCGTAATCCAGAACGCGCTCGCTGACCGGATCGTAGTAAAGCGCGTTGATCGTGAAGTCGCGACGCTGGGCGTCTTCTTCAAGTGTGCCGTATACGTTGTCACGCAGGATGCGTCCGCTTTCATTGCGCGAGGACTGGTTGCTGTCCTCTTCTTCGTCATCCTGAGGATGATTGGCGCGGAATGTCGCCACTTCGATGATTTCGCGACCGAAGTGGATGTGCACCAGCTTGAACCGACGACCGATGATCCGCGCGTTGCGGAATTCGGCACGCACCTGTTCGGGCGTGGCGCTGGTAGCGACGTCGAAATCCTTGGGCGTGATGTTGAGCATCATGTCGCGTACGCAGCCACCGACCAGATAGGCCTGGTAGCCGGCATTCTGCAGGCGCTCGACGATATTCACGGCATAGCGGCTGAACTGACTGCGTTGCAGCGAATGTTGGCTGCTATTGAGCACTTCAGGCGTGGTGCGCGTGTGTTGCTGCGGTTTGCGCAGTGGGGAACGAAATGACTGGAACAACTTCTTCAGCATGGGATGCACTGTTTGAAGGAATATTCGGCCAAAAACGTGGAATGACCGCATGATGGGCGGGGATTCTAGCATTTAGTCGAGTGATGGTGTAGGAAGCTGTCGCGGAAGGGTAAGCGATGGCGCGGATCAAGGCGGGGAAGCTACTGGGGGAGCCGAAGCTCCCCCAAAGTGTGTGCTCTTTATTATTGTTTTCTGCCTGGGCTTCTTGTTTTTGTTGAGTGCCCATTCACGAGACTTGCGTCTGTGAAACCTCCCAATCGGGAGTCAAGAGCAAACGGATTGCTTTGGTCGCTGCGTTGCAATGATCATTCGATCCAACCAGTTCAGGCGCTACCTAAGGGTAGTTTTTGTTGTTCTCGGCCTGGTTGCGGGGCAAGCCCCCAATACAACTCCTCTCCAAAAGAATCAGTTAGCTGCGCCTCCGCCGTGTTGTTCTTGTTATGCGTGAGTCGATTCGTATTGTTTTTATTATGGGTGTCGTACGGCTTGTTGTTCTTCTTGTACCAAGCATATAGCAGAAGCTGTGCCAACTTTGACCAGGCCCCGTAAACCGGGCCTTTGCGGGCGAAAGGCCGTTCGAGTGCGCACAAAAAAGCCGGGCCTGCGTTACCGTAAGACCCGGCTTTTGTTACGTGAAGCGCGTGAGGTAACAGTTTGTCCCCGCCCTGCGCACCGCGTGCCAGAGCCTTGGGCTGATTTTATGTCTCGTTGGCGACGCCCTTGCGACGCGGGATACCCAGACGCTGACGGCGCTCCCACAGACATTTGCGACTGACACCCAGTTTGCGCGCCAGCTCGGTCTCAGTCATATGGTCCTGATGCTCCAGAACGAAGTGCTGAAAATAGTCTTCGAGCGACAGGTCTTCGGCGGGCTCGTTGCCCGTCGAGCCAGAAGAGCCCGGCAACGGCGCCATGCCCATGTATTCGTCGTCATCCAGCCCGTCGAGCTCAATGTCGATACCCAGCAGGTCAGCGGTGATTTCCGGGTTCTCGCACAGAATCACCGAGCGTTCCACGGCGTTTTCCAGCTCGCGTACGTTCCCCGGCCAACTGTAATGGCGGATAGCCTGTTCCGCGTCATGTGCAAATTTGAGGTCGTCGCGCCCGACCTTGCTGCTCTGGCGAGCCAGGAACGCACGGGCGATTTCCAGGATGTCGCTGCCACGTTCCCGCAGCGCCGGGAGTTTCAGGGCGATGACGTGCAAGCGATAGAACAGGTCTTCACGAAACTCGCCATTTTTGGCCAGCGTTTTCAGGTCCCTGTGGGTCGCGGCAATCAGGCGTACGTCGACCTTTTGCGACTGCACCGAGCCGACGCGCCGAATTTCGCCCTCTTGCAATACGCGCAGCAGGCGAGCCTGGGCTTCCAGCGGCAGTTCGCCGATTTCATCGAGAAACAGCGTGCCACCGTCAGCGGCCTCAACCAGACCTGCACGGCCTGCGCTGGCTCCGGTGAACGCGCCTTTCTCGTGACCGAACAGTTCGGACTCGATCAGCGATTCGGGAATGGCCGCACAGTTGACGGAAATCATCGGCGCCTTGGCGCGGCGTGAGAGATTGTGCAGGGCGCGGGCGACCAGTTCCTTACCAGTGCCTGATTCCCCTTGAATCAGAACATTGGAATCAGTCGGGGCGACTTTGCGGATCTTGCTGTAGAGATCGAGCATGGGCGGGCATGAGCCGATGATGCCGATCTCGCCATTATGGTTCTGTGCCGGGCCTTTTTCAGCGCTGCTGGTTTTGGCGGTGGCGTTGCGCTCGTCCTGAAGGTGCTTGACCGTCTGTCGATCACGCAGGATCCGCGAGACTGCCTGGAGCATTTCATCGTGATCGAAGGGTTTGGCGATGTAGTCCACCGCGCCCATCTTCATCGAGTCGACCGCCGAGCGCAGGCTCGCATAACTGGTCATGATCAGCACCGGTTTGCCTTCGCCGAGCTTGATCAGCTCGGTGCCGGGCGCGCCAGGCAGGCGCAGGTCGCTGACGATCAGATCGAACGACGGGATGCTGAAGCGTTCCTGAGCCTCTTGAACGGAGCCGGCTTCACTGACTTCATACTGGTTGCGTTCAAGCAGGCGACGCAGGGCTGAGCGGATAATCGTTTCGTCTTCGACGATCAAAATATGCGGCATTGATTCAGTTCTCTCGACGGTCTCAGTTCGCGGTGGACGTCGCGTCGACATGGCGTGGCAAGGTCACCCTGATTCGGGTTCCACGCTGCTGCTCGGGATCGGCCGGGCTGTCGATAGTGATTTGTCCATAATGCTCTTCAACGATGGAATAGACCAGCGCCAGGCCAAGTCCGGTTCCCTCGCCAGGGTCCTTGGTGGTGAAGAACGGCTCGAACAATCGGTCCATGATTGCCTTTGAAATCCCACTGCCTTCGTCTTCGACGATCAAGTCCACAGTGTGCTCGGATACTTCGCTTCTGACCCTGACTGCACTGCCTGCCGGGGAGGCATCGCGGGCATTGGAGAGCAGATTGATCAACACCTGCGCCAGCCGCTGCGGATCGCCGACAGCCCAGTGCTCAGGGTTGCACAGGTTGTAGAACTGTACTTCGAAATTACGCCGGTTCAGCGCCAGCAGACCAATAGCATCCTGAGCCACCACGGCCAGACAAACGGCTTCGTCGCTATGTTGATGGGCGCCCGCGTGGGCAAAGCTCATCAATGACTGGACGATGCGCGATACGCGCTTGGTCTGCTCGAGGATCTGGCTGCTGATTTCCTTGAGCTCGCCGTCCTCTTCGCGTTCTTCGCGCAGGTTCTGGGCGAGGCAGGCAATACCGGTGATCGGATTGCCGATTTCGTGCGCCACACCGGCGGCCAGTCGGCCAATACTTGCCAGACGTTCCGAGTGCACCAGCTTGTCTTCGAGCATTTGCGTATCGGTCAGGTCTTCGACCAGCACCACCAGGCCGCTGTTGCCCGGCGCCAGGGGCTCGTTAATGGCTGCCTTGTGCAGATTGAGCCAACGGGTCTGGCCGTCCAGACCGAGCTTCTGCTTGTGCAAATGCTCATCGGGCAGGCTGGTAAAACCGGTCAGCAGGCCCTTCCACGGCTCGGCAATGGTTTCCAGTCGCGAACCGACCACGCGCTGGGCGACGATTCCGGTCAGTTCTTCCATGGCCCTGTTCCACATCAGGATCTCCTGATCTTCGGCCAGCGAGCAGACGCCCATCGGCAGTTCCTGAAGGGTCTGGCGGTGGTAGCGGCGCAAGGCATCGAGTTCGGCGGCAAGACCGGTGAGGCGCGAGTGGTAGTCCTCAAGCCGGCTCTCAATGAAATGTATGTCTTCGGTGACGTATTTTTCGCTGCCCGATTTGTACGGCAGAAAGGTTTCCACCATGTCCTGCGCTACGCTGGGGCCCATCAGCCCGGACAGGTTGGCTTCGATGCGGTCGCGCAGGCGGCGCAGGGCATAGGGGCGGCGCTCGTCGAAAGGCAGGTAGAGATCGCGCAGCGCTTGCTCGACCTCCTTCTGCGCGGCTTTCGCGCCCAGCGGTTTGGCCAGTTGGGTGGCGAACTCCTGCGGCGAGATGGCATGCAGTTCACGGCGTTGCGGGCGGCGTACGTTATCGACCGCGCAGGCCTCGGCAGCCCCGGCTTCTTCAGGGCTGGCATTGGTGAACAGCGAGATCAGGGTGAACAGCAAGACGTTGGCGGCCAGCGAGGCGATGGCTGCCATGTGCCAACTGGTGTCGTCCAGCACATAGATCATGTTCAGCCAGGGAATATAGAAGCCCTGCAGGTTGCCGATCAGCGGCAACAGCATGCTGACCGCCCAGACCGAAATGCCGGCCAGCAGCCCGGCGATGAAGCCGCGCCGGTTGGCGGTCGGCCAGTACAGTACCGACAGCACACCCGGCAGGAATTGCAGGGTCGCAACGAAGGCGACGATGCCCAGATTGGCCAGATCCTGCTGCGCGCCGAGCATCAGATAGAAGCCGTAACCCAAGGCGATGATCGCCACGATCAGTCCGCGTCGCGTCCACTTCAGCCAGCGGTAGATATTGCCCTCGGCGGGTGGCTGATACAGTGGCAGCACCAGGTGATTGAGTGCCATGCCGGACAACGCCAGCGTGGTGACGATGATCAGCCCGCTGGCCGCCGACAGCCCGCCGATATACGCGAGCAGGGCCAGAGACTTGCTGTTGGCGGCGATCCCGATGCCGAGCGTGAAGTATTCCGGGCTGGTGGTGGCGCCGAGCTTGAGGCCTGCCCAGAGGATCAGCGGTACTGCGAGGCTGATCAACAGCAGAAACAGCGGCAGACCCCAACTGGCGCTGACCAGCGAGCGCGGGTTGAGGTTTTCCGTGAAGGTCATGTGGTACATGTGCGGCATGACGATGGCCGAGGCGAAGAACACCAGCAGCAGCGTGCGCCACGGGCCTTCCTGCAAAGGCGTGTGCAGCGAGGCGAGGGCGGTCTGGTTCTGCAGCAGCCACAGTTCCAGTTGTTGCGGGCCGTCGAACACGCCATACAAGGCGTACAGACCGACGCCGCCCAGGGCGATCAGCTTGATCAGCGATTCAAAGGCGATGGCGAACACCAGGCCCTCGTGTTTCTCGCGCGTGGCGATGTGCCGTGAGCCAAAGAAAATCGTGAACAGGGTGATCAGTGAGCAGAACGCCACTGCGACCCGGTCCTGCACCGGCTCGCGGGTCAGAATGCCGATGGAGTCGGCGACCGCCTGAATCTGCAAGGCCAGCAGTGGCAGCACGCCGATCAGCATGAATACGGTGGTCAGCGCGCCGGCCCAGGTGCTGCGAAAACGAAAGGCGAACAGATCGGCCAGTGATGACAGCTGGTAGGTGCGGGTAATTCTGAGGATCGGATAAAGCAACACCGGCGCGAGTAGGAAGGCCCCGGACACCCCCAGATAACTGGACAGAAAGCCGTAGCCATACTGATAGGCCAGACCAACCGTGCCATAAAACGCCCAGGCGCTGGCGTAGACACCCAGTGACAGGGTGTAGGTCAGCGGGTGACGAATGATCCAGCGCGGAATCAGACCGTGTTCGCTGACCCAGGCCACACCGAACAGCACCAGCAGGTAGGCGGCGCTGACCAGCAGCATCTGCGTCAGACTAAAGCTCATCGGCATCTCGCTGGCTCTGCAGAATGAACGTCACCACAATCAGGATCAGCCACAGCATGTAGGGTCTATACCAGGCACCGGTGGCATCGATCCACCAGTCCATGATGGCTGGAGAGAACAGATAAATGCCGACCACCAGAAGCAAAACCAACCGGTATATGTACATCTGGTCTCCCTGCGCTGGTAGATGAGGAGCGGCATGTTAACGGATGCCGGATAACCTGCAAGTATCCTTGCGTCGCAGTTTGCGGCGACCGCTCTGGATCAGTCTATCCGGGCTTCTTCAATATTGCGCAGTCGGGGTATCAGGTCAGCGTTCCAGTGGCGGATGCCCCAGGCAAGCACTTCCTGCGCGGTGCCATCGCTCATGTGTGCATCGAGCGGCTGCCCCAGTGCTCGCAAGGCCCGAAGCAGCAGCGGCGTCGCCTGGTCGGCCGGCAGTGGCGGGGAACGATAGGACTTGCCCAGCTTGTGACCATCAGGCTGGGTGATCAACGGCACATGCAGGTAGCGCGGTTGGGGCAGGCCCAGCAGTTCCTGCAGGTACAGTTGGCGGGGTGTCGAGTCGAGCAGGTCGGCACCGCGGACGATATCGGTGACGCCTTGCCAGGCGTCGTCAATGACCACGGCCAGTTGATAGGCATACAGACCATCGCGCCTGCGGATCACAAAGTCACCGCTTTCGCGCCCCAGGTGCATTTTGAAGAGGCCCTGAACCCGGTCTTCGAAGCGATATTCCAGCTCCGGTACGCGAATGCGGATGGCGGCGTTTTCCGGAGAATGTCCTGCATTGCGGCAGAAACCCGGATAGACACCCTGAAAGTCTTCAAGCTGTTTGCGCGAGCAGGTGCAGGCGTAGGCCAGGCCATGATTGAACCAGCGCTGGAGGATCTCGGCGTAAGCGTCATGGCGTTCGCTTTGCCGCACCATCTGGCCGTCCCATTCAAAACCGTAGCGCTCAAGCGTCTCAAGAATCCCCGCCTGCGCGCCGGCCACTTCACGCGGCGGGTCGAGATCCTCCATACGCAGCAGCCACTGACCGTTTGCTGCACGCGCATCGAGATAGGAAGCGAGGGCTGCGACCAGCGAGCCAAAGTGCAGGTAACCACTGGGAGTCGGCGCAAAGCGCCCGATATAGGCCGGTTTTTTCATGGGCGGGATGTTACGGGTGACGGGCTTGGGCGGGCAAGTGGAACGCAGTGGGTGGTTATGCAGAGTCTTGTGTCAATGCTCAGCGTTGGCGTGCAGTTCGTGACGCTCTGCGTCACACAGCAGTGCCGTCACTAACGTCGCACTCTGCGTCGTCAGTGCCATCGCGATCAACGAGCGCATGGGAGTCAGTTGGACTATTGACAGCGATGAGCACGGAGTGGGAACAAGATTCGCCGTCATCGTGCTTTCAACAGGCACAAAAAAAGACGCCGAAGCGTCTTTTCAGTCAAAGGCGGCCCCAGGTCATTTACCGACCTGTTTTTCCTTGATTTCTGCAAGGGTCTTGCAGTCGACGCACTGGTCTGCAGTCGGGCGAGCCTCAAGACGGCGGATGCCGATCTCTACGCCGCAGGATTCGCACCAGCCATATTCTTCGTCCTTGATCAGTTGCAGCGTCTTGTCGATCTTCTTGATCAGCTTGCGTTCGCGATCGCGGGCACGAAGTTCAAGGCTGAACTCTTCTTCCTGACTGGCACGGTCGGCCGGGTCCGGGAAGTTGGCAGCTTCGTCCTTCATATGGTCTACCGTTCGGTCGACCTCTTGCATCAAGTCCTTCTTCCACTTGTTCAGGATCTTGGTGAAGTGCGCGCGCATCGGCTCGCCCATGTACTCTTCACCCTTCGTTTCCACGTAGGGCTCAAAGCCGCTGATTAGATGGTTCTGTTGCTTTTCTGGGGTGGGCATGTCTGGACCGCCTCTCACTCTTCTAATCTATTGCGCAGGATTGTTCCATCACCGACACCCGTCGGCCCTGCAGCTGCAAGCGGGCGAACTTACCAGATCAAATCGGAGTGCGCTACTCCCGGTTGTCGAGCATGACGACGCCGTCTTCTTGTGGAGATGGCCATTTCGCATCTGCCCTCCATCCAAATGAACTCTAGCCGCTGCGCACCGTCGTAGCTTTCTTTTATTCAGCGTTTGGAAACCGGGCTTTTCAGTTCGCAAACGCACCGTCGGGCGGGTGGTTGGGTAGAATCATGGCGCGCCGTGATGACAATCATGTTTTAACACCCGCCCTATAAAGGAATATCCATGAGCCAGCCTTACAGTGCGCGCAGTCGCGCCATAGAACCTTTTCATGTCATGGCATTGCTGGCGCGTGCCAATGAATTGCAGGCGGCGGGTCATGACGTTATTCACCTTGAAATAGGCGAGCCCGATTTCACCACTGCGCAGCCCATCATAAAGGCTGGCCAGGCGGCGCTGGCAGACGGCAAAACGCGCTACACCGCCGCGCGCGGTCTGCCGCAACTGCGTGAGGCCATTTCCAGGTTTTATGCTCAGCGTTACGGCGTCGACGTCGATCCTCAGCGGATTCTGGTCACGCCGGGCGGTTCAGGCGCCTTGTTGCTGACCAGCAGTCTGTTGGTCGATCCGGGCAAACACTGGTTGCTGGCCGACCCTGGCTACCCGTGCAATCGACACTTTTTACGTCTGATAGAAGGTGAGGCGCAGTTGGTGCCGGTCGGTCCGCAAGAGCGCTATCAGCTGACTCCCGAGCTGGTGGCCACGCACTGGAACCCGAACAGTGTCGGCGCTCTGGTGGCATCGCCGGCCAATCCGACCGGCACTCTATTGAGTCGTGACGAACTGGCAGCCTTGTCTCAGGCTCTGAAAGCCCGCAATGGCCATTTGGTGGTGGACGAGATCTATCACGGCCTGACCTACGGTGTGGATGCCAGTAGCGTGCTGGAAGTGGATAACGACGCTTTCGTCCTCAATAGTTTTTCAAAGTATTTCGGCATGACCGGGTGGCGTTTGGGGTGGCTGGTCGCACCACAGGATGCGGTGGCCGATCTGGAAAAACTGGCCCAGAACCTCTACATCAGCGCGCCGAGCATGGCGCAACATGCGGCGCTTGCCTGTTTTGAGCCGCAGACACTGACCATACTCGAGCAACGGCGCGCCGAGTTCGGCCGCCGCCGGGACTTTCTGCTGCCAGCGCTGCGCGAGCTGGGTTTCGGTATCGCCGTCGAGCCGGAAGGGGCCTTCTATTTGTATGCGGATATCTCCGCGTTTGGCGGTGATGCCTTTGCCTTTTGCCGGCACTTTCTGGAAACCGAGCACGTCGCCTTTACACCGGGGCTGGACTTCGGCCGTTTCCAGGCCGGGCACCACGTGCGCTTTGCCTATACGCAAAGCCTGCCGCGCCTTGAACAGGCGGTCGAGCGAATCGCTCGCGGTTTGCGTAGCTGGGGCGTCTGATGCGTTTTTCTCCGCAGCTTGAACAGGGTCGTCTGCTGGTGCGTTACAAGCGTTTTCTCGCTGATATCGAAACCGATAGCGGTGAGTTGCTGACCATTCACTGCCCTAACACCGGGTCGATGCTCAACTGCATGATGCCCGGCGGGCGCGTGTGGTTCAGTCGCTCGAATGACCCCAAGCGCAAACTGCCGGGCACTTGGGAAATCAGCGAAACCCCGCAGGGTCGCCTGGCCTGTATCAATACCGGACGGGCCAATACGCTGGTTGAAGAGGCCTTGCGCGCCGGGGTCATCAGCGAACTGACGGGTTTCACGGCGCTCAAGCGCGAGGTGGCCTACGGCCAGGAAAAAAGCCGTGTGGACTTTCGTCTGGAGTACCCGGATGGCTACCTGTACCTGGAAGTAAAAAGTGTCACTTTGGGGTTCGATGGTTCCAGCGTGGCGGCATTCCCCGATGCGGTGACCCAGCGTGGCGCGCGGCACCTGCGCGAACTGGCGACGCTGGCGCGCGAAGGCGTGCGCGCCGTGCTGTTGTATTGCGTCAATCTCACCGGTGTGGACGCTGTGCGGCCTGCGCAGGAGATTGATCCTGCCTACGCAGCGGCGTTGCGTGAAGCCGTTGATGCCGGTGTGCAAATTCTTGCCTACGGTGCGCAACTGACGTCTGAAGAGATCTTTATTGACCGGCGTCTGCAGGTACTCGGGCTGGATTGAGGCATCCGGGTACAGGCGGTTCAGTCCCCTTCATGCATCCAACTGCAGCGAGACCCAGATGCCCTCGGCGTCTTCACGGCTTTTGATGACGGTCAGGGACTGGCCTTCACAAGGCCCGGCCACGCATTCGCCGTTCTCGATCAGAAACAATGCTCCATGCGTAGCGCACTGGATCAGGCTTGCGCTGCTGTCCAGAAATTGATCAGGTTGCCATTCCAGG
Organism: Pseudomonas sp. BS3767; assembly: GCF_900099665.1. NCBI lineage: Bacteria > Pseudomonadati > Pseudomonadota > Gammaproteobacteria > Pseudomonadales > Pseudomonadaceae > Pseudomonas > Pseudomonas sp. BS3767. Next base: position 13,968 of record NZ_FNCX01000011.1, on the reverse strand, counting down.
GGAACGCCGCGATGCGGGCAGCGGTTTTTGTAGACGAAGACCTCTCCCTGACGGCGCACGGCAAACAACGCATGTTCGCCCAGCTCGAAGCCTTTGCTGTGAGCTTCGGGCAGGTGGCTTGAAGTGCAGAGGAATATCAAGAAGCCTCCATAGGCCGGTTCTTCGGGGGCCAGTTTTTGGGTTGATGCCTGATCGGACAAGTCTGGCATTTTCTTCGGATCGATGCGCTGCGTTACGTTGACGTCATTACAGGCTGCGTCGGTTCTTTCCTGTCTTTTTGTAGCTTTCGTCTCTAAGCGCACCGCCCGCGCCCGCAAGCCTTGCAGCCGTATATCGTCGGCTCATGTTTTGCAGAGCGGAAACACTATGAAAGAGATGACAGCAGATGATGAGCGACTGGCGCGTCAGGTCATCGGGTTGCTTGAGCTGTTCGCCCTCAATACAGACGACACGGAGCAGCGCATTGTCGGCATCTGTCGGCGTGCCTGTACGCCTGTGGGACCGGTGGCAGCGGTCAGCGTCCAGCAACGGTTTGTGTGTCTGGCGCGCACCACGCTGGATCGCCTACAGGCTCGTCATATCAAGGTCGTCGCGGTGGTCAATTTCCCTCATGGCAGCAGCAATGTTCAGTCGGTCATCGCGCAGGTACGCGCTGCGCTGATGGCTGGCGCGGACGAGATCGACGTCGTCTACCCCTTTCGCGCGCTGCTCGGCGGAGACCGGCAACCCGGCCTGGCGATGATCTCGGCGTGTTCGGCCTTGTGTGCCGGGCAGGTCAGGCTTACAGCGACCCTTGAAACCGGTGACTTGCGCGACTCGCAAATGATCCTCAATGCGTGCCGCGATGCAATCGTCTCAGGCGCCGACTTTATCAAGACCAGCACCGGCAAGGCCGCCACGCATGTCACGCCGCAGGCTGCACGGGTCATGCTGGAGTCGATTGCGGACGTAGGCGGGCAGGTGGGGCTGAAGGTTGCAGGCGGGATCCGTACGTTCGACGAGGCACGTGTTTACATGGCACTGGTCCGCGCCCGGTTTGGTCTGCAATGGATCAACGCCGGGCGTTTACGGCTGGGAGGATCGAGCTTGCTGGACGACTTGCTGGCAAGACTGGGCCTGCTTGAGTCGCATGGCAGCGGCGATGGTTTTTGAGTGTTCGTTGGTTTTGCGCCGGACAAAAAAAGACCCGGCAAAGAGCCGGGTCAAAAACCGTGATTAGCCTGATGAGGAGATAATCTGAAAGTCCGAACCAAGGTCTTTCAGGCTACCGTCCAGTCTCGCGACCGGATGTGATAATCATAACTATTCTCATTTGTAAGTCAACATTTCTTTTGGTCGTACGGGTGCCGGTGCCTGCTTATGATCCAGGCACGGTATTCAAGGATTAAAAAGTGCGGTGCACAGCGTAGCGTCAGTGGCGACGGGGCTGCTCATGCGAGAGAAGAAGGGGTGAAAGCAGGACAATACATCGCCAGCCTGCCGTGCATCGCGCATGCAGGCTGCAACGTTTTTGCGGTATCAGTGGGTACGGTAGCGCAGGCGCGTGCCGAAATTCACCGACATCAGAATCTCGTCAGCCGAGAGCTCGGCCGGGAAGAACACCCCTGAAATCTGAGCGTGAGCGATGCTCGCACCTTCCATCGGTGTATTTCGCAGGTCCAGGCCACGAAGGTCGGCAGAGCGAAAATAAGCGTCGGTGAAGTCGATATTGGCGGTGTCCAGCGCGCGAAGGTCCAGCCCCCTGAAGTCGCCCCCGACCATATCAATGGTGCCGGTTCGTGGTTTCTCTTGATTGAAACCTTCGACATCATCTTTGCGCAGCAGCATATAAAGCGGTGAGTCGATCTGTTTGGGGTGGCTCATGATGGCCTCGCACATGTCATTGCGTTGGAATTATGGCGCCATTATATCGCCATCATCTTGAGGCCGTGAAGCGTTAACCGCTCAACGGCCATGTGTCTTTTTACAGGCCCGGCAGGCGCTGGCGCAGGTTGTCGATAAGGCTGTCCAGGTCGCTGCTGACGTTGGTTGCAACCTTCTTGCTGCGCAGGATCTCGTCGGCGCCGAGCGGCTCGCGACTGGCCTGCTGAGCCTCGATGACTTCCAGCGTCGCGTCAGACGGGTCGTTGTCCTGCGCCTGACGCTGCGCAAGCCAGCCAGCGATCACAGCCTGTGGCGCTTCGCAATCCAGAATCAGGAACGGCACACCGGTGTTTTCCGCAATCTTTGCCGCCGCATCGCGCTGCTCGCGCTTCAGGTAGGTGGCATCGATCACCACCGAGAAGCCCGCGCGCAGGGTTGCGGTAGCAAGCTCATGCAGGCGCGCATAGGTTGCGCCGCTGGCTTGCGCGTCGTACAGATCCTGATTCTGGCCGGCAAACAGGCGCTTGCGCTCTACGTCCGAGCGCAGGCGGATGGCGCCCAGCGATTCCACCAGACGCATCGCAACGTGGCTTTTGCCGACGGCAGAGACACCGTGGGTAATCGTCAGAAACGGTGAAGGGATGGTGCTGTAGCTCTCTGCCAGATTGGCATAGTTGCGGTATTGACGAAGCGTCGCTGCGCGCTGCAAGCCGTCGGCATCGGCTGGCTGGCTGAACAACGCCACCTTGGCACGAACCATTGCGCGGTAGGCCTTGTAGAAATTCAACAGCTCCAGGCCTGCATAGTCGCCGGTGACTTCCAGGTACTGACTGATCAAGCGCCGCGACAGCGACTTCAGGCCACGGTCTTCAAGGTCCATTGCCAGAAAGCCGATGTCGGCGTAGACATCGGTCTTGCGGAACGGCTCGTTGAACTCGATGCAGTCGAACAGCACGACCTTGCCATCAATCACCGTCGCGTTGCCCAGATGAATGTCGCCATGGCATTCGCGGATGAACCCGTCGGCCTTGCGGTGAGACAGCAGCGGCTTGAGTCGCGCAAAGCTCGACTCTGCCCACGCCTGCAGGGCATCAAGCTGTGCCAGGTCGGATTTTTCGCTGATCAGCGGGCGAATCTGCTCGAAATTCTGTACCACCGGGGCCATCACGCTGTCAGGCGAGCCGAGTTCGCTTTCAGCCCCGACCTGCGGCGAGGTCAGGTGAAAACCGGCAATCTGGTGCGCCAGTTCGTCGATGTGCGCAGTCGTCACTTCACCGTTGGCCTGCAGTGTGCTCAGCAGGCCGTCCTGCGAGAACTGCTTCATCTTCAGCGCGTATTCGATGGCTTCGCCGTCGCCGCCCAGTTGCGGCGCGTCCGCTGTGCCGGTGATCGGCAGGACTTCGATGTAGAGGTCGTCGGTCAGGCGCTGATTCAGGCGCAACTCTTCCTCACAGAAATGCTTGCGCAGGGCCAGCGTGGTGAAGTCCAGAAAGCCGAAGTTCATCGGTTTTTTGAATTTGTAGGCGTATGGACCCGTCAGCAGCACCCAGGAAATGTGCGTTTCGATGACCTGGAAACTCTCCACCGGATGGGGGAAGAGGGCAGGGTTCTGCAGGGCAGCAATCAAAGACTGGCTCACGGTCGATCCTTCAGGAATGTGTTCAAAATGTAAGTACACGATGCCGCCATTATGGCCGCTTGGCGCGAGGCTGCAAACCGCTGACTCGGGCGTCTGTCGATCCTCGGTAAAGTGCGTATAATCCGCGCCCATGACTCGATCCCGCACCTCTCGTTCTGCAAAAAAACAACCTCCCCGCAGCCTTAACAAGTGGCTGGGCTGGGCGCTGAAGCTTGGTATTGTCGGCCTGGTTCTGCTGGGCGGCCTGGCCATTTACCTGGATGCCATCGTCCAGGAAAAATTCTCCGGCAAGCGCTGGACCATCCCGGCCAAGGTCTATGCACGGCCGCTGGAACTTTTCGTCGGACAGAAGCTGAGCCGCGATGACTTTCTCATCGAGCTGGACGCCCTGGGCTATCGCCGCGAAAGCGTGGCGAACGGGCCCGGCGCCGCAGCGGTGAACGGCAATACCGTCGACCTCAACACACGTGGTTTCCAGTTCTACGAAGGCACTGACGCAGCGCAGCAGGTTCGCGTGCGCTTTTCCGGTGACTACGTAGCCGACCTGTCGTCGGGCAATGGAGCCAAGCTTGCGGTGGCGCGGCTTGAACCCTTGCTGATCGGCGGTCTTTACCCGAAGAATCTGGAAGACCGGATCCTGATCAAGCTGGATCAGGCGCCGCCCTATCTGCTCGACGGGTTGGTAGCGGTCGAGGACCGTGATTTCTATCACCACTTCGGCGTGTCGCCCAAGTCCATTGCCCGGGCGATCTGGGTCAATACCTCACAGGGGCAAATGCGCCAGGGCGGCAGCACGCTGACCCAGCAGTTGGTCAAGAACTTCTACCTGACCAACGAGCGCAGCCTCACCCGTAAGCTGACCGAAGCCATGATGGCCGTTCTGCTGGAGATCCATTACAGCAAGCAGGAAATCCTCGAGGCCTATCTCAACGAAGTGTTCGTCGGGCAGGACGGCCAGCGTGCCGTTCACGGTTTCGGTCTGGCCAGCCAGTATTTCTTCAGCCAGCCGCTCTCCGAACTGAAAATCCATCAGGTGGCGATGCTGGTCGGTCTGGTCAAAGGGCCTTCCTTCTACAACCCGCGTCGCAATCCGGAGCGTGCTCTGGAGCGTCGCAATCTGGTGCTCGACCTGTTCGAGCAGCAGGGCGTCGCTACTCCGGAAGTGGTTGCCGCTGCGAAGAAAATGCCACTGGGTGTGACCAAGACCGGGACCCTCGCCGACAGTTCGTTTCCGGCGTTCCTCGATCTGGTCAAGCGTCAGCTGCGCGAAGACTATCGTGACGAAGACTTGACCGAAGAAGGGTTGCGGATCTTTACCAGCTTCGATCCGATCCTGCAGATGAAGTCCCAGGCTGCCATGGACGATACATTCAAGAAGCTCGCCGGGCGCAAGGGCTCTGACGAGGTGGAGTCGGCCATGGTCGTCACCAACCCTGAAACCGGCGAAGTGCAGGCGTTGATCGGCGGGCGTGAGGCCGGGTTCTCGGGCTTCAATCGGGCGATCGACGCGGTACGGCCGATCGGCTCGCTGGTCAAGCCGGCTATCTACCTGACGGCACTCGAACGGCCAAGCCAGTACACATTGACCAGCTGGATCGCCGACGAACTGTTTCAGGTCAAAGGCGCCGATGGCCAGATCTGGAAACCACAGAACTACGATCGCAAGTCACACGGCAATATCTTTCTGTATCAGGGGCTGGCGCATTCGTACAACCTGTCGACCGCCAAGCTGGGTCTTGAGCTGGGCATTCCAAACGTATTCAAGACCCTCGCCAAGCTGGGTGTGACGCGCGAATGGCCTGCCTATCCGTCGATGCTGCTGGGTGCGGGTGGCTTGAGTCCGATGGAGGTGGCCACCATGTATCAGACCATTGCCAGCGGTGGGTTCAATACGCCGATGCGCGGTATCCGCAGTGTGCTCACCGCTGAAGGCGAGCCGCTCAAACGTTATCCGTTCCAGATTGAACAGCGCTTCGATCCGGGTGCCATATACCTGGTGCAGAATGCGATGCAGCGGGTGATGCGCGAAGGTACGGGCAAATCTGTTTACAACGTGTTGCCGAGCTCGTTGAATCTGGCAGGCAAGACCGGCACCAGTAACGACTCTCGCGACAGCTGGTTTGCCGGGTTCAGTCAGGACCTGCTGGCCGTGGTGTGGATGGGCCGCGATGACAACGGCAAGACACCGTTTACCGGTGCTACCGGTGCCCTGCAGGTCTGGACCAGTTTCATGCGCAAGGCCGGTCCGCTGCCGCTGGACATGGCGATGCCGGACAACGTCGTTCAGGCGTGGGTCGATGCACAGACCGGTCAGGGTTCGGATGCAAGCTGCCCGAATGCCGTGCAGATGCCGTATATTCGCGGCAGTGAGCCCCAGCCCGGCGCGACATGCGGCGGCGCTCCGGCACCTGCCACTGAGGTGATGGACTGGGTCAAGGGTTGGTTGAACTAGGCAATCGAGGTTTTGAAGTGAATAAATGGTGGATTCCAGCTTTAACGGCACTGGCCTTGCTGAACGGCTGCGCCAGTGTGGAACGCGGCTCGATTCCGGTCGTGGATTCGAGCTCCAAGGTGTCCAACGGCGAACGTGCGGCAGCTTCGCGTAACGGTACTTACCGCACCAACACCGCGCCGGTGCAACAGCAGCCGCAAGCCGTACCGCAGGACTCGGGCGTCGTAGTGATGGTGCCGGGCGCGGGTGGTGCTGATGCCGGGCAGAGTTTCTCTGCGCCGGCCACTCAGGCGCCGTTCAGTGTCAACACTCCGCCTGTCGATGCCGCCCCGGTCAATCAGGCCCCGGTCAGTCAGGCTCCTGCGAATAACAGTTACAGCATGCCGGCTGCCTCTGCTCCGACCGGAATCCCGTCCAGCGGTGGCGGTCTGTCGGAGGACGAACAGCTTGATGGTCCTGTACTGGCATTGCTGACCACCGCGCAGCAACAGCAGAGCAGCGGCGATCTCAATGGCGCGTCGTCCAGTCTCGAGCGTGCGCAGCGGGTTGCACCGCGCGAGCCGCAAGTGCTCTATCGTCTGGCTCAGGTGCGTCTGGCTCAGGGCGATGCGGCCCAGGCCGAGCAACTGGCACGTCGTGGTCTGACTTACGCCAACGGACGCACCAGCCTTCAGGCCAGCCTGTGGGGATTGATCGCTCAGTCACGCGAAAAGCAGGGTGATGCGGCCGGTGCCGCCCTGGCTCGTCAAAAGGCTCGCTGATGGACGGACGTTTGCCTGAGGTTGCCGAGCAACTGTTGTTGATAGAGCGCGAGTTGCGCTTGCTGGGCTGGTGGGATACGACACCGCCCAGCGAGCAGGCGCTCGCCAGTCAGGAACCGTTCAGCGTCGATACTCTGGAGTTCGCCCAGTGGTTGCAATGGATTTTCCTGCCGCGGATGAAGGTCATCCTTGAACGCGACCTGCCATTGCCCAACGCTTCCGGCATTCTGGAAATGGCCGAGATGGTCTATGCCGGGTGCATGACTGAAACCCGGCAACTGCAAGCGCATCTGGCGCGGTTCGACCAGCTGATTACAGCAGCGCGCTGATCGGCGCGCTTCTATCGGCAGTATTCGCTGATAGCCCTGTTGGTTTCTTCGATACGCGTCTTGCGGTTCTCATCCGTAAGGCGCCTCGATTCGCCTCCCACCTGCTCACGCACGCGCGGATTGTTCTGCAACTGCGCGAGATTGGTGCGCAAGGTCTCGCAACTTTCCGCGCGGTTGGCTTCCTGAGCCTTCACCTGGCTTTTGACTTTCTGGTCAATCTCGCGTTGCTGCGCAGCCCCGTCGTCCGCTGGCATGCCCGGCGCGGCGGCAGGTGGCGGTGTCTGCACATTGATTTCCTGTACCTGCTGACCAGTAGGCGGCTGAGCATCGAAGTGCGTCACACCCTGGGCATCCACCCACTTATAGATTGAAGCGGCCTGGCTGGTTGCGCTGATGGCCAGCGCAGCGGCGAGAATCATCCAGTGCATGTCGGGTCCTTGAAAGTCTGTGCATGCAGAAAGCTACCATAACAGTGCATTTCAGTCCGAAACGGTGCGATTTCACTCGTCGGGTGTCAAGAAAGCGCACGGATCGCTTGACTTGAAGGGGGGGAATCACAACAATCCAAAGTTCGCTGTAGAAGGACTGCCAGAAGCAGACCCTCTCGGTAGATCATGAGGCGCACACCCGCGCCGACCTGTAACACCCGCAACGCGTTACCTCGCGCTGGGTGGGAATGTTCCGCAACACTCAGGGACCTCCCAATACTTGCTCAGTCAGTGCTGACGTAGTCGGCGACCACCGTCGCTCATGCTCTGCTGGCAGTAAACCTATTAAGACCCGTCCCGGAGTGGGCGGTATTCTGGCGTTTTAGAGGTGAACAACGTGGAGCTTTTATCTGGCGCTGAAATGGTCGTCCGCTTTTTGCGTGACGAAGGCGTTGAGCATATCTATGGGTACCCCGGTGGTGCCCTCCTGCATGTCTACGATGCCCTGTTCAAAGAACCGGCGGTGAGCCACATCCTTGTTCGCCACGAGCAGGCTGCCACGCACATGGCTGATGGCTATGCGCGGGCGACCGGCAAGGCGGGCGTGGTGCTGGTGACTTCGGGTCCTGGTGCAACCAATGCCATTACCGGTATCGCCACGGCGTACATGGACTCCATTCCGATGGTGGTCCTGTCCGGTCAGGTAGCCAGTACGCTGGTGGGCACCGATGCGTTCCAGGAGACCGACATGATCGGTATCTCCCGGCCGATCGTGAAGCACAGCTTCATGATCAAGCACCCGTCGGAAATCCCGGAAGTTCTGAAGAAGGCGTTCTACCTGGCACAGTCCGGTCGTCCAGGCCCGGTGGTCGTCGATATTCCGAAGGACATGACCAACCCGGCCGAAAAATTCGAATACGTCTTTCCGAAAAAAGCCAAGCTGCGTTCCTACAGCCCGGCGGTTCGTGGCCATTCCGGTCAGATCCGCAAGGCCGTCGAGATGCTGCTGGCGGCCAAGCGCCCGATCGTCTACGCCGGTGGCGGAGTGATCATGGGCAATGCTTCGGCGCAACTGACCGAACTGGCGCAACTGCTCGATGCACCGGTAACCAATACCCTGATGGGGCTTGGCTGCTATCCGGGCACGGATCGTCAGTTCGTCGGCATGCTCGGGATGCATGGCAGCTACACCGCCAACCTCGCGATGCACCACACCGATGTGATTCTGGCCGTCGGCGCGCGCTTCGATGACCGTGTGATCAACGGCGCCAGCAAGTTCTGCCCGAACGCCAAGATTATCCACATTGATATCGACCCGGCTTCGATCTCCAAGACCATCAAGGCCGACGTGCCTATCGTCGGTCCTGTCGAAAGCGTGCTGACCGAAATGGTCGCCACCTTGAAAGAGATCGGCGAGACACCCGACAAGGCATCCGTTGCCGCGTGGTGGAAGCAGATTGACGAGTGGCGCGGTACGGGTGATCTGTTCCCGTACAACCGTGGCGATGGCACGGTCATCAAGCCGCAGGCCGTTATCGAAACGCTGTGCGAAGTCACCAAGGGCGACGCTTATGTCACCTCGGACGTCGGCCAGCATCAGATGTTCGCTGCGCAGTACTACCGCTTCAACAAGCCGAACCGCTGGATCAACTCCGGCGGTCTGGGCACCATGGGCTTTGGCTTCCCGGCTGCTATGGGCGTCAAGCTGAGCTTCCCCGATGCGCACGTTGCCTGTGTGACCGGTGAAGGCAGTATCCAGATGAACATCCAGGAACTGTCGACCTGCCTGCAGTACGGCCTGCCGGTGAAGATCATTCTGCTCAACAACGGTGTGCTGGGCATGGTCCGCCAGTGGCAGGACATGAGCTACGGCGCGCGTCACTCGCACTCCTACATGGAGTCGCTGCCTGATTTCGTCAAGCTGGTCGAGGCCTATGGCCACGTCGGCATGCGTATCACTGACCTGAAGGATCTGAAGCCGAAGATGGAAGAAGCCTTTGCCATGACTGACCGGCTGGTGTTCATGGATATTCAGGTCGATGTGACCGAGCACGTCTATCCGATGCAAATCAAGGACGGCTCCATGCGCGATATGTGGTTGAGCAAGACGGAGCGGACATAATCATGCGCCATATCATTTCCCTGCTGCTGGAAAACGAACCGGGTGCACTGTCGCGCGTCGTCGGTCTGTTCTCCCAGCGTAATTACAACATCGAAAGCCTGACGGTTGCGCCGACCGAAGACCCGACCCTGTCGCGTCTGACGCTCACCACCGTAGGTCATGATGAGGTGATCGAGCAGATCACCAAGAACCTCAACAAGCTCATCGAAGTGGTCAAGCTGGTCGACCTGTCGGAAAGCGCTCACATCGAGCGCGAACTGATGCTGGTCAAGGTCAAGGCCACTGGCGCGCAGCGTGCCGAGATCAAGCGCACCACGGATATCTTCCGCGGGCAGATCGTCGACGTGACCGCCAGCGTTTACACCGTGCAGCTGAGCGGCACGAGCGACAAACTGGACAGCTTCATTCAGGCCATCGGCACCGCCGCTATCCTGGAAACAGTACGCAGTGGCGTAACGGGTATTGCCCGTGGCGACAAAGTGCTGAGCATCTAAATCAATTAAGCAAATGGCCTGTGTGGCCAAGATAACAGGGGATTTCCATGAAAGTTTTCTACGACAAAGACTGTGATCTTTCGATCATCCAGGGCAAGAAAGTCGCCATCATCGGTTACGGTTCGCAAGGTCACGCCCAGGCGTGCAACCTGAAAGACTCCGGCGTTGATGTCACTGTCGGCCTGCGTAAAGGTTCGGCCACTGTCGCCAAGGCCGAGGCGCATGGCCTGAAAGTGACCGACGTCGCTTCTGCCGTTGCCGCTGCCGACCTGGTCATGATCCTGACCCCGGACGAGTTTCAGTCCCAGCTGTACAAGAACGAAGTCGAGCCGAACCTGAAAAAGGGCGCAACACTGGCGTTCTCCCACGGCTTCGCGATTCACTACAACCAGGTCGTGCCGCGCGCTGACCTCGACGTGATCATGATTGCGCCGAAGGCTCCCGGCCACACCGTGCGTACCGAGTTCGTCAAGGGCGGCGGTATCCCTGACCTGATCGCGGTTTATCAGGATGCTTCCGGCAACGCCAAGAACGTTGCCCTGTCCTACGCTTCGGGCGTTGGCGGCGGCCGTACCGGCATTATCGAAACCACTTTCAAGGACGAGACTGAAACCGATCTGTTCGGCGAGCAGGCTGTTCTGTGCGGCGGTACTGTCGAGCTGGTCAAGGCTGGTTTCGAAACGCTGGTTGAAGCTGGCTACGCGCCGGAAATGGCTTACTTCGAGTGCCTGCACGAACTGAAGCTGATCGTTGACCTCATGTACGAAGGCGGTATCGCCAACATGAACTACTCGATCTCCAACAACGCCGAATATGGCGAATACGTCACCGGCCCTGAAGTCATCAACGCCGAATCCCGTCAGGCCATGCGCAACGCTCTGAAGCGTATCCAGGACGGTGAATACGCGAAGATGTTCATCAGCGAAGGCGCCACCGGCTACCCGTCGATGACTGCCAAGCGTCGTAACAACGCTGCGCACGGCATCGAAATCATCGGTGAAAAACTGCGCTCGATGATGCCTTGGATCGCGGCGAACAAAATCGTCGACAAAGACAAGAACTAAGCTTTTCCGGCTCACCGCCGGACTACAGCTGGTTCACAGGAAAAAGCGCGACCCATCGGTCGCGCTTTTTCGTTATGGGTCAGGCTCTGGTATAAAGCTGCATCGTTTGCAGGCGAACCCTCGCCGCAGACCTGTGTCGAACCTTTTCATACCGCTGCAAGGTAATCTCCATGAGCGAACGTCCTGAAGAGCCCATCAAGGCCTCTGACGCTGAAAGTCTGCTACCTATCGATGAACACGTGGAAGATGGCCATGACGCCGACGGCCGACAGGTCCGGCATCGGGGTATCTATCTGCTTCCCAACCTGTTTACCACGGCGAATCTGTTCGCGGGTTTCTACTCCATCATCAGCTCCATGAGTGCGCAAAGCGCCATGAGCGCCGGTGATTTTGCCGGGGCAAGCAAGTATTTCGCCTTCGCTGCGATTGCGATCTTCGTGGCCATGGTGCTCGACGGCCTGGATGGTCGTGTTGCGCGCATGACCAACACGCAAAGTGCGTTTGGCGCCGAGTACGACTCGCTGTCCGACATGGTTGCCTTCGGTGTGGCACCGGCGTTGCTGGCATTCGGCTGGGCATTGGGCGACATGGGCAAGGTCGGCTGGATGGTTGCCTTCATCTATGTAGCCGGTGCTGCATTGCGTCTGGCGCGCTTCAATACTCAGGTCGGCAAGGCTGACAAGCGCTACTTCATCGGCCTGGCCAGTCCGGCAGCGGCAGGTGTGGTGGCCGGCACGGTCTGGGCATTCAGCGATTTCGGGATTCAGGGCTCCAAGCTGTCGTTTCTCGTCGCATTGCTGGTCGCCGCCGCCGGTATGCTGATGGTCAGTAACATCAAGTACAACAGCTTCAAGGAGCTGGACTTGAAGGGGCGGGTGCCTTTTGTTGCGATTCTGGCGGTGGTCCTGGTGTTTGCTGTCGTATTCAGCGACCCGCCGCGCATTTTGCTGCTGATATTCCTCGCGTACGCTCTTTCTGGCCCCATTCAGTATCTGCTACGTCGCCGCAAGGCCTAGTCAAAGATCTAATTTCCACCATACTCCGTAGTCTATAGGTGCATCAGTTCCCTGGCCTGCGGAGTCATCATGCTAATCAAGCTTCCTTCTGCGTCCGGCTCCAAAGAGTCGGACGTCACGCCTGAATCCATTTATCTCTCGCGACGCACATTGCTCGCCAGCTCGCTTGCGGGGCTCGCCGTCACAGCAATGCCGCGCTGGGCAGGTGCCGCCGATGCATCGCGGTATGCCGATGTAGAGCCTGGTAAAGCGCCGGGCTGGTTCGCGGATAAACTGCCCTCCACGAAGTGGCAGGCGGTCAACGTCAAGGACGAGGCGATCACGCCGTTCAAGGACGCGACCCATTACAACAACTTCTATGAGTTCGGTACTGACAAGGGCGATCCTGCCAAGAATGCCGGCTCTCTGCAGACCGAGCCCTGGAGTGTCGTGATCGATGGTGAAGTCGGCAAGCCTGGCCGTTATGCACTCGAAGACTTCATGAAGCCTTATCAGTTGGAAGAGCGGATCTACCGGTTGCGCTGCGTCGAAGCCTGGTCGATGGTCATTCCATGGATTGGTTTTCCGATCTCTGCGCTACTCAAGCAGGTAGAGCCGACTTCCAAAGCCAAATACATTCGTTTTGAAACGCTGGAAGACGCCAAGTCCATGCCGGGCCAGCGCTCGGACTTTGCCCTGATCGACTGGCCTTATGTAGAAGGGCTGCGTCTGGACGAGGCGATGAACCCTCTGGCGATTCTGGCGGTGGGCATGTACGGGCGGGAGCTGCCTAACCAGAATGGCGCACCGTTACGTCTGGTGGTGCCATGGAAATATGGTTTCAAGAGTGTGAAGTCCATCGTGCGTATCAGCCTGGTCAGTGAGCAGCCGAAGACCACTTGGCAAAGCATTGCGGCAAACGAGTATGGCTTCTATGCCAACGTCAACCCGACTGTCGATCATCCGCGCTGGACACAAGCCCGTGAGCGTCGCTTGCCGAGCGGCCTGTTCAGTCCGAATCTGCGCGATACGAAGATGTTCAATGGCTATGAGGAAGAGGTGGGTTCCTTGTATGCCGGCATGGATTTGCGGAAGGACTATTGATGCGATATCCGTTTTTGCGTCTGGCTGTATTTCTTGCCGCTTGCATTGCCCCTGTGTGGTGGTTGTACCAGGCATGGATCTTTGCGCTCGGGCCTGATCCCGGCAAGGTCCTTGTGGAGAACTTCGGAGTGGCGACGTTGGTCATGCTGCTGATCACACTCGCCATGACGCCGTTGCAGCGTCTGACCGGGTGGTCGGGGTGGATCGTGGTGCGTCGCCAGCTGGGCCTATGGTGTTTTGCGTATGCGCTGCTGCACCTGACAATGTACGCGCTGTTCATTCTGGGGCTGGATTGGGGGCAGTTGGGTGTCGAACTGGTCAAGCGTCCTTATATCATCGTTGGTGCGCTGGCGTTCCTTGGGCTGCTTGCGCTGGCGGTGACATCCAACCGCTATAGTCAGCGTCGTCTTGGGGCGCGCTGGAAAAAGCTGCACCGGATCATCTACGTGATTCTGGGACTGGGTTTGCTGCATATGTTCTGGATTGTCCGGGCCGACCTTAAAGAGTGGGCGCTGTATGCGGGGATAGGTGCATTTCTGTTGTTGCTGCGGATTCCCGTGTTTGCTCGGCGAATCCCGCGTCTGGGCGGCGCTGCGAAGGCCAGATCGGTAAAAGTTCAAAATAACGGTTGACGCCCTCTGTGAGGTGTCTATAATTCGCCCCACTTCCGGCGCAGACGGAAACGAAAAAGCCTTGTAGATCAATAGTTTGCAAGGT
>NZ_FNCX01000012.1:0-166556 GCF_900099665.1 Pseudomonas sp. BS3767 | reverse complement strand
AGCAGCACCTGATTGCCCAGCCGTTCGGACAGCTGGCGAGCGCCTTGCAGCGGCGTTTCGATGGCAACGTCGTAGACGCGGGAGGTGAGGATTTTCTTGACGTACTGTTCAAGCATCGGGGTGGCATCACTGACGAAGCGGGCAAGGTCGGGAAGTCTACTCTGCACACCGAAAGACGACCATACGAATGACAGGGCTTTGCGGCGCAGTCGCCGCTATAATGCGGGCCTTTTTGCATCCCCCTCTTCTACCTACATCAGGCACCGTGGAGCCCGCATGACCCAGGATCAACTCAAACAGGCAGTCGCCCAGGCAGCTGTCGACTTCATCCTTCCGAAGCTCGATGACAAAAGCATTGTGGGCGTCGGCACCGGCTCCACGGCCAATTGCTTCATCGACGCACTGGCAAAGCACAAGGCCGCCTTTGACGGCGCCGTCGCCAGCTCGCAAGCCACTGCGGCGCGCCTGAAGGCGCATGGCATTCCGGTCTATGAGCTGAACACGGTCAGCGACCTGGAGTTCTATGTCGACGGAGCCGACGAAAGCGACGAGCACCTGAACCTGATCAAGGGCGGCGGCGCGGCACTGACTCGCGAGAAAATCGTCGCGGCCGTGGCCAAGACCTTCATCTGCATCGCCGACGGCAGCAAGCTGGTGCCGGTACTGGGCGCGTTCCCGCTGCCGGTCGAAGTCATTCCGATGGCCCGCAGCCACGTTGCGCGACAACTGGTGAAACTGGGCGGCGACCCGGTTTATCGCGAAGGTGTTCTAACCGACAACGGCAATATCATCATTGATGTGCACAACATGAGCATCACCAATCCGGTGGAGCTGGAAGCACAGATCAACGCCATCGTCGGCGTGGTCACCAATGGCCTGTTCGCCGCCCGTCCGGCCGACCTGTTGCTGCTGGGCACCACCGAAGGCGTGAAAACCCTGACGCGCTGATAAAACCGGTCGTGCCCACGCAAGGTGGGCATGACCCTCACAGGCTCAAGGCTTGCGGAACACGTAAAACAGGTTCGGCTCGCTCACCAGATACAACGCCCCCTCTGCATCCATAGCCATCCCTTCAGCCTGCGGCACGTCCTTGCTCAGCCCCATCGCCCCTTTTGCCAGCGAGCCGCTGCCAATCGGATGACCGCTGGTGTCGAGTTCAAGAATGCGCTTCGACTCATCGGACAACGCCAGCAAATGGCCGCTGGTTTCATCGAATTGCAGGCTGGAGAGGTCACGAACCGACAGTCGGCCGTCGCGCTTGCTGTTGGAGATGACCTGCAGATTGCCGGGAGCCTCGGAGTTGGTCCTGGGAAAGCCGCGCACTTCGATGATCTGCACCGGATCACGCTCGCGGGCGACAAACAGGCGCTTGCCGACCGAATCATAGGCCAGCCCTTCATAGCCCTTGTTGCCACTGGCGGTGATGCCCAGCGTCAATTGTTCTGCCTGGGCAGCGTCCAGACTTTTGGTGTTGTCATCGACGTGAATCTGAATCAGCCGGAGCCGGCGCTCATCGCTGATCACATAAGTGCCCGGGCTGATGTATTCGACAGCCTCGGCATCACCGAACCCGACCAGCGGAATGCGCCGCAGCACACGACCTTCCAGGCTCAGCTCGACCAGTTCGGGGTTCTGGTTGGTCACCGTAAACAGGCTCTTGCGGTCCGGGTCGTAGCTCAGGCCCGAGACATCATCCTGCAGCCCGTCGATCACCTGTGCTTCGGTGACGACGCGGTACTGATCCAGGCCAATGGACTGAAGCGAGTCAGACTGCCAGAACACCTGCCAGTCGAACAGGGCACTTTCAACATAGCGGTATCGCTGATTGGCGATCACGAACACAACGATCAGGGGTACAAGGGCCAGAAGCAGGACTAAAGAGCGAGTAGAGCGACGCATGAAGGGTGACTCGGACAGATTGAGCGGACGGGATTGATACCATGCCATCCTGAAAGCAAGCTTAATGGCATGGTGCTATATTTTTGCCGAATGTGTATCGGCGACCTGTGTAGTTGCCGTCCTGGCTCAGTGCTTGTGAAGCGCCCGGTGAAACGAATAGAACAGGTTCGGTTCGCTGACCATGTACAGCGTACCGGCCTCATCAAGGGCCACGCCTTCTGCGCGCGGAATTGTGTCCTTCAAACCGTTCATGCCGCCCAGCAGGGTCATGAAGCTTACCTGCTCGCCTTGCTCGTCGACTTCCAGCAACAAGTGCGAATCGGCAGACAGCGCGAGCATGTGGCCGGTGCGCGGGTCGATGCTCAATGACGACAGATTGCGCATGTCCAGCGAGCGACTCGACAGCGGTTGCTTGTCGCCTTTCAGCACGTCACTGCCATCACTTTTCCAGGTGTACAGCGCGGGAGGTCGCTCCTCGCCCAGTATCAGCTGCTGACGCTGTGGGTCCCAGGCGATACCTTCGAAGCCCTTGTTCTGGTTGGCAGACTTGCCCAGTTCGTACTGGGGGAAATCCGCGATGTTCAGGGTGGTGGTGTCGGCGTTCACTTTAACGATGGTCAGCTTGTGCTGGCGCTCGTCAGTGATCGCAATCAGGCCATCGTTCATGACGGCAACACCTTCCGGATTGCTCCAGCCCACCAGCGGGATCTTGCGCAGTACATCGCCCGTGAGCGTCAGCTCCACCAGAAACGCATTTTTGCCCATGACCGCAAACAGCGTTTTGGTGACCGGGTTATAGGACAGGTCGGACGCCTCGTCCTTTTCCATGCCCGGCAGCACCTTTGCGTCGATATCCACATGGTAGTCCGGCAGCCAGATACTGGCGTGACGACCTGCCTTGCTCTCGAACCGCTCCTGAAACCAGAGCAGCGCGCGATCATCCCAATGCATGATGAAGGCCAGCCCATAGCCCAGCAAGGCAACCACTAACAACCACGAATACCAGCGCATGTTGCGTAAGTAAGCGAAGCGTTTTTTGTTACGAGGCGGCGTTGCGGCAGTACTGGCCATTCATGTGTTCCTGAGCAAATGAGACTTCATGACGACGTGGTGCCCTTGCAGGGACGGCCGGATTATCCGGAACAGGTGTGAAAAAAACGCAAAATCGGCTGAACTATCAGTCACTCCACAAACAAAAGCCACCCGGGAGTGATCCCGCGTGGCTTTGGGTGCAGCTTGAAGATGCTGTCGGATTACCTGACGACGCTCTCGAACGGCGTCTGCCCGACCAGTTCCAGCGCGACCTGGTCGCCGGCTTCGAACGGCCCGACACCGGCAGGCGTGCCGGTCATGATCAGGTCGCCGGCCTGCAGCGAGAAGTTGGCTGCCATGTGCTGGATCATCGGCACGATCGGGTTGAGCATCATGTTGCTGTTGCCGTCTTGAACCACCTTGCCATTGAGGGTCAGGCGGATACCGATGTCCTCCAGGTCAGGGAAGGTCTCGGCGGGCACGAACGGCGGAATCACCGCAGCGCCGTCGAAACACTTGGCCAGCTCCCACGGCAGGCCTTTCTCACGCAGACGCGACTGGACATCACGCAACGTCAGGTCCAGACCGGGCGCAAAGCCGCTGATCGCGTCCAGCACTTCTTCGCGCGAAGGGTTCTTGCTCAGGGGCTTGCCGATCAACACCACGATCTCGGCTTCGTAATGCACCGAACCGCGGTCTGCCGGGATAGTGAAGCCACCCTCCAGCGCAACCACCGCGCTGCCGGGTTTCATGAACAGCAGCGGCTCGGTAGGCACCGCGTTGCCCAGTTCCTTGGCGTGTTCGGCGTAGTTACGCCCGATGCAGACCACTTTACCCAGCGGGAAGTGAATGTTGGTGCCATCGACATATTTGTGCTGGTAGCTCATGACGTCTCCTGAGGCTGTAAGAGGCAGCCTGCTTATTGTTGCGACGGATCAAATGGTTGCGACGGATCAAACGGCGAAGATTTTGCCGGGATTCATGATCCCGTTGGGATCGAACACCGCTTTCAACGCCTTCATGTATTCGATTTCGACCGGCGAGCGACTGTACGTTAAATAGTCACGTTTGGTCATCCCGACGCCATGCTCGGCCGAAATCGAGCCGTTGTACTTTTCGACGGTCTCGAATACCCACTTGTTGACCCGGGCACATTTGACGAAGAACTCGTCCTTGTCGAGGCCCTCGGGCTTGAGGATGTTCAGGTGCAGGTTGCCGTCGCCAATGTGGCCGTACCAGAGCACTTCGAAGTCTGGGTAGTGTTCGGCAACGATCGCGTCGATTTCAGCCAGAAACTCTGGCACTTTCGAGACAGTGACCGAGATATCGTTTTTGTAAGGTGTGAAGTGCGAGATGGTTTCGGAGATGTACTCGCGTAGCTTCCACAGGTTGCGTAATTGCTGTTCGCTCTGGCTCATCACGCCGTCCAGCACCCAACCCTGCTCGACGCAGTGCTCGAAGGTCGCCAGGGCCTGATCGGCCAGGTCGTCGGTGGTCGCTTCGAACTCCAGCAACACATAGAACGGGCATGGCGTGTCGAAAGGCGACGGCACATCACCGCGCGCCATGACCCGGGCGAAGGATTTGTCCGAGAAGAATTCGAAGGCGGTCAGGTCGAGCTTGCCGTGAAAGGCATGCAGCACCGGCATGATCGATTTGAAGTCCGAGGTGCCCAGCACCATCGCTGTGAGGTTCTTCGGCGCACGGTCGAGGCGCATGGTCGCTTCGACGACAAAGCCCAGCGTACCTTCGGCACCGATGAACAACTGGCGCAAATCGTAGCCGGTGGCGTTCTTGATCAGGTCCTTGTTCAGCTCCAGCAGGTCGCCCTTGCCGGTGACCACCTTGAGGCCCGCGACCCAATTGCGCGTCATGCCGTAGCGAATGACCTTGATACCGCCCGCATTGGTGCCGATATTGCCGCCGATCTGGCTGGAGCCCGAAGAAGCGAAGTCGACCGGATAATAAAGGCCGCTCTCTTCAGCCAGCGCCTGTAATTGCCGGGTGATCACGCCAGGCTGACAGACCGCCGTGCGGTCGGTGAGATTCAGATCCAGCACCTGGTTCATGTAATCGAACGAGACAACCACTTCACCGTTGGCCGCCACCGCGGCCGCCGAAAGCCCGGTGCGTCCACCCGAAGGCACCAGCGCCACGAGCCGCTCATTGGCCCAGCGTACGATGGCTTGCACCTGTTCGGTGGTCTTGGGGAATACGATGGCCAGTGGCGCAGGGGTGAACTGCTTGGTCCAGTCCTTGCCGTAAGTTTCCAGAGAACCGGCATCGGTGAGTACCTTGCCGGGGTCAACCAGGGTCTGCAGCTCATCAATCAAAACGCGATCGGTCATTGAATCAACTCTCGAACGATTCATGGGCATCCTGAGAACGGTTCACGTTCGGGATGAGGTTTCGCGGGGCTCATATGCTAGCATACGCCCCCCGCGAGTCGTGCCCAGAGCCGATCCGGCCACCCCCTGCCAATTTTCTTCGGGACACAGGTTTACGCAGATGAGCAAGACTTCCCTCGACAAGAGCAAGATCAAGTTCCTTCTTCTCGAAGGCGTCCACCAATCCGCTGTCGACGTCCTCAAGGCAGCCGGTTACACCAGCATCGAGTACCACACCAAGTCTCTGCCGGAAGCCGAACTGAAAGAAAAGATCGCCGACGCCCATTTCATCGGTATCCGCTCCCGTACTCAGTTGACCGAAGAGCTGTTCGATTGCGCCAAGAAACTGGTTGCGGTCGGCTGCTTCTGCATCGGTACCAACCAGGTTGACCTGAACGCGGCGCGCGAGCGCGGTATCGCAGTATTCAATGCGCCCTACTCCAATACCCGTTCGGTCGCCGAACTGGTATTGGCCGAAGCCATCCTGCTGCTGCGCGGTATCCCCGAGAAGAACGCTTCCTGCCACCGTGGCGGCTGGATCAAGAGCGCGGCCAACTCTTTCGAGATCCGTGGCAAGAAGCTGGGCATCATCGGTTACGGCTCGATCGGTACGCAGCTGTCGGTGCTGGCTGAAGGTCTGGGCATGCAGGTGTACTTCTACGACACGCTGACCAAACTGCCGCTGGGCAACGCCACTCAGGTGTCGAGCCTGAACGAGCTGCTGGGCATGTCCGATATCGTCACCCTGCACGTTCCGGAAACCTCGGAAACCCAGTGGATGATCGGCGAAAAAGAAATCCGCGCGATGAAGAAGGGCAGCATCCTGATCAACGCCGCGCGTGGCACGGTGGTCGAGCTGGACGCACTGGCTGACGCCATAAAGGACAAGCACCTGATCGGCGCCGCCATCGACGTGTTCCCGGTCGAGCCGCGCTCGAACGACGACATCTTCGAAAGCCCGCTGCGCGGTCTGGACAACGTGATCCTGACGCCGCACATCGGTGGTTCCACAGCCGAAGCGCAGGCCAACATCGGTCTCGAGGTGGCGGAAAAGCTGGTCAAGTACAGCGACAACGGTACGTCGGTATCCTCGGTCAACTTCCCGGAAGTGGCCCTGCCTGCGCACCCTGGCAAGCACCGCCTGCTGCACATCCACGAAAACATCCCGGGCGTGCTCAGCGAGATCAACAAGGTCTTCGCCGAAAACGGTATCAATATCTCCGGTCAGTTCCTGCAGACCAACGAGAAAGTCGGCTACGTGGTCATCGACGTCGACGCCGAATACTCCGACCTCGCCCAGGCCAAGCTGCAACAGATCAAAGGCACCATCCGCAGCCGCGTTTTGTTCTGATCCGAGCGCCGTGCCCACCCCGTGTGGGCACGATCAGTGTTCTTCCGGGCACCTATCGTTCCTCACGCTCCAGCGTGGGAATGCAGTTCACGACGCTCCGCGTCGCAAGAGGACGCAGAGCGTCCAGAAAGGCATGCGACGCAGAGCGTCGCACGATAGTTGCGATAATCGCTCCTCACGCTCCAGCGTGGGAATGCCGTTCGTGACGCTCTGCGTCACACAAGCACTGACAGTCCTACTTCACATTGATGGTGATCTTCTTCGACTCGACCGAAGGGTTCAGCGGCATGTGGCCTTTGTCGCCCATCAGCAATTGCAGGGTGTGCTGGCCCGGCGGCAGGTTGATTTCGGTTTCGGTCTGGCCCTTGCCGAAGTGGCGGATGTTGTCGCTGACCGGCAGGGGTGCATTCATCGCCGGCTGGTCCTTCACGTCGATCAGCAGGTGATGGTGACCGGTCTCGGGCACATCGACACCCGCAGGCGCGACGCCCATGCCCTTGAGGCCGAATTGCACCTTGAACGGTGAGGTGACCGTTTCACCGTCCTTGGGCGAGATGATGTACACCTCGGCGCCTTCAGGGGCTGCGGTGCGGGGTATATCGGCGGCGCTGGCCAGCATGGATGCGCTGAGCAACAGTCCGGCGACCATCGTTCCAGAAAATAAGGATTTCATGATTGCTCCGGCTGCAGTTGACGTAAGTCGACCCTCACACGACGAATCCGTCGGTTCAGGAGTGCTCACGATAGACCGCAGTCAGGCCCAATGGCTCATCGCATTGATGAAACTGTTTTCATGAACGCAGCCGCAGGTCACTGGAACAGCTCGTTGCCCCGGCGTCTGAACCACCCCGTCAGTGACAGACGATCACGACTGGCGGGCATGACTTCATGGGGAATTTCGCCGGACAGAAAGACCACCAGACAGCCGCCCGTAGGCTGAACGTCGTAAGCCACCTCGTCCTTGAGGTACATGCGCAACTGACCGCCGTGCTCGGGCAGCCAGGCGTTGTTGAGGTAGAGCACCGCCGACACCATGCGCCTGTCGTCATCGCGGAATCGGTCCACATGCCTGAGGTAGCGGGCACCCGGCGGATACAGCGCAAAATGGCTTTCGTAATCTTCCAGGCCGAGGAAAAGGCCGCGATTGAGCGCCTGACGCAAACTGTCCATCAGCTCAAGATAGTGGTCGCAGCACTGCACCTGCCCCGGCTCGAGCCACTGAATGCGGTCGCCACGAATACCCTCGCGTATTTCCAGCGCAGTTCCCTTGCCAATCGCGGCAGGCTCAAGCTCGCCTTCGGCTGCACGTTTGCGGCACTCTTGCTCAAGTTCCAGAGTCAGAGCTTCGGGCAGGAAAATATTCTGCTGCGACCAGCCGTTGGCGGCCAGATCGTCGACGATTCGTAACAGCAGTGGGTGGTCAGAGGGTATGCGCATGGCGTGCATAGTATCCATAAGCCCTGAAATCGGACAGAGGCTTATACATGCGGTATCAAACGCATGAGATTTCATTCACCGAAGGCACTCATAACTCGACAAATCCACGCTAACACCGGGAGAATAGCGGCCTGCCGACAGGAGTCCCCAATGCGTCGTTTGTTTGTTTTGCTGTTGATGTTCTGCACCTCACCTGCCTGGGCAGACAGCTACGATCAGTTGTACAAGTCTGCAGGCTGGCCGGAACAGCGCGCGCATTTCAACGATGCCCTCAAGGCTGCCCAACAGCGTTACAGCAACAACCTGCCGCCTGCGGTTTATCAAGCGCTGGTCAACAACAGCAATCAGCGTTTCGCCCCCCAGGCCATGGACCAGCGCGCGTCGAAGCGCCTGCGTGAAAGCCTCAAGGACCCTGCCCCGTCGCTGCAGTTTTTCCAGTCACCGCTGGGCCGCAAGATCGTCAATGCCGAGCTGACCGCCACCCGCGCCGATCAGTTGGCCAAACATGCCCAGGGGCTGCCGCATATCGAAGCGGACGCGACCCGTCAGTTGTTGATCGGCCATCTGGCCCAGGCACTGCCTGCCAGAGAGGCCGGCGCGGAAGTCAGTCTTGCCATCGCAGGCGTTGCCGCCGACAGCCTGAGCCAGATGATCCCCGGCCTGCTGGGCGGAGGACAGGCGCAGGGCATGCTCGAAGGCCAGCGCGAGCGCCTGATGGCGCAGATGAGTGCTGACCTGAACAACACGCTGCTATACGTCTATCGCGACCTGTCGGACCCTGAGCTCGAAGAATTCTCGACCTTCGCCGAGTCGCCGGAAGGCAAAGCCTATTACCAGGCCGCTCTTGCCGCGATTCGTGCCGGTCTGGCGGTCGGACAGAGTGCGTCGAGCCTGAATCCCGGACAGTAAAAACCGTTCAGGCCTTCAAGCGCCCGAGGCCAAAGGAATGGACACCAGCGTATGAAAGACTCATTGGCTTTGCTCGCCACCGGTATCGTAATGGCCTTTTTCTCCTGGCTGTTCTGGAGTTCTCTGGGGCAGGACGCCTTTGCCGTGTTTGGGGCGCTGATGCTCGTCGTACTGGCCCTTGAAAACTATCGCCTGCGCCGACAGGTCAAGGCGCTGCAGGCCGGCAAGGCTGAAAAAGTCTAACGAAGTCGCCCTTTCAGAAAATCAAAATACCGAGCCCGCAGCTCTGGCGTTTCGTTGGCCAGATGATGCCGGGCATGCCCGAGCATCAGAATCTGCGGTTGGCTGAATTTGTCTTTCAGAATCGCCAGATTGTGCGACCAGTCGACCGTCATGTCCGCCTCACCCTGAATGATCAGCGGGCTGCGCAGGCTGCGCGGCGCGCTTTCAACACGCACGATCCATTGCGCCAGCGCGCCGACCCAGGCCGTGGGCAGTCGCAGCGGCTGTAACGGATCGGCCATCAGAAAAGGCAGGAACGCGGGTGCATTGGAGTTTTCGGTGAAACGGCGGGCAATGCCCTTCACGAACGGTTTGAGCAGGTGATAACTCAGACGCGACCAGCCCCACGCACGCGGCCTGACCAGCGGTGCCAGCAGGATCACCTCACCCTGCGCGGGCGAGTCTGCCCCCTGATGAAGCAGGTGATCCGTTACGATGGCACCGCCCATGCTTTGTCCGCACAGGTGCCAGGGATGTGGCAGCCCAAGACCTTCAGCTTCGAGCAGCAGGCGTTGCAACACCAACTGGTACTCGGCGAAGTCATTGATACAGGCGCGACTGCCGCTCGACAGCCCATGCCCCGGCAGGTCGCAGGCGATCACGGCAAAGCCTTGCTCCAGAGCCCACTCGATCACATGCCGGTACAGGCCCATGTGGTCATAGAAGCCGTGAAACAGAAACAGCGTGGCGACCGGATTGTCAGGCAGCCAGACCTGCCCGACCACCTCATAGCCCGCCACATCGAGGCGCCCCAGCCAGCTGCGTATGACGTTTTCGCCACACAGTCCGGCAAGACCGTAGAAGCGCTGATAGGCCAGTCCCTCCATGGAAAGCGGATCAATAACGCTCAGCGGCAGCAGGCTGGCACGCAGGTTATCGGGGTCGAACGTGACGGACATGTGGTTTCCAGATTTCAACAAATGACTCGTAAAGTTGTGTAACGATATTCTTCTGTCTGCCCCGGCATGGCAAGCTAAGCGGCTGTAATCGCAGACATCTGTCATTGAACGTGCACATTGCTGTCTGCACACTGGGCGATGCTCGCGAGCTCACCTGCCCGAATTCGCCCTGAAGCCGTTTCGAACGGGCTCTTGTATCGGGTTTCATCGAATCAACTGCGTCACAACGATAGTCTTAATTCCCGCCTACGCCATTTACAGAGAAACCGGATGAAACGCAGCCTCTTCATTCTAGCCATCATCTTCGCCCTGCTTGCGGGTGGCGCGGGCTGGTACGTAAATAGCAAACTGCCGGTACGTGACGGCGAGATCGCCATGAGCCGTCTTCAGGCCCCCGTCACCCTGCGCTACGACGAGCGTGGCGTGCCGCACATCCGCGCCGAGAACGAAGCCGACCTTTACCGCGCGCTCGGCTATGCCCATGCTCAGGACCGGCTGTTCCAGATGGAAATGCTGCGTCGCCTGGCACGCGGTGAGCTGGCAGAAGTACTGGGGCCGAATCTGCTCGAGACCGACAAGCTGTTTCGCAGCCTGCGCATTCGTGAACATGCGGATGCGTATGTCGCACACCAAGACAAGAACACCCCCACCTGGAAAGCGCTGGAAGCCTACATCGACGGCATCAACCAGTATCAGGATACCCACGCAAGGCCGATGGAGTTCGACGCGCTGGGCATTCCCAGACGGCCGTTCACCACAGAAGACACGGTCAGCATCGCCGGCTATCTGGCTTACAGTTTTGCTGCGGCGTTCAGAACCGAGCCACTGCTGACCTACGTCCGCGACCAGCTCGGCCCGGAGTACTTGAAAGTCTTCGACCTGGACTGGCACCCGGACGGCATGCTCGACTCGAAACCGGCACTGGCCGACGCCGACTGGAAGGGTCTGAATCAACTGGCGCAGTTGAGTCACAAGACGCTTGAAGATGCTGGCCTGCCGCAATTCGAGGGTAGCAACGCCTGGGTGATTTCCGGCAGCCGCACGCAAAGCGGCAAGCCGATTCTCGCGGGCGACCCGCACATCCGCTTCTCGGTGCCTTCGATATGGTACGAAGCGCAGCTATCGGCGCCGGGTTTCGAACTGTACGGACACTTTCCGGCGCTCAACCCGTTCGCGCTGCTGGGCCATAACATGGATTTCGGCTGGAGCCTGACCATGTTTCAGAACGACGACGTGGATCTGATCGCCGAGAAGACCAACCCGGACAACCCGAATCAGGTCTGGTACCACGGGCAATGGGTAGACATGAAACGCACCGAGCAGCAAATTACCGTCAAGGGCCAGGCCCCGGTCACACTGACGCTGCTCGAATCGCCGCACGGACCGATCGTCAACAATGTGATGGGCAAGAACGCCGGCCAGACGCCAATCGCGATGTGGTGGTCGTTTCTGGCATCCGCCAACCCGGTGCTGGACGGTTTCTATGAGACCAACCGCGCCGATACGCTGGACAAGATGCGTAGCGCGGCCGAGAAGATTCAGTCGCCGGGCCTCAATATCGTCTGGGCCAACGCCAAAGGCGATATCGGCTGGTGGGCGGCGGCGCAACTGCCGATCCGTCCGCAGGGCGTCAACCCCACTTTCATTCTGGACGGCAGCACGGCACAGGCCGATAAGCTCGGCTTTTACCCGTTCAGCGCCAACCCGCACGAAGAAAACCCGGCGCGTGGCTACATCGTGTCGGCCAACTTCCAGCCGCAGTCGCCGAACGGCATGCCGATTCCCGGCTACTACAACCCGGCCGAACGCGGCCAGGCGCTGAACCGGCAACTCAGTGACTCCAGCATCAAATGGGACTTGGCCGCCAGCAAGGCGCTGCAACTGGGCACGCAGACCGACTATGCACCGAGCATTCTCAGGCCATTGATTCCGGTACTGCGCAGCGCTGTCAGCGACCCGGACGAACTGGCACTCGTGGAGCGACTGGCCAGTTGGAAAGGTGATTACCCGGTCAATTCGGTGGGTGCCACACTGTTCAATCAGTTCCTGTTCGACCTGACCGAAGAGACCTTTCACGACGAACTGGGCGACGCGATGTTTGAAACACTGCTGTCGACCCGCGTCCTGGACGCCGCGCTGCCGCGCCTGGCCACCGATGCCGACTCGCCGTGGTGGAACAATCGCAATTCACCCCACGAAGAAAGCCGTGCCAACACCGTGAAGGTGGCCTGGCGCGCCACTGTTTCGCACTTGAGGTCGCTGTACGGCACCAACCCGGATGAATGGGTGTGGGGCAAGGCGCATACCTTGACTCAAGGCCACCCGCTGGGTTCGCAGAAGCCGCTGGACATGATCTTTAACGTCGGCCCGTATGCCGCGCCGGGCACGCATGAGGTGCCGAACAACCTGTCATCGAGCATCCGTCCTGCCCCGTGGCCAGTCGGCTACGGCCCCTCGACCCGCCGCCTGATCGACTTCGCCGACCCGGCGCACAGCCTGGGGATAAATCCGGTGGGACAAAGCGGCGTGCCGTTCGACAAGCACTACTCGGATCAGGCCAAGGCTTTCGTGAACGGCGAGTACCTGCCGCAGCGCTTCAGCGAGAAGGACGTGGCCGAGCATACGGAAGGGGTTTTGCGGCTGGTGCCGGGGGCCTAGCGACACGCTTTGCGCCGAGTCCGGAAACGGGGCTTATGCCCGGAGGGCATGGGAGCGAGCTTGCTCGCGAGCTGTCGGAACCGACAGTGAAACCTTCACGTACGGTACATCAGGCACAACCGGGTTTGACTATCGTGCCAATGCTCTGCGTTGGCATGCCTTTCGTGACGCTCCGCGTCACAAGTCTGCGTAGCACCGCGCTATCAAGATCGGACGCAGAGCGTCCAGAGCTGCGCTCCCACGCTGGAGCGTGGGAGCGATAAACCGAGATAGCTAGTTGCTGCCGGTACCTGGCAGTTCGCGAGCAAGCTCGCTCCCACGCCCTCCCGGCACGATCAGGTTTTCAGGCCGCCGGAGCACGCCTCGGATCAGGCTGCTTCCAGGCATCTGCCGCGCTTTCCTCAATAGCCTGCTGGATCGCACGCTTGCGGTTGTTTTCGGCGCGGCGGGTGAAGAACCAGACCAGAAAGGTTGCCAGTGACACGGCCAGCAGGATCAGGCTCGCCACGGCGTTGATTTCAGGCTTCACGCCCAGACGCACGGCAGAGAACACTTCCATTGGCAAGGTCGTCGAGCCGGGCCCGGAGACGAAGCTGGCGAGCACCAGGTCGTCCAGCGACAGCGCGAAGGACATCATGCCCCCGGCTGCCAGCGATGGCGCGATCATCGGGATGGTGATCAGCAAGAACACTTTCCACGGACGGGCACCCAGGTCCATTGCAGCTTCTTCGATCGACAGGTCCAGCTCACGCAGGCGCGCCGACACCACCACCGCCACATAGGCCGCACAGAACGTCGTGTGCGCGATCCAGATGGTCATGATGCCGCGTTCCTGCGGCCAGCCGATCAATTGCGCCATGGCCACGAATAGCAGCAACAGCGACAGACCGGTGATCACTTCCGGCATGACCAGGGGAGCTGTAACCAGCCCGCCAAAGAACGTGCGGCCCTTGAAGCGGCTGATGCGGGTCAGCACAAACGCAGCCATCGTTCCCAGCGCCACCGCAGCAACGGCGGTGTAGCAGGCGATTTCCAACGAGCGCATCACCGAGCCCATCAGTTGCGAGTTGTCCAGCAGGCCGACGTACCACTTCACCGACCAGCCGCCCCAGACCGTCACCAGCTGCGAGGCGTTGAACGAGTAGATGACCAGAATCACCATCGGCGCATAGATGAACAGCAAACCCAGAACCAGCATCAGGTTCGAGAATCGAAAGCGGTTCATGCCTTGCCCTCCAGTTCTTTGGCCTGACTGCGGTTGAACAGGATAATGGGCACGATCAGCACCAGCAGCATGATGACCGCCAGCGCCGAAGCCACCGGCCAGTCACGGTTGTTGAAGAATTCCTGCCACAGCACGCGGCCGATCATCAGGGTTTCCGGGCCGCCGAGCAGCTCGGGAATCACGAACTCGCCGACCACCGGAATGAATACCAGCATGCAGCCGGCGATCACACCGTTCTTGGACAGCGGTACGGTGATTTTCCAGAAACTGTTGAAGGTGCTCGAACCCAGGTCGGACGCGGCTTCCAGCAGGCTGGTGTCGTGCTTCACAAGGTTGGCGTACAGCGGCAGGATCATGAACGGCAGGTAGGAATAGACCACGCCGATGTACACCGCCAGGTTGGTGTTGAGGATCTGCAACGGCGCGTCGATCAGCCCGAGCCACATCAGGAATGCATTGAGCAGCCCGTTGTTGCTGAGGATGCCCATCCAGGCGTAGACGCGGATCAGGATCGCCGTCCAGGTCGGCATCATGATCAGCAGCAACAGCACGGTTTGCAGGTCCTTGCGCGCGCTGGCGATGGCATAGGCCATCGGATAGCCGATCAGCAGGCACAGCAAGGTGCTGATGAAGGCCATCTTCAGCGAGCCCAGATAGGCCGAAACGTACAGGTCATCGCCACTGAGCAAGGTGTAGTTGGCGAAGTTGAGGACCATCTGCAGCTTTTCGTCGGCGTAGCTGAAGATTTCGGTGTACGGCGGGATCGCGACGTCGGCCTCGGCGAAGCTGATCTTGAGCACGATCAGAAACGGCAGGGCAAAGAACAGGAACAGCCATAGAAACGGCACGCCGATGACCATCTGCCGCCCGTTGGGCTTTATGCGCTCGAACGCGCGCTTGATCTTGCGGATTTTCATGAGCGCAGTACCACGCCGCTGTCGTCTTCCCACCACACGTAGACTTCATCGCCCCAGGTAGGCCGTGCGCCCTGACGCTCGGCGTTGGCGACGAACGACTGCACCAGTTTGCCGCCCGGCAGCTCGACGTAGAACACCGAATGACCGCCCAGATAGGCGATGTCGTGGACCTTGCCGCGCGACCAGTTGTATTCGAAGCCTGGCTGCTCGGTGGTGATCAGCAGCTTCTCAGGGCGCAGGGCGTAGGTGATGTGCTTGTCTTCCACCGACGTACTGACGCCGTGGCCGACATAGATATTGCGCTCCAGCTCGGGACTGCGGATCAGCGCGTGGGCTTCCATGTCTTCGATCACGTCACCTTCGAACAGGTTGACGCTGCCGATGAATTCGCAGACCAGACGGCTGGTCGGGGTTTCGTAGATGTCGATCGGGCTGCCGATCTGCGCGATCCAGCCCAGGTGCATGATCGCGATGCGCTCGGCCATGGTCATGGCCTCTTCCTGATCGTGAGTCACCATTACACAAGTCACGCCGACGCGCTCGATGATCTCTACCAGTTCCAGTTGCATCTGCGAACGCAGTTTCTTGTCCAGTGCGCCCATCGGCTCGTCGAGCAGCAAAAGCTTGGGCTTTTTGGCCAGCGAACGGGCCAGGGCCACACGCTGACGCTGACCGCCGGACAGCTGATGCGGCTTGCGCTTGGCGTACTGGGTCATCTGTACCAGCTTGAGCATCTCCGCCACGCGGGCTTCGATTTCCGGCTTGCCCAGCTTGTCCTGCTTCAGG
The DNA here is from genome assembly GCF_900099665.1 of Pseudomonas sp. BS3767. Classification (NCBI taxonomy): domain Bacteria; kingdom Pseudomonadati; phylum Pseudomonadota; class Gammaproteobacteria; order Pseudomonadales; family Pseudomonadaceae; genus Pseudomonas; species Pseudomonas sp. BS3767. The sequence goes on along the minus strand of NZ_FNCX01000012.1, from coordinate 150,774 downwards.
CCGAAGGCGATGTTGTCCGCCACGGTCATGTGCGGGAACAGCGCATAGGACTGGAACATCATGTTGATCGGGCGTTCGTACGGCGGCATGTCGGTGATGTCGACACCGTCGAGGTAGATACGGCCTTCGGTTGGCCGTTCGAACCCGGCCAGCATGCGCAGCAGTGTCGATTTGCCGGAGCCAGAGCCGCCAAGCAGGGCGAAGATCTCGCCCTTGTTGATCTGCAGGGACACATCGTCCACCGCGACCGTCTCGTCGAACTTCTTCGTGACCCGATCGATCCTGACCAGCACCTCTTTGGGTTGCTGACCGCCTTCGATGGCTTTCTTGTAGGCGCCGGAGGCAACTGCCATGGGTGAAACTCCCAACAGGTAGGCAACCCGGCCCATATGGCCGGGTGCTGGATTTTTATTTGCCCGACTTGACCTTGGTCCAGCTGCGGGTCATCAGACGTTGCACCTTGGGTGGCAACTCGCTGTTCACGAACAGGCGGTCCAGCACTTCCTGAGGCGGATAAACCGCTTCATCGGTACGGATGCTCTGGTCCATGAACTCGCCGGAGGCGGGATTGGGGTTGGCATAACCGACTTCATCGCTGACCTTGGCGATCACCTTGGGGTCGAGCATGTAGTTGATGAAGGCACTGGCTTCCTTGATGTTTTTCGAGTCCGCCGGGATCGCCAGCATGTCGAACCACAGGTTACCGCCCTCTTTCGGGATGCTGTAGGCGATCTTCACGCCCTTGCCCGCTTCTTCAGCCCGGGATTTGGCCTGGAACACATCCCCCGAAAAACCTGCGGCGACGCAGATGTCGCCGTTAGCCAGGTCGGTGATGTATTTGGACGAGTGGAAATAGGTCACGTAAGGACGAATCGCCAGCAGCTTGGCTTCGGCCTTCTTGTAATCAGCTTCCTTGGTGCTGTTGGGGTCCAGCCCCATGTAGTTGAGCACCGCTGGCAACATCTCATCGGCGGAGTCGAGAAACGCTACGCCACAGCTGGAGAGCTTCTTGATGTTTTCCGGCTCAAACAGCACGGCCCAGGAGTCGATCTTGTCGACGCCCAACACGGCCTTGACCTTTTCGACGTTGTAACCGATGCCGTTGGTACCCCACAGGTACGGCACGGCGTACTGGTTACCCGGATCGTTCTTCTCCAGGCGCTTGAGCAGCGCCGGGTCGAGATTCTTGTAATTGGGCAGCAGCGACTTGTCGAGCTTCTGGAACGCACCGGCCTTGATCTGCTTGCCGAGGAAGTGATTGGACGGCACCACCACGTCATAACCTGTGCGTCCGGCGAGCAGCTTGGCTTCCAGGGTTTCGTTGGAGTCGAACACGTCATACATCGGCTTGACGCCGGTAGCGGCTTCGAAGTCCGCCAGGGTGGTCTTGCCGATGTAATCGGACCAGTTATAAATATGCACGGTGGACTCAGCCTGGGCACTGATCGACAGTGTCAGCCCGGCAGCCGCCAGCAAGGCTTTGGAAAGAATAGAAATAGACAAAGAATGAGTCCTTTTAACAGAGGGGCCTGAGCGCCGGAGGGCGTCCGGAAAACCAAACCGGCGCGCAACTTACCGTCTATGAGCCCAACCAGCAAAGGTTTAGGCAATATTCCTGTCTGCTGGCTGCTGCGCGGCCGAGGCTACGCAGCATCCACAGGTTTGATGACAGGCTTATTTACCTGATTTTATCTTGGTCCAGCTGCGGGTCATGATCCGCTGCGTAGCTGCAGGCAGGTCAGCGATTGCATACAGTTTGGCCTGTACGTCGGCAGGTGGATAAACGCCAGGGTCACTGGTGATTTCCTTGTCGACCAGCGCCGTAGCCGCCGCGTTACCGTTCGGGAAGCGTACGGCGTTGGTGATCTCGGCCATGATTTCCGGCTTCATCAGGAAGGTCATGAACTTGTAGGCACCCTCGACGTTTTCGGCATCCTTGGGAATGGCGACCATGTCATAGAAGCTGCCGGCGCCTTCTTTCGGAATGTTGTAGGCAACCTTCACCTTGCCACCGGCTTCGGCAGCGCGGGATTTGGCCTGGTAGATATCACCCGAATAGCCGACTGCGACGCAGATGTTGCCATTGGCCAGGTCCGAGATGTACTTGGACGAGTGGAAATAGCCAATCGATGGACGAATCTTCATGAACAGCGCTTCAGCTTCGGCGAGCTGCTTCTTGTCCTGAGAATCGGTCGGGTAGCCCAGGTAATGCAAGGCAATCGGCAGCATTTCGGTCGGCGAATCGAGGAAGCTGATGCCGCACGACTTCAGCTTGGCAGCGTTCTCCGGCTTGAACAGCAGGTCCCAGGAATTGACCGGCGCATCGGCGCCCAGCGCAGCCTCGACCTTGTCCGGGTTGATGCCGATACCGATCGAACCCCACATGTACGGGAATGCGTGCTTGTTGTCCGGGTCGCTGACCGACACGGCCTTGAGCAGCGATTCGTTGAGGTTCTTCCAGTTCGGCAGCTTGGACTTGTCCAGCTCCTGATAAACGCCGGCCTTGATTTGCTTGGCCAGGAAGTTGTTGGACGGCACGACGATGTCATAGCCGGATTTGCCAGCAAGCAATTTGGCTTCAAGCGTCTCGTTGCTGTCGAAAACGTCGTAGACCACCTTGATGCCCGATTCTTTCTCGAATTTGGCAACGGTGTCCGGCGCGATGTAATCGGACCAGTTATAGACGTGCAGCACTTTGTCATCGGCCTGCGCAGCAGTGGCCACAACGCCCATCAGGGACAGCGCGAGAAGGGTCTTGCCAAATTTTTTCATGCGTAGCTCCAATGTATTTTTATCACTGACCGTCAGTTAGCGGCGTGTAGCCATTAGTCTGGCAACTTCCTGGGCAGGCTTTCAAGCCGAAGCCCCTCAAACAATGCACATTGCGCTTGAATCGACGCTTTTTTTGCGTTTTCAGCCCTGCAACACCGCCAGCGTCAGATCCAGGCATTTGCGCGCCTTCTCGACCAGCTCATCGATTTGCGCAAAACTGATCACCAGCGGTGGCGCAATGATCATGGTATCGCCCACAGCCCGCATGATCAGGCCATTGTCGAAGCAGAAGGTTCGACAGATCATTCCCGCGCCCTTGTCGGTATAGCGCTCGCGGGTGGTCTTGTCCTTCACCAGCTCGATGGCCCCCAGCAAACCGACACCCCGGACTTCGCCCACCAGCGGATGATCGCTCAACTCACGCAAACGCTTTTGCAAATACGGTGCCGTTTCCGACCTGACCCGTTCGACGATCTTTTCTTCGCGCAGGATACGGATGTTCTCCAGCGCCACCGCCGCAGCCACCGGGTGCCCGGAGTAGGTAAAGCCATGATTGAAATCGCCGCCCTCATTGAGCACCGCGACGATTTCATCGCGCACGATCAGGCCGCCCATCGGTACATAACCGGAGGTCAGGCCTTTGGCGATGGTCATCATGTCCGGCTTGAGGCCGTAGAAATCGCTACCGAACCACTCACTGGTACGCCCGAAACCACAAATCACCTCATCGGCGGCGAACAGGATGTCGTAGCGGGAAAGGATTTCCCTGATCTTCGGCCAGTAGGAATCGGGCGGGACGATCACACCGCCCGCGCCCTGGATCGGCTCGGCAATGAACGCACCGACGTTCTCGACGCCCAGTTCGAGAATTTTCTTTTCCAGTTGCTCGGCAGCCCAGATACCGAACTCGTCCGGCGTCATGTCGCCGCCTTCGCCGAACCAGTATGGCTGGGGAATGTGCACCACCCCCGGAATCGGCAGGTCGCCCTGCTCGTGCATGTACGTCATGCCTCCCAGGCTGGCACCGGCGACGGTGGAGCCGTGGTAGCCATTGACGCGGCTGATGATGGTTTTCTTGTTCGGCTGGCCTTTCAGCGCCCAGTAATGACGAACCATGCGCAGCATCGTGTCATTGCCTTCAGAGCCAGAACCGGTGAAGAACACATGGTTCATGCCCTGCGGTGCAATCTCGGAAATGGCCTTGGCCAACTCCAGCACGGGCGGGTGGGCGGTCTGGAAAAACAGGTTGTAGTACGGCAGCTCGCGCATTTGTTTGCTGGCTGCGTCGGCCAGTTCTTCGCGGCCATAACCGATGGCCACACACCATAGGCCGGACATGCCATCGAGGATCTTGTGGCCCTCGCTGTCCCACAGATAAACGCCTTCGGCACGGGTGATGATGCGCGGGCCTTTCTCTTTCAATTGTTTGTAGTCGCTGAACGGTGCCAGGTGATGCTCGCTGCTCAGGGCCTGCCATTCGAGGGTTTGCGGGTTGTTGGCACTCATGCAGCACTTCCTTTGATCAGGTCAGTTGGCAGAGCGCCGCGCATCAATCGCAGCGGCGCTCTGCGTGATCAGACGGCGAAAAGCAGGAATTCCCGCTCCCACGAACTGATCACGCGCTTGAAGTTTTCATGCTCGGCGCGCTTGACCGCGACGTAACCGATGATGAATTTCTTGCCCAGGTATTTTTCGATGGTCTTGCTGTTTTCCATACGCTCCAGCGCGTCTTCGATGGTCAACGGCAGACGCAGATTACGCCGCTCGTAACCCCGCCCGACCACCGGTGCGCTCGGGTTGATGCCTTCGACCATGCCGATGAAGCCGCACAGCAGACTGGCGGCGATGGCCAGATAAGGGTTGGCATCGGCACCCGGCAAACGGTTTTCCACGCGACGGTTCTGCGGTACGGCGTCCGGCACACGCAGGCCGACGGTGCGATTCTCTTCGCCCCACTCGACGTTCACTGGCGCCGAAGTGTCGGGCAGAAAGCGCCGGAACGAGTTGACGTTGGGTGCGAACAGCGGCAACAGCTCGGGGATGAACTTCTGCAGACCACCGACGTGGTTCAGAAACAGCTCGCTCATGGTCCCGTCTTCGTTGGAGAAGATATTCTTGCCGGTCTCGATGTCGATGATGCTCTGGTGCAAGTGCATGGCACTGCCTGGCTCGCCGGTCATCGGCTTGGCCATGAAGGTCGCCGCGACGTCGTGCTTGAGGGCGGCTTCGCGCATGGTGCGCTTGAACACCAGAATCTGGTCGGCCAGCGACAAGGCATCACCGTGACGGAAGTTGATTTCCATCTGCGCCGTGCCGTCTTCGTGGATCAGCGTGTCCAGATCCAGGTTCTGCAGTTCGCACCAGTCATAGACGTCTTCGAACAGCGGATCGAATTCGTTGGCCGCCTCGATCGAGAACGACTGACGCCCGGTTTCCGGTCGCCCGGAGCGCCCGATCGGTGGCTGTAGCGGATAGTCCGGGTCGTCGCTACGCTTGGTCAGGTAGAACTCCATCTCCGGCGCCACGATTGGCTGCCAGCCCTGATCGGCGTAAAGCTTGAGGACCTTCTTCAACACGTTGCGCGGCGACAGCTCGATGGGGTTGCCCTGCTTGTCGTAGGTGTCGTGAATCACCTGCGCAGTGGGCTCGACCGCCCAAGGCACCAGATACACCGCGTTCTGGTCGGGACGGCAGATCATGTCGATGTCAGCCGGGTCCAGCAGCTCGTAGTAGATATCGTCTTCTACGTAGTCGCCGGTCACCGTCTGCAACAGCACGCTTTCAGGCAGGCGCATGCCTTTTTCAGCGATGAACTTGTTGGTCGGTGAGATCTTGCCGCGCGTAATCCCGGTGAGGTCGGACATCATGCATTCGACTTCGGTAATCTTGTGTTCTTTCAACCAATCGGTGAGCTGGTCGAGGTTGGTACTCATAAATACCTCAGGGTTTTATTGTCCTGATCGTGATCAGGCGTTCCAGACGCATCGGCGTCATGATGTACAACTCGTTTCGGCAGACGCCGATTAGGGGTAAGGTGACAGCTGCGGGGCCGGATTTCCAGACGGCAGCGGTCACACTGACGACGCCGTTATAGTGGTAATGTCCAGCGCTGAGAGTAGAGCAGACTGGCTTCGATAGCCGTTCAGGGGTGTCGCAAAGTGTGGCAACCCACCACGAGCACCGATATCACAGGCATGATGAGCGCTGTACGGACTTGATAGTCGCGTGTCGACCAGGGAAAGGTGAAGCATAGGACCCCCGCTATTGTTGCTCTACTGGGTTGCGATCGAGCTTAGCCTCGTTCATTTTTTTATACAACAACCCGTTAAAAATAGAAGACAGGCCGCTCTAGCTCGTATTTAACAGCGGTCAGAAACGGAATAAAACGCCCTAAATAGCGGCAAAAAAGGCCATATGGCGCAGTTTTAGGGCAAAAAAAGGCTCTATTGACTTCATCATGGCTTTCGGATTGACTGAGATCCGCAATCATTGATGATTGATATTTTTAACAACAAAGGTGTTGCATCATGTCGGTACCCCCGCGTGCCGTTCAGCTTAACGAAGCGAACGCGTTCCTTAAGGAACATCCTGAGGTTCTGTACGTTGACCTTCTGATTGCAGATATGAATGGTGTGGTGCGTGGCAAACGCATCGAACGCACCAGCCTCCATAAGGTTTACGAGAAGGGCATCAACCTGCCTGCCTCTTTATTTGCTCTGGATATCAATGGCTCCACGGTGGAAAGCACCGGCCTGGGCCTGGACATCGGTGATGCTGACCGAATCTGTTATCCCATCCCTGACACCCTGTGCAACGAGCCATGGCAAAAGCGCCCTACCGCGCAGTTGCTGATGACCATGCACGAACTCGAAGGCGACCCGTTTTTCGCCGACCCGCGTGAGGTATTGCGCCAGGTCGTCGCCAAATTCGACGAAATGGGCCTGACCATCTGCGCAGCGTTCGAGCTGGAGTTCTACCTGATCGATCAGGAGAACGTGAACGGTCGCCCACAACCGCCCCGCTCGCCGATCTCCGGCAAACGCCCGCACTCGACACAGGTCTACCTGATCGACGACCTCGACGAATACGTCGACTGCCTTCAGGACATCCTCGAAGGTGCGAAGGAACAAGGCATTCCTGCCGACGCCATTGTCAAGGAAAGCGCCCCGGCCCAGTTCGAAGTCAACCTGCACCACGTCGCCGACGCGATCAAGGCGTGCGATTACGCCGTACTGCTCAAGCGCCTGATCAAGAACATCGCCTACGATCACGAGATGGACACGACCTTCATGGCCAAGCCCTATCCGGGTCAGGCGGGTAATGGTCTGCACGTTCACATCTCGATCCTGGATCGCGATGGCAAGAACATCTTCACCAGCGAGGATCCCGAGCAGAACGCCGCATTGCGTCATGCAATCGGCGGTGTGCTCGAGACCCTGCCGGCACAAATGGCTTTCCTGTGCCCGAACGTCAACTCGTATCGCCGGTTCGGTGCGCAGTTCTATGTGCCCAACTCGCCGACCTGGGGTCTGGACAACCGTACCGTCGCCGTTCGCGTACCGACCGGCACCGCCGACGCGGTACGTATCGAACACCGGGTTGCCGGTGCCGATGCCAACCCGTATCTGGTGATGGCTTCGGTCCTGGCGGGCGTGCACCACGGCCTGGTCAACAAGGTCGAGCCTGGCGCCCCGGTAGAAGGCAACTCCTACGAGCAGCATGAACAAAGCCTGCCGAACAACCTGCGTGATGCACTGCGCGAGCTGGACGACAACCCGGTCATGGCCAAGTACATCGACCCAAAATACATCGACATCTTCGTGGCCTGTAAGGAGAGCGAGCTGGAAGAGTTCGAACACTCCATCTCCGACCTCGAGTACAACTGGTATCTGCATACGGTCTGATTGAGGCCGAGTAACACAAAACGCCGCAGGCTTTGAGCCTTGCGGCGTTTTTGTTTGGTGCGCTCCCCTTCCAGCCTGGGAGCGATGATCGTTTGGCGACGACAGCGATTCATCCCGTCAGAATCCCTTACAATGCCCGCAGCCCAACCAAGAGCCACGCCCATGACACGCGCCGCCACGCCTCGCAAACCTCAAGCACGCAGCCAGGCCAGAATCGATTCGATTCTCGACGCCGCGCGCACGCTGCTTGCCGAACAAGGAGTGGCCAGCCTATCGATTTACAGCGTTGCCGAGCGCGCCGGCATTCCGCCCTCGTCGGTGTACCACTTCTTCGCCAGCGTCCCTGCACTGCTTGAAGCACTGACCGCCGACATCCACGCCGCCTTTCGCGCGTCGCTGCAGGCCCCCATTGATCACGACCAGCTCACCACCTGGCGCGACCTGTCACGCATCGTCGAACTGCGCATGCTGGCCATCTACAACGCCGACGCCGCCGCCCGCCAATTGATCCTTGCCCAGCACGGCCTGACCGAAATCAACCAGGCCGACCGCCAGCACGATATTGAGCTGGGGCACTTGATGCTTGAAGTGTTTGACCGCCACTTCCAGTTGCCCGCACTGCCGGACGATGTAGACGTGTTTGCGCTGGCCATGGAACTGGGGGATCGCGTGTATGCGCGGTCGGTGCAGTTGCATGACGAGATCACACCGCGCATGGCTGAGGAAGGGATGCGGGTATTTGATGCTTATCTGGGGTTGTATTTGCCGGTGTTTTTGGTGAAGAGGGCAGATTGAGAATTACGACCGAGGGGATTTATTTTTTCTCTCGGGTTCTGTAGATACTTAGCCTGGTCCCTTTTTTCTCGCTTCAATGCCGCGACCTGATCAGCATAGGTGGTTGAATTCTAATTATCAGTACCTTCAATCCTGGACCTATAATTTATCTTCTCTTGAAAATATTTAATTCTTGCAGCGAAAGCTTCAGTTTCTAGCGTGCCATTAATATAAATAGGACTGTCAGGCTTAGGCTTTTTAATACCGGCAGCTTTAAGTGCAGCATAATATTTTTGGCGTGCACTCCTCACGACAGGATCTCTTCTGGCAAAGCCTATTTGATGCCCTCCTCGTCTTTTACTCGGCCTCGATGAAGCTGCTTTACTGGGTTGAAGAGGTCATGGCAGTTTCTTCAAATAGAGCCAGCTGTCAGCATCCGGCAAAACCGCTACGTCGCTACCTCACATAACTGCTAGGTAAAAAGCAAAAAACCCCGGAGGGTCAGGACCGTCCAGGGTGTTTTTTGCCCATCGTTTACAGCTTGGCGATGGAGACTTCTGTCGACTTCACGAAGGCGATGACTTCGCTGCCGACGACCAGCTCCAGCTCCTTGACCGAGCGGGTGGTGATGACCGAGGTCACGACACCCGACGCGGTCTGTACGTCGATTTCAGACAGTACGTCGCCGTGGACGATTTCCTTGATGGTGCCTTTGAACTGATTGCGAACGTTGATGGCTTTGATAGTCATGGCATGTCTTCCTTTGGGGATCAGGGTTAATTTGCCCAGCGCAATTGCGTAGGCAGTGGCGAAAACGGTTCCGGGTCAGGTGGCGAACCCGGCAGGGCCAGCACACGGTTGAGCACTTCAGCCTCCAGCGCCGCAAGGCGATGCGAACCACGAACACGCGGGCGTGGCAGGTCGACCAGCAGATCGAGACCGATCTGCCCCTCTTCGATCAGGATCACCCGGTCGGCAATGGCCACGGCCTCGCTGACGTCGTGGGTTACCAGCAGCACCGTGAAACCATACTGGCCCCACAGCTTTTCGATCAGTTGCTGCATTTCGATCCGGGTCAGCGCATCCAGCGCGCCCAACGGCTCGTCGAGCAACAGCAGACGCGGCTTGTGAATCAGTGCACGAGCCAAGGCAACGCGCTGCTTCTGACCGCCGGACAATGCGGCAGGCCATTCATTGGCGCGCTCGGCGAGGCCGACGGCCTCAAGCGCTTCAAGGGCCTGCGCCCGCCAGTCGCCGCTCAACCCGAGGCCGACGTTGTCGATGATCTTTTTCCAGGGCAGCAAGCGCGCTTCCTGAAACATCAATCGCGTGTCTTCGCGGGCATCGTCCAATGGTGCAGAGCCGGCAAGCAGCTGGCCTTGCGTTGGTTTGTCGAGCCCGGCGAGCAGACGCAACAGTGTGCTTTTGCCACAACCGCTGCGGCCGACGATGGCGACGAACTGACCGGCAGGGATGTGCAGGTCGATGTCCTTGAGCACTTCACGGGCACCGAACGCTTTTTTCAGCTTGCGTACTGCCAGCGGGATGCCACGCAGCAAGTGTGGAGGTTGCTGTTTCAGACTGGTCATGCGGCACCGCCTTTGCTCACTTGATAGGCCGGGTGCCAGCGCAGGCAGACACGTTCCAGGCCTCGCGCCGCCAGATCGGCCAGCTTGCCGAGTACGGCGTACAACACGATGGCCAGCACCACGACGTCGGTTTGCAGAAACTCCCGCGCATTCATCGCCAGGTAGCCGATGCCGGAGCTGGCAGAAATGGTTTCCGCCACGATCAGCGTCAGCCACATGAAGCCCAGCGCAAAGCGCACGCCGACCAGAATCGAAGGCATGGCGCCCGGCAGGATCACATGACGGAACAGGCTGAAACCTGACAGGCCATAGCTGCGGGACATTTCTACCAGTGCCGGATCGATGTTGCGGATGCCGTGGTAGGTGTTCAGATAAATCGGGAACAGGGTGCCCAGCGCGACAAGGAATATCTTGGCGGTCTCATCAATGCCGAACCACAGAATGACCAGCGGAATCAGCGCCAGGTGCGGCACGTTACGGATCATCTGCACCGAGCTGTCCAGCAGACGCTCGCCCCATTTGCTCAGGCCGGTAATGAAGCCCAGCGCCAGACCGATGCCGCCGCCAATGGCGAATCCGATCCCGGCGCGCCAGCCGCTGATCGCCAGATGCGTCCAGATTTCGCCGCTGGCGACCAGGTTTATGCCCGCTTCGATGACAGCGCTGGGTGCGGGCAGAATGCGTGTGGATAACCAGCCGGCGCTGACTGACAACTGCCAGACTGCCAACAACAGCACTGGAAGTGCCCAAGGCGCCAGTCGATGAACGATGCGTTGCGAAGCACTGAGGCTCATGGAGTTGTCTCCTCGAAGGGCCTGACGATCACTGTGCTTGAGCAACAGCAGCAGGAGGTGTCCAGACCACATCAGCAATGCTGAGCGGCTTCGGAATCAGCTTGAGCTGGTAGAAGGTGTCAGCGATTTTCTGCTGTGCCGCCACCACCGGCGGGGTCAGGAACTGCGCGCCGTAGCCCTGACGCTTCACTGAAGTCAGGGTGATGTCGGCCGGCAGCCCCAGCAACGGTGCGACCTGTTGGGTCACTTCATCGGGATTGGCCTTGGACCATTCGCCCACCGCACGGACCTCCTCGATCAGGGCCTGAATGACCTTGGGGTTTTTCTGCGCGTATGGCTTGGTGGCGAGATAGAACTGATGGTTGTCGACAATGCCGGTGCCGTCTTTCAAGGTCCGCGCCTGCAATTGCTTTTCAGCTGCGGCCTGGTAAGGGTCCCAGATGACCCAGGCATCCACACTGCCGCGCTCGAAAGCGGCACGCGCATCGGCCGGAGGCAGAAAGACGGTCTGGATATCGGTGTATTTCAGGCCGGCATCTTCCAGTGCCTTGACCAGCAGATAATGGACGTTCGAGCCTTTATTGAGGACGACTTTCTTGCCCTTCAGGTCTTTGACCGAGGTGATCGGGGAGTCTTTGGGGACCAGGATGGCTTCGCTGGTCGGCGCTGGCGGCTCGTAGGCGACATACAGCAGGTCCGCGCCTGCGGCCTGAGCGAAGACTGGCGGCGTTTCGCCGGTGACGCCGAAGTCGATGGAACCGACATTCAGGCCTTCAAGCAGTTGAGGGCCACCAGGGAACTCGGTCCACTGGACTTTAACGCCCTGCTCGGCCAGACGCTTTTCCAGCGAGCCCTTGACCTTGAGCAGCACCAGCGTGCCGTACTTCTGGTAACCGATGCGCAGATCTTCCGCCTGGGCCTGAGTGACCGCACCAAGAGCGACCGCAGCAGCAAACAGCGCGACAAGGCTTCGACGCAAAATGACAGTGCGCATATGCGCTCCTTTACCTATTTGGGGTGATCCCCTGCTCGACCGGTGAGGGACGAGCAAGGTGGGAATAGGCACGACATTAACAGCCCTTTTTTATATCTATAAATCTTATTTATTCATTTAGTTATTCCATAAATGAATATAAGGGAAGTGCCGTTGCCTGCACGTTGCGGACCTGTGACGCAGAGCGTCACGACCTGCATTCCCAGGCTGGAGCGTGAGGAACGATAATCTCAACTATCGTGCCCATGCTCTGCGTCCGCGGTTGATCCAGCGACGCAGCCAGCGGCAGGGAACAATAAAAAAGGGCCGATAAATCGGCCCGAATAACCCCACGCTTGGTAGATCGAAAATCAGCGGTTTGGCTGTGGTGTCAGGCGCAGATAGGGCGTGACTGCCTTATAGCCCTTGGGAAAGCGTTGCTTGATCTCGGCTTCATCCTTGATCGACGGCACGATCACTACGTCATCACCGTCCACCCAGTTGGCGGGCGTGGCGACCTTGTAGTTGTCGGTCAATTGCAGAGAGTCGATAACGCGCAGAATCTCGTGGAAGTTACGCCCGGTGCTGGCCGGATAGGTGATCGTCAGACGCACCTTCTTGTTCGGATCGATCACGAACAGCGAGCGCACAGTCAGTGTGTCGTTGGCATTGGGATGAATCAGGTCGTACAGGTCGGAGACCTTGCGGTCGGCATCGGCCAGAATCGGGAAATTGACCAGGGTGTTTTGCGTGGTGTTGATGTCGTCGATCCACTTGATGTGCGAATCGACCGGGTCCACCGACAGCGCAATGGCTTTCACGCCGCGCTTGGCGAACTCGTCTTTCAGTTTGGCAGTGAAACCCAGTTCTGTGGTGCACACCGGCGTGAAGTCCGCCGGATGAGAAAACAACACACCCCAGCTGTCGCCGAGCCATTCATGAAATCGGATACGACCCTCGCTGGATTCCTGCTCGAAGTCAGGGGCGATGTCGCCAAGTCGCAGTGTCATGGTGTTGCTCCTTGTCTTTATCAGGTAGGCCTTGGTATAGCACTACTGTGCGCCCTGTCGAGGAAAGTTAAAAAGAATAAATAATGCGCCTTATAGACCTGTCAGGAATATCAAAAAACAGGCAAAAGAAACCCCGCACGGGGCGGGGTCTCTTTGAGCATCAATACACTTACATGAAGTTGTAGGTGTAGTTGAAGATCAGACGGGTTTGATCAGCATCAACAGCGCTGTTGAGGCCACCATCAGCACGGTAGTTCCCGCGACGCAATGAAGTACCCAAGCCTTTCAACGGACCGCTCTGTACCACGTAGTCAACGCGCATATCGCGTTCCCACTCAGAATACTCGTTGCCGAACGAAGGGGTATTACGTGCGCCTTTGATGTCATCACCGTAAAGGTAAGCAAGGGATGCTTTAAGGCCTGGAACGCCAACCTTGGCGAAGTCATACGAATACTGACCGAACGTGGTGTTCTCACCCGCACGGTTGAAGCCGTTGATCATCGAGTCAGTGAACAGGTAGAAACTCGAACCGCCGTTGCCTTCGGAACTGGAGCGGCTGGTGCCGTTTTTGGTGACACTACCCTGACCCAGATAAACCATACCGCCGTCATCACCAACCTGCTGATGGCCAACCATCAATGCATGGCCGCCCAACGAGTAGGTGAACATGGCGGACCAAGTGGTGTTGTCTACTTCACCAGGTTTTTTGGCATAACCGCTATTGTTGTTGAAACTGTAGCCAGTTGCGCCGCTGCTGTTTTTACCGTCAGAGCTGCTGTTGAAATAACGCAGGTCAGTCTTGAAGGACTGGTTGTCGCTGATCGGGTAAACATGAACCAGACCCAGGAAGTGTTGCTTGTAGAAATCTTCCAGGTTGGCGTAGTAGTACTGCAGGGTCAGGTCTTTGGTGACTTTCCAGTCTGCACCAGCGAAACGGAACTGGTCGCTGGTCTCGGTAGCGCCAGCAACGGACAGGTCAGTCCAGTTGCTCGAAGCGCGGCCGATGGATTTGTTCAGCTGACCGGCAGTGAAGGTGACATTGTCCAGATCCTTGGAAGTCAGGATGCCGCCCTGGAAAGCCTGAGGCAGAAGACGACCATCGTTGCTGACCAGAATTGGCAGGTTAGGTGCCAATGCGTTACCGACTTTCAGCTCGGTTTTCGAGAAGCGTACCTTGCCGTTGGCGCCCAGACGGCTCCACTCGTCAACTGAAGAACCGTCAGTGTCAGAAGGCGAGATTGCACCGTTCACTGCGTGATGGCCACGGCCACCATCAAGGTGAACGCCCACCAGACCTTGCAGGTCAAGACCAAAACCAACAGTGCCCTGAGTAAAGCCCGACAGGTAGTCAAACTTCAAACCAGTGGCAGTCTCACGATTGTTGGCCGAGCCAGGCTCACGCTGGTCGTTGTCAAAATACAGAGTACGAGAACTAACGGACGCTTTGCTGTCTTCAAGGAAACCAGCTGCACCGGCCTGCTGGGCCAATACACCGACGGTTACGGCCAAGGCCAGGGTGGACTTCTTCATTACTACGCTCCTCGTGAATCTAATTTTTTATGTCTCTGGTGCCGGGCGCTGCCCTGACCCAGAGATATTGCGATAGGCGACAGTCCCGACCTGGAGGTCAATGGATTCTGTCTACCCCGACTTTTGACTAGACCGCGTATGTCGGTGGCCGCAGGAATTAGTGAGAATTCTTCATGCTCCAAAGGAACCGTTTTGCAGATCCTAAGAACATTCAGGCATATGTCACAACTCGTGTCAGCCAGGACGTCACGGAGTGTATCGACCTAATTGCGTAATTCCCAAAATTTATTTCGGTACCGTTCGTCAGATCTATCATCTTCGTGCGCCCGACCGGAAAAATGCATCTTCACCGGTCTCGATCTCCGCCAGTAGAGTATTGATGCAAAACTGGCGAAAGCCTTGTATTACGGGAACTTCGGGGAGATTAGTCAGTTAATGTGACAGTTGTCATCACTTTGACGGCGCACCTCGTTCAAGCACAAAAATTTTTTTTCACTTTGCTTTTTTGGGCCATTTTCAAGCGTTTTTCGGCCTTTCGAGCCGTCCTTCACTGTAGCCCACGTGAACAAAAAGGCAATTCTGGTGTCGGGCGCTGTAACAGCCAGCCGATTGGCCAATGCGCAAACGGCTCATTTATGCATGAGACCGGGACGGTTCATCATCGAGTTCGAATGAATGAGTGCATCAGTATGGTTTTTTGCACCCTCGTGGTGCGCAAATTGAGTGCACTCCTGAAAACCGGAAGGCTGAAACATGTACTACGTTACGAGGGATGAGCGACGCTGCACTACGACTTTGTTCTATAGCCAAATCACCTTCGGCACTCGAAGAACATGTATAAATATTTATAATTCAAAGAGTTATGCGCCGCACAAATAAAGCATGGCATCACAGAGAGGACCCGTCTCACACGCGGATGCGTTTTTTCTGAAACGATTTGAAAACTGGCACGCCCCCTGCAATAGGTATTACATCACCAGTTTTGGGGACCTTGGTACAGGCAGGCCGGGGATTCCCCTCTTTTATTCCTCCCGGAGACTGACCTCCAGTCTCCAGCGCCCGTCCACCTTCTCAGTGCGCCAGTCGCCATGAAGTGGACGGGCTGCCAGGAGCGTCAGCACCAACCCCTTCTCTCCCCGTTCCACCTTCCAGCGCGCAACCCTATTGTCGAACCTCAGTTGGCCCGTCCACGGCTGTCCTGACGCATCGACGTTGAGTACCACGGCACCATCCACCGTCGCGCCGCGATACTTCGGTTCTTCGTTGAACCAGAGCGCCAGACCGGCAGGCAATTCTTCGATCTGCTCCAGTTCAACCGGGTCAGGTTGCTGCAGACGGCCGATAATCGTGCCCACGGTAAACCCGACAATCGCCATGGAACCAAGAACACGCGGCCATAGCTTCGGTCTCGGGTCCTCTTCAAGGGTAGAATGCATCCCGTCCTTTCGTTCGGAGCCGTGCATGTTTCACGTCATCCTTTTTCAACCAGAAATTCCGCCGAATACCGGCAATGTCATCAGGCTATGCGCCAACAGTGGCTGCACCCTGCATTTGATCGAACCCTTGGGTTTCGAGCTGGACGACAAGCGCCTGCGCCGTGCCGGGCTCGATTATCACGAGTATGCCACGCTGCAGACACATGCTGACCTGGCAAGCTGCCTGGAGAAGATCGGCAACCCGAGGTTGTTTGCCTTCACCACCAAAGGCTCGCGGCCTTTTCATGATGCGAGCTTTGAGCCTGGCGATGCCTTTCTGTTCGGTCCGGAAAGCCGTGGCCTGCCCGCCGATATTCTTGACTCGCTGAGCAGCGAGCATCGCCTGCGACTGCACATGCGTGAAGGCTGCCGTAGCTTGAATCTGTCCAACACGGTGGCCGTGGCCGTCTATGAGGCATGGCGTCAGCACGGATTTGCTTAGGCCTAAGTGTGGCATTTGCTTAATCAGACTGATGCTCCGCATCACACAGCGGTTCTGCGATTCAGTGAGATTCAGGCTCGACTTCGTCGGGTTCCTTCGCGATAAAAAGCATCCATTTGGCCCAGCCGCCATTCTTGAACAGACACAAAAAAGCGCCCCGAAAGGCGCTTTTTGTTTGCAGCGGTAACGCTTACTGAACAGTCGGCGTTTCGCCAGCTTCCTGCATGCGTTGCAGTTCTTGCGCGTACAGGGCGTCGAAGTTCACCGGAGCCAGCATCAGCGCAGGGAACGAGCCACGTACGACCAGGTTGTCGATGGCTTCGCGAGCGTAAGGGAACAGGATGTTCGGGCAGAATGCGCCGAGGGTGTGGCTCATTGCGCCGTCGTCCAGGCCCTTGATCAGGAAGATACCGGCCTGTTGCACTTCAACGATGAAGGCAACTTCGTCGCCGTTGTTGACGGTCACGGACAGGGTCAGCACGACTTCGTAGAAATCGCCTTCCAGCTGCTTCTGACGGGTGTTGAGGTCCAGGCTGACGGTCGGCGTCCACTCCTGGCGGAAGATCGCCGGGCTTTTTGGCGCTTCGAACGACAGGTCGCGAACGTAGATACGCTGCAGGGAAAATTGTGGGCCGTTTTCTTCGTTGGCAACGGCGTCGTTGTTCGGTTGATCGGTCATCTCGGATCCTTGTCAGATTAGGCTGAAAGATTAAGGGATATCAGGCCAGCAGCGCATCGAGCTTGCCGGCACGCTCCAGAGCAAACAGGTCATCGCAGCCGCCCACGTGGGTCGAGCCGATCCAGATTTGCGGTACGGAAGTACGACCGGCCTTCTTGGTCATTTCGGCACGCAGCTGCGGCTTGCCGTCGACGCGGATTTCCTCGAAGGCCACGCTCTTGCTCTGCAGAAGCTGTTTGGCACGTATGCAATACGGGCAGTAGTCGCTGGAATAGACGATGACTTGAGCCATGTTCACTTCACCAGAGGAAGGTTATCGCCGCGCCAGCTGGAAATGCCGCCGGACAGCTTGGCCGCCTTGAAGCCGGACTTGAGCAGCTCGCGGGCGGTGGTGCCAGCATGCTGCCCCATTGCATCGACTATGATCAACGTCTTGTCCTTGTATTTCTCCAGTTCGGCGGTACGGGTCAGTACCTTGTCCTGTGGGAAATTCAGGGAGCCGACGATATGCCCTGCGGTGTAATCCTTTTTCGAGCGCACGTCGATGACCACGCCCTGATCGCTGTTGACCAGTGCGGTCAGCTCGCGAGTGCTCAGGCTGGCGCCGCCCTTGCTCATTTCGTAAGCAATCAGCAGTCCCAGCAGAATGACGAAGGCACCGGTGATCAAATAGTGGTTAGTGGCGAATTCAAGCAGGTGAGCAACCATCAGTAGGTTCCAGGGCGTTAAAATGTCGGCCAGTATACACAGCAGCCAAGGTCGGCCAAAGTCCGTACGGCAGTGACGCCGTTTGAACTTGTCCTTAAAATGCCGTTCCCTTGTACTTTGTTCATCTCTTTATCCAATCAGCATCGAGTGGGTTCTATGACTGCCACGCCAAAACCTCTGGTTCTTATCATCCTGGATGGCTTCGGACACAGCGAAAGCCACAAGGGCAATGCCATTCTGGCCGCGAAGATGCCGGTCATGGATCGTCTCTACCAAACCATGCCCAATGGCCTGATTTCCGGGTCGGGCATGGATGTCGGTCTGCCGGACGGGCAGATGGGCAACTCCGAGGTCGGGCACATGAACCTGGGGGCCGGGCGTGTGGTGTATCAGGACTTCACTCGGGTGACCAAAGCGATTCGCGATGGCGAGTTCTTCGAAAACCCGACCATCTGCGCCGCTGTGGATAAAGCCGTCAGCGGCGGCAAGGCCGTGCACATCATGGGCCTGCTGTCCGATGGTGGCGTGCACAGCCACCAGGATCATCTGGTTGCGATGGCTGAACTGGCGGTCAAACGCGGTGCAGAAAAAATCTACCTGCATGCCTTCCTTGATGGCCGCGACACGCCACCGCGCAGCGCGAAGAAATCCCTCGAGCTAATGGACGCAACCTTCGCCCGCCTGGGTAAGGGCCGTACCGCCACGATCGTCGGCCGCTACTTCGCCATGGACCGTGACAACCGCTGGGACCGGGTTTCGTCTGCCTATAACCTGATCGTCGACAGTGCCGCCGAATTCCACGCAGACAGCGCCGTTGCCGGGCTCGAAGCCGCCTACGCACGCGACGAGAACGACGAGTTCGTCAAAGCCACGCGCATTGGCGGAGCCGCCCGCGTGGAAGATGGCGATGCGGTGGTGTTCATGAACTTCCGCGCCGACCGCGCCCGTGAACTGACTCGTGTGTTCGTCGAAGACGATTTCAAGGACTTCGAGCGCGCCCGCCAGCCGAAGGTCAACTACGTGATGCTGACCCAGTACGCGGCCAGCATTCCTGCGCCGTCCGCTTTTGCTGCAGGCAGCCTGAAAAACGTGCTGGGCGAGTACCTGGCGGCCAACGGCAAGACCCAGCTGCGTATCGCCGAAACCGAGAAATACGCCCACGTCACGTTCTTCTTCTCCGGCGGCCGTGAAGAACCGTTCCCGGGTGAAGAGCGCATTCTGATCCCGTCGCCGAAAGTCGCCACCTACGACTTGCAGCCTGAGATGAGCGCACCGGAAGTGACCGACAAAATTGTCGATGCCATCGAACATCAGCGTTATGACGTGATCGTCGTCAACTACGCCAACGGCGACATGGTTGGCCACAGCGGGATCATGGAAGCCGCAATCAAGGCTGTGGAATGCCTGGACGTGTGTGTCGGGCGCATCACCGAGGCGCTGGAAAAAGTCGGTGGTGAAGCGCTTATCACCGCTGACCACGGCAACGTCGAGCAAATGACTGACGACCACACCGGCCAGGCGCACACCGCGCACACCTCCGAGCCGGTACCGTTCGTTTATGTGGGCAAACGTCAGCTGAAAGTCCGCCAAGGCGGCGTTCTGGCCGATGTCGCGCCGACCATGCTGCATCTGCTGGGCATGGAGAAACCGCAGGAAATGACCGGTCACTCGATTCTTGTGAACGAGTAACCCGGTCAAAACCGGCCTTTAGCCATCAGGCAAGGCCGGTTTTTTATGTTTCAGGCCTCAAAGCAGTGGTTGCGAGGCGTTTTTTTTGCAGCGCATGGCGGGCATACTAGGCCTGACATTTTTTCTCACAATTCCTCGGTATCGCCCACCCACATGCTTCGCGCCTTGATTGCCCTTGCTCTGATCTGCCTGCTCAATCCGGCGTTTGCCGAAGACGAGCGTGTGCAAACCCAAAAACAGATAGATGCTGCGCGTCAGGATGTGGCGGAGCTGCAAAAAGTCCTGGGCAAGCTTCAGGAAGAACGTGCAGGCGTCCAGAAGGACCTGCGCACCACTGAAACCGAAATGGGCAAGTTGGAAAAGCAGGTCGAGGTCCTGCAAAAGGAACTAAAAAAGACGGAAACCGAGCTGCAAAAGCTCGACAGTGAAAAAAAGAAACTGAACAGCGCCCGTGTTGAACAGCAACGCCTGATTGCCATCCAGGCCCGCGCCGCCTACCAGAGTGGCCGCCAGGAGTACCTCAAGCTGCTGCTCAACCAGCAACACCCCGAGAAGTTCGCCCGAACCCTCACGTATTACGATTACCTGAGCCAGGCGCGCCTGGAGCAGCTACGCAATTTCAACGAAACCCTGCGCCAGCTGGCCAATGTCGAAAAAGACATCGACCTGCAACAGGCCCAACTGCTGGTGCAGAAAAGCAACCTGGACAGCCAGAGCGAAGAGCTGGCCAAGGTTCGCCAGGAACGTCAACAGGCGCTGGCCAAGTTGAATCAGGACTACAAGGCCCGCGATCAGAAACTGCAGGCCCGTCAGCAGGATCAGGCCGACCTGGCCAAAGTCCTCAAGACCATCGAAGAAACCCTGGCCCGCCAGGCACGTGAAGCCGAAGAAGCTCGCCAGAAGGCGCTGGTTGCAGCCCGCGAGGCGGAAGAAAAGCGTCAGCGCGAAGCTGAAGCCGTCGCCCGCAATAACAGCAGCAACAGCAGCAGTAAAAGCGATGATGAACCGGCACCGCGTCGCCCGGTCAAAGCCCCCGGCGCAGTCGTTTCCAGTGCCGGAGTTTCCTACGGCGGACCTTTTGCAGAGGCCAGGGGAAAACTTCCATGGCCTATCGATGGTCGACTGCTTGCGCGTTTCGGTGAAGCCCGCGGTGATGACGAACGGACCAAATGGGACGGCGTCATGATCAGCGCCGCAGCCGGAAGCCAGGTACGTGCCGTGCATGGCGGACGAGTGGTGTTCGCCGACTGGTTGCGCGGTGCCGGGCTTCTGGTCATTCTCGACCATGGCAACGGTTATCTGACCCTTTACGGGCACAACCAGAGCCTGCTCAAGTCGGCAGGTGACATTGTAAAAGCCGGTGAAGCGATTTCCACGGTCGGCAATAGTGGCGGTCAGGACACGGCAGCGTTGTACTTTGCTATTCGTCAGCAGGGTCGCCCCAGCGATCCGGCCCAATGGTGCCGCACTCAAGGATAAGTCGGCGTCAATATCTGTAGGAGTTCGTTAGACATGCTGCATTTGTCCCGCCTCACCTCGCTGGCCCTGGCAATTGCCATCGTTATCGGCGCGCCGCTGGCGCAAGCTGCCGAAAAGACCGCGCCAGCCACGCCTGCAGCAGTCTCGCCCGCCAAAACCAATACCACCGCAAAGCCACCGCTGCCGCTCGACGAGTTGCGCACCTTTGCCGAGGTCATGGACCGGGTCAAGGCGGCCTACGTGGAGCCGGTCGACGACAAGACCCTGCTGGAGAACGCCATCAAGGGCATGCTCAGCAATCTTGATCCGCACTCCGCCTATCTTGGCCCGGAAGATTTCCAGGAGCTGCAGGAAAGCACCAGCGGCGAGTTCGGTGGGCTGGGCATCGAAGTCGGCGTCGAGGACGGTTTCGTCAAGGTGGTTTCGCCCATCGACGACACACCGGCTTCCAAGGCTGGCATCGAAGCAGGCGACCTGATCGTGAAGATCAACGGTACGCCGACCCAGGGCCAGAACATGCAGGAAGCGGTCGACAAGATGCGCGGCAAGATCGGTGAAAAGATCACCCTGACGCTGGTCCGCGATGGCGGTACGCCGTTTGACGTGACCCTGGCGCGGGCGACCATTCAGGTCAAGAGCGTCAAGGCGCAGATGCTGGAAAATGGCTACGGCTATATCCGCATCACCCAGTTCCAGGTCAAGACTGGTGACGAAGTCGGCAAGGCACTGGCCAAATTCCGCAAGGACAACGGCAAGAAGATGAGCGGCCTGATTCTCGACCTGCGCAACAACCCGGGCGGCGTGCTGCAATCGGCGGTGCAGGTGGCGGATCACTTCCTCACCAAGGGCCTGATCGTCTACACCAAAGGCCGCATCGCCAACTCCGAATTGCGCTTCTCGGCAGACCCGGCAGACGCCAGCGAAGGCGTGCCTCTGGTAGTACTGATCAACGGCGGCAGCGCCTCGGCATCGGAAATCGTTGCCGGCGCCCTGCAAGACCAGAAACGCGGCATCCTGATGGGCACTGACACCTTCGGCAAAGGCTCGGTGCAGACCGTTCTGCCGCTGAACAACGATCGCGCCCTGAAGATCACCACCGCGTTGTACTACACGCCGAACGGCCGCTCGATCCAGGCCCAGGGCATCAACCCGGACATCGTGGTACGTCGGGCCAAGGTCACCAGCGAAGCAGACGGCGAGAACTACAAGGAAGCCGACCTGCTGGGTCACCTCGGCAATGGCAACGGCGGCGCGGACAAACCGACCGTCAAGGGTGGCGCAGCCGCCAAGGCGCGTCCGCAGGATGACGACTTCCAGCTCAGCCAGGCGCTCAGCCTGCTGAAGGGGCTGAGTATCACCCGCGGCAATTGACGGATGCGCTTTCTCGCTCTGTTGCTGCTGACCCTCTCGATCACTGGCGCTGCCCATGCAGCGCCGGCAGAGAGCAGCGGCAAACCGCCCAAGGCCTACCTGAGCCTGATCATCGACGACCTGGGCCAGAATCCGCAGCGCGACAGCCGCACACTGGCGCTTCCCGGCCCGGTTACTCTGGCGATCATGCCCGACACCCCGCACGCCACCGAGTTTGCACGCCAGGCCCATCGCGCAGGCAAAACGGTCATGCTGCACATGCCCATGGACCCCGCGACCGGCCCTTACGCCTGGCACCCCGAACTGCCACTGCCTGAGCTGGAAAGCCGTCTCAATGCTGCCCTGCTGAAGGTGCCGTATGCAGCCGGCATCAACAACCACATGGGCAGCCGGATGACCGCCGAGCCGGTCGCCATGACCTGGCTGATGGCCGAGCTACAGCGTCGTCACCTGTTTTTCGTCGACAGCCGCACCAGCGCGAAAACCGTGGCCGCCGCCGAAGCGCAGCGTATCGGGCTGGCCAGCGTCTCGCGTGACGTATTCCTGGACGACGAACGCACCGCAGAAGCCATCACCCGCCAATTGCAGACTGCGATAAAAATCGCCCGCAAATATGGCTCGGCCGTGGTTATCGGCCACCCCTACCCTGTCACGCTGGATGTACTGGAGCGCGAACTGCCCAACCTCAAGGCTCAGGGCGTCGAATGGATCGACCTGCGCAGCATGATCGGCGAACGCGGCAATCAGGCGAGTGCGGCGCATGGCAAGAATGGGATTTATCGCTGATCGCACCTCTTCCACGTCAGCACTTTCCATACGCCAGGTCCGGCAAATCTGCTTTCCGTGTCCACCAGCGTCTTAGCCTTGATGAACGTGTCAATTCCGACTTAAAGGAAGGTGCCTCAATGACGGAGGCCAAGACACATTTATCATGGATTGATGATGAAACCGACCATGATGACGGGGGCGAAGGGCTGATGGCTCTCGCACCTTCGATAGCCCTGCTCAACGCAGACGGCTCGCGCGACCACTGGAGCGGCGTCGGCCGTATCAACAGCAGGTCAGGGTCAAACTGCACGGCAACGCTGATCAATAGCCGAAGCATCGACAGCCCGCCTGACGCGCCCGCAGCGGGCTGAGCGGTTACTGATAGCGCGCCTTGACGGCATCGACCCAGCCTTCAGCGCGCATCTGATCGAGGGCCTTTTGCAGGCGTCTGACGACCTCGTCAGGCGTGCTCTTGTTGACCGCCAGGTAAAGTTCGGCGCTGTTGAACCGCAGCGCTGTCTTGAAGCCGGTGACGCCTTCCAGCTTCGCCAGATAGCGGCCAACCGGATCGCCTACCGCCCACAGGTCGATCTGGCCGTTGGCGAGTTTTTTCACGTTGTCGCGGTCACGCAACATCAGGATCGGGTTCAAGCCCATGGTTCTAAGGCGCTCGCCAATGGCATCGCCCTTGTAGGCCCCGATGCGGTAATCCCTCGCCTGCTCCAGCGACGTCAAGGTGATCGGGCTGTCGCCGCGCGCCAACATGATCCAGTCGTAGGAACCTACCGGGCCGACCCATTTGAAGAGGTTTTCACGTTCGGGCAGGCGGGTGGTGGAAAACACGCCGTAACCGGGCTTTTCCAGGGCCAGTTTGTAGACTCGGTCCCACGGAAAGCGCAGCGTCATGCTGTAGCCGATATTGGCGCGCTTGAACATCTCGCGCACCACTTCGGCGGCGATACCGTCAATGTTGTTTTCCTGGGCGAAATTCTTGCCGTCGACCGCCATGTTGAACGGCGGGAAGTTCTCGGTCAGCAACACCATGGAATAAGGCGTCGACTCGCTGGCCCGGACACCTTCACTCGACAAGACACCGATCCCGATCAGTGCAAGCAATAGGCGTTTGAACATGTTCCGGCACTCGATCGTGAACGACGCATGCAGAGTGCCGTGAACCCGGCGCACTGTCTAGCACGCTGTCCGGCGATGTCGCTTACAGGCAATATTCGAATGCCACAGGGCTGAAACAAAGCGAGCGCCGGCTGTTTCAAACCCTTGGCCTGAAACAAGCGGCGCCCGCTTTCATGCGCCGTGACTCAGCGCACGACAATCCCGCGGCTGGCCATGTAGGCCTTGGCTTCAGGGACCGTGTATTCGCCAAAGTGGAAGATACTCGCCGCCAGCACAGCGCTGGCGTGGCCCTCGATGACACCGGCAGCCAGGTGCTCGAGGTTGCCGACGCCACCCGAAGCAATCACCGGAATACCCAGCGCATCGCTGATGGCGCGCGTGACGCCCAGGTCGAAGCCGTTTTTCATGCCGTCCTGGTCCATGCTGGTCAGCAGGATCTCGCCAGCGCCCAGGTCTTCCATCTTTTTCGCCCAGAGCACCGCGTCCAGCCCGGTGGGTTTGCGCCCGCCGTGGGTGAAGATTTCCCAGCGCGGGGTTTCGCCCGGACCGGAGACCTTCTTGGCGTCGATAGCGACCACGATGCACTGCGACCCGAAACGCGCGGCGGCCTCACCGACGAACTCGGGGTTGAACACCGCGGCCGTGTTGATCGAGACCTTGTCGGCACCGGCGTTGAGCAGGTTGCGGATGTCCTGCACGGTGCGCACGCCGCCACCAACGGTCAGCGGGATGAACACCTGACTGGCCATGCGCTCGACGGTATGCAGCGTAGTGTCGCGGCCATCGACGCTGGCGGTGATGTCGAGGAAGGTAATTTCGTCGGCACCCTGCTCATCGTAACGACGAGCGATTTCCACCGGATCGCCTGCGTCCCGGATGTTCTCGAACTTGACGCCCTTGACCACTCGACCGTTGTCGACGTCCAGGCAAGGGATGATGCGTTTGGCTAGGGCCACAGGGTCAATCTCCAGCTGTTCAGCGTTGTTCGCGGTCGCAGAGCGCCTGAGCTTCGGCCACATCCAGCGTGCCTTCGTAAATCGCACGGCCGGTGATCGCGCCGATGATGCCCGGAGCCTTCGCATTCAGCAGCGCCTGGATGTCGCCCAGGTTATGGATACCACCCGAAGCGATCACCGGGATCCGCGTGGCAGCCGCCAATGCCGCGGTGAACGGGATGTTACAGCCCTGCATCATGCCGTCTTTGGCGATGTCGGTGTAGACAATGGCCGACACGCCATCGGCTTCGAAACGCTTGGCCAGATCAATGACCTGCACCGAGCTGACTTCAGCCCAGCCGTCGGTGGCGACGAAACCGTCCTTGGCATCCAGACCGACAATCACCTTGCCGGGGAACGCACGGCAGGCTTCGGCCACGAACTCGGGCTCTTTGACGGCCTTGGTGCCGATGATGACGTAGCTCACGCCCGCCTTGACGTAATGCTCGATGGTTTCCAGCGAACGGATGCCACCACCGATCTGGATCGGCAGGTTCGGGTAGCGTCGGGCGATGGCCGTGACCACATCACCATTGACCGGCTGACCTTCGAACGCACCGTTCAGATCGACCAGATGCAGACGGCGGCAACCACCCTCGACCCACTTGGCGGCCATGGCCACCGGGTCATCGGAGAACACCGTGGAATCTTCCATCCGGCCCTGACGCAGACGGACGCAGGCGCCGTCCTTGAGATCGATAGCGGGGATAATCAGCATGCTTTTTCCTTGGTCAAAAAGAGCGGCAAGCTGCAACGATGCGCACTCACCCATTCTTGCTGCTTGATGCGTGCAGCTGCTTTCTAGCTAATTTTTTTCGAGTGCCCACAAGTCACTTTCGATGCTCTCGAAGCGCTCCTTGAGCTGCTGCTGAACATCGAAAATGGCGCGATTGTAGTAGTGCGGGGCAATCTCGCGCGTGAACAGCTCGAGGACTTCAGCCACTTCGAACGAGCCCAGGTCCAGCTCGAAGCGCTCTGCGAACAGGCGCTTGAGCTTGTCGATCGCCTGTTGCTCGTGCTCGGGCGAGAGGGTCAGAATCGGTGGCTTGCCCTTGGCTTTGCTCATGCGCTTACCAGCGACCATCCCAGGCGGCGAAGTTCTGCAGCAACTGCAGGCCGTGGGTGTGGCTCTTTTCAGGGTGGAATTGCACCGCAAAACGCGAACCGTCGGCCAGCGCAGCGGCGAAATCGAGGCCGTAGTGACCACGTCCGACCACCTGACGCTGATTGGCGGCATCGATATAGAAACTGTGCACGAAGTAGAAACGCGCCTGATCAGGAATGTCATGCCACAGCGGGTGATCCACCGCCTGAGCGACCTGGTTCCAGCCCATGTGCGGCACTTTCAGGTGCTCGCCCTCTTCGTGCAGGTCCTTGCCGAAAAACTTTACCTGGCCAGGAAACATGCCGATGCAGTCCACACCGCCGTTCTCCTCGCTGCTGTCGAGCAACGCCTGCATACCGACGCAGATCCCCAGAAACGGACGGTCCTGGCTGACTTCCCTGACCAGCGAATCAAAGCCCAGACGGCGAATCTCGGCCATGCAGTCGCGAATCGCGCCCACACCCGGAAAAACGATGCGGTCGGCTTCGCGAATCACCTTGGCGTCACTGGTAATCAGCACACGGCCTGCGCCCACATGCTCCAGCGCCTTGGCGACAGAGTGCAGGTTGCCCATGCCGTAATCGATGACCGCAACTGTCTGCATCAGAGCACACCCTTGGTCGATGGCATCTGTCCGGCCATACGCTCATCCAGCTCGACCGCCATGCGCAGCGCACGACCGAAAGCCTTGAACACGGTCTCGATCTGGTGGTGAGTGTTGGTGCCACGCAGGTTGTCGATGTGCAGCGTCACGTTCGCGTGGTTAACGAAGCCCTGGAAGAACTCCTGAAAGAGGTCCACGTCGAAGCCGCCTACAGTGGCGCGGGTGTACGGCACATGCATCTGCAGGCCCGGACGCCCGGAGAAATCGATGACCACGCGCGACAGCGCTTCGTCAAGCGGCACGTAGGCGTGGCCGTAACGACGAATGCCCTTCTTGTCGCCGATCGCCTGGCTGAACGCCTGGCCCACGGTGATGCCGACGTCTTCCACCGTGTGGTGGTCGTCGATTGCCAGGTCACCCTTGCATTCGATGTCCAGATCGATCAGCCCGTGCCGGGCGATCTGGTCGAGCATGTGCTCAAGAAAAGGCACGCCGATATCGAATCGGGCCTTTCCGGTACCATCCAGGTTGATCGAGGCTTTGATCTGGGTTTCCAGAGTATTGCGCTCGACGTACGCCTTACGTTCGGCCATCACCAGCTCCGCAAAATCATTGGGCGAAAAAAAGGCGAGCATTATAGGCCCAGAAGCGCCCGCCATGAAGCAAACAGACGACCAGCAGGGTATTTAACGGGCGAAGAGGCTCGCGATTGCGTTACATACCTTGTCGATATTCCCTTCATTCAAACCGGCCATGCATACCCGACCACTGCGCAGCATGTAAATGCCGTGAACATCTTTCAGTTCATCGACTTGCTGCGGGGTCAGACCGGTGTAGCTGAACATCCCGTTCTGCCTGAGGATAAAGCTGAAATCGTGGCCGGAGACCTTCTGCGCCAGCACCTCGACCAGACGCGTGCGCATGTCGATGATACGCAGACGCATGGCCTCGACTTCGCCCAGCCACTGCTCGCGCAAGTGCGGTGTGTTGAGCACTTTCGACACCAGAAACGCGCCATGTGCAGGCGGGCTGGAGTAGTTGCGGCGCACGGTCGCCTTGAGCTGGCCGAATACGTTGGCAGCGGAGGCCGCGTCTTCACAGACCACCGACAGCCCGCCTACCCGCTCGCCATACAGCGAGAAGATTTTCGAGAACGAGTTACTGACCAGCGTTGTGATACCTGCGTTGGCCATCGCCCGGATGGCATAGGCGTCTTCGTCCATGCCTTTGCCGAAACCCTGATAGGCGATATCCAGGAACGCAATGAGCTGACGATCCTTGATCACTTCGATCAGGCGGTCCCATTGCGCCACCGTCAGATCGGCACCGGTCGGGTTATGGCAGCACGGGTGCAGCAGGAGGATGCTCTGCGCCGGCAGCCCCTGCACCGTGTCGAGCATGGCCTCGAACCTCACGCCACCCGTCTGGGCATCGAAGTACGGGTACGCGTTGACCTTGAAGCCCGCTCCGCCGAACAGCGCGTTATGGTTTTCCCAGGTCGGGTCGCTGACCCACACCTGCGAGTCCGGAAATGCATACTTGAGGAAATCGGCACCTATCTTGAGTGCCCCCGAGCCGCCCACGGTTTGAATGGTGGCCACACGGCCTGCCTGAACCAGCGGGTGATCGGCACCGAACAACAGGGTTTGCACCGCCTGCCGATACGCCGCCAGGCCTTCCATCGGCAGGTACACGGACGCTGCCTGCTCGCCTTCGGCCAGTTGCTGTTGCGCCGTTGCTACACAGGCCAATTGCGGAATGCGACCCTGTGCGTCGTAATACAGACCGATGCTCAGATTGACCTTGTCCGCACGCGAGTCCTTGCCAAAGGTCTCCATCAGCGAAAGGATCGGATCACCGGCGTATGACTCCACGTGGGCTAGCATGCAAACAACTCCTTCGGGCAATAAAATCAGGGCTGACTAATGTAGCAGCGTATGCACCGGAACGGGCAGTGCATCGAGTACATAGGGTCAACTGAATATGACTATCGCGACGAATAAAATCCGGACGCGATGATCAAAAGCGCAGTGCACCAAAAACCCAGGCAAAAAAAAGCGCCTGCACCGAGGTGCAAGCGCTTTTCTGTTACCGGCAGGCTTTTAGTGGAACAGCACTGCGGTTTTTTGCAGGGTAATCCAGACGCCCCACGCCAGCGGGATGCCTACGGCCAGCCAGGCGGCGATGACCAGCGGCTTGCTACCTGCGGATGCTTTCCACTCCAGCGAAGTCGTGGCGTTGGCACCCTTGTCGTGACCGATGGCTTGTTCAGCCGCCAGCTCGGCGTCGGTCATGAAGTACTTGTCGGCAACCGGACGAATCAGCAGGTTGCAGATAAAGCCCAGCACCAGCAGACCCGAGAGGATGTACAAGGTGATGTCATAGGCATCGGCACGTGCAACACCGTGGGCGAGTTGGTACTCACGCAGGTAGTTGACCAATACCGGGCCGAGCACACCGGCCGCAGCCCAGGCAGTCAGCAGACGACCGTGAATCGCACCGACCATCTGCGTACCGAACAGGTCAGCCAGATAAGCCGGAACTGTGGCAAAACCGCCACCGTACATCGACAGCACGATGCAGAACGCGGCCACGAACAGCGCGATGCTACCCATATGGCTCAGGGTCGGAACCGACGCATAAAGCAGGAAGCCCAGTGCGAAGAATACGAAGTAGGTTGCCTTGCGACCGATGAAGTCCGAGCACGAAGCCCAGAAGAAACGACCGCCGATGTTGAACAGACTCAACAGCCCCGTGAAGCCGGCTGCGATCGCAGCAATGGCTTTCAGCTGGTCGGCATTGAGCTGGCTGAAGGTCAGGTCGACGCCCAGCAGTTTGCCAGCGAAGACTTCCTGCAGCAGCGGCGAAGCCATGCCCAGGATGCCGATACCGGCCGATACGTTCAGGCACAGCACCAGCCAGACCAGACGGAACTGCGGTGTCTTCCAGGCCACGCTGACGTGCACGTGACGGTTGGTGATCATCGAGTTCTTGGCCTTGGCAGCCGGAGCGGTCCAGCCCTCAGGCTTCCAGCCGGTTGGCGGAACGCGGTAGCCCAGTGCACCGCCGATCATGAAGATGAAGTAAATCACCGCCATCACCACGAAGCTCTGCCATACGCCCACGCTTTCAGCCGAAGCGAAGTGACCCATCAGAGCCGTAGCCAGCGGTGCACCCACCATCGCGCCGCCGCCAAAGCCCATGATCGCCATGCCGGTCGCCATGCCGCGCTTGTCCGGGAACCACTTGATCAGGGTCGACACCGGGGAGATATAGCCCAACCCCAGACCGATACCGCCGATCACACCCGAGCCCAGCCACATCAGCCAGATCTGGTGCGTATAAATGCCCAGTGCGGAAATCAGCAAGCCACCACACCAGCAAAGTGCCGAAACCACACCCGCCTTGCGTGGACCTGCGTGCTCCAGCCAGCCACCCCAAATGGCAGCCGAGCAACCCAGGAAGATGAAAAACAGTGTGTAGATCCAGCCCAGCATGGAGATCTGCCAGTCACAGGTCGACGCGAACATCTGCGCGAAAAAACCCATGTCCGGTGTGCAAGCGACAGGTGCCGTAACACCGATAGCCTTCGACAGCGGCAACCAGAATACCGAGAAGCCGTAAGCCATACCGATACAAAGATGGATGGCCAGTGCTGCAGGTGGAACAAGCCAACGGTTGAAACCTGGCTTGGCGATAATGCGCTCTTTGGACAAGAACGCAGGTTGAACGGCTGCGCCGCCCAAGGCTGTGCTTGTGCTCATTATAATTACCCCAATGTGTGAAGCTCGCAGATGGTCCGCTGGTCCGCCACAGACTCAGTGCCGAGCGGCCATGTCTGTTTTATCGGCAGGTTATCCGGATACGTGACAAAAAGACGCACCCTAGCCAGCAAAAACGGAGACTATCACTGTCTGATGGCAAATAAGCATCTCGCTACATGCTTTTTAATATCTATTTTCACACGTTAATCCACGTGCTCTATCGAGCCATAGATGCAACCAATTAAGCATTATCGAAAAGCTGCTTTGGGCTTAGTTGGGCGCACCTGTGTGGCTATTCGGCCGGTGCGCGAAGATTCGGAAGATATATCGAGACGAGGCGACGCACATTTTTCATCTGCTCTCAGGCGTAGTGGCGCACGGTGCCAGCGTCTTGAACCGGAGGCCGGACAGCAATAACGGTATCCGCAGCCCGACAGGCTCGTCAGAGCGGTATACTCGTGGGCTATTTTTGAACATCGACACAAGGACTCGCCCATGAAAGCGTTCGGCAAAATCCTGGGGCTGTTTATTCTCGGGTTGTTGCTGATCATCGTGGCTCTCGGCTTCGCCCTGACCCACCTGTTTGATCCCAACGACTACAAAGACGAGATTCGCCAGCTGGCACGCGACAAGGCCAACGTCGAGCTGACGCTCAACGGCGATATCGGCTGGAGCCTGTTTCCCTGGCTCGGCCTGGAATTGCACGACGCCCATGTCGCCACCCTGACCGCTCCCGATCAGCCGTTCGCCGATGTGCAGATGCTCGGCCTGTCCGTACGCGTCCTGCCATTGCTTCGTCGCCAGGTACAGATGAGCGACATTCGCGTCGAAGGCCTGAACCTGACCCTGCATCGCGATGAAAACGGTCATGGCAACTGGGAAGACATCGGCAAGCCTGCCGTGGCAAGCACTGAAACATCTGGCGAGACAACACCTGCCCCGGCTCCGGACGCGCCCAAAACGGATCGCCCTTCCCAGCCGATCCGCCTGGATATCGACAGCCTGACCGTCAACAACGCCCGCGTGGATTACAGCGATGCCCGAAAAGGCAGGACCTTCATGGCCGAGAGCATTCAGCTGAGTACCGGGCCGATTCGTGAGGCGTCCGATATCCCGATCAAACTGACGGCCTTTCTAAGCACCAACCAGCCCGTCGTGCGCGCCAAGACCGAGCTGGTCGGCGAGCTGCGCATGGACCGCGTGCTCAAGCGTTATCAATTCGAAGACATGCGCCTGTCCGGTGAAGTCGCCGGCGAGCCGCTGCAAGGCAAGACCGTGACCTTCTCGGCGCAGGGCCAGTTGCTCGTTGACCTGGCTGCCAATATCGCTGAATGGAACAGCCTCAAAGTCTCGGCCAACCAGTTGCGTGCACTCGGCGAACTGCGCGCCCGCGATCTGGACAAAACGCCACAGATCAGCGGCGGCCTGTCCATTGCCCAGCTCGATCTGCGCGCGTTCTTCGAGAACATCGGTCAGCCGTTGCCAGCCATGTCCGAGGGCGCGCTGAGCAAGGTTGAAATGGTCACGCGCCTGGCGGGTACGCCTACCAGCCTTGCGCTGGACAACCTCAACCTGAAAGTCGACGACAGCACCTTCACGGGTCGCATCGCCGTGGACGACTTCGCCAAACAGGCGCTGCGTGTCCAGCTCAAGGGCGATACCTTCGACGCCGACCGCTATCGTCCGGCTGAGAGCGAAGAAAGCAAAGGTGCCAAGGCCGCGCGCAAATCCGAGGTTCAGTCCGGTGAAGCCGCCGCTGCTGCGGGTGATTCACCGCTGCCCGAACAACCGACCAAGGCCGCCTGGAGCACTGCCAGGCTGCTGCCGCTGGAGCGCTTGCGTACGCTGGATGTCGAGGCTGACCTGAGCTTCGGCAAACTGACCCTGAACAAACTGCCCATCGACAACGCAGCGTTCAAGACCCAGGCCAACGGTGGCCTTATCAAGGTCGATACGTTGAGTGGCGACCTGTACAACGGCAACTTCGAGGTCAAGGGCAATCTGGATGCGCGTCCGGACACGCCTGTGGCCACGGTGCAGACGCGCATTGCCAAAGTACCGGTCGAACGCATTCTGGAAAGCCAGGGCCAGACGCCGCCAGTGCGTGGCCTGCTGAACCTCGACAGCAACCTGACCGGTACAGGCAACAGCGAAAAAGCCCTGATCGACAGCCTGAACGGCACCGCCAGTTTTGCGCTCAATAACGGCGTACTGGTCAATGCCAACCTGGAGCAGCAGCTGTGCAAGGGTATTTCGATCCTCAACCGCAAGACGCTTAGCGGCGAACCGCGCGCCAAGGACACCCCTTTCCAGCAGCTCAACGGCAATCTGGTGATACGCAACGGCGTGGCCAGCAATCCGGACCTCAAGGTTCGTACG
This sequence comes from Pseudomonas sp. BS3767, assembly GCF_900099665.1. Taxonomy (NCBI): domain Bacteria; kingdom Pseudomonadati; phylum Pseudomonadota; class Gammaproteobacteria; order Pseudomonadales; family Pseudomonadaceae; genus Pseudomonas; species Pseudomonas sp. BS3767. The sequence goes on along the minus strand of NZ_FNCX01000012.1, from coordinate 117,838 downwards.
CCGGGAATGGCCGTCAACGGTAACGGCGACGTCGACCTGCGCGTACTGGGCATGAATTACCGCGTCGGCATCATTGTCGAAGGCGACAAGAGCGATATGCCGGACCCGGCCTGCGAGATCAATCCGCGCTTTGTCGGCATCGAGTGGCCGGTGCAGTGCCGCGGCCCTCTGGAACTGGGCGCCAAGGCTTGCCGTCTGGACAAGGAAGGTGTCGGCCAGATCGCTGCGAAACTGGCGGGCGACCGGATCAGCGAGAAGCTCGAGGACAAGCTGAACGACAAACTCGGTGACAAGGTCAGCCCCGAGCTCAAGGACGCCCTCAAGGGACTGTTCAAGCGCTAGGGCAACGTGAACTGCTCAGGAGCGCCCTCGCGGCGCTCCGCTGGCACGACCGTTCATATCACCACCCATATCCAGACGAGAGCCCTCCAGGCCATGCAACCCGAACAATTCTCCAGCGCCGTGCTGGACTGGTACGACCGTCATGGCCGACATGACCTGCCCTGGCAACAAGACATCACGCCGTACCGGGTCTGGGTGTCGGAAATCATGCTGCAGCAGACCCAGGTCAGCACCGTTCTGAATTACTTCGACCGCTTCATGGAGGCCCTGCCGACCGTGCAGGCGCTGGCCGACGCGCCCGAGGACGAAGTGCTGCACCTGTGGACCGGGCTGGGTTACTACACCCGCGCCCGCAACCTGCAGAAAACGGCAAAAATCGTGGTCGCCGACCATGGCGGCGAGTTTCCCCGCGATGTCGAAAAACTCATTCTGCTGCCCGGCATCGGCCTGTCCACCGCAGGCGCGATTGCCAGCCTGAGCATGGGCATTCGCGCGCCGATCCTCGATGGCAACGTCAAACGCGTGCTGGCGCGCTTCACCGCGCAAGAGGGCTACCCTGGCGAACCGAAGGTGGCCAAACAGCTGTGGGCCACCGCTGAACGCTTCACGCCGCACCGCCGGGTCAACAACTATACCCAGGCGATGATGGACCTGGGGGCCACGCTCTGCACCCGCAGCAAACCGAGCTGCCTGCTCTGCCCGCTGGAGCGCAGTTGTGAGGCGCACATGCTGGGCCTGGAAACGCGCTACCCGATCCCCAAGCCGCGCAAGACCGTGCCGCAGAAACGCACGCTCATGCCGATGCTCGCCAACGAAGACGGCGCGATCCTGCTTTATCGTCGACCTTCCAGCGGCTTGTGGGGCGGCCTGTGGAGCCTGCCGGAACTGGATGACTTCGATGACCTTCAGCACCTGGCCATCCAACACGCGCTGCAACTGGGCGAGCACCATGAAATGCCGGGGCTGATCCACACTTTCAGCCACTTCCAGTTGAGCATCGAACCCTGGCTGGTCAAGGTCCAGGAGTCCACCGATCACGTGGCCGAGGCCGACTGGCTCTGGTATAACCTCGCCACCCCGCCACGCCTGGGCCTTGCCGCCCCGGTGAAAAAGCTGCTCAAACGCGCAGCCGACGTATTGAACGCAGGAGAGTCGTCATGACCCGCACCGTAATGTGCCGCAAATACAAAGAAGAACTGCCCGGCCTGGAACGCGCCCCGTATCCGGGCGCCAAGGGCGAGGACATCTTCAACCACGTCTCGCAGAAAGCCTGGGCCGACTGGCAGAAACACCAGACCCTGCTGATCAACGAGCGTCGCCTGAACATGATGAACGCCGAAGACCGTAAATTCCTCCAGACCGAGATGGACAAGTTTCTCTCCGGCGAAGAATACGCCCAGGCCGAAGGCTACGTTCCCCCCGAAAAATAAAGCGTTTCACGCAGTGAAGGTCGTAAGCGTCGGTAATAATTCAAATTTTTTAAAAAACACGCTTGACGACCTCCTGAAAAACACGTCTAATGCGCCCCGTTGCCCAGATAGCTCAGTCGGTAGAGCAGGGGATTGAAAATCCCCGTGTCGGCGGTTCGATTCCGTCTCTGGGCACCACCTTTCGTTTTCAGGTGATGCCAAGCACACCTGAAAGCACACAAGAAGCCCGCCTCGTGCGGGCTTTTTGTTGTCTGGTTTTTTTGAATGACAGACGTGTCTGCACCCTGCGCGCGCAGAAGAGACCAGTAGAATCAGACTACTGCACGTGTCGACTCTTCCTGCGCCGCACGTCGGCCGCCATCCGGCTTATTCGCTTGCCCGCATTTCGCGGCGCGTGACAAGGTAGCCAAGCCTCGGCAAACCAAAACCCGCTAATTCCAAAGGCTCCAAGCGCGACGCCTCAAGCGGAAAATAATCATTATTTACGACGCAAGGACGACACCCTACTATGGTGTCACCTATAAGGATTATAGGCAGCATGAAAAACAGGCAGCCCTTGTGGAGCAAGCAGCAACTTGAGGATCTTGTTCATGTCCTGGCAAGAGACTCCTCCAAAGTCGTTTTTCGCGAGCATTGCCTGGAGCGCCTCTATGAGCGCGGCATAACCGCCACGGAGGCCCTGAGATGCCTGCGTCGAGGAGCAATCATCCGAGGGCCTACGTACAGCGAGAAGCATGGCAACTTCGAGTTCCGGATGAGCGAGCTCGCGCCGAGAGATGTTGTCTGCATGGTAGTAGCCGTCAATCCAAGTCCTGAGCCTGACGAGCTTTTCGCAATTACGGTGTGGGAGGTATGAAAATGTACAAATATAAAGGCAGTGGACTGGACGGCATCTTCTTGAAAAATGGTTATACGATCCTCGAAACGCCATACGGCGAAGGTGTGAAGATCGAAGATATCGACGGACTTCATCGAGCGATAGCTGTGGATATCATTGGCCAGAAAACGCCAATGACCGGGCGTCAGTTTCGCTTTTTGAGAAAGGAGCAGGACCTCATTCAGGAGGAGGCTGCAGCCATTTTCCGGGTCGATGTGCAGACCATTGCCAACTGGGAAAAGCGCGAATCTCAAGAAATACCGGGACCAGCTGACGTTGCCATGAGGGCTTTTTACGCTGCCTATATCCACGCCAATTTTGGTCCGATCATCTTCGAACGAAATGCACAACCCCACGAAGGAGCCGCGTTCGAATTGGACGGAACACAGTGGAAAGAGTCCGAGCTGAAAGTCGCTTGACTCACAGGGTGATTAGTCTGGCGGCATGTAAAGGTGCCGTTCAAGGCAACACTTCAGAAGATCACAACAGCCTTCTGCTACTCATACCCGCCATCCAGAGCCCTGCCACCGCCATCCCATTGAACTAATTTTCCCCGCCCACCCTCGAAGCCATACATTTGCTTCCACAAGGAAAATTCCGTGCTCAAGTTAACCGCCTCCGCCCTCATCCTCGCCGCCACTCTGGGTCTGGCTGCCTGCGACAGCAAATCCGAACAGAAGGCACAGGACGCTCAGGCGCATCAGGAGAAATCCCAGGAGAAGATGGAGTCTGCTCAGGACAAAGTGAACGAAGCGGCCAAAGAGAACACCGAAGCGGCCAAGGATAAAGCCGAGTCCAAGGAAGCGGCTGCCGAAGAGTCGAAGACCTTCGTGCCGACCTCCGAAGTGACCAACACCATTCAGCCTGAAAAAAAGTAAAACAGTGAAAACTCTTCACAAAGTTTTCACAGCGGCCGCGTCATTGTAGAGCTGCTCCCAAGTGTGAATCCTTAAGCCCGCTCCCCCATCGCGGGCTTTTCTTTGTCCGGAATTTGGCGAGCAGCCCCTATGCGCACCAGCCCCGCACTTATTGCCGCATGCTTTTGTCGACAAATCAGCTCCGCGCGCGTCTCTGGCGCCAAAAAATACTTGATTTATTTTTTCAATTGTTGCAATGCGCATTCATGCTGCAGCCTTTCGAGTCGATAGCCTCATCACAGTAGGTCCGCAAACACACCGAGGGGCACGTTATGTTCGGAAATAAGAACAAAGCTGAGCTGACGGCCATGAAGGCCCAGGTAGATGGACTCAACGGACTGACAAGCGCGCTGGAAAAGTCGATGGCGGTGGTCGAGCTGAGCCTCGATGGCAAGATCCTACGGGCCAACGATAACTTCCTCGCGGCGATGGGCTATCGCGCCGAAGAGCTGGCAAGCAAGACGCATCGCGACTTCTGCGAACCGGAGATGCTCCGCAGCCGCGAGTATGCTGACCTCTGGGCATCCCTGAAGGCCGGGAAATTTATCTCCGGCACCTTCAAACGCGTTGGCAAGAACGGTCACAGCGTCTGGCTTGAAGCCAGCTACAACCCGGTCGTTGACGCGCAGGGCAACGTCGTCAAGGTGGTCAAGTACGCCTTGGATGTCACCGCACGCGTGATGCTGGAGAACGAAACCAACAGCAAGCTGGCAGCGGTAGACCGCGCGATGGCTATCTGCGAATTCGAGCCCAACGGCAATGTGATTACGGCCAACAACAACTTCCTGAACGTCATGGGCTATGCGCTGAACGAGATTAAGGGTAAACACCACCGAACCTTCTGCGAGCCGGCACTGGTCAACAGCCCGGAGTACGCCGAGTTCTGGCGCAAGCTGAACCACGGCGAGTTCATCGGCGACCAGTTCAAACGCATCGGCAAACAGGGTCGGGTTGTCTGGCTGGAAGCGACGTACAACCCGGTTTTTGATGTCGACGGCAAACTCTACAAAATCGTCAAGTTCGCCAGCGACATCACCCACCGCGTTGAAAAACAGGAAGCGGACGCACACGGTGCATCGCGCGCTTACCATATCTCGGCAGAAACCGAGAAAGTGGCTGAACAGGGAACCTTGGTCATTCAAGACACGGCGCGGGAGATGCGCCAAATCTCCGAAAACATCGGTGCATCGGCAAAGCTGGTGAGTCAGCTGGGTGATCGCTCCGAGCAGATCACCGCCATCGTCAACACCATTCGCGGCATTGCCGATCAGACCAACCTGTTGGCGCTCAACGCAGCCATCGAGGCGGCTCGGGCGGGTGACCAGGGCCGCGGGTTTGCCGTGGTGGCCGACGAAGTCAGGCAACTGGCGGGACGTACCAGCGGCTCGACCACCGAGATTGCCGAAATGATTGGCAAGATCCTCGCCGAAACACGCGAAGCCGTGGCAAGCATGGGCGCGACTCAGGAAGGAGCCATTCGCGGTGTGATACTGGCAGACCAGGCCGGGCAGGTCATCGTGCAGATCCGCGATGGCGCAAGCGATGCGGTCGAAGCCGTCAGCATGTTCGCCAACCGCATGGATGAAGCCGAAGCGTTCGCAAAGCCGGGCAAACGGTGACGCGTCGGTAACACCCCGCAAATCAAAAACCCGCGCGCTGCGGGTTTTTTATCGCCCACCAATTACCGCACAAACCTTGGTTATCGGGCTCGTCTGCGCTTCAATAGCGGCCATTGCACCTCACGCCAGCCAAAGGACCGCTCATGGCCTCGCCAGACAAGCAGCAAAAACGTGCCAAGCGCGCAAAGATCAAGGCCAAGCAGAACCGCTCGGACAAGGCTGCAACCAGCCTGGTTCATCCGGTGTTTGCCTCGGCACTGGTCAACCAGCCGTTCGATGACGTCGAACTCGACCTCAATACCTTCGACTTCAGCGACATTGTCGAGAACGGTTTTGACCCGGCTGACTACGACGACCTGTTCACGGCCATGAAGCAAGCGGAGGCCATCAGCCAGCTGGCGCTGTGCGTCGTCTTCCTGCAATACCCGGTGCTGGCACTGGTGATTTCCGAAGAGGACGAGGACCCGGCCACGGACTTTATGATGGGCCTGCTTATCGTGTACCGCGCGATGTACCACGATGAGGACGAAGACAGTGCAATCGAGTGGATCGAAAGCCCTGCCTTCCAGAAGGATTACACGCTGGCGTCCGACCTGCTGATGAAGAGAGACACCAGAGCCGCACGCTGATGCAAGATCGTGCCAATGCGCGGCATTGGCACGAGCGTCATCCGCCCAAGGGCGCGTCAACCCAGCGCAGCAGCGCCCACGCGACCGGCCTTGCGGCGACGCGATACGATCAGGCCAGCGCCGATCACCAACAGGCTGAGTACGCCGGTGGCGACGATTTCGAGGCGATGCTCTTCCTGCAGCAGCATGATGGTCAGCACCGCGACGATGAACGCGATCACAGCCCAGGTCAGCCATGGGAACAGCCACATCTTGAAGTCGATGGCCTCGCCTGCAGCAATGCGCTTCTGGCGCATACGCAGCTGCGACACCGCGATCACCAGATACACCAGCAATGCGATGGCACCGGAGCTGGCGAGCAGGAAATCGAATACGGCCGCAGGCGCGATGTAGTTGGCGAACACGGTCAGGAAAGCCGCCGCAGTCGACATGAGCACCGCCCAGTGAGGCGTACCGCCCTTGCTGGTGCGCTTCGACACGGCAGGCGCATCGCCGCGCTTGCCCAGCGAGAACAGCATGCGCGAAGCGGTGTACAGGGCCGAGTTCAGGCAGCTGGTCACAGCAACCAATACCACCAGGTCAACAATCAACTTGGCGTTCGGAATGCCCATTGCATCGAGCACGGTCTGATAAGAACCCACCTCGGCCAGGCGCGGGTCGTTCCACGGCACCAGCGACACCACGATGAAGATCGAAACCAGATAGAACAGGAAGATCCGCCAGATCACCGAGTTGGTGGCCTTGGTGATCTGCTTGCCAGGGTTCTTGGACTCGGCCGCTGCGATGGTCACGATCTCGGTGCCCATGAACGAGAACATGGTGGTCAGCATCGCTGCCAGCACTGCGCCCATACCGTTGGGCAGGAAGCCGCCGGTGTCGAACAGATGGCTGACACCGCTGACGTTGCTGGTGGGCAGCAGACCGAAGATCGCCGCAACACCCAGCACCACGAACGCGATGATCGCCACGACCTTGATCAGCGCGAACCAGAACTCGAACTCACCGTAGTTCTTCACGCTGAACAGGTTGGTCGCCGTCAACACCAGCGTGATGACCAGCGTGAACATCCAGATCGCGATGTTGGGGAACCAGGCGTGCAGGATGGTTGCAGCAGCGTTGGCCTCCAGTGGAATCACCAGCACCCAGAACCACCAGTACAACCAGCCGATAGTGAAACCGGCCCAGTGACCGATAGCGCGGTCGGCATAGGTTGAAAACGAACCGGTGTCAGGCGAGGCAACGGCCATTTCGGCCAGCATGCGCATCACCAGCACCACCAGCGTACCCGCAGCGGCATACGCCAGCAGCACGGCAGGGCCGGCTTCGGCAATCGCGTGGCCGGAGCCGACGAACAAACCGGCGCCAATCACGCCAGCAATCGACAGCATCGTAATGTGTCGAGGTTTCAGCCCTTGTTCGAGCTCGGAAGAGTTAGCGGTACTGCTCATAAAACCACCTGTGCAAGACGAGCGAGGCACACCGGAGCGTTACGTAAAAAGAAACCTACGGTGCCGTTCTTTATATTTGACGCAAGAATTGCGCCAAAATATTTCGAAAACGACGTCGCTTAGAGAATACGAGGCCTGTGGCTTGACCCGTGAAACATGCAAGACGATGGCTTTTCTTAGCTGTCTGTAGGATTTGTTACCAAACGCCTCAGACTCGTCTACATGCACGCACCAAAAATGCCCCAAACCTTCTTCCAAGCGCAAACATGGTGCAGAAATCAGACCGCCGCTCAGCAAATGCTACTTCCAACACCAGGCCAAAGCTGGCAACATCGCGCCTTTTTCGCGCACGCCCCTGTTTTACAGGGCATCATGCTTGCCTTCTTGCGACCGTCCGCTGCCCGGATGAGACAACCCGTCGAGCGCCTCCACGCTGGACGCCAGACGTCGATGGTTGTCCTTTAAACGCTGTGCTAGCTTGGCGTTCGCTGGCAGCCAGCGCGCACACTTCAATGAGGACCCCACATGGCCGAGGCCACGCCCGCCCTGGAAATCCGCAACCTGCACAAGCGCTACGATCAGCTTGAGGTGCTCAAAGGCATCTCGCTGACGGCTCGCGACGGCGACGTCATATCGATCCTCGGCTCCTCCGGTTCCGGCAAGTCCACGTTGCTGCGCTGCATCAACCTGCTGGAAAACCCGCATCAGGGCCAGATTCTGGTGGCCGGCGAAGAATTGAAGCTCAAGGCCGCGCGCAACGGCGACATGATTGCCGCCGATAACCGGCAGATCAATCGCTTGCGCAGCCAGATCGGCTTCGTGTTCCAGAATTTCAACCTGTGGCCGCACATGAGCGTGCTCGATAACATCATCGAAGCCCCGCGTCGCGTGCTCGGTCAGAGCAAGGCCGAGGCCATTGCGGTGGCTGAAGAATTGCTGGCCAAGGTCGGTATCGCCGACAAGCGCCATGCCTACCCCGCGCAACTTTCCGGCGGACAGCAGCAACGCGCCGCCATTGCGCGTACGCTGGCCATGCAACCAAAGGTTATCCTGTTCGACGAGCCGACCTCGGCCCTCGACCCGGAGATGGTTCAGGAAGTACTCGGCGTCATCCGCGCACTGGCTGAAGAAGGCCGGACCATGCTGCTGGTGACCCACGAAATGAATTTTGCACGTCAGGTATCAAGTGAAGTGGTGTTTTTGCATCAGGGAATGGTCGAAGAACAGGGCACACCGCAGCAAGTGTTCGAAAACCCGCTGTCGGCAAGGTGCAAACAATTCATGTCGAGTCACCGCTAACGGAGCAACACCCATGCAGTCGTACAAAAAGATCTTGCTGATCGCAGCGGCCACCCTTGCCTTCAGCGGCAGTGCCTTTGCTGAAACAATGAAAATGGGCATCGAAGGTGCCTACCCGCCGTTCAACAACAAGGACGCGAGTGGCCAGGTGGTGGGCTTCGACTATGAAATCGGCCAGGCCCTGTGCGCCAGGATGAAGGTCGAGTGCGAAGCGGTGACGTCAGACTGGGACGGCATCATCCCGGCGTTGATGGCCAACAAGTTCGACTTCCTGATCTCGTCGCTGTCGATCACCGAAGAACGCAAGCAGGTGGTCGATTTCACCAACCCGTATTACTCGAACAAGCTGCAATTCATTGCGCCGAAAACCTCCTCGATCGACGTATCGAGCACTGAAAAAGCCAAAGAGAGCCTTGCCGGCAAGTCAGTGGGTGCACAGCGCTCGACACTGGCCGCCACTTGGCTGGAAGACAAGCTCGGGATCATGGACGCCAAGCTCTATGACACTCAGGAAAACGCCTTCCTCGACCTGTCCTCCGGTCGCGTCGACGCCATGCTGGCCGACAAATACGTCAGCTTCGAGTGGCTGAAAAGCGAAGCGGGTCAGAACTTCGAGTTCAAGGGCGAGCCTGTCGTTGAAGACGACAAGATCGGCATCGCCGTGCGCAAGGGTGACGACGCCCTGCGCGAGCGCTTGAACGCGGCCCTGAAAGAAATCATCGCTGACGGCACCTACAAGAAGATCAACGACAAGTATTTCCCTTTCAGCATCCTCTGATTCACCTGACCGCGTCGCCGCCGCTTCCTGTCGAAGCGCGGCGACCGGCCCTGACAAAGCCTGCCCATGAACATTGATCTCCACGGATTCGGCCCGGCCCTTGCGGCTGGCGCGCTGATGACGGTCCAGCTTGCACTCTCGGCCCTGTGCCTGGGGCTGATACTCGGACTGCTCGGTGCCTTGGCCAAGACCTCGCCCTACAAGCCACTGCAATGGCTGGGCAGTACCTACTCGACCCTGGTACGCGGCATTCCCGAACTGCTTTGGGTGTTGCTGATTTACTTCGGCACCGTCAACGGCATGCGCGCTCTGGGCAACCTGTTCGACATTCCTGACCTGGCCCTGAGCGCCTTTGCTGCCGGGGTCATCGCCCTGGGCATTTGCTTCGGTGCCTACGCGACCGAAGTGTTTCGCGGCGCGATTCTGGCCATCCCCAAAGGCCATCGTGAAGCCGGGCTGGCGCTGGGCATGTCACGCTCGCGCATCCTCTTCAAACTGGTCCTGCCGCAGATGTGGCGCATCGCCCTGCCCGGTCTGGGCAACCTGTTCATGATTCTGATGAAAGACACCGCGCTGGTCTCGGTGATCGGCCTGGAAGAAATCATGCGCCACGCGCAGATCGCCGTGGGCTTCACCAAGCAGGCGTTCACCTTCTATATGGTCGCAGCCTTCATGTACCTGGGCCTGACCGTGCTGGCCATGGCCGGCATGTACTTCCTTGAGAAGCGCGCCAGTCGCGGCTTTCTGAGGAGCGCGTCATGAACTGGGAAGTCATCATCAAGTGGCTGCCACGCCTGGCACAGGGCGCAACCTTGACCCTGGAGCTGGTGGCGATTGCCGTCATCGCCGGGCTGATCCTCGCCATCCCGATGGGCATTGCCCGTGCATCGCGTCACTGGCCGGTGCGCGCCCTGCCCTACGCCTACATCTTTTTCTTCCGCGGCACGCCGCTGCTGGTGCAACTGTTTCTGGTCTATTACGGGCTGGCGCAGTTCGAGTCGGTGCGCCAGAGTGCGTTGTGGCCGTACCTGCGCGACCCGTTCTGGTGTGCCGTGGTGACCATGACCCTGCACACCGCCGCCTACATCGCCGAAATCCTGCGTGGCGCCATGCAGGCGGTGCCGCCAGGTGAAATAGAAGCGGCACGGGCGCTGGGCATGTCGAAATGGAAGGCGCTGTTCTACATCGTCCTGCCACGCGCAGCACGCATCGGCCTGCCGGCCTACAGCAACGAAGTGATCCTGATGCTCAAGGCCAGTGCGCTGGCCAGCACCGTCACCCTGCTGGAACTGACCGGCATGGCGCGCACGATCATCGCCCGCACCTACCTGCCGGTGGAAATCTTCTTCGCCGCCGGCATGTTCTACCTGGTCATGACCTTCGTGCTGGTGCAGGGCTTCCGGCTGCTGGAAAAACTATTGCGTGTAGACGCAAGCCAGGGTCGCTGATATGAAAGGTGCTGGCGTCGATCCAGTCAGCACCTTGCCACACGAGGCCGCCACCATGCCCTCTGAACCTCGCTTGCAGGATGAACACCTCAGCAGCCACTTTGGTGCGCTGGACAGCTTCCTGTTCGCGCATCAGGCCTTGTGGCGACCCAAGCCGTTCACGCATCTGGCCCTGCCATGGGAAGACAAATACCCTGACCTCGCGCACTGGCTGCGACAACGCACGCTGGAACAGGCCGAGGCCGCGCACAATCACCCGGAACACCTCGACGCGCCCTTCCCGTTCAAGCAACTGGCCGCCGAAGCCGTCGCACTGAGCCACGTCGCCGAACTGCCCGTGCATGCGCTGCAGCCGGTCGAGCCGCGCATGAGCGTCGATGTGCCGGGGCGCAAGTGGCAGCAGATCGAAGCCTTCGCCAGCCATCTGGACATGCGTGACAGCACAACTCACTGGCTGGACTGGTGCGCTGGCAAAGGCCATCTGGGGCGCCGCCTGACCGGGCCCGGCCAGCGTCTGACCTGTCTGGAGCACGACCCGGCGCTGATCGAAGCAGGCCTGGCCCTGAGTATGCGGCAAGGCATCGACGCCAGACATGTGCAGCAGGATGTCATGGCCGACGACACGTGGCGCTACCTGCAACCCGAACACACGCCTGTGGCGCTGCATGCCTGCGGCGACCTGCACATTCAGTTGATGGAGCTGGCCAGCCAGACCGGCTGTCGGCACATGGCGATTGCGCCGTGCTGCTATAACCGCACCCGGCACGACCTTTATCAGGCGCTGTCCAGCGAGGGCAAGGCGTCCGGCCTGAAGCTGTCGCGAGACGAGCTGGGTCTGCCACTCAGTGAAACCGTGACAGCCGGCGCGCGCGTACGCCGTCAACGCGACATCTCGATGGCCCGTCGCCTGGGCTTCGACCTGCTGCAGCGCCGCCTGCGCAGCATCGATGACTACTTGCCCACACCGTCGCTGCCAACGTCCTGGCTGGATGCGTCCTACGCGGACTACTGCAACCATCTGGCAAAACTCAAGCATCTGCCTGCACCGGGTCAACAGGACTGGTCTGCGCTGGAGGCCGCTGGCTGGAAAAGACTGGCCGAAGTGCGCAACCTGGAACTGGTCCGCGATCTGTTTCGGCGTCCGCTGGAGATGTGGCTGGTGCTGGACAGAGCGATGTATGTGCGTAAGCAGGGTTACAGCGTGAGCGTTGGCACTTTCTGTGACAGCCGGATTACACCGCGCAACCTGCTGATTCTGGCTCGAAAATCGTGACGTAAATCGATTGAGCAACCTGTGGATAAGTCTGTTGATGAAAATGTGGATGAGTGCGTTAAAGCTTGGCGCGCCAGTTACTGAAGCCCCTTATTTTTTTCCGCAATCCTTCCCGTAACCCGCAAAAACAATGCCTTGCGGCTCAATGCACCCGACTGCACACAATTACCCGACTGCGCAAATCTTTATCAGCAAATTGTGCATAAAGATTTGGTAAAGGCTCTGGCGCAAGCGTTTTGCGCGGCCCAATCGTGCACACGCAGACGCCTGTGCACGAGCTGTCCGGCGTAAGATTTCAGACCTCTTCGACACACTCCAGCGAGCGCTCGACCATGACCTTGGCCATTTCCAGCATGTGCATGGAAGCGAACGCCAGATCGCGTTGCGAACCGGTCAGCTCATCGCCGAGTTCGTGAGCGGTGGCCGATGCGCAGCGCAGAAAATCCAGCGCGTGCACCAGGGTGGCTTCCAGGCTGATGAAGTCGAACTTGCTGTCGTGGGGTTCCTTGGCCGGTCGGGAGATTGGCAGGTAACACTCCATGGCGCGCTTGACCACAGCCTTGTCGAAGACCGGTGCGGCGCTGGACGGTTTGTTGGGCGGATCGGGGGTTACTTTGACCATGCTTAGCTCTCTCCTCAATGGAACTGCCACTGGGTCGCGACTAAACGAGTGAGGTGGCAGCTGTGCGAAGGTTAGTCGACCGGGAGCTAAGACCGGCGCACCCGAAGGTGCCCTCACGCACAGCCGCCATAGAGTGCAGGAAGAAGACCTGAACAAAACAGCGACGCGATACGCCTTAACTCAAATCCGGGCGACTAAACCCGATCGCTGATGGGCAGCGACGGGGCGGAGATTAGAAGCCCAGACAGAGGGGCGCAAGCGGTCTGGGATTCTCTCGGAAATGTCCTTCAAAAGAAAGAGACGGTGCCTGCAAAAACCGGCCTGAAAGCGTTGCAAAACATGATCTCAACACACGTGCGCAGAACCCGTGGGAGCGAGCTTGCTCGCGAAGACTGAATACGCAGTGCCGCATTCCTGTCATGACTCACTACTAAAACTGATCATCCTTCAACCGCGCAAACGGCACACTGCGGTTCTGCAGCTTGCGCAACGTCAGCTTGTAGGCACTGGACTTGATCTGACTGCCCATCGGCGTCTCCTCCAGCAAAATCCTGCCCGACGCAAAAGCACAGCCCGTGCTCATCATCTTGTACTTGAGCAGGTACAGCCCCGGGTCCATCTTGGCGAACACAAACACCGCCCCGGCCGGCACAAACGCATGCCGGAACGCCCTGCGCCCCACCGCATCCGTGACCTTGGCATACACCGCCGACTCGCCCGCCGAGTTATCCACAGTGATCTGCGACCAGCCGTTGTCCTTGAGCACCGGCATGTCCTTCACATAGCCCGCCTTGTCCGGCCACGGCGCGCCCATCGGATCAAGCGCCGGCACGCCACATTCGGACGCCGCCGCATCCACCGTCTTGGCTGGGCTCGCTACAGGCTCCTCAACCGGCGCGGCAGGCATGACAGGCGCGGGCTTGACCCACGTCTGCGCAACCGGCGCAGGCTCGGACGGCACAAACGACTTGCCTGCACCCGGGTCGTAGCCCATCCACGCGCCACCCGCGCAGAACACCGCAAACAACAGCGCCCAACGCCACGCACTGCGACGACGCTTGTCACGGGAAGGGGATGCAGAAGCATAGGAAGAAGACTTGGGCGCCGGCCCCGCACGAGCCGCCTGAGGCGGCGCAGCAGCAGTGGCTGCAGAAGTGGCCGCATACACATGCACCGCCTGCCCACGGGCTGCATGCGCCTGCTTGCGGCGCGCAGCGTCCATACGCGCCTTGTGCTCGTTGGCAGCGAGCTGCGCATCATAAGCCGCACGCCGCGAAGGGTCAGCCAGCACATCGTGAGACGCGTTGACGACGCCCATCATCTCCGAGGCGTAAGGATCTGGATTCCTGTCAGGGTGCAGCTTCTGCGCCAGCTTGCGATAAGCCTTCTTGATCTGCTCAGGAGAGGCATCGCGAGCGACACTCAGCAGCTCGTAATGCGTAGGCGTTCTCTGCATTGCACTTGCTGTCCATGGCCGACTGCCATTTTCGATACAGCTGTATCGGCCAAAAAGCCGGTAGCTCCAGTGCAAATCCGACGCAACAGCAACCAGCGCACAGGAAAATGCCCGAATCCAGAGGATCCGGGCATTTCTTGAAACATCGATGAAGCCTTCGTGAGCGTCCAGACGCACATTCATGCGATTCAGACAGCCATCCTCAGCCCACCCTGCGCAAAGCCAACAGGCCATACGCAACTACAAATATCCTTCAACAACTCCTCAGCGAATGACCAGCCTGCGGCAAACAACACCCCAAACCTGGTTACGATCCATTGCATCACTCATCAGATAGTCCTTTATCTGCCTGGCTGAAAAGCCAACGACCCGTGCTGCTGACTCAGTAGCCTGGGCCGTTGAGAACAAGCCTATGCAAAGCCCTCCTGCCCCGCAACTGCCCAAAAATGGCGGGGGCGGATGGGTGCCTTCTTGAGCGCCAGATAGCTATCAAGGCTAGACATATCGGTTTGCAAGGCCAGGTGAAAAATCCAGCGTTCCGTGATGCACAAGCCGTGTGCGCCAGCGGCAAAATCAACGCCCGAATTCAACGCCATCCGCCCTGCCACACAGACCAATCCGTCCAAACCAACAGAAACGTCCTGCACCACCACCTGCCCACATCCGACCTGAAGCGCCAATGGTCGATTTTTTTCAACTGAATCAGACAGCTAGGCTTTACAAGCGCATCAGACTCTATATACTCGCAGCCCATTACGCCGGTATAGCTCAGTTGGTAGAGCAACTGACTTGTAATCAGTAGGTCCCGGGTTCGACTCCTGGTGCCGGCACCATACAAGGTTTTAAAGGTGGTTTTTGCAGCCTTTGAAATCTCCGAAAAACCCGCCTTTTGGCGGGTTTTTTCGTTTTGGGCTGGAAAACCCAGATTGAGACACTATCTGCGACGTCGAGCCAGGAGGCTGAAATGAGATTTCCTGAGCTCTACCTAAAGGGCGATGTGCTGGAAGAAGATATCCACCGGTTCGTGGAAGACTGGCACGAAGGCCACGACGGTGGGGGCATCGAACTGCACGAGTACCTCGGCATGAGCTGGGAAGAGTATGGGGTGTGGGTAGCAACTCCGGCAGCCCTATCTTTCATACTGGCCCCTAGAAAAAGAGGCAGTCTCTCGGTCAGTAGATCTTCTGAAGTGACCGCCCGCGCAAGATCAGGTGAGGAAGCAACCAAAGTGCAAGCCTAGCGGTAGAGCGCTGGCAAAAATCTAACCTATCCAGAGGGGAAAATGGCCCCCTGCATACTCACCAGATGCAATTCGCCTCCCCAATTTGATCTCAACGATCCCAAGACCAAATACAGCGCACACGAACACGTCACCCCGCTACAAAGTTGATGGCCTCACCATCGGAATCGGCAGCGCTCACAAATCTTGAATATTGGTCAACGCACCCGTGCCGGCAACTCGCTGCAAACGGAAATTCATGGGTATTCGAACCCTAAGGCATAGTTATAAAAACTAACAAAGGGAGCGGACCCAAACAACTTTTAGGGCCAACGTCTAAAAACGACGTCGTTTATCTTACCTTGTTAGCGCGCTGCCATGTGCTAGAGTCAAATGAGGTGATGATACTAGGGGTAGACTCCGGCACACACGCAAGCTAACCGCATAGGCCAGAAGCTAGAAGCCGGTCCTTAAGCGTAAGAAAACCTCAGGAATCTGCAAGGAAGCGAAGAATGCATGAAATTATCTGCCCGCATTGCGCCAAGGCGTTCAAAATCGATGAAGCTGGATATGCAGATATTCTGAAGCAAGTTCGAGATACCGATTTCGAGAAACAACTACATGAACGACTTGAGCTAGCCGAGCGAGAAAAGCGGAACGCTGTTGAGCTTGCGACTGCAAGGGCCGCTAGCGAACTGCAAAAGGCGAATGCCAGCAAGGACGCAGAGATTCAAGAACTGCGATCCTGTATTGGCAATGAACAGGTCGCGCGAACGCTCGCGATCCGTGAGGCGCTAAGCAGTGTGGAGAAAGAGCGCGATACGCTTACATACGAACTTGAGAAAATACATCGAGAGCAAGAATCTTCTTCTCAATTAATAGAAGCGAAGCTTTTGAATGAATTGCAAAAGACCACCGCAGCTAAAGATGCTGAAATCCAAGATTTGAAGTCTAAAATAGAATCCATCGAGATCGGGAAAAAATTTGCAATCGCAGAGGCAATTAGTCCTATTGAAAAAGAACGGGACAAACTGCAAAGTGGACTCGAGAAAGCCGAACTAGAAAAAGAACTTGCAGAAAAGTCCCTGAAAGACAAATATGAAACGCAAATCAAAGATCGCGATGACGCTATCGAACGTCTAAGAGATCTGAAGGCTCGCCTCTCGACAAAAATGGTTGGCGAAACTCTAGAGCAGCACTGTGAAACAGAGTTCAATCGTATCCGAGCTACAGCTTTTCCAAGAGCATACTTCGAAAAGGACAACGACGCACGAACTGGAAGCAAAGGAGATTATGTATTTCGCGACTGGGATGAAGCGGGAACAGATATAGTTTCTATAATGTTTGAAATGAAGAATGAAGATGATCAAACTACATACAAGAAAAAGAATGAAGACTTTCTAAAAGAGCTAGATAAAGATCGTATTGAAAAAGGTTGCGAGTACGCTGTTCTAGTCTCTCTATTAGAACCCGAAAGTGAGCTATATAATACAGGTATCGTCGACGTCTTTCATAGATTCCCCAAAATGTACGTAGTCAGACCTCAGTTCTTTATCCCAATTATAACTTTGCTACGAAATGCAGCAATGAACTCCTTACAGTACAAATCTGAACTTGCGCTAATGAAGGAACAAAATATAGACATCACTAACTTCGAAACCGAACTAGAAACATTTAAATCAGCGTTCTCAAAAAACTATGATCTAGCCACAAAAAGATTCCAGACAGCTATTAGCGAAATCGACAAATCAATCGACCACCTCCAAAAAACAAAGGAAGCGCTTTTAGGCACAGACCGGAACCTGCGTTTGGCGAACGATAAAGCGCAGGACGTTACGATAAAAAAACTTAACCGCAACAACCCAACAATGGCTGCAAAATTCGCTGACTTAAAAGCCCCGTAGTAGGCATAAGGAACAACCTCCGCTATCGCCCTGGGATCAATAATTAAAAATATTAGGTGAGAATATGGAAAATACCTCGCACAACCCAGACCAGCACATGTTCGGATTCCGCCAACTTGCTACAAACGGACGAAAAAAAATAGGTCTGCTTATCGGTGCAGGTGCACCTGTCAGCATAAACATAGGCGAGGCAGGAGCTTGGAAGCCGCTGATACCGAACATTGCCGGCCTCGAAAAAATTGTATTATCGGAGCTTTCTGAAAGTCAACGCGGAGTCTACAACCAAATAAAATCCTCTTTTGCTGATTCAAATCTTGAAAAAGTTTTATCACGCGTCAGAATGCTTACAGAGGTTGTTGGTGAGGGGAGGCTATTTGACTTTTCGGAAAAGGATTTTTCCGAGCTATCTGAAGCAATATGCAACTCCATTCGAGAGGTAGTTGCACAAGACCTACCAGTGGGAGCAAACCCCTATTCCGAACTAGTATCATGGATTAACGGCATTAATAGAAAGTATGCCGTTGAGATATTTACTACAAACTATGATCTTTTGATTGAAAATGCCTTAGAACGAGCAAAAACACCCTATTTCGACGGGTTCAGCGGATCTAAGAGCGCGTTTTTTGATCCTTCAAGTATTTCAAAAAATGATCTTCCACCGCGTTGGGTAAGGCTCTGGAAACTTCACGGCTCAATTGGTTGGGAATCGAACGCTAATGGTGAGGTTGTTCGTGTACCTAACTCAAAAAATGCCAATATGGTATATCCTTCGCACATAAAATACGATCAGACACAAGCGGCTCCGTTCTCCTCCCTTTTTGAGCGCCTCAAAAATTTTATCCTCGAACCTGACACGTTAATTTTAAGTACCGGATTTTCTTTTGCAGATGCTCATATTTCCTCTCGCCTGCTTGAATGCCTGATGGCTAATCCCACTGCCGCACTATTTGCTTTTCAATTTAATAGCTTAGCCGATGAAAAAGCCGCTAAGGAACTTGCTCTAAAGTGCCCAGGAATAAGTGTTTTTTGTAGTGATGGTGCGGTTATCAATGGCGTGGAAGCGAAATGGAAAATCGGACCTCCTCCTACCAAAAACTGGCACGAAATTAGAGCAGAATATTACAAAGACAATAAATTCTTACTCGGAGACTTCCTTCGGCTAGCTCGTTTTCTAGCAACGGCCGGTAGCGATATTTCTCAAGATGCTGTCCCTCCAATTGCCCTAGAAGTGCTAGAGGAAGCTATATGACTGCTATCCAACCAACTTTTTTAGGGATCGTCAGCGCCGTTTCGAGCTCGTCATTAGCCGTTGACTTAGCTGCTTCCGTGGAGTCAGGAATTGTCGTGCTAGAGGGGCGAAATTATCGAGTTGGACAAGTTGGAAGTTTCGTAAAAATACCCCTTGGATATAACCATCTGTACGGAGTGATTTCTGAATCTAGCGAATCCTCAACAGTCGATGCTGATTCAAAAATATCTTCAGATAGAAAATGGATTAGGGTGGAATTAGTCGGAGAATCCATTGGAGGAGATTTTGATCGCGGAATAAGCGAATATCCAAGCATTGGTGACCACGTTCACTTTGTCGTGGAGAGCGATCTAAAATTAATATTCAGAAAAAGTTTAAATAGCCACTTTCAAGTCGGGAGGCTGTCCAGCTCAGAGGGAATCGAAATAAGCTTGGATCTAGAAAAACTAGTCGCTCGTCATTCTGCAATCTTAGGATCTACAGGTTCTGGAAAGTCTACAAGTACTGCCAGCATCCTTCGTTCGATGGTAATAAAAAAAGATGGTAGCTCTTTACCGTCTGCGAGAGTTCTACTCATAGATATTCACGGTGAATATGGCCCAGCACTTAATGATATAGCTAAGACCTTTTCAATCATGCCCTCGGGTGAAAATCAGCTGTACATACCATTTTGGTGCATTTCACCAGATAAACTTATAGACTTTCTTTGCAATAACCCCAATGATTCTCAACGATCACTTTTCATGGATAAAACAGTTGACGAGAAAAGACTCGGCGTTGTCGAAAACAAAATAAAAGACATCGATATAGATAAGATAACAAGCAGCACGCCACTCCCTTATAGATTAAAGAAAATCTGGTATGACCTTTGTCACGAGGACACTGTTAATTATAGTGACGCTGCGATGACCACTCCTGCATACGCTACAAACGGCGAAGGGGACTTTTCCTCCCTGATCGCTCCTAAATTTCTACCTCCCGGGTCTGGCTCGGCACTGCCAAAAAAGGGCGGCGGCGGAGCGATGAAAAGACAGCTTGACTTGATGAAGTCGCGGCTGCTAGACACACAATATTCATTCTTGTTAGAACCTGGCGATTGGAATCCAGATAGTGCCGGGACGATTAATAGAGATTTGGATGCGCTTTTGGAAGATTGGCTGGGGCATGACAAACCCATAACTATATTTGATTTATCAGGTATGCCTTCAGCACGACTGACGCTTCTTTTAGGTGCAGTTCTAGATATTGTTTTTGAATCCGCAATTTGGGGAAGAAATATTACGGAAGGGATGCGCGAGCGGCCGCTTCTTGTAGTTCTCGAAGAAGCCCACCGTTATCTCGGCAAGTCAGAGGCCGGCCACGCAAAAGAGATGGTACAGCGAATTGCTAAAGAAGGACGCAAGTTCGGCGTCGGAGCCATGATCGTCAGTCAGAGGCCCTCGGAGATAGATGAGACTATTCTATCTCAATGCGGAACAATCATTTCACTGCGTATAAACAACTCTACGGATCGCGGAATAGTTAAAGCTGCAATGTCTGACGGCTTAGCTGGGATTGTTGACTCACTTCCCATCCTAAGAACTGGGGAAGCAATTATAGTTGGCGAGGCAGCACAGCTCCCAACACGTTGTAGATTCAATGTTCTTCCGGACGATAAATACCCTAATAGCTCAGATCCAAAAATTGGTGAAAAGTGGAATGCTACAAGAAGCAATGAAGATTACTCAAGGCTCGTCGGAGCTTGGAGAAACCAAGATGTTACTCAGTAGGAGAAATCATGGAACGTGTCTCTGTTAACTCTTCAAATATTGCATCTGTTGGGCATGAAAGTGCTTCGCAAACTCTCGAAATCGAATTCTTAACCGGAGGGATATATGAATACTACGATGTACCCGAAGACGTATATCAAGAATTGATTTCTGCATCTTCTGTCGGAGGTTATTTCGCACAACGAGTAAAAAATGTATACGGATTTAGCCGTGTAGGCTGATGACTGATAAGTATTTTTTACGATAGGCTCGCACCTCGGTACGAGTCTATTTGATAAACTTACCCTTATCGGTACTTTCTGGAAGAAGGTTTCAACTTCTTTTCCTTCAGGCGCGCCAAAGACAGACGCGGAAACATTCCGTTGAGGGTGGGCATGTTGTATTCAGCCTTGAAAGCAAGACGTTGGGATACGCACGCATTTGAACAAGCCACATTCAGCGATGCTCCACTGTATGAGCGCACAGAAGATATTCCGATTGATGGCTACAAGATAAAGAGCCGTTGATCTTGCCTACGTGATCCGCTTGGTATGCATGTTATACCCCAAGCGCCTTACGAAAAGTGAATGCGCTCGGTGATGACGTCAGGTCGCAGCAATCCACGTAATTCAACCCCCCTTTCAGCGTGACGGAGGTTTCCTGTGCGCGTGGCCCTGAGCAGGCCGCGACCTACCAAGCTCCCGAGGCAGAGCTCATAAGGCAGCTGCGGCATTGGGTATGAAAGCAGGTATCGACCAATAGCAGCACCAACAACTGGACCAATTCGAGAAGCTCGACTAATGAGGCTGGCACCATACAAAATAAGTACTTTCAGCAATACAGGCCCTTTTTTCGCATCAGATTTAGCAACGCACATGTAGATCTTCATTACGCACAAACAAAACGGACAGCCCTCCCCGCTATGCCTCGCCACGCGTAAGACGTTTCCGATTTCCTCAGATATCTCCGCTCACGCCTCAAAATCCTATAGCTATTTCGCAACCCATCGTAGTAGCGTTGCGCCTCTATCGACTATCGATAGGACTGAGGGCTCATGAGCCCGGCACGGAGCAATAAAAATGGATTTTCTTGAAGCACTCAATTCCCTTTCCGCAAAAGTCCGCCAGCAAGCTGCGTCCATCCGCACCGAAGAGGCTACCAAAACGGCTCTGGTCATGCCGTTTATCCATACCGTGCTGGGCTACGATGTATTCGATCCTTCTGAGGTTGTGCCGGAATACACGTGCGATGTAGGCACCAAGAAAGGCGAGAAGATCGACTATGCGATCGTTAAAGAGGGCAATATTCAAATCCTCATCGAGACCAAGAAAATCGGCGAGCCGCTGAACATCAATCATGCCAGCCAGCTGTTCCGTTATTTCCATGTGACCACTGCAAGGATTTCGATCCTCACCAATGGCCGGGTCTACAAGTTTTTTACAGACCTGGACGCGCCTAACAAGATGGATGAAAAACCATTTCTTGAACTGGACCTGTTGGCGATTGATGACCATGCCATTCCGGAATTACAGAAGCTGACCAAGTCGTCCTTCGACGTTGAGTCAATTCTCAATGCCGCTGGCGAGTTGAAGTACGTAGGTCAGATCAAGCGCGTGATTGCGACCCAGTTCAGTCAGCCGGACGACGATTTCGTCCGTTACTTCGCGTCACGCATTTATGAGGGCGCGATCACTCAGAAGGTACGTGAGCAGTTCACGATTCTGACCAAAAAGGCCACCTCGCAATTTCTGAACGATCAGGTCAACGACCGGTTGAAGCTGGCAATGAGCGGAGTTCAGGCGCCCACGGTGGCCGAAACCATCATCGAAAATAACACTCAGCCTGAAAAGGAAGAGCCGTTAGACGACCGGATCGTGACGACTGTGGAGGAAATGGAAGGCTTCCATATCGTCAAGTCGATCATCCGCACTGTGGTTGAAGCAAAACGTATTGCTCATCGTGATACACAAAGCTATTTCGGCATTCTTCTGGATGACAACAACCGTAAACCCATCACTCGCCTGCATTTCAATCGTGCTCAGAAATACATCGGTATTTTTGAAAAGGACAAGGGCGAGACCCGCCACCCGATCGCTTCTCTGGATGATATTTACGGTTTTGCCGATGCTCTCAAGAACACCGTATTGAGCTACGCCGAGTCCTGAAGAAGTATTAATAACGTCAAGCGCGCGCGTGGCAATGCGCGCCTTGCAAGTACGCCGTAATATTTCCCGGCCCCCGACCTCCCTCAAGCTCCCCCCTCCTTCGTCGATACCCTCCATACAACCCCGCAATCATGGATCGATGAAATGGTTATCTCACTAACCCCCGGCAACAACACGTCTCCCACCATCACCCTGCCCAATTCCGGCATCACGCTCACTCCAAAGCCGCTCACCGATGCGCAGAAAGAAGCGTTTAAGAACGCTGCTGCCAGTACACCCGCTGTCGTTTATCACCCGAGTACCGAAGTACCTGCGACTACCGAGCCGATGGAAGCGGTTGATACCTGGATAGGTCGCTCGCAGTCGCCTGATTTCCCAGAGATGGCAGCGCAGCACAGTAACTCGACGGAAGCGCTGAAAACGTCATATGAAGCGTTCACGTCGACGCTGGCGTCGGTGTATCCGGATCTGGCCAGCAAGAAGTTCGGCTTCACGATCGAGGCGGACGGTAATCTGAAGGCGATCAACAGTTCTGGTGAGTTGAGCGAGGCGGATACCAAGCAACTCAATACATTGTTGAATGCGTCCAGCGGGCTGAAAGCCGCTGCGGCTACCTATCGGGAGACGGCCATTGATCTGGTCGACGCCGATTCGCCCTGGAGCGGCAGTTATCTGGGTCGCTACAACCTGAACAAGGAGAACTTCGCTAATTCTCTGGACCTGGGCGCGCTGTTTATTCCCAAGACGTCGACGCCATCGAAAGATCAGATCGACGGCATGTTCTTCAATCAGTTGGCCTACAAAGGTGAGCTGCACACCCAGGAATCGGAGGCGGCCATGCTCGCTGCACGTGCGGCGGAGAAAGCTGCCTCGGCGGGTTGATCCCAACCCGTCAGCAAATCGGAAAACGTGGCGGGCGGAGGTAGTAGTTATCGAACTCGCCGCTCTCAACGAGCTGAAACCCGTGGCGGACGTAGAAGCGGTTGGAGTCGCTTTCTTTCAGGGCGCCCACTCGTACTGTGGATTCGGTTGCGTCCGCTTGCGCGAACACTTGCCGAAGCACGGCAGCACCAATGCCCTGCCCTTGAACAGCGGGCTTGATGTACAGGTGATCCAGCAACAGACCATCGCCGGTTGGTTTGACGACTACGAAGCCGACCTTGCTGCCGGCAACCTGGATGTAGTGCGTGCATGGCGCAGAAAACCCTTCACGAAAACGCTCTCGGGCGCGCACCGGATCGAACCGGCCAACGCGCTCGAGGCTTTCGCGCATGGCTTCGACACGGATGGCCACCAAGGTTTCGAAGTCTTCGGGCTGGACCGTTACCAGGGTGATATCGGGTTCGGTGTTGCGGATCAACGGCATTCGGGTCGCTCCCTGTTTATTGAGCAATATCACTTGGGCTGGTGGTGATGGGCAACAGGTTAATGCCGGGTCGGCCTCTACGTCAGACGTTCGAAGTGCCTGCTTGCAGCGCTCGCGCCAACCACTCCTCCCGCGTCATCTCCCAGACTTCTACCTTGAACCGTCCGCCAACAAACTCCCCGTCCTGGGTGCTCACCTTGCGCATGCCTTCGCTGATCGAGATGCGCCGCGAGGCTTCATTGGGGGCGGCTTTGGGCACTTGCATCAGGGGCATGCCCATCACGTCGAACCACTGTCGATTGATCGCGCGGCAGGCCTCTT
This sequence comes from Pseudomonas sp. BS3767, assembly GCF_900099665.1. Classification (NCBI taxonomy): domain Bacteria; kingdom Pseudomonadati; phylum Pseudomonadota; class Gammaproteobacteria; order Pseudomonadales; family Pseudomonadaceae; genus Pseudomonas; species Pseudomonas sp. BS3767. The sequence continues at coordinate 93,728 of NZ_FNCX01000012.1, read as the reverse complement.
TCATGTAGCCGTGGCCTTGCCAATCCGGGTGCAGCCAGAAGCCTCGGTTGTTGCCGGGATGGGTCATCAGGGTGATGCTGCCGATGATGTCGCGGGGCGCGCTCTGCAGGCGGATCATCCAGTGCCATTCGGTGCCGTTTGCTATGGCGGGCAGTGCGACGTCCTGAATGTAGCGCAGCGCACCGTCCTGTGGATAAGGCCAGGGGACGCGGTTGTTCAGGTAGCGCACGATGTCCCAGAGCGGAAAGCGTTGCTGAACCGCAGGCGCATCCTCAAGCTGCAGTGGCGTCAGCAGCAGGCGGTCGGTGTGTAGCGTGGGGGTGATGGTCATGACGATGTCTCTGTTCGTCGAAACGTGCTCACTGGATGAACGGTCCCGTATGCCGGGGATTTAAGTCGAACTGCTGGCTGCAGGTGGGGGTCTATCCAGCACCTTTTATACATCGGTAACACCAGTGCCCAGAATCATAACGGATGAAACACCCGCGAAAGTGGTGGATGAGCAGCAGGTCAAATTGTTTGGCTCGCCCAAGGAACGGCTGGATTTTTATCGACGCGAAATTCATTACGAAACCACCAACCTCTCCAACCGCACCAACGCCTATTTGTCGGCGCAGTCATTTCTGGTGATTGCTTACGCGTCGTCGATGGCCAACATGAACACGGCCTGGGGCGCGATGTTCACGCTGGTGGTGCCGCCGATGCTGGCACTGTTGGGGCTGCTCAGTACGCTGTTCGCCTGGCCGGGTATTCGGGCGGCGTGCGACATCATCCAGCACTGGCATCACAAGCAGGCGCAACTGTTACTCAGCGAGCCGGTCATCGGGCTGACCTATGACGATTCGCCGTTGTTCAGCGATTGGGAGTCCAGCGAAACCGGGCCGAAAAAGTCCTTGCTGTTCTCCAAGCGCAGTCCTTGGCTGTTCAGCTTTTTCTGGATATTCCTCGGCAGTTTCGCAGTGTTTGTTCAGTTGGTCGCGGACTGAGACAGGCGACGGCCTTTGCCAGGCCGCCGCCCTCGGATCAGAAAACGTTGATCGGGTAGTCCACGAAGATGCGTGTCTCGTTGCCTTCGCTGTTGTAGGCCTGTGCATCGTCTGAGACCCGCAGGAACGAGTTGCGCAGGCGGATCGAGAGGTCTTTGGCCGGGCCGCTCTGGACCACGTAGGTCAGCTGGCTGAAGATTTCGCGTTCAGTGCCGTCGCCGCTGCCTGCGGTGCCATCGTCGATATTATCGCCGCGTACGTAGGCAGCCTTGTAGCTCAGGCCGGGCAGCACCAGTCCGGACAGGTCGATGCCATACGCCGCCTGCCACGAGCGTTCGTCCTTGCCGTTGAAGTCGGACCAGTAGGAGTTGGCGAGGTAGATGGTGTTACCGCCATCACCGTAACCGCCGTCGTTGCGATAGCCGCCGTAGGCGTAACCCATGTCACCGGTGCTGCGCTGATGCGCCAGGGTGAAGGAGTGGATGCCCACGGCCCAGGTCGCGGCCAGGCTCCAGATCTTGTTGTCACGTGCGTCGCTGGCCGTGAAGTCTTTGTCCAGTCGGGTCTTGTAGCCATTGAAGTCGAAGGTCAGCGACTGGTCTTGCGGCAGGGCGAAGACGTAGTTCAGGTTCAGGTACTGCTTCTTGAACACGTCTTCGTTGTCCGAAGCATAGAAAGCGGCGCTGAACTCATCGGTGAATTTGTAGCTGGCGCCGTAGACGTTAATGCTTTTCAGGTCACCACTGTCGCGACCTTCAGCGCTCTTGCGCGCTTCCTGGGTGAAACGCCCGGCGACCACTTCCAGCCCATCGATCTCTTTGGAGGTGATCAGCGTGCCGGTGTAGCTTTCCGGCAGCAGGCGGGAGTTGTCGTAGCTCAGCACCGGCAATTGCGGCATCTGATCGCCGTACTTGATGACGGTATTCGAGAAGCGCGCTTTTACCGCAGCACCTGCACGGGACAGGTCATCGGCAGCCGCGCCGCTGTCGCCCTGCTTGAAGAAGTCGATGCCGCCATTGCCACTGCGGCCCTTTCCGCCATCGAGGCGAATACCGTACAGCGCAAAGGCGTCGACGCCCACGCCAACCGTGCCCTGAGTGAAACCGGACGCGAAGGTGCCCATGAAGGCCTGGCCCCATTCGGATTTGTCTTCACGGTCGTTTTTGTAGTCGCGATTGATGTAGGCGTTACGCAGGTTGATGTTCAGGCTGCTGTCTTCAACGAAGCCCTTCGAATCCGCCTGGCCCTGCGCCATGGCCTGACTGGCGCTGATGATGCCCAAAGCGAGCATGCCCATACGTGTGTTAAGCATCTTGTCTTCCTTGTTCTGCAAATGACATGCGCTGTGGCGGCGGCCAATGGCCGTCTGGCTTCCAGCCTCTGATCAGGCGGTGGAGCGCCGCACGAGGTCATCGCAGTGGACTACGAAGCACGTACAGGGGGTGGAGCCACAGGCAGTGGGGGCGCGAATCCTAGTTCGGGTGCCTGGGGGTGTCAAACGTGTAGATGGACGGGTTGGGGCGTGGTGTATTACTTAATCTGTCAGCACGCGCGCCAATGCTTCGAATTCGGCATCGTTGAAGAGGCCTGCCGGATAGCGCTGCAGCAGCATGGCACGTACGTCCGGCCTGGCGTTCACGGGCCTGGTTGTCCTTAACCAATCCGCCACTCGCTGGCGTGCCTCGTTACTGAGCGAAGCAGAAAAACCACGGACTCGCTGTTGGCTCATACCTGCATTCATAACGAAAACCTCTTGATTCATGAGGGGCTAAATCTACTGATGCCATGTGACAGTCAAGCTAAGAAAACGGGTTTTCGCCAGTCTGATTTAGGGTCATTCGGATAAACGAACCCAATTTAGTTATAAGGTAACGCATAAAAAAGCCCATCAGATGACGGGCTTAATACAGCAAAAACGAGACCAACTAGTTGCTGTTAGATACAACTAGTTACTAAGCGCTAGTTCTTGTGGGGGGCTGGCTGTTGCTGTGTCAGGCAGTGGATATTGCCCCCGCCCAGCAGTAACTCGCGGCCTGGCGCCATCACCACCTCATGCTCTGGAAACAGCTTTTGCAGGATCTCGCGGGCCTTTCCGTCCATCGGATCGTCGAAGCTGGGCGCAATAATGCCGCCGTTGACGATCAGAAAATTCACATAAGACCCGGCCAGACGCACCGAAGGGTTGCGTTCCTGGCTGCCATGCACCTGATCGACGCCTGCGCATTCTTCTTCTGTTGCGAACAATGGGCCTGGAATCGGCATTTTATGCACGATAAACGCACGACCTTTGGCATCAAGGGTGTTTTCCAAAATACTCAATGCCGCGTGGCAGCGTGAGTAGTTGGGGTCTTCGGGATCATCGGTCCAGGCCAGTAACACCTCGCCCGGACGGATGTAGCAGCAGAAGTTATCCACATGCCCGTCGGTTTCATCGTTGAACAGGCCATCCGGCAACCAGATGACTTTATCCACAGCCAAGTAATCGCCGAGGATCGTTTCGATCTGTTCACGGGTCAGGTGCGGGTTGCGGTTGCGATTGAGCAGGCACTCTTCGGTGGTGATCAGCGTGCCTTCGCCATCCACGTGGATCGAGCCGCCTTCGAGGACGAAGCCTTCGGTGACGTAACGCGGGCAGCGCTCGATTTCGAGCACCTTGCTGCCCAGCTGCGAATCGAGGTTCCACGGCGCATACAGGCCGCCATCGAAACCGCCCCAGGCATTGAATTCCCAGTTCACGCCACGTACTTCGCCACGGTCGTTGATGACGAACGTCGGCCCGCTGTCGCGCACCCAGGCGTCGTTGCTGCTCATTTCCACAACGCGGATGTTCGGCATGTCCAGCCGCGCACGGGCGTTGTCGTATTGTGCAGCGGACACCGCCACCGTGACCGGCTCAAAGCGGGCGATGGCCTTGGCGATGGCGACATGGGCAGCCTGAGCGGGCTTGCCACCCAGGCGCCAGTTGTCCGGGCGCTCGGGCCAGACCATCCAGACCTGGGTTTGCGGTGCCCATTCGGCCGGCATGTGGAAGCCGTCGGCGCGTGGCGTGCTATTGAGCGTGGTCATGGCGATCAGGACTCCAGCGAACCGTCGAGGGTCTTCACCGCGCCGTACAGGTTAGGGCGGCGATCACGGAACGTGCCCCAGGCACTGCGGATATGCTCCAGCTCGTCCAGATCGAAGCTGTGGACCAGCACGCCTTCTTTGGTTTCGTTGAGCTCCTCGACTTTTTCACCGAACTGGTTGGCGATGAACGACGAGCCGTAGAAGGTGATGTCGTAGCCGTCCTGCTCTTCGTTGCCGATGCGGTTGCTGGCGATCAGCGGCATCAGGTTCGCGCCGGCGTGACCTTGCTGCACGCGCTGCCAATGGTCACGCGAGCTGATGGTCTTGTCGTGCGGCTCGCTGCCGATGGCAGTCGGGTAGAACAGAATTTCCGCGCCCTGCAACGCCATGCTGCGCGCGCACTCCGGGAACCACTGATCCCAGCAGATACCGACGCCGATTTTCGCGTAACGGGTCTGCCAGACCTTGAAGCCGGTGTCGCCCGGGTTGAAGTAGTACTTTTCGTGGTAGCCAGGGCCGTCCGGGATGTGGCTCTTGCGGTAAATGCCCAGGTTGCTGCCGTCTGCGTCGATGATCGCGATGCTGTTGAAACGCGCACGCCCTGCCAGCTCGAAGAAGCTGATCGGCAGTACGACCTGCAGTTCTTTGGCGATTTTCTGGAAGTGCTTGATCGCGACGTTGGATTCGAGGGTAGTCGCCAACTGCAGATAGTCCGGGTTCGGCTTCTGGCAGAAGTACGGGGTTTCGAACAGTTCCTGAATCAGGATGATCTGGGCGCCCTTGGCGGCAGCTTCACGTACCAGCTTTTCAGCGGTCTCGATGTTGGCTTCCAGATCCCAGGAGCAGGCCATCTGGGTAGCAGCGACAGAAACGATACGGCTCATGAAAATATCTCCAGGGGCGGTTGCAAAGGACTTAACACCATAGCAGACGAGCGATGACGATTATGAACGTCTTTATAACGGATATAAATCGGCATTAAAAGCTAAATAAATGTCTTTTTATTATTAATTTTTGAATTTTGCCGATATTAATCTGCTTAAGGCTCATGACGGCGCTCATTTCTACGGGCTGGGTGTGACGCGGAGCGTCACGAACGGCATTCCCACGCTGGAGCGTGAGGAACGATGGGTGTCAGGCGCCACCTATCGTACCCATGCTCCGCGTGGGTATGCCGCTCTGGACGCTCTGCGTCCTATCCTGCATATCAGCGCGGAGCGTCACGAACGGCATTCCCACGCTGGAGCGTGAGGAACGATGGGTGTCAGGCACCACCTATCGTGCCCATGCTCCGCGTGGGTATGCCGTTCTGGACGCTCTGCGTCCTCTATTCCAGTTCGTGGAGCACCTTCGATACGTTGTCGACAAAAAAGTCCACGCTTTGGCGGGTGGTGCACATCGGGGGTTTGATTTTCAGGATGTTCAGGTAGTCGCCGGTCGGCTGCATGAAGATGCCCAGTTCACGCAGGCGCTCGCACAGGCGGGCGGTTTCTTCTGTGGCGGGTTCCAGGGTGTAACGGTCACGGACCAGTTCCATGCCCAGATAAAACCCCATGCCATGCACCGCGCCCACCAACAGATGTTTGTCGGCCAGGGCCTGCAGCCGCGCTTTGAAGTGGTCGCCCACGATTCGCGCGTTGTCCCAGAGTTTCTCCTCCTCCATGACATCCAGCACCGCCATGCCGATTCGGCAACTGACCGGACTGCCCCCGGATGACGAGAAGAAATAGCCCTCGGCCTCCAGCGCCTCGGCGATCTCACGGCGGGTGATCACCGCGCCCAGCGGATGGCCGTTGCCCATGCCTTTGGCCATGCTGATGATGTCCGGCACCACGCCCTGCTCTTCGAAACCCCAGAAGTGATGACCCAGCCGGCCATAACCCACCTGCACCTCATCGGCAATGCACACGCCACCCACAGCGCGGACCTTCTGATACACCTGTTGCAAATAACCCGGCGGCAGGGAAATCCCGCCTGCATTGCCATACACCGGCTCGCAGATGAAGCCCGCCACCTGCCGTTGCTGCTCAGCCAGCGTGGCAAGGGCCTGATCGACACTGCGCACGTACTCCGGCGCACTGTCCGCGCCCCTGAATGGCCCGCGATAGGTATTGGGCGCGGTGACCGGATGCACCCAGTCGGGGCGGGTGCTGAGTGCCTGAGGGTTATCGGCGATCGAGGTTGAAATGGCATCGGTCGCCACCGACCAGCCGTGATACGCCTCCAGCACACTGAGCATCTCGCGGCCACCGCTGTAAGCCCACGCCAGCCTGATCGCGAGGTCGTTGGCCTCAGTGCCGCTGTTGACCAGAAACACGCGGTCCATGCCCTCGGGTGCCAGCTTGAGCAGGCGCTCGGAAAACTCGGCGATCGCTGCATAGTGAAAGCGCGAGTTGGTGTTGAGCAGCGACCACTGCCGCGCCGCCTCGTGGGCCATGCGCGGGTGGCCGTGGCCGAGAACCGCGACGTTATTGAGCATGTCCAGATAGGAGCGGCCCTGCATGTCGATCAGGTGATTGCGCCAGCCCCGCTCGATCTGCGGCGGGGCCTGGTAGTAGTGCTTTTGCGAGCGGGCAAAGCTGGCATCGCGGCGCGCCAGCAATTGCGCGGCATCCTGCAAGGCTGGCGCGTCACAATCAAAACCCAGCAGGGCTGACGGCGACGGACAGATTGCGCGCCAGGCATCTGCCCAGGCCGGTGTAGTGAACAGCGGCGGGCTGAGGTCTGGCGCCGTGCACAATTGCAGCAACAGCGAGCCACCGCCCTGCCCGATCAGCGAGCCCGCCGCCACCTGACCCGCTAGCGAAGCCTCCGGCAACACACCCCACAACTTCAAACTGATGCGCTCGCCGACCAACAGCACCGCAGCATCGGCCGTCAGTTTTAAGGTGCCACCGAACGGCGCATGCAGCGGCGTTGCGGCGGGCACGTGCAACTCGACGTGCAGCGCAAAGGTCTCCGGCTCGCGGGCGCAGTCAGGCAAGGTGCGTGACAGACGGTATTCACCGAACCGACTGGCTGCCAGACCACCGTCCCCGGCCGCTTGCGACAGCAGACATTCATCGATGCCGCTCTGTTCCCAGTTGCCTGCCACGAAGTGTTCACTGAGCACGCCCAGATCCACCAGCACCGGCTGAAGCCCCGCCAGGCTGGGCAGCAACGGCGAATAGGCAGGCTGTTCGACAGGCAGCAGGTCCAGACCCACCGCGCGCAGAATGGCAGCTTCCATCAGCGCCATCGGCACCGAAGTGGCGACCTCGAAAATGTTCCATTCCCCGGCAAGGTTGGCCTGGATATACGCATTGCCGGGCTCGACGCTGGCCTGCTGTTCGCTGCTGAGCACAAGCACTGCGGATCGAGCGACGATCAGCGGCCAGAGCGCCTGCAATTCCTCGATCTTCAGCGGATTGAGGGCGTGATAGGCGGCAATGGCCGGGAGGATGTACAGCGGATCGCCCTCGGCATGGTGCAGCAGCGCCGCACAGGTCACCGACAGATCAGCCACTCGCCAGGTACTGAGCAGATCGCCGAAATCAATCAGCCCCTGCAATTGCCACGGATGCCCCGCCTCGCGCCGCCAGACCGCGTTGTGCTCGGAGATGTCCAGATGCACCGCCTGGATCGGCAGTGCCGCAATCAATGGCAACAGACGGCGATGAGCCTGCTCGCCGGCTTCGATCAGACAGGCGCGGGCGTCGGCATCCTTGATCACCGGCAGCAGGTGCTTGATCAACGCATGGGCGTGGCGCGGGTCCCACTGCAGGATGCGCTGCAGACCGGGGTGGTCGAAATCGGCCAGCGCGATATCCACATGGGCACACAGCTCGCCCAGCTCAACCACGATGTCACGGCCCAGATGCTCGACATGTCCCAGCGATTGCCCGTCGATGAATTCGAGCAGGCGCACATGTACTGCCTGGCCGTCGATGTCGACCGACAGTAACTGCTCGGTGTCGTTGGCGCGGATCACACCCGGTACATTGAATGCACTGTGGCCGGCCAGATGATGCAGCGCCGCATGCTGGGCGTTCAGCTCGGTGGTCGAATAAGCCCCGTGGCAGATCTTCAGCACATAACGCCGCGTGCCGGTATCCAGTAAAAAGTTGCGATCCTGCTGGCTGCCCAACGCTTTCAGGGTGCCGCTCAGCCCGTAGTGCTCGGAGAGCAATTGCAAAGCCTGGTCCACGCTGACCTCGGGGCAAGGCAGACTGGATCGGCGGATGAGCGTGGCAAGCGGCATGGAAAACCTCGTTATTGTTGTCAGGCCAGACTCGTTGAGCCAGGCGTGATGGGCAGTCGCACAACTACAGGGGATTGACTATAAGGGGATTGCGCTGCGCGACCAATCCGCACCTGCACCCCAGGTCGGGAAATAGCCGGAGTTTTATTCGACCTGCTGCTCGGGTTTAATGGTCCGATCCTGTCATACGCGTTCAAGCGCTATGCTGCATTACTCCAGAACACACAAGAAGGTCAGTTCATGCGAATAGTCGTTACCGGGGGCGCAGGTTTCATCGGCTCTGCACTGATCCGCCACCTGATAAACAACACCGAACACGAAGTGCTGAACTTCGACAAATTGACCTACGCGGGCAACCTTGAATCGTTGCAGTCCATTGCGACCGACACGCGCTATGAGTTCGTGCAGGCGGATATCTGCGATCAGGCCCGCGTCAGTGCGGTGCTCGAGCGCTTTGCGCCGCAGGCGATCATGCACCTGGCGGCTGAGTCCCACGTCGACCGCTCCATCGATGGCCCGGCCGAGTTCATCCAGACCAACATCGTCGGCACCTATAGCTTGCTGGAAGCCACGCGCGCCTGGTGGCTGAAATTGCCGGAAGCGCAGCGCCAGGCGTTCCGCTTCCACCATATTTCCACTGATGAGGTGTATGGCGACCTGCACGGTGTCGATGATCTGTTCACCGAAACCACGCCGTATGCGCCCAGCTCACCTTACTCGGCGAGCAAGGCTGCGTCCGACCACCTGGTGCGCGCCTGGCACCGCACCTATGGCCTGCCGGTGGTGGTGACCAACTGCTCCAACAACTACGGGCCGTTCCACTTCCCGGAAAAGCTCATCCCTCTGGTGATTCTCAACGCCCTGGCGGGCAAGCCCCTGCCGGTGTACGGCAATGGCCTGCAGGTGCGCGACTGGCTGTACGTCGAGGATCACGCACGGGCACTGCTCAAGGTCGTGACCGAAGGTGAAGTCGGCGAGACCTACAACATCGGTGGCCACAACGAGCAGAAAAACATCGACGTCGTGCGCGGTATCTGCGCGCTGCTCGATGAGCTCGCGCCGCAGCACCCGGCAGGCGTCGCGCAGTACAGCGACCTGATCACCTACGTGGTCGACCGTCCCGGCCACGATCAGCGTTATGCCATCGACGCCAGCAAGATCGACAAGGAGCTGGACTGGACGCCCGAAGAAACCTTCGAGTCCGGGCTGCGCAAGACCGTGCAGTGGTACCTGAATAACCTGGACTGGTGCCGCAGGGTTCAGGACGGCAGTTATCAGGGCGAACGACTGGGTTTTAGCGAGCCTAAAGACCTGATTGCCTGATCAGCACCCTTCTCGGCAGGCGCGCCTCAGGGCAGACTGTCGAGTCGCCACCACTTAATGAAGATTGCAGGGGAAGCCTCGTGAACGTAGTCGCAACAAAATTGCCGGACGTCCTGATTCTCGAACCCAAGGTATTCGGTGATGAACGAGGCTTTTTCTATGAAAGTTTCAACGCCAAGGCTTTTCAGGCTGCCACCGGCCTGACCCGCGAATTCGTGCAGGACAACCACTCCCGCTCGCAGCGCGGCGTTCTGCGCGGGCTGCACTATCAGATCGAAAATGCCCAGGGCAAACTGGTGCGCGTCAACGTCGGCAAGGTGCTGGATGTGGCCGTGGACATTCGCCGCAGCTCGCCGAACTTCGGCCAGTGGGTCGGCGTCGAGCTGTCCGCTGAAAACGCCCGTCAGCTGTGGGTTCCGGAAGGCTTTGCACATGGCTTCGTGGTACTCAGCGAACACGCCGAGTTCCTGTACAAGACCACCGACTACTACACACCGTCTGCCGAGCGCTGCATCGCCTGGGACGATGCGGATCTGGCCATCGACTGGCAGTTCGACGGCCAACCCAGCCTGTCGGCCAAGGATCAGCAAGGCAAGCGTCTGAAAGAAGCCGATCTGTTTGCCTGAGCCCCAAGGCAGCCCGGCGTAATGTCCGGATGCCTGACAAGCCAGCGGCGGGCATAATACGCGCCTGATGCCCACGTCAGGATCGACCGGGTGTATCTGTTGCCTGCCACGGCGTGACCGCCAGCAGGCATCGTCAACCCTTCGGCGACGGCCAATCGATGACCATGACTCCCGCACTGCCGCGCCGCCCTCGCTGGCGCAGCCTCGCCCTTCTGGCACTCTGCCTGGCGCCGTTGCTGTGGCCGCTGGAACATCTGGCCGAACGTTATTACCGCAACGTGCTGGCCAATCAGAATCGCCAGACCCTGGACCTGTACGTCGCCAACCTGCTCGGCACCCTGCACCGTTACGAAACCCTGCCGCAGATCCTCGGCGACCTGCCTGCCTTGCGCGCCGCACTGGCGGCGCCGGGCGACACACCCACCCTGGCGAACGCCAACCGTCTGCTCAGCGAAATCACGCGTCAGACCGGTGCCGATGTCATGTATTTGATGGACGCAAATGGCCTGACCCTGGCGGCCTCGAACTCGGAGCAGAAGGACAGCTTCATTGGCCGAAACTTCTCGTTCAGGCCCTACTTCATTGATGCACGGGCGGGCAGAACCGGGCGGTTCTTCGGCCTCGGCACGACCTCTGCCAAACGTGGTTACTTTTTTGCCGGCCCGGTGCGTGATGGTGAGCGGATCATCGGCGTACTGGTGGTCAAGGTTGATCTGGACCACACCGAAACCCTGTGGGGCAAGACGCCCGAGCAACTGCTGCTGACCGACCAGAACGGTGTGGTGATTCTGACGTCCAACCCCGAATGGCGCTTCCGGGCAACCCGCGACCTGACCGATGACGAGAAAAAAGCCATCGTCGCGATCCAGTCCTACCCGACCCGTGATCCGCGCCCGTTAAGGATCGATGAACACGCCTGGCTGACCCAGACCCAGGCCATCGAAGAAACCGGCTGGAACGTCAACATTCTCGCGCCTCGCGCCCTTGTCGACCGTCAGGTGCGCACGGTGGTGGCGATTGGCGGCGCAGCGCTGCTGGTGCTGATGTTGTTGCTGGGCCTGATGATGCAGCGTCGCCGTCATTATCTGGATCGCATCGCTTTCGAGGCCAAGGCGCGCCGCGAGCTGGAGATGCGGGTTATAGAACGGACCAGCGATCTGGAGGGGCTCAACAGCCGTCTGCGCCAGGAAGTGCTGGAACGCGAGCAGGCGCAGCAGGAATTGGTGCAGGCTCAGGACGAACTGGTGCAGACCAGCAAACTGACGGCGCTGGGCACCATGTCGGCGAGTATCAGCCATGAGCTGAATCAGCCGTTGGCCGCCATCCGCAGTTACGCCGAAAACGCCGAAGTGCTGCTTGATCATCAGCGCACCGAGGACGCACGCGGCAACCTCAAGCTGATCAGCGAACTGACCGGGCGCATGGCCTCAATCATCGCGCACTTGCGCGCCTTCGCCCGTCGCGACCGCCACGCCCCTGAAAGCGTGGCACTGCAACCGGCGCTGGAAGATGCGCTGGCGCTGTTGGCCAAGCGGCGGCGCGCCATGGAAGTCGAACTGATCCGTGACCTGCCGGACGCCACAATCTGGGTGCAGGCCGGTGAAACCCGTCTGCGTCAGGTGCTCGGCAATCTGCTCGCCAACGCGCTGGACGCCCTCACCGAGAAAGGCCCGCCGCGCAGGCTGTGGATAAGTGTCGAGCAAACCGCCGAGGGCGTTAACCTGTACATTCGTGACAACGGCCCCGGGTTTTCCCAGGAAGCGTTGGCACGGGCTCGCGAGCCCTTCTTCACGACCAAGACCCGCACCCAGGGGCTTGGCCTTGGTCTGGCCATCTGCGATACGCTGATGCGCGCGCTGGGCGGCGAGTTGCTGTTCGCCAACCATCCCAGCGGCGGTGCGCTGCTGACCCTGCGCCTGCGGGCCGGTGCTTCCGGAGCCAATCTTCAACCGCCAGAGGACCTTTCTGCATGAGTTCGGACACAGCCATCGACAGCCAGATTCAGGTGGTGCTGATCGACGACGATTCGCACCTGCGTCAGGCACTGCGTCAGACGCTGGACCTGGCTGGCCTGAACGTTCTGTCGCTGCCCGAGGCAACCGGGCTGGCCGAACGCATTGGCCGTGACTGGCCGGGCGTGGTGGTCAGCGATATTCGCATGCAGGGCATGGATGGCCTGGAGCTGCTCGACCAGCTTCACGCGCAGGACCCCGACCTGCCGGTGCTGCTGATCACCGGGCATGGCGATGTACCGTTGGCGGTGAAAGCCATGCGCGCCGGGGCCTACGACTTTCTGGAAAAGCCCTTCGCCAGCGACGCCATGCTCGACAGCGTGCGCCGTGCCCTGGCGCTGCGCCGTCTGGTGCTGGATAACCGCAGCCTGCGCCTGGCCCTGAGTGATCGCCAACAACTGAGCACACGCCTGATCGGTCAGTCGCCGCCGATCCTGCGTCTGCGTGAACAAATCGGCGCACTGGCCGGGACGCGAGCCGACGTGCTGATCCTCGGTGAAACCGGCGCAGGCAAAGAAGTGGTCGCCCGCGCGCTGCACGACCTGTCCAACCGCCGCAGCGGCCCGTTCGTGGCGATCAACGCCGGGGCGCTGGCTGAATCGGTGGTGGAAAGCGAGCTGTTCGGTCACGAGCCCGGGGCCTTCACCGGCGCGCAGAAGCGGCGTATCGGCAAGTTCGAGTTTGCCAACGGCGGCACGCTGTTCCTCGATGAAATCGAAAGCATGAGCCTGGACGTGCAGGTCAAGCTGCTGCGCCTGCTGCAGGAGCGCGTGGTCGAGCGAATGGGCAGCAATCAGCAGATCCCGCTGGACATCCGCATCATCGCCGCGACCAAGGAAGACTTGCGTCACGCGGCCGATCAGGGCCGCTTCCGGGCGGACTTGTATTACCGCCTGAACGTGGCCTCGCTGCGCATCCCGCCGTTGCGCGAACGGGGTGAGGATGCGCTGATGCTGTTCGAGCATTATGCCGATGCCGCGAGCATGCGCCACGGCATCCCCAAGCACGAACTCAAACCGGGCCAGCGCGCGCTGCTGTTGCGGCATAACTGGCCGGGCAACGTCCGGGAACTGCAGAACGCCGCCGAGCGCTTTGCGCTGGGTCTGGAACTGGAGCTGGAAGGCGCTGATACAGAACAGGCACCGCCGCCGGGCGGGGGTTTGAGTGATCAGGTGGAAAGCTTCGAGCGCGCGTTGATCGCCGCCGAACTGGCGCGCCCGCATAGCTCGGTGCGCAGCCTGGCGGAGGCGCTGGGTGTGCCGCGCAAGACCCTGCACGACAAACTGCGCAAGCATGGCCTGACGTTTGGCGACAGCAGCGGAGCTTCCGATGACACCGATTGAGCCTGAACATGACGCAGCCCACGCACTGGAGCAGGTGCTGCACCACGATATTCCGCTGACCCGCGAGATGGGCATGCGCGTGATCGACTGGCACAACCAGACACTGCGCCTGCACCTGCCGCTGGCACCCAACGTCAATCACAAGAGCACGCTGTTCGGCGGCAGTCTGTATTGCGGCGCAGTACTGGCGGGCTGGGGCTGGCTGCACCTGCGACTGCGCGAGGCCGGGATCACCGATGGGCATATCGTGATTCAGGACGGGCAGATCAGTTATCCACTGCCGGTACGCAGCGACGCCATCGTCCGCTGCGACGCGCCAGAGCTGGCGCAGTGGGACAAATTCATCGCCACCTACCAACGCCGAGGCCGCGCCCGCCTGACCCTGCACACCGGCATCAGCGAGCAGGACAGCAAAGAACAGGCCGTTCGTTTTGTCGGACAGTTTGTGTTGCACCGGTGAGGCTGCGTGCAGTTGATGCACTGGTGAAACTGTCTCAGCGCCATATGCAGACCTGTGGGAGCGAGCTTGCTCGCGAAGAGGCCGGTGCAATCTATGAAAATTCATCGTCTGAACCATCGCCTTCGCGAGCACGCGAAGCGTCGCCCAGCTCGCTCCCACGCCCGCCGGGCAGAGGCCTTGAAACCGGCCTCAGGACTGCGCCAGCACCAGCAGTTTGTCGCGCCATTCGGCGTTGGCGGGCAGGGCCAGGAAGAATGGGTTGAGCAGCGATTCACGCGCCGGGTAGCTGAATGGCTGGCCGTCCAGTTGCAACACTTCGCCTCCTGCACCTTCAAGCACGCCCTGCGCCGCAGCGGTGTCCCATTGCGAGGTCGGAGCCAGGCGTGGGTAGCAGTCGGCGGCGCCTTCGGCCAGCAGGCAGAATTTCAATGAGCTGCCGATGTTGGTCAGTTGCAAATGGCCCAGCCCGTTCGACAGGCCGGCGAGCAAATGCTCCTGCTCCGGGCTGGAGTGGCGGCGGCTGGCGACCACGGTAAAGGTCTGCCCTTCGCCAGGCTGTGTGCGCACTGCGATCGGCTGGATGTGACCGACGCCATCGCTGCGCCAGGCACCCAGCCCGGCACCGCCGAAGTAGCAGCGGTTATTGGTGGGCATCGAGACCACACCGAATACCACGCGGCCACGCTCGATCAGCGCGACATTGACGGTGAACTCTTCACTGCCGGAGATGAACTCCTTGGTGCCGTCCAGCGGATCGACCAGCCACCAGCGCTCCCAGCTTGCCCGCTCGCTGAGGGGGATGTCTGCGTCCTCTTCGGAGAGCACGTGAATGTCCGGATCAAGCGCCTGCAGACCCTCGACCAACACCTGATGGGCGGCCAGGTCAGCGGCGGTCACCGGCGAATCGTCGGTCTTGGTGGTCACGGTGACGTTGGCGCGCCAGAACGGCAGGATCACTTCGCCCGCCAGTCGCGTCAGTTCGATCACCGGCGCGAGCAGCGGATGTGGCAGGTTGTGCAACGAATCGGTCATGGCTGAAATAATCCACGCTGGGTCAGCAGGTCACGTGTGAGGTACAGCGCGGCCAGCGCCCGGCCTTCGCTGAACTGGGCACTCTGGGCAAGGCTCGATAGCTCGCGCAGGTTGATCCGGTCAACCCGGATCGGCTCGGGCTCGTCGCCCTCCAGCCGCTCTTCGTACAGGTCGGTGGCCAGCACCACCTGAATTTTCTGACTCATGTAGCCGGGGGACAGCGACAGCTCGGTCAACAGTTCCAGCTCACGCGCACCGAAACCGGCCTCCTCCTTGAGTTCACGGTTGGCAGCCGCCAGCACGTCTTCGCCCGGCTCGATCAGGCCCTTGGGCAGGGACAGCTCGTAGGCATCGGTGCCGCCGCAATATTCTTCGATCAGCACAGCGTGATCGGCATCGAGCATGGCCACGATCATCACCGCCCCGGGGCCCGTGCCTTTGCTGGCCAGACGCTCATAGGTCCGCTCGACGCCATTGGCAAAGCGCAATTGCAGCTCTTCAACGCGGAACAGACGACTACTGGCGACGATTGCGCGGGCAAGTACGGTAGGTTTCTGACGCATGACAGGCTCCTTTACATGAACGAGGTACTATACCGAGCTTTTCCCGATGTCTGTGTCGGATATGCTTACCCGCTATCAACCCCCTGACGAGGCCAGAATGCTTTCCATGCCCTGGAGCGAAATCGATACCGTCCTGCTGGATATGGACGGCACGTTGCTCGACCTGCATTACGACGAACACTTCTGGATGCAGCACCTGCCGCAGCGCTACGCCGAACTGCACGGCGTCAGTTTCGCCATGGCCTGGCTGGAATTGAAACCGCTGTTCGAAAACAACGCGGGCACGCTCAACTGGTACTGCCTGGATTTCTGGAGCGCCGAGCTTAACCTGTCGGTCCGTGACCTGAAACGCGAAATCGCCCACATGATTGCGCTGCGCCCAGACGCCGAGACCTTTCTCGCGGCCCTGCAAAAGGCAGGCAAGCGAGTGATCATGATCACCAATGCGCACCGTGATTCGTTGTCGCTGAAGATGGAGCGAATCGAGCTGGCGCCTTATTTCGAACGCCTGATCAGCTCTCACGATTACGGCTTTCCCAAGGAAAGCCAGCATTTCTGGGACGCTTTGAAGGCCGAAACAGCCTTCGACCCGGCACGCAGTCTGTTTATCGACGACACCCTGCCGATCCTGCGCAGCGCTCGACACTTCGGTGTAGCCCATTTGCTGGCCGTCAGCCAACCCAACAGCCAAAAAGGCCCGAAAGACACCGAAGAGTTCGCCGCAGTGGACGACTATCGGGAGTTGATCAAGGGCGTGCTCGATCATTCAGCCTGAGCGCGTAGAATCGGCTGTCTGGACGGCTCATCGGAGTGAACATGGACATCAAGCAACTTAAATTTCTGATCGCCCTCGACGAGACGAGGCACTTCGGCCAGGCGGCTGCGCGCTGCAACATCACCCAGCCGACGCTGTCGATGCGCCTGCGCAATCTGGAAGAAGAGCTTGGCTTGCCACTGGTCAATCGCGGCCAACGCTTCGAAGGTTTTACCGCACCAGGCGAACGCGTATTGGCCTGGGCACGCACGGTACTGGCTGCCTACGACGGTCTGCAGGCTGAAGCGGCCGCCTGCCGCGGTCATCTGGTCGGGACGTTGCGCCTGGGCGTGGTGCCGCTGTCGAGCTTCGATCCGCTGCCATTGCTGCACCGGCTGCACCAGCTGCACCCCAATCTGCGCTTCGAGCTGTCGTCACTCAGCTCCGAGCAAGTGCTGGAGCAACTGGCAAGCAATCGTATCGATCTGGGCGTCTCGTACCTGGAACGTCTGGACAATGAGCGTTTCGATTCGCTGACCCTGGACGACACGCGCATGGGCCTGCTGTACGACCGTCGGCACTTCACGTTTGGCGACGATCCCTTGAGCTGGGCCGATCTGGTCGAGCTGCCACTGGGCATGCTGACCAGCGGCATGCATTTTCGGCAGTCGATCGATCACAACTTCCATAGCCGCGGCCTGCAACCCAATCCGCTGATACAAACCGATGCCGTTCATCAGTTGCTGCAAGCCGTACATGGCGGTTTTTGCTGCGCGATCATGCCGCTGGATGGCGGTCTGGAAACGCTCACCGAACATTTGCGCCTGCATCCGATTGCCGACTCCCGGACTTTGGCCCGGCTGGGGTTGATCATGCGCCGCAGTGCGCCACGTTCGGCACTGGCTGAAGCCTGCTTTGCGCTGGTAGCAGAAATACCGCGCTAGAGCGTTGATCGACGTCATCTATCGGGACATCAGCACTAGCGATTAGACGATTTCCAATAACGGGCCTAATCTTGCAGATGTCATTCTGCCGGTATTTCAGCCCATGCCCGTTACGCGCAAGGTCAGCTCGGCGTCCTTTGCTACGCCAGCCCCCGAAGCAAGCCAGTCTTACAGTTACTCGAATCTCGAGGGCACGGACTCTGCACGTAACGAACTTGCTGAAGAAGTGGCGCTGGCGATTGCCTACAACGGCATCAGCCAGGCGGTCATGCTGGTCAGCCCTACTGATCTGGAAGACTTTATCGTCGGCTTCAGCCTGGGCAGCGGCATCATTGCCTCGCATGACGAAATCTACGACTTCAAAATCAGTGGTTGCGGCTCGGCGATGCAGGCCGAGGTCGAGATCGCCAGCCGCGCGTTCTGGGAACTCAAGCAGCAGCGTCGGCAACTGGCTGGCACCAGCGGTTGCGGACTGTGTGGCGTTGAAGCCGTCGAGCAGGCACTGCCTGACCTGAAGGCGCTGCCCGGCGCGCCCCTGCCCCCGATCGAATGGCTGGAAGGCCTGCGTCAGCGCATCGGCGAGTTCCAGCCGCTCGGCCGCCATTGCGGCGCCGTACATGCGGCGGTGTTCATGGACGGTAACGGCCAGCTGTTGCTGGGACGTGAAGACATCGGCCGCCACAACGCGCTGGACAAGCTGATCGGCGCATTGATCCGTCAGGACATCCCCTTGGCAGGCGGCGTCGCCATCGTGACCAGCCGCTGCAGCCTGGAACTGATTCAGAAAGTATTGCGCGCCGGCATCCAGACCCTGGTCAGCCTGTCTTCGCCCACCGGCCTGGCCCTGCAATGGGCCCGCCGTCACAACCTCAATCTAATTCACCTGCCGCAGAAAAGTGCGCCGCGGGTCTATAGCCCTGCGATGGAGATTCAAGCGTGAGCACTCATCATCAAGCCGACAAGACACCAACCCCCCGCTACAAGCCGTACAAAGGTGCGGCAGGCGGCTGGGGCGCACTGATCAGCGTGACGCAACACTGGCTGGGCAGTGACAACGCGCTGAAGAACCTGCGCATGATGCTCAAGACCAACCAGAACGGCGGTTTCGACTGCCCGGGCTGTGCGTGGGGTGATTCGCCGGAAAGCGGCATGGTCAAGTTCTGCGAGAACGGCGCCAAGGCGGTGAACTGGGAAGCGACCAAGCGTCGTGTCGACCCGGCCTTCTTCGCCCGCTACAGCGTCAGCTCGTTGATGGAGCAGAGCGATTACTGGCTCGAGTATCAGGGCCGCCTGACCGAGCCGATGAGCTATGACGCGGAAACCGACCGTTACAAGCCGATCAGCTGGGACAACGCGTTTGCGCTGATCGCCAAGCACCTGAAGAACCTGCCCAGCCCGAACATGGCCGAGTTCTACACCTCCGGACGCGCCAGCAACGAAGCGGCGTACCTGTATCAGCTGTTCGTGCGCGCTTATGGCACCAACAACTTCCCGGACTGCTCGAACATGTGCCACGAGGCCAGCGGCGTAGCACTGTCGCAAAGCGTCGGCGTCGGCAAGGGCACCGTGACCTTCGAGGATTTCGAACACGCCGATGCCATCTTCGTCCTCGGCCAGAACCCCGGCACCAACCACCCGCGCATGCTCGAGCCATTGCGCGAAGCGGTACAGCGCGGCGCCCAGGTGGTGTGCGTCAACCCGCTCAAAGAGCGTGGCCTGGAGCGTTTCCAGCATCCGCAACACCCGGTCGAAATGCTCACCAACGGCGACCGCCCGACCAACACCGCTTACTTCCGCCCTGCCCTGGGTGGCGACATGGCGCTGTTGCGCGGCATGGCCAAGTTCCTGCTGCAATGGGAGCGCGAGGCGCAGGCCAACAACGCACCTTCGGTGTTCGACCACGCGTTCCTCAACGAACACACCGAAGGCGTGCTCGAATACCTGGCCGCCATCGATGACACGTCCTGGGACGCCATCGTCGAGCAATCCGGTCTGCCGCTGAGCGACATCGAACAGTCGGCACACATGTACGCCAAGGGCAAGAACGTAATCATGTGCTGGGCGATGGGAATTACCCAGCACCGTCACTCGGTGCAGACCATCCAGGAAATCGCCAACCTGATGCTGCTGCGCGGCAACATCGGCCGTCCGGGTGCCGGCCTGTGCCCGGTGCGCGGTCATAGTAACGTGCAGGGGGACCGCACCATGGGCATCAACGAGCGCCCACCGGTGTTCCTGCTCGATGCCCTGGAAAAACGCTTCCAGTTCAAAGTACCCCGCGAAAATGGTCATAACGTCGTCGAAGCCATTCACGCCATGGCCGAAGGTCGCGCCAAGGTGTTCATCGCGCTGGGCGGCAACTTCGCTCAGGCCACCCCGGACAGCCATCGCACTGCCGAAGCCCTCAGCAATTGCGACCTGACCGTACAGATCAGCACCAAGCTGAACCGCAGTCACCTGTTCCACGGCAAGGACGCGCTGATCCTGCCGTGCTTCGGCCGTACCGACATCGACATCCAGGCCAACGGCCCACAAGCCGTCACCGTGGAAGATTCGTTCAGCATGGTTCACGCTTCCAACGGCCAGTTGAAGCCGTCCTCGAAGCAAATGCGTTCCGAGCCTGCGATCATCGCCGGTATCGCCAACGCTACGCTGGGCAAGGCGCCTGTGGACTGGTTGTGGCTGGTCGAGGACTACAACCGTATTCGCGACCTGATCGCCGACACCATCCCCGGCTTCAAGGATTTCAACGAGCGCGTCAAGCACCCAGGCGGCTTCTACCTGGGTAACGCTGCTGGCGCACGTCGCTGGAACACTGCGTCGACCCGCGCCAACTTCAAGTCCAATGCGCTGCCGCTGACTCTGATCAATGAACACGTCAGTTCAACCGGGCAGATCCCGGACCTGATCATGCAATCCATGCGCTCACACGATCAGTACAACACCACCATCTATGGCCTGGACGACCGCTATCGCGGCGTCAAAGGTCAGCGTGACGTGCTGTTCGTCAACGAAGCCGACATCATCCGTCTGGGCTTCCAGCCGGGGCAGAAGGCGGACCTGATTTCGATCTGGAGCGATAACCGCGAGCGCCGCGTCAAAGGCTTCACGTTGCTGCCATTCGATATTCCGGCCGGTCAGGCTGCCGCCTACTACCCAGAGGTCAACCCGCTGGTGCCGCTGGAAAGCGTGGGCGATGGCAGCAGCACGCCGACCTCGAAGTTCGTTGCCATCCGCCTCGAGCGCTCTGCAGAGTCGGCACGCATCCTCTAACGTCCCTGAAAGACGCCCACAAAAAAGGCCCGTTTCTCTGGAAACGGGCCTTTCGCAAGTAACCTCAGACTCTCATTTCCGACTTAAGTTCCTTAGCCAAAACAATAACTTAGCAGTTTGTGTGGCAATCGTGTTACTCGTCGGAATTGCATTGCTACATTCTTCACTTGACACCAAGATCGCGCCGTCATCCCTATGAGATTCCATACATGAAGTATTCCTCGATACTGTTGTTGTCTCTTACCTTGATCAGCGGTGCGGCGTCTGCAGGCAACCTTGAGTCAGGCGTAGGCGGAGCATTGGGTGGGGTACTCGGTTCGGTCGTCGGTCAGCAGATCGGCGGCAGCACTGGTTCAGCAATTGGCGCAGGTGTCGGCGGCGCAGCCGGTGGCGCTGTAGGCGCAGACCGTCGCAACCGCACAGAAGCAGCCATTGGCGGCGGTCTGGGCGCTGCGGGCGGTAACGTGCTGGGTCGCAGCGTCGGCGGCAACACCGGCAGCCTGGTCGGCTCGGCGGTAGGTGGCGGCGGCGGTGCTGCACTCGGCAACTACATGGGCAACGAAAGCCGCAGCGATGATCGTCGTTATCGTGGTGGCCGTGATCATGGCCATCGCCCGAAGCACCACGGCCATCGCCGTCATCGTGACTGATACCACCGTCAGTTGCTGAAGCACAAAAAACCGGCCGCCCTTTAGCGGCCGGTTTTCATTTGTCTGTCGCAATGCAGGTTCAGGACTGGATGCAGAGCATCGTCCCCTTGGTCAGATCACTTTGTACGTGTAGTCAGTTGCCAGCCATGGCCTGCACCCACGTCCTGACCTGTGCGTACGGATAGTCCTCCAGCACCGCAAACCCGGTGGTGGCGCGGGCTTTGAGCCTGGTGAACAGCGGCACGCTGATGCCACACAGAAAACGCGTCAGGCAGTCAGCGCTGGGCCGCTGGCCGATATAGTCCTGGTGCTTGTGGATAAACTCGCTGCACAGGTGCTGAAAGTCCCGATTCGCCAGGGGCTCCAACGCGGGTGGTTCGGGCAGGTGGGCGACTTCGCCAAGGCAGACCGAGCAATGCCCGCAGCGCTCCGGCGCATTGTGATCACCGAAGTACCGCGCCAGCCGATGGGTCAGGCACTGGTCACTGGCGAACACGTCCAGCGTGGTGTGAATGCGCGCAACTTCAGTGGCTTCGTGATGAGCGAAATAATCGTGCAATTCGATGCTCAAGGCCTGTGCATCAAAGTCGCTGCGCAACAGGCTGTAAACCTCGGTCATCTGTTTGCTTTCAAGCTCGATCCAGCCTTTTTCCTGAAAGTAATCCAGCGCCTTGACCACCCGCCCGCGCTCGGCGCCGTATTGCTGGTACATCGCCTCGAAATCGACGGTGGCCCAGGTCCTTGCGCGGTTTGAAGTGTCGATCAGGGCTTGAACGAAGTCGCGTCGCTCCCCTTCGAAACGCGCCATCAGGTCTTGCGGCTGAAGCAGAAACTTGAAGCGGTACTCGGCGAAATACGCGTAGCGCGGCGCAATGATCCCGCGCAGTTCCAGTTGCACCAGCAGGGTCTTCAACGGTAATTGACGAATATTGCTGAGGTCGGCGAGCGGTCCGAGCAGAAATTCCCACTGCCCGTCATGACGCGCCCCAAGCAAGTCTTCCAGCACACGAGCAATCCCCTCGCGCTCCGGCGTATCGCCGTACACGAAGTTCTCCAGCACGTTGAGACTGTCGCGGTTGGCCAGCACCAGACAATCCGAAGCAGCACCATCACGCCCGGCCCGACCGATTTCCTGGCTGTAGTTCTCGATGGATTTGGGCAGGTCGAAATGCACCACGTTGCGAATGTCGCTCTTGTCGATGCCCATCCCGAACGCGATGGTCGCCACGATGCAGTTCAGATGGCCGCCCATGAACTGCCTCTGGATCGACTCGCGCTGATCATTGGGCAGCCCGGCATGGTAGGCGCTGGCGGGCAGGCCATGCTGTTCCAGGTGAGCGGCGATGTGTTCGGCTGTCTTTTGCAGGGTCACGTAAACAATGGTCGGCTGCCCGCGACGCTCGTTGAGCCACTCCACCAGCAGGCGTCTTTTGTCACGGCCACTGACCGGCTTGACCCACAGGTGCAGGTTGGCGCGGTAGAAACCGGTGGTGATGACGTCCTCGGGGGCGATGGCGAATTTGTCCTGCATGTCGATGATGACTTGCGGGGTCGCCGTGGCGGTCAGCAGCAATGTCTGAGGGATGTTGAATTCGCGCTGGTAGTCCGGCAGCTTCAGGTAGTCGGGGCGGAAGTTATGCCCCCACTCCGAGATGCAGTGCGCTTCGTCGACCACCAGCAGGGAAATCGGTACTTGAGCGATGAAATTGCGGAAACGCTCGTTCTTCAGGCGCTCGACCGAGATCATCAGAATCTTCAGCTCGCCGGAGCGTGCACGCGCCATCACATCAGCGATCTCGTCGCGGCTCTGCGCCGAATCAATGCTCGCCGCCGAGATACCGTGGCGGTGCAGGAAGGCAAGCTGATCCTGAATCAGCGCCAGCAACGGCGACACCACCAGCGTCAAATGCGGCAACATCAGGGCAGGCAATTGGTAACATAGCGACTTGCCCGAACCTGTCGGAAAGATCGCCGCAGCCGAGCGTCCGGCCAGTACCGCACTGATGGCAGCTTCCTGCCCCGGCCGGAACTGTGTGTAGCCGAATACCTGTTCGAGACGCTGGTGCATTCGCGTTCCATCCATCAGTCAAAAAACGGCCTCAACCTTAACGCGCCAGGCCTGATGCACATAGCACCAAAGCGTTGCAGAAACTCTACCCACCGGCCGATATCATTGTAATATCACCACCGAACATCGCTTGATCAGGAGCAGGAATGGATTCCCTACAGCAACCCGAGGACGACGGGATCATCCGCATTCAGCGCCTCGTGCCCGGTCAGGTCGATGTGGTGCTGGGCTCGCATCCACGCCGCAAGCGCGTCGATACGCCTCGCCGCTCACGCCCTTATGGCCTGTGGCTGGCGTGCCTTATTGCTGCAGCCTGCGTCGCCGGACTGATCACCTCACATGCGAGAGGTCCCAAAGCGCTGGCAGTACCGCCTGTTGTGCAGTCCGTACCTGAACCCGAGACAGTCGAGGCCGAGGCGCAATCCGTAGCCGCAGCCGATCCTGCGCCCGCGCAGATTCGAAAAACCGCAGAGCTTGTGCCGATCGCGGCCACTGTGGCGCCGCCCGCCCCCGTGCAGCCCTTGGATGACTGCATGAAAAACGGCAACGTCATCGATGAGGCGGTGGCGAACTGTCGATTCGGCCAGGTTCCTCGCCCCGCTCAGGCAGAATCGGCAACAGGCATGGTGTCTGCCGACTACATGGCCGATTTCAAGGCCAATGCTTCACGCAATTCTGCTCGTTCTTCCAAGCCTTACAGCGTCGCGACAGCCTCCATACGCGAAGCGGACGGCAGAAACCGCTACCGCGCGCAGTGGCGGATTTACGGCAACACGATCGATGGCGACAGCGTCTGCGAAAACTTCGCTATTCGTTCATTCGAACGGCGCGAGTGTCGCAAGGCCGCAGCGGTCAACTTCAGAGAACAGTGCCAAGAGTGGACCAAACGCGCGGCAAGAAACCGCGACGAGGACAGTAAAAACGCCCAGCAGCGCTATTGTGAGGTGACCACGAATTTCTCACCTTGAAAACAGGGCTGCGCGCTTCTGGCGCAGCAGTTTCAACGGTGTTTTCTACTTTCCCGCTGCATGGCCGAGCATCTGAGAATCCGCAAAAACGGACACATGTATAGCCAAAGGCTTACACGCAATGAAGCGAATGGCTATTTTGCACCTGCCGTCAGAGCCGTAATATTGGATCCAACAACTGGCGAACAAGGAGTTCGCCAGGATCAGGGACGATCGACCATCGCCGGGAAGGCAGCCGACAGGGAGTTGGAATGGTCTTGGTACAAACCCGCTTCGGCGGGTTTTTTATTGCCTGCGATTTTTGCCTCCAGCGGTCAAACCACCTCAAGATTTTCCTGACGCCAGATTTCCTGCTCTTCAAAGGCCCGTCCGAAGCTGAGCCCATGAGGTATAGCGAAAGGCTTACACGCGCTGGAGGAATTTGGCTATTTCCGGCCC
This sequence comes from Pseudomonas sp. BS3767, assembly GCF_900099665.1. Taxonomy (NCBI): domain Bacteria; kingdom Pseudomonadati; phylum Pseudomonadota; class Gammaproteobacteria; order Pseudomonadales; family Pseudomonadaceae; genus Pseudomonas; species Pseudomonas sp. BS3767. The sequence goes on along the minus strand of NZ_FNCX01000012.1, from coordinate 68,982 downwards.
GGCTCGCGCTCCGTAGTATTGGATCCATCAAGGGGTGAACAGGAGTTCACCCGGATCAAGGATGATCGACCATCGCCTCGGAGGCGTCCGACAGGAAGTCGGGATGGTCTTGGAAAAACCCGCTTCGGCGGGTTTTTTGTTGCCTGCAGAAAAGCTTTGCGCCGTACGCCGCCCCGCTCACAGCCAACCGCTTAACGCTTACCCTGCTCGAAGCGCTCTTGCAGCAAGTGTCGTGCAGTACCCGCATTGACGTAATCCGCAATCAACTCACCAAGCTCGTCTGGCTTGAGCTTTTTGCCGTCCCGGCTGAACCGCGCCAGCGCCAGAAGTACCCGGCGTTTTTTCCTGAACACTTTTGCATTCGGCGCAGAAAACGAACGTGAGACTCGCTCGGGTAAAGGCGCATCGTCTTGCAGATGCAGGGTCAGAAACGTGCCATAGGCCACATTCAGCTCAAAATCAGCGATGTGCTGGATCGGGACGGGGGACTTCAGGTTTGCGAAGACAAAGTGATCGGGCGTGAGCAGCAGAGCGGTCTTGTCAGCACGCAGACACATGCGCAGCGCAAATGGCAGCAGCGTCAGCATGAACGCCGCCAAGATGCCGCCCGCTATCAGCATAGAGTTGCGCTTCTCGGTCAGCCCCTGGGGAAATGACAGCGCTTCGGCTATCAGATAAATACCCAGCCCCAGCAGAGGGGCGAGGAATAGTGTTAGCAACAGCCCCCGCAGGCGAGCGCCCTCATGCAGAACGACATCACCGCTTACCGTTTTCGCGCGGGCACGCAGTTCGGTCACCACCTCAGCATCATTTGTCACGTGATGCTTGATGAAGTCCTTGGTAAGACGGGTGCGCAGTGCCTGGGGATTAACGAAGTAATGGTCCATCGCGGCGCGCGCCTGGGCCGCCACTACCGGCCGGGTGCCGCTGCGGATCGCCTCGTCGGCAGCAACCTGCAGCGCGGCGATACGTTCGCCGTTTGACGGGTGCGTATCCGAGGGATGCAGCAGCTGGACGGCCATTTCTTCGTCAGGCAGCGTGAATGTCTTGCCGGCCAGCTCGTGCAGCACGCTGTTCGGCAGATCCTTGGTAAACACCTCTCCGCGCCTTGGGTTGGTGGCCCGCGTGATATGCGTGTAGATCCGCTCCTGCAAAAGCGGGTCGATGGCCGAAATGCGCACCAGCGCCGAGGCAGCCGACGTATTGCCTGCCAGACTCGCCCCCGCGGCATCGGCGGCCAGCTCACGCACGCGGCTCCAGTGATTGACCGCGTGATCGAAGCTTTCCATGAAATACATGCCCAGCATGAACGCCGGACGCAGAATGGTGCGCTGTAGCCACCCGCTGACCATCATGTTTTCAGCGATCACCCCCAGGCTGCGACCGATGCCGTCGTAGATCGGCAGAAAGCGCAGGCTGTACTCGGTGTCTTCACCAGCGAAATGCGCCAGTTCGTGACCAATCACTGCACTCGTTTCAGCGGCATCGATCAGCCCAAGGTACAGGATCGGCACATGCAGAGTTCGCCCCTTGAGCACGGCGTCGGACGGCAGAAGGGAAACATCGCTCGAGGTGACGTAGAAGCCTTCGGTCATGCCCAGCACGATGTGATCAGGTGACAGCGCGCCAAGCCGTTCGGCCAGATCGCGAACATAGGCCCAGAGCACCGGTGCCTCTTCAGGCGTGACCTGCTGCCCCAGAACCTGCATCGCGGTGGGCTCGAACATGTGCAGCATGACGCCCAACTGCTTGCCCATCCGCCAGATCGAATACAGGCACGCAGCGACCAGCATCAGCACGACGATGATCAGCTTGAGTTCGCCCGCGGACATGCGCCCCACATGCCACAGGCCCAGGGCTTCGAAACAGAGGATTGCAGACACCGCCGCGCCCATGGCAACAATGTGCCCCACCAGGACGAACGGCAGAATCCGCCTGACCCTGCTGAAGGTGTGCAGCAATCGCTCGCGGGATTGACGTGCGCGTGCGCCGGCCCAGTTGAGCCCTGCCAGCCCGATGCCGCCGACCAGAGCCGCCAGCAGGCACAGCGCGATGACGGCGCGTGCCAGCCAAATAGTGACACTGCCCAGCACCACTACGAAATCGAGGCCCTGCTCTGCCTCATGGAGACGCGACAGAGCCTCCTTGAGGGTGATGTTTTCTCCGTCCATATCCATCGTTCGCGTGAGGGCGTCGGGCGACCTGGCAAGCCTTTCGAAATAGGGACGGGCATGCGCAAGGTCGGCCTGGATCTCGGTCAGGCGCTCGGTGTTTTCGACACTGCGCTGCAACTGCCAGACACCGATGAGGTTCAGGCCCAGAGGGAGCAGGATGAGTACAGCAATGAGCTTGTAGATTTTCATGAGGCAAGGCTCATAGAGGTGCGTCGCCGCTGGCTATCCTTAGCGCACACTAAGTCCGTCAGGCAAAACGCTTTTGGCGTCTGCGTGCATGCGCCCTGCCGTTGCTCGAGTACACGCGTGAGGGCGCTGGCGGCGTTATACCCTGATTTGCAAAATGATGTAACAAAGCTACCCGCCTGACCTGTGTCGACCCACCTGGATTCGTGCGCCTCAGCGCTCGCAGTGCCATCATTCCCCATCCAGAAAAAAACGCCTGTAAGGCGAGTCCGTACATTTACCCTCTTCAGAGCTTGGAAAACCTGCAAATAAGTTCATCTTTCTAAGCTTAATTTACCCCCCTGATCGGATCCAAATACCACCCCAAAGCCCTTTGAAATCAACACTTACAGTTACATTATGGGTGAAATTCAATACAATGATGGCTCATAGTCATCATTGCTTACTGTAACGAAACCGAGAAAATATCCACCGTCTGTAGGAACTTTCCTACTAAAAATAGTGCCATAGACCACACTGCTGGCTAGACGACATCTATATGCCAGCACGAACTCCTCCCTCATTGTGGCGGTGTGTCTCGCAGTGACACACATGGCAAAACCACTTCATGAGCAGGTGTGCAGTCGAGAAATTCGCAACTTTTCCCCGTCCCCGGTCTGATCCGGGAAACGGTCGTGAAGGGTTCAAGGACGATGTACCGATGACTCAGACGTTCGATATAGAAGCATTGATAAAGCTGCGCAAGCAGACGCGCGCTATCTCCGACGCGCTCAAGGTGCAGGCGTCCGACTATCTGTCGACCCTCGCGCTGTTGATACGCCCGCAGACATTCTTCGGTGAATACCTGCAGGGTGCGCAGCGCAGCAGCGGCCGCGAGACTCAGCACCATTTCAAAGAGCTCAAGGAGCTCTATGACCGCATTGCTTCGGCAGAGCCGTTCAAGCTGGTCAATGAACTGGAAGTGCCCCTGAACCTGATCAGCACGACGCCCGAGCTGTTCCCGCTCGAATACGACATGGTGTTGTCACAAAGCGGGCAGACCATTCGCATCACCAGTCCGGTGCGTTGGGTGGTGGGCTTCAACTCGTTCGATCTGGCGCAGTTTCGCAAGGTCATCAAAGACCCGAATCGCAGCAGCGCCGAGCTGTATCGCTACGTTGTGCATTATCTGGTGCTGTTCTATTGCCTGAGCAAGTCGCCGGGCATGAGCAGGCTGTTCGAAGGGCTGCGCTTCCCGGTCAGTTTCGAGCGATTGAAAGACTTCGGCGACCTGCCGTTCTGCGTGATCAGCTCACCGGTGCGCTCAGAATTGCCGGATGAATCGGTGATTCGCAACAGCACGCAGATCGCAGGCAATACCAGTTTCGAAGAATTGGTCGGACACGAAAACATTCTGGAAATGAACGATGAAATCCGTCAGCGTCTGCTGCTGACGATTGAAGGACTCTAATCGCGCCCGGCCTGCCACAGGCCCGGTACGCAAACGACTTGCAGCGAGTTGCTCGCACAGGAGATGACGATGGCGAAGAAGGAAAGTACCCAGCACAAACTTGACCGCGTTCGCGCGCCTCGGGTCCATATCACTTACGACGTGGACATCGGCGATGCTCAGGAAAAGAAAGAGCTGCCATTCGTTGTAGGCGTTCTGGGCGATTTCTCCGGCAACCCGCTGGAGCCGCTGCCCAAGCTCAAGGATCGCAAGTTCATCTTCATCGACCGCGACAATTTCAATGGCGTCCTGAAAGGCATCAAGCCGCGCCTGGCGTATCGCGTCGACAACACCCTGGCAAAAGACGGGACCCAACTCGGTGTCGAGCTGAACTTCAATGCGCTGGAAGACTTCGAGCCGCAGAACGTCGTGCGTCAGGTCGAGCCGCTGCGCAAGCTGCTGGAAGTGCGCAACAAGCTGGCTGACCTGCGTAACAAGATGGGTGGCAACGACAAGCTGGAAGAACTGCTGATGGACGTGTTGCAGAACACTGAAAAGCTGAAAACCCTGGGCAAGGAGTTCGGCCGTGAAGCCGCCGTTCCTGCCACCGACAGCAAAGAGTAAGGAGGAGCCTGACGATGACCGATAAGCAACCCGTGACTCAGCAGGACAGCGCTCTGGTTGAAGTTGAAAACTTCGCCCCGCAATCTTCCCTGCTCGACAGCATCATTTCCGAAAGCCGCGTTGCACGCTCCGAAACCGAGCGCACCCGTACCCGCGATCTGATCGGTGAGCTGGTGGCTCAGGTACTTGAAGGCGAAATGACGCCAAGCAAGGACCTGATTGCCGTGCTCGACGCGCGCATCGCCGAGATCGATTCGATGCTCTCCGAGCAAATGAACGAAATCATGCACGCCCGTGAATTCCAGCAACTGGAAGCGTCCTGGCGCGGCCTGAAGTATCAGGTTGACCAGACCGAGACCAGCACCACGCTGAAGATTCACCTGCTCAACGCGTCGAAAAAAGACCTCGTGCGAGACCTCAAGGCGTCGTCCGAATTCGACCAGAGCGCACTGTTCAAGAAGATCTACGAAGAAGAGTACGGCACCTTCGGTGGTGCACCGTTCGGCATGTTGCTGGGTGACTACGAGTTCAACCGCAACCCGGAAGACATGTACCTGCTGGAAGAGATCTCCCACGTGGCAGCCGCCGCCCACGCGCCGTTCATCTCGGCGGCATCGGCTGAGCTGTTCGGCTGGGACTCGTTCACCGACATGGCCGGCCCTCGCGACCTGGCGAAGATCTTCGACACGGTCGAATACGCCAAGTGGAAGTCGTTCCGCGCTTCTGAAGACTCCCGCTATGTCGGTCTGACCCTGCCGCACGTGCTGGGTCGTCTACCGTATGGCCCGGATACCACGCCCGTCGAAGAATTCAACTTCGTCGAAAGCGTCGATGGCCGTGACCACAACAAATACCTGTGGATGAACGCTGCCTACGCGCTGGGCACCCGTGTGACCGATGCGTTCTCCCGCTACGGCTGGTGCGTGGCGATCCGTGGTGTGGAAGGCGGTGGTCTGGTCGAAGGCTTGCCGACGCACACCTTCAAGACCGATGACGGTGAAATCGCGCTCAAATGCCCGACTGAAATCGCCATCACCGACCGTCGCGAAAAGGAGCTGTCGGACCTCGGCTTCATTCCGCTGGTGCACTGCAAAGGTACCGACTACGCCGCGTTCTTCGGCACCCAGTCGACCCAGAAGCAGAAGCAGTACAACACCGACATTGCCAACGCCAACGCGCGTCTGTCGGCGCAACTGCAATACATCTTCGCGACCTCGCGTATCGCTCACTACATGAAAGCGATCATGCGCGACAAGATCGGCAGTTTTGCATCGCGCAAGGATGTCGAGCTGTTCCTCAACAAGTGGCTGTCCAGCTACGTGTTGCTGGATGACACCGCCAGCCAGGAAGCCAAGGCCAAGTTCCCGCTGCGCGAAGCGCGTGCCGAAGTGTTCGAAGTTCCTGGCAAGCCTGGCGTCTACAAGGCCGTGACTTACCTGCGTCCGCATTACCAACTGGATGAACTGACGGCATCGCTGCGTCTGGTCGCCGAATTGCCGCAATCGACTCGCGGCTGATCCAACACTTAGCCAGGGAGGCAACATGAGTAGTCAACACAAGCTGTTGCCTTCATTGCTGGATCGATTGCTCGACGATCGTCCACATCAATCCGTGGAATCGTCATCGCAACGGTTGAGCTCGCTGGCCGATTACAAGGCCAGCATCGTTCGTGACCTGGAGATTCTGGTGAACACTCGCCAGTCTCTGGTCGCTAACGAGCTGGAAGGTTTCGCCAATCTGAGCGGCACCATCCTCGACTACGGTATGCCCGACTTCACCAGTAGAAGCGTGCTCGACCCACAGGATCGTCTTTTGATCCAGCGCCAGCTGGAAAAGGCCATCTCGGTGGGCGACCGACGCTTTCGCAGCGTGAAAGTCCAGTTGCTTGCACAACAGACCGGCCAACGCATGCTGACTTTTCGTGTGGACGCAGTACTGCGTCTGCAGGACATTTCGCGTCAGGTTTCTTTTGACGCCGTGCTGCAGGTCAACACTCAGGAATACAAAGTGCAGAACCTCAACTGATGCTCGACGATCTGCTGCCCTATTACGAGAAGGAACTCTCGCACCTGCGCTTTCTGGGCCAGGAATTTGCCGCTCAATATCCGAAGATCGCTTCGCGACTGCTGATTGAGGGCGACAATTGCGAGGACCCGCATACCGAGCGCCTGATCGAGGCGTTCTCGTTCCTGTCGGCGCGCGTGCATAAGAAACTCGATGATGAGTTTCCGGAAATCGTCGAGTCGTTCCTCGAGGTGCTGTACCCGCATTACCTGCGCCCTACCCCGTCGATGTCCATCGTCGAGTTCAACATGGGCAAGCAGGAAAAGGTCACCGAGTCCTATCGTGTGGCACGACACACCGAACTGCATGCCAATCCGGTGGATGGCATCGTGTGCAAGTTCCGGACGTGCTACCCGGTCGAGTTATGGCCGATTGCCGTGCAGAGCGCGTCGTTCATCGAAATGGAACGCTCGGCGTTCAACGGCCACAGCGCAGACCTGATTGCGCGTCTGCGCATTGGTCTGACGGCCACCTCCGACGTGTTGTTCGGCAAGATGGAGATGGACAGCCTGCGCTTCTTCCTCGATGGCGAAAGCACGCTCATGCACCAACTGTATGAGCTGCTGTTCAACAACCTGGCCAAGGCCACGCTGACCTTCGAAGACGAAGGCCGCACTCGCGAAGTGGTGCTACCAGCCGGTGCCTTGAAATCTGTCGGTTACGGTCTGGATGAAGGGCTGGTGGATTACTCGGAGCGCTCGTTTCTGGGTTACCGGTTGCTGCACGAGTACTTCACCTTCCCGGACAAGTTCATGTTCTTCGACCTGTCGGGCTTTGCGCGCATTCTGGCGGGCAAAGAGATCGCCAAAGTGGAGATCAATTTCTACTTTTCCGACTACGACCTGACGGACCGTCTGGCGCGCCTGACGCAGAACGTCAGCCGCAACAATTTCAAGCTCAACTGCACGCCGATCATCAACCTGTTCCGCCAGCAGGCCGAGCCGATCAAGCTGACCCACGTCCAGCATGAATACGCTGTCACGCCGGATGTGCGCCTGCAAAGCTCCGCCGAAGTGGTTTCGATCGATCGCGTGCGGCGGGTGAAGAAGATCAATGGCAATGACCAGGTCGGCACCTGCCATCCGTTCTTCGAACCACGTGGCGATCAAGGCCCGGGGCAGAGTTTCTGGATCGCTCGGCGCCGCCCTACGCAGAGCCGGCAAAGCGATGGCTCGAACATGTTCATCCGGGTCGTGGATCGGGATCTGGAACTGATCGATTCCAACAACGACACGCTCAGTATCCGTCTGACGTGCAGCAATCGCGACCTGCCATTGATGCTGCCTTTTGGCGGCGAGCGCGGCGATTTCAACATTCCGTCGAACTCGGTGATCAAGGACATCCGCTGCCTGCGCAAGCCGACGGCGACGGTGCGCGTGCCGCTGGGCAACGGCGTGATCTGGCGGCTTATTTCGCACCTGTCACTCAACCACATGTCGCTGGTTTCCAAGGGACGCGAGGTGCTGCTGGAGCTGCTGTCGCTTTACAACTACCGCAACGTGTCGGCGATCCGCAAGCAGATCAACGGGATCGTTTCGGTGAGCAGCGAGCCGGTCGTGGCACGCATCGGCCATCCGCGGCCGAACTTCGTGCGCGGCGTCGGCATCACGCTGAAGTTCGATGAAAGCCAGTACACCGGCAGTGGCGTGTTCCTGTTCGGCATGGTGCTTGATCACTTCTTTGGTCAGTACTGCTCGATGAACAGCTTTACCCAATTAACCCTTCGCACCTTGCAGCGCGAAAAGAGAGTGGTCCAATGGCCCCCGCGAACAGGCGATCAACCCCTGGTCTGATCGACCAGGCAAGGGCTGAGCCGCACCGATTCGAATTTTTCCAGTTGGTGCGTTTGCTTCGCCTGCACTACAGCAGGAACGGGCGTATGGACCTGGAAACCAGGCCGCACGAAGACCCTCTGCGCTTTCGTTCGCAGCTGTCGCTGAACTTCCCGGCCAGTGAAGTCAGCGACCTGCAGTTCGAACGCGAAGGCAAGCTCTCGGCGGCAGGTTTGCCGCTGTCCGAAGTGCAGGTCACGTTCATGGGCCTGGTCGGTCCTTCGGGCGTGCTGCCGCGCCCGTACACCGAGCTATTGATCGACCGACATATTCAGTATCGAGACGACGCTGCACATGCGTTTCTGGATATTTTTTCGCATCGCATGACCACGCTGTTTTACGAGGCGTGGCAGAAGTACAAGTTTTACATCGAGTACGAGCGCAACGGCACCTCGAACTTCGACCGTTATCTGCTCAACCTGGTGGGTTTCGGTCCAGAAGGCCTGAAGCAGAAGTTCGACAAGGGCGAGTCTCCGCTGCGCCGCGAACTGTTCAGCTACTTCTCGGGGATGTTCGCCCAAAAGCCGCGCAACGCCCTGAACCTTGAGGTCATGCTGAGTTTTTACTTCTCGCTGCCGTTCAAGATCCAGCAATTCGCCGGACGCTGGCTGAAGCTCGACAGCAGCCAGTGCACGCAGTTGGGCCGCAAGAATGCAGTGCTGGGGCAAAGCGCTGTGGCCGGCAATCACGTCTGGGATTACCAGTCGTGTGTACGTATCGAAATGGGTCCTCTGGAACTGGCCGATTACCAGCGTTTTCAGCCGGGCACCGAGGATTACCAGAAGCTTGTTGAACTGGTGCGTTTTTACATCGGTGCCGAACTGGACTTCCAGATTGCGCCGAAGCTCAAGCGCGAAGCTGTACCCGTGGCCCGTCTGGGTCGCCAAGGCAATGTATCACTGGGCTGGCTTGGCTGGCTCAAACGCCCCGGTGTCGACGTGGAGCCTTCCCGTTGCGCCGTTTTCCATATTCCTTTTGATGGGGTCTCCCTGTGAACCTGAAGTCCCTGTTCGCCAAGCTGAACGAAACGAGCCGCACTGCCACTGAAAGCGCTGCTGCGCTGTGCCTGTCGGAGAACCATTACGACGTTGAAGTCGAGCACTTGCTGCTGCAATTGCTCGATAACAACGACAACGATCTGCCAGTGATCCTGCGCCATTACGATGTGGTGCCTGATCGCCTGCAGGCACAGTTGGTCACTGCGCTGGGGACGTTCAAGAAAGGCAACACGCGGACGCCTGCGCTCTCGCCGCACATCACGCGCATGATCGAGCAGGCCTGGGTGCTGGCATCGATCGAGTTCGGTCAGTCACAGATCCGTACCGGCCATCTTGTGCAGGCCTTGCTGGATGACGATGCACTGCGTCGCGTGGTCATCGGCTCGGCGCCGGAGCTGGAGAAGATCAACGCTGACGACCTGCGCCTGAACATGAGCGCACTGGTCGAGGGCAGCCCCGAGACCAAGCTGAGCAAGCCACTGGCGAACGCCGACGCCAGCACGGGCGCCACCACCAAAGGCAACGGCAAGACGCCAGCCCTGGACCAGTACACCGTCAACCTGACCCAGAGCGCTCGCGATGGCCGGATTGACCCGGTGCTGGGACGCGAATTCGAAGTGCGGCAGATGGTCGACATCCTGACCCGCCGCCGCCAGAACAACCCGATCCTGACCGGTGAAGCCGGCGTCGGTAAAACAGCCGTGGTGGAAGGCCTGGCGCTGCGCATCGTGCAGGGCGACGTGCCGTCGGTGCTCAAGGGCGTCGCCATTCACACGCTGGATCTGGGCCTGTTGCAGGCCGGTGCCGGGGTCAAGGGCGAGTTCGAGAACCGCCTCAAGTCGGTCATCGAAGAAACCAAACGCAGCCTGCACCCGATCATTCTGTTTATCGATGAAGCCCACACGCTGATCGGTTCGGGCGGGCAAGCCGGGCAGAACGATGCCGCCAACCTGCTCAAGCCTGCCTTGGCGCGTGGCGAGCTGCGCACCATCGCCGCCACCACCTGGGCCGAGTACAAAAAGTATTTCGAGAAAGATGCCGCACTGGCTCGACGCTTCCAGGTCGTGAAAGTCGAAGAGCCTGACGAAGACAAGGCCATCCACATGCTTCGCGGGCTGCTGGCGAAGATGCAGGAGCACCACAAGGTCACCGTGATGGACGAAGCGCTGGTGCAGGCCGTACGCCTGTCCAACCGCTACATCACCGGCCGCCAACTGCCGGACAAAGCCGTCAGCGTGCTCGACACCGCTTGCGCACGCGTTGCCCTGGGCCAATCGGCACAGCCGGGAGCGCTGGAAGACTGCAAGCGTCACATCGACAACCTGAACGCGGAAATCGCCGTACTGGAGCAGGAAACCGCCAAGGGCAGCGACCACGCTCGCCGTCTGACGGCCCTGCACGAAGAGCTGAAAGCCGAACAGGAAACCCGCGAGTCGCTGGAGCAACAGTGGAAGCGCGAGCTGGAACTGGTCGAAAAACTTGGCGCACTCAGCGTTCCGGAAAGCGGCGAGCCTGATGCCGGGCAGATTGCCGCCGTACGCGCCGAACTGGCCAGCGTGCAAGGTGAGCAACCGCTGGTCCATGCACTGGTCGATGGCGGCACGATTGGCGAAGTGATTTCCGGCTGGACCGGCATTCCGCTGGGCAAGATGCTGCGCGACGAAATCGACACCGTGCAAAGCCTGCCCGCGCTGCTGGGCGAACGCGTGCTGGGTCAAGACCATGCACTCGAAGAGATCGGTAAGCGCATCAAGATTTCCCGTGCCCGCATGGAAGACCCGAACAAGCCGATCGGTGTGTTCCTGCTGCTGGGCCCGAGCGGTGTCGGTAAGACCGAAACGGCACTGGCCCTGGCTGACACGCTGTATGGCGGCGAACGTAACGTCATCACCATCAACATGTCCGAATACCAGGAAGCCCACACCGTCTCCAGCCTGAAAGGCTCACCGCCTGGCTACGTCGGTTATGGCGAAGGTGGCGTGCTCACCGAAGCCGTGCGCCGCAAGCCTTACAGCGTGGTACTGCTCGACGAGGTGGAGAAAGCCCACCCGGATGTGCTCGAGCTGTTTTTCCAGGTCTTCGATAAAGGCGTGCTGGACGATGGCGAAGGTCGCGAGATCAACTTCCGCAATACCGTGATCATCCTCACCTCCAACACCGGTACTGACCGCATCATGCAGTGGTGCCTGAACACCGAGCAGAAGCCGACTCCCGATGACATTGTGGAAGGCCTGCGCGACGAGCTGAATCAGGTATTCAAACCGGCCTTCCTGGGGCGCCTGACCATTGTGCCGTATTACCCGGTGCAGGACGCGATTCTGGAACGCATCGTCGGCCTGAAGCTGGAGCGCATCCGCAAGCGTTTCGAGCGCAATCATCAGGCGGTGCTGCGTTACGACGAAGCGCTGATCAAGGCTATCGCGTCGCGCTGCACGGAAGTCGACAGTGGCGCACGCAATATCGACAACATCCTGTCCAAGACCCTCATGCCGGAGCTCGCTCAGCGGGTGCTGGAGCGGATGGCGCAGGACAAGCCGATTCAGAGCCTGACCATCGGCCTGGGCAGCGATGGCGACTTCGCTTACACCCTGACCTGATCGATCACCCCATAGGTAAGACGTGATGAATAAAAGACTTCAAGGCAATTGTTCCTCGAAGCCAGCCTTGGCAAGGTGCCTGGCTGTTCTGGCAATGATGATGGCTCTGTCCGCCTGCGGCGTGACAGACCGTGTCGCCAAGCGCATGGATGACACCTGGGCTGGCGACATGATGTTCGGTGACAACGAAAAGGTCATCCTGACCACTGACGGCGGCAACCAGCTCAACCCTGACGAGTACGGTAAACCGCTGTCGGTGGTGGTGCGCGTTTATCAGCTGTCCTCTCTGGAGCGCTTCGAGTCGATCAACGCCGACACCCTCTGGGATGATCCGCAAAAGGCTCTGGGCAACACCATGGTCGAAAGCCGGGAGCTGATTCTGTTGCCTGGCATGGGCCAGACCGATCAGTGGCCGCTGAACCCGAATGCCTCGTATGTGGGCATCGCGGCGTTCTTCCGCACCGACGTCGACAGCCGCTGGAAGGTCGCGTTCGACGCCAACACGCTGCGCAAGGACGGTATCTGGTTCTCGTCCGACGGCGTGCGTGTGCTGGTGGATAACAACTACATCCTCGCGGTGCGTGGTGTGGACGTGCTGAACAAACTCAAGACTGAAGAGCAGTTCAACAAATCCAATTCGATTCCCGAACAACCCGCCAGTAAAAGTATGACCGAGCGCGCGCAGGACGCAGCTGTCCAGCAGGTTCAGGACTCGGCCGGCAGTGCTGCCAAAAAGGCAGCAGACTCACAATTCAATTCTCTGTTGGAAGGCGCCAAATGAGTAAACAAAGCCGCGTGATGTGGTCGGAAGGCATGTTCCTTTTGCCGCAACATTTCCAATATCAGGATGAGTTTCATCAACATCAGCTTGCTGAGTCGACGCTGCGCTCCACGCCCTTTCACTGGGGCGTGCAAACGCTGGAAGTCGACGTCGAGGCGCTGGCGACAGGCTCCCTGCAACTGAAGCGTCTGAAGCTGGTGTTCCCGGACGGCAGCCTTTACGACGCGCCGCAGCACGACCCGCTGCCCGCCGCCCGCGACCTGAAAAACCTGATCAAAGGCGGAGAAATCAAGGTCTACGCGGCGCTCAAACTGCCTGAGCCCTTTGGCCTGAATTACGTTGAAGACGGCCAGGAACAGAAGAGCGCGCGACGTTTTCGCAAACAGTTCGACACCCTGCCGGACCTCAACGAAGGCGATCTGGAAAACGAAATCACCAGCCTGCGCCTGAACGTGGTGATGCTGGTCGATGGCGACAGTCTGGATGGCTACAGCTACTGCCCGATTGCCCGACTGGCACGCAACAGCATCGGCGGCTTCAACCTGGATGCGCATTTTGTGCACCCGACGCTGCACGTGGGCACCCACGAGACGCTGGTCGGTCTCGGCAGACGTTTGATCAGCGTGCTGCAAGCCAAGAGCAAGGCGCTTTCAGGCCGCCGCCGCGAGCGGGCTGACCAGATCGCCGAGTTCGGCTCCAGCGACGTCACCTTGTTCTGGCTGCTGAATACGGTCAATCGCGCCTACCCGCAACTGGCTCACCTGCTGGCGCATCCACGCCTGCACCCGGAGCGTCTGTATTTGTTTCTGGCGGAACTGGCGGGTGGTTTGCTGACCTTCTCGCTGGACACTCAGCTCACCGACATCCCCGATTACGATCATCAGGACCCGGCGGCCTCGTTGGTCAAGCTCGACGAACTGGTTCGTCTGCTGCTTGAAAACGTGATCCCGAACCAGTGCATCGTCATCAACCTGAGTCAGGTCCGGCCTTCGTACTGGCAGGGCCAGTTGCTGGACCCCCGCCTTACCGAAGCCGACTTTTACATCTCGGTGCATGCCGACATGCCTGGCTCCAGCCTGCTGGAACTGGTGCCACGTGCGTTCAAGGTCGGTTCGCCGGAAGACATCGAAGTGGTGGTCAACAGCGCCATGCCGGGCGTCACGCTGAACCACTCGACGCGTCTGCCAAACGCCATTCCGGTGCGCCTGGACAACCATTACTTCTCCATCGAGCCGCATGGCCGCGTGTATGAACGCATGATGGAAGCCCAGGCCATTTCCTTCTACGCGCCCAGCGCGTTTACCAATCTCAAGCTCGAACTGTTGGCGGTGCTTAAATGACTGAAGCCGTGATGCAAGGTGCCGCTACGGCCGCAACCGAAAAACCTACGCTCAAAGACCTGGTACGTGACTTCATCACCATGGCGCTGATTGTCCGTCGCGGCCGCCAGGCGATCTCGGTCACTGCCTTCGAATCCAGCGTCGATACCTTTTTCGCCAACCTGGAGCGTCAAGCGCGCAGCGCCAATTACAGCGTCGAACAGGTCAAGGACGCCCAGTACGCACTGTGCGCATTCCTCGATGAGAGCGTACTGCGTTCGGGTGACAACGACATGCGTCGCCACTTCGAAATGGAGCCGTTGCAGTTCCGTTATTTCGGGGTTCACCTGGCGGGCGAAGGCTTCTTCGAGAAAATCGAACTGCTGCGCGCCGACGTGAAAAAGAACCTGGATGTGCTCGAGGTGTATCACCTGTGCCTGGCACTGGGTTTCGAGGGCAAATTCGGGCTGGGTCAGAAGGACCAGTTGCGCTACCTGGCCAACACGCTGGGCCAGGACATCGCACGCTACCGCAAGACGCCAAAGGCGCTGTCGCCTGACTGGGCACTGCCTGACCAGGTGTCGCAAATGCTTCGCCATGAAGTTCCGGTATGGCTTTACCTGGTGCTCATCGCCCTCGTATGCCTGGGTGTCTATCTGACGCTTGACTGGTTGCTGGGCAAAGACGTGGCCGCGTTGGCCGAACAAATCAGCCAACTGTTCAATGCTTGAGTCCCGATCAGGTAACCGAGTCAGGAAGACATGAAGACATTACTGCGCCTGTTAAAAAGTTTCTGGTTCCTGGTCCCGATACTGTGGCTGATCAGCCTGGCTGTCTGCTGGTTTTTCGCCCCAAGGATCAGTTGGCTGCAAGGCTACACGCTCGAAGCGATGGCGATCATCAGCGCCTTCTACCTGCTGCTGATCGTACTGCGCCAATACCGGCGGATTCGCACCGAACACAACCTCGAGAATCTGGTTCAGATCGAAGTTGACCGCTCGCTGAAATCCACCGGCGAGTTCCGTGATCAGCAAGTGCTGCGCGACCGCCTCAAGCATGCCATTGCCATGCTGCGCACCGATCGTTCGGCAGGTGGTGGCGGCTCCTCGGCGCTCTACGATCTGCCCTGGTATCTGGTCATCGGCATGTCCGCAGCGGGCAAGACCTCGTTGCTGACCCGCTCCGGCCTGTCGGCCAGCATTGCCAGCAGCGCCAATGACACGGAAAGCGGCACCCAGCACTGCGATTGGTACTTCAGCCCTGAAGCCGTGATGATCGACACCGCTGGCCGCTACCTTCGCGACGATCAGTCCGCCAGCGAATTCGCGGCGTTCCTGCGCATGCTCAAAAAGCAGCGCAGCAAGGCCGCCGTCAATGGTCTGGTACTGGTGGTCAGCCTGCCGGAGCTGTTGGCCGCCTCTTCCGCCGAACGAAACGAAATGGGTGCGCGCCTGGTCACGCGCATCGAGGAATACACCGATTGCCTGGACGCCAATCCACCGATCTACCTGATGCTGACCAAGACCGACCAACTGCCCGGCTTCAACCAGGCCTTCGACGGCATGGACCTGAACGAGCGCCAGCAGCCGCTGGGCATGACGTTCGGGCTGAACGAGATCAACACCGAAAGCCTGCGCACGGTGCTCGATCGTAAGCTGGCGAACTTGCAGGCGCATGTCAGTCGCCACGTCGATGCACAGATTATCGCGCTGGGTGCCGATGCCAACAGCGCCCTGCTGAACTTCCCCAACTACTTTGCCGAGCTGTCGACGATCCTCGAGCAGTTCCTGCAGCATTTCGCGCGCAGTAACGTCAACGGTACTCAGTTGTTGCTGCGCGGCCTGTATTTCACCAGCGCCCTGCAAACCGACAAGCAGCTGACACCGGTGTATGAAGACGAGCTGTCAGAGTCGTTCGTCCTGCGGCCGGCGAAGCCATACGGTGCAGTGGAGGAAGAGGAAGAAGAACACCGGAAAATCAGTGATCGCAGTTACTTCATCACCGATACCTTCCGCCGCGTCATTTTCCCTGACCGTGACCTGACCCTGTACCAGTCACGGCATGGCCGCGACCGCTCGATTGGCCCGATCGTCATCGCTGCGGCGCTGTTCGCCGGGCTGGCCTTCATCGGCTGGCAGGCCCTGTCGTTCCAGAAAAACCGCGAGTGGCTGGCCAACATCAGCCAGCAGTTGCGCGAACTGGAGCAGTCCCCGGACCGGGCACAACGCCTTGCCTCGGGCCAGGGCCTGGAGCTGCTGCGCAATCAGCTGGCAACCATCGAGAAATACCGCACCAAGGGCGTACCGCTGCAACTCAGCGGCGGCCTGTACCGTGGCGACGATATCTACTTCGCCACCCAGACCGCTTACTTGCAGCAACTGCGCACCCAGGCGCTGGAGCCGATCACGCTGAAACTGCAACTGCAGATGCGTGAATTCAACGAGTTCGCCAAAACCATGGACCCGCAGTATGGCTTCGGGGCCGCTCCCGCCGGTTCCGACAGCAAAACCGGCAAGGCGCGTGCGCAAGGCCGGAAACTGCTGGACCGTGGCGCTCGCAACGTCGCTGCAGGCCGTCCGACCAGCCTGAGCAGCATTCCGCGCAGCACCGGCGACGTGACCAATCGCCTGACCGGCGCCGCGAGAAACACGGCCAGCCAGACACGCAGCGAGGCCATCGCCGCACTGCGTAACCCGGCCACCGCAAACGATGCGGCCGAGTTGTCGGCCACCACGGGCGGTTTGTCGCTGTCGGAGGAGATGCTCGGACGACTCGATGAACGGCAGGTGGCATCCATCATCGAGTCATACAACGCTCTCAAGCTTTATCTGATTCTGACTCAGCCGACCACGCACCCGGAAACCGAGTTCGTCAACGCGGCGTTGCCGGTGGCCTGGGCGGATATTTCCAGCGAGGCCAATCCGATCAGCGACGACGTCATCGAGGACAACTCGCCGGTCTACGTACAGTTGCTCAAGAACGGCGACGCGCCGGCCATGCCACGCAATGAGCAGTTGATCGACGAGACCCGCAAGAGCCTGAAGTTTTTCATGATCTCCAGTTCGCTGGTGGACCGTGAATACCTGCGCCTGCAACTGGAGTCCAGCCGTCAGTTTCCCGCTATCGGCCTGAATGATCTGGTGCCGATGCCGGGTCGTCAGTTGCTGTACGGTTCGGAAGCCGTGCCTGCGATTTTCACCCGTCAGGGCTGGGAAGAGTTCGTGAAGCCGGAGCTGATCAAGCTGGTGTCCGGCAATCTGCGTAACGAATCGGACTGGGTGCTCGACGGTGAAGGCGGCGACAGCGTGGTGCAGAAAGCCAACTTCGTCCGTGAGTTCATGTCCCGTTACAAGCGTGACTACACGCAGGTCTGGTACACCATGATCGACAGCGTGGGCGTGCGTCGCTTCAGCGACATGGCCAACGCCACGCAGCAGTTGTCATTGCTCAGTGACGTGCGCAATTCGCCGGTCAAGCTGCTGCTCGCCGCCGTCAACGACAACACGCAATGGGACGTCCCTGCTGTTCGCGAGGCGCAACAGACCGGGGTCAAGCGTGACGATGGCTTCTGGGGCAAGGTCACCGGCATCTTCGACAACAAGGAAGCAGCGGCCAGCGTACTGGTCTCGCCGCTGCCTGCGGTGGATGACGGCAGTCTGGCCAAGCGCTTCGAGCCTGTATCGCGGGTTTTCGCCACACAGAATGCCGAAGGCGCCGACAGCACCATCATGGATCGCTACCTGGCAGCACTGCGCAAGCTCAAAGTGCGGATGAACAACATCCAGCGCTCGCAGGATGTCGGCAAGAGCAGCAAGCAGTTGATCAGCGAAACCCTCGAAGGGCAGCCGAGCGAAGTCACCAACGTGCGTAACTACGTTGAAACCACGGTCGATACCAGCCAGGGCGGGCTTTCCACTTCGCTGCAAAGCCTGTTCAGCCTGCCGATTCAGTTCGCCTGGGAAACGCTGCGTGATCCGGCTGGCGAACAGATCGCCAAAGCCTGGGCCAAACAGGTCGCCAAGCCTTGGGAACAGGTCATGGCTCACCGGTACCCGATTGCTGCGGACAGCCGCAACGAGGCCTCGGTGAAAGACCTGCAGCGTTTCGTCGACCCGGAGTCGGGCCTGCTGCCCAACTTCAAACGCAATGAAATCGGCAATCTGTCCGATGGCGAAGGGCTCGGCATGGGCAGCGGTGCCAAGGCGGCGCCGCTGGTCAACCCGAAAATGGTCAGCAACATCGACAAGGCCAGTTCTCTGGGCGAAGTCATCGCCAGCCTCTCGGACCGCGACAACGGTTTCGAGATCATGCTTGAGCCGTCGGCCTACTTCACCGATATCATCTTCACGCTGGATGGCCAGGAGCAGCACTACCGCAACGGCAAGACCAGCTGGAGCCGCTTCTCGTGGCCTGGCACTACCACAGCGCCAGGCGCACGCCTGGATGTAGTCACCCTGTCCGGCGAACGCATTACCGTGTTCGACTACACCGGCCGCTGGGGCCTGCTGCGCATGAACGACAGCGCACGCGTCGCTGACCTTGACGGCATCCAGCAGCGATTCAGCTGGAACACGGCCAAAGGGCCGGTCAGTCTGGTGGTACGCAACTATGGCGGCGTGAAGCTGACCGACCTGGCCAACGTCAAGGCGCTAAGCGCGCTTAACGCAACCGATGGGCGGACCAAGTGAGGATGCACATGCTGGATCTGGAGGGCGGTCGATGATTGGCTGCTTCGGAAAAGTGCCCGCGAGCGCAGATTTCGTCAGCCTGCATGGTGCCAGCGACGATATCTGCGAGTTCGATGCATGGCTGCAGGGCGCTCTCGCCGACATGCAGCACCGCGAAGACTGGCGCACGCTGTTCGACCGATTGCCCGTGTGCTTTTTCAGCTACCGGGCACGCAGCGGCAATTGGCTGGTGGGCGGTTTGATCAGTTCCAAGGACTCAAGCGCTCGGCGTTATCCGTTCTTCATCTTTCAAACGGTGAAGTCCAGTGACGCCGGGCTGTTTGTGAACCCGTTCACCCTGAGCGAACTGTTCGCCGGGCAGATCAAACCGCTGCTGCACATGGCCGCGCAAGGCGAAAGCACGGCGGTGCTGTTCGAACGCATCAGGGCCTTGCGACCGCTGCAAGGTCAGGATTTCGAGCTGTTCAGGCGTGTGCATGAGAAGTTTCTGGTGAACTTCACCCTGCGCGACATCGCGACCTCGCTGGAAAGCTCCTACCCGGAGTTCATCAGCAACGCCGTGCTCACCAGGCTGCAGGCGCTGAGCCGCCCATCGTCCAAGGCACCCGTTGGTATTTCGCTGCCACTGCCGGCAGAACGAGGCTTGAAGAACCCGACAGCCGATCTGTGGGTCAACTGGCTGACACGCATCGAACCGAACAGGGCGGTGCCGCAGATCAGCATTCTGGCGGATGATTTCATGCGCCCCCGGCTGTTCTGCTTTGCATCCCGCAACACCTCCGGCGTGTACCGGGTGGTGACGGGCGTGAGTGAGCATTCGGAGAGTTATGACGTACTGGCACCCTTCGACGCGTTCGACGAACACCACCGAGGCCATGTGTTTCCAGACATTGACCGCCCTCTTTATGACGTTATCGACCGCTTTGTCGATGTGCTGGATTTGAAGCCCGTATGAACAAGATCAAATACTACTTTTTGCGCTACCAGCCCTACGTTCTAGGGGTCTGTTTTTTCCTGGCGATCTTTATCGTCTGGAGCATCGGCCGTGCCCTGGGCTTCAGCTCGATGAACAGCCTGCTGACGGGGATCGGCCTGTTTCTGCTGTTGTCGGCAGCCTATGTGCTGTTGCTGTATCGAGGCGTATCACAGCACCAGAACCTGGAAGGCCTGCTGCGTGACGACGCCGACCAGGCGGTGCTCAACGCCAGCCCGGCGGACCGTGAAGAGGTCAGCCTGCTGCGCGAGCGCCTGCTGCAAAGCCTCGAGCGCCTGCAGAGCAACAAGCCGAACGGCAGCAACTCCAAGGACGCGCTATACGCCCTGCCCTGGTATCTGGTGATCGGTCAGCCCGCAGCGGGCAAAAGCACCATGCTCTATCAGTCGGGCCTCAACTTCCCCTACGCAGAACGCGAAGGCGCACGCGTGGCCGGGTTGGGTGGCACGCGCAATTGTGACTGGTTCTTCAGCTCGGAAGCCGTGCTGCTGGACACGGCCGGTCGCTACATGAACGATCAGGAAGAAGCCGGCAAATGGCGCGCCTTTCTGCAATTGCTGCGTCAGCACCGCCAGCGCAGACCGCTCAACGGCCTGATTGTCACCGTCAGCATTCATGACATCCTGCAGTCCTCGGTGGAGGACCAGGAGCGCATCGCCAAGCGCCTGCGCGAGCGCATCCAGGAAACCCACGCGCTGCTGGAAGTACGTCTGCCGGTGTATCTGGTGTTCACCAAGTGCGACCTGGTCCCGGGCTTCGTGCCGTTCTATCGCCAGCTCGACGATGTGGCGCGTGGCGAAGTGATGGGCAAGACCTTCCCGCACAAGGGCTTCGAGCAAGCCGACTGGGGCCAGCGCTTCGGTGTGGCGATGGAAGAACTGATCAATTACTGGAAACAGATCGCCAACCAGCAACTGGTGCTTCAGGACATCCAGGTCACTCGTCAGGACACTGCGGTGTATCGCTTCCCGCTGGAGCTGGAAGCCTTGAAACCGCGCCTGCTCCTGTTCGTCGATGCTCTGCTGCGCGCTAACCCGTATCAAAGCGCCGAGATGCTGCGCGGCTTCTACTTCACCAGCGCACTGGACGCCGATCAGCCCGAGATGGGCGGTCATACCCGCCAGGTCACCGAACGATTCCAGCTGGAAAGCGAGCAGGAAGCTGTCGATGGCAATGTCCAGCCGCACCCGCTGTTCATCAACAGCCTGTTCCGCAAGGTGATCATCCCTGATCAGCATCTGGTGGCGCTGTACACCACCAACCACCGCGAACGTCGCCGCAAGGCCGCCTGGATCGGTGGCGCAAGCCTTGTCGCGTTGCTGCTGTGCAGTCTGTGGGGCTGGTCGTACTGGAACAACAAGGACAACATCCAGTCTATCTCCACCGAACTCGCTCAGGCCGCAGCCGAGGACAGCAAGGCCACCGGGCAGTACACCGAGTGGCAAACGCTGGATCGCATGCGCTTCTGGACTTCGCTTTACTACGACCGTCATCACGACGAAGGGGTACCACTGCGCTTGCGCCTGGGTCTTTACCGGGGCTATGACGTCGAGCCGCTGCTGCGCACGCGTTACTTCAACCGTCTGGAAACGGTGATGCTCAAACCGACCGCAGACAACCTGACGCGCTCGCTTTACCTGCTGACCACCATCAAGGTCTACCAGCGTAATGCCAAGGACCTGATGCCGGTCACCGGCGTCGACAGTGTCGAGCCCAAGGCGCTGCCGCCGGATAACCGCGCGCAATCCATCGCTGCCTTCGGCAAGGCCACGCTGGACACTTACGTGATGTTGTCGCGCGCCCAGCGTGAAAAGGCTGACCCGGCGTTCCTGAAAGCGAAGATGCCTGATTACTGGTACCCGGCCATCGCGCGTCAGACCGGCAAGACCATCACCGCGAATGCCGAGGCAGGCTCCAATCAGGATTACGAGTACGCCAGCCGACAGATCAACTTCTACAGCGATCAGATTCACGAACTGGACGTGCCGCGGATTCTCGACAACGCATTTCTGACATCCAGTTCGCGTAATTACATCAACAGCCTGTTGACGCAGTCGTTGAAGGCTATCGAAACGATCACGCTGGAATCGGACACGCTGTTTGCCTTTGGTCGTGCCGATTTCCAGAGCCTTAAAACCGAAGGTCAAAATCAGTTGAGCGCGATCGCCGGCAAGCTGTTGAGCACACCGAACATCGGCAAGATCGTGATTGCAGGTCACGCTGACCAGTTGGGCGACCCGCAGAGCAACATGCAGGTGTCCAAACAGCGCGCGCAGACCATCAAGACTTACCTGGTCGGCAAGGGCGTGCCCGCCGAGCTGGTGGACGCGGTTGGTGAAGGCAGCGAGAAGCCTCTGGTCAAATGCGATATGCAGCAACCCAGAGCTCAGCTGATTCAGTGCCTTGAGCCGAATCGACGCGTGGAGATCGAAGTACGCGCGCTCAATTGATCGCGCGTTGGCGAGCAAACCGAAGCCCGGGTTGTCCATATGAGACCTTGGCCGTGGCAAGAGAACCTTTCTTGATCGTTTCAGGAAGGTTAATCAAAAGGGCCGTGTTCTGTCCGCAGACGCCACGGCTTTAAATGAAGAAGGAGAAGCAGAAAATGGCATTTGACGCATACATCCAAATCGACGGCATCCCAGGCGAAGTTCTGGACGACAAGCACAAGGACTGGATCGAAGTGTTGGGCTACGAGTTCGGCGCTACCCAGGCCACCTCGGCGACCGCAAGCTCTTCGGGCGGTGCTTCGTCCGAGCGCGTTGCACTGAGCGACTTCAGCATCCGCAAGTCTGTGGACAAGGCCTCCGCCAAGCTGTTCGAAGCGTGCTGCAAGGGCACTCACATCGCCAAGATCCAGCTGAACGTCAACCGTGCAGGCGGCGACAAGCTGACCTACCTGACCATCAACCTGGAAGAAGTGGTTGTGTCTTCCGTGAAGGCGGTTGCTGGCGGTAGCCAGAAAGGCGAAGACAACGCAGTCAGCGATCTGCCGATTGAAGAAATCAGCTTCAACTTCGCTCGCATCAAGACTACCTACACCCAGCAGAGCCGTTCCGATGGCCAGGGTGGCGGTAACGTCACTGGCGGCTGGGACCGCACTGCGAACAAAGTATTCGCATAAGTCCGTGACACATCGGGTCGCGCAAGCGGCCCGTCTTCAACACCGTGTCTGCCCAGGCACGGTGTTCTTTTATCCTCTGATCAGAGTTGACTATGTCTGAATTTCTCAACGACCTTTCGCTTGCCGATCTGACGGCACCCATCAACGGGGGAAGTGGCGAGGACCTGAGCTTTTCCACCCTGTTCGATCAGGTCAAGGAAGCTCGTCGAGCAGACCCCGACTACCTCACCCAAGGTGACTGGCAAACCGATCTGAAGTCCTCGGACTGGGAACAGACCATCACGTTGGCCGCACAGGGCCTTGCCGAACAAAGCAAGGACCTGATGCTCGTCGCCTGGCTCAGCGAAGCCCTGGCGCACAAATACCACTTTGTCGGCATCACCTTCGGCCTTACTGTGGCCGAACGGATCCTGCAAACTTTCTGGGACGATCTGTACCCATCCTTAGAGGATGGCGTAGAAGAACGTGCCGCCCGCCTGGCCTGGCTGAAAACCACACTGACCGAAGTCGTCGGCGGGCTGCCGATCACCCAGGGGCAGAACTTTGGCCTGTTGCGCTACGACGAGTCGCGCCACGTTGAAAACCTCGCGCTGCAAAATCCCAAGGCCATGCAGTCCGCTGTTGAAGAAGGCAAGATCAACGCTGAAATCTTCCAGCGCTCGGTGGTCCTGACCGACTCGGACCACCTGCGCCTCAAGGCCAGCGAAATCGCCGCCAGCCTGTACGCCTGCCAGCAGCTCCAGGCCACTGCCGACACGCTGTTCGGCCGCGACGCGCCGAGCCTCGTCACCCTCAGCGACATCCTGCAACGCGCCGGGCAACTGACCGAGAAACTGCTCAAGGACCGCGGCATCGAACTGAGCCCTGCCCCGGCAGCCGCCGCTCAGACCGCACCCGAAATCGCCATCGACCAACCCGCAGGTGCCGTAATGACCCAGGCCAGCCAGGACAGCGCGTCCGCACCACTGCGCACCACCCCGACCACACGCGACGAAGCCTTCACCATGCTCGCCGGCATCGCGCAGTTCTTCAAAAACACCGAACCGCAAAGCCCCGTCCCGTACCTCATCGAACGCGCCATCAAGTGGGGCAACATGCCGCTGGAAGGCTGGCTGAACGACGTTATCAAGGACAGCAACGTCGTGGACAGCATTCGCGATGTGCTGGGTACGAAAGAGCCTAAGCAGTAAGGGCGATCTGGTGGATCGGTCTGTATGAAGGTGCGTACAGACCGTCGGGAAATGCACCACGAGGCGAGTCTGTCTGTACGACTGACGTGCCCATGATTTACCCGTATTTTGTGTCGTACCCAGCAATGCAACAGGGAACGACCATTCACAGGATTCACACACATCAGGGATTAGAGAATGAACACGTCAGACCCGGTAAACGCATCAGGCCATTACAGCGACAAATGGAAAGAGCGCTTCGCCTTTTTTGAAGCGCATGGCGGCCCGAACTCACCAGGGTTCAGACCCGCGCTCAAGCAACTGCCCTTTCTGAAAAAAGTGAAAATCAACTTCAACTTCTTCGCGTTCTTTTTCGGGCCGGTTTACCTGTTCATTCTGGGGCTATGGAAGAAGAACCTGTGCATTATCGCGATCATGATAGTGGTTTCTGTCGCGCTGAACATCGTGATGGACATGTTTGAGTTCCGCTACGCCAAGGAGGCGAGTTCTGCGCTGGGGTTTGCGTTTAATTCGCTGTATGGCCAGTTGACCAATTACGCGTATTACCTGAAGGAAGTGAGAGGCGAGCAGGGCTGGAATCCGTTTGAGGGGTTGCGTTGGTGAGGCGCGAAGCGCGTCAGCTGAAGGGTAAACGCCGGAAGCGCGGCTATTTGTTGAACTGGATAACTTGAATCTTCCCGTTCTCCACATTCACCGAGTAGGTCACACCATTCCAGCAACCTGCGATGACCTGAGCGTTGTCATCGCAGTGAAGACTCATAAACGGCTTGTCCGCCTGCGTACCGTGCGGGCTTTCCTCGATCTGCCAGAGCACTTCGCCAGCCATCGAGAAAGCGAAGATGTTCCGGTTGAAGCCCTCGCCCGGTGGGGATTCAAGCCTGATTAGCACTATCCCCTGAAAAAGCAAAAACGTATCCACTGGGTAAGGAAGGCAGACTCGCTGACTTTCTATCCAGAGATTCCCGTTCTCGATCCGACAATGATGAGAGCTCATTACTCAGTCTTCAAAGCCATCAACATAAAGCGCCTCATAACGCGCCATCGTATCGGTGAGCCGCTGCCGCAGATACCCGTTCGCATGCCCCAAGGCAGCCAGGATCTGCGCCGACTCCACCAGATAAGACGCTCGCTTTGCCTTCTTCCAGGTGGACGGCGCTGACTGAAGATTGGTGATGCGATCACACAACTTGACCGACGCAGCTTCTTTGGAATGACTGGCGATCCCGGCGAAATAAAGCGCTTCGGAAAACGGCACGATCAGGTTCTTGCTCAGGCACGCCAGGGCTGAGGCGACCTCCACACCGAACGCTTCAGCCAACTCATCCTGAGTCACCGGCGTATCCTCCAGCACGTCGTGCAGCAACGCTGTAGGCAAGGCTATCTCAAGCGCGCCCACGGACTCTTCGCGATGGGCAAAGATCAACTCGTTGGCAACCATCGCCACGTGGGTGGTGTAAGGAAGGTCCAAGCCTGTCATTTTTTGGCCTACGTGGGCATGGGATGCGAATAGCCAGGCTTTGTTGTAGAGCTGTTGCGGACACGGTTTGGGCATGTGGGTCAGATTCCTTGAGACGCGATAAAAATCAGGGATCGCGGGCTGACCCTCAGAGAGAGTACGCGCGCTTCCCTATCAATCGCCGATAGACTCGTCCAAAGGGTCGTGCAGCGGCGCACGCTCGAACAACTGTTGGGCCAGCCCCTGAATATGCTCGGACCATGCAACGTTCTTGACCCATTCCTCAGGCATACCCGACACCCCATACAAAGGGCCGGCGATTTGTCCGGCAGTGGCGGCTACGCTGTCGGCATCATCAGCCAGGTTGGCGGCCAGCAGGATGGCGTCTTTGAAATTGTCGGTATTCCATACAGCCCACAGAGCTGCTTCGAGTGTGTCGATGACATAGCCGGAGGAGCGGATCTGGTCGCGGTTTTTTTCTTTGTATTCGCCAACGTTGATGATCAAAGCTCGCGGTCGTAACGGGCGAATCATCGGAGAAAGGGTTTCTTCTTTGTCTGCGCCGTTAAGGGCGAGATGCAGCTGTGCGCCGAGCAGTCTGCAACAACTGATGGCCTCTAGTGCTCGATGCGTGCATTGACTTTGGGCGGCACTATCACGCCAAGTAGCTGAGAGCGAATGTCGACAAAATATCGCAGTCGGGGCCAAGCGAATTATTGAGCCATTACCAGCGGTGGATGGAGCAGCATTTCCATACCAAAGGCCGCCATTCTTCAGTCTTTCTTCGATCGCAGTTCGAGTAGCATTGCCGATATCAAAACATCTGCCATTGTGACTGTTTTCGCCGCTTAGATACCAGCGGCCTAGTCTGGCTGCGTAATCGCTAAGGTCGAAATTGCCTTTCGCAAGATAATTGTCTGCCAGGCAGAGTGCCATGCTGGTGTCATCGGTCCACTCACCGGGATTGAGCTTAAAAGGACCGCCACCCACCATGTCATGGACGTGACTGCGATCACGAGGCAAAAACTCCAGTGTTGTGCCCACTGCGTCGCCAATGGCCAGGCCGAGCAAGCCCCCCTTCGCACGGTCCAGCGCCTGTTCTTCGCTGAGGGTACACGTCCGTGATGCTATCCAATCGGGCTTGCCCCTCGGCAGCCTGGGTGCATCAGGCTTCAGCATGTAATCCATGCGTTGAGTTAGCTGCGCGGAAGGTGCGGGCAGCAGGTGATCGTAGCGCTCAACATAGTGGTCGAGAATGTCGTTGGGGCTTCTCAAGTCGATCATGGGTCCTTCCAGGATAATCTTTCAAGGTGCAGAGCAGTATGGAAGCTGCTACCTGATGCCCGAGTCTATACCGCTTGTTAACGGCCAAATAGCCGCTCCCCGCTTTGCGCCTGGCTTCTGGATCAAAAGATCATCCTGCTCTCTCCTGCGGAATGTCGTGGCGAAAGCATCTGCAGCAATGAGATCTGTGTGGAAAAGATCAAAGCTGGCTTTGTCGATTTCGTAGTACTCCTCGTAATCGACCAAGCCATTGCTCACCGGGAATGATAAATAAAAACGGCCGGAGGTTTCTTCTATGCCCAAGGAGAACATGAGATCGCGATTTACGAAACCATCTTTAAAAACCATATTATCTCTCGAAATATTAATTTGAGCTAATCGCAAACCTAACGCACAGAACATACCTCTCTGATAAGATTTTCAGTCCTTAGCCATCTTGGCCGCCAACATTTTGTAAGCTTCCGTTTCGCGCCCCTCTATGAGTTCCATATAGAAATCTGTGTACGCAGCCTCCAGATCTTTATATGACTGTAAACGTGTCTCAGTGAAAAGCTTGTAACCTGGAATATCTCGTGGCTCAACCATTTTAGTAATTTGGCCTTGCTCTGCTCGGGAAAGTAAACCCTCAAGTTGCAATAACAATATTGAAGCATCAGGGTCGCAACGTTTATAAATTTCAAGTTTTTCGCGAAGCGTTATGGCAGCCCCTCTCAAGGCTTTAACATCCATATTTTATTTCACCTCCAAGTGTCTATTGTGACGGCTTCCTAGCGGCGAACCATTAGCCACGCTTAACTACTACACTCCAAACATGACAATTGCAGTAGGACATTAGCCAATTCTCAAAGGAGCACATGCTATATACCTCAGAAAGCAGGTCATGCAGCATTAGAGTCGCAAGACATGTGCGCCACACAAAACAAAAGTTAAATGCCCGTGACACTCACTTTCATTCCTCGCCCATTTCCCTTTTCAACTTACGTAACAAAGGAGTCTCTCCACCAGTCAGCTCAATCCTGAACTCTGCGAAAGCATGCTCAAGATGAGAATATTGTTGCAAGCCCTCTTCGGTAAATAGGTAACGCCCCGGAATGTCTCGCCACTGCAACTTAACTGTTATCATGCCAGATTCGGCCAGCTTCATCAGTGGTTCGATCTCAACTCGAAGCTTTTCAACAACGGGATCTGAACTTCTCAAATCTTCAATCACCTCACGCAGCTTTTGCGTTTTTTGCTTCAGATGTTCAGCATTCATGATAATGACTTTGGCAGCAGTTGGATCGACGGAGGGACGAAGGAAAGCAGACATCTGCGACCGGCCTCAAGAGCGAAAATTGCAAATTTTTTCGCTCTTGGCAAGCGTAATAAAATTTATCTCTCAAGGATGCCACAACCCTTCGGGAAGCTTAAATTTCAGTCCGTTCGCTGATTGATTAGCTATGTAATAAACATCCATTAATGCTCGCACCAACTCGTAATCAGCATCTTCAAACTCTTTCGCCGCAAGAGCTCCAATGGAAAGCTTATGAAGTCTAGATCTATCTTTCTCAATACCATCAAAAAACAGCCTTTACATATAAAAACTGGTTTATAACTGTGGCATAAACAGGGAATGAAGGATTGCGTTTTATCCGTTCTCTAGTCAGATCGATAGCATAATCTATAAACTCTATAGCAGTATTAAACTTCATCACCCGCCCGCGCCCATTAATTTAAGCGCTTTTTGGGACTGTAAGTCATTTGCTTTCCATGCGTTTGACTAGGGATTATCGAAAGGAGAAGAAACGTCTTCGCTTTACCGTTTCAGCCTCGAAAGGAAGGTACGCTGCACTACCCTCTACTGAAGAGACTTTCGACGCTTAGCCATCTTGGCTGCCAACATCTTATACGCATCTGTTTCGCGCACCTCTGAAAGTTCAAGACAAAAATCAGCGTAGGCCTTTGCCAAATCCCCATAAGCTTGTAAGTTCGTTTCGGTAAAAAGCTTGTATCCTGGTATTTCTCGTGGCTCAACCATTTCTGTTATTTCGCCTTGCTCTGCTCGGCAAAGTAAATTCTCAAGACTCAACAACAATATTGACGCATCAGAGTCGCGCTGCTTGTAAAATTCAAGTTTATCACGAAGCGTTTTGGCAGCAACTTTCAAAGCTTTAATATTCATAACTACATCACCCCTAATTATCCAACGTGCCAATTAGCCTAGGCGCAGACCATTCACCACGATTAGTCACTATGCTCTGAAAAACATCTCCGGACCTAGCAACGCTTCCACCAAACTCGGTAGTCGGTGCGACTTTGCTCACAAAAACTTCTGTTGGCTTGATTGGTGTTATTTCGAATACAGAATATTTCGATGCTTCGCTGGTTAAAGGAAGGCCAAAAAGGTCAGCGAGCGTAGCTTTGCTTTGACTGGCTCTTCGTAATTCGTCCATCGTAGTAAAGAAGGGAGAATAGTCGCTAACTTCTTTCCCCACTGGTACAATTTTTACCAGTGGGGAATCCGTAACAACTAATTTCGGAATTGTGCTGCCAGACTTAATTTGGCCTATAGCACGGTTGATTATCTCATCAAAAGATTTTTCTGGCGCTGCTGCTTGCAATTTATCCAAATATAGCTGCCCATTTTCCGTTGCAAGATAGTCTACTATTTCCTTTTGAGAGAGGCCTTGCGCCTCAAACGTTTTTGCTTCCTTACGCTGAGCTTCATAAGGAACAAAATCAGGATCTTGCCTAGCATAGTGCTCGTGCATATTATCGGTTTCAGATGAGCATAGACCATATTTTCATGGGTACTTGTGAAACACCATACTAGCAACAACACTTGAGCGTCATCTCTTCGTATGAAATCATCTTTCTCGTAAGAGCTAATGCAAACTTTTCAAAAGCTGTACATGCGCAAGTACTCCACGCCAGCACCGCTTTTAAAAAATTCGATACTAGTCGGGAAGTATAATTTTCAATCCGCGAGCTGATTGTATAGCAACATAGTGAGCATCCCTTAAAGCTCGGTCCAACTCTGGGTCGGTTTCCTCAAACTCCTTTGACGTAATAGCACCTATACTCAATTGATGAAGCCTAGACTTATCTTTTTCTGTTCCCTCAAAAACGGCTTTCACATAGTCGAGCTGAGCAAGGAGCATATCGTACACCGGAAACTGAGGGCACTTGTCACGTCTATCCACAGTTACTTCGATAGCTTTTTTAATATAATCAATCGGCGCTTTAATAATCATGGTTGGCCCGGCGCAATGAGTTTAAACAATTCTTTCTGGAGTGCCGTCATTTGTCTAGCTCCCCCTATTGCATCATAAGGCTGATGGCGTATAGACCATGTATCAACTACGGGTGCAGACGTACTCCTTAGCAACGTTACTTTATCAGTGGATTGATAAACATTCAATACTTTCGGCACCACTGTCTCAGTTTTGTAGATTTTACCAAGTGGGTTGATTCCTAATTGGCCCGGCGCAACATTCGGCGTTGGCGAGAACCAAACCCCTTGCACACCGCCTGGCACTTGATACTGCCAAAGATTCTTGCCTCTGTTGATCGTTTCGACATAGACCGGTTTCGTAAAATCTAGTCCAGACATGTATTTTTCGTAATCGACAGGCTTGAGTCCTTGCGACTTGAAAAAGTCAACAGCAGTTTCTCGATTTCCACGAATATAAATATCTTGTACAAGATCACCAGTACGACCAAATCTTTTGTTCAGATAATCTCGGCGCGATTGTACCTCCAGCACTTTCTTTTCGGCTGGCTTCGCTTGCGGTCTTGCAGCGGGTTGTTCTTGTTTATCATATTGTTGCGCATCTGGTTGTTTGAAAGACACCGGCTCAGTATCCCTCAACTCCGGCTGAGCCAACAACTTCTGCTCATTACGCGCCAACCAATTCGCGAACTGCTTGTTCGAAATCTCAGCCTGAAGCTTGGTACTGCGTGCTGCGATGCTATCCATGCTGCCCATGAGGCCTGCCTTGACCTGCCCACGTGTCACGTAGGTCACGATAGCAGTAAAGAGCAGCAGTACCAGTTGCTCTTGGCCCTTTGCAAGTTGGCGGGCAGCGCGATCAATGCGCTCCTGCATTACGTATGCCGACCCCCCGGTAGGGTCGAGGCCCTCGGGTTTCAGGCCTTCGTCAGCATGCCAGGCGGTAGCAAAGCCTTCCTGCAGTGTTGCAAGGCAAGCGGGTAGGCCTTGGTAGAAATACTCAGCGATAGAGGCGAGGCCTAGCGTCAATAGGATCAGATTGCCAACCTGTAGCCCGATACCCGCCCCCGCTGCTGCTACCGGCACGGCGCCTACGCCAAAGAAAAACGACCCAGCAACGCCGCCAGCAATGGTGCCGACCGCAACGCTGCCGCCCAGAATCATCGCCACTTCTTTGACCAGTTGCAGCAGTACAGGGAGGATCTGTTCGATCTCGATAGACGCCCACTTGCGCTTGAGATTCGACTCGATAATGGGCTGGGAAAGCCGCATCGCTGCTTTCACCGAGTCAATCCTGTTGCCTCCCATATACCCGTAGGCTTGAGTGGCTGTGGTACTGACGCGTCGAGTAAAGCCATTCCAGCTGTCGTGAGCGCTCTGCAGCCCATCGCTGTAGCCTTGGTTTAGCGTATTGAATTTATCATCGAGGTTTCGCTCGATGTCATCCCAGCTAGGAACATTGGCTAATAGGTCCATTTACACGTCACAGTCCTGGGTTGAAGGAAGCTAGCACCGGTGCCTTGCGTGACCACGAATCAGCGTGGGCTGGGCAGTGCGTATATCGCCTGTCAGACCTGAATATTTGAGCTGAATTTCAAGGTAAGCTCATTTTTCTCATCTGCGAAACAGACCGCAATGATGCCGTTAAGCCATCAACCAGTCGAGTCTTCACTTAAACCATTGTGAATACCGAGTATTTACCCATTAAAAAGTATCTGGCCTCGGTGGAATCAAAACGCCCATAGATAGCGTGTCTTCATCAAAATCACCGCCAACACCTGAGCCGCATGGTTGTGGTTGACACGGCGCAGCGCCACGGTGTTTCCTTTCATACTTTAAGATAAGAACTGTAACGGTTTTATGAGAGATGTAGGGTATTTTTACTGAGCTAGTGGCACTTTCACACTAATTTATGGTCGCACGCTGCAGTATTTGCGAGATGTGGAATGCGTCTGTAGCCCTGGTCCTACGAGATTTTCGGAGGTTTAGGGCGCGTTGCACATCCATGGTTAATGTCAATCCAATGCCCTAAATGATTGATACTTAAGCACCAGACCTAAGCCGTGACTTGTCAGTTCGTAATCGTTAGCCGCTAAACCCGGCGGTGCTGGCCTCCCTGCCCTCAAGGAGATATACATGTTGATGGACCTTGCCGCGATGCTTTCGCCGCAGAACCGGCGCCTTTTCAAATTCAAGAACCTCGCCAACCCCGAGCAGGAATTGCTTCTGGAGTCGTTCAGAGGAACTGAAGGTCTGTCGCGGGCGTACCAGTTTGACCTGCTGTTGGTGTGTCAGGACTCCGGGGTCGAGCTGAAGTCGATGATGGGCCAACATGTGGTCATCGAGATCGAACTGGCCGATGGCTCGCCACGCTACATCGCTGGCTACCTCACGCGCTTTGCCAGTGGCGGCAGCGACGGCGGCATGGCCAAATACACGGCAACGCTCAACCCCTGGTTCTCGATGCTGAAGAACCGCTTCGACACGCGTATCTTCCAGGGGAATACGGTTGAGGAAGTCGTTACCCAAGTGTTCGCGATGTGTACCGCGTTCTCCAAGCATGAGTTTCGCCTGAGCAAGCCTCTCAAGCGCTATACCTACATCACCCAATACCGCGAATCCGACTTCAACTTCGTCCAGCGCCTGCTGGAAGAAGAAGGGATGTTCTATTACTTCGAGCATACCGCCGAAGGCCACACCATGATCATCTGTGACGACTCCACCACGCTGGTGCCCTTGCCGGAACAGCCCCAGATACGCTTCCATTCGGCATCTGTTACCGAGACAGCCGACTCCATCACCGATTGGAACGGCGACCGCAGGCTGCAATCAGGAAAAATGGCGGTTCAGACGTTCGACTATCGTCAGCCTAACAACAGACTGCCAGTGACCATGAACAGTCTGAACCAGCAGGGTGACGTTGAGAACTTCGAGGTGTACGACTTCCCCGGCCAGTACACCCATGGCACTTATGATGAAGGTGAGGCGTTGTTGCGCTTGCGCGTTGAAGCGCTTGAGTTGAGGGGCAAGAGCTTTCGAGGGGCCAGTAACTGTCGCGCCATGAAGCCTGGCTATACCTTCGAACTGCTGCAGCATTACGACCACGATCAGGGCTCGCCTGAAGATCGTCAATTTCTGCTCGTTCTTATTGATAGCGAAGGCCACAACAATTATCTCAACGGTCAGCAAGCCAGCTACTTCAACACCTTCTCCTGTGTACGCAAGAAGATAGTTTTTCGCCCGCAGCTCACTACCAATCGCTCCGTCATTTCCGGGCCGCAGACCGCTATCGTTGTGGGTCCGCCCGGAGAAGAAATCTTTACCGACGAACTGGGTCGCGTAAAGATTCAGTTCCACTGGGACCGCAAAGGCGAGCACAACGACAAAAGCTCCTGCTGGGTCCGCGTCGCTCAATCCGGTGCCAGCGGCGGTTTTGGTAGCATTCAGATCCCGCGCGTCGGTGACGAGGTGGTGGTCGTTTTCCTTGATGGCAACCCTGACCGTCCGCTTGTCATGGGCAGTCTGTACAACAGCCAGAATACGCCGCCGTGGTCGTTGCCTGCCAACAAGACCCAAAGCGGTTTCCTGACGCGTTCGGCCAAGGGTGATGGCGGTACAGCCAACTTCTTCCGCTTCGAAGACAAGGCCGGTGCCGAACAGGTGATTGTGCATGCCGAGCGCAACATGGACACCGAGATCGAGCTGGATGAAAAGCACGAGGTGGGCAATAACCGCAAGGTGACGGTCGGCGGCACGAATACGGAAATCATCCAGAAAGATACTGTGACGAACGTGCAGCAGGGGTCGTTTACGCTAAAGGTCGACAACCAATTCATTCAGGTGGATGCCAAGCAGTACATCCTTCTCAAAGTGGGCGATAGCAGCATCTCGATCACTCCGGAAGGCATCCAGATAAAAGGCAAAGTGATCAATGTTCTTGGCGAGAGCACCTTCGTCAAAGGTGACCGAGTCGACATCAACAAGTGAGAACGCAGGGCATGGAACGAACAAGTCTCTACGACCGTATTTCCGCAAAACGTATTGCGGATGAGGAGGCAGCACGCAAGGCGGCGCTGGAAGCTCCGGTCGTTGAAGCTGTCCCCGAGCCTGAGCCAGAACCGATCACGCCATTGCAGGACGTGCCCAGCAGTTTCAATTTTGGTGGCTTTAATCTGGCCTTTCCTGACGGCGTCCTGTTTCGTGATGTCCAGGTTACGCTTGAGTACAAAGGCGAGCCGCTCATGTTGTCTGTCAAACGCAGAGACGTAATGCAGGGTGAGGCGCTGGAAGCACTTTTCGAAAGCTCGGTGCAGACCTTTCGTGAGCGCGACCCTCAACTCCGTATTATTCGTCGGCGGGACTGCATCTTGGTGGGCTGCACTGCGAAAGCGCTGGATTTCCACTTCAAAGAAGGCAGCGCAGAACAACACGCACGACTGGTAGGTGCGCTTGTTCCGCTTGCCGGAAAGGATGTGCTGCAGTGGTTGGAAATTTCTTGCCTGATCGATCCGACCAAGCCGGACCTCAGCCTCTGGCTGGCGGATTTCGATAGCATGCTGGGCGGTCTCGCCGCACAGTGATTGTTTCTTTTTTGATTTCAGGAATTCTTATCACATGGACTACGAGTTGCACGAAGGCAGTATCAAGCTGCCAGAGGGATTTCAGGACCGCACAGTGAACATGTTCGTCATGGGTTCGACGCTGCCTGCCCCGCTGAGCATTACAGTTTCCAGAGACACTCTGCTACCTTCCGAGCACCTGAAAACCTATGTTGATCGCCAGGTCAAAATGCTTTCGTCCAAGCTACGCGGTTACACGCTGCTGAACAGAAAAGCAGTTTCGCTATCGACCGTGGCCCCTCTCGAAGGTATTCAGATCGACGCGTATTACATGACCGAAGGGCGT
The DNA here is from genome assembly GCF_900099665.1 of Pseudomonas sp. BS3767. Taxonomy (NCBI): domain Bacteria; kingdom Pseudomonadati; phylum Pseudomonadota; class Gammaproteobacteria; order Pseudomonadales; family Pseudomonadaceae; genus Pseudomonas; species Pseudomonas sp. BS3767. The sequence goes on along the minus strand of NZ_FNCX01000012.1, from coordinate 34,126 downwards.
CCTTACTATCAACGTCAGGCGGCGTTTCTGATCGAGCCTGAGCGCGCGATCGTATTCTCGACCACGTCCCAGACGGACTTCAGTGTCGAGCAGACCCAGGATTGGGAAAACTTGTTGGCCAGTTTCCAGCCTCGCGTGTCTGATACCTCTCCAGCCAACGGTAGCGAACAGGAGTAACGCTCATGTTCGAGGCCGCGCGCTTTGGTGACGAAATATCGCATACCGGCGCCCTGGGGGGCTTCCTGATCGGGGCTGTGCTCGGTATTGCGCTCATCGCGACGGTAGCGATCGCAACCTTCACGTGCGGGTTCGGCGTGGCTCTTCTGGCAGGACTTGCAGCAGGCGTCGGAGGTAGCCTGCTCACCGCCGCAGGAGAGGCGATAGGGAGTATGTTTTCCTCCCCTTCCGGCACGATCATCACGGCCTCACCCAATGTGTACATCAACAACCGCAAGGCAGCGCATGTTGAAAAAAGCATTGGTGCCTGTGACAAGCATCCGGGGCCGGTCAAGATTGCCGAGGGTTCGACCAACGTCTTCATCAACAGTGTGGCGGCGGCGCGCAAAGGCGACAAGCTGACCTGTGGCGCGACCATCTCCGGCGGCTCCGACAACGTATTTATCGGCGGCGGCAGGTATCGCTATCTGCCAGTGGACGACGAAATTCCAGGCTGGCTGCGCACTACCGTCGATGTGCTGATGGCCGTGGCGGGTGCGGCAGGTGGTATCGCCCAGTTGATCAAGGCCGGAACGCAGGCAGGCATGAAAGCAGTGCTGCCCTGCGCCATGAAGTTCACCGCAGGTTTCGTCGCCGGCGAAGTGGGCAGTCGCTACGTGGTTGAGCCTGTGATGCGCAGTGCCATCGGCGGCCTGAGCGGCAATCCGGTCGACACCACGACTGGCCGCAAGCTGATCCCGGATGAAATCGACTTCAGCCTGCCGGGCCTGATGCCCATCGAATGGTCGCGTTTTTACGCCAGCAATCTGAATGTGGACAGCGTACTCGGCAAAGGCTGGGTGCTGCCGTGGGAGCAAAGCCTGCGCAAGCGCGGCAGCTTCCTCTACCTTACGGACAACCAGGGCCGCACCGTACCGTTCGTGGACATAGCGCCCGGCCAGCGCATCTACAACCCTCACGAACAGGTTTATCTGGTCTGCACGCAGGGTGGTCACTACCTGCTGCAGACGCTGGACAACATCTTCTTCTACTTCGGCGAAGTGCCTGACGACAACAAACCGGTTCCGTTGGATCGTATCGAAAACGCACTCGGTCACTTCCTGCATTTCACCCGCACCGAACAAGGCACGCTGACCGACATCAGCGCGACGGGCGGGATCCGCGTGCACCTGCATTACGACGAAGTGACGACACGCCTGACCTCGGTCAAGCGCATCGTCGACAATGAGGCTGTCGAAACCCTGGTTCAATACCACTACGACAGCAACGGTCAGCTTGCAGAAGTGTTCAACCGCAACGGTGATTCAGTGCGCCGTTTCAGTTACACCGATGGCGTCATGACCCGCCACAGCAACGCACTGGGCCTGACCTGCGAGTACCGTTGGGAAACCATCGACGGCCAGCCACGTGTCGTCGAACACCAGACCAGCGATGGTGAGCATTTCCACTTCCGCTACGACCGCGAGGCCCGCACCACCTGGGTCACCGACGTACTGGGCCGCGAGCAGGAGATTCATTACAACAAGGACCATCGCGTCACCTCGAGCCGCGACTACAGTGGCGATCACTACGTCATCGAGATCGACGATACCGGCAACATGACCGGGCTGACCCTGCCCGATGGTAATCAGTTGGCGTTCGAGTACGACGAGTTCGCTCGGTTGCTCAAGGAGACCGATCCGCTGGGCCGCAGTATTCGCTACCAGTACCACCACCTGACGACGCTGATCACTCAGGTCGATTACCCGGATGGCAGTACCTGGAAGGCCAACTACGATGCCAAAGGCAACCTCGTTGCCGAGATCGATGCGCTGGGCCACAAGACCGAATACCTCAACGGTGAGGACGGCCTGCCGCACACCATCGTCGACCCGACGCTCAAGTCCAAATACCTGTGGTGGAACAACCTGGCGCAAGTGCAGCGCTTTCAGGACTGCTCGGGCAAAAGCACGCATTACCGCTATGACGAGCGCCACCACCTGGTGGCCGTCACCGATGCCCTGAACAACACCACCACGCTGGAACGCAAACCCGACGGCGAAGTGCTGCGCATCAACCACCCGGATGGCACCAGCGAGACCTTTACCTACAACGAACTGGGCCAGGTCCTGACCCACACCGATGGCAAAGGCCAGACTACCCAGCTGCTGCGTAACGGCCGTGGCCTGCCCAAATGGCGACAGGATGCCAAAGGCCAGACCATCACTTACGAATACGACAAGGCCATTCGCCTCGTCGCCCTGACCAACGAAAACGATGCGACCTACCGCTTTGCCTACGACGATGCAGACCGTCTGATCGAAGAAAAACGCATCGATAACCTCACCCGCCGTTTCAGCTACAACCTCGGCGGGCACCTGACACAGGTCGAGGAAATCGGCTACGGCGAGAAAGGCGAACAGCCACGGCGCAGCACCCATCTGGAGCGCGACCCGATAGGCCGTTTGCTGGCCAAACTCAACGACGACGCGCGTCAGGACTACGCCTACGACGACGGCGACCGACTGCTGTCAATCGAGCGCAAACCGACGGACACCGGCAGAAAACTGGGCGTCACCGCCGAGAAACTGGAATTTGCCTACGACCTGCTGGGGCGACTGACCACAGAGACCACGCCGCAAGGCGCGCTGGCCTACGAGTACGATCCGCTCAGCAACCTGACCACTCTAACCCTGCCTACCGGTCAACACCTGAACCACCTGTACTACGGCAGCGGTCACCTGCACCAGTTGAACCTGGATGGCCAGTTGATCAGCGACATGGAGCGCGACGACCTGCACCGCGAGGTCTACCGCACCCAGGGCAAACTCACCAGTTGCTTCGGCTACGACAGCATGGGCCGCAAAGCGTGGCAGTACGCCACAACTCTACCTGCGGAAAAGCTGTCGCAGATTCAGAACCCGCTCATAAAACCAGAGCGCTACGTCGAACACGCCTACAACCCGGTCCACCGCCGCTACGAATACGACCCGGCCGGTGAACTGAGCCGCACCCTCGACAAACTGCGCGGCGAAACCCAGTACGAATACGAAGCCAACGGCCAGTTGCTGGCGCGCAACACCGGCCGCGTGGTCGACGGCGAAGAGTTCCGCTACGACGCCGCCGCCAACCGCCTCAACTTCAACCCCAGCCGCTTCGATCACGTAAAAGACAACCGCCTCAAACAGTGGGCGAACCACGAGTACAAATACGACGCCTGGGGCAACCTGATCGAAAAAGTTGTCGGCATCGTGCGCTGGCAAACCTTCACCTACGATTGCGAAAACCGCCTGGTCAAAACCGAGACCATGGCCAACACGCAGGTGGAAAGCACCAGCAGCTACCAGTACGACAGCCTAGGCCGAAGAGTCGCCAAACAATCCGAGATCAAAGGCCAGACCGCCCACAAACGCTTCCTCTGGCAAGGCTTGCGCATGCTGCGTGAGGAAAGTCCGGGCCAGAGCAGCCTGTACCTTTACGAGCCCGACAGCTATGCGCCGCTGGCCCGTGTTGACGAGAAAGAAGGCGAGGTAGAAAACAAGGTTTACTACTTCCATACCGACCAGATTGGCACACCGCTGGAAATGACCGACGCCGAAGGGCAGATCGTCTGGCAGGCCAAGTACCGGGCGTGGGGTGCGGTGGAAAAGCTGGTCGTGAACGAGGTTGAGCAGAACCTGCGGTTTCAGGGGCAGTATTTTGATGTCGAGACGGGACTGCACTACAACACGTTTCGGTATTATGACCCGGAGATTGGGCGGTTTATTACGCAGGATCCGATTGGGTTGGCTGGAGGGTATAACCTGTACCAGTACAATATAAATCCAATTCGCTGGATTGACGTGACGGGTCTAGCCGGATGTACCTTGATAAAAGCAGATGCCGTTGATCACGACTACCTTTTAAGGTTAAAACGCTCCGAATATCCCGAAACCTTTGGCCACATACAAGACGCAATCAATGGCGGGCAGCCGTACATAGTTACCATTCAGAGAGATGCAGCAAAATTAAATAGAAAGACAAGCCTCAAAGACGTTAAAACAATGAAGTTAAAAGATCGCGACGAATGGCCTATGGCCATGTTTAAAGAGGGAGGGAGCGGTGCAAGTGTTAGACACATCGGTCCTAGTGACAATCGAGGAGCAGGATCTAGTATTGGTAATGTGCTTTCAGGCCTTCCAAATGGAACTAAAATTAAAGTAGAGGTTTTCTAATGGCAAATTCTAATCAAGTAGTAGATTTACTCATATCTCATAGCCAAATTCAAATTCGGTCACGTGCCTATGACGAAGCTTCGAGCCAATGGGGTAAGCTAAATATTGATCAAGGCGCAGTAATACATAAAGACTACGTAATATTTGACCCCCTACCAGATGACGCATTTGGTGCAAATATAAGCTTGTCTCTAGACACAAAATTTAATTTGGACACACAAACTCAACGCTGCATAGTAGTCCCCTTTTTTGTTTCAAAAAGAAACGAATTAGAGGTTGCCTCAGCTGCTGAAAAAGCCAAAGTCGTTCTAGATGTCGAAGAGCGCCAATATGCTCTTTACTATGAAATTTGTGAAGGTGATGAAATTTTTTATAAGTTCACGTTTGTGCCTTCCGATGGTGAGCTTGATGCAAAATATCTTATGGATGATCCATGGGGTGGGGTAAAGGGACAGTCACTGGTTAAGGGCGTTGCTTAGTCTCCAAGCTATTGGTTTTCATTTTCTGCCATGATGCCGTCAAAATTTTCTGAACTATATAGCTCTTTAAAATCTTGGTCGAAAAAAGGGGCTGTCAACTTTGTGCCAGCCCTTCTTTTTTCAATCGGCAGTCTGCTGGCAAAGCTAAACGACGACGTGCGTCAGGACTATGCATACGACAACGGTGACCGACTGCTATCGATCAAACGTAAGCCGACGGACTTAGGCTGAAAACTGGGCGTCACCGCTGAAAAGATCGACTTCGCCTACGACCTGCTCGGCCGCCTCGTCAAAGAAACCACGCCTCAGGGCGCGCTGGCCTACGAGTACGATCCGCTCAGCAACCTGACCACGCTGACCCTTCCTACCGGCCAGCACCTGAACCACCTGTACTACGGCAGCGGTCATCTGCATCAGCTCAACCTCGATGGCCAGTTGATCAGCGACATGGAACGCGACGACCTGCACCGCGAGGTCTACCGCACCCAGGGCAAACTCACCAGTTGCTTCGGCTACGACAGCATGGGCCGCAAAGCGTGGCAGTACGCAACCACCCTGCCTGCGGAAAAACTGTCACAGATTCAGAACCCGCTCATAAAACCAGAGCGCTACGTCGAACACGCCTACAACCCGGTTCACCGCCGCTACGAATACGACCCGGCCGGTGAACTGAGCCGTACCCTCGACAAACTGCGCGGCGAAACCCAGTACGAATACGAAGCCAACGGCCAGTTGCTAGCGCGCAACACCGGCCGAGTGGTCGATGGAGAAGAGTTCCGCTACGACGCTGCGGCCAACCGCCTCAACTTCAACACCAGCCGCTTCGATCACGTCAAAGACAACCGCCTCAAACAGTGGGCGAACCACGAGTACAAATACGACGCCTGGGGCAACCTGATCGAAAAAGTCGTCGGCATCGTGCGCTGGCAGACCTTCACCTACGACTGCGAAAACCGCCTGGTCAAAACCGAGACCATGGCTGACACGCAGGTGGAAAGCACCAGCAGCTACCAGTACGACAGCCTTGGCCGAAGAGTCGCCAAACAGTCCGAGATCAAAGGCCGCACCGACCACAAACGCTTCCTCTGGCAAGGCCTGCGGATGCTGCGCGAAGAAAGTCCCGGCCAGAGCAGTCTGTATATCTACGAGCCCGGCAGCTATGCACCGTTGGCGCGTGTTGACGAGAAAGAAGGCGAAGTCGAGAACAAGGTCTACTACTTCCACACCGACCAGATTGGTACACCGCTGGAAATGACCGATGCCGAAGGGCAGATCGTCTGGCAGGCGAAGTACCGGGCATGGGGAGCGGTTGAGAAGCTGGTGGTGAACGAGGTTGAGCAGAACCTGCGGTTTCAGGGGCAGTATTTTGATGTCGAGACGGGGCTGCATTACAACACGTTTCGGTATTACGACCCGGAGATTGGGCGGTTTATAACGCAGGATCCGATTGGGTTGTTGGGTGGGTTTAATCTTTATCAGTATGCCCCTAATACCAACGGATGGATTGATCCGTTTGGACTAACTGGATTTTTTACACCCTCCTCATTCACCGCTCCATCCGGTAGTACACATACAGTTTATCAGCAAGTTATAGACTGGGACCTACCTGTCAATACAAGGGAAGGAGTAAAGACCAACTTGGATCTCGCATCAGAGGGGAGAAGTCCATTTGTTGTTAAGAATGGCAGTTATTCTCAGCTTAATCTCCATCATTCTAAACAAGATGGGTTAGGCTCTCTCTTCGAGTTATCTGCCGATACACATAAAAAATTTGGTAACACTAACGCGTTGCATCCTCATCTACCTGCACAGCATCCGATCAACCCTGTTAATAGAGACCTATTCAACGGTGATCGCGGCGCTTACTGGGAAGGACGTGCGCAAACAGAAATTAACAGAAGAGCCGGGAGCCCTAAGCTTTCGGGAAACTGCGGATAAAGTTATGATATCGAAAAAACTGATAGATTTTTTTAAGCAACAAGGCTGGTGGTATGAAGATGCAAGCGCAGATTATGAAGTGGAGCTCAAGAAGCTGGGTATTGACTTATCGTCTGATTTCGCTCAGTTCTACTTACACGTAGAAGACGGTCCAACATTCATGCAGCACGGAAAGGAAATATATCAGGTATGCTGGTTCTCTAAAAATACTAATTTTGACTTAGATTTGAAGAACACACATGAAACATTGCAGCTCCCACAGGAGTATATTCCGCTAGATAGCTTCGAAGGCGAAAGTGGCTATTTCTATAATAGAGACACTGGCGAGGTACTTAGCGTATCTTTGGGAAATGAGCTCTTGGATTTCAAACAAGGAAAATTGAGACCTCAGTGGGCAAATTTTAACGACTTCTTGGAAAGTTATTTCGAACAGGCTTGACGATTTAACGATTAATGCTGCGCAAATAAAAACCTTTGCGATTTAAGCTTAGGTCCAAATCATTCATATTGAATTAGCTGCAGAGGGTTTTGAAAAAACAGAGTAGGAAGTTTTATTTTCTTTTTGATAGGGCATCTGGCTTTTGCTGCTAGCCTTTGCCCTAATAAGAATAGACTCATTTAGACTGCAAAAAATATAATTAGTCTAAGTGAAGCTTGTAAGAAAGCTTGTTGCTAGTATTTTGTAACTCTGGCTTTTTAGAGGCTTTGCATTTTCACGATGAGATAGCCCTATCGCCACAGTAGTGATCTTTAAAAATTTGACTGAGATGGGCAACTTCAATACCGTCCTAGCCTTGTACCAAGGTGATAAAAACTTTGCCATGAAAGCGACTTGGATTGCCTTATCAACATCAAAGGTGCAGCGAGCACCTCGTCAATGTCGAATAATTCGATCACCTGTTCGCCGTCACCGATGCCCTGAACAACACCACCACGCTGGAACGCAAGCCCGACGGCGAAGTGCTGCGCATCAACCACCCGGATGGCAACAGCGAGACCTTTACCTACAACGAACTGGGCCAGGTCCTGACCCACACCGACGGCAAAGGCCAGACCACCCAACTGCTGCGCAACGGCCGTGGCCTGCCCAAATGGCGACAGGATGCCAAAGGCCAGACCATCACTTACGAATACGACAAGGCCATTCGCCTCGTCGCCCTGACCAACGAAAACGATGCGACCTACAACTTTACCTAGCGGGTGTAGAGCGGAAGAATCGAGTGGCATCGGCGTAGTACACCACCCGAAAACTCCATACACTCAGCACCCTGATCATAAAAACGCCAGAACACAGGATTTCCCGGAAGAAAGACGTCACCCCAATGGAACATCAGGAGCAGCACCATGAGCACAGCAGATCAGACGCGCAACACTGGCACCTACAGCGCCAGGTGGCAGGAGCGCTTCAATTTCTTCGAGACGTACGGTGCGCCGAACGACCCGCGGTTCAAGGCCGGCCTCAAATCACTTCCTGGCTTCAGGAAGAAAATGCGGATCAATTTCAACGTCATCGCGTATTTCTTTGGCCCCATTTATTTCTTCGTGCTGGGCCTGTGGAAAAAAGGCATTGCGTTGATTGGCATAATGCTCGCGACCAACGCCTTGATCCTTCTGGTATGTACGCTTTTGGGAACCGAGGTTCCTTACGCGCTGGGGGGAGGTCTGAATGTGGCCTTCTCGCTGATGTATGCCTTGACCGTCAATTATTCGTACTACCTCAAAGAAGTAAAAGGCGAGCAAGGCTGGAACCCGTTCAAGGGCATGCGTCTTTAACCCGAAAAGATAACCGATGACACTCTACCCTTGCCGAGCATGAGGGTTCGCGGTTCATCGACCCATGCCATGTTCAGCCAGCGTTATATTTGAATCAGTCATTCAGGTAATTGCCACATGGATGCGAAGCCAGGACTCCAATGACAGCGCCCTCTTCCCCCGCAGCCTTGCTGCCACTGAAAGTCATTGCGACTGGCGTAGCGGTGCCCGCAAATCGAGTGGACTCGTCTGCGCTGGACACGTTATTGAACAAGCCTGCGGGTTATGTCGAAAAGCGCTCGGGCGTGCATTGCCGGTTTCACGCAACACTCGATGCCAGCCAGGCCGAACTTGCAGCGCAAGCGCTCCAGGACGCTTTGACCAGGGAGCAGATTCCGGCGAACTCGATTGATCTGCTGATCTCGGCATCAGCAGTACCCATGCAAGCATTGCCCTGCACGGCCGCACTGATTCTGAAGGCCGCCCATCTGCCGTCGGGTACTCCCGGCTTTGATATCAACAGCAGTTGCGTCGGCTTCATTACAGCGCTACAGGTCGCTGCCGGCTTGCTCAATGCGGGGATCTACAAACGCATTGCGGTCGTGTCGGCAGATCTCGTTTCACGCGGTATCGACTGGGATGACGAAGAAAGCTCGCTGATCCTCGGCGACGGAGCAGCCTGCGCCATTGTCGAACGCGGTGACGGCAGCAGCGGCATTCTGAGCAGCCTGTCCGAGACTTATCCACAGGGCAGCGACCTGTGTGAGATTCAAGCAGGCGGTACACGCCGCAATCCGCGTACAGGCATGACTGACAGTGACTTTCTGTTCCATATGAAGGGCAAGCAGCTGTTTCGTCAGGCTGCCGCGTTGATCGAGAGCTACCTCGCACGCCTGTTGGAAAGGAGCGGATTGAAGCTTGCCGAGATCGCCACCGTGGTCCCCCATCAGGCCAGCCATCTTTCGCTTGAGCACATGCGAAAAAGGCTTGGAGTACGGCCTGAGGTACTGGTGGATATTTATCGCTATCACGGTAACCAGGTCTCGGCATCGATTCCGACGGCGCTGCATACTGCTTTTACCACCGGCCGCTTTACACCCGGCAAACCCGTGATGCTGATCGGTACCGCTGCCGGTTTGACATTGGCGGGCATGGTGCTGCTGCCATGAAGGTTCTGCTGACCGGCGCCACCAGTGGCCTCGGACGCAATGCGGCAGAGTGGCTATTGAATGCAGGCCATAGGGTACATGCCACCGGACGTGACTCGGCAGTGGGGAATCTGCTGCGAGAACAAGGAGCGGCGTTCACCGCCCTGGATCTGACCCGGGCTACAGCACAGCAATGCGAGCAATTGATGCTCGGCAGTGACGTGGTCTGGCACTGCGCGGCAAAGTCTTCTCCCTGGGGTAGCGAGGCCGAGTTTCATGAGGCCAATGTAGTCGTCGCAGAAAAGCTGGCCGAGGCAGCGGGCCGCTGCGGCGTTTCGCGCTTCGTGCACATATCCACGCCTGCGATCTATTTCGACTTTCAAGACCATGAGCGTATTGACGAGCAATACCGTGCCCGACGATTCGCCAATCACTACGCCAGCAGCAAGTACCAGGCAGAACAATCCATACAGGCGCTGGTACCGCTTTATCCACAGACCACGTTTATTATCCTGCGGCCCCGTGGCTTATTCGGCCCCCATGACCGGGTGATTCTGCCCCGGATTCTGGGCCAGATAGAACGCGACCGCGGCGTGCTGCGTTTGCCCGGCGGTGGTGAGGCGGTACTGGACCTGACGTTTGTACTGAACGTTGTGCACGCCATGGATCTGGCCAGCCATAACAATTCTTTGTCTTCAGGCGCCGCCTACAACATCACCAATCACCAGCCTATGCGGTTAGTGGATACGTTGCATTTGTTACTGCACGATCAACTCGGCCTTCGTTATCGTGTTCAGCCCATGCCCTATAGGTTGCTTCACACACTGGCGATTGCACTTGAGTTGCTGGCCTCTGTAACGCGTAAGGAGCCCGTGCTGACCCGCTACAGTGTGGCAGCGGTGAACTTCGATATGACCCTGAGCCAGACGCGAGCCATTGAAGAGTTGGGCTACCGACCTCGGTATACGATGGAAGAAAGTATTCAGCTCACTGGGCAATGGCTCAAGTCTCAAGCGGTGAAGCGCCATGGCTAGCATCACCACTTTCGAAGTGGGTTACTGCACGCATATCGGCTGCATGGCGTTGCAAGGCGCTGGCCTGCGGGTCTGCAAATTTCCATCCAGGGCGTATCTGCTGGAGGTCGGCGATCGCCGCTGGTTATGGGATACCGGCTATGCCAACCATTTTCAGGAGCATACCCGTTCAGGGGTGTTCCGCATCTACAGCCAGGTTACCCCGGTATACCTGGATGCGGGTGAAACGCTGCTGGATCAGCTGCGTAATGCGGGTTACGCGGCCAACGACATTCAGGCGCTGATTATTTCCCACTTTCATGCCGATCACATCGCCGGCCTGCGGGACTTCAGTCATCTCGACTTTATCTGCTCGGGCGAAGGCTGGCAGAAAACCCGCTCATTACGTGGCATCGCCGCGCTCAAGCGCGCCTTCGTACCAGGACTGATTCCCGAAGGTTTCGAAGCAGCGTTGCAGTTCGTGGAGGGCTTTGAGCAGGTGAGCCTGTCTGCACAGTTGGCCCCGTTTACACATGGCTACGAACTACCGGGCAGTGACGGGCAGATTGTTCTGGTGCCACTACCAGGTCATGCCGCCGGACACCTGGGGGCATTTATTCTCACTGACGAGGGCTGGACACTGCTGGCCAGTGATTCAGCGTGGTCGCCGCTGAGCTATCAAGAATTACGCGGGCCTTCTGTGCTTGCCAACGTGCTGATGGACGACAGCAAGGCCTACTACCAGACGCTGAACCGTCTGAACCTGTTGTGGGCAGCAGGCCATGTGGATATTCGTTTGTGCCACGAGGGCGATTTATGATCCCGGTGATGACGCTCTGGCACTACTGGCGAGCACGTCGTTTGCGTTTTTCCAGTCGCCAGGCACTGGAGCGTTTTCAGAGCAGGCAACTGAAACGCTTCGCCCGACAGGTGCTGGCCAACAGTCCGTACTTTCAGCCTTACAGCGTTCTGCCGTTCAAAGAATGGCCGCTGATGGACAAGGCGCTGATGATGACGCAGTTCGACCAGATGAACACTGCGGGCCTGCAACGCGATCAGTTGCTGGCCTGCGCAAGGCGCGGCGAAGCCGAGCGCGACTTCACGCCACGCCTCGGCCGCTTTAGCGTCGGGCTGTCCTCGGGCACGTCAGGGCAGCGTGGCGTTTTCGTCGTCAGCCCGCAGGAACAGCAGATCTGGGCGGGCGGGATGCTTGCCAAGATGCTGCCAGAGGGTATTTTCGCGGGTGAGCGAGTGGCACTTTTTCTACGTGCGGACAGCAACCTGTACCACAGCGTGGACAATCGCTGGTTGAGCCTGGCCTTTTACGATCTGTTTTCACCATTCCTTGAGCAATTGCCTCGCCTGCAAGCGCAGGCACCGACCATCATCGTGGCACCGGCACAGGTGCTACGCGCCTTGGCGCTGGCCGTTCTGGACGGGCAGATTCAACTCGACGTTAAGAAGGTGATCTCCGTTGCCGAAGTCCTGGACGCGCAGGACCGTCAGTTACTGAATACGGTGTTCCGCGAGGTCGGCGAGGTCTATCAGGCAACCGAAGGTTTTCTGGCCGCCACGTGCTCTCATGGCACGCTGCATTTGAACGAAGAGTTCGTGCATATCGAGCCCCAGTGGCTTGATGAGCAGCGCTTCACGCCGTTGATCACCGACTTCACTCGCAGCACCCAGCCTATCGTACGCTACCGACTGGATGATGTACTGGTCAGGCAATCCGAGCCCTGCCCGTGTGGTCAGCATTCGATGGCAATTTCCCGAATCGAAGGTCGCCGCGACGATCAGCTTTCGCTGCCCGACCAGCACGGTGAGATGCAGATTATCTTTGCCGACCTGTGCAGTCGGGCAATTGCCAATGCACTGCCACTGACCAGTGACTACCGCTTGATTCAGCTTTCGAAAACCCGGCTGCAGCTGATTGCAGACTGTACGCAAACCGAACTGGAGCACAGCCGCAGACAACTTGTCGCCCTGTTCACACAACAGGGTATTGCCACTGACAAACTTGAATGGCAACTGACGGTGCAGAACGTGATGCCGAACTTTGATCGAAAACGACGCCGTATTGTCCGGCAGGCAAAAGCATGAACACCCCAATGATGTTTCGGTTGTGGCACATGCTGCTTGGCTGGGGTTCGGTCGGTCTGATCTATACGCTGACCGACCATTTGCAGAGCACCGGCCAGGTCATGACACCCTCGCCGCTCGACCGAATGATCGCATTCACGCCGCACGCCATCTGGCTGTACCTGTCGTTCTTCGTGGTTGTTCCACTGGGCTATCTGATGACCCCACTCGATCGGGTGCGCTGGCTGTCTCGCGCCATGCGTCTTACCGCACTGGGTGCCGGAACGGTCTATCTGCTGTGGCCGACAACGATGGTTTACCCTGTCGATGAGGGCACAACGTTAAGCTCTACACTGCTGGCAGCACTGACCTATGTGGACTCGCCCCAGAATTGCCTGCCATCCCTGCACATGGCCCTGATGGTGCTGGCAGTCTGGGGGATCAGTGCAGCAAGGCGTAGCGCGCGTACTGCAGTGTTTGTCTTATGGGTGGTCGCCATTGCCTATTCGATCCTGCAATTGCGCCGTCATCTGTTCATCGACGTGGTCAGTGGCGCCGTGCTCGCACTGGTGGCGGGTATGCTGGTCGATGCGCTCGGCCGAAGCAGGCCAGTCGCACTTAAAGGGAATATGCAATGAGCGATCTGGCCATTCCGATCATCATCATGCTGCTGGCCGTAACAGGCGAGGCCGTCATTCTGCAGTGGATGCAGCGCAAGCCGGTTGACTGGCATGACGTGGTGTTCAATCTGAATTCCGGCCACCTCATGCTATGGCTGTTCCGTGGCCTGGAAGTCATCTGTTACGGACTTGTCGCCGCGTACTTGAGCCTTGGCCTGCTGGATACATGGCCGCCTCTATTGATCTGGGCGTTCGCATTGCTGGCCTGGGATTTCTGTTTCTACTGGCTGCACCGTCTGCATCACCACGTTGGCGTACTCTGGGCCGTGCATGTGGTGCATCATCAGGGCGAGCACTTCAACCTGTCCCTGGGCGTGCGTAATTCATGGTATTCGTCACTCACCTCGATTCCGTTCTTCATTCTTCTGGCCGTGCTGGGGGTACCCCTGCATGTGTTTGTCACAGTGTCGATCCTGCATTACTCGATGCAGTTCTTTAACCATAATGCGCTGACACCCAGGCTGGGCGTGCTTGAGAAGATTTTCGTTACTCCGACCCATCATCGCGTGCATCACGTCAAAGACCGGACCTACTCAGACAAGAACTTCGGCGGTACTTTCATTTTCTGGGACAAGCTGTTCGGCACATTTTCCAGGCTGCCCGATGTGCCTTACACGTTTGGAATCGGAGGGCCTCGCTCTTCCGCAAATCCGTTCTGGGCCAGCAACGTACCTTTTCTGCATTACCTGCGACTGTCGATAAAATCGAACGAACCGACCCGCTCGCGCGTTTCGGGTTTGAGCATTTTCAGCGGCGCGTTGCTGCTCTTCGCGCTGGTGGTGGGCTATATCTATCAATATGGCTATGGCTACAGCGACATCACTTGGCCGCAGGTCGTCCTGTTCGTCTTTCTTGTGGTGGGCTCGGTGGCGCTGGGAGGAATGACCGAAGCGAGGACCTGGAGTATTCCCGTCTGGCTAATAGTCAGCCTGGGGCTGGCGTTGCTTTTTCTGGGTTATTACGGCTGGTCGCAGGTTTACTGGCAATTGCCGATGGTCGCCCTCGCCCTGCACGGCGCATGGGTGGCCGTGTCTTCTCGCGGCTACAACCTTTCAGCCGCAAATCCGGTGAAAAAACATCATGGCTGAGTCACTTGCCCCCCTGTCATTTCCTGCCGATGGCGAACAGGCATTTCATCACGCCCTCAAGCAGGCGGCGCACGCCTACCTGGCAGACGACCATCGCTACGCAAGCATTCGGCAAAAGGTGACGGCAATGCTCCTTACCCTGCTGTGCGGCGGTTTTTATGCCTCGAGCCTTATGCAACACAATGCGTGGGCATTCGTGGGCTGCTATTTCCTGTTTGTCCTGACAGGCATGCTACTCAACGTGATGGTGTTTCACGACGCCACCCACAATGCTTTTTTCCGGGCGGCCTGGGCAAACCGGCTGGTGGGCAGGTTGATGACCTTGCCGCTCGGGATTGATCCGGATTACTGGCGAGTCAGGCATGTGCAGTTTCATCATGCCTATGCCAACGTTGAACATTACGATCTGGACACCGAGGAAAATGGCGTCCTGCGACAGACGCCCTTCCAGGGCTGGCGGAAGCACATGCGTTATCAACATCTTTACTGGCCCATGGTCGCGGCGTTGTCGCTGCCCTATATCTCATGGATATTCGACTGGTCGGACCGCCTTGGGAAGACGCCGCTCAAAGCCAAAAGCATTCTTCCGGGAAACAAAGGCTGGGCGGTATTTCTGGCCAGCAAGGCATGCCATCTGCTGCTGGTACTGATAGTGCCGCTGGTGATATTCGAGGGCAGCTGGACGACGGTGCTGATCGCGTACTTTTTGAGCCAGATGCTTGCCTCTCTCTGGGTGGTATTTCTGCTGCTCGGCACGCACTGGGCAGAAGCGGAGTTCTATCAGCCATCAGACAGCCCGTTGATGCCACACGGCTGGTATCGACATAACTTCGCGACAACCTGCGACTGGCAAACCTCTCCACGCTGGCTGCACCATGCCGTGGGCGGGCTGAACTTTCATCTGACTCATCACCTGTTCCCTGGCTGGAGTCATCGACACTACCCGGCACTGGCGAACATCATTGCCGATCTGGCCCCCCGCCACGGTCTGCACTATCGCTGCATCGACTACCGTGAGTTGCTCAGGCAGCAGCGAAAGTTCTTGCGCAGTATGGGGCAGGACACGCAGGTGACGAACATCACCTGACTAACTCAGAGCCAGAAGCGTTGCGACTTCTGGCATGACCGCACTGATATTGTTTGTCTGCTTTTCCCATCGCTGGGCCTTTTATCGCTCAACAGCCGGCACGGTCGCGAATTGCGTGTGCAGTGGGCGCTCATTCGGTGCGAGCGCAAGGAGATCTGTCGGGAGATGCATCGCCGTAAAGACCTCAAGAAACATCGTCAGAGCCTGCGCAAGCGGAAGGCACCGCGCACATGATCCGAAATCGACGAGGACTTTATCGCACCCAACAAAAAACCCGCCGAAGCGGGTTTTTCCAAGACCATCCCGACTTCCTGTCGGCCGCCTCCGAGGCGATGGTCGATCATCCTTGATCCTGGTGAACTCCTGTTCACCACTTGATGGATCCAATAATACGCAGGAAGGACCAGTTCGGAAATGGCCAAATCCCTCCACCGCGTGTAAGCGTTTGGCTATACCGTGTCGGCGAGAACCCGACTGCGTGCCTGCCCTTCCACCAACCTCAACTCCCCATCCACATACAGCACTTCACGCCCCACCCACGCCAGATCAACCTGCGGCAGCACGGCCGAGGGTTTGCGCAGTTCACGCAGCAAGGTCGAGCCGTGCGAGAGACGTCCGCCCATGCGCGCAATCACCGCGCGGGCGTTTTGGTAGTGCGCGTGGCGTCCGGGGTCGAGGGTGTCTTCCAGCAGGATGTCCTCGCCCAGAATGCCTTGCACCTGGCCAGGATAGATCATGAAACCGGTGGCCTGCTCGGTGCCTTCGCGGCCGTCCTGCCAGAAGCTGCCGGCACGGCTGCGAATGTCTGGATGCGGCGCAAACCAGTGTTCCCGGTCGGCGCTGGGCATGGCGTGATGCAGGCGGAAGAACAGGCGCATCAGGTTGTCGCGATACCACTCGCGTACTTGCAGGTAGTAGCCGCGCATGCCCGGCAGGCCTGCGCGGTGGGCGATGCGAATGAAACCCGGCCAGGTCGGGAAGGCTTGTAAAGGCAGGTCAGTGGCTGCCGGGCGTGGAGTCGCGGGGTCGGTTTCCCAGGGCAGCCGGTGCGGGCAGTGCTCCAGGTCGTCGTAAGCGGTCGGTGGACGTCCCAGCAGGTCTCCGCCGCTGCTGGCCAGCGAGGTGGCGATGCACAGGTTGCCTTGCACGACGAATACGTAGAAACGGGTGAACCAGTCAGCCAATTGCTGACCGTCAGCACCTTGGGCCGTCAGGGCATGCAGCTCTCGGTCGAAACGGTGCAGTTGCTTTTCCAGGGTCAACAAGTGGCCACGCGCGACACGTTGCATCCGCAGAAACACCGGCAATGAGCGCAGCAGACGCAGTGGTCGCCACGGTAGATGCGGGGTCGCGCCACCGACCTCATCGGCGTAACTGCTGGAGGCGATGCCCCAATCAGCTAGGCGTGCGAGAAACAGGTCGTTGTTGATGTAGGAAGCTGCGCCAAACAGTGCGGTAAATGGCTCGTTGTCCTGCAACACGCGTGATTCCCAACGCGCCATGATCGCCGGGATGCTGCCTGCGGCACGCCGCTGTGCGTACTCGACCAGCCTGCTGGGCTGGGGCGGCAGGATCTCCGCAATATTGGCGGCGGTCAGGTGGCGGCGCCAGCCGTAGTCACTGATCGGGCGGTACTGCAGCAGCCACAGCTGGCGGCCATCCCAGGCCCACTCGACGTCGCCCGGCACGTAGTGGAATACGCGCAGAATGCCCTGCAGGAAGTCCCAGAGCGCCTCCTCAGTCAAACCTTGGGATGGCTTGAAGTCGCCGCTGCTCCAGGCCGCGCCGAGGCGGGAAATGATTGCTCGCTCAGGACTTGCCTGACCGTCGGCCAGCGACTCCAGATGCCCTTGCACCCACTCCAGCTCGACCGACAGGTGACGCACGAAAGCGATCCCGGAAAGCACCGGCGTAATGAAGCGCTGTACCACCACCTCTTCGACGCCAGCGTTGTGCAGCTCTGCAACGCGCACGGGTACGTTGTGGCTGGGCTCGCGAAGAAAAGTGGTACTCAGACCAGCATTGGCCGCATCGGCCTGATCCTCACCGAAGCTGGATGAGCGCACGGCCCATATAGCGTCAGGCTGACGGGCCAGAAACCCGGGCAAGGCCGAGTCATCGCCCTGCACCAGAGACAGTGCATCGGGCACCGGTTGCCCGGCGATGGCCGCCAGACGCAGACGGCCGCCTTTGGTGTGCGCAACGAAGCCGCGCTCGCCCGACTCCAGCCACTGCGCAAACTCGGCCGGCGCGTCGATCCACGGGTAGTGACCCCAGCCCGGTTTCAGGCTGATGCTCAGGTCGGCACGCGCCAGAATGGCCGACCACGCTGCCGCCTGCTCGATACCCAGGACCTCGTCCTGATCGCCCCAGACCAGCTCTATGGGATCTTGCACCCACTCCAGCAGCGGCAGCGCGGTGTCGGCACGCAACAGATCCCAATACGGCACGAAAGCACGGCAGCGGGCGTAACCGGAGCCCATGCGCTGGTAGTGCTCGGCTGGCCAGGTCTGCCTGGAAAACTTGTGCGCAAACAGCGTGGGCTTGTTGGCCAGCAGCCAGTGAATGGTCTTGCGAATGGGCAGCGGCGACATCAGCGCAGGCAAGCGCCGCTGCCACAGAAAAGCCCCCACCGGGGCCAGCAGCACGCTTCTGCAGAAGTGTCCGGGCTGGCGCTGCAAGGCATGCATGACCAGCAAGGCATTGACACCCACAGCGACGATGGCGCTGCCCTTCACGGTCGCCGCCAACAGCGCATCGGCATAGGCGGCGAGGTCTTCGCAGGGTGGCTGAGGATTATTGCCGAAGCCTGGCAGTTCCAGCGGCACGGCTCGATGCCGCTGAAAATGCGGCAGCGCGTCGTTCCACCATTCGGCACTGCTGCCGTTGCCCGCCAGCAGATACAGCAGCGGCAAGTCAGACATGACGAGGGTCCTTCGACGCGTGAACAACCGAAGTGCGGCGGTCATGGCGATACAGCCAGATGAGCGGCGGCAACAACGCCAGCAACGCCGCCAGATCGAGCCATACGTGCGACCAGACGCCCCCACGCACGGAAATCAGGATGTCCTGAGGCGCCCACAGCAGCAGGCCCGCAATCAGCCAGCCCCAGGGCATGGCGCTTTTCAGGCGGTTGCCCAGGTGCACCAGCGCCAGCATGTACACGGAATACGTTTGCAAGGTTGCGCCAAACAGCGCCATCCACCAAACCTGTTGCGCGCGAGCAGCGGCGGGAACCGCATCGGTCCAGAAGGCCTGCTCAAGCGTAGTCAGGTAGCCGTCGAGCAAGCCGGAAAAGCCTGCCCAAGTGAACACCAGACTGCCCAGCACATGCGCAACTGCGACGGCATACAGCCAGATCACCAGCGTACGGCGCAGGGTGTCAGAAGGGAGCGGCATACCAGGTCCTTGAGTCGTCCTTGTGAGGTGGCGAGTTTAGCGATTTATCGACGGGCTTAATACGAGCATGGCCAAACGGCTCAGACCTCCCACTGTTAAACAGCTGTTATTAATGTCAGTAGACAGCTTTTCTGTTGAGGCCTAATTTTAGGATTTCAGTAGTCAGTAAAAATCGCATGCGAGGAGATGATGATCATGGAAGAGGTAATGACACGTGTAAAAGAATTGGTGGCCGAGCATTTGGAAGCAGCGGCAGTAGAGGTAAAACCGACATCTGACATAACCAAGGATTTCAAGGGTAGCAGTTTAGAACTTGTCGAGCTCAGCATGGCTCTACAAGAAGAATTCAACATCGATATCCCGGATGAGGAAATTGAAAAATTCAAAACGGTACAAAACATAGTTGACTACATCTCAAAAAACAAAAAATAGACACGAGTAGGCTAAAAGCCCAGAACACCTGCTGAGCCCCCAACACCAGTTGCAGGCCCTTTGCCTCCAGTCAAAACTACCAGTAGCCACCGCCCTGCTTTGCCCTTCAATGTACGGCTCCGCTCCGTAGGCCATCTGCCGGGCGAGCCTTGCGGTCTGGAGTAGCGGTGATGGATGCGCTGAATGTCATCAATATCGGCACTGACGGAATCAACTCGTTGTTCAATGTCGTTCTGCAGTACGGGACGACTGTTGTTCTGAGGCTGGTGATCGCAGCCTTGTTGTGGATAGTGGGTCGCTGGCTGATCGGCGTGCTGGTCAGGATGGCACAGCGTTCGCTGACGCGGCAGCGGTTTGATCCGACGGTCCTGCGCTATGTCGGCTCGTTCATCACGGTGACGCTGAATATCATTCTGGTGATCGCCATTCTGAGCTATTGCGGCATCGAGACCACCAGCTTTGCGGCGCTGCTGGCGGCCGTGGCGCTGGCGATCGGCATGGCCTGGTCGGGTTTGCTGGCCAATCTGGCAGCGGGTGGTTTCATCATCGTGCTGCGGCCCTTCAAGGTCGGCGATCTGATTTCGGCGGCGGGCGTGACCGGGACCGTTGTCGAAATCGGCTTGTTCGTCACGTCGATCAACACGCCGGAAAACGTGCTGAATCTGGTGGGCAACAACAAGATCTTCTCTGACACGATCGTCAATTTTTCCAGCAATGCTTTTCGCAGCGTCGAACTGACCGCAATATTGCCGGGCACCGCCGACGAGCAGAAGATCATCCCGCGCCTCAAGGATCAGATCGCCCGCCTGCCCAATGTACTGAGCAGCCCCGCTGTCGATGTGCACCTGTCCTCCACAACGGCCGACTCCATCACCCTGTCGGTACGGCCCTATTGCCACAATGATCATTATGATTCGGTGCATCGCCAGACGCTCGCCCTCATCAGAGCGTTGATGCTGCACCTGTCCTGAGCGGCACGCATAGGCAAAATTCATCGCCCTTCAAGCTCACCCGAACCTGTTGGCAGCCGATCAATAAGGATCGGTCCATATTCCGCGTGGCCTCTGCTTTTTATCTTTACGGGTTTAACCATGAGCCTTTTATCTCGTTTTCGGGCCGGCACATCGCGGACCGAAGGCGCCATCAGTGTCATTACGTCCGCCCGGGAATTGAACGCCAAGCTGTCTGCGCTGAGCTTCGATCCGGTCTATCTGACCGGTTTCGTTTCGCCGCACGTCGACTTCGATCAGGTAGCCAAGTCTGTCGCTACGCGCTTTCCCAACGCGAAGATCAGCCTGTGCACAACGTCAGGCGAACTGTGCTCGGGCAATGATTCGCTGTACTGCGCGGCGGATAACCAGTGGGACCGGATCGTCCTCGCGCTGTTTGACTCAAGCGTCATCAAGAGTGCGGAGGTGGTGCACATTCCGCTGCACAGCGAAGACATTCGCGGTGCGGGCAAGCGGCTGTCGATGCGTGAGCGCATTGCGCGCCTGACCGACTCGATCAAGCGCACGCAGATCAACACCCCCATCGACCACCGCGACACGCTGGCCTACGTCACGTTCGACGGGCTGTCGGCGTCGGAGTCGTTTTTCATGGAAGCGCTGTATGAGTCCGGGCGCTTTCCGTGCCTGTTCGTGGGCGGTTCTGCGGGGGGCAAAGGCGACTTCAAGAAGACCTTGATTCACGACGGCAAACGCAGCTACGAAAACCATGCTCAGGTGGTGTTTCTCAAGAGCGCGAAAAACGTGCGCTTCGGCGTCTTCAAGAGCCAGAACTTCGCGCCGACGCCATTGAGCCTGAGTGTGCTGACGGCCTCCCTGGAAGATCGTTACATCAGCCAGGTGGTCAACCCCAGAGGCGAGATCACTACGATGGTTGCGGCGCTGTGTGACGCGCTGAAGTGCGAGCGGCATGAGCTGGAAGGCAAGCTGGCGCAGTACTCGTTCGCCATCCGGGTAGGCGAAGAGCTGTTCGTGCGCTCGATTGCGCGCATCGATTATGAAAGCGAGCGGGTTCACCTGTTCTGCGACGTGGCGCCCGGCGAAGAGCTGGTGATGGTCAAACGAACGTCCATGATCGACACCACGCGCAAGGACTTCGCGCGTTTTCTGCAGGGCAAGTCCGGAAAGCCGCTGCTCGGCCTGTTGAGCGACTGCATCCTGCGGCGCCTGAACAACGGCAGTGAACTGGGCCGGATGAACGATGTGTTCGGTGCGACGCCGGTGGTGGGCTTCTCGACCTTTGGCGAGATTCTCGGGTTGAACCTCAACCAGACGCTCACCGCCGTGTTCTTCTTCAAGGTGCCCGAAGGGCAGCCGTTCCGCGACGACTACATCGATAACTTCATCGCCTATTACGGCGAGTTCAAGGCGTTCTTTCTGCGTCGGCAGATCAAGAAGCTGGCCGGTCTGAGCCATGTGGTGGTCAAGCAGATCGATCAGTTCAAGCAGCGTAACTTCGTGCAAACCATTGACCCGAGCGGTCTGGACGAGCAGATCCGTCCGGTGTTCGGTGGCCTGAGCGACCTGGGCGATGTGCTGGTCAAGGCCCATCAGGATCAGGAAGAAATCGCCGCTCAATTGCGCCATTACTCTGGCGAGCTGCATGTTTCGATGGATGAGCTGTCGCAGACCATCACCCAGCAGGAAACGGTTATCGACAAAGCGGGCAACACCGTCAAAAGCCTGGTCAGTCAGGCTGACGAGGTGGTGCTCGGCTCGCGGGAGCTGGCCAAGTCCAGCCTGCGCATTCAGTCGGTGGTGCAGATGATCCAGCAGATCGCCGGGCAGACCAACCTGCTGGCGCTGAACGCTGCCATCGAGGCTGCGCGGGCGGGCGAAATGGGACGTGGCTTTGCAGTGGTGGCCGATGAGGTGCGCCAGCTTGCGCAGAAGACGTCGCAGAACGCCAACGACATCGGCACCGATATCGAGCGTCTGGCCGAGGAAATTCGCAAGGTGGCGCAGCACATCGAGGAGCAGTCCCTTGAGGTTGGAACGCTGACGGGGCTGCTGTCGGAACTGGAAGGCTCCAGCGATATGACGGCGGGCACCTCGCAGCGTACCCGGCAACTGGCGGATACCCTGCGCGGGCTGACTCAGTAGCGACGCCTGGTGTCAGGACGGCACATCGCCCGTCCTGACGGCAGACCGTGTCGCAGGCGGCTTACTGGTTACCCAGCACGCCGACCTTGCCCATGACGTTGCTCATGAACTGCTGCACGGTCATTTTCTGGCCATTGAAGTCGACCATCTGGTTGGCGTAATGCAGGTCGGAGACGATGTTGTCGCCGTCGACCTTGGCCAGTTGCATCATCTCGGCCATTGCGCTGGCCATGTCGCCAGCGGCCTTGGCCTGATCAGCGATGACCTTGAGGTCGGTCTGGCCTTCACGAATGGCTTGCTGGGTCGCGAGATCGCGAATCATCGGCTTGGACAGGACGACCCTGGCGTTGACTTCGCCCAGGCTCTTCATGAGCAGCGCATCGGAAGGCTGATCGAGCGGGCCTGGATCGGCCAGGTCCACGGCGATACGCATGTGGCTTTCACCGTTGCTGGTCTTGAGCGAGAGTTTTTCCAGCTCGATGTGCGGTTTGGCCGCCAGCAGCGTTTTCATCTGGGTGTTCATCAGTTCCTGATCAGCCGTGTTCAGCTCCAGGCGGAACGGACGCTTCTCCAGCGCGGCCTGTTGCTGTTGAGGCAGGATTTTATCCTGATACAACTGATACAGCGCCTGAGTCGCCAGCACATCGAAATTGGCGATCTTGAAGCCCATGTGCGCAGAACCGACGTCCTTGCCGGCGTAGGCAATCATGCCGGCATCGTAATTGATCTGCGCTGCAAGGTTACCGGCATCTTCCTGCGCCAGGTTGGTGTTGGTGAAATCCCGGATCTGCACCTGTGGCTTGCCCACCACCTGGAAACCCGCGTTCTGGATTTTCATGTTGGTATGGCCCAGATAGAAACCGGACTTGCCTTTGGTGCCGCCCGTGTCGAAGGTCATGCCTTTGATCTCGATGCTGACCGGACCGTCAGGCGACGCGACATTGAGTTGCAGATTGTCCATGTTGCCCGCAAGGCTGAATTTTTCCGCGTCGGCCGACGACTCGGCGTTCAGGTCCAGACCTGAAAAACGGAACGTGCCGTCGACGTCGGTCATTTCCAGCGGGGCCATCTGCAGCGTGCCTTTGGTGGCGCGGTCATAGCCGATGCTGGCCTGGCCCGTGAGCGGTGGAACGTCCTTGCTCATGGCAAACCATTTTTCGGCGCTGGGGCTTTTTTCCATCTGGAAATTGCTCAGGGCCATGACCGGCAGCAGGTTCAGGGTCTTCAGATGCGACAGCGGAATGGGGCCGTGCTCAATATGGTCGACGAACAGAAACTGGCCGCCCTGGGTGCTATCGGACAGGTTCTGGATGTCGACGCGATAGTGCGCCGTGCTGCTGAAGAAGTGCTTGTCGAGCGAGAGCATTTCCAGTTTGACACTGGTGTCCGTGCCTTTGAACGACTTCGCCAGTTCCTGATTGGCCTTGCTGATCGAGTCGTTCAGCGCGCCTTCCAGCTGATTGCCGGTGTACCAGGCACCGGCCGTAGCCAGTGCGCCCGCTACGACGATGACGCCAATCGCTATACCTGCTGATTTATTCATAGTGACGTGAAGATATCCGTTCTGATGATGGGAAAGTCGTACCGGGACCGGCAGCGCCGATTGAAAGCCGCGAGAGACTATCATCGGCAGATCCCGACAGCCCAGCCTTCATGGCCATTTCTGTGGGCGCGTAGCCGTTCTGTAAGCGCGTTGGACATGGCCTTGTGCCTTTTGTTGCGCACGCCAATCCCGCGGAAAGGTTTTGAAACAGACCCTAGCCACAGCCTTCCCGGAAACGTTAGGCTGAAACGAATTTGGGAACAGGACGTGATCACATGAGCGAGCAGCAAACACAACGAGGCCCAATCAAGGCCGTCATTTTCGACATGGATGGCCTGTTGCTGGACACCGAGGGGGTTTACACCGAAGTCACCCACTTGATTGCCAGTCGCCACGGGCGCACCTTCGACTGGTCCGTCAAGCAGCACACCATTGGCCGCGGTGCCCGGGACTTCTCGGACTACGTGATCAAGGCGCTGGAGCTGCCGATGTCGATCGACGAGTTTCTCGAAACCCGTGAACCTATGCTCGAAGAGCGTTTCCCCAAAGCGCCGGCAATGCCCGGAGCCGAGGCGCTGGTCCGGCATCTGGCAGCCCACAATATTCCCATCGCCGTGGGCACCAGCTCGTCTGTGCATTACTTCGAGGCCAAGACTACCCTGCACCGCGCATGGTTCGAGCTGTTCGACACCGTCGTCACCGCCGACGATCCGGAAGTAGGCGCCGCAAAGCCGGCCCCGGACATCTTTCTGGTCGCCGCCCGCCGTCTCGGCGTCTCGCCCGCCGATTGCCTGGTCTTCGAAGACTCGCCGTTCGGTGTGACCGCCGCCAAGGCTGCCGGGATGTACGCCGTGGCTGTGCCGGACTCGCACATGCCGGTCGAGCAATACGAGCATGCGGACCTGCTGCTGGGCTCGCTGGCCGACTTCCCGCTCAAGGCGTGGGGGTTACCTGAGCTCGCCTGAATGACATGGAGATGCTGAGCATGAATTATCGAACCCTTGGCCAGTCCGGCCTCAAGGTTTCCACACTGACACTCGGCTCGATGATGTTCGGTGAGCAGACCGGCGCCGAAGAGTCGCTGCGCATCATCGACAAGGCCAGGGATCAGGGCATCAATTTCATCGACACGGCGGATGTCTACAACGCCGGGCGTTCGGAGGAAATCGTCGGACGGGCCATCGCGGCACAGCGCAGTGACTGGGTGCTGGCCACCAAGGTCGCCATCGGCCCGCCCGACGGCGTGCCCAACCGGGCCGGTCTGAACCGCAAGCATATTTTCAACGCCATCGAGAACAGCCTGCGGCGGCTCGATACCGACTATGTGGATATCTATTACCTGCACAAGGAAGATCACGACACGCCGCTGGAAGTGACGGTGTCGGCGATTGGCGATCTGATCCGGCAGGGCAAGATCCGTTACTGGGGCGTGTCGAACTTCCGCGGCTGGCGAATTGCCGAAATCGTCAACGTCGCGCAACGCCTGGGTGTGGACAGGCCGGTCATCAGCCAGCCGCTGTACAACATCGTCAATCGCCAGGCTGAGGTCGAGCAGATCACTGCGGCCGCGTACCACGGCTTGGGCGTCGTGCCCTACAGCCCGCTCGCACGCGGTGTGCTCAGCGGCAAATACGCTCCGGACATCGCCCCCGACAGCGAGAGCCGCGCCGGGCGCCAGGACAAGCGGCTGCTGGAAACCGAATGGCGCATGGAGTCGTTGCGTATCGCGCAGCGAGTTCAGGCGTATGTGCAGGACAAAGGAGTCGGCATTGTCGAGTTCGCCATTGCCTGGGTGCTCAACAACCAGGCCGTGACCTCAGCCATCGTCGGCCCAAGAACCGAGCAGCAGTGGGACGGTTACACCAAAGCACTCACGGTGGATATCACCGCTGAAGACGAAGCGTTCATCGATTCGCTGGTGACACCCGGCCATGCGTCGACGCCCGGTTTCAATGACGTTCAGCACTTCGTCTCCGGCCGCCTGACGCGCTGAGAGGATCACGCCTGCGGCCTTATGCCGCGAGCGAAGCCCTGATGCGCTCTGGAACGGTCGTTTCAGAGCGCATCGTCATAAAAACAACATGTGAAACTCCTGTTACCTGTGAACGCGCGCTCGGTACGCAGAGCCGATGAGCGCTAAGATAGGCGCGTATTTATCGAGTTCACCGGGCTGCAGCGCGATCCGGCGTTCGCCGTTAAACAGGATGATGTTTGTATTTTCGCGACGTACCGGCAAGTCTTGGCTAGTCTGTCGGCAACAAAGCGATTAATTGGACGTTGTCCAGCCAGGGTTGATGAAGAAGTAGGCCAATGCGCAAATCAGATAGAGAAGCCTTTCTGGGCTCCGTACTGGGCAATGAGCAGCCTCCGGCGCACCTTGCCAGAACCGTGATTGAAGAAAAGCTGCGAAACGCCATTATCGATGGCAGCTTGCCAAGTGGCACGGCATTGCGCCAACAGGAACTGGCGACGCTGTTTGGCGTCAGCCGCATGCCTGTACGCGAGGCACTGCGCCAGCTCGAGGCGCAGTCGCTGTTGCGTGTCGAAACGCACAAGGGCGCGGTGGTCGCACCGTTGATCACCGAAGACGCGGTGGATGCCTATGCCTTGCGCATCCTGCTGGAATCCGAAGCGTTGCGCCTGTCTATCCCATTGCTGGACGCCGATGATCTGGCGGCGGCGAAGGGCTATATCGAGCAGCTTGAAGTCGAGACAGATTTCGGCCAGATCGGCAGACTCAATCGGATGTTCCACCTGTCGCTGTATGCCAAGACCCACAACAAGCGTCTCATGCGTCTGGTTGAAGAAGGCCTGAACGAAGAGGAACGCTTCCTGCGTTTCAATCTTTCCGACATGGGCCTGGGCAAGCTTTCTCAGGATGACCATTGGCAGCTGTTGCGGCTTGCCGAGCAGAAAGCGATCGAACCCTGTGTCGAAGCGCTGCAGTATCACCTCAACCGAGGTGTTCAGGCCGTCACTCAATACCTGAACAGCAAAAAGGCCACCAAGGCCAAGTCGACCCGCGCAATAAAGAAAAACCCCGCCTGAATTATCAAGGCGGTCTATCCGGCAGGCGATGACACAACGTCTGCGGATTGGCCGCTTGTACCTCCCGCCCTCCTCTCCACATCTCGTCAGCGTATCGCCAGGCTCAACCCGGGCATGGCGTTTTTATCGCTATTTTCCTGATCTGCCAGATGGCCCAACGCCGGAATGAGGCAAACTCGGCCGAGGCGCTGAGGACACCAACCGGAGGGTGTTCCCTGGCTACGGCTGAACGGCTCGCGCAGGATCGGAGCGGTTCTCTGTTCATCTGAACTCAATGGATAAGGAGTTGTTGAACGGGGCAAACAGACATTGGAAGTCATTTCCAACTTCGCCCATTAAAAAATCCAGAACCCTGATTATTCAGCATATCGGCAACGCTGGGCGAGGCATTCGCTCATTATTAATAATTCTGACGTTATCAGTCGGGAGGGTTGTCTGCGCGCCTGTAAAACGTATTCAGAGCGTTTTATATGGCAACTTACATGCTAAAAAAACAGCCAGTTAAATATTATTAAAAAATGATTGCCCCCTCTGACAAATTTGTTTTAAGTTTTCTTCGCCGTCGGTGTTATTGATGGCTTACCGGGGTGCCCCCTCGCTGTACAAGGGCTAGCGCTCGAAACGTCGACACTGCATTGTGCCTGGATGTGAAATAACCGTTGCATGTTTGCGGCGAATGGGCCCTCACACTTAAGGCCTGCGCTTGCCTTGCTCCCACGTATTTCATTGTGTTCCACCGCTGCACAGCCGACACTTTTATATCGCAAATAACTGCATTGCTACTTACCGTTCTCTTTCAATAGGACCGTCATCATGCCTTGTGAAAAAACGCTGCTTGCACACAAGAAAGTTGAACTTGGCCGTCATCCAATCTTTGCAGAAATCACCACATTGGATGTACTCCGGCGTTTTATGGAGACCCACGTATTCGCGGTCTGGGATTTCATGTCGCTGACCAAGCGTCTGCAACAGGAGCTGACCTGCACCCAATTGCCGTGGCTGCCGCCGACAGATGCTTCCGCTGCCCGCCTGATCAATGAGATTGTCCTGGGTGAGGAATCCGATAACCGACTGGGCGCGGGTCACTACAGCCACTTCGAGCTCTATCTGGATGCGATGCGCGAGATCGGCGCAAGTACGGTGCAGATCGAGCGCTTCATCGAACTGCAGAGACAGGGCCTGCGTTACACAACCGCACTGCAGCAAGTCGACGCGGGGCAGGCAGCAACAGCATTCGTGACACACACGCTCGACATCGCCCTGCATGCGCCAGCACACAGCGTTGCGGCGGCCTTTCTGCATGGGCGCGAGAGTGTCATCCCGCAGATGTTCCAGACCATTCTCGATGACTGGGGCATCACCGCCGACCAGGCCCCTACCTTCCGCTACTACCTGGAACGCCACATCGAAGTGGACGCCGAGGACCACGGTCCGGCAGCAGAGCAGTTACTGGCTCGTCTGGTCGCTGGCGACGCGCAGCGCGAACGAGAGGTTTATCAGACCGCCATCGCCGCTGTGGAAAGCAGGATCCGGCTATGGGACACGCTGCGCCTGAGCATGCGAACGCCGCTGGTGCAGGCCAGCGCGTAAGTCCCGCTCGCAACACCCTGAAGCCTTTACAAGGAAGCCATCATGAAAGCAGAAGACTACATGTCGTTCATCGATGCGTGGGAAGGTCGCGCCACCATTCGTACTCGTCCACGCAGGATCGTCGAGAACGATGAAAAACTGATCTACCCCCTCAGCCGTCAGCCGCTGGTGCTCAGTGACACATTCATCCGCGAGTGCGCGCATTTGCGCGATTACGCCTTGGTACAGAGCCTCTACAAGTTCATCAACGATGTGGTGATCTTCGAGACCGAGATCGTCGACAGGACCGCACGCAGCATCGCCAAGGACCACTTTACGATTCGCTTCCCGTTTGCCTGTCGCTATGACGCGATGACGGTGGTGGTCGATGAGG
Source organism: Pseudomonas sp. BS3767 (assembly GCF_900099665.1). Taxonomy (NCBI): domain Bacteria; kingdom Pseudomonadati; phylum Pseudomonadota; class Gammaproteobacteria; order Pseudomonadales; family Pseudomonadaceae; genus Pseudomonas; species Pseudomonas sp. BS3767. The sequence continues at coordinate 4,997 of NZ_FNCX01000012.1, read as the reverse complement.
ACTATCACGCACTGGTCGCCATGGACTTCATGCAACAGACCATCGCCCTGACGGGCATAGCGCCTATCCCGTTGCCGGACGAGATTGAACTCAGCCGGGCCATTCCCGCCGCACTGGCTCTGGCCCCGGAGCATCTGCGCAGCGCAGTGGAGCTGATCTGTGTCGCCATCGCGGAGAACACCGTGACCAATGACGTGGCGGCGTTTGCCAAGGACGAATCGGTCAAGCAATCGGTCAAGGGCCTGATGGCCGACCACCTGCTGGACGAGGGGCGTCACTCGGGCTTCTGGGCGCGGCTGGTACGCATCTACTGGCACACCGCTCCCCAACAGGACCGGGAATCCATCGCCAGCATCATGCCGGTGTTCATCGCTCAATACCTGACCAACGATCTTCAGAATGGCTTCGACTTCACCCTGATCGACCACCTGCAGGTGCCGGACACCGTCAAGCAGGCGCTCAGGGACGAAACCAGGGCTGTGAGTTTCCCAGTCAATCGCCATCACCCACTGGTGGCCAACATCGTGCGTTTCTTCAAGAACAGCTCGATGCTGGACGATCCTTGTGTGCAGCGGGCGCTGGTGGACTATCTGCCGACTCGGGGGACACTGCAATGAAGCGCCTGGAGATTGTGCTCATGGGTCACAGCCTGACCCTGACTGAACTGAATACCGAGCTGCAGGACCACGGGCATGGCGTGCGGCATCTGTCCGATCAGCAGGCGCTGGGCGCGCTGACGATGCCTGATGGCTGCGTGCTGATCGAAGACGGCAGCCTGGGCCTGACAAAGGAACAACTGAGTGCGTTCGGCCACTTCACGCATCTGAGCCTGCGGTTCGGTATCAGCGGGGAACTGGAGTACGGGTTACCCCGGCTGGAGCTGCTGTGCTGGCATGGCGCTGCCGAAGCTCGACGCTTGATCGTTCATGAATGGCTGCCGGTCGAGGAATCAGGCAACGGGCGCGTACTGCGTGATGCCGCTGTCGCAGCCATGGTTGATCTGACGGCATTACAGATCAGCCGGCTATCCAGAGACGACGACTATTTCAACGGTCTGACAAGCGTCACACCCGCCCAGAGTGATCGACAGTATGGCTTGCAGGCGGTTGATCAATTGCTGTTCGAGCATCGTCTGAATCAGACAGATCAACCACACCTGCTGAAACGGGCCGAAACACCCATCACCGAGCGGCTGGAGCAGGCGCTGCTGGCGTTTGCCGAACGCCCGGCACTGTTCGTTCGCAACCAGACGCTCAGCTATCGGCAACTGCACGCGCACAGTCTCGCTATCCAGCACTTGCTGCAGCCCTTGCTGGCGCACGCAAAAGCCGACGCACCTCCGGTGATTGGTATCTGCCTGAGCAAGTCAGCCGAGCTGTACGCGGGCATCCTCGCGATTCTGGGTTGCGGTGCGGTGTACCTGCCGCTTGATCCCGGCCAGCCTGTGCAGCGTCAGCAGTACATTCTGGAAAACTCGGGGGCGATGCTGTTGCTGCACGATGGCTCGCACCCACTGGCCGCTGCGGAGTTTCCGGCGCTGGATATCGCGGCGGTGCCTGTCGAGGACGTAGCTTCAGCGCATACAGGCGCCGCTGCCGATCAGGATGCGCCCTGCATGGCGCTGTACACGTCGGGTACCACCGGGCAGCCGAAAGGCGTATTGCTCAGCCAGCGCAATCTCAGCCACTTCACCGCCTGGTATGCCGAGCATGTGAGCCTGAACGAACATAGCCGGGTGCTGCAGTTCTCGACGCTGAGTTTCGACTCGTCGATCATCGACATTTTCCCCACCTGGCTCAGCGGCGCCGAACTGGTGGTCCCCGATGAGGATCAGCGGCGTGATCCGTTGCAGCTGGTCCGCGTACTGCAACAAGGCATCACCCATGCATTCCTGCCGCCGGCGCTGTTGAGCATCCTGCCGCTGGATCAGCCGCTGGGGCTTGAACATGTCATGACCGGAGGCGACGTCTGCGAGCCGCATGTGATTGTGCAACTCACCGGGCAATGTCATTTCCACAACCTGTACGGCCCCACCGAAGCCACGGTGTTGGTCACCGCCTGCGAGTTCGGGCCGTCCAGCAGCAACCGCCATCTGGGCCGACCGATCGCCAACAGCCAGGCGTGGATTCTGGACGAGCAATTGCAGCCCGTGGCCGAGCAGACTCAGGGGGAGCTGTACATCGTCGGACCCGGTGTGTGCCTGGGCTATGTCAACAACCCAGAGCTTACCGCCGAGCGTTATGTGTGGCTGATGAAACCGGATGGGCAGCTAATGCGCGCCTATCGCACCGGCGATATCGCCAAGTGGACGGCTGACGGCATCGTCCTCAGCGGACGTCGTGATAATCAGGTAAAGATTCGCGGCTTTCGGGTCGAGCCCGAGGAGATCGAGCATTGCCTGCGCGACAGCGGACTGTATCGACAGGTTGCCGTGGTGATCGACAACCAACGGCGAATTCTGGCGTTTCTCGCTCAACCGTATATTGAGCATGACGAACAGGCGCTAAAGGCCCATGTACAACGTCTGCTGCCTGATTACATGCACCCCGCCGTCTACACGATGTTGCCCGGCATGCCATTCGCCAGCAACGGCAAGGTAGATCGTAAAGCGCTTCTGGAAATACCGCTGAGCTTTACCGGGCAGCACACTCGCCGTCTGCCCGAGACTACGCAGGAGCAGGCACTGCTCGAGCTATGGGGCGAGCTGCTGGAGCTGCCGCCAGACGACATCTCGACTGATGAAAGCTTTTTCAATCTCGGAGGCCACTCGATCCTCCTGTCGCGCCTGTTGCTGGGGGTTCGTGAACGCTTTGGGCGCAGCATTCCTATCAATCGTTTTATCGAAGCACCGACAGTACTGACGCTGGCCAGCCTGATCGACAGCGACGGCACTTCGGCGGGTGTCCTCAGTGCTCAGGCGCTGCGGGATGCCAACCCGGACTTTCAACTGGCTACATTGCCCGTCAGCAGGCTGGGTGATGTTCATAAGGTGATTGTCACGGGTGCCAATGGCTTTCTGGGTGTGCATATCGTCCAAGCGCTGCTCAATTGGGGAGCGACAGAGATCGCCTGCCTGGTGCGGGAGACTTCTGGACAAAGCGCACAGCAGCGTTTCGAACATGCCCTGCGGGAAAACCGTCTGGATCACCTGGACCTGAGCCGCGTAAAGGTCTACCCCGCTGACCTGACGAAGCCAAGGCTGGGGCTCAGTGAAGCGGTGTATGAACGACTGGATCTCAAGTTTGGTGCGTTGGTGCACAACGCTGCCAATGTGAACCATGTCCAGGATTACGAAACCCTGGTCAAAGACAATGTGGCCCCGGTCTTTGAATGCCTGAAGCTGTGTGAGGGGCGCAGTAAAAAGATCTTCAATTTCGTTTCGACGCTGTCTGCCTGCAGTGCCATCGATGCCGCTGGCAATGTGCTTGAACGACCCGCTGCCGCGACCCCGCCGATCTACATCAAGAACGGCTACAACCTCTCCAAGTGGGTGGCTGAGCGCATCCTGCAATGTGCCCGGGACCAAGGTGCCTGGGTGAACATCTATCGCCCCGGCAACATCGCCTTCAACAGCGTGACCGGCGTGTGTCAGCCACAGAAAAACCGCCTGATGCTGATGCTCAAGGGTTCGCTGCAATTGGGTCAGGTTCCGGCGTTCGCCATCAACTTCGACCTGATGCCGGTGGACTTTCTGGCGCGCTTCATCGGCTTCCATGCCAGCCGTTATCAGCCAGAACATGCGGTATTCAATCTGCATAACCCCGAGCCCTTGAGCTGGAGCGACTACGTGCACGCCTTTCGCGAGGCCGGGCGTCAGTTCGAGCTGGTCAGCGTCGAGCAATGGCAGGCGCAACTCCGGCGCGTCGACAGCCAGAACGCGCTGTTTGGCGTGCTGGGGTTTTACCTCGATGGGTTTGAAGAAGACATCGGCGATATCTCGATGATCGAGCACCGCAACACCCTGAACGGCATTCGTCGCATGGGCGAGCAATACCCGCAAAAGACTCCGGCGTTGCTGCGCAGGGGCTGCGATTACCTGAAAGAAATCGACTTCATCTGAGCCACTACCCACTGAGATAAATGGAGAACGACATGAACACATTTCACAGCAATCTGAAACCCGACACACTCATCAAGAACCCGGTGGCGTGCCGAGTGGTGTCCGCCGTGGAAGTCCCAGGTGATGCGGCCAGCGTATGGGCTGTTGTCGGCAATTTCGGTGGCTTCCAGGCATTCATACCGGCACTGGAGAGCATTGAGGTCACCGGTGAAGGTCCGGGCTCGGTTCGCAGCAAGCTGTTCAAGGATGGCAACGTGGCCATCGAACAACTGAACTCCAGGGACGATCAAGCGCTTTATATGACCTGGTCACTGATCCACACCAGCTTGCCAGTCAGCAATCTGTGGGCAGCAATGACTGTTGACGCTATCGGCGACGGCGATACCTGCCTCGCCAGCTGGACGATTGTTGCCGACCCTGTTGAGGGAGGGCCTGAGGGGGATGCATTTGAGGCGTTTCTTCAGGGGTTTGCAGATGGCGCAATGAGTAACGTGCGCAGCCTGTTTGGCTGACTGATGCTGCACCACAACAGCCCGCTCGGAGCGAATGCCTGAGCGGGCTTTTTTATTCGATAACCCATAACGACAAAACCCCTCATCGCGTAAGCGATGAGGGGTTTCGGAATTCAATCTTGACGATGACCTACTCTCACATGGGGAAACCCCACACTACCATCGGCGATACATCGTTTCACTGCTGAGTTCGGGATGGGATCAGGTGGTTCCAATGCTCTATGGTCGTCAAGAAATTCTGTTGCCGATCCGTTAGCAGGTAACGTTCCAGCGAATTTTGGTGACTTCTACTTAAACAAAAACCCTCAACGCGTAAGCGATGAGGGTTTCTGGAATTCAATCTTGACGATGACCTACTCTCACATGGGGAAACCCCACACTACCATCGGCGATACATCGTTTCACTACTGAGTTCGGGATGGGAT
>NZ_FNCX01000014.1:0-67173 GCF_900099665.1 Pseudomonas sp. BS3767 | reverse complement strand
ACCACCTGATCCCATCCCGAACTCAGTAGTGAAACGATGTATCGCCGATGGTAGTGTGGGGTTTCCCCATGTGAGAGTAGGTCATCGTCAAGATTAAATTCCAAAAACCCTCTTCGCTTACGCGTTGAGGGTTTTTGTTTGTCTGGGGTTGCAGAAACCTCTGCATCCTCCTGAGCTCATAACTCTACCTCTCCGGCAGTCATCCAGACCCACGTGCTTATGGCAATCCGGCTCGCTTGCCCTTATGGTTCGGCATCAGGTTCCACGCACCCGTCAAGGAAGCAAGCATGTCCGTTACAACCTCTCTGAGTGCAGGCTTCATGGTGGTTCAAGGCAACCGCCCGGATGAACTGCGCAGTCTGGTTGTGTCCTGGATGCGGCGATATCCATTGGCGCCCCTGGAAAACGAGATTGCTCTGGTGCAGAGCAACGGCATTGCACAATGGCTGAAGCTGGCCTTGGCCGAAGATGCCCAGGATGAAGATAACGGTGGCTGTGGTATCGCCGCCGCCATAGACGTCCAGTTGCCCGGCAGTTTCATGTGGACGCTGTATCGCATGGTGCTGGGTGCAGATGAGATCCCCCAGACGTCCTTGCTCGACAAGACCCCTTTGACCTGGCGCTTGATGCGCTTGCTGCCGTCGCTGATCCATCAGCCGCACTTCGAACCCCTGCAGCGCTTCCTGACCGACGACACTGATCTGCGCAAGCGTTATCAACTGTCCGAGCGCCTGTCCGATCTGTTCGACCAATACCAGGTTTACCGTGCGGACTGGCTGGAAGACTGGGCCGCTGGCCGTCATCAATTGCGCGACGTACGAGGTCAGTCCAGACCATTGTCAGCTGCCAATTGCTGGCAGGCCGAACTGTGGCGTGCGTTGCTGGACGACGTCGGGGCTGAAGGGATGTCGCAGAGCCGCGCGGGCGTGCATCAGCGTTTCATCGAGTGCATTGGCAACATGACCGAAGCGCCGCCGGGCTTGCCGGCACGGGTCATCGTTTTCGGCATTTCGTCACTGCCTGCACAAGCGCTCGAGGCGTTGGCAGGGCTGGCCAGATTCAGTCAAGTTCTGCTCTGTGTCCACAACCCGTGTCGCCACCACTGGACCGATATCGTCGCCGACAAGGACCTGCTGCGTCACCAGTACAAACGTCAGGCGCGCAAGAGCGGAATGCCGATGGTCCTCGACCCGCAGGCGCTGCATCAGCATGCTCACCCGTTGCTCGCGGCCTGGGGCAAGCAGGGACGTGATTATATCAACCTGCTGGACAGCCATGACGACCCACGCAGCTACCGCTCCTCGTTCAAGGACGAGCGCATTGATCTGTTCAGTGAAGCGGAGCCCACCACACTGCTGAACCAGTTGCAGGACGATATTCTCGAGCTGCGTCCGCTGGATGAAACCCGTGAGCTCTGGCCGGCAGTCGATCCTCTCGAGGATCGCTCGATCCGCTTCCATGTGGCTCACAGTGCGCAGCGTGAAGTGGAAGTGCTGCATGACCAGCTACTGGCGAGATTCAGCAAAGACCCTGGCCTGCGTCCGCGTGACGTGATTGTCATGGTCCCGGATATCGACAGCTATGCCCCACACATACGCGCGGTATTCGGGCAGATCGAACGCGAAGACCGTCGCTTCATCCCCTTTACGCTGGCTGATCAGGGCCAGCGCGGCCGCGAGCCGTTGCTGATTGCCGTCGAGCACTTGCTCAAACTCCCGGACAGCCGTTTCCCGGTCAGTGAGATTCTTGACCTGCTGGACGTTCCAGCCTTGCGAGCACGCTTCAGGATTCAAGAGCGCGACCTGCCAACACTGCATCGCTGGATAGAAGGCGCAGGCATTCGTTGGGGGCTTAATGCTCAGCAGCGGGCCGGCCTCGGGCTGCCGGATGCCCTTGAGCAGAACAGCTGGCATTTCGGCCTGCGTCGCATGTTGCTGGGGTACGCCGTGGGTGCCGGTGCGGCTTACGACGGCATCGAACCTTACGATGAGATCGGCGGGCTTGATGCGGCGTTGATCGGTCCGCTGGTCGCGTTGATTGACGCTCTTCAGGTCGCCCACACAGAGTTGTCGACACCCACCACTCCGGAGGCATGGGGTGCCCGCCTGCAATCGCTGCTGCAGTTGTTCTTCCTCGCCGACAGCGAGCATGACGACTACTTGCTTGCCCAACTGGAAACACTGCGCGAGAACTGGCTGGAAACCTGTGCAACGGTAAGGCTGACTGAAGAGCTGCCGCTGACCGTGGTGCGTGAGGCCTGGCTGGGCGGGCTCGATCAAGGGCGGCTGTCCCAGCGTTTTCTGGCGGGCTCGGTCAACTTCTGCACGCTGATGCCCATGCGCGCCATCCCGTTCAAAGTGGTTTGCCTGTTGGGCATGAACGACGGCGATTATCCGCGCGCGCAACCGCCTCTGGATTTCGATTTGATGGGCAGCGATTACCGCCCCGGCGACCGTTCCCGGCGTGAAGACGATCGTTACCTGTTGCTGGAAGCCTTGCTCTCGGCCAGGGACCAGTTGTATGTCAGTTGGGTTGGCCACAGCATTCGTGACAACAGTGAGCGTCCAGCTTCGGTGCTCATCGGTCAGCTTCGCGATCATCTCGCCAGCGGCTGGAAGCTGGCCGGCGAGACCGACCCGGACGTTAAAGAGGACGATGAGCGCTTGCTGAAGGCCCTGACTGTGAATCACCCCTTGCAACCCTTCAGCGCCAATTACTTCCACGCCGGAACGGGGTACTTCAGCTTCGCCCGCGAGTGGCGTCTGCTGCATGAAACCGACCTTCAGGTGCCCGTGCCTCAAGCGCTGCCGCCTCACGAACAGGAAGAACCGCTGTCCATTGCGCAGCTACAGGATTTCCTGAGAAACCCGGTAAAACACTTTTTCAGCCAGCGCCTGAAGATCTATTTCGAAGTTGCTGAAGCGCCGCTCGCCGATGAAGAGCCGTTCGTGCTCGATGCCCTTGAGCGCTATGGCCTGAGTGAAAGCCTGCTTGGCGCAGGTATGTCCTCGCCGGACAATATGGATGCTGCTCTACAGACTCAGGCGCTGAAACTGCAAGCCAGTGGCCTGCTACCGCTCGCAGGTTTCGGCACCTTGATGCAGAGCGAGCTGATCGAACCGCTGCCTGACGTACTCAGGCGCTACCACGATCTGCTGACCCTCTGGCCCGAGACCCTGAGCAGCGCTTTACCGATCAGCTTCAGCCATGCGGGTGTCAGCATCGACGGCTGGCTGGGCGGGTTGCACCGTAACGCCCGTGCCGAGCTGTTGCTGGTTACCGCCATTCCCAACAGCATCGGCTCGAAAAAGACCCGCAAGTGGCACCGGTTGATTCGGCCGTGGGTCAACCATCTGGTGGCGTGCGCTTGCGACCTGCCGTTGAGCACGGCACTGGTCGCCAGTGATGAAACCCTGATGCTGGAGCCGCTGGACAGGGCGAGTGCCGTCACCACGCTCAACCACTTGCTGACGGCCTGGCTGCACGGCATGCAGGAACCTCTGCCTGTCGCGGTCAAAACCGCCTTCGCCTGGTTGGGCCAGCCTGCCGACAAAGCCGAAGCGGCTGCTCGCAAAGCCTACGAAGGTGACGGACAGACCACCGACGGCGAGCGCCGAGAAAGCACGGCATTGGCTCGGCAGTTTCCGGACTTTGACGCACTGATGGGCAGTGAAGAATTCGCAGGCTGGTGCGAGACGCTTTACAAACCGATTTACGATGCGCCGTGGCAGTCGTTGTCCGGCGGGGAGGGTGGCGCATGAGCGAGCAATCCCTTCCTCTCGCGCTGCGCTTTCCACTGCGCGGCAGCCAGTTGATCGAGGCCAGCGCTGGCACCGGCAAGACCTTCACCATCTCCGCTCTGTACTTGCGTCTGGTGCTCGGCCACGGCACCGAGCAGTCCGGCTTTGGTCGCGAACTGCTGCCGCCGCAGATTCTTGTGGTGACCTTTACCGATGCCGCAACCAAAGAATTGCGTGACAGAATCCGTACCCGGCTGGCGGAGGCCGCTCGCTTCTTCCGTGACGAGATCGCCGCCCCCGATGGCCTGATTGCCGATCTGCGTGAACAGTTCGAAGCGTCGCTATGGCCAGCCTGCGCCAGCCGTCTGGACATTGCCGCACAGTGGATGGACGAGGCCGCGGTCTCGACCATCCACAGTTGGTGCCAGCGCATGTTGCGCGAACACGCATTCGACAGCGGCAGTCTGTTCACCCAGACGCTGGAAACCGACCACAGCGATTTGCTCGGCGAAGTCCTGCGCGATTACTGGCGCCGCTTCTGTTACCCCATGAGCGGCGACGCATTGCTCTGGGTGCGGGAAAACCTCAGCGGTCCGGCGGCGTTGCTGCCGCGTGTGCGAGGTCTGTTCGGCCGTGATCGCAGTCCACTCACCCAGGAACCGGCCGAACTGATTGCGGCGTCATTGCAAGAGCGCCGGGCAGCGCTTGCCGCGCTGAAGGCGCCGTGGGCCGTGTGGGCCGACGAGTTGTATGCGCTCTGTCAGGACGCGGTCGCTCGCAAGGCAGTCGACGGCCGCAAGATGCAGGAACGCTACTTCAAACCCTGGTTTGAAAAACTTGCTGCCTGGGCCGCTGACGACACACAGGAAGCGCTGGATCTGGGCACCGGTTTCACTCGTCTGACCCCCGACGGCATTGCCGAAGCCTGGAAGAGCGAGCCACCTGTGCACCCGGCCTTCGAGGCCATGGCACAGTTGAAGGCGGCGCTCGACGGTTTGCCCAAACCCGATGCTGCTGTGTTGCAGCATGCGGCGCAGTGGGTCAGCGCGCGCTTTGAAGAGGAGAAGCGTCGCCGCGCCGAGATGGGCTTTGATGACATGCTGCTCAGGCTCGACGCGGCCCTGCATGGCGCGGGCGGCGAGCGTCTGGCCACCCTGATTCGCGAGCAATTTCCGGTGGCGTTGATCGACGAATTCCAGGACACCGACCCTGTTCAGTACCGGATCTTCGACAGCATCTATCGTCTTGAGGCCAACGATGAGCAGACCGGGCTGTTCCTGATTGGCGACCCGAAACAGGCGATCTACGCGTTTCGCGGCGCCGATATCTACACCTACCTGCGTGCCCGCCAGGCGACCGATGGCCGTTGGCATACGCTGGACACCAACTACCGCTCCAGTCATGCGATGGTCGAGTCGGTCAACCACGTCTTCACGCGGGCAGAGCAACGAGAGCAAGGTCGCGGTGCGTTCCTGTTTCGTGATGAGCACGGCAATCAGGTGCCGTTCTCCGATGCGCTGGCCCAAGGCCGCAAAGAGGCGCTGCATGTCGACGGCGCTCCCCTGACGGCGCTGACGGTCTGGCACTTGCCAAGCGACCAGCCGGTGTCCGGCATGGTTTATCGTCAGCAGTTGGCGGCCAGTTGCGCGAGCGAGATCGTGCGTCTGCTCAACGCCGGTCAACAGGGCCGTGCCGGTTTCGTTACGCCCGACAACACTCTGCGCGGGCTGCGTCCGGCCGACATTGCGATTCTGGTCCGCGACGGCAAGGAAGCGCAGGCGGTGCGTCAGCAACTGACCGCGCGTGGTGTGCGCAGCGTGTACCTGTCCGACAAGGATTCGGTGTTCGCCGCTCAGGAAGCCCACGACCTGCTGTCCTGGCTCAAGGCCTGCGCCGAGCCGGACTCCGAACGCACACTGCGTGCCGCGCTGGCGTGTATCACGCTGGACCTGCCGCTGGCCGAACTGGAGCGCCTGAATCAGGACGAGCTGGCGTGGGAGCGGCGCGTCATGCAGTTTCGTGGCTATCGCGCCATATGGCGCAGCCAGGGCGTGCTGCCGATGCTGCGCCGTCTGTTGCACGACTTTGCCCTGCCACAGACCTTGATGACCCGCACCGATGGCGAACGAGTACTCACCAACCTGCTGCACCTGTCTGAACTGCTGCAGCAGGCCGCCGCCGAACTGGATGGCGAGCAGGCGCTGATCCGTCATCTGGGCGACCATCTGGCACTCTCCGGCCAGGCCGGGGAAGAGCAGATCCTGCGTCTGGAAAGCGATGAGCAACTGGTCAAGGTGGTCACCATCCACAAGTCCAAGGGCTTGCAGTACCCGCTGGTGTTCCTGCCGTTCATTTGCTCCTCGAAACCGGTGGACGGCAGTCGCTTGCCTCTTCAGTTTCACGACGCCGACGGCAAGTCCCAGATCAGCCTGCAGCCTACCGAGGCGCTGATTCAACAAGCCGATGATGAACGTCTGGCCGAAGACCTGCGTCTGCTCTACGTCGCCCTCACGCGATCGGAACATGCCTGCTGGCTGGGCGTCGCCGACCTCAAGCGTGGCAATGCCAACACCTCCATGCTGCACCGTTCCGCACTGGGTTACCTGCTGGGCGGTGGCGCAGCGCTGGCCGAGTCTGCAGAGTTGAAGGTCTGGCTGCGTGATCTGGCCCAGGGGTGTGAGGCGATTGCCTTGGAGCCTGTGCCGGAGCTCACCGACGAGCGCTTCAGTGCGCCGCGCAACGAAGCGGCGCTGGTCAAGCTGCTGGTGCCCAAACGCCGCGCTGCCGAGAACTGGTGGATCGCGTCCTACAGTGCCCTGCGTATCGGCGACACGGTAACGGCCGGTGCCGATGAATCGCCTGACAGCCCGCAGGCACAGAAACTGTTCGACGACGAGCGTCTGGACCCCGAAGCCCCGCGCGACATCCTGACCAGCGGCGGCGATATCCATCGTTTTCCGCGTGGCCCCAATCCCGGCACCTTTCTGCACGGGTTGCTCGAGTGGGCTGGCAACGAAGGTTTTGCGATGACCGCGTACGCGCCGGATAAATTGCAGGACGCCGTCGCCCGGCGCTGCAACCGACGCGGCTGGGCGGGCTGGATCAATACCCTGAGCGATTGGCTGCAACACATGCTGAACATGCCGTTGCGCCTGTCGCCGGACGCCGCACCGGTGGCCCTGGGCGAACTGGATCAGCCCAATCAGTACCGTGTGGAGATGGAATTCTGGTTCGCCAGCAATAACGTCAACGTGGCGCAGATGGATGCCCTCGTGCGCCGCTTCACCCACGACAACGCACCGCGTGCTGGGACCGAGACGGTCTCGCTCAACGGCATGTTCAAGGGCTTTATCGACCTGACGTTCGAACATGAGGGCCGGTATTACGTGGCGGACTACAAGTCCAACTGGTTGGGCAGTGACGACAGTGCGTACACCCAGCTGGCGATGGAAACCGCCATTCTCGACAACCGCTATGACCTGCAATACGTCCTCTACCTGCTGGCCCTTCACCGTCAGCTCAAGGCGCGGATGGCCGACTACGATTACGACCAGCACATGGGCGGCGCGCTTTACCTGTTTCTGCGCGGCAGTCGCTCGGCCTCCCAGGGAGCGTATTTCACCCGTCCGCCACGTGAGCTGATCGAGAGTCTGGACCTGCTGTTTCAGGGCAAACCGATAGCGCATGACCTGCCGGGAGCATTGGCATGAGCCGCTCGTTCGATGATCTGTTGCCTACCGCGCTGGACGATATCAGCCTCGCGGAGTTGAGCCCGCTGACGCGTGTCAGCGATCTGCTGATCCTGCTCGAACGTTGGGTCGAGCGCGGCTGGTTGCGTGCTCTGGACAAGGCGTTCGTCGCGTTCCTGAGTGATCTCGATCCGCACGCCGATCCGTTGGTGCTGGTGGCTGCGGCGCTTACCAGCCATCAGCTCGGCCACGGTCACGTTTGCCTTGACCTGTACGAGACCCTCAAAGAACCGGACTTCGCCCTGTCACTGCCACCCGAAGGCGATCAGCAGAGCGCGCCGATGCTGCTGCCCTCACAACTGCTGGCAGCACTGGATGGCGCCGCCTGGTGCCAGGCGCTGGCCGGCAGCATGCTGGTTGCCGAGGTGGGCGATTCAAGTGCCGAAGCGCGACAAAAACCACTGGTGCTGGCCGAGCGGCGTCTGTACCTGCGTCGCTACTGGACTTACGAACGGCGTATCGCCGCAGCCTTGCGTCAGCGCCTGGCACAGCGTGAAACGCCGCCGGAGGATCTGCCGCAGCAGCTCGACGCATTGTTCGGCCCGGCCAATTCTTCGCCACAAGCTGTCATCGACTGGCAGAAACTTGCCTGCGCACTGGCGACCCGCAAGGGCTTCAGCATCATCACCGGCGGCCCCGGCACCGGCAAAACCACCACGGTGGTGCGCCTGCTGGCCTTGTTGCAGGCCCCGGCGGTACAGAATGGCCAACCGCTGCGCATTCGTCTCGCGGCACCTACCGGCAAGGCGGCGGCACGTCTGACCGAGTCCATCAGTCAACAGGTGCAGAGCCTGGATGTCAGTGACGACGTACGACAGAAAATCCCCAGCGAGGTGACCACCGTGCACCGCTTGCTGGGCAGTCGCCCCGGTACCCGGCACTTCCGCCACCATGCGGGCAATTTACTGCCGCTGGATGTGCTGGTGGTTGATGAAGCCTCCATGATCGACCTGGAAATGATGGCCAATCTGCTCGACGCACTGCCGCCGCATGCACGCATGGTTCTGCTGGGTGACAAGGACCAGCTGGCCTCCGTTGAGGCGGGGGCGGTACTCGGGGATTTGTGCCGCGACGCCGAAGAAGGTTTCTACAGCCCCGACACCCAGGCCTGGCTGGAAGCCGTCAGCGGCGAAGACCTCGGCAAGGGCGGTTTGCGCCAGGGCGATGCGCAGCAGCATCCGTTGGCTCAGCAAGTGGTGATGCTGCGCCACTCGCGTCGCTTCGGCCAAGGCAGCGGCATCGGCCAGTTGGCCCGGCTGGTCAACCAGCAACAGGACCAACAGGCCCGCACGCTGCTTGCGGCGGGCAGTCATGACGACCTGTTCGCCCTGGCCCTCAAGGGCGAACAGGACCTCAAGTTCGAACGCCTGGTCCTCGACGGTCTTGGCAGGGGCGAGCAAGGTCCGCAGGGTTACCGGCATTACCTGAACGTACTCGCCGCCGAGCGCCCCGCCGACGATTCGGCACTGGACGACGCGTGCTGGACCCGCTGGGCGCGCTCGGTACTCAGCGCCTTCGACGCCTTTCAACTGCTGTGTGCCGTGCGCAAAGGCCCGTGGGGTGTGGAGGGTTTGAACCAGCGCATCACTCACGCGCTGTTCAACGCGAAGCTGATCGAAAGCGAACAGCAATGGTACGAAGGTCGCCCGGTGCTGATGACCCACAACGACTATGGCCTTGGCCTGATGAACGGCGACATCGGCATCACCTTGCGCCTGCCCGAGCGCGACGGCGAGGGCAAACAGGTATTGCGCGTCGCCTTCCCCCGCAACGACGGCAGCGAAGGCGTACGCTTCGTCCTGCCCAGCCGCCTCAACGAGGTCGAAACCGTGTACGCCATGACCGTACACAAATCCCAAGGCTCGGAATTCGCCCACACCGCCCTGATCCTGCCCGAAGCGCTCAACCCGGTACTGACCAAGGAGCTCATCTACACCGGCATCACCCGCGCCAAGCACTGGTTCAGCCTGATCGAACCGCGCCAGGGCATCTTCGAAGAATCCCTGCGCCGCAAGGTCAAACGTCTGAGTGGGCTGATGTTGGGGCTTTGATCAGCAGTCGACTCTCGTGCCGATGCTCCGCGTTGGCATGCTGTTGGTGATGCTTTACGAGGGCTGTCAGTCCTGTGGGCGCAGCCCCGGCCGCAACAACCTGAGAGTTACGTGCGTCGTTTCTCGAGAGCGGAAAACAGGTACATACCGGCCAGTAAGGCTAATAGGAATATGAGGATTTTCCAGTGTCCTGTAAGCAGAGTGGCGACCGCTGGCCCAGGGCAGATTCCCGCAATGCCCCAGCCAATCCCGAACACCAGGCTGCCAACGATCAAGCGGGCGTCCAGCTGGGTTTTCACCGGGAGCTGCATACGGGCACCCAGCAAGGATTGCCTGTTCCTGCGCGCCCAGTTCAGGGGGACGACCGCCACCGAGATGGCACCTGCCATTACCAGAGCAAGCGATGGATCCCACGTTCCGCTTACATCAAGAAAAGCCAATACCTTGGCAGGGTTTGCCATGCCAGCCAAAAGCAGACCAAAGCCAAATATCAAGCCTGCAAAAAATGCGGTCACCTTGAGCATCTTCAGACCCCCAGTACATGGCGACTGACGTATACCGTCGCAAATCCGGTAGCCATAAAGCATAGCGTCGCCACGATGGAGCGAGGAGACAAGCGGGATATCCCGCACACACCATGACCACTCGTACAGCCCGAACCGTAACGGGTACCCACGCCAACGAGCAGGCCCGCGATGACCAGAGCGGGCCATTCTGAATTAATCTCTATCTCCGGCAACGCTGTGAACGCCGCCCACAATAATGGCGAAATCAACAGGCCAAGCAGGAACAGCGCCTTCTCGCCCCAGCCTTCACTGCCCAATTGCAAAAAGCCCCCAACACGCCGCTGATGCCGGCAATACGACCATTCGCGAGAACGAACAAGCTGACGGCCAGCCCTATCAAGGCTCCTCCGCATAATGACGTCCAGGGTGTGAAGTTGATCCAATCAATGCTCATTTCGTATTTCCTGCACAAAGGGGGGCCTGTGGGGGGGGCGTTGACTGGTAAAGCACTATCACCGGCATGATAACCATCTGCCCGGGTGGGTTGCGCGGCTGCTGTGCGAGAGTTAATGGAGGAGTCAGCTATCGGCTCGGCCTACCAAGGCAGCCATGGGAGTATCTTCTGTGTTTACTCATTGGCTGTGCCGAGTTTGACGTGGCGCGGGTAGCACGCCTCAGGGCTGGAAGGGGTCTGCTCGCCCAGGACACTGTTTCAGACGAGCAATGACCTCAGGCGCCGTTTTCGCCGTGTCGATCCTGCCGATATCATCAAGATAGATGTCTATCATCCGCCCCCATTTCGGTGTTACGTAGAAACACCTCTGAAATCCCTTGTCGGTCCACCAATCGAACCTCATGAAGAAATCTTTATCAGTGAAGATTTGGCCCCACTCGACCGCTGAGCCGCCACCTGCGGGCATGTCACCCTTATAGATTTGATGCTGAGTGTTCCAGATGTATCGGTACTCTTCCTTTCCTTCATGAGAAAAATTTACTGCCACGACTGGAGAAGCTAAGTACCAAAAAGCGATAGGGCCGACCAATAGGCCAACAAGCAGCCAACGGCCATACCCGGTTTTAGTTTTGCTTGCATTTGTGTTCACGGATGCCTTTTCCCCATGCTCCAGGTGCTACTGCAAGAACTTCCTTCATTACCATTTGTGCCGTAATTCCACCTGTGGGGTTTTGGCTGAACAGCTTGATCCCAATGCTAATCGAAATCCGGTCTGGGGCGTCGTCCCATGCTCGGAGTCCATCAATGTCGGCCGAGCGATTAGGCCCCGAAAGTTTTCTTTCCTCTTTCGGTTTCTGTAGGACCTCGACTGCTTTCCTGAGTGTGTCTGAAACGATCTGCTCAGCACCTGCGCCATCCAAAAGGATGCTTTCGGAAAGCCCACCAACTCGCCCGACGTATCCATAGTGAATGTTCGACCAGATGTCATAGAAGTAATCGTAATCGCCCTGTTTGTGGTAGACGACGCCATCGTATTTCGCGGCGAGTATCGGTTTGTGGTCCCACGGGCGATTCTGACCAACACGTTCTGCCCAGATAGCAAAAGCCTTTGCTTGCATACCGGCCG
Source organism: Pseudomonas sp. BS3767 (assembly GCF_900099665.1). Lineage (NCBI taxonomy): Bacteria > Pseudomonadati > Pseudomonadota > Gammaproteobacteria > Pseudomonadales > Pseudomonadaceae > Pseudomonas > Pseudomonas sp. BS3767. Next base: position 55,547 of record NZ_FNCX01000014.1, on the reverse strand, counting down.
CCATGCTGCAGAAATCCGGGCCGGGACCAAGGCGCAGGTAAAATGGAAGCGCCTCATACTCCTTCATCTTTGCCGCCGCATCGAAGCTATTGAGGTCTCTCATCTGACGAACTTCTGGACTATTGATGTTGGCGTTCATCTCTCCAGCAATATAAGTCGCCAGCTCTTCCATCCTGTCAGGGTGTTTGCTAACAACAGGTTCCGCTTTTGGCTAAGGCTTCGCCTCTGACTCCCTAGCGGCAGCCTTAGGTTCTAAGGGCACCTTAGTGCCGGAAAGGATCAGGTTCGCCCTCACATTTTTTCAAGCGTTCAATAATGGCGGGAGATGTTTTGTTAATGTCGACTCTACCCGACTCCGTTAGGTATATATCTAACGTAGCCCAGCGCTTGGGCGTTATGTCGATACATCTCATATGGCCCTTGATGGGGCCCCAAAAGAAAACCATAAAAAAATCTTCATCGGGGAATAGATGACCAACATCAGATGACGCTTCTCCCGGAAGCATCCTCTCTCTATGAATTTGGTGTTGCGTATCCCATACTAAACGAAGTTCATCCGTAGCTTCTTTGGAGTAATGAATAACTACGCTGGGGGTAGCAGCATACCAAGCCGTTAGCAGAGCTATAAGCGCGAACAAAACTGCATGACGCAACTTAAGTTTTCTCACATTGATGATCAATGACACCTGCTCCCCATGCTTGTGGTGCAACCGAAAGAACCTCTTTCATTATCATTTTCGATGTTATGCCACCATGAGGGTGCAGGTTAAAGAGTTTAATCCCGATCCCGACAGATATTCGGTCGGGATCGTCGTCCCAGGCGCGGAGTCCCTCTACGTTCTCGGCACGTTGAGGCCCCCGGTGTTTTCTGCTTACCTGTGGTTTTGTTATGTCACTGATCGCCCCGACAGAGTCTGAGACTATCTGCTCTAACCCCGCACCGTCGGCAAGCACGCTTTCTGAAAGACCGCCTGCGCGGCCAACATATCCGTAGTGGATGTTAGACCAAATATCATAAAAATACTCGTACTCTCCTTGCTTGTGGTAATACCCACCGAACTTCTTATGGATTTTCGGCTTGTGGTCCCAATCCCTATACTGCCCTACACGCTCAGTCCAAATCACCAACGCAGCAGCGCCATTTGCTGCGCCAATAGTTTGGGGGCTCGTCGCGCCAACTTGAGCATACCAAGGCAGGTCCATTTGCTTGCGAGTCTCTTCGGCAACGTCATAACTGAGCAGTTTTTTCATTTTCAAAACAGAAGGGTGATGAATATTGCGATTCATCTCGTCCGCAATGTATGTCGCCAGCTCTTCCATCCTGTCAGGGTGTTTGCAAACAACAGGTTCCGCTTTTGACTCAGGCTGCGCATCTGACTTCTCACCAGCGGCCTCAGGGCCTACCAAAGCGTTCGCCGCCAAGGCTTTCTCCGTGAGCTTCGGGTCAGCCAGCAAGGTCGCCATCTTCTCGTCGTCCACGGAACCGTCTGGCCGGAAGGCCCCCAGCACCATGAAGTTAATAAGGGGCGCGCCACCAGCGTCGCCCATGACGAAGCCGCCACCCACATTGCCTGAGCCCGTGATGATTGTCCCGCCGTGACTGGTGGGGCTTCCTAGGTGGGCCATAGGACGGCCATTCACCAGAATGGAAGGAAAGCCTGTAGTGATGACCGCGCCACACCCGCAGGTATCCCCCACACGTGCCGCGCCCATGCCGTTGATGTTGACGTCATCGGATGCAGAAGCGATAGGCGTTGTACCGTGCCCCGGTAATGGGCAGGCGTGCTTGTCGCCCAATCGGGCTGAAGAAATCATTGCATCCCCTCCCTGCGTTTTGATCCGTAGACAACCAGCGTTTAGTTGACGCGTGGGAGGCTACCGGAAGCGCAAAAAGCGGTATGTAGGGGAAATCTTAGTTTTGCGAAGGACCTTGAGAATCTGATCGAAGAGTCGGGGTGACCTCAATGGTTGCGAACCAGCATCAGTGTGACAAACCGCCAACTCCGGTCTGCCCCGCTACTATAAGGCCACCTGATCCCTCGAAAATCTGTCATTGAAGGAAGCGAATAGCGCGGTTTTCCCCCAACAGAAACCCCTTATTCAACTCCGTCACCTCCCGAATGTAATCCCACAGCAACGTGATCCGCTTCAACTTGCGCAGGTCCTCCCGGCAGTACATCCAGAATTGACGAGTAATGTTCACTTCCTCCCTCAGCACCGGCAGCAGCCGTGGGTCTTGAGCGGCGAGGAAGCATGGCAGGATGGCCAGTGCGCGGCCCTGAAGGGCGGCGGTGTATTGGGCGATGACGCTGGTGCTGCGCAGCTGTGCCTGGGCGTTGGGCAGCAGGTTGCTCATGTACAGCAGCTCGGAGCTGAACGCCAGGTCGTCGACGTAGCTGATGAAGACGTGCTCGCTCAGGTCCGCTTTGTGTTCGATGGGCGAGTGGTTGTCGAGGTAGGCCTGGGTGGCGTACAGACCCAGGCTGTAATCGCAGAGTTTGCAACACACGTAAGGACCGTGTTCGGGGCGCTCCAGGGCGATGACGATATCCGCCTCGCGCTTCGACAGGCTGATGAAGTGCGGCAGCGGCAGGATGTCCAGCGAAATGCTCGGGTAGCTGTCGAGAAAGTGGCTCAGTTGCGGGGTGATGAAGAAGCTGCCGAAGCCTTCGGTGCAGCCCATGCGCACATGCCCTGATAGCGCGACGCTGGACCCGGAAACCTGTTCGCAAGCCATGTGCAGTGTGCTTTCGATGGACTCGGCATAACCCAGCAGGCGCTGACCTTCGGCGGTCATGATGAAGCCGTTGTTGCGCGATTTCTCGAAGAGCAGTGTGCCCAGTGAGGTTTCCAGCGAGTTGATGCGCCGCGACACGGTGGTGTAGTCAACGCCCAGACGCCGGGCCGCGCTGCTGACTTTTCGGGTGCGTGCCACCTCAAGGAAAAACTTCAGGTCATCCCAGTTCAACAGCCCCAGGGAGGTGATGTTTTTTTGCATGTTGACCCTGCTTTTATCTTCGTTCTTGTTAGAAGTTTGCACATCTATACTCCAAAGCACGCCCCCTGACCAATTCAAAAACAAGACTGCCGGGAGGCCACGCTCATCCTTCTGCACAAGCTGTGGATGCGTGGTTTGCTGAAGGGAGAATCGCTGAAATGAATGCCTCACTGAACCACACGACGACCTCGATTGCTCGCGTGAAACTGCTGATCAACGGCGAATGGACCGACTCGCAAAGCAGCGAATGGCAAGACATCTTCAATCCCGCCACTCAGGAAGTCCTCGCCCAGGTGCCATTCGCCACGGCCAGTGAAGTGGACGCCGCTGTCGCAGCTGCTCACGCGGCCTATCGAACCTGGCGTGAAACACCCATTGGTGTGCGTATGCGCATCATGCTCAAGCTGCAGGCGCTGATTCGCGAGCACTCCAAGCGTATCGCGGCGGTACTCAGTGCCGAGCAGGGCAAGACGCTGGCCGATGCCGAGGGCGATATTTTTCGGGGCCTGGAAGTGGTCGAGCACGCCTGTTCGATCGGCACGCTGCAAATGGGTGAGTTTGCCGAGAACGTCGCCAGTGGCGTTGACACCTATACCCTGCGCCAGCCGATCGGCGTGTGCGCCGGGATCACGCCGTTCAACTTCCCGGCGATGATTCCGCTGTGGATGTTTCCGATGGCGATCGCCTGCGGCAATACATTCGTGCTCAAGCCTTCTGAGCAGGATCCGCTGTCGACCCTGTTGCTGGTCGAGCTGGCGATCGAGGCGGGGGTGCCGCCCGGTGTGCTCAACGTGGTGCATGGTGGCAAGGAGGTGGTGGACGCGATCTGCACGCACAAGGACATCAAGGCTGTTTCCTTCGTCGGTTCAACGGCGGTCGGCACGCATGTCTACGATCTGGCCGGTCGGCATGGCAAGCGGGTGCAGGCAATGATGGGGGCGAAGAATCATGCCGTGGTGCTACCCGATGCCAACCGTGAGCAAACGCTGAACGCGCTGGTGGGCGCGGGTTTCGGTGCGGCGGGTCAGCGGTGCATGGCGACCTCTGTAGTGGTGCTGGTCGGCGCGTCTAGACAGTGGCTGCCCGACCTCAAGGCACGGGCGCAGACTCTCAAGGTCAATGCCGGTAAGGAACCGGGCACTGACATCGGGCCGGTGATTTCACGAAGGGCCAAACAACGCATTCTGGATCTGATCGAGAGCGGCGTGCGTGAAGGCGCGACGCTGGAACTGGATGGTCGGGAGGTTTCGGTTCCGGGTTACGAGGGCGGCAACTTCGTGGGGCCGACCTTGTTCTCGGGCGTCACCACCGACATGCAGATCTACACCCAGGAAATTTTCGGGCCGGTGCTGGTGGTGCTGGAAGTCGATACCCTCGATGAGGCTATCGCGCTGGTCAACGCCAACCCGTTCGGCAACGGCACCGGGCTGTTCACCCAGAGCGGTGCGGCGGCACGCAAGTTTCAAAGCGAGATTGATGTCGGGCAGGTCGGGATCAATATTCCGATTCCCGTGCCGGTGCCGTTTTTCAGTTTTACCGGCTCGCGGGGTTCCAAACTGGGCGATCTGGGCCCGTACGGCAAACAGGTGGTGCAGTTCTACACGCAGACCAAGACCGTCACCAGTCGCTGGTTCGATGACGACAGCGTCAACGATGGCGTGAACACCACGATCAATCTGCGCTGAGCGCTGGCGGTCAATTCGCTCGGGAGAACAATAATGAGCATCGCATTTATCGGTCTGGGCAATATGGGCGCGCCCATGGCCCGCAACCTGATCAGAGCCGGTCACGCCTTGCAGGTGTTCGACCTCAACAAGAGCGTACTGGCTGAGTTCGCCGAGCTGGGCGCACAGGTCAGTGACTCACCCGCACAGGCGGCTCAGGGCAGTGAGCTGGTCATCACCATGCTGCCCGCAGCGGCACATGTGCGCAGCGTGTACCTGAGCGACGACGGCGTGCTGAAAGGCATCGCACGAGGCGTCCCGGCGGTTGATTGCAGCACCATCGACCCGCAGACCATCCGCGACATCGCCGCTGTAGCTGCGCAGCAAGGCGTGGTGTTGGGCGATGCGCCGGTGTCGGGCGGCACCGGTGGGGCGCAGGCCGGGACCCTGACCTTCATGGTCGGAGGCTCTGCCGGGCATTTCGCCGTGCTCAAACCGGTGCTGGAACAGATGGGCCGCAACATCGTGCATTGTGGTGACGTGGGCACCGGCCAGATTGCCAAGATCTGCAACAACATGCTGCTGGCGATTTCCATGATCGGCGTGGCCGAGTCTATGGCGCTGGGCAATGCACTGGGTATCGATACCCAAGTGCTGGCCGGCATCATCAATACCTCGACCGGTCGTTGCTGGAGTTCGGAGGCCTACAACCCGTGGCCCGGCATCGTCGAAACCGCTCCCGCGTCGCGCGGTTACAGCGGTGGCTTTGGTGCCGAGTTGATGCTCAAGGACCTGGGCCTTGCAACCGAGGCCGCGCGCGCTGCGCATCAACCGGTCATCCTCGGCGCAGTGGCGCAACAGCTGTACCAGGCCATGAGCCTGCGCGGTGATGGCGGCAAGGACTTCTCGGCGATCATTGAGGGGTATCGCCCGAAAGCCTAGGCGTCACCCGTGTCGGGAATCAGTGGGGCGTTGCTGTGCATCCGGTTTTTACATTAGGAAAACGTGGCAGAACCGGCTACTTTGGACCCCGTCAGATCAGCGCAGGGATGCTCGGTACGCTTCGATGAGAAGTGCCGCATCCTCGCCTGGAGGCTGGCGCTTCACTCATCAAACGTCCCTGACCCAGAAAAAGAAGAGATCGACCATGAAGTTCGAACCCCTCGCCAGATCGTTGATCGCGACGGCACTGATTGTCGCGTATTCCCCCACATTCGCGGCGTCACAAGCGCCGGTCGCTGCCGAAAACGGCATGGTCGTGACGGCTCAGCACCTGGCTACCCACGTGGGTGTCGATGTACTCAAGGCTGGCGGCAATGCGGTCGATGCGGCCGTAGCGGTCGGCTACGCGCTGGCGGTGGTCTATCCCGCTGCCGGCAACCTCGGCGGCGGTGGTTTCATGACCATCCAGCTGGCCGACGGGCGCAAGACCTTCCTCGACTTCCGTGAAAAGGCACCGCTGGCCGCGACTGCCAACATGTACCTGGATAAGGACGGCAAGGTCATCCCTGATCTGAGTGCCAAGGGCCATCTGGCCGTCGGCGTGCCTGGCACCGTCTCCGGTATGGAAATGGCCCTGAGCAAGTACGGTACCCGCAAGCGTGAGGAAGTCATCGCTCCGGCGATCAAGCTCGCCGAGGAAGGTTTTGTGCTGGGTCAGGGCGATGTCGACATGCTGTCGAGCGCCACGGATGTATTCAAGGCGGACATGGCCGATTCCGGTTCGATCTTCCTCGACAAGGGCGAACCGATGCAGGTCGGTCAGAAACTGGTGCAGAAAGACCTGGCCAAGACCCTCAAGGAAGTCTCCGAGAAGGGCAGCGACGGTTTCTACAAGGGCTGGGTTGCCAAGGCGCTGGTCGATTCCAGCCAGGCCGGCAAGGGCATCATCACCCAGGCGGACCTCGACCATTACAAGACCCGCGAGCTGGCTCCGGTCGAATGTGATTACCGTGGCTACCATGTGGTCTCGGCACCGCCTCCGAGCTCCGGCGGTGTGGTCATCTGCCAGATTCTGAACATCCTCGAAGGCTACCCGATGAAAGAGCTGGGCTTCCGCTCGGCGCAGGGCATGCATTATCAGATCGAGGCCATGCGTCACGCCTACGCGGACCGCAACAGCTACCTGGGCGACCCGGACTTCGTCAAGAATCCGGTCGAGCACCTGCTGGACGTCAAGTATGCCGCCAAGCTGCGCGCAGCCATCGATCCGCAAAAGGCCGGTGACTCGAGCAAGATCAAACCCGGCGTCGCGCCCCATGAAGGCAGCAACACCACCCACTATTCGATTGTCGATAAATGGGGCAATGCGGTTTCGGTGACCTACACCCTGAACAACTGGTTCGGCGCGGGCGTCATGGCCAGCAAGACCGGCGTGATCCTCAACGATGAAATGGATGACTTCACCGTCAAGGTCGGCGTACCCAACATGTACGGACTGGTGCAGGGCGAAGCCAACGCCATCGCGCCGGGCAAGACGCCGCTGTCGTCGATGAGCCCGACCATTGTCACCAAGGACGGCAAGGCTGTGATGGTCGTCGGCACGCCGGGCGGCAGCCGCATCATTACCGCCACGCTGCTGACCATGCTCAACGTCATCGACTACGGCATGAACATTCAGGAAGCGGTGGATGCGCCGCGTTTCCACCAGCAATGGCAGCCTGAGGAAACCAACATCGATACCTTCGCGGTCAGCCCTGACACGCTGAAAATACTCCAGAGCTGGGGTCAAAAGTTCGCAGGTCCGCAGCCGCTCAATCATGTGGCGGCGATTCTGGTGGGCGCGCCTTCGCTGGGTGGCAAACCGGTCGGTAACAACCGCTTCTACGGTGCCAACGACCCGCGTCGCAACACCGGGTTGTCGCTCGGCTACTGAGTCACGCTGCTAATCGCGCCACGGCCCTGAGCTTCAGGGTCGTGGCGTTTTGCGTTCTAAGGTCTGCTCAGTTACGCACCCAACGCTGCCTGCTCCAACCGCTCAAAGCGTCGACGGCCAACACCAGTATCAGCATCGCCAGAATCACGGTACTGGCCTGCGCTTCCTGAAACAGGCTGAGGCTGACATACAGCATTTGCCCCAGACCGCCCGCGCCGACAAAGCCCAGCACGCTGGCCATGCGAATGTTGTTCTCCCAGCGATACAGCGTATACGCCAGCAGCTGTGGCCAGAGGTTGGGCAGGGTGCCGTAGCTGAACGCCTGCCAGGCGCTGCCGCCCTGCAGACGAATCGCTGCAGCGGGTTGTGGCGCGGTATTTTCCAGCGCCTCGGCAAACAGACGGCCCAGAACGCCCGTGGTGTGCAGTGCCAGCGCCAGCGTGCCGGCATTGGGGCCTAGCCCGGCAGCCAGCACCATCAACACGGCCCACACCAGTTCCGGAATGGCGCGCAGCGCATTGAGCAGCAGGCGGCTCAGGCTGCGCAGGAACCAGCCGAAGCGTCCGGCAGCGGGCAGTGCCAGGAGCAAACCTGCAATGGCGGCCAGCAATGTGCCGAGTGCAGACATGGCGAGGGTTTCCAGGGTGCCCTGGCCGATTGCCTGCAGATGAGGGGCGCTCAGGTCCGGGCTCATGAAGCGCAGCGCGTAACGGCCCATCTGCGTCAGGTTGTCGTGGCTGCCCAAGGTGAACAGGTCGAGGCCGAGGTACACAAACGATGCGATCACTGCCGCAATCATCGTCAGCACCAGCAGCAGATTGCCTGCGCGCTTCATGTGAACTGCCTGCGCAGCAAGCGGCTGAGCTGGTCGGCGAGCAGCACCAGCAGCAGGAAGGTCAGCAGCATGCTCGCCACTTCGTCACCGGCGAACATGCGCATCGACAGGTCGATCTGCTGACCCAGTCCGCCTGCGCCGACGAAACCCATGACCACCGAAGCGCGCACGGCGCACTCCCAGCGGTACACAGTGTAGGACGTCAATTCGGCTGCCGCGTTGGGCAGGATGCCGTAAGCCAGCGCGGCCAGGCGACCGCTGCCTGCCTGGAGCAGCGCGTGGGCCGGGCGTTGGTCCACCGATTCGAAAATCTCCGCGTACACCTTGCCGAGCATGCCCGCATAGGTGATGGCGATGGCCAGCACGCCGGCCGCCGGGCCCAGGCCGACCGCGCGCACGAACAGCAGCGCCCAGACGATTTCCGGCACGCTGCGCAGGAAGATCAATACTCCGCGTGTCGGCCAGCGCAGGCATTGGCCGAGCCAGCCGGGGCGGCCTCCGTGTGAGGCGGCCGACAACGACAGCGCTTTGCTGGCGAGCAGGCTTGCCGGAACGGCCAGCAGCAAGGCAAGGGCAATGCCGGCCGTCGCGATCGCCAGGGTTTGCAGCGTCGCATCCAGCAGCAGCCCGAGGAATTCCGCAGAGTGCGCCACCGGCCAGAACCCGGAGAGAAAGCTGCCCATCGTCCGCGCATTATCGGCTTGCAGCAGTACCAGCGGATTCAGTTCGGCCAGACGAATGCCCGGCCAGAGCAGGGCGACCGCCAGCAACGTCAGCAACAGGCGTGGCGTTGCCGCCGGGTCGCGCTGATCCCGACTCAGCATCGTGGCGTCCAGCGTGTTTCAGCCGCATCCGAAACCGCCTGAGGGCTGAGTTGTTCGTTGGCATACAGCGTGTCGAGATGCTCCCGGCCGACCTCGCTGGCGGCAAGGTCGAAGTGAATTCGCCCGTCGCGCACCCCGATGACCCGCGGAAAATGTGCCAGCGCCAGTTCCACCGCATGCAGGCTGGCGACCAGCGTCACGTTGTGCTCGATGGCGTGCTGACACAGCAGCGCCAGGGTGTGATCGGCGAGGCGCGGGTCCATCGCCGAAACCGGCTCGTCGGCCAGCAGCAGTTCGGGTTGTTGATACAGGGCGCGGGCAATGCCGACACGTTGCAGCTGTCCGCCGGACAACTGCTGGCAACGCTCGAACAATTTGTCTGCCAGGTCCAGACGTGCCAGCACCTCGCGGGTGCCGCTGATGTCGAGGGGATGCAGCAGGTTCAGCAGGCTTTTGCCCAGCCCCCACTGACCAAGCCTGCCCGCCGACACCGCAGTGACCACCCGTTGGCGCGCTGGCAACGGCGGTGCCTGATGAATCAGCGCAATGCGGCTGCGCAGGCGCTGGCGTCGTGTGCTGGAGAGCTGCCAGGGATCAGCCCCCAGCACCTGCAGTTGCCCGGCACTGGGCGGCAGAGCGCTGGCCAGCAGGTTGAGCAGCGTGGTCTTGCCCGCACCGGATGGCCCGATGATCGCCACCCGCTCGCCGCGATCAATGCTCAGGTCCAGGCCGCGCAACGCCAGTGTGCCGTCGCTGTGGCGCAGCTCGATGCCGGACAGACGCAAGGTCATTTCAGCAGGTCGGCAGCGCGTGCGGCTTCTTCGATGCCTTTGTAGTTCTCGGGCTTGGTCTCGATGAAGCGGCTGGCGGCCTGAAGGTCGAGGATCGCCTTCTGCTCCGGGTTGGTCGGGTCGAGATCAAGGAAGGCCTGTTTGATTTTCGCTGCGAGTGCCGGGTCGAGGCTGCCGCGCACGGTCCAGTTGTAGTCGAAATAAGCCGGTGTGGTCTGGAAGACATGAACCTTGTTGGTGTCGACCTTGCCGCTGGCGACCAGTTTGTCCCAGACGCTGGCATTGAGCACGCCTGCATCGACCTTGCCCGCCTGAACCCACGCGGCAGTTGCGTCATGCGCACCGGAATAGGCGACGCGGCTGAAGAACGTTTCTGGTTTGATGTTTTCCTTGAGCATGAAATAACGCGGCATCAGGCTGCCGGATGTCGAGGACACCGAGCCGAAGGCAAACGTCTTGCCCTTGAGGTCCGCCAGGTTTTTCACGTCCGGATCGGAGGTGATGAATTTGCTGGTGAATTTGGCGTCCTGCTCACGCTGTACCAGTGGCACCGCATTACCGGTCTTGAGGTTGACCTGAACGAAGGTGAAGCCGCCCAGCCAGGCCATGTCGAGCCGGTCAGTGGCCAGCGCTTCGACCACTGCCGGGTAATCCGCGACTGGAACGAACTCGACTTTCATGCCCAGCCGTTGCTCCAGATAAGCACCCAGCGGCTTGAACTTGCGCAGCAGTTCGGTGGGCGCTTCGTCGGGAATGGCCGAGACGCGCAGGGTGTCGGCAGCGTGGCTGGTCAGGGCGGAGAAGGACAGGGCAAGGCCGGCGGCGAGCGCCAGGGTACGCTTGAGCATGGAGGTTCTCCGGTTCAATAGCGGAAAAGGATAACGTGACGCCCGCCAGCACGAGCAGGCGGCGCTTCACAGGATTCGGTGGTGATGCGCGGGGATTATAAGAGGCATGGCGAGAAAGGCCAGTTCGGCAGATTCATCGCCCGAATGCACGATCGGCGCACGACGCGGTTTGCGCTGATAAGGGAACAGCCCCTAGACTCCACAGCCTGTTTCCCGGTAACCGAGAGTGTCGCAATGAATGAGCCAATCCGCCTGACCCAGTACAGTCATGGAGCAGGGTGTGGCTGCAAGATTTCCCCCAAGGTGCTGGACGTGATCCTCGCTGGCAGCGGCGCTCAGAACCTCGACCCCAGACTCTGGGTTGGCAATGCCTCGCGTGATGACGCAGCGGTCTATGCGCTGGATGACGAGCGCGGCGTGGTCTCGACCACGGACTTCTTCATGCCCATCGTCGATGACCCGTTCGACTTCGGCCGTATCGCCGCGACCAATGCCATTAGTGATATCTATGCGATGGGCGGCGATCCGCTGATGGCCATCGCCATCCTCGGCTGGCCGGTCAATATCCTCCCGCCAGAAGTGGCGCGTGAAGTCATTCGCGGTGGTCGTGCCGTCTGCGACGCTGCCGGTATTCCGCTGGCGGGCGGGCACTCCATCGACGCGCCGGAGCCGATCTTCGGTCTGGCGGTGACCGGCGTGGTGCAGAAAAAGCACATGAAACGCAACGACACTGCCCTGGCGGGGAGCACCTTGTACCTGACCAAGCCCCTGGGCATCGGCATCCTCACCACCGCCGAGAAGAAATCCAGGTTGCGCGATGAAGACATCGGTCTGGCGCGTGACTGGATGTGTACCCTGAACAAGCCGGGCAGCCGTTTCGGCAAGCTCGACGGAGTGCAGGCCATGACCGATGTCACCGGCTTCGGCCTGCTCGGGCATCTGGTTGAAATGGCGGACGGCGCAGGTCTGACCGCGCGTCTGGACTACGCTGCTGTACCGCGTCTGCCCGGCGTCGAGCATTACATTGCCGAGGGCTGTGTGCCGGGCGGCACATTGCGCAATTTTGAAAGTTACGGCGACAGGATCGGCACACTGACCGACGCCCAGCGTGACCTGTTGTGTGACCCGCAGACAAGCGGCGGTCTGCTGGTCGCGGTCAGCCCTGAAGGTGAAGCCGAGTTTCTGATCGTGGCCGCCGAACTGGGTCTGTTGCTCAACCCTATCGGCACCCTGCACGAGCGACAGACCCACGCCGTCGAGGTGTTCTGATGGCCGACAACAGCAGCGACTACCGCGCATTGTTTCTCAACGACGTGCCGATGATGGACGCTCGTGCTCCGGTGGAGTTTTCCAAGGGGGCTTTTCCTGGTGTGATCAACCTGCCGCTGATGAATGACATCGAGCGGCAGAAGGTCGGCACCTGCTACAAGCAACACGGCCAGGACGCCGCTATCCAGCTTGGGCATCAATTGGTCTGTGGTCAGGTCAAGGATGAACGCGTCAATGCGTGGGTCGAGTTCGCCAAGGCCAATCCGGATGGCTACCTGTATTGCTTTCGCGGCGGGCTGCGCTCGCAGACGGTACAGCGCTGGCTGAAGGATGCCGGGGTCGACTACCCACGGGTTCTTGGCGGCTACAAGGCGATGCGCACGTTCCTGCTGGATACCCTGCACGAGGCGGTGAGCGAATGCGAGATCGTCGTGCTCGGCGGAATGACCGGCACGGGCAAGACCGAAGTGTTGACGCAACTGCGCAACAGCCTGGACCTGGAAGGCATCGCCAACCACCGCGGCTCCAGCTTCGGCAAGCGTGCCACCGGGCAACCGGCGCAGATCGACTTCGAGAACCGGCTGGCCATCGACCTGCTCAAGAAGCGCGCAGCCGGTATCGAACAATTCGTTGTGGAAGATGAAAGCCGTCTGGTCGGTAGTTGCAACGTGCCGCTGGAACTGCACCAGGCGATGCAGGGCTGCGCGATGGTCTGGCTGGAAGACAGCTTCGAGAATCGCGTCGAGCGGATTCTCGATGATTACGTGACCAACCTCTGCGCAGAGTTCATCACCGTCAAGGGCGAAGAGCAAGGCTTTGGCCTATTCGCCGAGCGTCTGTTGCAAAGCCTGAACAACATTCACAAACGCCTCGGCGGCGAGCGTCACCAGCGACTGTCGGGCCTTATGCAGTCGGCGCTGGAAGAACAGCAGCGCTGCGGTGCGGTTGATCTGCACCGTGGCTGGATCGAAGGGCTGCTCGGCGAGTACTACGACCCGATGTACGCTTACCAGCGCGAACACAAGGCGGCGCGTATCGAGTTCGCAGGTGATCAAGCGCAAGTGCTGGCCTACCTGCGCGAGCGCTCAGTAAAAGGTTAAGCCTCGACCTCTATCCATCTGGCAAGGGACGCCATGCACTCGATTCTCGATTTCTATCAAACGCTGGGCTGGGGCCTTTCGGCTCTGGTGATCGGCACCTTTCTGCTGGCCGGAACGGTCAAGGGTGTCATCGGCCTGGGCTTGCCCACCGTGGCAATGGGGTTGCTGGGACTGGCCATGCTGCCGGCGCAGGCTGCGGCGCTACTGATCATCCCGTCGACGTTCACCAATGTCTGGCAACTGGCAACGGGTGGCAATCTGCGACCTTTGCTGAAGCGGCTATGGCCGATGCTGAGCATGATTTTCATCGGCACCCTGGCCGGGGCGTTCTGGCTGGGCATGAGTGGCGGTCATTCAATGACCCGCGCGTTGGGTGGCGCGTTGTTTCTCTACGCACTGAGCGGGCTGTTTTTGCCGACCTTCAGGGTTGCTGCCGCTGCCGAGCGCTGGCTGGGCCCGCTGTGCGGTTTGATCACCGGGGTTATCGCTTCGGCCACCGGGGTATTCGTGATTCCCGTGGTGCCTTATCTGCAGGCGCTGGGGCTTGAGCGTGACCAGTTGGTCCAGGCGCTGGGGTTGTCCTTCACCGTCTCGACGCTGGCGCTGGCGGCGGGTCTGTCGTGGAACGGCACGCTGGGCGGCGCGGAACTGGGCGCATCCACGCTGGCGCTGATTCCGGCCCTGTTGGGCATGCTGCTGGGGCAGTGGCTGCGTCAGCGAATCAGCGCGGTACTGTTCAAGCGTGTGTTCTTCATCGGTATGGGGCTGTTGGGGCTGCATCTGCTGATAAAGGGTTGAGCCTGATGGGGTAAACCCTTTAGCTGTTCACGCATTTCGGTCAATAGTCTTCCTGTCATTCGTGACTGTGAAGCAAGAGTATTTTGCCCTTTGCTGTCTTACTCATGGACGCACATCTCTTTACTCTCGGCTCATCCATTAATCACCTCCACCTCAGCCTCAAGACGGGCGGGGTCGGGTTGCGAGAGATCAGCCATGAAAAAAGTATTGTTCCTCAACGGCGGTAAACAGTTTGCGCACTCGGAAGGCCGCTATAACGCGACCCTGCACGAGGCGGGCGTAGCGTTCATGGACCGTGCCGGTTTCGATGTGAAGCAAACCTTCATTGACGGCGGCTACGACGTGGCCGAGGAAGTGCAGAAGTTTCTCTGGGCCGATGTCATCGTCTGGCAGATGCCTGGCTGGTGGATGGGGGCGCCCTGGACCGTCAAGAAATACATCGATGAAGTGTTCACCGAGGGCCACGGCAGCCTGTATGCCAATGACGGCCGTACGCGTTCGGATGCATCGCAGACATACGGCAGCGGCGGCTTGCTGCATGGCAAACAGTACATGATTTCGGCAACCTGGAATGCGCCACAGAAAGCCTTCGACGACCCGTCCGACTTCTTTGAAGCCAAAGGTGTCGATGCGGTCTACTTCCCGTTTCACAAGGCCAACGAGTTTTTGGGCATGACCGGCCTGCCGACGTTTCTGGCAGTGGACGTAATGAAAATGCCCAATGTCGAAGCAGACGTGCAGCGTTACCAGGCTCATCTGGCCAAGGTGTTTGCTGCGCAGTGAGCGCAACCTTTGCACTGAACAGCGTTAATATCCCCTGAGTGTTGAGCAGGGGACAACAATGAAAGCCCGATCCGATGAGTTACAGGTGTTTGTCTCGGTTATCGAAAGCGGTTCGATCTCCGCCGCAGCCGAGAAAATGGGCCAGACGCCCTCAGGCGTCAGCCGCACCCTGTCGCGTCTGGAAGCCAAGCTGGAAACCACGCTGATCAACCGCACTACGCGGCGCATGGACCTGACCGAGGAGGGCAAGTTCTTTCTGGAGCGTGCGCGTCACATCCTTGAGCAGATGGAAAGCCTCGAAGAACGGCTCTCCTCCTCCAGGCAGACGCCCGCCGGGCGCTTGCGTATCAACGCCGCGTCACCGTTCATGCTGCATTCCATCGTGCCGCACGTGGCAGAGTTTCGTCAGCGTTATCCGCATATCGAGCTGGAGCTCAACAGCGATGACTGGTTCATCGACCTGCTTGAGCAAAGCACGGATATCGCCATCCGCATCGGTGCGCTGTCCGACTCGACCCTGCATGCCCGCTCACTGGGCAGTTGCCTGCTGAATATCGTGGCCAGCCCGGCTTACCTGCAGCGCCACGGCAGTCCCAAAACTGCAGAAGAGCTGGCGCAGCACGTGCTGTTGGGGTTCACCCATGTAGAGGTCCTCAATCAGTGGCCGTTGCGCCATGCCGGGGGCGATCGCCTGCCGATCAAGCCCTCCATCTCGGCATCCAGCGGTGACACCTTGCGCCACCTGGTGCTAGAGGGCGTGGGCATCGCCTGCCTGTCCGATTTCATGACTTGTGATGACCTGCGCGAGGAGCGGATGGTCTGTCTGTTGAAGGAGGCCAACAGCGGCTATCGTCAGCCGATCCATGCGGTGTATTACCGCAACTCTCGACTGGCACTGAGGATTCAGTGCTTTCTGGATTTCATGCAGGAGAAGCTTGAGGACTACGCGCGCTGAGGTCTTGAGTGCGTGTCCGGCGATTAATTGGTTTTCACCCGGGCAACAAAAAGCCCGTCACGCTGGACGGGCTTTTTACCGGGCAACTGTCAGTGCGTGCGGGCGACTGCAAACTCGCTCAGTTCGACCAGTGCGTCGCGGTACTCGCTGGGCGGCAGTGCGTCCAGGCAGGCAATGGCACGGGCCGCGTAGTCGCGGGCGAGCTGTGCGGTGTAATCGAGGGCGCCGGCGCTTTCCACTGCGTTGCGTATGCTTTCCAGATCTTCCAGACCACCTTTCTGGATCGCCTGACGAACCAGTGCGGCCTGTTCCGGGCTGCCTTCACGCATGGTGTAGATCAGCGGCAGGGTCGGCTTGCCTTCGGCGAGGTCGTCACCGACGTTCTTGCCCAGTGTCTCGGCATCGCCACGGTAGTCCAGCAGGTCATCCACCAACTGGAAGGCCACACCCAGATGATCGCCGAACGTGCGCAGTGCTTCGCTCTGTTCCTGGGGGGCGTTGCACAGGGCCGCGGCGCTGTGGGTCGAGGCTTCGAACAGCATGGCCGTCTTGCCGCGAATCACTTCCATGTAGGTTTCTTCGGTGGTGCTGGCGTCACGAATCTTCGAGAGCTGCAACACTTCGCCTTCGGCGATGATGCGGGTTGCCTTGGACAGAATCTTCATGACCTCCATCGAGCCCAGTTCGACCATCATTTCGAACGAGCGCGAATAAAGGAAGTCGCCCACCAATACGCTGGGCGCATTGCCCCAGAGCGCGTTGGCAGTGGAACGACCGCGACGCATGCCGGACATGTCGACAACGTCGTCATGCAGCAGGGTAGCGGTGTGCAGGAATTCGATGGTGGCGGCGAGCAGGCGAACGTCATCGCCTTCGCGACCCAGTGCCTTGCCACACAGCAGCACCAGCAACGGGCGCAGGCGCTTGCCACCTGCCGACGTGATGTAATCACCGATTTTCGAGACCAGCGGTACGCGCGACGTCAGTTGCTTTTTGATGATAAGGTCAACGGCACTAAAGTCGTCCGCCACCGCGCGGTAGAAGGCTTGGGGTTGCATCAGCGACACGTGCTCCGGATAGGTTGCGCCGCATGCTAGGTCGCGGGGTAGAGCGTGTCAAGGTATGACGAGGCGCCTCTTGCAACACGCGAATGCCTTGCGTACAATCGCGCACCCTAACTTTCCTGGGCAGCACCTGCCTTACGCAATGCAAACGGGCCGTTCCAGCCCCATGCAGCCATGCCAGCCGATACTCTTCTTATAAAGAGCTGGGTGAGCAGGATTTTCGGAGAAATACCATGTACGCAGTAATTGTTACCGGTGGCAAGCAGTACAAAGTCGCCCCAGGTGAATACCTGAAAATTGAAAAACTGGAAATCGCTACTGGCGAATCCGTCACGTTTGACCGCGTTCTGCTGGTTGGCAATGGCGACGACGTCAATATCGGTGCTCCAGTTGTTGCTGGCGCTACCGTTGTGGCTGAAGTGGTTTCGCAAGGTCGTCACGATAAGGTTCGTATCATCAAGTTCCGTCGTCGTAAGCACCACATGAAGCGTATGGGCCACCGCCAGTGGTACACCGAGATCAAAATTACAGGTATTCAGGCTTAATTCAGCCTAATCCTCAACTGGAGAATTGACTCATGGCTCACAAAAAAGCTGGTGGTAGTACCCGTAACGGGCGCGACTCAGAAGCCAAACGCCTTGGCGTGAAGATGTATGGCGGCCAGGCTATCATCCCTGGCAACATCATCGTGCGTCAGCGCGGCACCCAATTCCACGCTGGCTACGGCGTTGGCATGGGTAAAGATCACACCCTGTTCGCGAAAGTGGAAGGCGTGATCAAGTTTCAAGTCAAGGGCGCCTTCGGTCGCCGCTACGTGAGCATCGTTCCGAAGACTGAAGTCTCCGCAGCGTAATCACGCAGTAGCTTAAGAGCCCTGTCTTGCGACGGGGCTTTTTTGTTTGTAGAGGTAGAGAGGCAGGTGAGTCTCTTGCAAAACTGTTTGTGCGGGCTGTTGTGATGTTGACCCGTGGGGTCGCTGGTTTCTGATCGGTATCGCAACGCTCATTTTTGCAAGAGTCTTATGTAATTTATGTGGTTCTGCTCGTCCCTGTGGCGGGAGGCGTGCGTTATGAAATTTGTAGATGAAGTTTCCATTCGAGTAAAAGCCGGTGACGGCGGCAACGGTTGCATGAGCTTCCGTCGCGAAAAATTCATTGAGAACGGTGGTCCCAACGGTGGTGATGGTGGTGATGGCGGCTCGATCTTCATGGTCGCCGACGTCAACCTGAACACGCTGGTCGACTACCGTTACACCCGTCACTTCGACGCCGAGCGCGGCTCCAACGGTGGCAGCGCCGACTGCACCGGTCGCAAGGGTGAAGAGCTGGTGCTGCGTGTGCCGGTCGGGACCACCATCATCGACGCTACTACTCAGGAAATCATCGGTGACCTGACCAAGGATGGTCAGCGCCTGATGGTTGCCCAAGGCGGCTGGCACGGTCTGGGCAACACCCGATTCAAGTCCAGTACCAACCGCGCTCCGCGCCAGACCACACCGGGCAAGCCGGGTGATCAGCGTGATCTCAAGCTCGAGCTGAAAGTGCTGGCCGACGTCGGTCTGCTGGGCCTGCCCAATGCGGGCAAGAGCACCTTCATCCGTTCGGTGTCTGCGGCCAAGCCAAAGGTTGCCGACTATCCGTTCACCACGCTGGTGCCGAACCTCGGCGTGGTCAGTGTCGATCGCTGGAAAAGCTTTGTGGTTGCTGACATTCCAGGTCTGATCGAGGGTGCATCCGACGGCGCAGGCTTGGGGATTCGCTTCCTCAAGCACCTGGCGCGTACTCGTCTGTTGCTGCACCTCGTCGATATGGCGCCGCTGGATGAAAGCAGTGCTCCGGATGCTGCAGAAGTGATCGTCAACGAACTGGAGAAATTCAGCCCGTCGCTGGCCGAGCGTGATCGCTGGCTGGTGCTGAACAAGTGCGATCAGATTCTTGAAGAAGAGCAGGAGGCGCGCAAGCAGGAAATCGTCGATCGTCTGGAGTGGACCGGCCCTGTTTACGTGATCTCGGCAATTGCCAAAGAAGGCACCGAGCAGCTGACTCGCGACATCATGCGTTACCTCGAAGAGCGCAGCCAGCGTATCGCCGAAGAGCCTGGTTACGCTGAAGAGCTGGCCGAGCTCGATCAGCGCATCGAAGATGAAGCCCGTGCCCAGTTGCAGGCACTGGACGATCAGCGTGCCCTGCGTCGCAGTGGCGTGAAGAGCGTTCATGACATCGGTGACGATGACTGGGATGAGGAAGACGTGGACGATGAAGACGGTCCGGAAATCATTTACGTCCGTGACTGATCGCTTGAAGTAAACTTGAACGCCGCTACGATTGTTAGCGGCGTTTTTGTATCCCGAATTTGAAAATCTCTGGCTAGGGTTGGAAGAAGATGCGCAGCAAAGTGACGGGCGCCCAGCGCTGGGTTGTGAAGATTGGCAGTGCCTTGCTGACGGCTGATGGCAAGGGCCTGGATCGCAACGCCATGGGTGTTTGGGTGAAGCAGATGGTGGCGCTGCACGAGGCGGGTGTCGAGCTGGTACTGGTGTCTTCCGGGGCGGTGGCTGCCGGCATGAGCCGTCTTGGCTGGACGGCCCGACCCAGTGCCATGCATGAGCTTCAGGCTGCTGCGGCCATCGGTCAGATGGGCTTGGTGCAAGCGTGGGAGTCGAGCTTTGCCGAGCATGGCCGGCATACCGCGCAGATCCTTCTGACCCACGATGACCTGTCGGACCGCAAGCGCTACCTGAATGCCCGCAGCACCCTGCGCACGCTGGTCGAGCTTGGGGTTGTGCCGGTCATCAACGAAAACGACACGGTGGTTACCGACGAAATCCGTTTTGGCGATAACGACACGCTGGCTGCGCTGGTTGCCAATCTGGTCGAGGCTGATCTGTTGGTCATCCTGACCGACCGTGATGGCATGTTCGACGCTGATCCGCGCAACAACCCGGAGGCGCAGCTGATCTACGAAGCGCGTGCCGATGATCCGGCGCTGGATGCAGTGGCGGGTGGTACGGGCGGTGCGCTGGGTCGCGGCGGCATGCAGACCAAGCTGCGTGCAGCGCGTCTGGCGGCGCGTTCCGGTGCGCATACTGTCATCGTCGGTGGGCGCATCGAGCGCGTTCTGGCGCGACTCAAGGGTGGCGAGCGGTTGGGTACGCTGCTGTCCCCTGAGCGTGGCATGCTCGCAGCGCGCAAGCAGTGGCTGGCAGGGCATCTGCAGACCCGCGGTACGCTGGTGCTGGATGATGGCGCGGTTGCGGCGCTGGCCAAGGATCAGAAAAGCCTGCTGCCGGTGGGCGTCAAACTGGTCCAGGGCAGCTTCCGGCGTGGCGAGATGGTGGTATGCGTCGCCCCGGACGGTCGCGAGATCGCTCGTGGCCTGAGTAACTACAGTGCCATCGAAGCCCAGAAAATCATTGGTCACTCTTCCGAATCCATCGTGCGCGAGCTGGGCTATATGGCCGAGCCCGAGCTGATTCATCGGGATAACCTGATCCTCGTCTGACTCAAGGCTGCAAAAAAGGACTATTTGATGCGTTTCATTAAAGGTTTATTAGCGGCCGCGTTGCTGATGCCGGTGCTGGTTTCGGCCGAAGAGATCGGTCAGGTGTCGACCGTGTTCAAGATGGTCGGGCCCAACGATCGAATTGTGGTCGAGGCGTTTGATGATCCCAAGGTGGACGGGGTGACGTGCTACCTGTCACGCGCCAAGACGGGTGGCGTGAGGGGCGGTCTGGGATTGGCCGAGGACCGTGCCGAGGCGTCTATCGCCTGTCGTCAGGTCGGGCCGATCCGTTTCAAGGAAACCCTCAAGGACGGCGACGAGGTGTTCAAGGAGCGTACCTCGCTGGTCTTCAAGACCATGCAGGTGGTGCGTTTCTTCGACAAGAAGCGCAATGCGCTGGTGTACCTGGTCTATAGCGACCGGGTCATCGAAGGCAGCCCGCAGAATGCCGTGACCGCCATTCCTATCCTGCCATGGACAACCGCGCCCGCGCCTTGATGTGGCTCAGGGGTGGACGCAGAGCGTCCAGAACGGCATGCCGATGCGGAGCGTCGCACGATAGTTGAATTATCGTTCCTCACGCTCCAGTGTGGGAATGCCTGTCGTGACGCTCTGCATCACAAGTTTCCGTTGCACCGGCTACTTTCCAGCAGGCAATAAAAAACCGACCCTGAGGTCGGTTTTTTAACAAGCGGGTCGCTTAGGCTGCAGCAGCAAGGCTCAGAGCCTTGATGTGACCGTTCAGACGACCTTTATGGCGAGCAGCCTTGTTCTTGTGGATGATGCCTTTATCGGCCATACGGTCGATAACAGGAACAGCCAGAACATAAGCGGCTTGCGCTTTTTCTGCGTCTTTTGCGTCGATGGCTTTAACTACATTCTTGATGTAGGTACGAACCATGGAACGCAGGCTGGCGTTGTGGCTGCGACGCTTCTCAGCCTGTTTTGCACGTTTTTTGGCGGAAGGTGTGTTGGCCACCGTCGAGCTCCTCGAAAGACTTTGTGAAATAGCAAACAAAATAGGCCGCGAATCATGCCGATGAGTTGAAGTCTTGTCAAGGGCAGTTAAGGTGTTCCGCTGAGTGGTTGCTACATTTGACTGGAGGATTTATTTCCGGCCTGTGACCTGTAAACTCGCGGCCTTTGCTTCGGGCATTTTTGCGGCGCGAAGTATTGCATAAATGGCTGGCTTTATCGCCCATCCTTTGCCGAGGCGCACAACTCTTTCAATGAATCTACTCAAGTCACTCGCCGCCGTCAGCTCTATCACCATGGTTTCCAGGGTTCTGGGCTTTGTTCGCGACACCATTATCGCGCGCACTTTCGGGGCCGGAATGGCCACGGATGCGTTCTTCATCGCCTTCAAACTGCCCAATCTGCTGCGCCGTATTTTCGCCGAGGGTGCCTTTTCCCAGGCATTCGTGCCGATCCTGGCCGAATACAAGAGCCAGCAGGGGGAGGAGGCGACGCGTACCTTCATTTCTTATGTCACCGGACTGCTGACCCTGGCGCTGGCCCTGGTGACGCTGCTCGGGGTGATTTTTGCGCCCTGGGTGATCTGGGCCACCGCGCCCGGCTTTGTCGACACCCCCGAGAAATTCGCGCTCACCTCGGACCTGCTGCGCGTGACCTTTCCTTATATATTGCTGATCTCCCTGTCCTCGATGGCCGGCGCGATCCTCAATACCTGGAACCGCTTCTCGGTGCCGGCGTTCGTGCCTACGCTGCTCAACGTCAGCATGATTTTCTTCGCGCTGTTCCTGACGCCGTATTTCGATCCGCCGGTCATGGCGCTGGGCTGGGCGGTTCTGGTCGGTGGCCTGCTGCAACTGCTTTACCAACTGCCGCACCTGAAAAAGATCGGCATGCTGGTGCTGCCGCGTCTGAATCTGCGCGACACCGGAGTATGGCGGGTAATGAAACAGATGCTGCCTGCCATCCTTGGCGTTTCTGTCAGTCAGATTTCTCTGATCATCAACACGATCTTTGCCTCGTTCCTCGTCGCCGGCTCGGTGTCATGGATGTACTACGCCGACCGCCTGATGGAGCTGCCTTCCGGCGTGCTGGGTGTGGCGCTGGGGACGATTCTGCTGCCGATACTGTCCAAAACCTACGCGCAGCGGGATCGCCAGGAATACTCGCGGATTCTCGACTGGGGCCTGCGACTGTGTTTCGTGCTGGTTCTGCCTTGCACGCTGGCGCTGGGGCTGCTTGCCGAACCGTTGACCGTTTCGCTGTTTCAGTATGGTAAATTCGACTCGCTCGACGCGGCCATGACTCAGCGTGCGCTGGTCGCCTACTCGGTCGGGTTGCTGGGGATCATCCTGATCAAGGTGCTGGCCCCCGGTTTTTATGCTCAACAAAATATCCGCACCCCGGTGAAAATCGCGATCTTCACCCTCATAGTGACTCAATTGCTCAACCTGGCCTTCATCGTGCCCTTGCAGCATGCCGGTCTGGCGCTGGCGATCAGTGTGGGGGCGTGCATCAATGCCGGGTTGCTGTTCTGGCAGTTGCGCAAGCAGGATCTGTTTCAGCCGCAGCCTGGCTGGACGAAGTTCCTGTTCAAGCTGGTAATTGCCGTCGCGATGATGTCGGCGGTGCTGTTGGGGCTCATGCATGTCATGCCTGCATGGGACGAAGGTCATATGCTGGAGCGTTTTCTGCGTCTGGGTGCGCTGGTTGCAGCCGGCGTCGTGACCTATTTCGCCATGCTTCTTTTATTAGGCTTCCGCCTCAGGGATTTCGCCCGCAAAGCCATTATGTAGGGCGCGTCGCAGCGGTTGACCTTCGGTTTTTGTCGCCACACGCCGAGAACCTTCATCCGGTCTTGGTGTGTTGCCTGTCGTCCACGGCCGTGTGTGGTTATAATCGGCCACTTTATGAGCAAGAAGTGCGTTATGCAGCTGGTTAGAGGCCTTCACAACCTGCGCCCCGAACATCGGGGCTGCGTCGCCACGATTGGCAATTTCGACGGCGTTCATCGCGGCCACCAGGCTATCCTGGCGCGTCTGCGCGAGCGTGCAGTCGAACTGGGTGTGCCCAGTTGTGTAGTGATCTTCGAGCCGCAGCCGCGTGAGTTTTTTGCGCCCGAAACGGCGCCGGCCCGTCTGGCCCGTCTGCGTGACAAGCTCGAGCTGCTCAGTGCCGAAGGCGTTGACCGGGTACTTTGCCTGTCCTTCAATCAGCGTCTGTGCAAGCTCAGCGCGGCCAGTTTCGTCGAAACCGTGCTGATCGACGGTCTGGGTGTTCAACACCTTGAAGTGGGCGACGATTTTCGTTTTGGCTTCGACCGGGTCGGTGACTTCGACTTCCTGCAACAGGCCGGCACGACGTATGGTTTTACCGTAGAAGCGGCGCAGACCGTTGAAATAGATGGCATCCGTGTCAGCAGTACCAAGGTGCGCAAGGCTTTGGCTGCGTCGGACTTTGCCCTGGCCGAGCGCATGCTCGGTCGTCCGTTCCAGATAGCCGGGCGGGTATTGCACGGCCAGAAGCTGGCACGTCAGCTGGGTACGCCCACCGCCAACGTGCAACTCAAGCGTCGTCGTGTACCGCTGAGCGGAGTCTATCTGGTCAGCACCGAGATCGATGGCAAAGCCTGGCCGGGGGTCGCCAACATCGGTGTGCGCCCGACGGTAACGGGTGATGGCAGTGCCCACCTTGAAGTGCATCTTCTGGATTTTGCCGGCGATCTTTATGACCGGCGTTTGACGGTGGCTTTCCACCACAAGCTGCGTGATGAGCAGCGTTTCGCCTCACTGGAGGCGCTCAAGACGGCGATCAATGCGGACGTCGCCGCCGCCCGTGCCCATTGGCATGGCTAACCGCTAAACAAGAGCCTGAAATGACTGACTATAAAGCCACGCTAAACCTTCCGGACACCGCCTTCCCTATGAAGGCCGGCCTGCCCCAGCGCGAGCCGCAAACTCTGCAGCGCTGGGACAGCATTGGCCTGTACCAGAAGCTGCGCGAGATTGGCAAGGATCGTCCCAAGTTCGTTCTGCACGACGGTCCTCCGTACGCCAACGGCAATATTCACATCGGTCATGCGGTCAACAAGATTCTCAAGGACATGATCCTGCGCTCCAAGACCCTGGCTGGCTTCGATGCCCCGTATGTGCCGGGCTGGGACTGCCATGGTCTGCCGATCGAGCACAAGGTCGAAGTGACCCACGGCAAGAACCTCTCCGCAGACCGTACGCGTGAGCTGTGCCGCGCCTATGCGTCCGAGCAGATCGAAGGCCAGAAGTCCGAATTCATCCGTCTGGGCGTGCTCGGCGACTGGAGCAACCCGTACCTGACCATGAACTTCGCCAACGAAGCCGGAGAAATCCGCGCGCTGGCCGAGATGGTCAAGGGCGGTTTCGTCTTCAAGGGCCTCAAGCCGGTCAACTGGTGTTTCGATTGCGGCTCGGCACTGGCTGAAGCCGAAGTCGAGTATCAGGACAAGAAGTCCTCGACCATCGACGTCGCGTTCCCGATCGCCGACGAAGCAAAACTGGCCGCTGCATTCGGCGTGCCGTCGCTGGGCAAGCCTGCGTCCATCGTGATCTGGACCACCACACCGTGGACGATCCCGGCCAACCAGGCGCTGAACGTCCACCCTGAATTCGAATACGCGCTGGTCGATGTCGGCGACAGACTGCTGGTACTGGCCGCCGAACTGGTCGAAAGCTGTCTGGCCCGTTACAAGCTGGAAGGCACGGTCATCGCGACCACCACCGGTCAGGCGCTGGAGCTGATCAATTTCCGCCATCCGTTCTACGACCGCCTGTCGCCAGTCTATCTGGCTGACTACGTCGAACTGGGTGCGGGCACGGGGATCGTTCACTGCTCGCCTGCCTATGGCGTAGACGACTTCACTATCTGCAAACAATATGGCCTGAGTAACGACGACATCATCAGCCCGGTGCAGAGCAACGGTGTGTATGTCGAGTCGCTGGAGTTCTTCGGTGGCCAGTTCATCTTCAAGGCCAACCAGAACATCATCGACAAGCTGGTCGAAGTCGGCAGCCTGATGGACACCGAAACCATCAGCCACAGCTACATGCACTGCTGGCGCCACAAGTCGCCCTTGATCTATCGCGCCACGGCGCAGTGGTTCGTGGGCATGGACAAGCAGCCTGAAAGCGGCGAGACCCTGCGCAAGCGTGCGGTCAAGGCCATCGAAGACACTGAATTCGTTCCGGCATGGGGGCAGGCGCGCCTGCACTCGATGATCGCCAACCGTCCTGACTGGTGCATCTCGCGTCAGCGCAACTGGGGCGTGCCGATTCCGTTCTTCCTGCACAAGGAAAGCGGCGACCTGCACCCACGTACCGTCGAGCTGATGGAAGAAGTGGCGCAGCGTGTCGAGAAAGAGGGCATCGAGGCCTGGTTCAAGCTCGACGCCAGCGAGTTGCTCGGTGACGAAGCCGGCAAGTACGACAAGATCTCCGACACCCTGGACGTCTGGTTCGACTCGGGCACCACGCACTGGCATGTGCTGCGCGGCTCGCACCCGATGGGCCATGAAAGCGGTCCGCGTGCCGACTTGTACCTGGAAGGCTCGGACCAGCATCGCGGCTGGTTCCACTCCTCACTGCTGACCGGCTGCATGCTGGACGATCACGCACCGTATCGCGAGCTGCTGACCCACGGGTTCGTGGTCGACGAGAACGGCCGCAAGATGTCCAAATCGCTGAACAACGTGGTAGCGCCGCAGAAGGTCAACGACTCGCTGGGTGCCGACATCATGCGTCTGTGGGTATCGGCAACCGATTATTCCGGCGAGATGGCGGTTTCCGACCAGATCCTGCAGCGCAGCGCCGACGCCTACCGTCGTATCCGCAACACTGCACGCTTCCTGCTCTCCAACCTGACGGGCTTCAACCCGGCGACCGATATCCTGCCTGCCGAGGAAATGCTCGCGCTGGACCGTTGGGCCGTGGATCGCACCCTGCTGCTGCAACGCGAGCTGCAAGAGCATTACGGCGAATACCGCTTCTGGAACGTGTACTCGAAGATCCACAACTTCTGCGTGCAGGAGCTGGGTGGTTTCTACCTCGACATCATCAAGGATCGTCAGTACACCACGGCGGCCAACAGCACCGCGCGTCGTTCATGCCAGACGGCACTGTTCCACATCTCCGAAGCGCTGGTGCGCTGGATCGCGCCGATCCTGGCGTTCACCGCCGACGAGCTGTGGCAGTTCCTGCCCGGCGAGCGCAATGAATCGGTGATGCTCAACACCTGGTACGAAGGCCTGACCGAAATGCCTGCCGACTTTGACATGGACCGCGCCTACTGGGAGCGGATCATGGCGGTGAAGACCTCGGTCAACAAGGAAATGGAAAACCTGCGCGCTGCCAAGGCCATTGGCGGCAACCTGCAGGCTGAAGTGACCCTGTATGCCGAGGAGTCGCTGGTGGCTGACCTGTCGAAACTGAGCAACGAGCTGCGCTTCGTGCTGATCACCTCGACAGCCAGTGTGGCGCCGCTCGCGTCCGCGCCAGCCGATGCCGTGGTCACCGAAGTTGCCGGCCTGAAACTGAAAGTGCTCAAGTCCAGTCATGCCAAATGCGCCCGTTGCTGGCACCACCGCGAGGATGTAGGGGTAAACCCCGAGCATCCGGAAATCTGCGGTCGTTGCGTAGACAACATCAGCGGTGCAGGCGAGGTTCGTCACTATGCCTAACGCCTCGTTTGGCCGTCTGGCCTGGCTGTGGTTGAGCGTGCTGGTTCTGGTCATTGACCAGGCCAGCAAGTATTACTTCGAGAACGCATTGACCCTGTACCAGCAGATCATCGTGATTCCGGATCTGTTCAGCTGGACCCTGGCCTACAACACCGGTGCCGCCTTCAGTTTTCTGGCTGATGGTGCCGGCTGGCAGCGCTGGTTGTTCGCCCTGATCGCAGTGGTGGTCAGCGCTGTGCTGGTCGTCTGGCTCAAGCGTCTGGGGCGTGACGACACGTGGCTGGCCGTTGCACTGGCGCTGGTACTGGGCGGCGCACTGGGCAACCTCTACGACCGTATCGTGCTGGGCCACGTGATCGACTTCATTCTGGTCCACTGGCAGAACCGCTGGTACTTCCCGGCGTTCAACGTCGCGGACAGTGCCATCACCGTCGGGGCAATCATGCTGGCGCTGGACATGTTCAAGAGCAAGAAAACCGGAGAGACCGTCAATGACTGAGCAATCTTCGACTCAAGGCTCGTCCAACGAGCTGCGCATCGGTCAGAATACGCAGGTCACTCTGCACTTCGCCCTGCGTCTGGAAAACGGCGATACCGTCGACAGCACCTTCGAAAAGGCCCCAGCCACCTTCAAGGTCGGTGATGGCAACCTGCTGCCAGGCTTCGAAATGGCGATTTTCGGCTTCAAGGCGGGTGACCGAAAGACCGTCGAGATTCTGCCGGAAAACGCCTTTGGTCAGCCCAACCCACAAAACGTGCAGATCATGCCACGCTCGCAGTTCGTGGGCATGGAACTGTCCGAAGGGTTGCTGGTGATCTTCAATGACGCCGCCAATACCGAGTTGCCCGGCGTGGTGAAAGCATTCGATGATGATCAGGTCACCATTGACTTCAATCACCCGCTGGCAGGCAAAACTCTGAGCTTTGAAGTGGAAATCTTCGAAGTGAAGGCGATTCTGGCTTCCTGACCTTCGCCGTCGAGCCCGGCCCAGGCCGGGCTACCCCGTACCAACCATGAGGCACCGCATGCAAATCAAACTCGCCAACCCCCGCGGCTTTTGTGCCGGAGTGGACCGCGCGATCGAAATCGTCAATCGCGCTCTGGAAGTGTTTGGTCCGCCGATTTATGTGCGCCATGAAGTTGTTCACAACAAATTTGTCGTCGAAGACCTGCGCTCTCGCGGTGCGATCTTCGTCGAAGAGCTGGATCAGGTGCCGGACGACGTCATCGTTATCTTCAGCGCCCACGGTGTCTCCCAGGCTGTGCGTACCGAAGCTGCAGGCCGTGGTCTGAAAGTGTTCGATGCTACCTGTCCGCTGGTGACCAAGGTACATATCGAGGTCGCCCGTTACAGCCGCGACGGCCGCGAGTGCATCCTGATCGGCCACGCCGGTCACCCGGAAGTCGAAGGCACCATGGGCCAGTACGATGCCGCCAATGGTGGTGCGATCTATCTGGTCGAGGACGAAGAGGATGTTGCCAGCCTGCAGGTGCGCAACCCTGAAGCCCTGGCCTTTGTGACCCAGACCACCTTGTCCATGGATGACACCAGCCGGGTGATCGATGCCTTGCGCAAGCGCTTTCCGGCCATTGGCGGGCCGCGCAAGGACGACATCTGCTACGCCACGCAAAACCGTCAGGACGCGGTCAAGCAACTGGCCGATGAGTGCGATGTGGTGTTGGTGGTGGGCAGCCCGAACAGCTCCAACTCCAATCGCCTGCGCGAGCTGGCCGAGCGCATGGCCACTCCGGCCTACCTCATCGACGGCGCCGAAGACATGCAACAGGGCTGGTTCGACGGTGTAGAGCGTATTGGTATAACTGCGGGCGCTTCGGCCCCCGAAGTGCTGGTGCGCGGCGTGATCCAGCAATTGCAGGCCTGGGGCGCGACCGGTGCGGATGAGCTTGCCGGCCGCGAGGAGAACATCACCTTCTCCATGCCCAAGGAATTGCGCGTCAAGTCGCTGCTCTGAGGCTATTCAGCCACACAGCGCTGCATCGATTTTCGTGTCCTCGACTCTCACGCGGCCGGCCGGTGCGACTATCACTCGATAGTTGCTCACCGGCTGGTCTGCAGAGCAAATGTGCAACGTCCTGGCGGTTCTGCGCCGTAACGTCCCCAAACCGTTGAAACTGATTTCCTCTACACGCTTGCGGTTATCGACCACTCGCGTTGTGCCGCCATTGGCGCGTTCGATCAGCACCGGATCGTTTTCGTCGGGACCTTTGCCATCTGCGTCGAGTATGATCCGCCAGCCGTTGCTCCAGTCGTTCTCGATGGCATGAAGCGTAACGATCTGGTTGCGTGTGATTGCGGCCGCTCTCGCCGAACGAATGCCGCTGGCCAGCTCCCGGGCGGTCGCAAGGCCTCGGCTGGAATCGATGAGTTCCTTGAAAGAGGGGGTTGCGACGTTGGCCAGGATGGCCACCAGTGCAACGACGATCAATAATTCGATCAGTGTGAATCCTGCATGCTTCATATGCTTTCCTCCCTGGAAACCGCCGTTTCAACACACTGCGGGCGTTCGTCGTCGCAAAACAACCGTACGTCCCGCTATGGATTTTCCAGCGGCGTTGCTGCCTTATAGTCGTAACGTCTAGGAGACACTCAATGCGTCATATAGCCAAGGGATTCAGCCTCATCGAATTGTTAGTCACTGTGTCCCTGGTGGGCATCCTGGCGGCTATCGCTATCCCGAATTTCACCAGCTCCATCCAGAGCAACAAGGCCGATACCGAACTCAGCGATTTGCAGCGGGCGCTCAACTATGCGCGACTCGAGGCGATAAACAGGGGAGTGGCGGTGCGTATAGCGCCGACCAGCGGGACGGCGTGGACCAACGAATTGCAGGTGTATCTGGTTTCCGATACTCAGACGACGCCCACTGCGCTGCGAAAAATAGCGGCCATGAGCAGCGGCGCCACGCTGGTGGCCGATAACAATGCCACAGCAATTGATTTCAACAACTTGGGCGCGCTCATTGCCCCGGCTGCGGCGGTGACCATGACTTACACCCGAGGCACCATTAGCAAAACCATAAAGGTCTGTCTGACCGGTCGTATCACCTTGGGTGGAGGCTGCTAATGGCTGGTGAAACCCGATATCGCCAGACCGGTATGACCTTGATCGAGGTACTGGTCTCGGTATTGATTCTGGCCATCGGCCTGCTGGGCGCCGCGGCCATTCAGCTCAACGCGCTCAAGTACACCGACAGCGCGACCATGAGCAGTCAGGCGAGCTTCATTGCTTACGACATGATGGACCGCATCCGTGCCAATGTTGATGGTAATGCCAGTGCCAATGGGTCGACCAATGTACTGGCGACTTATGCCTTGGCGAATCTGGATGCGGCGCCAGCGGCCAATCCGAACGATGCCAGAGCGCAGGATCTCTCTGATTTCAGAGGCAACATCATCAACTTTGCAGGCTCGAGCGGT
Source organism: Pseudomonas sp. BS3767 (assembly GCF_900099665.1). Taxonomy (NCBI): domain Bacteria; kingdom Pseudomonadati; phylum Pseudomonadota; class Gammaproteobacteria; order Pseudomonadales; family Pseudomonadaceae; genus Pseudomonas; species Pseudomonas sp. BS3767. Next base: position 25,124 of record NZ_FNCX01000014.1, on the reverse strand, counting down.
ACCGGCAGCATTGATATCACCGGAGCTCCTGAAGTGACCATTAACATCGGCTGGAGCGACACAAGGGCTGCGGGATCAAGCAATCAGGCAACCGGGAACACGACCGGCAGCCCGACCAACCGGAGTTTTACACTGACCTCGCGGATCGGGGTCAACCCATGAGAAAGCTTTCCAGAGGCTTCGGTCTGGTCGAAATCATGGTGGCGCTGGTCTTGGGGCTGGTGGTCAGCCTGGGTATCGTGCAGATATTCACGGCTGCCAGAGGCACCTACCAGAGCCAGAATGCCGCAGCGCGGATGCAGGAGGATGCGCGTTTCCTGCTGAGCAAACTGATTCAGGAAATCAGGATGACCGGCATGTATGGCTGCCTGAGCTTCAAAAACTACACGCCTGTATCTCCTGCTATCCCGTGGCCGATCGCACTGGATACTCCAATTCTCTGGGATAATCCGAGCAGGACGCTGACGCTGGTGACTGCCGACGTGGGGACCACAGGCAGTACGCCCACCTGGACCATCGTTTCAGACTGTCAGTCCAAGACGCAGCTTTACGCCAGTACTCGTGCGCCAGATACGGGGCAGACGGCCTTTCCGTTGCGGCAGTTGGTCTACACGCTCAGCGGAACAGACTTGACCATAAAATATGGCACGGATGGCACTCCGCAGCCGCTGTTGCAGAACGTCGCGGACTTCAGTGTTTCTTTCGGCATGACGGGTAACCCGATGTCCTATACCACGGCTGTTACCAAGGCCAACGCCGACGCTGTGCGCAGTGTGCGTATCAGCCTGACGCTGCAGGATGGGCAGAACGGCATCGTCAAGCCTCAGCAGTACAACGTTGTCGCTTACTTGCGTAATCGCTTTTGAACGGGCCGGGCATGAACAGGATCGTGCGATTCAAATCGATACAGGCTTTCCCTGCACGGCAGGGCGGTATGGTGTTGCTGGTCAGTCTGGTGTTTCTGCTGCTGCTCACTCTGCTGGGTATCTCTTCCATGCAGAACGCCACGCTGCAGGAAAAGATGGCGGGAAGCGTCACCCTGCGCAATCAATCCTTCCAGAAGGCCGAAGCGGCATTAAGGCTGGGAGAGTCTTCGATCAAGGTGGCCGGATACACGCTGGCCAAGTGTACAAACTGCGCCCCACCCGCTGAATCAACCACGCTGACCGCCGCGGGAGTGGGGGCGTCCGGGGTGAGCTGGCTGGCAGCAGGTGGTGGCTTTTACGGTGTACAGAATCTGGGGACCACGGCGACACCTGTGAATCGGCCACCGATCTGTACCGGGACAGTAACGCTCTATCGCGTGACATCAGTCGCTATTCAAGGCACGTCGCGCACGGTGCTGGAGAGTATTTATGCCAATTGCTGAGAAACTCCGTCGCAGCCTGAAGTATCTCGGCGGTGCGCTTTTGGCTTTTTATGCCCTTACGCCCGTGTATGCGTTTACGCCAGCACAAGTACCGTTGCTCAGTGCGTCGGCCGTGCCGCCTAACCTGATGCTACTGGTGGATAACTCCGGGAGTATGTACAACATCATCTGGGCCGCCGGCTTTGATCCGACGGTGACCAATCGTCCCTCGATTATCTATGCGCAGCCTGGGTCATGCGGTCTTTTTAACTGCAGAGGCGTCTCCATTCAGGGCGACGACACGCTCTCGCTGGACTCTGCCGGGCCTTACACGTGCAGAAGCGATTACACCTACGTTGCGCGTGACAACGTGGGTTACTGCCTGAAGTTGCCCGATCCGGCCGGCAACGAGAGCACCACTCGCTACACTGCAGATTACCTCTCTTATCTGGTTGACCTGACGCGGGCCGCCAACACAACTACCAAAGACTTCACCGTCAATAACATCATTCCCAACGATTACCGTATCAATGTCGCGCGCAACGTTTCATTGAACCTCGTTGCCAACAACAAATCCCTGAGAATCGGTCTGGCCGGGTTCAACCCGCCGACCAACGCTGATCCCGGGCGTGGAGGGAAGATTTCCAGACCTGTTGCAGACCTGTCCCCTGTCGCCAGTAACCCTTACAACAACGGCGGTGTCAGCCAGGCTGATGCAAACGATAATGTCACTGCCCTCAATGCGGCCATCAATGCACTGCGAGGCGACTCCAATACGCCGTTGGCCGAAACGTATTATGAGATAACCCGCTACTTTCGGGGCATGACCCCGTATTACGGTTATAGCGGGGCACCGACGACCTACACCAGCCCTATACAGTACCGGTGCCAGAAAAACTTTGGCGTGGTGATCACTGACGGCTTGCCGACATACGATCGGACGTTCCCGACCAACGATCCGGAGGATGTACTCAATACCTCACGCTCACTGCCCAATTGGGACTTGAATGCGGCCAATGACGGGGCCAATCTTAATGGTGATGGTGAGGGCGATACGCTTTATCTGGACGACCTCGCCAAGTTCGCCTATGACATCGACATGCGAAGAGCGAGCAGTACACCTGCCACTGACCTGACCAAGAAAAGTTGGGACACAGACGGCTTCTCTCAACAGAACATGACTACCTACACCATTGGTTTCACCGCCGCCAACCAGATGCTGATAGACGCTGCTGACAATAACCATGGGCACGGCAAGTATTTCCAGACCAATGACAGCGCCGGTTTGAACAACGCCTTGAACCTCGCATTGAGCGATATCTATGCCAAGGCCGGTTCGGGCGGCGGTGGCGTGGCAAACTCGTCTACCCTTCAGGCGGGCAGCCGCTTCTACCAGACGCTTTATGACCCGACGGACTGGCATGGCACGATCAAGGCTTACAATCTGGACGCTACGACAGGAGCGCTGAGCGCCCCTGTCTGGACCACCGATACCACGATCACCAGCAGCACCAAGGCGCCTGTGTTCGAGTCATGGAGCACAGCGGCGACACCGACGAAAATCACTCTGGATTTTCTGAATTTCACGCAGGCGCAACGCGATGCCTTTACCGCTACGCTGCCGAGCGGAGTGACCGGCGCGGAGGTTATTGCCTGGGCCAAAGGCACGGCCAATGCCAAGCTTCGTACTCGTGCCACGCTCTTGGGCGATATCGTCAATTCATCATTGGGTGCCGGGCTGCCGACAGAGAAGACGGCGTCTGATTTGCTCGGCGACACCACTTACACGACGTACCTTTCTGCCAAGTCCAGCAACATGAGTTCCAGTCTGCTGGCCAACGCCAACGATGGCTTCTTCAATGTGATCGACGCCAGCTCCGGTGCGCGTAAATACGCGTATATGCCGTCCACGTCTCTGAGTTCATTGGCGACCATTTCATCCTCTTCCTACGGTTCCGGCGTTCACCGTTTCACGGTGGATGGTCAGATTGCAGTCTTCGATACGCAGGCATCCGCAGGGAGTGTATGGCGCACGGTGGCGTATTCCGGGCTGGGCGCTGGCGGCAAGGCTTTTTTTGCGATCAAGCTTTTCGAAGGTTCGGCAGACAGCATCGGGGCATTGTGGGAGGTCAAGGCTCCCGACACTTCAGACACCAACAACAAGTTCAACAACCTTGGATACACCTACTCCAAGCCGGATGTAGCACGTATGGCCGATGGCACCGGGATCGTTGTTGTGGGCAACGGTTACGGCAGTTTTACCGGGAGGGCGTCTCTGTATGTACTCAACGCCAACACCGGACAGTTCATTGCCGAAATTCCGACTCCGGTCACTGGCAGCGAAACGGATAACGGGTTGTCTTCGGTGAAACTTCGGGTCAATTCGCAGAATGTCGTTCAAGCAGCCTATGCGGGCGATCTCAAGGGCCGCCTGTGGAAGTTCGACATGAGCGGGGCCGCAGCATCCAGCTGGAAAGTCGCTTTCAATGGCTCACCCCTGTTCACTGCACCTCAGGGAGCCAGTCAGTCGATTACCGTTCAGCCCTTGTTGCTGGACCATCCACTCAACGGCAAGATCGTGTATTTCGGTACCGGGAAATTCAGCGAAACTGCGGACAAGCAGACCAGCTCGTTGCAGGATTTCTATGCCATCTGGGATGGCGACAACGGTTCAGGCAACATCGTTGAGGCCAATCTGCAGCCCCAGGCCATTAACGGGACGGTAGTCGGAAGTGGCAATACGTATTACACCACGACTTCCAATGATGTGGATTGGGGCACCAAGAAAGGCTGGTACCTGCCGTTGGCAACCACGGCCCCCTATGTCGGCGAGCGGATTATCTATCCGGCACAAACCTCTCGCGGTCGTATCATCTTCACCACGGCAGCCGTCAACTCTACCGACCCTTGCGAAAGCACCGGGACCGGGCGCTTGTTCGAGCTGAACGCCGCGACTGGCAGCATGCTTAATTACCAGGTACTGGATACCAACAATGACGGCGATATCAACTCTTCGGATTTGATCATTGGCGGTCTCGGTATCGGTACCGGTATCCCGGTAGTGGCTTCTATCGTTGCCGGTACCAATGGGGCCAACGATAACAAGTACGTGATTGACTCCAGCGGCGGCCCGCCCACCAAGATTACTGAGAAGGGCGGTAGCGCTAACGTCTTCCAGCGCATCATGTGGCGACAAATCCAATAGGGAAACTAGACATGCGAGTGACATCCAGGGGCTTTACGTTGATCGAACTCATGATCGTCGTGGCGATTGTCGGTATTCTGGCGGCCATCGCGTACCCCAGTTACACCGAATACGTGAAGCGCACCCAGCGGTCGGCGATTGCCAGCCTGCTGTCCGAGCAAAGCCAGGCGCTGGAGCGGTATTATTCACGAGCGGCCACTTACGTAGGGGCCACCGTGAGCGGAGGTAATACGTACTACAGTATAACGCCGACCCTAACTGCCACCGACTTCACCCTGACAGCTGACCCTCGCGCAGGTACGCTTATGGCTGGCGACAAGTGCGGCAGTTTCGTGATCACTAACACCGGGGCGCGTACCAACACGGGCGCAACCAGCGGCGTCACTGCCAAAGATTGTTGGGGCCGCTAAACCGTTTCCTTGTCACGAGACCAAGATGTCCAAGCAGAAAGTAGTCATCGTAGGCGGTGGCGTCATAGGTCTGCTGACCGCCTTCAATCTCGCCTCCGAGCAGGTCAGCGTCGTGCTGCTGGATCGTTCGGGCGTTGGCCAGGAGTCTTCCTGGGCAGGCGGCGGGATTGTCTCGCCGCTTTACCCGTGGCGCTACAGCACTGCGGTCACCGCGCTGGCGCACTGGTCGCAGGATTTCTACCCGCACCTCGCCGAGCGTTTGCTCGCACAGACCGGTATCGACCCTGAAGTGCACAGGACCGGCCTGTACTGGCTCGATCTTGATGACGAGCAGTCTGCGCTTGAATGGGCTGCCCGCGAAAAACGTTCGTTGAACCGCGTGGATATCTCGGCGGTGAATGATGCCGTGCCGGTGCTGGGTGAGGGCTATTCGCGGGCGATCTACATGGCCGATGTGGCCAACGTACGTAATCCCCGTCTGGTCAAATCGCTCAAGGCCGCCTTGCTGGCATTGCCCAATGTCGAGATTCGCGAGCACTGTGAAGTCAGCGGCTTTACCCGTGAAGGCAGCAGGATTTCGGGTGTGCAGACGTCTGCAGGGGATATCACCGGTGATCGGGTGATTCTGGCGGCGGGTGCGTGGAGCGGCGAGTTGCTCAAAACCCTGAGTCTGGAACTGCCGGTCGAGCCGGTAAAAGGCCAGATGATTCTCTACAAGTGTGCATCGGACTTTCTGTCGAGCATGGTGCTGGCGAAAGGGCGCTACGCGATCCCGCGTCGCGACGGGCATATCCTGATCGGCAGCACCCTGGAGCATGAAGGGTTCGACAAAACCACTACGCAGGCCGCATTGGAAAGTTTGAAGGCGTCGGCCGTCGAATTGCTTCCGCCATTGGCCCACGCCGAGCCCGTCGCCCAATGGGCAGGCCTGCGCCCTGGTTCGCCTGAGGGCATCCCGTTCATTGGCCCGCTGGAAGGTTTTGACGGCCTGTGGCTCAACTGCGGGCATTACCGCAACGGTCTGGTGCTGGCTCCGGCGTCCTGCCAGTTGATCACTGACCTGCTGCTGGACCGCGAGCCCATCATCGACCCCGCACCCTACGCGCCTGCGGGGCGCCTGGCAGGCTAGCCATCCTCTCGGTCATTCGGAGCGTGGGGCACGATGGTGTTCTCTCGCGCACCTATCGTTCCGCACGCTCCCGCGTGGGAACGCCTTTCGTGACGCTCTGCGTCACACGTTTTTCGCCGCGCAACGCATTCAATCCAGGCCCAGCTTCTTCAGGCGATAGCGCAGTGACCTGAACGACAAACTGAGCCTTTCTGCCGCCGCAGTGCGATTCCAGCGTGTTTCTTCCAGTGCCTGCAGGATGAGCTGGCGTTCGATGCTTTCCAGGTAGTCTTCAAGGTTGTCGATGTCGGCCAGGCTCGGGCCGTCGCTCTCCTGAGGGCTGGCGGACTCTGTCAGGCGCAGGTCGCTGGCGTGGATTTCATCGTTCTCGCACAGCGTGTAGGCGCGCTCCAGCATGTTTTCCAGTTCGCGCACGTTACCGGGGAAGCGGTAGCTCTTCAGCGTTTCCAGCGCCTGCGCGTTCAGGCGTGCGACGGGTTGTGCGCCGTTCCCGGCAAGGCGCTTGAGCACGCTGGCTGCCAGTTGGTCGATATCCTCACGGCGCTCGCGCAACGGGGGCACACGCACTTCGATCACGTTCAATCGGTAATAAAGATCCTGACGAAACCGACCGGCCGCGACCTCTGCATTCAGGTTCTTGTGGGTGGCACACAGAATACGTACGTCGACAATCTGCTCTTGCTGGCCGCCGACGCTGCGGATGGATTTTTCCTGAATGGCGCGCAGCAGTTTGACCTGCATGGCCAGCGGCAGGTCGGCGACCTCATCGAGAAACAGCGTGCCTGTGTGCGCCGCCTGAAACAGACCGGGCTTGTCTTCGTGGGCACCGCTGAAGCTGCCTTTGCGATGACCGAAGAATTCGCTCTCCATCAGCTCGGAAGGAATGGCGCCGCAGTTCACCGGTATGAAAGGTTTGTCGATGCGCGGACCCTGCTCGTGGATCAGACGCGCTACAAGCTCCTTGCCGCTGCCCGACTCGCCGCTGATGTAGATCGGCGCCTGGCTGCGGGCCAGCTTGCCGATCTGATTGCGCAAGGTACGCATTGCCAGCGAGTCGCCCAGCAGGCGGTTGTCGATGCTTCGCGTCGGTGGTGCGCCGGGCAGGCTCAGCGCGCTATTGACCAGCTCGCGCAACCTGCCGAGGTCGACCGGCTTGGTCACAAAGTCGAAAGCCCCGGCCTTCAGCGCGTTGATCGCCGTGTCCAGATTGCCGTGGGCAGTGATCATCGCCACCGGCACGTGGGGGTAGCCGTGCTGTATGTGTTGCACCAGCTCAAGGCCATTACCGTCAGGCAAACGCATGTCGGTCAGGCACATGTCGAACGGTTCGCGGGCCAGCCAGTCGTGCGCTTCGGCGACGTTACGGGCACTGCGGGTGTCGAGTTTCATGCGCCCCAGCGTGATCTCCAGGAGTTCGCGAATATCCGGCTCATCATCGACTATCAGGATTTTTTGCCGTTGGGTCATGCTCAGCTCGTCTTGAACGGGTGGGCGAAGGTAATGCGCAGGCAACTGCCACCCGTGGGGCGGGGCGCATATTCCAGGTGCGCCTGATTGCTTTCGCACAGTTCACGTGACAGATATAGACCAAGGCCGGTGCCTTTGCTCTCTGTGGTGAAAAACGGTTCGAAGATCTTGCTCAGGTGTTGCTCGCTGACCCCCGGCCCGTCGTCCAGCACTTCCAGCGTAGGCAGCTCGCTTCTGGGGTCATTGTGCAGTTTCAGCCAGACCTGTGCTGATGGATGATTTTTGCCGCTGTAGCGCAGGCCGTTCTGCAACAGGTTGGTCATGATTTGCGTCAGTTGTCCAGAATCCATGCGGGTTGTCAGCGTGCCGGGGCTTATGTCGACATGAATCGACTGATTGGGCGCAGCGGAACTGCGAAATTCAGCAACAAAGTGTTCCAGCCAGGTTTTCAGGTCGAGCAGTTCGGGCTGTGCTTCGCGCCTGCGCGACAATTGCAGGACATTTTCGATGACCCGATCAATGCGTCCCGACTGCTCATGAATGATCTGCCCCAGGCGTCGATCCGCTGCACTGAGCTCTTCCGATTCATTAAGCAACTGCGCCGCATGACTGACGGCACCCAGCGGGTTGCGTATTTCGTGGGCAATCCCGGCGGTGAGGCGTCCCAGTGCGGCAAGCTTGAGCTGCTGCGCCTGATGAGCAATCTGCGACAGGTCTTCGAGAAAAACCAGCGTCTGACGCTGATCGCCACGGTTGAGTCTGGCGAAGCTCGGTTGCAGTACCAGACCCACGGGGGCGGTGGTGATGCTGCGCGGCACCATGATCGGATTGACGAGCCACTGGCGCAGGCGTTCGACCAGTTGTGGCGAGCAGGTGTCGATGAGCTGGCCGACCAGTTGTTCCTGGCCCAGCAGGTGCAAGGCCCCCTGATTGGCCAGCAGCACCTGATGGTTGGCATCCAGCACCAGAATGCCGGTACGCATGCGTTGCAGAATGAGTGCGTTGAGTGCCTCCAGGCTGTCGACATCCGCCGCACGCTGCTCGGCCAGTACCTCGCTGACCTGCATGCGCGCTGTCAGCGCCTGCACCAGTAGGGCGGCGGCGAAGCACAGGGCGCCCAGCGAGCCAGCCTGTACGTAGTCGTTGGAAACCGAGGGTGTGCCGAAGCTGATGTAGAACGTCAGGTAGATGATGCCGATGGCCGAAACCGCAGCGATCAACAAGCCGATACGGCCGCGCAGCAACACATTGCTGATCGCTACCGAGGCAATCAACAGGTTGCCGATACCGCTGGAGGGCCCGCCGGCTGCATAGAACAGCGCGGAGAGCATGATCGCGTCTGTCATCGCCAGGCCGAAAAACTGTGCCTGACGGCTGGGGCGTTCCAGCAGCACGACGACCAGAATGTTGAACACCAGATACAACCAGCAGCCCGAGCGGAACAGGTTCGGGTTGGCCAGTTGCAGCAGCTCGGTTTCCAGGCTGCTGGAAATCAACAGGACCAGTACGACGCCGATGGTCAGTCGATAGAGGTGGTACAGCCGCAGAATCCGCTGCGCCTGCGGGCTGACAAGGGACGGTGAGTCAGCGGTCACGTGCCGCGGGGCCCTGCAGCCGGTGTGCCTCGCTGCAATACCATTGCTGTGCCTGGCTCAGCGCACGATCCTGCGGCAGATGAACGCCACACTGCGCGCATCGCACCATGGGTGTCGAAGCCAGTTCAGGCGGCTCGGCGCGGGATTTCGGCTTGGGGGGATTGATCAGACGCTTGACGAACCAGACCAACGCCGCGATCAACGCGACCCACATAAGTAAGCGAACCATGACTACCAGCTTAGTGATTGACGATGGCGCAGTGTAGCCAAGCCGCGAGCGGGCGCACAGGGGCAAAATTGATGCACAAAAAAAGAGGCCCGAAGGCCTCTTTTTTTTATGCACTCAGGATCAGTCGAACAGACCCAGGGTCATGTAGCTGAACCACGAACGGCTCTTGGTGCCTTTCGCTTCGGCGTCTTTTTCCGCCTGTTCGTCCAGCTCGGCCTGATTCTCCGGCAGTAGTTCTTTCGGAATGGAATCCTTGGCGTCCTGGTACTGCTTCTTCATGTCCTGATCGGCGCGGGTCTGGCCCGGTGGCAGCGGAGCGCTGCCGTCGATCAGGCCAAGGGTCGCTTTCGACAGCCATGAGCGGTTATCGGCCTCGGCTTCACGCGGGGTGAACTTGCCGTCAGCCAGTTGCGGGTGGTTCGGGTAGTTGGTCTTCAGCACTTCCAGGCTGGTGGCAGCCAGGTCGTCAAGGTGCAGACGCTGATAGGACTCGACCATCACCGCCAGACCGTCGCCGACCGAAGGCGTCTCCTGGAAGTTTTCCACTACATAGCGGCCACGGTTGGCGGCGGCGACATAGGCCTGACGGGTCAGGTAGTAGTCGGCTACGTGGATTTCGTAGGACGCCAGCAGGTTGCGCAGGTAAATCATGCGCTGCTTGGCGTCAGGCGCATAGCGACTGTTCGGAAAGCGGCTGGTCAACTGGGCGAATTCGTTGAACGAGTCACGCGCAGCACCCGGGTCACGCTTGGTCTGGTCCAGCGGCAGGAAGCGCGCCAGGAGGCCCACGTCCTGGTCGAAGGAGGTCAGGCCCTTCATGTAATACGCATAGTCGACGTTCGGGTGCTGCGGATGCAGGCGGATGAAACGCTCGGCAGCGGATTTGGCTGCTTCGGGTTCACCATTCTTGTAGTTCGAGTAGATCAACTCGAGCTGAGCCTGATCGGCGTAGCGACCGAACGGATAGCGAGATTCCAGCGCCTTGAGCTTCTCAGTGGCACTGTTATAGCTGTTATTTCCCAGGTCGGCCTGCGCCTGCTGGTACAGCTCGACTTCGCTGAGGTTTTCGTCGATGACTTCCTTCGACGAACAGGCCGCAGTCAATGCGAGGATGGCGATCAGCAGCAGGTGTTTCACTTGCATGGCGGCTTGCGTCCCTATAACGGCCTGCTGTCTTGGGCGGGGCCGTCCTGTTATGATGAGCGCCCCGCGATACCGGCGGGACAAAAGACGCCGTATTTAACCACAAGCGCGCTGCCGAAACCAAAGGCTAGCCGCCACCTAGTCTGGTCATGTCCGAAAATATAGAACTTCGCGCAGAGGTGCCGTCCGAATTGGGCGGTCAACGCCTCGATCAAGTCGCCGCACAATTATTCGCTGAGCACTCGCGCTCGCGCCTTTCCGCCTGGATCAAGGACGGCCGCCTGACTGTGGACGGAGGCGTTCTGCGCCCTCGCGACATCGTGCACGGTGGCGCTGTTCTCGAGCTGATTGCCGAGCAGGAGGCCCAGGGTGAATGGGTCGCTCAGGACATCGAACTCGACATCATCTATGAAGACGACCAGATCCTCGTCATCAACAAGCCCGCAGGGCTGGTGGTGCACCCGGCTGCCGGTCATGCCGACGGCACGCTGCTCAACGCCCTGCTGCACCACGTGCCGGACATCATCAATGTTCCGCGTGCCGGCATCGTGCACCGTCTGGACAAGGACACCACCGGCCTGATGGTGGTCGCCAAGACCATTCAGGCGCAGACACAGCTGGTTACCCAGTTGCAGAGTCGCAGTGTCAGCCGTATCTACGAGTGCATCGTGATCGGCGTGGTGACCGCAGGCGGCAAGATCGACGCGCCCATCGGCCGTCACGGTCAGCAGCGCCAGCGCATGGCGGTGATGGAGGGCGGCAAGCAGGCGGTCAGTCATTACCGCGTGCTGGAGCGCTTCCGTTCGCACACCCATGTACGGGTCAAGCTGGAAACCGGGCGTACCCACCAGATTCGCGTGCACATGGCGCATATCAACTATCCGTTGGTCGGCGACCCTGCCTACGGCGGTCGTTTCCGTATTCCGCCAGCGGCCAGCCTGACCATGGTCGATTCGCTCAAGACCTTCCCGCGGCAGGCGTTGCATGCCCGCTTCCTGGAGCTGGATCATCCGACCACCGGTAAGCGCATGAGCTGGGAATCGCCATTGCCGGACGATTTCGTCTGGTTGCTGTCCCTGCTCAAGCAGGATCGCGAGGCGTTCATCGGGTGAATGACTGGCTGATACCTGACTGGCCTGCGCCAGCACAGATCAAGTCCTGCGTTACCACTCGCTCGGGTGGGGTCAGCCTGGCTCCGTTCGACAGCTTCAATCTGGGCGATCACGTCGATGACAGCCCGCAGGCCGTGGCGAGCAATCGCCAGCGCCTGACCGCCAGTCTCAAGGCTCAGCCCGCCTGGTTGAAGCAGGTGCACGGCGTAGACGTCGTACCTGCCGATCCATCCCGCGTCGTCGAGGCCGATGCCAGCTGGACGAGCACGCCTGGCGTGGCCTGCACCATCATGACCGCCGACTGCCTGCCCGCGCTGTTCTGTCGTCGTGACGGTACGCGTGTGGCTGCCGCGCATGCCGGCTGGCGTGGGCTGGTGGCCGGGGTGCTGGAAGCGACGGCCGACAGCCTGCAGAGTGCTGCCGAAGACATCATGGTCTGGCTGGGGCCGGCCATCGGCCAGCCGTCGTTCGAAGTCGGTCCCGAGGTGCGCGAGGCCTTTACCGCCAGCCACCCGCAGACAGCCGCTGCGTTTGTCGCCAGTTCGAATCCTGATCGTTTCATGGCCGACATCTATGCGCTCGCCCGGTTAAGACTGGCAGCCCAAGGTGTCTCTGCCGTGTATGGCGGCGGGCTGGATACCTTCACCGACCCGCGCTTCTTTTCCTACAGGCGTGCCGCGCGCACTGGCCGCTTCGCTTCGCTGATCTGGATCGAACACGCCTGATTGCCGGGCTGTTTTGCACATTCCAGCTAGACTTGCCTGAACACTCGTCTGATCTGTATCAACCCCGGCCCGCTTGAAACGCGCAGAATCGTCCGCATCTAACTGGCTATTCAGCAGGTTTTCTTTATAGGTGTGTTCATTGCTCCGGCCTGCATTAAAGGAAGGTGACTAATGCGTATCGACAGATTGACCAGTAAATTACAGTTAGCGTTATCCGATTCCCAGTCGCTGGCCGTTGGCCTCGACCATCCCGCCATCGAACCTGCGCACTTGATGCAGGCGCTGCTTGAGCAGCAGGGCGGTTCCATCAAGCCTTTGCTGTTGCAGGTAGGCTTCGACATCAACAGCCTGCGCAAGGAACTGAGTGCAGAGCTGGATCGGTTGCCAAAAATCCAGAACCCGACCGGCGACGTCAACATGTCGCAGGATCTGGCGCGCCTGCTCAATCAGGCTGACCGTCTGGCGCAGCAGAAAGGCGACCAGTTCATTTCCAGCGAGCTGGTGCTGCTCGCGGCAATGGACGAGAACAGCAAGCTCGGCAAATTGTTGCTGGGGCAGGGCGTCAGCAAGAAAGCTCTGGAAAACGCCATCAACAACCTGCGCGGCGAAGGTGCCGTGAATGACCCGAACGTCGAAGAGTCGCGTCAGGCGCTGGACAAGTACACCGTTGACCTGACCAAGCGTGCCGAAGAGGGCAAGCTCGACCCGGTGATCGGTCGTGATGACGAGATTCGTCGCACCATTCAGGTCCTGCAGCGCCGCACCAAGAACAACCCGGTGCTGATCGGCGAACCAGGCGTGGGCAAGACCGCCATTGCCGAGGGCCTGGCGCAGCGCATCATCAATGGTGAAGTGCCCGATGGCCTGCGCGGCAAGCGCTTGCTGTCGCTGGACATGGGCGCGCTGATCGCCGGTGCCAAGTACCGTGGCGAGTTCGAGGAGCGCCTCAAATCGCTGCTCAACGAACTGTCCAAGCAGGAAGGCCAGATCATCCTGTTCATCGACGAGCTGCACACCATGGTCGGCGCGGGCAAGGGCGAAGGCTCGATGGACGCTGGCAACATGCTCAAACCTGCACTGGCGCGCGGCGAGCTGCATTGTGTCGGCGCCACCACGCTCAACGAGTACCGCCAATATATAGAGAAGGATGCGGCGCTTGAGCGTCGATTCCAGAAAGTCCTGGTCGACGAGCCAAGCGAAGAAGACACCATTGCGATCCTGCGTGGCCTGAAGGAGCGCTACGAAGTGCACCACAAGGTCGCCATCACTGACGGCGCGATCATCGCAGCGGCCAAGCTGAGCCATCGCTATATCACCGACCGCCAGTTGCCGGACAAGGCCATCGACCTGATCGACGAAGCGGCCAGCCGCATTCGCATGGAGATCGACTCCAAGCCTGAAGTGCTCGACCGCCTTGAGCGTCGCCTGATCCAGCTGAAAGTAGAGGCTCAGGCCCTCAAAAAGGAAAAAGACGAGGCGGCGATCAAGCGCCTGGAAAAACTTCAGGGTGAAATCCAGCGTCTTGAGCTTGAGTACGCGGACCTTGAAGAAATCTGGACCTCGGAAAAAGCCGAGGTCACCGGCTCGGCACAGATCCAGCAGAAAATCGAACAGTCTCGCCAGGAGCTGGAAGCCGCTCGCCGCCGTGGCGATCTGAACCGCATGGCCGAGTTGCAGTACGGGATCATTCCCGACCTGGAGCGCAGCCTGCAAATGGTCGACCAGCACGGCAAGCCGGAAAACCAGTTGCTGCGCAGCAAGGTGACCGAGGAAGAAATTGCCGAGGTCGTGTCGAAGTGGACCGGTATCCCGGTGTCGAAGATGCTCGAAGGCGAGCGCGAGAAGCTGTTGCGCATGGAAACCCTGCTGCACAACCGGGTGATCGGCCAGGAAGAAGCGGTGGTCGCCGTCTCCAATGCCGTGCGTCGTTCGCGTGCCGGGCTCTCCGACCCTAACCGTCCGAGCGGATCCTTCATGTTCCTCGGCCCGACCGGCGTGGGCAAGACCGAACTGTGCAAGGCGCTGGCCGAATTCCTGTTCGACACCGAAGAGGCGATGGTGCGTATCGACATGTCCGAGTTCATGGAGAAACATTCCGTGGCTCGCCTGATCGGTGCGCCGCCAGGCTATGTTGGTTACGAAGAGGGCGGCTACCTGACCGAAGCCGTGCGTCGCAAACCGTATTCGCTGATTCTGCTCGATGAGGTCGAGAAGGCGCATTCCGATGTGTTCAACATCCTCTTGCAGGTGCTTGAAGACGGACGTCTGACGGACAGCCACGGGCGCACGGTGGACTTCCGCAATACCGTGATCGTCATGACTTCCAACCTGGGCTCTGCGCAGATCCAGGAGCTGGTCGGTGACCGTGAGGCGCAGCGTGCTGCAGTGATGGACGCAGTCGGTACGCACTTCCGTCCGGAGTTCGTTAACCGGATCGACGAAGTGGTGATCTTCGAACCGCTGGCGCGTGACCAGATCGCCGGTATCACCGACATCCAGCTGGGCCGCCTGCGCAAGCGTCTGGCCGAGCGCGAGCTGTCGATGACCCTGAGCCCCGAGGCGCTGGACAAGCTGATCGCCGTTGGTTACGACCCGGTCTATGGCGCACGGCCGCTGAAGCGGGCGATTCAGCGCTGGATCGAGAACCCGCTGGCGCAGATGATCCTCTCGGGCAGCTTCATGCCCGGTACGACCATCACCGGCAAGGTGGTCGACGACGAGATCACGTTTGTCTGACAGCGCTCGTCAACGCTCTATAGAAGGGCCCTCGAACCGAGGGCCTTTTTTTGAGGCGTGGTCAGCAGTAGAATCAGGCCCGAGAGGCGATCTGAAAAAAAATCGCAAATCATTGTCTTAAAAAGCAATTTATAGGGTTGACAGGTGTTTTTAAAATTGTAGAATAGCGCGCCTCAGAGACGTGAACGCAACGATACAAACGAAGCGGAAAGGTCGATGAGATTGAAATCAACGAGTTAACAGCAAGCTGATTTCAAGGCGACAGGTTGTAAAGTTGAATCTGAAATCGATAGTTCCGCGATAGCTCAGTTGGTAGAGCAAGTGACTGTTAATCACTGGGTCCCTGGTTCGAGTCCAGGTCGTGGAGCCAGATTTCGCAAGGTTCAATGCAGTTTCAGTCGGGGTATAGCGCAGTCCGGTAGCGCGCCTGCTTTGGGAGCAGGATGTCAGGAGTTCGAATCCCCTTACCCCGACCATATTTGGGTCGTTAGCTCAGTTGGTAGAGCAGTTGGCTTTTAACCAATTGGTCGTAGGTTCGAATCCCACACGACCCACCATTTTTGGTTCCAAGGTTCACCTTGGAGCCGAATCTTAAAGATCTGATGCCACTCGTATCAGGTCGCAGGCAGCTGGTTGAGGTGCCTTGATTTACCGGGGTATAGCGCAGTCCGGTAGCGCGCCTGCTTTGGGAGCAGGATGTCAGGAGTTCGAATCCCCTTACCCCGACCAAACACTGTTGTGGCTGTATCTTTAGGACCTTGATGGGTGTTCATGTCTCAGTTTGAGGCAGGCTTTACCGTATGAGGGGTCTTATACCCAAACAAGCAGCCGTCTGTCGCGAAACATAGCGCCAGCAAGCTGTGATGTCAAATTGGAGCGCCCCGTACCAAGCGAAAGCTTGTGTACGGGGCGTTTTTTTTGGCAAAAAATGCTGTGCTGCGCGTGTATCGGCCCATATGAAGCAGTCATTAGGCCTGATAATTAAATAATCGGCACCGCGATGCATCTGCTGATAATGGCAGATTGAGTATTTTTGAGTTTTCTCTCAAGCCCAGCTCAGCATCCGGACACAGGTGAACGTGCTAGTCAGCAAGCGTCAGTGCACCTGCATACCGAACTGTGCATGATTGGCTGACAGCATCCGCCCGCTATGCATACCATCATCCAAGCCATATGCTGCTTCTATTCGCGTTGGAGAGCAGAGGCGCTTCTGCAATAGAGACTGCGAGGCTCGGCCGATCAATTTTTTGCATAGAAGTCTGTAACCTCTTACACCGGACGGAATCAACAGCTCACCGGCGCAAGTCGCGCAGGTGCGATTAACACCACTCCCCCACATTACCTTGGCTTCATCATTGCTTAAAAGGATATTGGCATGGCGAGCATTCAGTCGGAGTACCATCGGTTCCTAACATATCTGTCCCAGCGTGAGGTGCACGACGACGTGCGCCGGCTCGCGCTCCTGGTGCTCAATCATCTTGAGCCACTTGCCGCGGTCGGTGCGGCACGCCGAGGGCGGTCTACACGTCTGGCACCTTTAGCTATTGCGCATTTGGCTCAGATGCCAGTCGCTTACGAGGAAAATCCTCGCGAGGCAGACGCTGTTTCAGAGCTTGGGCGTCTGCACCAGCTACAGGTCGGACCTTTCCGTGGTTTTATGCGTCCGGAGGCCTTCGACCTCAGCCACGACATCACATTGGTATACGGAGCCAACGGCACCGGTAAGAGCAGTTTTTTCGAGGCGCTAGAAGTTGCGATGCTAGGGTCCATCAGCGAAGCCCAAGTCAAGCGCCTAGACCAACGGCAGTATTGCAACAATGCTCGTTTACGTCGGCATATTCCACCGGTGCTCTCGTCCAGAGACGCAGACGGCGATAGGGTCGTGCAGCCCGATGAGGCGAAGTACCGTTTCTGCTTTATCGAAAAAAATCGCCTTGATGACTTCGCCCGCATCGCAGCACGCACTCCCGGAGATCAGCGTCAGCTTATCGCGACACTGTTTGGTATGGAGCAGTTCGCCGAGTTCGTTCGTGGCTTCAATCCGTCACTTGATCAGGATCTGATGCTTGTCGGCGCTCAAGCCTCTCAATTGACATTGCGTCGACTTCAGCTTTCTAGTTCCGAGCAGGGCATCGCTGCTTATCCTCAAAGAATTGCGGGTATCGAGGAGCAAGAGTGCTTGCTCGCGCAACGCATGTCGCCAGGGTCCACCTATTTGTCCTGTGTAGAATGGCTGCTTGGTACGCCCCAGAATCAGGGGCGGCTGCCTTATGTTCAAGCGCAACTGAATGCCGTTTCGCCCACCGTCCATGGGATAAGCCGAGACAGGCTGCTCGCGTTACTTGCAGATTCATGTCGCGCTCAGGACTTGTGGAATGAGGCATCTGGCCAGCTCTCCGCTCGTGCAAGTGAGGTGTCATACGCCAAACTTTACGAAGCGGTGCTGGCCTTAGCCGAAGGGGCTACTACCTGCCCAGCATGCGGGACCGGGTTGGCCACGGTCGCCCAAAACCCTTTCACGAAGGCGCGCGCTGGCATCGAGCAACTCGCTCAACTAGCCACCCTTCAGCAGCGTGAGAGCAACCTGCGCGCTGAGTTAAGCGACGCAGTCCGAACGCTATGGGAAGAGATGCACAGGGTAGTAAGCGTCGCAGCAACCGTATGTTTACAAGATCTACGCGCGCATAGTCTGCCTTTATTACCCTTAGCTTTTGGTGGTTCCTGGTTGGCCGAATGGGTTGAGGGTGAGCAGCTCGCATGGAAGGGCTTACTTCGCATTGCCGAGATTATCGAAGGGCTTGATACCCAAGCTCGTGAAGCGAACGCGCAACGTATTGCGCTTGCCGAGGAGCGAGAAAGGCTTGACCAGAATCGATTGGATGTCGAACGGTTAAGGACGTTGCGAGCAGCAGCTGACCAAGACTTGGCGGCAGCCCATCAGACCGTAGCCCAATTTGATGAAACGAACCTCGAACTGATCCAAGCTGCAACTCAAGAAGTGTCAGTTGTCGCGAAACATCACCGTATCAAAGCAGCCTATGACGGTTTTCTGCCGGTGATCCAGGAGTACGTGGCTGCACTACCGGGAGTTCTTCTTCAAGGGATGGGGGAACAGACCCGAAATTTATACAACGCATTCAATCGTGGTGATTCGCCCGGTGATTTGCTGCATGCACTTTGGCTGCCAGTGGCAGAAAACGGCAGGATCGATGTAGAGTTCGTCTCCGAACCAGGCACCCGATATGACGCACTAATCGTTTTGAGCGAAGGTCACATCAAGTGCTTGGGCCTAGCGATATTGCTCGCCAAAAATATCGAACAGCGATGCCCTGTTGTTATCTTCGACGACGTCGTCAATGCGATTGATGATGAACATCGCGACGGTATATGGCGCACTTTCTTCGAGGACGGTGTTCTAGATGGCAAGCAAGTCATCCTTACATCCCATGCCGAAGAGTTTCTGCACCGCATCCAACAAGAGCTTGGTGCGCGGCGCGCTTCGGCCATAAAGCGTTACAAGTTTCTTCCGCACCACGGTGAGCATCAGCTTCGCGTCGATAGCGATCCGCCGGTAAAGAATTATGTTCTGCTGGCCCAACAGGCGTTTGCGGTGGACGAAAAACGGGAGGCGCTGCGTCAAGCGCGTCCAGCGCTGGAGAGCCTGACTGACCGTATCTGGAATTGGCTTGGCCGACGGGCTGATGGTCGCATTGAGCTGAAGCTCGGAGGTCCACGCGCACAGTGGGAGCTTAATAATAAATGTACCAAGCTGCGGTCGGCTTTGGCCCGCCTTGCGGTTCAGTACCCCGCCACCACAAATGTCGTAACCGCACTTGACCGTTTATTAGGTGTTGGTGCGGGGAGCATTGAGTGGGGTTATCTCAACAGCGGAGTGCACGATTCACAACGAGACCATGAATTTGATCGCGCTACAGTGCGGACAATTATCGAATCAATCACGGAGTTTGACCTCGCATTGGAGTTGCTAATCGGTCGTTGATGGTTTTGCATCATCTCCCTGACGCGAAATCGCGCCGGAGCAAATCGTCCTCTCCCGACGATAGTCTCGGCGCGGCACAGCATGACCGAATAACTGCGCTCTAAATAGTGATTGATTACATAGACTTAAGTTCCCGACCTGCCGATCCATCCGGCCAGTTCCAGCATTTCCGGGCGTAGCTGCCGAGCATCCTGGCTTGGGACAGGTCTTTCCTCAATTGCTGGTTCAGCACCAGTTCCACCGCCGGCAATGTTGTTCTGTACCCACCTGGTGAGTTCTCCCAAGCTTCTCAACAGATCTTCTGGATTGGAGCAGCCTAAAGGTAGCTGGCTGACTGCGGTGTCGCGGTCACTAGCGGGTGAGGGCGTCTCGTCGCGGTTCGCTGTCCTGGCATCTGGAGCAGTTGATGGGCTCATGGTAGAGACCGGTTTAGGCAGTGCGCGGGGCTTGGTCAAGGCCCGGACAGCTGCGCTTTCGGCTTTTGCAGTTGTTTCGCGAGTCGTAGTCGACGGAGTCAAGTCCTTAACTGGAGCAGATATTGATCGGTGTCTATCAGCACGCAGCGTCGCATCCGGTTTTGCCATGTAGCTGATTTTGGCCGGCCGCTTTCCTCGTTCATTCATCACCTCCCGCATCATGTCGTAGTCGGGTTCGATGTAATCCATCGTGGTAGCTATATTCGAGTGGTTCAGCAATTTCTTGGTCAGATAGATGTTGCGCTCCGGTAGCGTCATTAGCTCACTGGCGATCGTGTGTCGGAAGCGGTGAGGCGTCATGCGTATGCCGGTCATCGCAGTGAGTTTTTTATACATCGCCTCAACTTGGTTGGAGTTCATCTCGTGGCGGCGGTAGTGGCCTGAAAATCTGTTTACGTTGAACAACTGGTCACCAGGCTGGAACCTCAAGGCCTTCGCTGCGTGCATAAGCGTTTCTAGCTGAGCCATCAGGCCGTCCGGGATAGGAATCAGGAACTCACGATGAGTCTTCTCCGTTTCGCCTCTGACTCTGATCAGTCGGTCGCGCAGGTATACATCCGCATATCTCAGGCATAGCAGCGCATTGAGCCTGATCCCCGTGTAGTAGAAAGTTTCGAACACGCACAGCCAGAACCAGGCAGGTGTTATTTCTGTCCGTTTAGCGGTGGCACGCTCCTCTGCCGCCAGCATCCTCAGCCAGTTACGAGCGCGGACGCTTGCGTCGTTCGCAACTGTCTTTTTTGGGCGCTTGGGCGGCATCACACGCGTGTTTTTAAGTGGGTTAACAACCAGATCCAGCAGACCGTGCTCAATTGCATAACCGTATATGGTGCGCAAATGGCTGGAATACGTGTTCCAGCTGCGCTTGGAGATCCGCTCAAGCTCAGACCTACGCCAGTCAAGCATGTCGCGGTGGGTCGTCTCACAGGCAAGGCAGTCGCCGAAGAATCTGACATAGGATTTTGTGGCAGCCCAGTAGATCTTGACGGTGTCGGGCCTAAGATCATGAGTGAGTACATATTCCTGGGTCAGTTCCGGAAGCGTCATCGGTTTCATTCAGATGTGTCCTTGTCTACCAATTCTGCCAAGCTGATGACCGGGTTGTCATAGGGCACCTCGCTGAAAACGTCGGTAGGCTCTATGAGCAGATAGCCCCGCAGTTGCTTGCTTTTTCGTGGTCCTTTGACCAGACATGTCCAGATGTTCAGGCCTGCGCCAGTCTTGCGATGTTTTTTCAGCTTCTCAAAAGAACGCTGAACGACCTGCCAAGCTTCCAGATCACGCTCTTTAGCCTCACGCCCTATATCTGGGTGCTCAAGTGCGTAACGTTTGAATATGTCCGGGCTCACCAGGAACGCAGTGCCATCCACGGTATGCACACGTGCCTTGGCGTCATTGATGATGATCCTGTGGGAGATCACGCCCCCCTTCAGCCAGGTGAGGAAATTCAAGCCGTGGCTTGAGCCACCTTCCGGCGAGACTTTTGCCGGCTCTTCGACTAGGGCTGTGTGGTTCTCTGCCTTATCTCCCACAAGCTGCCGAGGTTGGCTAAGACGGGTAGCTGCCGGAGGAGGGGGCAAAAACGGAATCTGATCATCATGATCATCATCATCATCGCCTGCCGGCTCGGGTGTTGGTTGAGTCGGTGCTGTCGCTACCGGGTCCGGGAACAGATCGAGCAGTTCGTCCAGCGCATCAAAATCTTTTGCTGCAGCAGGTGCTTGCTTAGGTGCAGGCCGCGCTGCTGGTGCTTCTGGCGTATTTTTGCTGTTCACCGGTTGAGATTCGTCGCCTCCTGCAGGAGCTGACTCGTTGTCATCCGCCATTGGTGCAGATTCCACGGTCAGCGTGCCTGTGTACGTCTCAGGTCTATCATTAGTGTTTGGCCAGATCAGTGCCGGCGCTATTTTCAGCACTGTGAACGTGTTCTTCCAGCCACGACCATTGTCGATGCTGGCCTTCCAAATGGCTTTTCCCTCTCCGTTGGGCTGAATGATGGCCTGATCCTGGAGCAGGTCAAACATAGGGGCGTTGGACGAGGGGACGTGTTCGATACCCTGAGACAGTAGAAGAGCTCGGAGCTGATCTACGGCTGGCTTGCTGACAAGCCACAAGCCTTCCTGAGTCAGCCATCCGTCTGAGGGGCCGTCAGGCTGGTTCAACTTGAATTTATCCGCCACGAGCATCCTAAGGCCTTCAGCCAGCTGCCTTTGGATAGACTGTTTGGGCGCGGACATCGCCCGGCCAGGATTGCCTCCGAGTTCCTGTGCCACGGAAGCCTGGTCAGCTTGGGAGACAATTTCACCAAGGATATCGGCATGCTCATACTGACCAGCGAACGCGAACACGAGTTGAGACCAGAGCTCGGGAAACCCGCTGAGCCAGTCCAATGCCTTCGCCGGAATCACGTTGGAGTAGATCAGCGACGAAGCGGCTCCATGCAACCGATAGTCTCGACCTTTCACGTACTTGAATCGGTATGGCTGATCCATAGGCCCGTGCCATGGATGCCAGATAGTGCCATCCGCGAGTTCAACCTTGACGTCTACCGCAATCTTGCCCAAGTCGTGGACGAGCGCACCATAGGCCGATGCTGCAGACCATGCTTCTGACTGAGCCGCCTGCGACTCGGGGGGCGCTCCGATGGGGAGCAGATACATTTGCCTTATCTTCAATGCGTAGGCGACGATTTCGAGACCGTGATCCAGCATGCCACCATGATATGCATGGTGATGATTTTCAGAGGCAGGGAGATGCTGCACCAAGGCTGCGTAGCTCTTGAATGCCTGCATGTAAAGCGTCTCGAACTGCTCACGCGGCAGAGAGGTCCGCTGCCAGATGTTTTCAATCAACTGGCGCCGTCGGGAAGTCGACAGCAACGCGTCGGGAGATTCTGGTTTGAAAAAGCCTGCAGCAGCATTGGACGATATCGGAGACGCTTTTCTTCGCGTGAAGAAACTAAGCATTTAGGCACCCATGATGAAGTCATTGGTGGGCCTTTTGCTTTATATGGCTCAGCGTGACAAGTCGAAACCTATATCCATCCTGGAAAGGTTATATACATAGCCGTCGCTTGATTGGCTGGGATCCAAACAGTGACAGAATTGGATGTTGCCACGCTCGCGTAAAAAAATGTAGCCTCCAAGTGACTGTTAAGTAACATTTATTGTGAATTTCTTTTTTATTGAAAATGCCTTTCGAGCCCTTTCGGCATCCATTTCCGGCGGACTCGCCGGCCCTTTCGGGTAAGGCACTTACCCTTATTCCCCCATTCCATTCAAACCCTTCGCTCTGCCATTTGCTTCAGCCCATTTAGCCCCTTTCGGGGTGGACGAAGATGGACAGCCGTTTGTCGGGTCGAAGTCAAAGGCGTGGGGCAGTCAAAGCTCAACGGGCTGGATGAGCTCCGGTCCTTGATTCCGCACGTTCCCCACTGCGCGATCAACCGGGAACCATTCGAAATCGTCAACAATCCTGCAGTGCTCTTTTGCCAACGCTTCGGCTTTCTGCGGTGTAGTTTCGGAATCAAGCCATTCCCGTGCATCTGCTGCCGTCAGTACCACCGGGCGGCGATCATGAATGTCCACCATTCCCGAATCGCTTGCCGACGTAATGATCACGAACCCGTCGCCATCATGCGGCTCAATCTCTCTGTGCAATTGGGCCAACGCAGCAAAAAACATGGGCTTTTCACTCTTAAGGCGGATGAAGTAGGGCTGCTTTTTCTTGGGGTCATCCGGGTCCTTCACCCATTCAAACCACCCGTTCGCTGGGACAACTGCCCGGCCGCTAGGCCAGAGCTCTTTGAAGAACTTTCCCGTCATCACGGTTTCGACTCGAGCGTTGATTGGGGCCGGTCGTTTGCCTTTCGCCCAGAAGGGCTCCCACCCCCACCGAACCTTGTCGACACTTAGGCCCTCATCGGTGTGACGGATGATCTCAACCCGAGTGCTAGGAGCCACGTTGTAGCGCTCTATGGGGCGGAGGTCGTAACCATTGATCACGAGCTGCTCTGGGGCAAGTTCCTTGAGGTAGTGGTCCATGGATTCGTAGATCGAGTAGCGTCCGCACATGATGTCACCCCTAATGTCACTCGTCGAAAATGCCCTTCAGTACGATTGACCGCGCGCGGGTCAAAGAGTTAACTGTATATCTATACAGCTAACTTTATCGAAAGGTCTTCCTCATGAGCGTAGTCATTCTTGGTCCGTTGTCTGAAGGGGGTATCAAGCTACCGCTTTACTCATTTCAGGTGCCAGCTGGGTTTGCCTCTCCCGCTGTCGATTACATCGAGAAGCACGTGTCCCTGGACGAGCTGGCCGAGGTACGAGCACCGCATGTGTACCTGGCGAAAATTCTCGGAGACAGCATGATTGGGGCAGGTATTTTTGATAAGGATCTGATCGTCGTCGATCGCAGTCGCACTGCCGAGCATGGAGAGATCGTCGTGGCAGCGCTTAACAATTCGGAGCCGATTTGCAAGCGGCTCTTCATGATGGATGGGGTTGTCAAACTTCAATCCGAAAATAGTGCCTACCCGTCCAAGCACATCCTTGAGGGTGACAACCTCGTCATCTGGGGCGTAGTGAACTACAGCATGCGCCGTCATGGAAAAGCATGAGCCTATTTTCGCGCTTATCGATTGCAACTGCTTCTATGCCAGCTGCGAGCGTGTTTTTCGTCCAGATCTGGAGAAGACGCCCATCGTGGTACTCAGCAATAACGACGGTTGTGTCATAGCTCGAAGTTACGATGCCAAGCCGTTTGTAAAAATGGGCGCGCCCTATTTCCAGATCAAAGAACTGCTGCGCCGCAACGGGATCAAGGTTTTCAGCAGCAATTACGCCCTGTAGTAAGTTAGGTGGAATGCTTTTTCGTGCGCTTGGCTCAACCCTCTGACGCTCTGGGGAGACACCCATGACTTCCACCCCCTCCTATGCAGTGATGCTAAACCGCTACCCCAGTGTTAACGAGTGGCTGCAACTGCTCGGTAACCTGGGCCGTGCACCGGCGACGCTCGATGCGTATGCGCGGGGTCTGGCGCATTACCTGGGCCACTGCGAAGCCTCTGGTCTGGAGGCTGAATCCGTCACGTTCGAGCAAGTCACCCTCTACATCCGGCGGCTATTACCGGGCCAGGAAAACGCGGTGGCGAACTCGACCTTGCACCAGCGCCTCACCGCGATCCGCCTGTGGTACGACCACCTGGTGTTTCAGGGGCGTTGCGCACAGAATCCGGTACCTCGCGGCCAGCACGGCCGCCTGTGTCAGATCCCTGGACATTCAGGCTTTGTGAGAGGGCTGGTGCCTCGCCTGATAAAGCTGCCCGACATCCCCACGGATGAGCAGTGGCGTTACTTTCTCAGCATCGCGACTAGGTCGTCTATTCGTGATCGACTTATGCTCTCGTTGGCGTACTGCGGTGCGCTCCGTCGTGCCGAACTGGTGGGCCTGAGAATCGAAGACCTGGATCTCGCCCATCGACTCATTTCAGTGCGCGCAGAAACGACCAAAGGCCGACGCAGCCGTGTCGTGTGCTACAGCCCTGA
>NZ_FNCX01000016.1:0-13985 GCF_900099665.1 Pseudomonas sp. BS3767 | reverse complement strand
GGCAAGGCGCGCTTGTCGAGCTTGCCGTTGGCGGTCAGTGGCAGACTGTCCAGCAGCATGATCTGCGCGGGCACCATGTAGTCCGGCAAGCGCGCCGCCAGCTGCTCACGCAGTTTGTCGACGTTGAGGCTCGTGCCGGCTGCCGCGACGCAATAGGCCACCAGTTGCAGGCGTGTCTCATCGCTTTCCAGCGGCTGCGCCAGCACCACGGCGTCGGCCACGTTTTCCAGGGTTTGCAGAAGCCGGCCGACCTCGCCCGGTTCGACCCGGTAACCGCGGATTTTCACCTGATCGTCAGCACGGCCGAGGTATTCCAGCACGCCATCCACCCACTGCGCGCGGTCGCCTGCACGGTACAAACGCTGACCGTTGGCGTCCGGGTCCGGCACAAAGCGTTCGGCGGTCATTGCCGCACGGCCCAGATAGCCCTGCGCCAGCCCGCGACCGCCCAGATACAGTTCACCGGCCACCCGTTCGGCCACCGGATTGAGGTAAGCGTCCAGCACCCGCGCTTTGCCGTTGGCCAGCGGCTGACCGACCGGCACACTACGGCAGGCACTGAGGTGCCCGGCCACTTCGTGGGTCAGGATACCGACCGTGGTTTCGGTCGGGCCGTAGTGGTTGATGATCCGGCAGCCCGGCTTGAGCGCACGCACCTGCTCGATCAACGCCCAGGCGCTGGCCTCGCCACCCAGAATGAGCACTTGCCCAGGCAGCACGTCCGCCGGGTTGGCGGCCTGTAGCAGACCCTGCAAATGGCTGGGCACGATTTTCAGCACTTCAACCTGATGCTCGGCCATGTAACGCGCAAAACCGTCAGGGTCGAACGCCTGCTCGTGCGACAGCAGGTGCAGCGGTCGGCCGGACGCCAGCGCACCGAACAACAGCGTATGCCCCAGGTCGGCAGCGACCGTCGACACCATCGCCATGCTCGCCCCTTCATTCAACGCCAGACGCTCAAGCACGCCCTGCACATAGTTGGCCAGCGCGCCGTGGCTGACCACCACCCCCTTGGGCTGCCCGGTGGAGCCGGAGGTGTAGATGATGTACGCCGCTTGCCCAGACAGCACCCGAACATCCAGCGCCCCGCTATCGACAGCGGCCCACAGCGCAGCATCGAACGCCAGCACCGGGCACACGCCCAACCGCGCGGCCTTGTCATCATCGGGTGCATGCACCAGCAGCACCGCGCCGCTGTCACGGGCCAGTTGCTGCAAGCGCTCGAACGGTTGCGCGCTGTCCAGCGGCAAGTACACCGCGCCCAGTTTCAGCACCGCCAGCAGGCTGACCACCCATTCCACGGAGCGGTCCAGACACAGCGCGACGGTCATGCCCGGCTTGATGTCCTGGGCGTGCAGGTAGCGGGCGAATTGGTTACTGCGTGTCTCAAGCTCGTCAAAGCTCAATACCTGCTGACCCACACGCAACGCGGTGTTGCCACGCCCGGCACGCAGGCCCTGTTGCCAGAGGCTGAGGAAATCGGGGCAGGCAACGTCCTGGGTTTGCTCGGCGACCGGCGACGATACGGCGTGTGGATGATCGGCCAGACGCCGGTCGGTGTCCGAGACCAGTGCTTGCAGCACGCTGCGCAACGCTTCGGCGATACGCTCGATGCTCTGCGCTTCGAACAGGTCGGTGGCGTAGGTGAAATAACCGCGTATCCCTTCGGGCGTGTCGGTGAAGTCGAAGGCCAGATCGAAACGCGCATCGCTGCCGCCCATCGGGAACTCATCGACCGTCAGGCCCGACACGCGCTGCCCGCTGCCATCGGCCGCCAGCACGTGCTGATTGATCTTGAACTGGAACAGCGGGTTGTGGCCCGGATTGCGCTCCGGTGCCAAGGCATCCACCAGATGCTCGAACGGCAGTTCCTGATGCGACTGCGCGCCCGTCACCACCTGCTTGACCTGATCCAGCAGCTCGGCAAAGCTCTGCCGCTCATCCACCTGCACGCGCAGCACCTGAGTGTTGATGAAAAAGCCGATCAGCCCTTCCAGCTCGCTGCGTGTGCGCCCGGCATTGGGTGCGCCGATGCGGATGTCGGACTGCCCGCTGAAGCGCGACAGCACCACCGACAGCGCCGCCAGCGTCACCATGAACAGGGTCTGGCCATTGTTGCGCGCCAGGCTTTTCAGTTGCGTGGACAATTGCTGCGGCAGGTCGACGCGCACCATCGCACCGCGATGGCTCGGTTGCAGCGGACGCGGATGATCCAGTGGCAGGCTCAGCAACGGATGTTCGCTGCCCAGTTGCTGTTTCCAGTAGTCCAGCTGCCGCTCGCCCTCCCCGGCCTCCAGCCAGGCGCGTTGCCAGATCGCGTAATCTGCGTACTGAATCGCCAGCTCGGGTAACGAAATCGGTTGTCCGGATACCTGAGTCTGATACAACTGCACGAATTCGCGAATCAGCACTTCGCCGGACCAGCCATCGGACACCACGTGATGCATGCACACGGTCAGTACGTGTTCGCTTTCACTCAGTTGGAACAGCTTGACCCGCAGCAGCGTGCCGCTCAGCAGGTCGAAGGGCTTTTGCAACTCGGCGCGCACCTGCTGCTCGATGTCTGCGGGCGCCACCGACGCGAACTCAAGAGCGACTGTAGCCTGTTCGAGAATCTCCTGATAGAACACGCCATCCTCTGAAACGAAGCGGGTGCGCAGGGTTTCATGGCGTTGCACCAGCCGCTCCAGCGCTGCGCTCAGCGCCTGCCGGTCCAGTGCGCCTTTCAAACGCACCGCCAAAGGCACGTTGTAGGCTGCGTTGCCCGGCTCCATCTGCCAGAGGAACAGCATGCGCTGCTGCGCGTAAGACAGCGGAATACGCGCTGCGGCATGCCGGGTCACGGCGATGGGCAGCAGTTTGAAGCTCTGTCCGGTCTCATGCATTTTGGCGAGGATCTGGCGCCGCTGTTCGACGGGCAGGCCGACGAAACGCTGGGCAATACGCTCTGCTGCAGACTTGTCCATGTCAGATACCCGCCATTTCATTCATCATTTTTTCAATATCGGACAAGCCGTCCTCGGTCAGCGACAGGCCACTGCCGGCGAAGGCCTGAATAAATTCGTTCAGTTGCGGTTTCTCGAAGATCAGGCGCAGCGGAATGTCGATTCCCAGGCCGGTGTGGATTCTGGAAATCAGCTGCGTCGCCAACAGCGAGTGACCACCCAGCTCGAAGAAATCATCGCTCAGCCCGACACGCTCGACTTTCAGCACATCGGCCCAGATCGCCGCCATCTGCTGTTCCTGCTCGGTACAGGGTGCGACGTACTGGCGCTGCAACTGGCTGGCGTCCGGCTTAGGCAGTGCCTTGCGATCGAGCTTGCCGTTGGCGCTCAGCGGCATTCTGTCCAGCACGATGAAATGCGTGGGCACCATGTAGTCCGGCAGCGATTCCTTGAGACAGGCCTTGAGCGCATCACGCAACTGATCGTCGTGGTGCCCGACCACCAGATACGCCGCCAGCTGTTTGCCGGACGGGCCGTCAACGTCGATCACCACCGCCTCATGAACGCTGTCGTGCTCCAGCAGGCTGGCTTCGATTTCGCCCAGTTCGATGCGCAAGCCGCGAATCTTCACCTGATGGTCGATACGCCCGGCGTAGTCGATAACACCTGCGTCGCGATAACGCGCCAGATCGCCGGTGCGGTACAGCCTGCCGCCGCCCTGCTCGTCGAACGGGTCCGGCACGAAACGCTCGGCCGTCAGTGCTGCACGGTTGTGATAACCACGCGCCAGACCGACGCCCCCCAGGTACAACTCCGCCGCCACGCCCTGTGCAGCTGGCAGCAGACCGTCGTCGAGGATGTGGGTTTTCAGGTTGTCGATCGGCCGTCCGATCGGCACGCTGAGCACGTCGTCTGTGGTGCACGTCCAATGGGTCACGTCGATGGCCGCTTCGGTCGGGCCATACAGGTTGTACAAACCGGCCTGCGGCAAGCGCTTGAGCACCTGAGCGGCCAGCTCGGCAGGCAGTGCTTCACCGCTGCATACCACTCGGCGCAGCGTGTTACAGCTTTCCACCTGGGGATGAGTCATGAACGCCTGCAGCATCGACGGCACGAAATGCAGCGTCGTGACCTGATGCTCGCGGATGGTCTGCACCAGTCGCTCGGGGTCGCGGTGATCACCCGGCAGCGCCACGGCCAGACGCGCGCCGGTCATCAGCGGCCAGAAGAATTCCCAGACCGACACGTCGAAACTGAACGGTGTCTTCTGCAGAACGGTATCGCTGCCATCAATTTTGTAAGCTTTCTGCATCCAGTGCAGACGGTTGATCAGCGCACGATGGCTGTTGCCCGCGCCCTTGGGCTTGCCGGTCGAACCGGAGGTGTAAATCACGTAAGCCAGGTTCAATGGATGGCTGAGGTTGACCGGATTGGCGGTGCTGTAACCCTCCAGCCAGTCGCCGTCCTGATCCAGGCACAGGCTCTGCACCTGAGGCGGAACAGGCAAACGCTCCAATAGCGCCGCTTGGGTCAACAGCAAACCGATACCGCTGTCCTGCATCATGTAGGCCAGACGATCCTCGGGGTAGTCCGGGTCCAGCGGCACGTAGGCACCACCGGCCTTGATGATCGCCAGCAGGCCGATCACCAGTTCCAGGCTGCGCTCGACGCAAATGCCCACCAATACGTCCGGGCCAACGCCCGACTCACGCAGGCGATGCGCAAGCTGATTGGCGCGGGCGTTGAGCTGTACGTAGCTCAGTTGTTCAGTGGCGAAAACCAGCGCCGGTGCGTCCGGCGTGGCGCGCACCTGGGCTTCGATCAGGCTGTGCAGGCAGGCTTCACTGGGGAAGTCTGCAGCGGTAGCGTTCCAGTCGTGAAGAATCTGCTGCCGTTCAGCCACGTCGAGCATCGGCACTTCGGCAATGCGCTGTGCGGCATTGGCGCAGATGGCCTGCAACAAGGCCAGCCAGTGCCCGGCCATCCGCTCGATGGTGTGCGGGTCGAACAACGCTGTCGCATAGGTCAGGCCAGCGCTCAGGCCACCGTCATGTTCGGCAGTGTTGAGGGTCAGGTCGAACTGCGCCGGGTAACTGTCCGGCAGCAGCGCTTCGACCTGCAGACCGGGCAGCGCGCGGACGTCGGCGCTGGCCTGGCGCTGGTGATTGAACATCACCTGAAACAGCGGGCTGTGGCTGAGGCTGCGCTGTGGCTGCAGGGCTTCGACCAGTTGCTCGAATGGCAGCTCCTGATGCGCCTGGGCTTGCAGGGCAGTGTGTTTGACCTGCTGCAGCAACTCGTTGAACGTCGTATGCACGTCAAACTCGGCGCGCAGCACCTGTGTGTTGACGAAGAAGCCGATCAGGCCTTCGGTTTCAGCGCGGTTGCGGTTGGCAATCGGCACGCCGACGCGAATATCCGACTGGCCACTGTGACGGTGCAGCAGGCTCTGGAATGACGCCAGCAACAGCATGAACAGGGTCACGCCCTGTTGACGCGCGACCTGCTTCAAGCCATCGATCAGCGCAGGCTCAAGCTCGACTGCCAGACGCGCACCGGCATGGCTTTGTACCACTGGCCGCGGGTAATCGGCCGGCAGCTCCAGAATCGGCTGCTGATCGCCCAATTGCTGCTTCCAGTAATCCAGCTGCCGGGCCTGCTCGCCAGCCTCCATCCAGGTCCGCTGCCACAGTGCGTAGTCGGCGTATTGCAGGTCCAGCGCGGTCAGGCTCACCTCACGGCCCTGACTGTAGCCCTCGTAAAGGCGCACCAGTTCATCGACCATGATCGGCATCGACCAGCCATCGGAGACGATGTGATGCTGAGTCAGAATCAGCACATGTTCATCGGTGTTGAGGTTCAGCAAGCGGACCCGCAACAGCGGTCCCTGCTCCAGGTCGAACGTGCGCTGCATTTCCTGCTGCACGCAAGCTTCAAGAGTCTGGCCGCTGGGCAGCGACTCGACAGACAGGATCAAGGCACGTGGCGGATGAACGATCTGCAGCGCCTGCTCGCCCTGCTGGCGGAAGGTCGTGCGCAGGGTTTCGTGACGGGCAATCAGCGCGCTGAAACTGTGCTCCAGCGCAGCGATGTCCAGCGAACCGCGCAGGCGCAGGGCTGCGGGAATAATGTACGCGGTGTTCTGCGGATCAAGCTGCCAGAGGAACCACTGACGCTGCTGCGCGTAAGACAGCCCCAGCGGCTGCGTGCGGTCGGCCTTGATGAAGCGCGGCGCGTCGTTGCCCTGCCCTGCGCCGGCTGCGAGCGCGAAGGCCGCCAGATCACGCGCTTCGAACAAGTCGCGTAACGACAACTCGACGTCCAGTTGCTGACGAATACGCGAAATCACCTGAGTGGCCAGCAGCGAATGCCCACCCAGCTCGAAAAAGTTGTCACTGCGTCCGACCCGCTCGAGTTTCAACACGTCGGCCCAGATCGCTGCCAGTTGCTGCTCCAGCTCGCCTTGCGGAGCGCTGTAGGTGACCTGCAACTGACTGGCGTCCGGCGCAGGCAACGCCTTGCGGTCCAGCTTGCCGTTGGCGGTCAACGGCATGCTGTCGAGAACGATGAAATGGGTAGGCACCATGTAATCGGGCAAGTGCGCCCTGAGTTGGCTTTTCAGCGTTTCACGCAGCGTTGTCTGATCCTGATCAGGCTCGGTAGGCACCAGGTACGCCGCCAATTGCCCTTCCAGCGCCAGCACGCTCACTTCACGCACCGCCGGGAGCGCTTGCAGCCGCGCTTCGATTTCGCCCAGCTCGATACGGAAGCCGCGAATCTTCACTTGGTGGTCGATACGCCCGGCGTATTCGATGGTTCCGGCAGCGCGATAACGCGCCAGGTCGCCGGTGCGGTACAGGCGGCCACCGTCGTTGGAGAACGGGTCAGGCACAAAGCGTTCGGCGGTCAGCGCGGCGCGGTGATGGTAGCCCCGCGCCAGACCGGCATGGCCGATGTGCAACTCGCCGCTGCAACCTTGGGCAACCGGGTTGAAATCAGCGTCCAGCACATACCACGACAGGTCGGGAATCGCCTCGCCAATCGGGCTGGCCGGGTTCTGCGTGTCGGCCAGCGTGATCGGTCGATAGCTCACGTGCACCGTGGTTTCAGTGATGCCGTACATGTTGATCAGTTGTGGCGCTTGATCGCCAAAGCGCTCGAACCACGGCTTCAGGCTGGCGACGTCCAGTGCCTCGCCGCCAAAGATGACTTTCTGCAACGACAGCGGTAGCGACGAATCGCAGGCCACACGCATCAGTTGCTTGAACGCCGACGGTGTCTGGTTGAGCACCGTGACCTGCTGTTCGACCAGCAGCGCATGGAAGTCTTCCGGCGAGCGGCTCACTTCGCGCGGCACGATGACCAGTCGGCCGCCATGCAGCAGCGCGCCGAAAATCTCCCAGACCGAGAAGTCGAACGCGAAGGAGTGGAACAGCGTCCACACGTCCTTTTCGCTGAATATGAACCAGTCATCTGTGGCCGCGAACAGGCGCATCAGGTTGTGATGGGCGAGCAAGGTACCTTTTGGCTTACCGGTCGAGCCCGAGGTGTAGATCACGTAGGCCAGGTTGTCCGGCGCGGTCTGGCTGATCGGGTTATCGGTGCTGTAATCGTTCAGCGCATCAGCCAGATCCAGAGTTTGAACGTGTGCAGGAATCGGCAACTGACCCAGCAAATGCGCTTGAGCCAGCAACAATTCGATACCGCTGTCCTGCATCAGAAAGCTCAGGCGATCCTGCGGGTAATCCGGGTCCAGCGGTACGTAAGCGCCACCGGCCTTGAGGATCGCCAGCATTCCCACGATCATTTCCAGACTACGTTCAGCGGCCAGCCCGACGCGAACATCCGGACCGACGCCCTGCTCACGCAGTTTATGGGCGATCTGGTTGGCGCGACGGTTGAGCTGTTGATAGCTCATCTGCTCGGCACCAAAGCTCAGAGCGATGGCCAGCGGCGTGCGCTCGGCCTGGATTTCAATACGTTGATGGGCACAATAATCGCTTGGGTAAACCGCAATGTCGCGGTTCCAGTCGCGCAGGGTGTCTTGCCGTTCATCGATACTCAACAGCGACAGATCGGCGATGCGTTGGTTGACGTCGCGGCACATGCCGCTCAGCAGGTTGCGCCAGTGCCCGGCCATGCGCTCGATGGTCGATGCGTCGAACAGGTCGGTGGCGTAGGTCAATGCGGCTGTCAGGCCGTCCGGGCGTTCGCAGGTGTCGAGGGTCAGGTCGAACTGCGCGGTGTGCTTGGCGGACACCTGATATTCCAGACGCAGCCCTGCCAGCTCACGGGTCTGGTTGTGGCCTTCGCTCTGGTGGTTGTAGGCCACCTGGAACAGCGGGCTGCGGCTCAGGTCGCGCTGCGGCTGCAACGCTTCGACCAGTTGCTCGAACGGCAGGTCCTGATGCGCCTGCGCCTGTACGGCGGTGTGTTTGACCTGCTGCAACAGCTCGGCCACGGATGTCTGCATGGTGAATTCGGCCTTGAGCACCTGGGTGTTGACGAAGAAGCCGATCAGCCCCTGGGTTTCGCTGCGGGTACGGTTGGCGACCGGCACGCCGACGCGTATATCGGCCTGACCGCTGTAGCGATGCAGCAGGGTCTGCAACGAGGCCAGCAACAGCATGAACAGGGTGATGCCCTGTTGCCGCGCCAGCACCTTGAGGCCGTCAAGCAGCGCAGCGTCCAGCTCGACGTTAAGCCGCGCACCTTGGTAACTGCGCAGCGCAGGACGCGGCCGATCAGTGGGCAATTCCAGAATCGGCTGTTGCTCGCCCAGTTGCTGCTTCCAGTACGCCAGCTGGCGTTCCTGTTCACCCATTTCCAGCCAGTTGCGCTGCCAGAGGGCGTAGTCGGCGTACTGGATCGGCAAAGGCGCCAGCTTGACCTCGCGACCGAGGCTGGCGGCCTGGTAGAACTGCATCAACTCCTCGACCATGATCGGCATCGACCAGCCATCGGAGACGATGTGGTGCTGGGTCAACACCAGTACATGCTCCTGCCCGCTCAGCCTGAGCACGTTGACCCGCAGCAGCGGCCCTTGCAGCAGATCGAAAGACTGCTGCACGTGGCGATCCACCCAGGCTTCAACGGACTCGCCAGCCGCCAGTTGCTCGACACCGAGCGCAAAAGGCGACACCGGATGCACCACCTGCAGCGCTTCATCGCCCTGCTGTTCAAACGTGGTGCGCAGCGTTTCGTGACGCTCGATCAGTTGCTCCACACTGCGCCGCAATGCCTCGACATTCAGCGCGCCGTGCAGGCGCAACGCCAGCGGAATGTTATAAGCCGCGCTGTGCGGTTCCAGTTGCCAGATGATCCATTGCCGCTGCTGCGCGTAGGAGAGCGCGGACGGCACCTGCGTCTCCCGCACTGCGATCGGCGTGACCCCGTAGAGATTCACCCCTTGACGCTTGAGCAGCACCGCCAGCGCCTTGCGTTCACGGGCGGACAGCGATTTAACGGAGTCAAGCAACTGTTGCACTGGGGTCTCTCCTGCTAAGCAATCAAATTATCAATTTCCTCCGCTGATAAACGTTTGAGTGCCTCCAGTGATTTAGTCAATTCGTCCTGCGCGTGGCCACTTTCGCCATTTTTTTCCTGCAGCGTGGCGCTGAAGTCCGCCAGCACCGGTTGCTCGAAGACATCCTTGAGGCTGACCTCGTGCTGCAACTGTTCGCGCACCCGCACGAGCATTTGCACCGCCAGCAGCGAATGCCCGCCCGACTCGAAGAAGTTGTCACTGCGACCGACCCGCTCGATCTTCAATACATCGGCCCAGATCGCTGCCAGTTGCTGCTCCAGCTCGCCTTGCGGGGCGCTGTAGGTGGCCTGCAACTGACTGGCGTCCGGCGCAGGCAGCGCCTTGCGGTCAAGCTTGCCGTTGGCGGTCAACGGCATGCTGTCGAGAACGATGAAATGGGTAGGCACCATGTAATCGGGCAAGTGCGCCCTGAGTTGGCTTTTCAGCGTTTCACGCAGCGTTGGCTGATCCTGATCAGGCTCGGTAGGCACCAGGTACGCCGCCAATTGCCCTTCCAGCGCCAGCACGCTCACTTCGCGCACGGCCGGGTGCGCATGCAGCCGCGCTTCGATTTCGCCCAGCTCGATACGGAAGCCGCGAATTTTCACTTGATGGTCGATGCGCCCGGCGTAGTCGATCATCCCACCAGCCCGATAACGCGCCAGGTCGCCGGTGCGGTAAAGGCGGCCGCCGTCGTTGGAAAACGGGTCCGGCACAAAGCGTTCGGCGGTCAGCGCCGCGCGGTTGTGATAACCCCGCGCCAGACCGGCATGACCGATGTGCAGTTCGCCGCTGCAACCCTGGGCGACCGGATTGAAATCCGCGTCCAGCACATACCACGACAAATCCGGGATCGCCTCGCCAATCGGGCTGGCCGGGTTTTGCGTGTCGGCCTCGGTTATTGGCCTGTAGGTCACGTGAACCGTGGTTTCGGTGATGCCGTACATGTTGATCAACTGCACTGCCTGATCACCAAAACGGTCGAACCACGGCTTCAGGCTGGCGACGTCCAGCGCTTCGCCGCCGAAGATGACTTTTTCCAGTGACATCGGTACAGGCGAATCACACGCCACACGCATCAACTGCTTGAACGCCGACGGTGTCTGGTTGAGCACCGTGACCTGCTGTTCGACCAGCAGTGCATGGAAATTTTCCGGCGAGCGGGTTACTTCGCGCGGCACGATGACCAGTCGGCCGCCATGCAGCAACGCGCCGAAAATCTCCCAGACCGAGAAGTCGAAGGCAAAGGAATGGAACAGCGTCCACACGTCCTTTTCGCTGAATGTGAACCAGTCATCCGTCGCGGCGAACAGGCGCATCAGGTTGTGATGGGCGAGCAAGGTGCCTTTTGGCTTACCGGTCGAGCCCGAGGTGTAGATCACGTAGGCCAGGTTGTCCGGCGCGGTCTGGTTGAGCGGGTTTTCCGTGCTGTAACCGTTCAGCACATCAGCCAGGTCGAGCGTCTGCACCTGTTCGGGGATTGGCAGTTTGCCAAGCAGCGGCGCCTGGGTCAGTAACAGTTCGATACCGCTGTCGTGCATCAGAAAGCCCAAGCGATCCTGCGGGTAATCCGGGTCCAGCGGTACGTAAGCGCCACCGGCCTTGAGGATGGCCAGCAGGCCGACAATCATCTCCAGGCCGCGCTCGGCGGCCAGCCCGACGCGCACATCCGGACCGACGCCCTGCTCACGCAGTTTATGGGCCAACTGGTTGGCGCGGCAGTTGAGCTGTTGATAGCTCAGTTGCTCGTCACCGAAGCTCAGAGCGATGGCCAACGGTGTGCGCTCGGCCTGGGCTTCGATGCGTTGATGGGCGCACTGCTCGCTCTGGTAGCGCTGCACGCTTTGCGTCCAGGCGGTTGGCAATGCCAGTTCGCCGAGTCGCGTGGTTGCCGATGCGCAGAGACTCTGCAGCAGGTGATCGAAATGCGCCGCCAGTTGCAGAATGCCTTCGGCGCTGAAGTGCTGGTGGTCGTAGCTGAAACGCACCGACAGCACCTCATTGGCCTCGACCACAAGGGTCAGCGGGTAATGCGCCTGCTCCTGATTGCGCAGGTCGTTGAAGGCCAGACCGTCCGGCGCACGTTGCAGGGCTTCGGACACCGGGTAGTTTTCGAACACCAGAATGGTGTCGAACAACGCCTCGCCACTGTTGCGCGCCCAGCGCTGAATGTCATACAGCGGCGTGTGCTCATGCTCGCGCAGGGCAAGGTTCTTCGTCTGTACCTGCTGCACCCAGTCGGCCACCGTCTGCTCGGCACGCGGGCTGGCGATGACCGGCAGGGTGTTGATGAACAGCCCCAGCTGTTCTTCGACACCCGGCAACTCGGCCGGACGCCCGGCCACGGTCGCGCCAAAGGTCACGCTGGACTGGCCGGTATAGCGTTGCAGCAGCAACAGCCAGGCCGATTGCAGCAGCGTATTGAGGGTGACGCGCTGCTCGCGGGCAAACGCGTTCAGGCGTCGGGTGCCGTCGTTGTCGATCAGCTGGATGTAGTCGCCGTAGCCCTGCCCCTCGGCCGAAGACTTGAACGCTTGCAGCAAACGGGTCGGCTCGTCCAGTTCCGCCAGCTCCGCAGTCCAGAAATGCTCGCTGAGGGCGGCATCCTGATGCTGTAGCCACTGAATGTAATCACGATAGCGGCCTGCCTGTTTCGCTGGCATCTGCCCGCTGTAGCGTTGCAGCACTTCACCGAGCAGGCGCGAGCTGCTCCAGCCATCCATGAGGATATGGTGGCTGGTATACACCAGATGCCACGCGTCTTTGGCGGTGCGCAACACGGCCAGGCGCAACAATGGCCCTTGCGCCAGATCGAAGCCTTGCTGACGGTCGGCCTGCGCCCAGTCGTCGAGCCAGCTTTCCGGCTGACCGCGCGCATCCAGCTCGACAAAAGGCACCTCGACCTGACGCTGCACCACTTGCAGCGACTGCTCGCGCTGGCTGACAAAACCGCTGCGCAGCACGTCGTGCTTGTCCACCGCGGCCTGCCATGCATCGCGGAAACGCGGCACATCCAGCCCGCGAATGTCCACCCGCAACTGATTGATGTAGTTGCCCACGCCTTCATCGAACAGCGAATGAAACAGCATGCCCTGCTGCATCGGCGACAGCGGGTAGATATCCTCGATCTGGCCCGCAGCAATCGGCAGCTCGTCAAGCTGCGTCTGGGTGAGGCGCGCCAGCGGGAAGTCCGAAGGCGTGACGCCTTGATGCCCGGCCGTGCAATGTTCGATCAGGGTGGTCAGCGCCTGCTCGTAGCGACGCGCCAGGGTGTCGATGGTCGAGGCGTGATACACCTCGCAGCTGAAGCTCCAGTCCAGTTGCAACTGGCCGTCGAACACCTGACCGTTGAGGCTCAGCCAGTTGCCCAGCGGCCCGTCCTCGCACAGCGCAGTGCCTGAACTGTCGGCACTCGGTACGAACAGCGCGCCTTGGTGTTCGTTGAAGCTGCCGTCGAACTGGCCCAGGTAATTGAACGTGACCCGCGCCTGCGGCAAGGCAGCCAACTGCTGCGCGAAAGACGCCTCGCCCATATAGCGCAACACGCCGTAACCAATGCCCTTGTCGGGCACCGCACGCAATTGCTCCTTGATGCCACACAGGCTTGCCCCCGGCGCGATCTGCGGTGTGAGGCGCACCGGAAACAGGCTGCTGAACCAGCCTGCGGTGCGGCTCAGATCGCTATCGTCGAACAGGTCTTCACGGCCATGCCCCTCCAGCTGGATCAGCACCGAGGGCTGCTGGCTCCATTCGCAGAGGACCTGGGCCAGCGCCGTCAGCAGCAGATCGTTGACTTGCGTGCGGTACGCGGCGGGCGCGACTTTCAGCAGCTTGTGGGTCAGGTCCCGGCTCAGCCAGGAAGAGGCATGCGCCGCGTCGCGATTGCGCATCGTGCCTTCGGGCTTGTCGCGAGGCAGCGGCTGGTCTTCGCCCTGCAAGGCCTGCAGCCAGTAATCGCGCTCGGTGTTCAGCTTCTGGCCGGTCGCATACTGTTGCAATTGCTCGGCCCAACGCTTGAGCGACGTGGTCTTTGCCGCGAGTGCTACCGGCTGGCCCTGCGCCAGGGTGAGGTACGCCTGTTGCAGGTCCTCCAGCAGCACCCGCCATGACACGCCGTCCACCACAAGATGGTGAATCACCAGCAACAGGCGCTGTTCGCCTTGTGGCAGGTTGATCAGCACGGCACGCAGCAGCGGGCCGTTTTTCAGGTCCAGGCTGCGCTGCGCCTCATCAGCCAGCTCAGGCAAGCGCTCGATGCTGTCCAGCTCATGGGTCCAGAGCAGCTCGCGAGTGTTCAGCGCGCCGAAGGTGGCCTGCCATTGGCCGCTCTGCTGGGTGAAACTCAAGCGCAGTGCGTCGTGCTGTTCGACCAGCGCAGTCAATGCAGTCTGAAGATAAGTGGCCTCCAGCGTTTGCAACGGCTTGAGCATCAGCGCCTGATTCCAGTGCTGACGCTCGGGGATGTCCAGCTCGAAGAAACGCGCCTGAATCGGCAGCAACGGCAACGAACCGCT
>NZ_FNCX01000017.1:0-11195 GCF_900099665.1 Pseudomonas sp. BS3767 | reverse complement strand
GATCGAGCTGACGATGCATCCAAGTCACTGATCAGCCATAACGCCACCGTCAGCGAGACGGTAAGCGCATACAAGGCCCTGTCGGCTGAGCAGCAGCGCCTGCAAAAAATCACCTGGGCCGACCAGCAGGCAGCAGCGTTGGACAAGGCATCATCCGCCCTCGATGACTACGCCTACAAGGTAGAGCGGGGCATCACCCTCGGGCCGTTTGCCGATCAGTTCCGCAGCATGATTGCCGAGGTCGAATCAGGAAAGCGAAGCCTCGACAGCGTCACGCAGTGGATTCAGACGAACAGCAACGCGACCCCTGACTTCATTCGTAAGCTGGCCGAGTTGGCCGCAACGCAGCAGACGAACACGGCATCGGCCGCTGACCTGGCCACGAAGCTGGGCACCGTCGATGCGGCCACAAAGGCGATATCGCAAAGCACTGGGAATCTCACGATAAGTCAGAGCGGTTCAGGCTCTCAGACGAGGGCTCAAGTAGCTGAGTGGGAAAAGTACATCGCAAAATTGACTGAATCACGCGACCTGATCGGCGCAAACGCGAAGGCCGAAGCCGCCCTTATGGCCCAGAAAATGGGGCTGACCAAGGAGCAGGCCGCTCAGTCCAGCATTGTGGCCGAGCAAACCGACCTGTTGAAGAAGTACGAGGAAGCAGTGAAAACTGCTGACAAGGCCCAGCAGGCCGCACTCAGAGCCCAGCTTGTAGCCCTGTACACCCAGCAGCAAGCCGCAGAGGACGCAACGGCGGCTGTGAAGAAAAGCCACGAAGACGCTGCGAAGGCCGCCGAGGCCAGTGCCAACAAGCAGATCAACCAGATGCAGCGCGTCATAGACAAGGCGCTCACTCTAAGCAAGGGCACGAACCTGCTTTTGCTGCCGCAGACGAAGCCACAGGCATTGTCCGGAGCCGCGCTGTTGACATCTGGGACGGCTCCCGGAAAGCCGGGGGCCGCAGCTCGCCTAACCCCGGAACAGCTCGTAGATCGGCGACTCAAGCAAATCCAGGAAGGGACGCCGCCAAACAAGAACGCCGGCAAGGAGAAGGCCTTTCAGGAGGACGCCGGCACGAAGCTGCTGGACGATGCCAGGCAGCGCTATGCAGTCCTGCAGCAGCAAAGCCGGGAGCTGCTGACACAGGATGGCACGACCAGGTCAATCGGTGCCGAGCAGAAGAAGCTCGTCGAGCTGGAAACCGAAATCGCCCAGCTCAAGGAGAAAAAGACGCTCACCGCCGCGCAGAAGCAGGTTCTGGCCATGGCTGATCTGAACCTCGCACAGCAGAAGCAGAACGCGGGCCTGGAGAAAGAAAACGAACTGCGCAAGCAGGCCACCGAGGAAACCCAAAAGCTGTTTTCCTTTCAGGCGAACCTGAATAGCCAGCTCGTCAAAGACCGGACCGGACTGAACAACAGCCTTTCAGGGCTCGGCATGGGCGACCAGCAACGCGCCAGGCTGCAGGAACAATTCGGCATTCAGGAGCAGTACCAGTCGCAACTGGATGCGCTCGCAGCGCAGCGCAATGAGGACAAGATCACCCCGGAGCTGTACGCCAAGCAAACCGCCGCACTGAACGCAGCGCTGCAAAGCCGACTGGCCATGCAGCGCCAGTATTACACCGACGTGGACAGCGCAGAACAGGACTGGGTGCTGGGCGCAAGTTCGGCAATGCAGACGTACCTCGAACAGTCGCGCAACGTCGCAGGGCAGACAAATCAGCTGTTTACACGGGCGTTCGGCAACATGGAGGACGCGGTTATCAACTTCGTGAAGACTGGCAAAGCATCATTCAGCGACTTTGCCGACGGGGTGGTTTCCGACCTCATCCGCATTCAGTTGCGCCAGGCAGCCGCGGGCTTCCTAAGTACGGCGTTCGGATTCATGACCGGTGGTGCATCTACGCTCGGGCAGGGTGTCATGACCGGATCGAGCCAGATGATATCCAAATCAGGGTTTTCCGGTGGCGGCTACACGGGCGACGGCGGCAAGTTCGAGCCGAAGGGTGTTGTGCACGGCGGTGAGTTTGTCGTGAAAAAGGAAGTGGTCAGCCAGCCCGGCGCGCGTGAGTTCCTGGAGCGCATGAACGCCAACACCAAGGGCTATGCCGACGGCGGGTATGTCGGTAGTGCCGCATCCACATCCAGGGCGTCCAGCTCTTCAGCGTCGGTAAGCATGCCAACGATCGAACAGAACTTTTACTTTCAGGGAGGCGCAGACGAGAACATGGCACAGAATCTGAAACAAGCAGCTGACGATGGCGCAAGTCGGGGCATGAAGGGTGCCTACGAGATGATGTTGCGCGACCTGCAGCGAAATGGCCCGGCTATGCAACTCATCAGGAGCAAGCGATGAAAATCAGTGATATCAATATGCCAGAGTTGATCGAGGCGCTAAGCCAGGCTCTGGTGCCGGTGATCTTCAAGGGCATGGAGGCAGAAACGCCTCCCCACGTATGGCGTGAGCGCGCGCAACTGAACGCTGACGTCATGGGCCGCTTTATCGCGGTGATCCATTGCGGTGAAGAAGTCGGTCCGGAGGTTGTCGAGCTGACCGAGATTTTCACGAAGCAGATGCGAGAGAGCTATGCCGAGTCGTTCGGCACTTTGCTCGGGCCTCGGGGCAAGTTCAGCGCGGTGTAAACAAAGGTATGCGCGGGCTGATACGGGCTTATTTGCCTATATTTCGGCTTTTCCTTGATAAGTAACAGCCAAAGTGCAACAGTACATAAAATGCACCTTTACTGATACACCTCAAGGAATACACCGATGTTCGTCCGCGCATATTTGCGAGCCTCTACCGCCGAGCAGGATGCCGGCCGTGCCCGCGCCTCGCTCGAGCAGTTCGCCAGCGATCACGGCACAGTCATTGCCAGCGAATACCTGGAGAATATGAGCGGAGCCTCGGCAGATCGCCCGGAGCTGCTGAGGCTGATCAGGGATTCGCGCGATGGTGACGTGCTGCTGGTTGAGTCAATCGACCGTCTGTCGCGCCTGCCGCTGCCAGACTGGCAGAAGCTCAAGCACGCAATTGATTCGAAAGGCCTCCGAATCGTCGCCCTCGATCTGCCAACCAGTCACCAAAGCATGCGAGACACGACCGGCGACGAGTTTACCGGGCGCATGCTCTCGGCCATCAACTCAATGCTGGTCGACATGATGGCCGCCATTGCACGAAAGGACTACGAGCAGCGCAGAGAGCGCCAGGCGCAGGGAATAGAGCGCGCAAAGTCGGAAGGTCGATATCAGGGACGCCCAGTGGATGAGGATCTGCACAAGCGTGTAAAAGAGCTTCTGGCGGCAGGCCTGGGTATTCGGGCGACAGCTCGGCACGCGAAGTGCTCAACAACTACGGTGATCAAGATCCGCGATAAAACCGGTGTCTGATAGAGTGTCGGGAGCCCTACAGACAGAACCCGACACCGCCCGACATGAGCAAACTTACCCTCGGCCGCATGGCAAAACTCTACGGACTGCACCGTTCGACGCTGTACGAGGCTGTGCAGAAAGGCCGCGTGTCTGCTGGCCTGGACGGCAAAGGCCAGCGCGTTATAGACCTGTCTGAAATGATTCGTGTGTACGGTGAACCGCCAGGTAACCCGACACCAAAACCCGACACTCCGACAGACCAACCAGACAGCAACCCGACACCCGCGCACTGGGCTGAAATGCTAGCCGAGCTGCGCCTTTTGCGTGAGGAAGTGGCAGGCCTGCGCAAAGAGATGCGCCTGATCGGGCATGAAGGCGTCCAGCCTCAAGTTGAGGATCAACCCCCAGTGGGGGAAGTTGAGCGGCCGCGCGCCCAGTCATTTGCCGACCTGTTGGACGCTTTGAGGTAGGGCGGGTGTCACACCTATTCAGCAATAAAACCAATATCTCGCGCCACGAAATCGCACCTACGCAAATCGTGGCGCGGGCCTTGTAAACAGGGCGTTTGCCGGTGGTTTTTTTGGCTTGCGTTGATTTTGAAGCGCCGTTAAGATCAGGCATAATTTCTGCAACGCAGAAAAAGCAAAACCCCCGACCAGGTGCAAACTGGGCGAGGGTTTCATAAGCCAGAAGGCTCGGGTTTCGGATCATGCTTTTGCGGGCTTGGTCACCAAACCAGTTAGCAATCGCTAACCAGTGGCGTGATTTAATACCATTGGTTCACAGGTCGTCAATACGCCCTGTAATGCGGCTGCGCATGGTTACCCTGCCTTCATTGATCGAGATAGACGACGATGAAGATAGACACACACCGCCACACCGGCAAAGCAGTTGCTGAAGCCCTGGGCGTCTCACAGCCTACGCTTGTGCGCTGGGCAAAAGACCCTCAGTTCCCCCAGCCCATGCGGCTCAGTACCAAAACCGTGCGTTACAACCTCGACGCGGTAAAGCAGTACCTGTCCGAAAAGGCAGCGTGACCAATGGCCAACAGATCGGCACCCCGCAGTAGTGGGGCTGCCGCACCCTGGAGCCAGCAGCCGTTAGACCTGTTTTTTGAGCGTCTGCCGTCCCGTCCGTTCTGCAGCAACAATCCGAGCCTTGAGGGGCTTTACCGCCTACCGATCAAGGAGGCCACCGAGTGCCTGTTGATCCAGCCGAACACCGCAAAGCTTGTGGTGTGTCTGTGCTTCGATGTCGACCGAAGCCTGGCCGCTATCGACTGGAACGACCGGGCCTGCCCTGCACCGAACATCACCGTTCGCAACCCTGACAATGGTCACGCGCACCTGATCTACCTGTTGGAAGCCCCGGTGTCCGTTTCTGATGTCGCCAGGATAAAGCCTGTAATGTTTATGGCTGCAATTCAGGAGGGGCTCAGGCGCGATCTGGGGGCCGATAGGGGTTATTCCGGGCTGGTGGTAAAGAATCCCCGGCACAAGCACTGGATAACCCGCTCATGGCGCGACGAGCCGTATTCGCTCGAAGAGCTGGCCGGCCAGGTCAACTTGCCAACGGCTGCCGAGGTTCGCAAGCGCAGCAAGCAAGCAGACTATGCCGGCCTCGGGCGAAACTGCACTGTGTTTGAGGTGGTTCGTAAGCAGTCCTACACGCTCGTTCGGGACTTCTGGCGACCTGATGGTGAGAAGCACTTTATCAAGGCCGTGCAGGAGCTGGTGATGGCGTCCAACCTGACAGACATCGGCAATCCGATGCAGCCCAGTGAGTGCAGAGCGATTGCGCGCAGTATCAGCAAATGGACGTGGTCGAAGTTCAATCGTCATGAGTTCAGGGCCATACAGTCGGCACGCGGGCAAAAGAAAGGGGCCACAAAGCGCGATGAGATGCTGCCCACCGCTCAATCGATGGCGGCTGAAGGGAAGTCACAGCGCGAGATTTCACAGGCTCTCGGGGTTTCTCAGAAGACGGTCAGTAACTGGTTGAAGGGATGAGTGAG
This sequence comes from Pseudomonas sp. BS3767, assembly GCF_900099665.1. Lineage (NCBI taxonomy): Bacteria > Pseudomonadati > Pseudomonadota > Gammaproteobacteria > Pseudomonadales > Pseudomonadaceae > Pseudomonas > Pseudomonas sp. BS3767. The sequence goes on along the minus strand of NZ_FNCX01000017.1, from coordinate 5,813 downwards.
TAAAAGCCATATCAGATATACAGACCTTGGGCTGGCTCAGAACGCCTCAATCCTTACAGCTCACACACCCGCGAGCCCCAACGGCTGGTGATCAACACACAGTGCCAATCACCACACGCCGGGGTTGCCGTCCGATCGTCATACTACGAAAGTTTCGTAGTTACTCAGGTTCTGACGTGTCATCGAGTGTTGACCACCTGCCTTCACAAAGCTCAATAAATTCGTGATCTGACAATGGGTTGTATCGGTTCAAGTGACCGCTGAACCGAAGCAGTGCCCAGCTTGTTGCGCTGCAATCCTTTTCCCAGGCATCGTAATCAAGGTGACCGCCTACGTCTTTCTTGTCCGCGCACCACTCTGGCAGCTGTCTGGCCATGCGCATTTCGTTTAGGTATGTCCACCAGCGTGATGCATGTCTGCGTTCGGCAAGTAGTAGATCTGTGATCAGTGCGCGCTGATCAGGTGTAAATTCAGCGTCAACAATGCGGGCCTGCAGGCACGGTTCTGTTTTATTCTCGCTCATTGTGCACCGCCTTCGGCATGCAGCATCGATGCCCAGTTGATCGCGCAGTTGTAGGAGAGGATCGCCATGACCTTGCACAGCACGACCGGCGTGCCTGGCTGGGCAATGATCGCCATCGCAAAGGCGAGCAGTTCCAGGACTACGGCTGTTTCGGCCATAATCTCTTGATTTTCAACGGTTTTCGTGTAAATTTGGTTAGGTTGCATGACGTGTGCCTCACAGTTGCGTCGTGTGATAGCCGTCCCCGGTGTTGACGCACCGGGGCGGCACCTTTTCAGATTGGCAAAATTCTTTGCCGGTCTACTGCTTACCCTTCTCTTTGGCTTCCAGCCCGGCCACCACAAGCGTCCGTATTGCTGTCGTCCTACTTACATCTACCCCTGTCTCGCTCGTTACGCGCTTTGCGTATGCATCGACGCGGTCGATCAGCTCCTGGGGAATCCTCATCGTTACTGTTGGTGTGTTTGCCATGTGAGCCTCATTCCGTGTTGATGGGGCTAGTGTAAGACAGTGTCTTACACATAGCAATAGGGGGTGCAAAATAATTGCAGCCCCCAAAGCTGGGGTCAGTGATTCCCTTTTACGACCAGGTCGCGAAACCCATGGGTAGCTGACTGGGTTTTCCTCAATTTGAGGGAGTGTCCCGAAACTTCGGGAGACCGGCTTAGCGGGCAGCCGATCTTTGCCACCGCTGGTGGGAATCTGACCTCCCATTTCGGTATGGCTCAAATCTGATCCATGGGGATGAACCAGATTTGGGGGATCAGATCGGTCCACATATGGACGCATCTAGATGTGAGCAAACATGCGTGCATCCAAAACTGGATGGATCGCAGGCAGGAGAACATCTGTACTCCTGACAGCAGGTCAGAACAGGTTTTCGTATCACTTTGGAACGTCTGAAATTAGTGATACGCATTGGAATCACCTTATTACCTATATGCGCCAGTACGGGCGACCTTATGTCGTTTCAGTTTAAGCACACCCAAAAAACACTGTTTATACATTCATATACGGCCTAATATCGGCATATCAGCGCATAGACACATGAGGCGAGATATGCAGACCACCAAACCACCACGCGGCCGCAACCACAAAGCGACCAGCTCCGACATTGAAAAGGCCTGGCGTCGAATTCGCGATGCGGCAGACGCGGGCAATCTGGAGGCATCAGCCCTGCTCATTGCCCTGGCCGACAAGCGACCGCTTATCGATGCGGGTGCGGGGCTGGCTGCATGACTATTGCCGAAATTGCCGACATCACGAACACCAGCACATCGGCGCAGCGCGCGCGAATCCTCAAGCATCTGCAGTCCGGGCCACTCACGACAATCGAGGCCCGTACCCGCCTCAACGTGATGCACCCGGCCGCACGCATCCAGGAGTTGAGATTGGCGGGCTATCCCATAAAGACCCATCAGCGCACCGCCTTGGATGACCAGGGCCGTCGACATGGGTCCGTGGCCGTCTACTACCTCACTGCATCCTGATGCCGACCAACCAACTACTGGATATCACCATGAACGAACAGCAAGAAAACAGCACTCAACCAGCAGCCATGCCCATCCGCCCGCCAGAGCCGCCGGCGCTGCCAACCATGCCGCGCACCACCAATCTGATGGGCCCTGACAGTTGGAAGCGTGAGATCCAGGAAGTGGCCGGTCCATTCGGCGATGACCGCGCGATTCTCGGCGCTCTGGACGTACAGCGCCGCATGGTTGAGGCCTATGAAGCGCTTGAGAACATCCGCAAGACGCGCAATCCCAACGACACGGCCAGCCAGCACCTGGCACGGGCTGCCGACGCCTATGAGCGAATGGCTATGGTGTCTGCACGCAACTCTGATGCAGCGCTCAACACGATCAAGGGTCGACGCAACGAGATCGACTTACAGGTGGAAAAGGCGCTGGGCCTGCACAACTCGCTTGATGCTGCCGAGATTCGCCAGGCCTTGCGCGGCATGACGCCAGAGGCGCGCGGTGCTGCGATCCAGGCGGCAATCGAAAACAAGGATGGTGCCGTACTGCAGGCGGTGTTTACCGGCCGGGAGATCAGCACCGGTGTCACTGATGTGCAGCGCAACAGCTTCCGGCGCCGTGCCGAGCAGAAGCACTGCCCGGATCTGCTGAAACTGCGCCAGGGGCTGGATAAAGCTGAAAGCCTGATCAACGGCGCGTTCAACGACGTTGAGAACCTGCACAGCCATGTAGGAGCCAGGCCGGAGGTGGCCACCGCGTTTGCCAAGCAGACGGCCGCCTCTGACGAGGCCTGGCTCAACTTCAATCGGACCCTTGCATGACTGATCGCAAGCCCGCGGAAGGCCGGACGCGCAAAGGGCAGTTCCAGCCCGGGTTTTCCGGCAACCCTGGCGGCAGATCGGGCAAAACCCAGGCAATCCGCGAAAAGCTGGCCAGCGGCGCGGAGGCGGTCACTAAAAAAGTCCTCGCTGCAGCCAAGAAAGGGGATATGCAGGCCTGCCGACTGATCCTTGAGCGCCTTGTTCCGGCGCTCAAGCCAGTGTCAGAGCCGGTCGTTTTCGATCTTGACGATACCGATCTGCCAGCCACGGCCAGGTCAATCATGGCCGCTGTTGCCGGTGGCGTGCTGTCCCCAGACCAGGGCAAGGCGCTCATTGACAGTGTGTCGAGCATGGCGCGCGTGATCGAGATAGCAGAACTGGAGCAGCAGTTGAACGATCTGCGCGCGCTCATGGAGGCCCAGCGATGACCAGGAGAGCCCTGATAAACAAGCTCAAAGACCATGCCGGCAAGGTGGAGACAGATTCTGTCGTTCGCCAAATCAGCCAGATCATGGATGAGCTTTCAGCCGAGTCAGTCAACGGACACACGTTCAAAGAGCTGACCCTCAAAGACCTATTTGCGGACGCCGTCGATGTCTCTCAAAAGCCTGAAAACTGAGATCCAGCGCACCGCCTCAGAAGCCCTTGAGCGCTTCGATAGGTCGCTTACCGTGATGCTCATCAAGATCGTTCCTGGACGCCGTGGAGCGCCACCAGAGCCGTGCGCAGGGTGGGCATGCGAGTACCAGATAGCTGGCCAGCGCAGAAAGCTGTTCTTCATCGGTTCCGAGGACGACGCAGAGGCCACCATTCGAGCCCTCATCGATCACGAAGACCAGGTAGAGCGCATCAAAGGCGTGAGGCCGGCCGCAATCCTTATTCAGCAACAAACCCCACCAGATGACTGCCTACTGATCGCAAAGGCGACACGCGGCGTCAGCACGCAACAGCACGTAGCACGCTTTCACAGCATGCTCAGGAGCGTTTAATGGCCCTAACATCAAGGTTGGCGCTTGAAGTAGACGGACGGGGGGCAGAGGCGCAAATAGACAGTGTGCGCCGCGCCTTGATCGCCCTCAACGATGCAGGTCTGCGCAGTGGACCGGTACTGTCCGGAGCGTCCAGGGCAGTGAGTGACACCGGTCGCAATTCCGCGTCAGCAGGTGCCCAGGTTCAGGCGCTCGAAAGGCGCGTGCGCTCGCTTGGCACGGCCGCCGCTGGACTGGCTGGACCGCTTGTTGCGGCAGTCAGCACGAAAGCGTTTTACGACGCAGCCGAGGCCTACAGCACCCTAACAAACCGCATGAAGCTGGTCACCGATGGTGCTGGAGAGCTGGCCACGGCACAAAAGGCAGTGTTCGACATCGCGCAAAGCTCCCATCAGCCGCTCAATGCCACGGCCGAGCTGTATCAGCGGATCGCGACCAATCAGAAAGAGCTGAAACTGACCGGAGCAGGCGTTGCCGGCGTCGTCGGCACGATCAGCAAGACCCTGGCCATCTCCGGCGCATCGGCATCGTCAGCCAACGCAGCGCTGATCCAGCTTGGCCAAGCGTTTGCTTCTGGAACACTGCGCGGCGAAGAGCTGAACAGCGTCATGGAGCAAGCCCCTGCATTGGCCCAGGCCATTGCGGCCGGCATGGGCAAGACGGTTGGTGAGCTGCGTACGCTTGGCGCTGCCGGGCTGCTGACGGCTGACTCTGTTGTGAAGGCGCTGCAATCACAGCAGCAGGCCGTCGACCAGCTTTTCGCCAGGACTGCCGTGACGATCGGCAACAGCATCACTGCGCTGGATAACTCGTTCACACAACTGGTCGGCAAGATGGACCAGGCCAGCGGTATCAGCGCAACCATATCATCCGCATTCGTTGCCGCTTCCAAGTCCATGGACGCGCTGACCAGCGATTCGTCAGCCACCTACCTCATGCTTTCCCGTGTGTCGAACGCAGCGGAAACGCTCGCCTACATCATCGGCGGTCGACTGGTGCTCTCTACGGGCCAGGCCATCGCGAATCTGGCACTGTCGACCAAAGCGTCTATCCAGCAGGCTACCGCGTTGTATAGCTCAACCGCTGCAACGCTTACCGCAAGCAAGGCCGAGGCAGAATCAGCGAAACAGTCGCTACTGAGCGCACAGTCCAAGCAGGCCGACGCAAATGCAACGCTCGTCCGGGCAAATGCCGAGCTGGTAGCAGCCGAGCAGAAGCTGGCAGCCGACAAAAGTCGTCAGCAGTCAGAGCTGAACAACCTGCGTTCCGTACAGGCCGTATTGGTGGCCGAGCGCGAGCTGGAAGTATCCAGGCTGGCAACCCAGATTTCCGAGCAGGGTCGAGCTGCAGCACGCAACAGAATGGCTGCAGCGAGGCTCGATGAAATCAAAATCATCAAGCAGATCCAGGCCGCCGAGATCCAGTTGGCAGCCACCACGACCGCTGCGTCTGCCGAGATTCAGCAGGCCTACGTCGTGAGGTCTGCAGCGGCAGCGGGGGTAGCTGAGACTACCTTGGCCGCCAATGCCGCCATACGAGCCTCAGAGACAGCCACAGCGGCAGTGACGACGGCCAGCAAGGCGCTACTTGTCGCGAGCGCTGCCGGGCGCGGGCTGTTGGGCTTGCTTACCGGGCCTGTCGGCTTGATTGCCATGACCGGCGCGGTTGCCTACTCATTCCTGAGCGTCGGTGATCGAGCTGACGATGCATCCAAGTCACTGATCAGCCATAACGCCACCGTCAGCGAGACGGTAAGCGCATACAAGGCCCTGTCGGCTGAGCAGCAGCGCCTGCAAAAAATCACCTGGGCCGACCAGCAGGCAGCAGCGTTGGACAAGGCATCATCCGCCCTCGATGACTACGCCTACAAGGTAGAGCGGGGCATCACCCTCGGGCCGTTTGCCGATCAGTTCCGCAGCATGATTGCCGAGGTCGAATCAGGAAAGCGAAGCCTCGACAGCGTCACGCAGTGGATTCAGACGAACAGCAACGCGACCCCTGA
>NZ_FNCX01000019.1:0-3305 GCF_900099665.1 Pseudomonas sp. BS3767 | reverse complement strand
ACCAGCGTCAACGGCGTCTGCGCCGAGAGCCGGGCGTTCGCCACCTGACGTGCCAGACCTTGCAGCGTCGGCTCGGCAAACACATCCCGCAGTGCCACCTCGACTTCGAAGCGCTGACGCAGACGCGACACCAGTTGTACCGCCAGTAACGAATGCCCGCCCAGTTCGAAGAAGTGGTCGTGGCGACCGACACGCTCCAGCCCCAGCAACGCCTGCCAGATCTGCGCCAGCGCATGCTCGACGTCACCTGCCGGCGCCTCGTAATCACGACTGGCATAAGCGTCGTCCTCCGGCGCTGGCAATGCCCGTCGGTCCAGCTTGCCGCTCGGCGTTTGCGGGAAACGCGCCAGCGTTACGAAGGCACTCGGAATCATGTACTCCGCCAGCCCTTGCGACAGTTGCTCGCGCAACTGCGCCGCCGACAATACGGCACCTTCCTGCGCCGTCAGGTACGCCACCAGGCGTTTGTCGCCTGGACGGTGCTCGCGCACCAGCACCACCGCTTCCCTGACCCCAGGGCAAGCCGCCAACTGCGACTCGATCTCGCCCAGCTCGATCCGGAAGCCCCGAAGCTTGACCTGATCGTCGTTACGCCCCAGGTACTCGATATTGCCGTCCGCCAACCAGCGCCCCAGATCGCCGCTCCTGTACATCCGCGCCGCCGGCTCGGCACTGAACGGGTCGTCCAGGAAACGCTCCGCCGTCAGTTCCGGCAGATTCAGATAGCCACGGGCAACCCCCGCGCCGCCGATATGGATCTCGCCAATGACCCCAATCGGTACCGGCTGGCCATGTGCATCCAACAGGTAAATCCGTGTATTCGCGATCGGACGACCTATCGGCAGTGAATGACCCGCTTGAACAGCGCTGTCGCACAGGTAAAAAGTAGAGTCACCCGCCGCTTCCGACGAACCGTAGAAATTCAGTATCGTGGCCGAAGGTAACCAAGCACGAGTGCGAGCAAGCAGGGAGGACGAAAACACCTCGCCACTGCAAACGATCAGCCGCTTTTCTGGCGAAATTTGTCGGTTCTCTATCCTCGACAGTTCTTCCAGCAGTGAAGGGACAAGAACCAGACGGGTCAACTGATGCTCTGTAACCGCCTGCCACAGCTGTAGCGGATCCCTGGAGGCCAGCGGCGACACGATATGCAGTTGCGCGCCAAACAGTAAGGGCATCAGCGTTTCAGTCACCGAATCGAGAAAACTGATCGACGTTTTTTGTGCATGCTTTTCGAGTCGCTGACCACCGAAAGTGTTATGCATCCAGTAAAGACGGTTAACCATGGCCTGATGTGGACCGCCCACGCCTTTGGGTTTACCGGAGGAACCCGAGGTATAGATCACATAGGCCAGGTGCTGCGGCGTGATGGCCGGCACTACAGGATTGTGTTCAGCTTCAACCTCCCAGTCGGCATCTTGCAGATCGAGCGTCGGCACCGCCAACTCGCCCAGCAACGCCCGGGTCTCGGCCTGCACCAGCACCGCCACCGGCGCGCTGTCTTCCAGCATGTAGCGCAATCGCTGCTCCGGATACGCAGGATCCAGCGGCACATACGCACCACCCGCCTTAAAAATCCCCAGCAAGCCCACCACCATTTCCAGGCTGCGTTGCGCACAGATCGCAACCCGATCATCCGGCTGGATACCCAGGCCGATCAGGTAATGTGCCAGTCGATTCGCCCGGGCGTTGAGTTCGCCATAGGTCAGGCTTCCGGCGTCATCGACCACCGCCAGGGCATCGGGTTGTTGCGCCGCCTGCTCCTCGAACAGTTGATGAATCAACTTGTCCGCCGGGTAGGCCGCTGCCGTATCGTTGAACGACTCCAACACCTGCCGACGTTGCTCGCACGACAGCAGCGGCAGTTCTGCGACCGCTTGCTGGTCATCCGCCACCATGCCTTCCAGAAGCACCTGCAAGTGCCCCGCCATCCGCTCGATCGTTGCACGCTCGAACAGATCGCTCGCGTATTCCAGAGAGCCGATCAACCCGCCATCCGCCTCGACCAGCGCAAGCGACAGGTCGAACTGGGCCGTCGTGTGCGGCGCTTGCAGCGGCTCCAGGCTCAGCTCCGGCAGGCTGAATTCGCCGCCGCCCGGGGTATTGTTCAGCGCCAGCATGACCTGGAAGATCGGGCTATGACCCAGGCTGCGCGGGGGCTGCAGCGCCTCCACCACCTGCTCGAACGGCAGGTCCTGATGCGCATGCACCGCCAGCATGACCGCCTTGACCTGCTCCAGCAACGCCGCCACGCTCAGGCGCCCTTCCGGCCGGATGCGCAGCGCCAGTGTGTTGACGAAGAAGCCAATCAGCGACTCCAGTTCGCTGCGCGGACGATTTGCCACCGGCGTGCCGATCACCACATCGTCCTGCCCGCTGAAGCGGCTCAACAGACTCGACCAGCCCGCCAGCAAGGTCATGAACAGCGTCGCACCGTGACGCTGACCCAACTGCCGCAACCCTGTCGTCAATGCCGGGCTCAGGGCCAGGCTCACCCGTCCGCCGGCATAACTGCGCAACGGTGGGCGGCGGTGGTCGGTTGGCAGCTCCAGCAAGGCCGGTGCGCCGCTCAGGTGCTGCCGCCAGAACTCGACCTGCGTTTGCAGGGTTTCGCCCTGCAACCACTGCCGCTGCCACGCCGCGTAGTCGACATACTGGAAGGCCAGTGCCGGCAGAGGGTCGGCCAGCCCCTGGCTGAAGGCCCGGTACAACATACCGATTTCGTGCAGCAGAACGCCCGTCGACCAACCGTCAGAAACGATATGGTGCTGGGTCACCAGCAGGATGTGCTCTGTCTCCGACAGTTGCACAAGTCGTCCGCGAATCAGCGGCCCCCTCGACAGGTCAAACGGCGCCAGCGCCTCCTCGCCAGCGAGCCGCTCTACGGCCTCGTGTTGCGTCTCGTCTTGCGTCTTGTGTTGTGCCGCGCTGTCCAGAGCGCGCAGGTCATGAGTGATCAGGGCGAACCCTTGGGTCGCCGGCGCGATCACCTGGATCGCCTGGCCCTCGTGCAAGGCAAAGTGGGTGCGCAGGGTTTCGTGGCGCGCCACGATCCGGTCAAGCGTGGCCTGCAAGGCGTCTCTGTCCAATCGGCCGCGCAACCGTAGTCCCGCCGGAATGTGATAAGCAGCCCCCGCCGCCCGGTCCAGTTGATCGAGGAACCACAAGCGTTGCTGCGCCCACGACAGCGGCAAAGGTAGATCGCGGTCGACCAGCGTCAACGGCGTCTGCGCCGAGAGCCGGGCGTTCGCCACCTGACGTGCCAGACCTTGCAGCGTCGGCTCGGCAAACACATCCCGCAGTGC
>NZ_FNCX01000018.1:0-5625 GCF_900099665.1 Pseudomonas sp. BS3767 | reverse complement strand
ATTGATCGACAGCGGTGAGAAAAAAGAGTTTGACACGCGGTTGTAACGCTGTAGAATTCGCCTCCCGCTGATGAGCAACTCCAGAGTTGATCGCAGCGCAAGTGGTTGAAGTTGCAAAGGAAACTTTGAAAACTTCTTGAAATAACCGCTTGACAGATACAGAGGACGCTGTAGAATGCGCGCCTCGGTTGAGACGAAAGATCTTAACCCACCGCTCTTTAACAACTGAATCAAGCAATTCGTGTGGGTGCTTGTGGTGTCAGGCTGAAGTCAACAGATTATCAGCAACCCAAGTTACTCCGCGAGAAATCAAAGATGTAACCAACGATTGCTGAGCCAAGTTTAGGGTTTTCTCAAAACCCAGTTAGATGTTTGAACTGAAGAGTTTGATCATGGCTCAGATTGAACGCTGGCGGCAGGCCTAACACATGCAAGTCGAGCGGCAGCACGGGTACTTGTACCTGGTGGCGAGCGGCGGACGGGTGAGTAATGCCTAGGAATCTGCCTGGTAGTGGGGGATAACGCTCGGAAACGGACGCTAATACCGCATACGTCCTACGGGAGAAAGCAGGGGACCTTCGGGCCTTGCGCTATCAGATGAGCCTAGGTCGGATTAGCTAGTTGGTGAGGTAATGGCTCACCAAGGCGACGATCCGTAACTGGTCTGAGAGGATGATCAGTCACACTGGAACTGAGACACGGTCCAGACTCCTACGGGAGGCAGCAGTGGGGAATATTGGACAATGGGCGAAAGCCTGATCCAGCCATGCCGCGTGTGTGAAGAAGGTCTTCGGATTGTAAAGCACTTTAAGTTGGGAGGAAGGGCAGTTACCTAATACGTGATTGTTTTGACGTTACCGACAGAATAAGCACCGGCTAACTCTGTGCCAGCAGCCGCGGTAATACAGAGGGTGCAAGCGTTAATCGGAATTACTGGGCGTAAAGCGCGCGTAGGTGGTTTGTTAAGTTGGATGTGAAATCCCCGGGCTCAACCTGGGAACTGCATCCAAAACTGGCAAGCTAGAGTATGGTAGAGGGTGGTGGAATTTCCTGTGTAGCGGTGAAATGCGTAGATATAGGAAGGAACACCAGTGGCGAAGGCGACCACCTGGACTGATACTGACACTGAGGTGCGAAAGCGTGGGGAGCAAACAGGATTAGATACCCTGGTAGTCCACGCCGTAAACGATGTCAACTAGCCGTTGGGAGCCTTGAGCTCTTAGTGGCGCAGCTAACGCATTAAGTTGACCGCCTGGGGAGTACGGCCGCAAGGTTAAAACTCAAATGAATTGACGGGGGCCCGCACAAGCGGTGGAGCATGTGGTTTAATTCGAAGCAACGCGAAGAACCTTACCAGGCCTTGACATCCAATGAACTTTCCAGAGATGGATGGGTGCCTTCGGGAACATTGAGACAGGTGCTGCATGGCTGTCGTCAGCTCGTGTCGTGAGATGTTGGGTTAAGTCCCGTAACGAGCGCAACCCTTGTCCTTAGTTACCAGCACATTATGGTGGGCACTCTAAGGAGACTGCCGGTGACAAACCGGAGGAAGGTGGGGATGACGTCAAGTCATCATGGCCCTTACGGCCTGGGCTACACACGTGCTACAATGGTCGGTACAGAGGGTTGCCAAGCCGCGAGGTGGAGCTAATCTCACAAAACCGATCGTAGTCCGGATCGCAGTCTGCAACTCGACTGCGTGAAGTCGGAATCGCTAGTAATCGCGAATCAGAATGTCGCGGTGAATACGTTCCCGGGCCTTGTACACACCGCCCGTCACACCATGGGAGTGGGTTGCACCAGAAGTAGCTAGTCTAACCTTCGGGGGGACGGTTACCACGGTGTGATTCATGACTGGGGTGAAGTCGTAACAAGGTAGCCGTAGGGGAACCTGCGGCTGGATCACCTCCTTAATCGACGACTCAGCTGCGCCATAAGCACCCACACGAATTGCTTGATTCATTGAAGAAGACGATTAGAAGCAGCTTTAAGCTCCAAGCTGATAGCTCAACGCTAGCGGCTACAAGCTCGAAATTGGGTCTGTAGCTCAGTTGGTTAGAGCGCACCCCTGATAAGGGTGAGGTCGGCAGTTCGAATCTGCCCAGACCCACCAATTTTGTGTGGGAAACGCCTGTAGAAATACGGGGCCATAGCTCAGCTGGGAGAGCGCCTGCCTTGCACGCAGGAGGTCAGCGGTTCGATCCCGCTTGGCTCCACCACTTACTGCTTCTGTTTGAAAGCTTAGAAATGAGCATTCCATTGATCCTGATGATCAGTGCCTGAATGTTGATTTCTAGTCTTTGATTAGATCGTTCTTTAAAAATTTGGGTATGTGATAGAAAGAAATATAGACCGGGCACCTCTTTCACTGGTGTGTGTCCGGGCTAAGGTAAAGTTTGTGAATGCAAACTTTCGGCGAATGTCGTCTTCACAGTATAACCAGATTGCTTGGGGTTATATGGTCAAGTGAAGAAGCGCATACGGTGGATGCCTTGGCAGTCAGAGGCGATGAAAGACGTGGTAGCCTGCGAAAAGCTTCGGGGAGTCGGCAAACAGACTGTGATCCGGAGATATCTGAATGGGGGAACCCAGCCATCATAAGATGGTTATCTTGTACTGAATACATAGGTGCAAGAGGCGAACCAGGGGAACTGAAACATCTAAGTACCCTGAGGAAAAGAAATCAACCGAGATTCCCTTAGTAGTGGCGAGCGAACGGGGACCAGCCCTTAAGTTGTATTGAGATTAGCGGAACGTTCTGGAAAGGACGGCCATAGTGGGTGATAGCCCTGTACGCGAAAATCCCTTTGCAATGAAATCGAGTAGGACGGGGCACGAGAAACCTTGTCTGAATATGGGGGGACCATCCTCCAAGGCTAAATACTACTGACTGACCGATAGTGAACCAGTACCGTGAGGGAAAGGCGAAAAGAACCGCGGAGAGCGGAGTGAAATAGATCCTGAAACCGTATGCGTACAAGCAGTGGGAGCCCACTTTGTTGGGTGACTGCGTACCTTTTGTATAATGGGTCAGCGACTTATTTTCAGTGGCGAGCTTAACCGAATAGGGGAGGCGTAGCGAAAGCGAGTCTTAATAGGGCGTCTAGTCGCTGGGAATAGACCCGAAACCGGGCGATCTATCCATGGGCAGGTTGAAGGTTGGGTAACACTAACTGGAGGACCGAACCGACTACCGTTGAAAAGTTAGCGGATGACCTGTGGATCGGAGTGAAAGGCTAATCAAGCTCGGAGATAGCTGGTTCTCCTCGAAAGCTATTTAGGTAGCGCCTCATGTATCACTGTAGGGGGTAGAGCACTGTTTCGGCTAGGGGGTCATCCCGACTTACCAAACCGATGCAAACTCCGAATACCTACAAGTGCCGAGCATGGGAGACACACGGCGGGTGCTAACGTCCGTCGTGAAAAGGGAAACAACCCAGACCGTCAGCTAAGGTCCCAAAGTCATGGTTAAGTGGGAAACGATGTGGGAAGGCTTAGACAGCTAGGAGGTTGGCTTAGAAGCAGCCACCCTTTAAAGAAAGCGTAATAGCTCACTAGTCGAGTCGGCCTGCGCGGAAGATGTAACGGGGCTCAAACCATGCACCGAAGCTACGGGTATCATCTTTTGATGATGCGGTAGAGGAGCGTTCTGTAAGCCTGTGAAGGTGAGTTGAGAAGCTTGCTGGAGGTATCAGAAGTGCGAATGCTGACATGAGTAACGACAATGGGTGTGAAAAACACCCACGCCGAAAGACCAAGGTTTCCTGCGCAACGTTAATCGACGCAGGGTTAGTCGGTCCCTAAGGCGAGGCTGAAAAGCGTAGTCGATGGAAAACAGGTTAATATTCCTGTACTTCTGGTTATTGCGATGGAGGGACGGAGAAGGCTAGGCCAGCCTGGCGTTGGTTGTCCAGGTTTAAGGTGGTAGGCTGAGATCTTAGGTAAATCCGGGATCTTAAGGCCGAGAGCTGATGACGAGTGTTCTTTAGAACACGAAGTGGTTGATGCCATGCTTCCAAGAAAAGCTTCTAAGCTTCAGGTAACCAGGAACCGTACCCCAAACCGACACAGGTGGTTGGGTAGAGAATACCAAGGCGCTTGAGAGAACTCGGGTGAAGGAACTAGGCAAAATGGCACCGTAACTTCGGGAGAAGGTGCGCCGGTGAGGGTGAAGCATTTACTGCGTAAGCTCATGCCGGTCGAAGATACCAGGCCGCTGCGACTGTTTATTAAAAACACAGCACTCTGCAAACACGAAAGTGGACGTATAGGGTGTGACGCCTGCCCGGTGCCGGAAGGTTAATTGATGGGGTTAGCGCAAGCGAAGCTCTTGATCGAAGCCCCGGTAAACGGCGGCCGTAACTATAACGGTCCTAAGGTAGCGAAATTCCTTGTCGGGTAAGTTCCGACCTGCACGAATGGCGTAACGATGGCGGCGCTGTCTCCACCCGAGACTCAGTGAAATTGAAATCGCTGTGAAGATGCAGTGTATCCGCGGCTAGACGGAAAGACCCCGTGAACCTTTACTATAGCTTTGCACTGGACTTTGAATTTGCTTGTGTAGGATAGGTGGGAGGCTTTGAAGCGTGGACGCCAGTCTGCGTGGAGCCAACCTTGAAATACCACCCTGGCAACTTTGAGGTTCTAACTCAGGTCCGTTATCCGGATCGAGGACAGTGTATGGTGGGTAGTTTGACTGGGGCGGTCTCCTCCTAAAGAGTAACGGAGGAGTACGAAGGTGCGCTCAGACCGGTCGGAAATCGGTCGTAGAGTATAAAGGCAAAAGCGCGCTTGACTGCGAGACAGACACGTCGAGCAGGTACGAAAGTAGGTCTTAGTGATCCGGTGGTTCTGTATGGAAGGGCCATCGCTCAACGGATAAAAGGTACTCCGGGGATAACAGGCTGATACCGCCCAAGAGTTCATATCGACGGCGGTGTTTGGCACCTCGATGTCGGCTCATCACATCCTGGGGCTGAAGCCGGTCCCAAGGGTATGGCTGTTCGCCATTTAAAGTGGTACGCGAGCTGGGTTTAGAACGTCGTGAGACAGTTCGGTCCCTATCTGCCGTGGACGTTTGAGATTTGAGAGGGGCTGCTCCTAGTACGAGAGGACCGGAGTGGACGAACCTCTGGTGTTCCGGTTGTCACGCCAGTGGCATTGCCGGGTAGCTATGTTCGGAAAAGATAACCGCTGAAAGCATCTAAGCGGGAAACTTGCCTCAAGATGAGATCTCACTGGAACCTTGAGTTCCCTAAAGGGCCGTCGAAGACTACGACGTTGATAGGTTGGGTGTGTAAGCGCTGTGAGGCGTTGAGCTAACCAATACTAATTGCCCGTGAGGCTTGACCATATAACACCCAAGCAATTTGCGTCGAATGACCAGATTGCGGTGACTGTGAAGATGACATGAACCGAAAGTTTGCGTCACGAACGATACCTAAATCGACTATCACATACCCGATTTGCTGAAGCGCGCCGTACGGCACGATTCGGTACCCGAATTTCTTGACGACCATAGAGCATTGGAACCACCTGATCCCATCCCGAACTCAGTAGTGAAACGATGTATCGCCGATGGTAGTGTGGGGTTTCCCCATGTGAGAGTAGGTCATCGTCAAGATT
>NZ_FNCX01000020.1:0-2239 GCF_900099665.1 Pseudomonas sp. BS3767 | reverse complement strand
ACCAGCGTCAACGGCGTCTGCGCCGAGAGCCGGGCGTTCGCCACCTGACGTGCCAGACCTTGCAGCGTCGGCTCGGCAAACACATCCCGCAGTGCCACCTCGACTTCGAAGCGCTGACGCAGACGCGACACCAGTTGTACCGCCAGTAACGAATGCCCGCCCAGTTCGAAGAAGTGGTCGTGGCGACCGACACGCTCCAGCCCCAGCAACGCCTGCCAGATCTGCGCCAGCGCATGCTCGATGTCACCTGCCGGCGCCTCGTAACCGCGACTGGCATAAGCGTCGTCCTCCGGCGCCGGCAATGCCCGTCGATCCAGCTTGCCGTTTGGCGTTAGCGGGAAACGCGCCAGCGTTACGAAGGCACTCGGAATCATGTACTCCGCCAGCCCTTGCGACAGTTGCTCGCGCAACTGCGCCGCCGACAATACGGCACCTTCCTGCGCCGTCAGGTACGCCACCAGGCGTTTGTCGCCTGGACGGTGCTCGCGCACCAGCACCACCGCTTCCCTGACCCCAGGGCAAGCCGCCAACTGCGACTCGATCTCGCCCAGCTCGATCCGGAAGCCCCGAAGCTTGACCTGATCGTCGTTACGCCCCAGGTACTCGATATTGCCGTCCGCCAACCAGCGCCCCAGATCGCCGCTCCTGTACATCTGCGCCGCCGGCTCGGCACTGAACGGGTCGTCCAGGAAACGCTCCGCCGTCAGTTCCGGCAGATTCAGATAGCCACGGGCAACCCCCGCGCCGCCGATATGGATCTCGCCGCTGACCCCGATGGGCACCGGCTGGCCGTGTGCATCCAATAGGTAAATGCGTGTGTTGCCGATAGGGCGGCCAATAGGAATCGAGCGCGAATTGTCGGACAGCGCATGGATCTCATAGGTGCTGGCAAAGGTCGTTGTTTCCGTTGGTCCATAGCCATTGATCAGATGCCTCGGGCGATGGGCGCGGGACAAAACCTTCGCAACGCTCACTGGATCGAGCACATCCCCACCGACCAGGAGATATCGCAGCTTTGAGAAGGCAGCGGCGAGTACATCGACATATTCATTGAACAATCCAGCAGTCAACCATAAAGCGGTCACGCCACCTTCAATCAATATATGGTTCAAGCGCGCGGGATTGAGCAGCGTCGCCTGAGACACAACCAACAGTTTCGCCCCATTGAGCAGCGCACTCCAGATTTCCCAGGTCGAAGCGTCGAAGGCCGTATTGGCGCCATGCGCAACACAATCCTCTGTGGTGATCCTGGCATAAGGATTATTGATAACCAGACGCAGCACACTGCGGTGCTCAATCAGCACGCCCTTCGGCACTCCCGAGGAGCCGGATGTATACATCACATAAGCCGGCATTCTCGACGTCAGCCCCAGGGCATCAAGATCCGGATTGCCACACGGCAGCCCACCGGTCCCTGAGGACAGGTCCACGCTGTCCAACACGACCTGCGGCACATTTACCGCCGGCAGGCATTCCTGCAGCGCCGCTTGCACCAGCACTGCTACCGGCGCGCTGTCTTCCAGCATGTAGCGCAACCGCTCCGACGGATATCCATGATCCAGCGGCACATACGCACCGCCCGCCTTCAAAATCCCCAGCAAGCCCACCACCATTTCCAGGCTGCGCTGCGCACAGATCGCGACCCGATCATCCGGCTGGATACCCAGGCCGATCAGGTAATGTGCCAGTCGATTCGCCCGCGCGTTGAGTTCGCTATAGGTCAGGCTTCCGGCTTCATCGACCACCGCCAGGGCATCGGGCTGTTGTGCCGCCTGTTCCTCGAACAGTTGATGGAGCAACTTGTCCGCCGGGTAGGCCGCTGCCGTATCGTTGAACGACTCCAACACCTGCCGACGTTGCTCGCACGACAGCAGCGGCAGTTCTGCGACCGCTTGCTGGTCATCCGCCACCATGGCTTCCAGAAGTACCTGCAGGTGCCCCGCCATCCGCTCGATCGTCGCACGCTCGAACAGATCACTCGCGTATTCCAGAGAGCCGACCAACCCGCCATCCGCCTCGACCAGCGCAAGCGACAGGTCGAACTGGGCCGTCGTGTGCGGCGCTTGCAGCGGCTCCAGACTCAGCTCCGGCAGACTGAGTTCGCCGCCGCCCGGGGTGTTGTTCAGCGCCAGCATGACCTGGAAGATTGGGCTATGGCCCAGGCTGCGCGGTGGTTGCAACGCCTCCACCACCTGCTCGAACGGCAGGTCCTGATGCGCATGCGCCGCCAGCATGACCG
>NZ_FNCX01000021.1:0-1164 GCF_900099665.1 Pseudomonas sp. BS3767 | reverse complement strand
GATCGGGCTATGACCCAGGCTGCGCGGTGGTTGCAGCGCCTCCACCACCTGCTCGAACGGCAGGTCCTGATGCGCATGCGCCGCCAGCATGACCGTCTTGACCTGCTCCAGCAACGCGGCCACGCTCAGGCCCCCTTCCGGCCTGATCCGCAGCGCCAGTGTGTTGACGAAGAAGCCGATCAGCGACTCCAGTTCGCTGCGCGGACGATTTGCCACCGGCGTGCCGATCACCACATCGTCCTGCCCGCTGACGCGGCTCAGCAGACTCGACCAGCCCGCCAGCAAGGTCATGAACAGCGTCGCACCGTGACGCTGACCCAGCTGTCGCAACCCTGCCGTCAATGCCGGGCTCAGGGCCAGGCTCACCCGTCCGCCGGCGTAACTGCGCAACGGTGGGCGGCGGTGGTCGGTTGGCAGCTCCAGCAAGGCCGGTGCACCACTCAGGTGCTGCCGCCAGAAGTCGACCTGCGTGTGCAGCGTCTCGCCCTGCAACCACTGCCGCTGCCACGCGGCGTAGTCGACATACTGGAAGTCCAGTGCCGGCAGAGGATCGGCCAGCCCTTGGCTGAAGGCGCGGTACAACATGCCGATTTCGTGAAGCAGAACGCCCGTCGACCAACCGTCCGAAACGATATGGTGCTGCGTCACCAGCAGGATGTGCTCCGTCTCCGACAGTTGCACAAGCCGCCCGCGAATCAGCGGCCCCCTCGACAAGTCGAATGGCGCCAGCGCCTCCTCGCGAGCGAGCTGCTCTACGGCCTCGTGTTGCGTCTCATGTTGCGCCGCGCAGTCCAGCGGGCGCAGGTCATGAGTGACCAGGGCGAACCCTTGAGTCGCCGGCGCGATCACCTGGATCGCCTGGCCCTCGTGCAAGGCAAAATGGGTGCGCAGGGTTTCGTGGCGCGCCACGATCCGGTCAAGCGTGGCCTGCAAGGCGTCTCTGTTCAATCGGCCGCGCAAGCGCAGTCCCGCCGGGATGTGATAGGCGGCTCCGGCCGCCCGATCCAGTTGATCGAGGAACCACAAGCGCTGCTGCGCCCACGACAGCGGCAATGGCAGATTGCGATCCACCAGCGTCAACGGCGTCTGCGCCGAGAGCCGGGCGTTCGCCACCTGACGTGCCAGACCTTGCAGCGTCGGCTCGGCAAACACATCCCGCAGTGC
>NZ_FNCX01000022.1:0-1163 GCF_900099665.1 Pseudomonas sp. BS3767 | reverse complement strand
AGAATCGAAGACCTGGATCTCGCCCATCGACTCATTTCAGTGCGCGCAGAAACGACCAAAGGCCGACGCAGCCGTGTCGTGTGCTACAGCCCTGACATTGCGCCGATACTTGGAACGCATCTTCATGCCCTTCGTCTGGCCGGTTGTTCGAAAGGAGCCCTGTTTCGATCCGAGTCTGATCGCAATCGAGGTTCGGCACTCACGCGGTGGACGTGGAGTAAAACGGTAGAAAGATGGGCCGCAGACTCAAATCTGTCATGCCTTAGCACACACACTTTTCGTCATCTGCGACTCACGCATTTGGCTCGTGCGGGGTGGAAACTGCATGAGTTGACGGCCTATGCAGGTCACCGGGATCCGAAGGCCACCTTGATTTATGTGCACCTGTCGGGCGCGGACCTGACTGCAAAAATGGCGCATTCGGTGGGTAGTCTGGACGCCCGACTGTTCGCTGAACTCTTCAAGTCGGAGTAATCGTCACGGAGCATTATTTACCATGAGCTACGTGCCATTTGATGTGGATCATTATGAGCGTCAAGAGGAACTGTCGGATCTGGAGCGGACTATACTCTCGAATCGTCGGTATCGTTCCGACTGGGCCTATCTACAATCGAGTGTACCCAGACTCGTTATTCCTCTAATTGATCTCGTGGCACACGCTGGCGTTTCGGATCGATTGGCGGTCTCCTCTGTGTCCGTCATTCTCTGGCACGTTAGTAGGACTGATATCCCCTATTGGTCTTGGTCAGAAATGCAGTGGTTGGCTCTCCTCGATACCCAAGCTGGGTCGCGCCCTTATCTGGCAGCGGTCGCATACCACATGGGAGGTTTTCGTACGCCACAGCGCATTACCAAATTTCGCCAATCTGCGATTTATGCATCATTCATTTTCGGGCACAAGATATTCAAGGATGAGCTCACTCGTTTAAGCACGGTTTTGAAATCACTGGGCTACACAGCGCGTCACCTTGAAAAATTCCTGAGTGGCGTGCTGGGGGCATTGATGTTGGAAAACGGCGACCCTCGGCTTGAGACTTTCACGGAAGGGCTTTTGATTAAAGGCCAAGGCCATCGAAGCGTGGGCATTGCCAGGCTGGTTGGCAAAGTCTCCCATGGTCTAGCTGCGCTGGGTATTCTGGATAAACCGTTACGCAAGCGTGGCT